>JAYRZB010000018.1:0-1518 GCA_041916675.1 Devosia sp. | reverse complement strand
ATACCGCCCATGAAGGTGCCGCAGATACCGAGGATGTGAATGTGCATGAGTTCTGCGCGGCGGAAACAGCGCCGCAATAGTCGTGTGTAGAATGATCGGCATTCTAATCGAACGGGGAGCTCCGACCGCCCATGCCGCGCCCTACCGTTCCCCATCGCAGCAACCTGCGCCGCGAGATCGCCGCCCTGGCGGCCCGCATGATTGCCGAGGACGGAATCAACGACTACGGCTTCGCCAAGCGCAAGGCCGCCCGCCAACTGGGGGCCATCAATGCCGACGAGCTACCCAACAACGCCGAGATCGAAGCGGAGGTCCGCACCTACCTGGCGGTCTTTCAGGACGACGAACATCTGGAGCGTCAGCAGGCCATGCGCATGGCCGCCGCCGAGATCATGCGCGAACTGGACGCCTTCCGCCCCTATCTGACCGGCGCCGTGCTGGAAGGCACCGCCGGACGCTATTCGGAAGTGGAAATCGACCTCTTCCCGGAAAGTGCCAAGGAAGTGGAGATCTTCTTCCTCAACCACGACGTGGCCTATGAGCACCGGGAGCCCCGTCGCAATCAGCCGGACGGGCCCGAGGCGATCCTGGTCTTCGACTGGGATGACATCCCGGTCAGGCTGCGCATCTATTCACCCGACGTGGAACGTTTGCACCGCCGTGGCGCCCACGGATCACGTCAGATGGAACGGGCGCGCCTGTCCGTCGTCGAAGCCCTGATCAACGAAACGCCGGCGCCCGCCGAACTCCCCCCATGAAACGTGGACTCAACTTTCTTCTTGTCGTCATCGTTGCTTTTGCAGCCGGTGCGGCAGGCCTGTACGCCGCCCGTCAGAACCCCTCGCAGCCCGCGCCAACGCCCGCCCTGAACGCGGCGGTGGCCAAACTGATGGCGCTCGACCTCCCCGACACGACGGGCAAGCCGCAGCCCCTCGCCCAATGGCAGGGCAAGGTGCTGGTGGTGAATTTCTGGGCCACCTGGTGCCCCCCGTGCCGAAAGGAGATCCCGGCCTTCTCCGCAATGAGCCAGAAATATGCGGATAAAGGGGTGCAGTTTGTCGGCATCAGCATCGATACGCCAAAGAACGTGGTGGATTTCCAGGTCGCCCAAAAGGTGGCCTATCCGCTGGTGATAGCCTCACCGTCCGTGGTCAGCCTGACAGAAGAACTGGGCAACACCTCCCAGGGCCTGCCCTTCACCCTGATCCTCGACCGCAAGGGCGGCGTCGGCCTGGTCAAGCTGGGCACGCTTTCGGAGGAAGAGCTGGATCGCAAACTGGCGGATTTCAGCAAGAGCTGAACGCCCGTCGTCAGCCCGCGCGGTGGACAAATTGCGTCAAACTACGGCAAACTTGCACCCATGACGCGGAAAAATCGCACCCAGGACGCCACCGCCGAGGATCTTCCGCAGAACCGCATTCTCGTTCTGCATGGACCCAACCTCAATCTGCTCGGTCGCCGGGAGCCCGGCATCTACGGGCACACCACGCTCGCCGACATCCATGAGGCGATGGAGAG
>JAYRZB010000017.1:0-1920 GCA_041916675.1 Devosia sp. | reverse complement strand
CGGTTTTCGAGTGGGTGACGACCCGCCTTGGTGCTCAAGGCACGATCTGTGCCGGTGGTCGCTACGATGGGCTTGTGGCCCAGCTAGGCGGCAAGCCGGCGCCAGCGGCGGGTTTCGCCATGGGGGTCGAGCGGCTTTTGGCCCTGTGGCAGGAATGTGGCGGCGAAGCAGAGCGGGTGGTGCCGGATGTCTATGTGGTGCATGCGGGCCAGGAGGCTCAGCGGGCCGCCTTCCGCGTGGCCGAAGCACTGCGTGGTACGGGGTTTTCGGTCACCCTGCATTGCGGCGGGGGTGGTTTCAAGTCCCAGATGAAGAAAGCCGACGCATCGGGTGCGCCCTTTGCCGTGGTCATCGGTGATGACGAGGCCGCGGCGGGCGAGGTCAGCCTCAAGCCACTGCGCGATGGTAGTGAACAGATTCGCGTCCCCATGGATGCGCTCCCGGAAACCCTGGCGGACCGCCTACTCGAATCGGAAGAAGACGATGGCAGCATTTGACCTCGAAGAACAGGAACAGATTTCCCAGATCAAGGGTTGGTGGGAGCAATACGGAACGGTCGTCACAGCGATCGCCGTTGTTGCTGCCCTGGCCTCCGTTGGCTGGCAGGGCTGGAGCTGGTACAGGGGGAAGCAGGGCGCCGAGGCGTCGGCCCTGTATGGCGTGGTTCAGCAGGCTGCCGCTGAGCGCAATGCCCAGAAGGCCCGTGAAGCGGCGGGTACGATCATTGAGAAATACAGTGGCACGCCCTATGCAGACCTTGCCGCCCTGATGTCGGCCAAGGTCCAGAGTGATGTCGGTGATCTCAAGAACGCTCGAGTGCCCCTCGCCTGGGCCGCCGAGAAGGCCAATGATCCAGCGCTCCGCAGCCTCGCGCGTTTGCGGCTGGCTTCGGTCCTGCTTGACGAGAAGGCATATGACGAGGCTCTTGCACAAGTCCAGGCACCGGTCGATGCGGACATGGCTGCGCGTTTTGCCGACTTAAAGGGTGACATCCTTGTGGCCAAGGGCAAGCCGGAAGAGGCGCGGGCCGCATACAAAGAAGCGGTTGATGCCTTGGCTGGCGCGACCAAGTCCGAGGCATCGGCGTTGCGCGAGATTGCCCAGGCCAAGCTTGATGCGGTCGGGAGCGTCAAGTGAGCGCGCGTCGTCTTACGCTGCTTGTGGCGGGGGCTTTTTGCCTGGGCGCGTGTTCTTCCCTCAATCCATTTTCGTCATCGAATACCAAGATCCCGGCACTGAAGCCCCTGACTGCCGTTGCAAAGACCGCGGAGGTCTGGCGCGGGCGGGTCGGGAGTGCGGGACGCTTCGTCTTCCAGCCGGCGGTCTTTGGTGATGCGGTGTTTGCTGCCGCGGCCGATGGTACGGTGGTCAAGTTGCAGGCCGGGCGCAATGTATGGAAGTCCTCGGTCGATATGCCGATCTCTGGTGGCGTTGGCAGCAATGGTCGGCTCGTTGTTGTCGGATCACCCAAGGGTGACGTGCTAGCCCTGGACGCCGAGTCGGGCAAGATGAAGTGGCGGGTGTCGGTCAATGCCGAGATACTCGCGGCGCCGATCGTGTCGGATGGGATGGTCGTGGTGCGCAGCGCGGATAGCCGTCTGTTCGGCCTGGACCCTGCGGATGGCAAGCGGCGCTGGGTCTATCAACGGGCTCTGCCCGCATTGTCCCTGCGGAGTTCCGCCGGTGTGGTGCAGGAGGGGAATGCGGTTTTTGCCGGGTTTCCCGGCGGCAAGCTGGTGGCGGTCAATGCGATCAACGGCAGCTTGATGTGGGAAGGTGCGGTCGCAGTGCCCAGGGGTGCTACCGAGCTTGAGCGCATTGCCGATATCACCAGTCTGCCGGTGCTGGGCAGTCGTGCCGCATGTGCCGTGGCCTATCAAGGGCGTATTGCCTGCTTCGATCTGGCCAATGGATCGACCT
>JAYRZB010000016.1:0-6470 GCA_041916675.1 Devosia sp. | reverse complement strand
CCCCCTGGAAGGGGGAGGAAACACGCAAGCCGTGAAATACGGGCTCCCTCCCTCTTGAGGGGGAGGGATGGGGTGGGGGTGTGGGGAGCCACCGGCAGTCCAATGTGAACACTCCCCCCTTGCGGGGAGGGGTCAGGGGTGGGGGTATACAGCCACAGGAAGGTCCTAAACCGGCACCACAGCCCCAAGGCTGCCATCGGCCTTGATCTGGTAGATCGTGGGCTGGCCGGTGGCGATTTCGCGCTTGAGGATCTGTTCCGGCGTCAGCCCTTCGATCGCCATCACCAGCGCCCGCAGCGAATTGCCATGGGCCGCCACCAGCACGGTCTTGCCGGCCTTGAGCTGCGGTTCGATTTCGGCCTTGTAGTAGGGCAGCGTGCGGGCCGCGGTGTCCTTCAGGCTTTCTCCCCCCGGCGGGGGCACATCGAACGAGCGGCGCCAGACCAGCACCTGCTCCTCGCCCCATTTGGCCCGCGCATCATCCTTGTTCAGTCCCGACAGGTCGCCATAGTCGCGCTCGTTGAGCGCGGTATTGCGGGTAATGGTCAGATTCTCGATCCCCATTTCCTCAAGGATCAGATCCAGCGTGTGCTGGGCGCGCTTGAGGGCCGAGGTATAGAACAGGTCCGGCTTGATCCCGGCGGCCTTGAGCTTTTTCCCGGTGGCCCGCGCCTCCCCCACGCCCTTTTCGGTCAGGTCCGGATTGCGCCAGCCGGTGAAAAGGTTCTTGAGGTTCCACTCGCTTTCGCCGTGGCGCACAAGGATCAGGGTACCCGTCATGTCTCTAAAATCTCCCGCTTAGAAATCTGCGAGGCCGAGCACATCGGCCATGGAATAAAAGCCCGGCCGCTGCCCGGCGGCCCACAGTGCGGCCCGCGCCGCGCCATTGGCAAAGATGGTGCGGTTTTCCGCGCGGTGGCTGAGCTCGATACGCTCGCCGTCTCCGGCAAACATCACTGTATGATCGCCCACAACCGTGCCGCCGCGTAGCGTGGCAAAGCCGATGCTGCCGGTTTCGCGCGGCCCGGTATGCCCGTCGCGCACCCGCACCGAATGGCTGGCCAGCCGCACCTGCCGCCCCTCGGCAGCCGCCTGCCCGAGCAGCAGCGCCGTGCCCGAAGGCGCATCGACCTTGCGGTTGTGGTGCATTTCAATGATTTCGATGTCGAAGTCGTCGCCCAGCGTTGCCGCTGCCTTGCGCACCAGCCCGGCCAGCAGGTTGACCCCCAGCGAGAAATTGCCCGATTTTACGATCCGCGCGCCAGCGCGGGCAGCAGCGATAAAGGCCTGTTCGTCGGCCTCGCTGCAGCCGGTAGTGCCGATCACATGCACCAGCCCGAACCGGGTGGCGAGCCCGGCCAGCGCCACCGAGGCGGCGGGCGCGGAAAAATCGATGATCGCATCGGCATCGCTGAGGGCCTCTTCGATGTCAGCGGTCACCAGAACGCCGAGCGGCTCGAGCCCGGCCAGCGTGCCGGCATCCTTGCCCAGGGCCGGCGAGCCTGCCCGGTCGAGCGCGGCATGCAGGCCAAGGCCGCGCATTGCGGTCACGGCCCTGATATTGGCCGCGCCCATGCGCCCACCGGCTCCCGCGATCACCACCTTCAAGTCGGCCATGTCGTCTCCCTTTCTGCCCTGCCTATAGCAGGCAATCCGCAGTTTAGGCCAGCCGGGTGCCAGCGGCCATTTCGGCCAGGATGGCCCGTGCTGCCGCTGCCGGATCGGCTGCCGCCGTGATCGGGCGCCCCACGACCAGGTGGCTCGACCCCGCAGCCAGCGCATCGGCGGGGGTCATCACCCGCTTCTGGTCGCCAATCGCCGATCCGGCCGGACGCACGCCGGGGGTTACCAGCGCAAAGTCCGGCCCCACGATCTGGCGCACCATCCCAACCTCCTGCGGCGAACAGACGAGCCCGCCAATCCCGGCATTGCGCGCCTGTTCGGCGCGCAGGGCGACAAGCCCTGCCGTGTCGCGGGCAAATCCAGCCTCGGCGACGTCCTTGTCATCCATCGAGGTCAGAACGCTGACCCCCAGAATGGTCAGTCCCGAGCCCTCGGCGCCGCGCTGTGCGGCCCGCATGCACTGGGGATAGGCATGCACGGTCAGCATGGTGGCCCCGGTTGCGGCAATCGCGGCCACGCCGCGTTCGACGGTATTGTCGATATCGAGCAGCTTGAGGTCAAAGAACACACGCTTGCCTGCCGCCAGCAGGGCCTTGCCGAGCGCCAGCCCGTCGCCGCCGTAAAACAGCTGATAGCCGATTTTATAGAAATCGACGGTCTCGCCGAGATCGGCGATCAGCCGCTCGGCTTCGGCGCGCGTGTCAAAATCGAGCGCCACGATCAACGTGCCGGCCATGCCATCCTCCGCGAAAAATGAGATAGCGTCCCGTGCCATATTCGCCCCGCCCCGGCAAGGCCGGTATCAGCGACGGCGGAAATGGGTGAGTTCGTCCACCATCTGATCGATCTTGCGCTGGATCGCCGCTTCGGTGAAATCGCCATCGGCATTGATCGCCTCGTCCGCCGGGCCGATGCCGAGCAGCGTCGGCACCACCAGCGCCCCGATCTTGCTCAATTGATCGCGCAGGTGCGACAGCGCCCAGATCGTCCCATATTTGCCCGAACTCACCCCGCCGATGCCGAACACGGCGTGGCGGAACGGGCTCGGCTTCTGCCGGCTCAGCCAGGCAATGGTGTTGACCAGCAAGGGCGTTACCCCGCCATTATATTCAGGGCTGGCGATAAACACGATGTCGTGGCTGCAAAACAGCTCGGCCAGCCGCCCGGCCGCTTCGGGCACATGGTCGGGTTCGAGATCCTCGTTAAAGATCGGCATGTCGAAATCGGCCAGGTCGAGCGCGGTGACCGCCACCCCGGCTGCGGCGAGCCTTTTGCCCATATGGTGCTGCAGCTTGCGGTTTTCCGATCCCTTACGGATCGACCCCGACAGGGTCAGCGCGGTGGTCATGGTCTATCCTCTTGAATGGGGACTGTTTATTTAGAGCGCGCGTACCCCCACCTTGATCCTCCCCCTGGAAGGGGGAGGAAACACGCAAGCCGTGAAACACGGGCTCCCTCCCTCTCGAGGGGGAGGGATGGGGTGGGGGTGATGGGAGCCACCGGTAGTCCAATGTGAACACTCCCTCTTGAATGGGGGATAACAGTGCCTGCCTCATGCTAAGGCCGCAAGGGTTGACTCGCGTCAGGGTCACCCATATACTTAAGTCATTACCTTAGTAATCAATCGGAGTAAGCAGTTGGCCACCAGTGTCTTCATCAACCTGCCGGTGAGTAACCTTGATGCGAGCGTGAAATTCTTCACCGCGCTCGGCTTTACCTTCAACCCTCAGTTCACCGATGAAACCGCCACCTGCATGATCGTGTCCGACACCATCTATGTCATGCTGCTCACCCGCGAAAAATTCGCCGGGTTCACCCCGCGCGCCGTCGCCGATGCCAAGGCGGTCACCGAAGTGCTGGTTGGGCTCAGCCGCGACTCCAAGGCCGATGTCGACGACCTCGTTTCCAAGGCGCTGGCCGCCGGGGGCAGCGAACCGCGCGAGCCCAATGATTATGGCTTCATGTTCCAGCGCGTCTTTGCCGATCCCGATGGCCACATCTGGGAAATCTTCTGGATGGACCCCGGCTTCGTCCAGCCCGCCTGAGCGGGCTGAACCGGCCTAAACCTCGAACATCTTCTTGAGCTTGGCAAAAAAGCCGCTTGAGGTCGGGGAATTGTCTTCCTTTTCCGACAGGCGCTGGAATTCCTCGAGCAGTTCACGCTGCTTTTTGGTCAGGTTCTGCGGGGTTTCGACGTCGAGCTGCACGTAAAGATCGCCCTGGTCCTTGGAGCGCAGCACCGGCATGCCCTTGCCTTTGAGCCGCACCCGCTGGCCCGGCTGCGTGCCGGCGGCAACCTTGACCTTGGCGCGCGTGCCCTCCAGCGTTGGCACCTCGAATTCCCCGCCGAGCGCGGCTGTGCTCATGGCGATCGGAATGCGCGCATAAAGATCGGCGCCATCGCGCTGGAACAGGTCGTGCGGGCGCAGGGAAATGAAGATGTAAAGATCGCCCGGCGGTCCACCGCGCAGTCCGGCCTCGCCCTCGTTGGCCAGCCGGATGCGCGTGCCATCCTCGATGCCCTTGGGGATATCGACCGAGAGCTTGCGGTTTTCCTGCCGCCGTCCCTGTCCGCCGCAATCGGTGCAGGGCTGGTCCATCATCTGGCCGCGGCCCTGGCAGACCGGGCAGGTGCGCTCGATGGTGAAAAAGCCCTGCGCCGCCCGCACCTTGCCGTGACCATTGCAGTGTCGGCAGGTCGACATGCCGGTGCCCGGCTTGGCCCCCGAACCATCGCAGGTGTGGCAGCCCACAAGCGTGGGCACGTCGATTTCGACCGTGCGCCCGGCAAAGGCTTCTTCGAGGCTGATCTCGAGATTATACCGCAGGTCCGAACCGCGCAGGCGCGCATTGGCTCCGCCGGCGCCCCGGCCGCGCCCGCCGCCCATGAAGTCGCCGAAAATGTCCTCAAAGATATCCGACATCGAGGAGGAAAATTCCGGCCCGAACCCGGCCCCGCCGCCGCGTCCGCCGCCATTCTCGAACGCGGCATGCCCGAACCGGTCATAGGCGGCGCGCTTTTGCGCATCCTTGAGCGTGTCATAGGCTTCTGAGATTTCCTTGAACTTGTGTTCGGCGTCCTTGTCCCCGGGGTTGCGGTCGGGGTGGAACTGCATGGCAAGCTTGCGGTAAGCGCTTTTCAGCGTGGCTTCGTCGCTGCCCTTGGCAACGCCCAGCACTTCGTAAAAATCACGTTTGGCCAAACCGGCTGATCCCTTGATGCCAACCGTCCGGATGGGCCCGGACTGGCGTTTTGTGCACGATGAAGGCCCGGCGCCGGCGGGCGCGGCGGGCATACCGGATCTAGATAGGTACTGGGCGCCGCTCTTACCACAGGGATCAGTGGTGTAAAGCGCATCCTTGGCGCAAAGGCGGCCTTCAGCCCTTGCGGCGGCCGTTGGCGAAGGCGTCGAGCAGGTTCTGCGTCAGCTGCGTCTGGGCAAACATGGCCTTGTTCACCATGGCCCCCAGCCCGAAAAACCCGTGGCTGACCCCGTCATAGGTGGTGGCATCAACGCTCACTCCCTGGGCATTCAGGGCCGCCGCCAGCGCTTCGCCATCCGAGCGCAGCGGGTCGAGTTCGGCCAGGATCAGCGTCACCGCCCCCACCCCGCCCAGATCATGGCGGGTGGCCAGCTGCATGCGCGCGCTGTCTGCCTGGTTGCGGTCGGCAAAGCCATGCCGGATCATCCAGCGCACCATGGCGGTGTTGAGCGGGCTTGAGAGCGCATTTTCCTCAAACGAAGCTGCGCTGAAATCGTGCCCGGCCCAGGGGGTGACAAGCCCGATATGCAGCGGGCCGAGCATGGCCTCGTCGCGCGCCGCCAGCGCCACATTGAGCGCCAGGTTCGCCCCCATGCCTTCACCGGCAATTGCCGACAGCTGGCTGTTGCCGCCGATGCCATCCGCTGCCGCAACCAGCCAGAGCCAGGCGGTATAGGCATCCTCATGCGCTGCCGGAAACGGATGTTCCGGCGCCTGACGATAGAGCGGGGCGGCAACGATGGCGCCGGTCTTGCGCGCCAGAACCCGCGCGCTCATGTCAAAGTCATCGAGCCCACCGGCAATCCAGCCGCCATGAAGATATAAAAGCACCGGGGCTTTTTCGGTCGGGTCGAGATGCAAACCCCGATAAAGCCTGACCGCCATTTCCCCCGCCGGGGTTTCGATGTCGATCATCTGCGTGCCGACCCCGAGGGTGTCCGGCCCATCCCGGCCCTGGTCGGCCAACAGCTTGGCCACCGCCGCGCCGAGCCCGGGCTGGCACCGCGCCACCACGGGCGAACAACGCTCGATCGGGCGCCCCTCCAGCTGGGCCAGGGCGTCGAGCACATAGGCCATGTCGGCATCGGCGCGGCTCAACGGATTGTCCCCGGCAAAGTCGGTCACCCGATGCAGGTTTTCGGCATAGTGGCGGGAATGGATAAAGCTCATGGCAGCGCCTTTGCGAACGGTGTGTCCGGTCAACTCAACCGCCCGGCCCCCCGCGCGGTTCCCCTTGATCACCCTCAAACCGGGCAAAAGCGCGCAGACGCAAAGGCAATTTTGCGGCCATTTCGCGTCCCTGATTCACGTGAAACTTTGGACCGGCGGGCCCTTTCCGCAAAATCAGTCCGGTGGACTGATTTTAGGTCCAAAGGCCATGAGAGCTATGCTCGAATGGCGCGCGAATCGCCCGTGTACCGCGGCTGCCTCACCCCCACCCCTGACCCCTCCCCACAAGGGCAGGGCTATCGCATATGAGCGATTAGAGAGATTAGGAAGTTGTCGTTCCATGCGGCCCGTTTGAGTTTTGCTTTGATTGATCCCTTGTCGGGGTGCTGGCGGAGGATGTTGAGAGCGAGCTT
>JAYRZB010000015.1:0-13467 GCA_041916675.1 Devosia sp. | reverse complement strand
TCCCCTCCCCCCCACCCCATCCCTCCCCCTCAAGAGGGAGGGAGCCCGTGTTTCACGGCTTGCGTGTTTCCTCCCCCTTCTAGGGGGAGGATCAAGGTGGGGGTGCAGCGCGCTCCAGATAAACAGTCTCGATGGGGTGGGTTCTGCGCGCGGCGCCGGAGTCACGCGGCCCCGCGCTAAACCTCAGCGGTCGAGCCAGGCGGCGAGGCCGTCAAGCGTTTGCAGGCCATATTCGACGGCGCCGAAGCCGATGACCACCTGGCGCCGCTCGCGGCTGGGGTGGAGCTGGCGCATGGTCAGCACGGTTTTGCCGTCCGACTGCTCGTCAAAAGTAACGGCCATATAAAAGCGATCCGGGTCCTCCGGGTCGGGGGTGCCGTAGTCGATCACGATCTGCTCGTTGGGCACGATTTTGAGGAACCGCATCAGGTTGGGGAAGCGCTGTTCCTTGCCCTCGAAGGTGCCGACCATATCGAAGCGCCAGATCCCGCCTTCGCGGATATCGGCCTCGTGGTTTTCGATGCTCAGGCCTGCCGGGCCATACCATTGCGCCAGCGCCTGCGGGTCCATCCAGGCGGCAAACACCTTGGCGCGCGGATGGTTCAGGAGCTTGACCAGCACGATTTCGCGGTCGATTGACCAGGTTTCAAAGAGCTTTGTCATGGGTGCGCATCCTATGGGGTGTTGTCCAGGTAGGTTTCCAGCCGATCCAAACGCTCGGCCCAGCGCCGCCGTTCGGCTTCCATCCAGTCGGCCGCCTCGTCAAATCGCGGCTGCACCAGCCGGCACCACCGGCTGCGTCCGCGCTTTTCGCTGATGATCAGCCCGCAGTCCTCAAGCACTTTGAGGTGCTGGGCGAACGAGGGCAGGGCCATGTCAAACGGCTCCGCCAGCACACTGACCGGTGCCTCTCCCTCCACCAGCCGCGAAACCACCGCCCGGCGGGTGGGATCGCTGAGGGCGTGAAAGGCAAGATCGAGGGGTGTTGAATGGTAAGGCATATGCCTTATTAAGACGAGTAAGGCGTCGCGTCAAGGATGCTGAGGCAGATGCCTTAGTGTGGGGCTCAATTTGGTTGGGTGAGGGCAGGGTATAGGTCGCGCCAGTTCGGGTTTGATTGCTCGATCAGCCGGACCTTCCAGTCGCGGCGCCATTGCTTGAGACGCTTTTCCCGGGTGATGGCTGATTCCGCCGTTTCATGAAGCTCAAACCAGACGAGGGTCTTGACGCTATGGCGTCGGGTAAAGCCCGGCAGCAAACCCTCGCGGTGCTGATAAGCCCGGGCTATCAGATCACTGGTCACACCCACATAGAGAGTTCCCCCGGTGGCGCTGGCCATGATGTAGACTGCAAATTGTTTGGTTTTCATTCCCGCTCCCGGGGCGAGGATAGGAAGTGCATTGGCCGTGGCACAATGATGCTTTGTTGCCAGGGCATCTCCTCCAACACCTTGCCAACAATTATTCGTCATACCGGCGCAGGCCGGTATCCAGTAAGCCCAAAGCGTAGTTTGGCACGGTGACTTTGCCCACGCTGCGTCCGGGCCATTCCCCGCCACGGAGGGTACTGGACCCCGGCCTTCGCCGGGGTGACGGCGGGGGTGGGGAAAACTGCGTGCCGGGCAATGTTGGCATGACTGGCTCTGCCCCTTTTTGGAAGGCAGTGACGATTGGGGCAGGCCAATCTCACTACCCGGCCGTCATACCGGCGCAGGCCGGTATCCAGTAAGCCCAAAGCGTAGTTTGGCACGGTGACTTTGCCCACGCCCCGCTCGGGCCATTCCCCGCCACGGAGGGTACTGGACCCCAGCCTTCGCCGGGGTGACGGTGGGGTGGGGAAAACGGCGTGCCGGGCAGTGTTGGCATGACTGGCTCTGCCTCTTTTTGGAAGGCAGTGACGATTGGGGTAGGCCAATCTCACTACCCCGGCCGTCATACCGGCGAAGGCCGGTATCCAGTAAGCCCAAAGCGTAGTTTGGCACGGTGACTTTGCCCACGCCTCGCTCGGGCCATTCCCCGCCACGGAGGGTACTGGACCCCGGCCTTCGCCGGGGTGACGGCGGGGTGGAAAAAAAGATAGGCCCGGTTCCTTGGGGAGCCGGGCCTTCGTTCAACTCTCAGACTTTGTCAGCCCCTATCAGCTGCACCCCGTCGTCGTGCCGCAGGTGTCGCATTTCAGGCAGGTGCCGTTACGGACCATGGTGAAGTTGTGGCACTCCGAGCACTGGTCGCCGGTGTAGCCCTTCATCTGGGCTTCGGCGCGCAGGGCGCCGGCGGTGCGGGCCGTCGGTGGGCTGGGGATGGGGTTGAGTTCGGCAACACCCAGCACGGTCGGCGCCGGATCGATCTTGAGGGCGTTCGAGGTTTTGAGCGCCGTGATCGTTGAGGTCTGCATGGCCTGGACCGGGTTGAACTCGCCGCTATCGCCCGAAACGATCATCAGCGACTTGTTCTGAACCCGACCGCGGGTCATGCCGCGGGAGACAAAGCGCTCGGCGGGCACCGGGGCAGCCGCAGCGCCACCGGCGCGCGGGCTCTGGTCCTCGGCAACGCCCTTGCCGAGCGAAGTGGGGCTGTCTGGATTGACGTGCGCCAGGTCATCGCGGTCGAGATAGGAGACGGCGAGTTCGCGGAACACGTAATCGAGAATGGACGTGGCGTTCTTGATCCGATCATTGCCCATGACCATGCCGGCAGGCTCGAAGCGGGTGAAGGTGAACGCCTCCACATATTCATCGAGCGGCACGCCGTATTGCAGGCCAAGCGAAATGGCGATGGCGAAGTTGTTCATCATGGCGCGGAAGGCGGCGCCTTCCTTGTGCATGTCGATGAAGATTTCGCCCAGCCGCCCGTCGTCATATTCGCCGGTGCGCAGATAGACCTTGTGCCCGCCCACAATCGCCTTCTGGGTATAACCCTTGCGGCGGTCGGGCATTTTTTCGCGGCCGGCCTTTTCAACGATACGCTCAACGATCTTTTCAACCACGGCCGGAACGCGCGCCGAGGCGGGCAGGGCGGCCAGGGCTTCGGCGGCGTCTTCTTCCTCGTCATCGACATCGGCCAGGATCGACGAATTGAGCGGCTGGGAGAGCTTTGAGCCATCGCGATAGAGCGCATTGGCCTTCAGCCCCAGCCGCCAGGACATCATATAGGCCTGCTTGGCGTCAGCGACGGTGGCGTCGTTGGGCATGTTGATGGTTTTGGAAATGGCGCCCGAAATGAAGGGCTGGGCCGCCGCCATCATCAGGATGTGCGATTCAACCGACAGGTAGCGCTTGCCGATCTTGCCGCAGGGGGTGGCGCAATCGAACACGGGCAGGTGTTCATCCTTGAGGTGGGGCGCACCTTCGAGCGTCATGGCGCCGCAGACATGGATGTTGGCAGCTTCAACATCTTTCTTAGAGAAACCGAGGAAACTCAGGAGATCAAAAGAGAAATCGTTGAGCTGCGCATCGGTTACGCCCAGAGACTTGAGGAAATCGGACCCAAGCGTCCACTGGTTGAAGATGAACTTGATATCGAAGGCCGAAGCGGTTGCGGCATTCAGCGCGGCGACCTTTTCGTCGGTGAAACCCTTGGCCTTCAGGCTGGCCGGATTGATGGCGGGCGCCTGGTTGAGATTGCCATGGCCGACCGCATAGGCCTCGATTTCGGCGATCTGCGATTCCGAATAGCCAAGGGTGCGCAGGGCCGGGGGCACGGCGCGGTTGATGATCTTGAAATAACCGCCGCCGGCGAGCTTCTTGAACTTTACGAGGGCAAAATCGGGCTCGATGCCGGTGGTGTCACAGTCCATCACCAGGCCAATGGTGCCTGTGGGGGCGATCACCGAAACCTGGGCGTTGCGGTAGCCATGCTGTTCGCCAAGCGCCAGGGCATTGTCCCACGCAGCCTTGGCGGCATTGCCGAGTTCGGCAAATGGAATGTGGGCCAGATCGAGCGGCACCGGGGCGATGTGCAGGTCCTCATAGCCATCGGTTGCGCCATAGGCGGCGGTGCGATGGTTGCGGATGACGCGCAGCATGTGCTTGGCGTTGCGCTTGTAATCGGGGAAGGGCCCGAGCTCCTTGGCCATTTCGGCCGAGGTGGCATAGGAAACGCCGGTCATGATGGCGGTGAGCGCACCGGCATAGGCGCGGCCGACCACCGAGTCATAGGGCATGCCCGAAGTCATCAGCAGCCCGCCGATATTGGCATAGCCGAGGCCAAGCGTGCGGTACTGATAGGAGCGTTCGGCAATGGCGCGCGAGGGGAACTGTGCCATCATCACCGAAACTTCGAGTACCACCGTCCACAGGCGGATGGTGTGTTCGTAGGCGGCGATATCGAAGCGCCCATCCTCGGTGCGATAGGGCAGAAGGTTGATCGAAGCCAGGTTACAGGCCGTGTCATCAAGGAACATATATTCCGAGCACGGGTTGGAAGCGTTGATCGGGCCAGCGGCCGGGGTGGTGTGCCAGTCGTTGATGGTGGTGTGATACTGAATGCCCGGATCGGCCGAGGCCCAGGCGGCATAGCCGATCTGTTCCCACAGATCGTTGGCCTTAAGGGTCTTGGTGACCTTGCCGGACTGGCGGGCGGTCAGGTTCCAGTCGCCATCGGATTCGACGGCACGCAGGAAATCATCGGTGACGCGGACCGAGTTGTTCGAGTTCTGGCCCGAAACGGTCAGGTAGGCTTCCGAATCCCAATCGGTGTCGTAAATGGGGAATTCGAGGTCGGTATAACCCTGCCGTGCGAACTGGATGACGCGGAAAATGTAGTTTTCCGGCACCAGCGCCTTTTTGGCGGCGCGCACTTCGCGCTTGAGGGCCGGGTTTTTAGTCACATCATAGCAATCATCGCCCGGGCCATCGCAGTTGACGGCGGCCTTCATGATGGCCTTGAGGTGCTTGGAGACCACTTTCGAGCCGGTGACGAGCGCCGCCACCTTCTGCTCTTCCTTGACCTTCCAATTGATATATTCCTCGATATCGGGGTGATCGATATCGATCACCACCATCTTGGCAGCGCGGCGGGTGGTGCCGCCCGATTTGATGGCGCCCGCAGCGCGGTCGCCGATCTTGAGAAAGCTCATCAGGCCCGAGGACTTGCCACCGCCCGAAAGCTTCTCGCCGCCGCCACGCAGCTTGGAGAAATTGGTGCCGGTGCCCGAGCCATACTTGAACAGGCGGGCCTCGCGGACCCAGAGATCCATGATGCCGTTTTCGTTGACGAGATCGTCGTCAACCGACTGGATGAAGCAGGCATGCGGCTGGGGATGCTCGTAGGCCGATTTGGACTGCACCAGCTTGTGGGTGAAGGGGTCGACATAAAAGTGGCCCTGGCCGGGGCCATCGATGCCATAGGCCCAGTGCAGGCCGGTGTTGAACCACTGCGGAGAATTGGGGGCAACCCGCTGGGTGGCCAGCATGAAGGCGAGTTCGTCAAAGAAGGCGCGCGCGTCGTCTTCGGTATCGAAGTAGCCGCCCTTCCAGCCCCAGTAGGTCCAGGTGCCGGCGAGGCGGTCGAAAACCTGCCGGGAATCGATTTCAGAGCCGTAACGGTCGCCTTCGGGGAGCTTGGCGAGCGCCTTTTCATCGGGAACGGAGCGCCAGAGCCATGAAGGAACGGAGTTTTCCTCCACCTTCTTGAGCACCTTGGCGACGCCCGCCTTGCGGAAATACTTCTGGGCAATGATGTCGGCCGCAACCTGGCTCCAGGAGGCGGGAACGTCGATGTTCTCGAGCTTGAACACGACCGAGCCATCGGGGTTCTTGATCTCGCTGGTGGTCGAGCGGAACTCGATCCCGGCGTAAGCGCTCTGGCCGGCTTTCGTGAAACGACGTTCAATGTGCATTCTGCATTCCCCAAGAATTCCGGGCACATGCGTACCCGAGCCGAATCGACCGGCTTCCGACCAACTGTTTGACGCTACCAACCGGGGCTTTGCCCCTGATATTGCCCCGTACCCGCAGGTTTTCCGGTCTGGTGCCGGTCTATGCCTGAGGGATTTGCCGCCCGGTTCTTGCCGATCCGGCGCAACCCCCAAAACGTGGCGGGAATCGCCGAGTCGGTCAACGGCATCATCTCCGCAAATCCGACAACAGGTTGTGCCTGAGCGGCCTCCGAGAACTAAATCTAGTATAGCAGGTGTGAATTGCGGGGAAAACTCACAAGTCCGATTCGAAGCCGTTTTGGCTTAATTTTGTGTGCCGCACCTGCGCGCGACGGTGCGGGAAATAGCTCTAAGTGTGCTCATTTCCTCACTTCTTGGGCTTCCGAAAACCCGATTCGTGAGGTGAGAAAACAGCGCTATCGCTCGGGCCCGCGATGGGCGTTTTGAGTGCAAAAGCTGTCAAGCGCATTATTTCCTTCACAATCGTGGCGGTTGCACACACCAGATATGGTGTCGTGGCGACGGCAAAAACACGCAGGGGCAGAGCGGGGATTTTGGTTGGAAGCCGGGGGCGGCGCATGGTACACGCAAGTCAGTTTCCAGCACGTCTCCTGGCCCCGACCGGGCCAGCATTAGCAGGGTATGCGGCATGAAAGCGTTTCTCGCTGAAATCTTCATCTGGTGGCACGGTCAGACCTGGGGCACGCGGCTCCACACCTGGCGCCGGGGCGAGTTTGTGGGCAGCGATGCGAGCGGCAACCGCTACTTCCAGGACAAGAAGGGACTGCGCAGGCGCTGGGTCCACTACAACGGTCCGGCCGAGGCCTCGACCATTCCGCCCGGCTGGCACGGCTGGATGCACTATCGCACCGATGTCCCCCCGACCAAGGACGGCTATGTGGCGCGCAACTGGGAAGCACCGCACGAGCAGAACCTGACCGGCACCGCGCTGGCCTATCGCCCCGATGGCAGCCTGCTGAGCAAAGGCGAGCGCCCGCGTGTGACCGGCGATTACGACGCCTGGTCGCCCGAATAAGCGCCCGTTCACCGCAGATCATGACATTCCGGCACGCCTCCAGCTGGGCAATCGCGGCTCTGCTGGGGCTTTGCGCCATACCGGTGAATGCCGCGCCGCTGGCCAATCCGGTGGCGGTGCTGAACGGGCTCGACAAGATTACCGGTCGCATCACCACTTTTGACGTTTATGTGGGTGAAACGGTGCAGTTTGGCGCGTTGCAGATCACGCCGCGGGCCTGTTACACGCGCCCGGCCACCGAAGTGCAGCGCACATCAACCTTTCTCGAAGTCGACCAGGTGAGCCTGCAGGGCACGATCAAGCGCATCTTCACCGGCTGGATGTTTGCCGACAGCCCGGCTCTCAACGCGGTCGATCACCCGGTCTATGATGTGTGGCTGGTCGGCTGCAAAACCTCGACCAGCGTACCGCCACCTGCCGGGCAAGGTGCGGCGGAACCGGCCAGTCCTTAACGGGTTACCCGATCTCTCACCAGCCTATCTGCGGCGCTTGCGACGGTAGGTGCTCCATTTGCGCTGGCCCACGATGATGGTGTGGCCGACGGGGCGCTGGAGGATGGGCAGGTCGATGGCCAGAAGGATCAGCCCGAGCGGCAGCATCCAGATGCCGAGGACGGGCAGAAAGCTGAGAATGCCGCCAATCACCAGCAGGATGCCGAGCGGGATGCGAATGATGCGGGCGCTGGGGCGGCGCAGGAACTCAAGCAGGCGGGCGCCGAAGCGCGGCAGCAGACGTTCGGTCTTGTTCAGCAGGCGTTGCAGCCTTTGTTCGTTCTTGAGTCTTGCCATGCAGCGATTGGTCTCCTCTGCGCGCAGCTGAATTTTGAGCATGTGGGAAGTCGTGCCGGATTTCCAAGGTCATCATGCGATTTTGATTGGCGGCAACCTTGCCAAGAAGGGAGCCGCGCAGCAGTGGCTATGGCCGGTTCAGGCGATCCCAGGCGAAATAGTCGCCGCGATGCTGGAGCGCGTCGCCGAGGCGGACTTCGTAAACTTCCCGGGGAATCTCGATGCCACCCAGCGAGGCCAGGTGATCGGTGACGAACTGGGTGTCGAGCAGGTGATAACCACCGGCATTGAGGCGCTCGACAAGGTGGGCCATGGCGATCTTGGAGGCATTGGTTTTCCGGTGGAACATGGATTCCCCGAAAAACGCCGCGCCCAGTGAAAGGCCATAGAGCCCGCCGACCAAAGCGTCACCGTCCCAGACCTCGACGGTATGCACGTGGCCGCGCCGGAACAATTCGCCATAGAGCGCCCGGATGGTGGGGTTGATCCAGGTGGTTTCGCGATCGGTGCCCGCTGTGGCGCAGCCATGGATGATGGCATCGAAATCAGTATCGACGCGGATAGAATAGGGGTGCTTTCTCAGCGCCTTATGCAGGGACCTTGAGATTTTGAATCCGTCGAGCGGCATGATCCCGCGCATGGGCGGTGACACCCAGAACACGTCGTTCGAGGTGGCATCCTCGGCCATGGGGAAGATGCCGGCCTGATAGGCGCGGATGATCAGTTCGGGCGTGAGGTCGACGGCGAAAGGATCGGATTTCTTGCGGGCCATTCTCAATTGGCTCCAGACGAGACGCGCCTCGCCCCATTGTATCCTCAGGGCGAAGCGTCAGGCGTTCTGCATCCTGCGCCGTCAAAAACGGTTGGGGCGCTGATCAGGCCTTGTTGGCGGCCAGAAACTTCTCCAGCCAGTGAATGTCATAGTCGCCGGCGATGATGTCTGGTTCGCGGATCAGGCGCTGGAACAGCGGCAGCGTGGTCTTGACGCCGTCGACGACGAATTCGTCAATGGCGCGGCGCAGGCGCTGCAGGCATTCGGGGCGGTTGCGGCCATACACAATCAGCTTGCCGATCAGCGAGTCATAATAGGGCGGGATCTTGTAGCCCTGATAGACCGCGCTATCGACACGCACGCCAACACCACCCGCCGGATGGTAGAAGGTGATGGTGCCCGGTGAAGGTGCAAAGGTCTGCGGGTCTTCGGCATTGATGCGCACTTCGATGGCGTGGCCATAGAACTGCACGTCCTTCTGGCTCATCGACAGTTTTTCGCCCGAGGCCACGCGGATTTGCTCATAAACGATATCGACCCCGGTAATGCGTTCGGTGACCGGATGCTCCACCTGAAGGCGGGTGTTCATCTCGATGAAGTAGAACTTGCCGTCTTCGTAGAGGAATTCGATGGTGCCGGCGCCCGAATATTTGAGCTTGCGCATGGCGGCGGCGCAGATTTCGCCGATCTCTTCGCGCTCTTCGGCCGAAATGGTCGGGGCGCTGGCCTCTTCCCACACTTTCTGGTGGCGGCGCTGCAGCGAGCAATCGCGGGTGCCAAGGTGCACGGCATTGCCCTGGCCATCGCCCATGACCTGGATTTCGATGTGGCGCGGCTTGACCAGATACTTTTCGATATAGACCGAGGCGTTGCCGAAGGCCGCCTTGGCTTCTGAGCGGGCGGTGGAAATGGCGATGCGCATTTCTTCGTCGGAGCGCGCCACCTTCATGCCGCGCCCGCCGCCACCGGCCGTTGCCTTGACGATGACCGGGTAGCCGATGGAATTGGCCAGCGCGATGGCATCTTCAGCCGTGGTGATTTCGCCCTCGGAGCCCGGCACGACCGGAATCCCTAACTCCACAGCGGTCTTCTTGGCCGTGATCTTGTCGCCCATGATTTCGATATGGTGCGAGGAGGGGCCGATGAAGGTGATCTTGTGTTCGGTCAGGATGCGCGCGAAACGGGCGTTTTCCGACAGGAAGCCGTAGCCGGGATGCACGGCATCAGCGCCAGTGATCTCGCAAGCCGCCAGGATCGAGGGGATATTGAGGTAGGAATCCTTGGCGGGGTTGGGGCCGATACAGACACTTTCGTCGGCAAGGCGAACATGCATGGCGTTGGCATCGGCGACCGAATGCACGGCCACGGTCTGGATGCCGAGCTCCTTGCAGGCGCGCAGAATACGAAGTGCGATTTCGCCGCGGTTGGCGATCAGGACTTTTTGAAACATTGCGCGCTCGCTTCCCGGTTATTCGATGACGACGAGAGGTTCGCCATATTCAACGGGGTGCCCGTCCTCGACGAGGATACGAGTGACCGTGCCGGAGCGATGGGCCGGGATCTGATTCATGGTTTTCATGGCTTCGATGATCAGGACCGTCTGGCCCTCGGACACCTTGGTGCCGACATCGACAAACACCGGCTTGCCAGGCTCGGGCGAGCGGTAGGCGGTGCCGACCATGGGCGAGGTCAGGGTGCCTGGGTTGGAGGCAAGATCGTCGGGGGCCGCGGCGGTGATGGCTGCTGCAGCGCCAGCGGGGGCTGCAGCGGCGGTCGGCGCTGGCATGGCCGGTGCGGGGGCATAGGCCGGGGCGGCCACTGTCTGCACTACCTGGCTGGCATAAGACCGCGTGACCCGGATGCGGAAATCTTCGTGCTCGATCTCGATCTCGGCAAGGTTCTGCTGGTTGAGCAGTTCCGCGATGTTGCGGATCAGGTCCTGGTCCACCGTGGACGCCTTGGTCATTTCGTCAGTCTCCCTCGCCGCAGCGATATTATCTTGAAAGAGCGGGGACGCTCTATCGGTTTGTTATGGCGCAATCCGGGCGGGATCACGCAGAGAGTTTTTCCGCCAGTGCGTGAACGGCCAGCTTATACCCGGCCGGGCCCAGCCCGCAAATCACCCCGGTGGCCACAGCCGAAACGTAGGAATGATGGCGGAAGGGCTCGCGCGCATGAATATTGGTCAAATGCACCTCGATCACCGGCAGAGCGACCGCTCGCAATGCATCGTGAATGGCAATCGAAGTGTGCGAATAGGCGCCGGGATTGATCACGATGGCATCGGCGCTGCCGAGTGCATCCTGAATCCAGGTGACCAGTTCACCCTCGTGGTTGGACTGGCGGAAATCGAGCCCGATGCCGGATGACGCTGCGGCCTCAAGGCAGAGCGCTTCGATGTCGGCCAGCGTGCCCTTGCCATAGGTGGCCGGTTCACGTTTGCCCAACATGTTCAGGTTCGGCCCGTTGAGGACGAGTATGCGTTTGCCCATGATCCTTGCCTTGTGCCTTCAAGCCGCCGTTTGCGCAAGCCGACCTACAGCAATTGGCTTGGAAATGCACCAAAAACACAAGGGGCAGAATCGGTTGGCGCTGTTTTTGAAGGCGATGATTCCGATCAGGCGGGGTCCGCGTCGCATTCGGTGCTGCCGCAGGCGCGCATGTTGGCAATGCGATTGCGCAGTTCCTCGAGCCCGATGGCGCCGGGGATCAGTTCGTCGCCGATGATATAAGCAGGCGTACCCGACACGTTGAGCTGCTTGGCCAGTTCGTAAGACCGCTCGATGACCTTGGTGACTTCGGCCGACTGCATGTCGAGCGAGAGCGAGACGCGGTTGAGGCCCAGCTTTTCGGCTTCCAGCAGGGCGCTATCGCCCGTCACCTGGCCGCGGCTGGTAAAAAGCGCCTGGTGGAAAGCCCAGTAATCAACATCGGTCTTGCCGACGGCGACGGCGACGCGCGCGGCTGCAACCGACTCTTCAGAAAGGATCGGAAATTCCTTGAGGATGATCCTAAGGTTCGGGTCCTCGGCCAGCAGCATGGCCATGTCCGGCATGGCCTGGCGGCAGTAGCCGCAATTGTAGTCGAACATTTCGACCAGCGTCACATCGCCATTGGGATTGCCAAGAACGATGTGGCCGGGGTCGTTGTAGATGGCATCGTGCAAGGCAGCGATCTGGGCTTTGGACTCGGCGCGCTGGGCGGTGCGCATTTCGGTCTGCAGGGCGTCTGATACCCGCTCGAGAATGCGTGGATTGGCCAGCAGGTAGCTTTCAATCATGGGATTGAGGGTGGCTGGATCGAGTTGGGCAACCGACTGGCGGTCGGCCTGGGCCCTCGTATCATATTCGGTGAGCATGGCCGTGACGATGGAACGCACGGCGGCTTCGTCGGTCTGAACGGCGGGTCTATTGACCACCGAAAATCCCAGCGCACCCGCCAGAATGCCGATCGCGGCGATAAGGGCGAGGTTCAGACGGGACATGCGGAACTCCTGAATCGTATTTGAGCGCAACTCTAGCAGTTGAATATCACCAAGCTCTGTACGGTGGTACTGGCGACTATCACTTCGTGGTGAAGTGGACAGGGCAGCGCAATAGTGGTTTCAACGCTGAGTTGATGTCGTGCGAGTCTGATTGATGACCAAATCCACCGGCCTGATGCCGTTTTACGTGATGGATATCCTGGCGCAGGCCAAGCGGCTGGAAGCGCATGGGCGCACGATTGCGCATCTCGAGATCGGCGAGCCGGGCAGTCCGCCCGCGCCGCGCGTGCTGGAGGCCGTGGCCCGGGCGCTGCCTGAGCCGCAGCGCTACACCCATGCCAAAGGTCAAGTCGAGCTGCGGCAGGGGCTGGATGACTACTACGCGGCCCAGCATGGGGTGCGGGCCGGGGTGGAGAATATCGTGGTGACGATGGGATCGTCGGCCGGTTTCATCCTGGCGTTTCTCAGTGCCTTTGCGCCGGGCGCACGCATTGCGATCAGCCGTCCGGGCTATCCGGCCTATCTCAATACCATCGACGGGCTGGGGTTCGGCGTCGTCGAAATTCCGATCAGCGCGGACAATGGCTGGATACTGACAGGGGCAGCAATTGCGCAGGCCCATGCTCGCGAGCCGTTCGAGGGCCTGCTGTTTGCCAGCCCGGCCAATCCCACGGGTGCGGCGGTCGATCGGGCAGGGCTGGCGGATATTGTCGAAACCTGCAGGCGGCTCAATGTGCGGCTGATCTCAGATGAGATCTATCATGGCCTCGATTATCGCGGGCCCTCAGTTTCGGCGCTGGAACTGACGCGCGATGCCATCGTGATCAACAGCTTCTCGAAATACTACTGCATGACCGGCTGGCGCGTCGGCTGGATGGTGATGCCGGAAGACCTGATCCGGCGGGCCGAGATGCTGCAACAGAACCTCTTCATCTCCGCCCCCAGCCTGAGCCAGCTGGCCGCTCGTGCGGCGCTGGGCGAGCGGGATTATTCCGAAGTTCAGAAGGCGGTTTATGCCCGCAACCGGCACCTGCTCAATGACGGGCTGAGCAGCCTCGGATTTGGCGCCGTGCGCGAGAGCGAGGGCGCGTTCTATGCCTATGTGGATGTTTCAAAATTCACCAATGATTCCATGGCGTTCTGCAAACAGATGCTGGATCAGGCTGGCGTGGCTGCGGCGCCGGGTCTCGATTTTGACCGGGTCAACGGTCATCGTTTTGCGCGGTTTTCGTACGCAGGAACGAGCGAAAGCATCGAGATGGCGCTGGATCGGATGAAGGGATTTTTGGGGTAGCCAGGTCGGCGCTGCTGGTTTGAGAAGGGGCTCGCATTCACTGCGGCTTGAGCGTCGAACCACCCCCACCCCTGACCCCTCCCCGCAAGGGGGGAGTGTTCACATTGGACTGCCGGTGGCTCCCCACACCCCCACCCCATCCCTCCCCCTCAAGAGGGAGGGAGCCCGTGTTTCACGGCTTGCGTGTTTCCTCCCCCTTCCAGGGGGAGGATCAAG
>JAYRZB010000014.1:0-14765 GCA_041916675.1 Devosia sp. | reverse complement strand
CGAAAGCTCGCTCTCAACATCCTCCGCCAGCACCCCGACAAGGGATCAATCAAAGCAAAACTCAAACGGGCCGCATGGAACGACAACTTCCTAATCTCTCTAATCGCTCATATGCGATAGCCCTGCCATTCAGGGGGAGGGGCAGGGTGGGGGTGGGCCGCCGCTCCGCCAACCCGCTTTAGGATCGACCCATCACCCGGCCAGGGCGGTGGTTGCAACGAACGGCCGCCGGGTGACAACCGGGAGGGGGCGGGGTCGCCTGCCCCTGGGCCGGGTGGCCGGAGAGCGGGTAAAAGCGTAACGAGCCACAGGCCTGAAAACCCGGTGCCCCGGGGCGCTATGGCGTCCCGTCCTATTCCCCATCAGACGCTATTGCGCCCCGGGGCCTGTCCTATCCCGTTCTCCCGCGTGCCACTGGCCCGGCGGGCGCTTTGGCGCATCGGGGCGGCCGGTTTTGCAGGCTTTGCCAAATACGCAAGCCGGGTTAGGCTCCCCCATCCGCGCGTGGGGGCCGTCATGCACAAGCTCGATGCCAACTGGATCAGCGAACGCTTTTATGCACCCGGCGAAGTGCTGGTGCCGCAATGGGGCAAGCTCGGCACGCTGTTTGTGCTCAAATCCGGCACGGTCGAGGTTGAGCGCGATGGCAAGGTGGTGGCCCGCACCAGCCAGGAGGGCACGCTGTTCGGCGAAATGAGCGTGCTGCTCGATCGGCCGCATTCGGCCAGCGTGCGCGCTGTCAGCGCCGTTGAGGCCTACGTCATCGCCGATCCGCTCACCGTGCTCGAAGCCCGCCCGGCCTGGGCGCTGCAGTTGGCGCGGCTGCTGGCCCAGCGCCTGCACGCCACCACAGCCGCGCTGGTGGCCAGCCGCGAGGATGCGGCCAGTGCCGCCCCGCTGATCATGCCGGCCTATATCATGGCGCAACTGGGTGACCCGGCGCTGTAACGGGTCTAGTCTTTCATCACGGGTTGCTTGAGTCGCCCGGAACAAAGGGAGCGGAGTTTTTCATGGCACACAAGTTCAAGATCGTATCCGCCGCCAGCGGGCAGTATCGCGTGCAATTCCTTTATAACGCCGAAGTCATCGTCTGGTCCGAAAACTACAAGTCCAAGGCCAGCGCCAGAAACTGCATCGCCTCGCTGCAGAAAAATGCCCCCGGCGCCGCCGTTGTCGATCTCACCGCCGGCGAAACCGGCAAGGGTTATCGGTTCGAGATCGCCGCCGCCAAGAATGGCGAAACCTTCGTGCGCTTCGTGGCCCGCAACGGCGAGGCCATGGTCCGCTCCGAAACCTATGCCGCCAAGGCCAGCGCCAAAAACGCCATCGAGTCGGTCAAGAAGAACGGCCCCAAGGCCGAAACCATCGACGAGGCGGTTGCAGCCGCCAAACCGGCGGCCAAGAAGCCTGCGGCCCCCGCCAAAAAGCCGGCTGCGGGCAAGAAGTAGCCCCATTGCGCCCCCGGCCCGGCGGATTGTTCACCACCGGGCTGGAAATCGGCATGTCTTTGCCCTGAACCCGGTTCACAAAACCGCTGCATATGCCTAATCTCCGGGCATCAAACGGCCCGGGCTCAATCCGGGCGCAACGGCTCAGGGAGATTGCCGCCTCATGAAACTGATGTCCTCCATCCTCGCACTGGCCAGCCTTGCCATCGCCGCCCCCGCCCTTGCCCAGGCGCTGCCCGATCTGGGCGGCCGCACCATCGTGGCGGTGACAGAAAACGCCTATACCCCGCTCAACTTTGCCGATCCCAAGACCGGCGAGGGCATCGGCTGGGAATACGATGCCTTTAACGAAATCGCCAAGCGCCTCAACGCCAAGGTCGAGTGGAAGCTTTCGAGCTGGGATGTCATGATCCAGTCGGTGCGCGACGGGCAGTATGATGTCGGCATGGACGGCATCACCATCAATGACGAGCGCAAGGCCCAGGTCGATTTCTCCGACCCCTATATGGTCTCCCAGCAATTCATGCTGGTGCGCTCCGGCGACACCGAGATCACCGGGCCCGAAAGCTTTGCCGCCAATCCCGAACTGCTCATCGGCGCCCAGGCCGGCACCACCAATTTCTACGTCGCTGTTTATGAAGTGCTCGATGGCGACGAAGCCAACCCGCGCATCAAGCTGTTCGATACGTTCGGTGCTTCGGTGCAGGCCCTCAAGTCCGGCGATGTCGACATGGTGCTGATGGATCAGACCTCGGCCAATGGCTATATCGGCGCCAATCCCGACACCTTCAAAGTCGTCGGCGGTCCGCTCGGCACCGAAGAGTTCGGCTTCATCTTCAAGCCCGGCTCCGATCTGGTGGCCCCGATCAATGCGGCGCTGAAATCCATGAAGGATGATGGCACCATCGATGCCCTCAACACCAAGTGGCTCTACGAATACAACGCCCAGCAGTAAGGCTCTTGCGGGCCCGCGTCCGGCGCGGGCCCGATCTCTGATGTCCCATTCCCCTCCCAGATCCAGGCGCCGGGAAATCCCGTTCTGGCTGCTTGCCATTGTGCTGCTCGGTGTGCTCACCCTGTGGTCGCTGGTGGCCGATCAGGGCTATGCGCAGATTTTCAAGGCGCTCAGCGGTGGTGTTGCCACCACGCTCTGGGTCACCGTGGTCGCGTTCGGCCTTGCCATCGCGCTTGGCCTTCTGGTTGCCATGGCCCGCACCTCGGGCATCCGCATCCTTGCCGAACTGGCGACCTTTTACACCGAGCTGGTGCGGGGCATCCCCATTCTGGTGTTCCTGTTCTACATCGCTTTTGTCGGCGCGCCCTTCATGGTCGAGGTCGGCAATATCCTGTTGTCCCCCCTGCAGGACTGGACTGGCCTTGCCCCCCTGACCGTGCGCAATTTCGATCTGACCTGGCGGGCCATCATTGCGCTGATGATCTGCTATTCCGCCTTTTTGTCCGAGATCTTCCGGGCGGGCATCGAGGCGGTCGATCGCGGGCAGATCGAGGCGGCGCAGGCGCTGGGCCTGTCGCGGTGGAACACCTTTCGCCACATCGTGTTCCCGCAGGCCTTCCGCACCATCCTGCCGCCGCTGGGCAATGATTTTATCGCCATGATCAAGGATTCGGCGCTGGTCTCGGCGCTGGGCGTGCAGGACATTACGCAATTGGGCAAAGTCTATTCCTCGGGCACTTTCAAGTTCTTTGAAACCTACAATGTCGTGGCCTTCCTCTACCTGACCATGACCATTTCGCTGTCCCTTTTGGTGCGCGGCATCGAACGGCGCATGAACTACAATCGCCAGTGAACTTGTTCGCCGGTCGGTGCGCCACCATATGCTCTTCGTGTTGGCTCACTAAGGATTTCGCCCATGCCCGCCTTCAAGACTGTTTTGCGCGTCGCCATTCCGGTCCTGCTGGCCGGCCTGCTTGCCGCCTGCGATCGAAACCAGGAAGTGGGTAAGGTGGGTGTTGACTGGACAGGCAATGATATCTCGGTCGAAGCCCTGGCCGATCCGGATGTGGATGGGGTGATCTGTCACCTGTCCTTCTTCAACCGCTCGCTGATCGACAGGCTGCAGCAGGGCAACTGGTTCGAAGACCCTTCCTATTCGGCGCTCGATTGCAATGCCGTCGGCCCCATCACCGTGGGTGATATCGCCATGGGGGGTGGGGGCGAGGAGATCTTCAAGCAGGGCCGCTCCCTGATCTGGAAGAGCCTGCGCGTCAGCCGCATATACGATGCCGAGAACAATGCCCTGATCTATCTGGCCCATGCCCGCGAACTCCAGCAGGGGTCCGGCAAGATGTCCCTGTCGGTTATTCCGCTGACCATGGGCAATGTCACCTGGACCAGGGGCGCGCCCAAAGGCGTTGCCAACGGCATCTGAGGGCATGCCGCCGCAGCGCGGCGCTGCGGCGGCAATTGTCAGGCCACTATGGCTTGGCGGGGCAGTCGGTGGCTGCCATGGCGTCAGTTGCCATTGCATCGCCTGCCATGGCATCGGTCGTGGCCATGGCATCGCCCGCCATCGCGTCTCCGGCCATGGTATCCCCGGTCGGACACGGCGGGCAGTCTGCGGCAGCTGCCATGGCATCGGTGGCCATCGCGTCGGTTGATGCCATTGCATCGGTGCTCGCCATCGCATCACCACTCATGGCGTCGGTTGCCATGGCGTCCCCTGCCATCGCTTCGGTGTGCGGACAGTCGGTGGCCATCGGATCGGCGGCCATCGCGTCCTGCGCTGCCACCGGCAGTGACATGGCCGTACTCAGCATCAGGACAGCGGCAATTGCATAAATCGATTTCATGGTTCTCTCCCGGAGAATGACGTTAGCGGGCCGACCCTAGTGCGCCGTTTCGTGCAACGCCCATCACGTCCTCTCACGGGCCATCAAGGTCGGTCATCGCCGCGTGATCAGCCTCTGCCAATCCAATCATCTGCCCCGTGCTCAGCCCTGCGGCCCCTTGGTCAACCCGCTCACACGTCTCCGTGAAGGACCTGCCCGCCGATGGCGGAAAAATCCCAGCCCCAACAAAACCTTAACGCGCCTGCGCTAGAACCGGCGGGGAAAATCTTTGGGGACGGCAATGGGCAAGGCAGCCAAATGGGACGCAAACCGGCTTGTGCTGCCGGTCACCTTCGCGCTCATCGCGCTGTTCCTCGTCGTGCGCACCATCGTCACCAGCGCCTCAAATCCATTGTTTCAGGATACCGACGATGCCATGCGCATGGTCGTCGTCCGCGATTTTCTCGCCGGCCAGAACTGGTTCGATCACATCCAGCACCGCCTCAACACGCCGTTTGGCGGCGATATTCACTGGTCGCGGCTGGTCGATCTGCCGATTGCTGCACTATTGCTCATCACGACACCTTTTGCTGGCAGCAATGCTGCAACCATCGTCGGCTACCTCTATCCGCTTTTGCTGCTGCTCATTCTGCTCGTGCTCAGCGGCAAGCTTACGCAGCTCCTCGTCGGCAAGGAGGGCCTGCTTGCAGCCTGCCTGCTCCCGGCCTTTGCGCCGCTGGTCGTTGCAGAATTCAGCCCCGGTCGCATCGATCATCATTCGATCCAGATCCTGCTCAGTCTCGGCCTGGCCTATTGCACCATCGCCGCGCTCAGCCGTCCACGCTTTGCCATTGGCGCCGGCATCCTGGCGGCGACATCGCTGGCCATCGGCACCGAAGGCATTGTCATCATTGCAGCTGCCATTTCGGCCTTTGCGCTCAACTGGGTGTTCGTTGAAGGCCGGGGCCCCGTGCTGCGGGCCTTCGGCATCAGCTTCGGGGCTGCCACGGCCGTACATCTGGCCATCTATCTGCCCCCGCAAAGCTGGTTGACCCCTGCCTGCGACGCCCTCTCGATCGTCTATGTCCTCGCCGCAATCGGCACGGGCCTCGCCTTCACCACCCTCTCATTTCTGCCCGCTTCGCGCCCGTTGGCGCGCTTGGCTGCCGCCACCGTCCTCGGTGGCGCGCTGCTCGCAGGTCTGGCGCTGGCCTATCCTATCTGCCTTAAGGGTCCCTATGGCGCGCTTGATCCCTGGCTGGTCAGCAACTGGCTCGATCGCGTTTCCGAGGCCCGCCCGCTCCTGGCCGATCTGCTGGTCCTGTCTCCGATCGCCGCAGGCCTTTTTGTGCCCCTGTCCCTTGCGGTTGTTATGACCATTCTGGCCGTTCGCCGCGCGGCGCCGGGCGAGCGGGGCAAATGGCTGGTGCTGGCCCTGTTCCTGGTCGCCGCAATTGCGGTTACGGCCTTCCAGATTCGCGGTGGCCGCCTTGCCATGCCGCTGGCGATCCCGGCTCTGGCCTATGCCATCGCCGCAGCCCGGCAGCGCTATCTGCGGCGCGCCAGCATCGGTAGTGTGCTGGGGCTCGTTGGGGCATGGCTTGCCTCGGCGGGGCTGGTAAGCGCGGTGGCCCTGGGCGCTCTGGGCCTGCAGCTGCGGCTTGATCCGAATGCGCCAGCCCCTTTTGAGCCGCCCGCAATCGGCCGCAACGCCTGCCTCCTGCCTGAGCTGTTTGTCGATCTGGCCGGCCTGCCGCCCGAGCGGATCATGACGCCTGTCGATCTTGGCGCTCACATGCTGCTTTACACCCCGCACGCCGTCGTTTCGGCGCCCTACCATCGCAATCAGCAGGCGGTGCGCGACACCTTCGATTTCTTCAACAAGCCACTGGCCGATATGCGCCAGATTCTCGATGCACGCGGCATAGGCCTTGTCATCACCTGCCCCTATTTGAGCGAGATGAAAGGTGGGCTGAGCCCCACCCCTGATTCCTTCATCGCCCTGTTGGACCGGGGTTCCCTGCCCGAATGGCTGGTGGACCAGTCATTGCCCGACAGCCCCATCAGGGTTTTTGCCGTTCTGCCCAATCCATAAGCCCGAGTTCTGCTCGTGTGCGCCGGGGTAGCCTTGCTGCGATCAGCCGATGCGCCTCGGCGATATAGGCCGCCAGTTCCTCGCCCCGCAGCGGGCTCTGCGGCGAAACTGCCACCCAGCCTGCCCGGGCAAAATACGGCGCCGGGCGCACGCCATCGAGGGTCACAAGCAGGTCAAAGCTCAACGGGCTGGCTTTGAACCAGATGTCGCCGCCATCGCTGTCGAGAAGCGCAAAGATTTTCCCGCCAACCTTGGCCACCGAGTCGTCCCGCCACTGTCGCACCAGCGTTGCCGACGGCAGGCCCAGCACGTGTCGTTCAAACGTCGGGCGATCGAACAGCGTCATGCCTCTCAGAGCCCCGCAAGCCCGAGCTTGGCCCGCACGGCCCGGGTCAACCTGGCCGCGATCAGCCGGTGCGCTTCCCCGATATAGGCCCGCACCTCCTCTTCGCTCAGCCCGCTCCCGGCGCGCGTTTGCACCCATTTGGCACGAGCCAGGTAAGGCGCGGGAACAATCCCGGGCAGGTCCTGCAGCAGGTCAAACGCCATATCCGAGCACTTGAAGCTGATTGCTCCCGTCCCGGGCGACAGGATCGCAAAGATCTTGCCGCCCACCTTGCCTACGCAGGCATCGCCCCATTGGCGAACGGTTTCGGCGCCTTTCAGGCGTCCGACCAGCGCCGAAAACTCATCGAGTTCGTAAACGCTCAACTCGCCAGTGCCGGAATCGGGCAGCTCACCCCGGTGCCGCGCAGCCCGCAATAGCCGTTCGGGTTCTTGGCGAGGTACTGCTGGTGATAGGTCTCGGCATAGTAAAAGGTCTGGGCCGGGGCTATTTCGGTGGTGATCGGCCCAAGCCCGCGCGCTTTCAGTGCCGCCCCGAAGCGCTGGCGGCTGGCCTCGACGGCTTCGGCCTGTGCGGCCGACGTTGTATAGATTGCCGACCGGTACTGGGTGCCCACGTCGTTGCCCTGCCGCATGCCTTGCGTCGGATCGTGCTCTTCCCAAAAGGTTTTGAGCAACGTATCGAGGCTGACCACGGCCGGGTCATAGACCACCTTGACCGCCTCTGTGTGCCCGGTCATGCCAGAACAGACCTCCTCATAGGTGGGGTTTGGCGTATGCCCGCCCTGATAGCCGACGGCCGTCACGCTCACGCCGGGAATCTGCCAGAAAAGGCGCTCCGCCCCCCAGAAGCAGCCGAGCCCGAAATAGATGGTTTCGTGACCCGCCGGATAAGGCCCCCTGAGCGGCGCACCGTTGACAAAATGGGTGGCGCTCACCGGCATTTCGCTGGCCCGGCCGGGCAGGGCCTCTGCCTTTGTGGGCACGGTGGTGGGCTTGGAACGGAAAAACATCTGAACTCCTCCTTGGGCGGCCGGTCGGCCTTTGCGGGCTAGACCTGGTCCTGCCGGATAAACTGGCGCGAGCGTTTGCTGCGCCCCATGAACGCCAATACCAGTCCGGGCACGCCGAGCACCGCAAAACCGGGCAGGCCCAGCAGGGTGATCAGCAAGGGCTCAAGCACCGGCTTGAACATGCGTCCGGCCAGAAACTCCTGAACAAACGCAAGGCTTTGCGCATGCACCAGGGTCCAGTTTTCGCCCAGCGTTGTCACAACAATCGCGTTGGCCGCCAGGGATTTGGTGCCGTCGATGATCAACAGGATCAGCGCCAGCCCGATCAGCCAGGTGCCGATGACGCGAAAGATGAGCCGCATTGCCGCAATCCAACCGGCCCGGATCGGTCCGGGCACATGCCAAAGTCCAAGTTCTACCGCGCCTTCTTGTGGCATAGCGGGCTCACAAAGCACAAGATAAGTCGCAGTTTGCCCCAATCAATGCTCATGCCACGCTTGTGATCACTTGCGAATAGGCCACGCTTGGGTATAGATGCGCGCGCTCGGCCAAAAGGGTTCGCCCCGCGCCGGCTCGCCCCACCCCTTCCGCTTTTCCAGCGGTGTCAAAAAGGGCCGGACGATATGCGGAGAGATGGCCGAGTGGTCGAAGGCGCACGCCTGGAAAGTGTGTAGGCGGGTAACCGTCTCGAGGGTTCGAATCCCTCTCTCTCCGCCAGTTTCTTCTGGCTCAGTAATTGCGGCAACTTGCGCTCGGCGTGCTGACGTGGGTCCGGTTTTGGGATGCCTCGGTGCCAATCATGCCGCGGGTAGACACGAACGCGAGCGTTGATGATTTGGCATGACGCACGACGCGCATTCCAGAACGCCCGGCGACACGCGTGACTGGCAGCCGTTGGCCGAGCACCTGATGGCGGTGGCAGCGCTTGCTAAGAAAATGGCGCGGCCCTTCGGCCTTGAGCGCGCGGCCTATCTCGCCGGGCTGCTGCATGATCTTGGAAAGTACAGCGCCGATTTCCAGAAGCGCATCAAAGGGGCCGATATCCGGGCCGATCATGCCACCGCGGGCGCAGCGGCACTGCTGGGCGACCTCGCGGCCGGTGCCGACAGGTCCATTGCCGGGTTGATCGCCTACCGCCTACTTGGCCATGACCTAACCTTCCCAGCGCACCTTGGCGCCGAGTGCGGTCAGTTTTTCCACAAAGTGCGGATAGGCGCGCCGGATGGGGTCGGCGTTCTTGATCCGCGATTGCCCTTCGATCTGGATCGCCGAGAGCAGCAGTGCCACCACTACGCGAATGATATAGGGCGCTTCCACCGTTGCCGGACGCAGGGTATTGCCGCCGAAAACGATCAGCCGGTGCGGGTCCGACAGGTGCACCCGCGCGCCGAATTTCAGGAGCTCCGAGCTCCAGCCCAAAGCGCCTTCATAGACCTTGTTCCAGAACAGGATCTCGCCGCTGCAGCCAACCGAAATCCCCACCGCATGCGGCAACAGGTCGGCGGGAAAATATGGCCACGGCGCCGCCTCGACCTTGGGCAGCATTTCCGCCGTATAGGGTTCGGTAATCGTGCGCGTCCAGCCGGTCACGGTCACGCTGGTCTCATCCTGCTCAAACTGCAGCCCGAGCTTGCCGAACTGGCGCAGGATCAGCGTCATGTGCGGGCCCATGTCGGTTTCAACCCGCAACCGCCCCCCGGTCACCCCGCCAATGGCAAGGAACGTGGCCACCTCATGGTGATCGTCGGGCACGCGCGCCACCGTGCCACCAAGCTTTTCCACCCCGGTAATGGTCAGAAGCGAGGTCCCAAGGCCCTCGATTTTTGCCCCCATCGCTACCAGCATCTGGCACAGCGCCTGCACATGCGGTTCGGAGGCCGCATTGGTCAGCGTCGAGGTGCCTTCGGCCGTGGCCGCAATCATGGCAAAGGTTTCCGTTGCCGTCACCGAGGCATAGTCGGGCCAGATATCGGCCGCCGTCAGCGCCCCCTGGCGTGCAATGCGATAGGGCCTGGTGCCTACGATCCGGTTGCCGAACCGCTCGAGGATTTCAAGGTGCGGGTCGATCTCGCGCACGCCCAGCGCGCAGCCCTTGGCCTCGGTGTCAAAGGTCAGGCGCCCCGAGCGCACGATCACCGGGGCCAGCAGCAGCACGGCGGCGCGGATTCCCACCGGCAGTTCGGCATCCGAGGTTTCGAAGGCCGCAAAATCGTGCTGGATCACCAGCGTCTGCGCCTTCAGGTCGCGCTCGACGCGCGATCCTTTCAGGCGGAAATATTCGACCAGCTTATCGATATCGCTGATCTCGGGCACGTTTTCGAGCCGCACTTCCTGGTCGGTCAACAGCGTTGCGCACAGCATGGGCAGCACCGCATTCTTGTTGCCCGAGGGGCGCACGGTGCCCGAGACGGGGTGGCCGCCATCAACGATCAGATCTGCCATGGAAGGTTCCGGAGTTGGGAGTGTGAAGGGGATATGACGGCGCCGACGCGCCAGCGCAAGGGCCCTTTAGGGCAGGTCGCGCAGAAAGCCCGCCAGGTCATCGGTCACGTGGTGCACATGCCCGGCGCCTGATCGACCCAGTTCCCAGGCTTCCACCTGTTCGTGGGCAAATTCGGGCCCGGCCACCACATGCACGGTCGCCATGCCCACATCATGGGGCACCAGAAGGTTTTTTTCGAGATCGTCGAACATGGCCGCCCGGTTCGGATCGATCCCGTGCTCGCGCAGAAAACCATCATAGGCTTCCGGCAGCGGCTTGGGCCGGTAGGCCATGGCGCGGATATCGTAAATACCGGCAAACAGCCCCGCTGCGCCCACCCGGTTCAGCACCGCTTCGGCATGGCCGACATCGCCATTGGTCAGGATGAACTTGCGCCCCGGCAGGGTCCTGATCGCGTCGACCAGTTCGGGGTGCGCATCAACCGGCGAATAATCGATGTCGTGCACGGTGTTGAGAAAATGGTCGGGATCGATCTCGTGCTGCTGCATCAGCCCGTTCAGCGTCGTGCCGTAGTCGCGGTAATAGGCCTTCTGCAGGGCCCGCGCCTCGGCAAAGTCGAGCCGTGTCACATCCATCACATAGGAGGTGATGCGCGTATCGATCTGGGCAAACAGATTGCAGCTGCGCGGATAAAGCGTGTTGTCGAGATCAAAGACCCAGTCGGTGACATGGCCGAGCGTCCGGGTCTTGGGGGAGGTGTGTTCACTCATGGGCCCATTATGCCCCAGGGAACTGAACAATTCACCTCAAACCCGCTTGATGTGCCGGACCCATGGGCCCGGCACATCAGGTCAATCCAGCATTTACTGGTTGGCAACGACCTTGACCGCCAGCATGTCGATCAGCCCATCGGTGTCGCCTGCCGCACCCATCAGCGTCATCAGCGGCAGCGGCGAGGCCGGTGCAACCGAGATCTCGATATTCTTGGGGTCGTTGAGGAAGGCCGAAATGGCATCGCCCGCATCCTTGATCAGCGGATTGGTGCCCAGGCCCGACAGCATGGCCGGAACCATCAGGTTCAGCCCAGCCACCAGATCTGCGCGGGTCGAACCGCTCTGGGCAGCCGAGAAATCGAGCGCCTTGCCGGCAAACCCGGCATCGTCATAGCGCACCTTGGCCCCACCGATGGCCAGCTTCATCAGCATTTCCATGCCCACCGCTTCAAGGGCTGCGGTCTGCTCTTCGGTGGTGCCGCCCGCTGCGGCTGCTTCTTCCTGCGCCTTCATCAGACCGGTCAGCAGTTCTGCGGTGTAGCCGGTCAGGTTCAGCGAGGTGGTCAGCTTGCCGATGCCATCGAGCGTCACCGAAAACTCGCTGAGATCGATCGTGCCGTCGCCGAGCGTCCAGCTGAATTCCTCAAAGCCCGAGCCTGTCATGGTGTTGATGCCGAGCCCATCGATCGTGGCGCGGTCGGCTGTTTCCTTGATCTGGGACAGGTCGATCTTGAGCCCGTCGAACTTGACCGTGCCGGTCATCGATTCCAGCGTATCGGCACCCTGGGCCGGCATGAACTGGCTGTCCGAAACAACGGACGCCAGCGAAACCACTTCGCCTTCCGGGGTTGAGAACGCAATGGCGCCGGTCGAAACCTTGGCGGCAATCTGCATCGTGTCGGTGATCGAGGCCGTGCCCGCGGCCGGCACCCACAGGCCGTTGGCCCGGATGTCCTTGATCGAAATGGTCACGCCATCGATCGTCGAGTTGACGTCGGGGATGGCGAGTTCCTGGGCGGTGTAACCGCCTTCGACTTCCGCCACGCCGGTAAAGGTCAGGGGGGTGTCGATCTTGTAGGGCTCGGTGGGGCCACCGGCGACGGTGGCGGTCAACCCGTTGATGGTGATCTTGTCGCCTTCCAGCACCGCATCGCCAAAGGTGATGTTGTAGCCTGACAGCGCATAGGCGGCGGAAATCGAATCCGCGAAAGCCTTGGCGTCAAGAGCCATGGCAGTTGGGGCAAATGCCACCAGGGCAGTGCCGGAAACAAGTGCGATCGAGAAAAGTTTGTTCAGGGTCACGTCGACGTCCTCTGTTTAAATCCCGGGACGTGGCTAACGCCAATTAGATGACTGCAAGATGAACGACCGGCCTCAGATTCGCGGGTAAGCGTTTTTGCGTGCGGTTTTGGTTTATGAAGTCTGGAAAACCCGCCCGCGCCAGCGGCCAGGCGTCCTCTCAATCAAATGATTGATAGAGAGATAAACCTATGCTATGTGCGCTGCCTGCCGCGTTGTGCGGCCGGGAAATGCCATGTCCTCCGATCCAGCCACACTCCCACCCGCCAGTCCCCGGTTTGGCCCCGGCCGCGAATGCACCGGCGACCGGCGCCATGCCATCGCCATGGCCGCCCGTGACCTCATCATCGAGAAGGGTTTTGAAGGCCTGCGCACCCGCGACATTGCCGAGCGCGTCGGCATCAACGTGGCGACCTTGCACTATCACGTGCCCTCCAAGGAGGCGCTGATTGGTTTGGTGGCCGAAACCATCCGCCACCAGTTCGCCGCCCAGAGCCGCCGCCATCCGCCGGGCCAGCATTCGGGCCGCAAGGAACTGTTGTTCGAGCTTGCCGATTTCCGCGAGACGCTGATCGAATCCCCCGCCCTTGTCGTGGTGTTCTCCGAACTGCTCGACCGGGCCCGCCGCAGCGGCACCACCACTGATCCCGTCACCTCGATGAATGCTTTCTGGTTCACCCAGATGCGCGACATCCTGCAAAAAGGCGCTGCCGATGGCTCTCTGCACCCCGATCTCGATCCGGTGGGCGGCGCCCATATGATCACCGGTGCGCTGTCCGATTTCTGGCGCCGCCACGCCTCAAACCTTTCCGCCTACGACCGCTTGGCCGCCGAAATCGTGCGCGCCGTCTCCAATCCGGATTTTATTGATAAGGATACCTCCCCATGACCGCTCACCCAACCGTCCCGAGCGCGGCCGAACCGGCCGATCCGCGGCGCTGGACAGCACTTTTCGTGCTCCTGCTCGCCAGTTTCATGAACATGATCGATGTCACCATCGTCAATGTTGCCCTGCCATCGATGCAGCAGAACCTTGGCGCCAATTCCAGCCAGATCGAATGGGTGGTTGCCGCCTATGTTCTGGCCTTCGCTCTCGGGCTCCTGCCCTTCGGGCGGCTCGGCGATATCATTGGCCGCAAGCGCATGTTCCTCACCGGCATTGTCGGTTTCACCATCACCTCGGCCGTCTGCGGCCTGGCGCCCTCGATTGAAACCCTCATCGCCGCCCGTGTCCTCCAGGGCTTTGCCGGCGCCATGATGACTCCGCAGGTGCTGGCCATCGTGCAGGTTATCTTCCCGCCGCGCGAACGCGGCGTCGCCTTTTCCTTTTTTGGCCTCACCGCCGGGCTGGCCTCGGTGGCCGGTCCCATCGCCGGGGGCCTGCTGATCTCGGCCAACATTGCCGGTCTCGACTGGCGCCCGATCTTTCTGGTCAACATTCCACTTGGCATCATCGCCACCACTGCTGCAGCCATGATGATCAAGCCGATCCTTCCCCACCCCGGCATGACCAACGATTACGTCGGCATCGGCATTTTCGGCGTCCTGATCCTCTTGCTCATCTTCCCGCTGGTCGAAGGCCGCGCCTATGGCTGGCCGGCCTGGGCCTTTGTCATGATCGGCCTATCCTTTGTCGGCGTTGCCGCCTTTTATGCCTGGCAGAAATATCGCGACCGGCAGGGTCTCACCCAGCTTCTGCCCGTGGCCCTGCTGGAAAATCGCAACTTCCTGCTCGGGGCCTTCATGACCCTGATCTTCTTTTCCGGCGTACCCGGCCTGTTCATGATCCTCGCCATCTTCTTCCAGTCCGGCTTCGGGCTCACCCCGCTCGAATCCGGCTTCACCACCCTGCCATTCCCTGCCGGCGTGTTGATTGCCTCCCTGATCGGCGGGCGGCTGGGCTCGCGCTACCTCTCGTGGCGCGTTGCCATCGGCTCGCTGCTATTGGCACTGGGCATGACCTATCTGCGCTTCACCCTGGGTGCCGTCACCACTGCGGTTGATCACTGGGCCTTCGTGCCGCCACTGCTGATTTCGGGCATCGGGCTCGGCATTGGCATTTCGGGCCTGTTCCAGACCATTCTCAGCGGCGTGCCCGGCCGCGATGCCGGTTCGGCTTCCGGGGCCCTGCAGGCCTTCCAGCAGGTGGGTGGCGCGCTGGGCGTGGCGCTGGTCGGCGAAATCTTTTTCACCTGGCTCGAACACGCGCAGGAATGGGGCGCCACCTCCCAGCCCAGCGCCTTCGTCAATGCCGCCACCAACGCCGCCACTTACGAAATCGCGGTGTTCTTCGTGGTGGCAGTGCTAGTGCTCTTCCTCAAGCCCCTGCCCAGAGCCGAACCCGCCTATGGCAAGCCGCCCGAACCGGTTGTGGCCGAGGTTTAAAGCAAAAGGGCGGGAGTGTTCATACCGGACTGCCGGTGGCTCCCCATACCCCCACCCCATCCCTCCCCGCAAGGGCAGGGGAATCGCATATGGGTTGCGGATTTTGGCGAATTGGATTCTGAAGCCTCTTAGGAGGATTGGATGGATCAGTTTTCAGTTCATTTTTCATCGGTT
>JAYRZB010000013.1:0-30168 GCA_041916675.1 Devosia sp. | reverse complement strand
CAGACACCCCGACCTGACAACCCAGCCCGGTTCGGACCTGTGCTTTAACTATCTCGGCCAGTTCGAGGCCGAAGCAGGCACCGGACCCTTCACCACCATCAGCGCCCCCACCGCCCCCGACCATGGCCCGAACCAGCCGCGCCCCCATGCCATCGTGGTCAATGCCATCGTCAACCGCGGGACCCTGAGCATCGACTGGCAGTTCTCAACCGACCTGCACGACCCGCAAACCATCCAGACCATCGCAACAGACTACCTGCAAAACCTCACATCCCTAATCAACCACTGCCAGTCAGCATCCGGCGGATACACGCCATCAGACTTCAAACTGGCAAACCTTACACAAGGCGAACTGGACAAGGTGCGTGCGCTGCTGAGGCGGGCAAAATGAAGCCAACCCATTGTCATCCCAAATATTTTCACGCGAGGCCAAATTGCTTCATCTAGACACCAAGGCAGGTCCCATACCAGCGGTAGATCTTGCCAACATCACCCAGGCAGAATTTGACGAGGTCTACTATCGCGGCGCCAAGCCCGTGATTATCCGCAACTCCATTCCGCACTGGAAGGCGAATGAATGGGGGCCAGATTATTTTGCGCGTGAAAAGCGCAACCCCCTGGTCCAGGTGCAATTCAATAACCGCAGCATATTCAACGCCATTGCCAACGAGCCGGACCTGAGCAAGCCGAAGCGCTTTTTCATGCCGTTTGTCGAAGCGGCCAAGCTGATCTATTCCGACCAGGGGCCGTTCCACTCCGTCCGGCAGGCCTCGTTCGATGACAAGCTCGCGGCATACCTGCCCGATATCGGGGCGCCGCCGCTGATCGGGGACAAGGTCGTCATCGAGCGGAACCTGTGGTTTGGAGGTGCCGGCTGCAAGACGCCGCTACACTACGACCATGCCGACAACTTCCTGGTGCAGGTCAAAGGGGTCAAGCGGATGACCCTGTTTGCCCCGGACCAGACCGAGCATCTCTATCCCGCGCTTGATACATTCATGCCGCACATGAGCCGGGTGAATACATTCAACCCCGATCTTGAGAAGTTCCCCGAATACGAGCAGGCCCATCGCCTCCGGCTCGAGGCCGACATCGGACCGGGTGATACGCTTTTCATGCCTCCTGGTTGGTGGCACGCGGTTGAAACCATCGAAACCTCGCTTTCGGTCAATTTTTGGTGGCAGGACGGTGCAATTGAGCAGACGCCACCGAACCTGAAGCAATCCCTGCATTCGATGCTGCGCGCCGGCTGGGAGGCCTACATGAAGGCCCGCTGGTATCTGACCCCGCGGCGATGATCCCCGCATTTTGAGCGATAGGAACGAGTTATAATGCCCCTGTTAGACCACGACCTGCTGATCCCGATCCAGATCGGCAAGTCCGGCCGACCGCCAATTATCTGCATTCCCGGGGCCGGGGCCAATGTCGCCTATTTCCGGAGTCTTGCCGCCCGTATCGGCGGGCAATCGTCCGTCTACGGCTTCCAGCCGCGCGGCCTGGACGGAGTATCGCCTCCTTCGCAAAGTGTCCGAGGTGCTGCGGAAGACTATATTGGCGCGCTCATGGGGCTTGATGCACCAACGCCCCTGCGCGTCATTGGGCATTCCTATGGCGGCTGGATCGCGCTGGAAATGGCGCGCCTCTGGCATGCGTCCGGCCGTCCGTGTTCGCCCGTCATTCTACTGGACTGCGACGCCCCGAACGACCCTGAGAACCCTCGCCGAGCCTACGATGAGCTTGGAGGCATCATGCACCTGATCGAGATTCTGGAACAGGGGGCCGAAGTATCGCTTGAGCTTACCGAAGCCGAGTTGGCGCACTGCGATGCGCCATCCAGACTGATATTGCTCCACAGGCAGATGACGGCCGTCAAACTGATTTCACCAAGAACGCCGCTCCGCGCCATAGAGCGAATGGTCGATGTGTTCAGGGCCAACCTGAACACCGCCTACTATCCGGATGAACCATTTTCCGGCTCAGCATGGATGATCCGCGCCGAGGACGCCGAGTCCGGGCCAGGCGATTGGCGGCGCCACCTTAGAGACTTCAACGAACGAACAAGTCCGGGAAATCATATGACTATGCTGGCCGAACGCCATTGCGACAGCCTGGCTGGAATTATACTGGAAAGTGGATTCGCCCCAGCCTGAGAGGCGCGGCCCAGAGCATTGCCGAAAGAACAATATTTTATGGAGAGTGACCAAAATGGCCCTAAATGACGCCGAGCAGAACCCGAAACAGGGGCTTTTCGCCAATGTGAGGTTGTGGCGTATCCTAGCCTTCGTCGTGCTGACCATCGCGGCTGGCGTCGTCATCCAGAAACTTGGCGAATACATCCAGCCCGGTTTTTTTGTGCCAACCTTCCACTTGCCTGCCCCCTTCGAGGCGGTCAATGTGCTTTTCCTCGGAATTGCGATCCTGGTTCTGAGTATTGAGGCAGTATTCGTTGGCTGGAAAGAAAGCTCGCTGAACCAGTTAGCCTTCAAGACCGACAAGTCGAGCAATACCGACCTGATGTTTCTGCTGATCTGGATCAGTGGGGTCATGATCCCCCTGGCGATACTGGGTACGCTCGGGTTGACGATCTTTCTGACCGAACTGGCACAGAAGTGGCTCGGATTTGGCCTTCTGACTTCAGCGCCCGCATGGATTGCGGCGCCGATCGCAATCCTGTGGTGGAGCCTGATTCAATACTGGGGCCACCGGCTGACCCACTCCAAATGGCTCTGGGAACTTCACAAATCTCACCATTCGCCTGCTGATTTCACCGTCCTGACGGCGTTCCGCGAACATCCGATCGAGATCGCTCTCGGCGCCCTTATTCAGAGCATCACCCTGGCCCCGCTGGGGCTGAACACTGAGACCCTGATTGTGATGCAAGTCCTTGCGGGCGTCGTCCCGCTTTACTTGCACTCAAAGCTCTACAAACTCGTATGGCTGGAAAAGATCGGCATTGCCACGCCCGCAGGACACCGCCTGCACCATTCGATTGCCTCCGAGCATCACGACGTCAATTTTGGCACCACGCTGAACATCTGGGACCGGGTATTCGGGACTTATGTCAAACCGTATCCGGGGGTGGAAAAAATCCCGCTCGGTGTCGAGGATTCGGTGCAGAACCACAACAATGAGCGGCCCTACTTCGGCATGTGGGTACAAACCCTTCTCTGGTTCAAGCGGTTGGGAAAAGAGTTCGGCCAGTTGTTCCGGCGCAAGAGCGCGGACTGACGCATCAAGTTAAGTCAAAGTCGTCGGCGCGCAGGACAAGCGGCGCGCCGGCGGTTTCTGCCGACAATGCAACAAGGTGATGCGCAGGTGCGGCCAGCAGGGCAAACTGCCATCTGGCGGGGTCCAGAGAGAACCCCGGTGACACCGTGAGGCTGATATCGCTGCCATTGAGATGGAATGCGAACCCGCTGAGTGGAATGGTCAATCCGTCCCCCAGTGCTTTGACAAAACTTTCCTTGAGGGTCCAATAGGCGGTGAAGCGTTCGTCCTGAACGTCCTTCTGCTGGGACAGCAGGTCGGTCACTTCAGTTGGAGCGAAGTGAGCGTGGGCGATATCAAGCGCGTCGGCGCGCGGCACAATCGGCTCGACGTCGATCCCGAGCGATGCGGCGGACTTGGTCACCGCACAGACGACGATGCCGTGAACATTGGACAGATTGAATCGCAGGGAAGTGCCGATCGCCGGCCCGGCGACCGAAGGCTTGCCATGAACTGTGCGCGTGAACTGCCAATCCGCCGGCGCCACGCCGGCGTAACGCGACAGGACAAAACGTAGCAGCACCCGCGTTGCAAGGTAGAGGTCACGATCTCGAAGGAAGCGGAACCGCGCGTGCTGGAGCCGTTCGTCGGCGCTCAGAACTGACGCTGCGCGAGCCAGGCGGCCTGCCTGCAGGTCGGCAGCATAGCGGTAGCTCCAGATATCCACCGTCCCTTTGGGACAATCGGTCACATCGGCAGACGGGAGCTGCTCAAGGTTCGGAAAAGCAAACAATTCCTGCTCAAAATAACGAAGGCGGCGAAGGGTTGCCAGCCCACGCTATCGTGACGGGCCAAGCAAGACCACCCATTCACGCCGACTTCTCTGGTTGCCACGTGCTATGCGACCCATCCGTCAGGCGTGCAACAGATAAATCATGGCAGCCGCGGACCAGGCCTGCGGACGGCAGGATTCGATGTAAGGCAGAGGCGGAACGCCGCCATCGCGAGGGTAACCGCCGACCAGTTCTGGCAGGCGCAGATCGGGCGACTGCAGGCCGAGCGCCACCAGCGCCTCACGGACGCGGGCGACGCCATCTCGATCGCCATAGCGCTTAAGGCCAGCGGCAAACAGGGCCGTATCGTGCGGCCAGACTGAGCCATTGTGGTAGGAGAGCGGATTGTAGCGGGTTTCGGCAGACCCAAGGGTCCGCAACCCATAACCGGACCAGAGATCGGGCTCGAACAAGCGTTCGATCAAAGCGGCGGCCCTCGCCTGTGGAACAATGCCCGTCCAGAGCAGATGCCCGCTATCGGAAGAGTTGACATCAAGCTGCCGCCCATCGGCATCGAGTCCGAGAGCATAGTTGCGATGGCCGGGCATCCAGAACTGGCGGTCAAAGCTGTCGGCCAGTGCCGCCGCGCTTTCCTGCCAACGTTCCTGTTCAAGAGCGCTGCCGTCACACAGTTTCGAGAGCACCACCGCCGCATTGTAAGCGGCAAAGACATAGCCCTGCACTTCAGCCACGGCCAGGGCACCGCCTGCCAGGGTACCATCGCTGTAGCTCATGGAATCTTGGCTATCCTTCCACGATTGGATGGTCAGCCCCGAACCATCCTTACGCTGGCGGAAATTGATCAGCCCGCGTGCATCCGAATAGTGGGCTATCCATCCCATGGCGGCCCGCCAGTTGGGCTCAAGGGTACGGGCGAGCGCAGCATCGCCGGTGCGAGCCACGTAGTCGGCAAGCAGAATGACAAATAGGGGGGTGGAATCTGCCGAGCCATAATAGGTGCGGAAAGGCAGTTCCCCAATGCGACTGAGCTCGCTTTCGCGATGCTCGTGCAGGATTTTTCCCGGTTCTTCATCTCGGAAGCCATCGATGAGGCGACCCTGCCGGGCGGCGAGGTAGGACAGGACCGACTTTGCAAGGCCGGGGTCGACATCGAGCAGCAACCAGGCAGTGATCAGGGAATCGCGGCCAAAGGGCACGACAAAGTTGGGAATGCCGGCCACGATCATGCGGCCCTGCTCGGTGTCGACGGTCAGGCTCGCCACATCTGTGACCGCCTGCGTGAGCAGACGGGCTTCGTCCGCAGTCAGCCCTTGATGCCGCAGGGTCGGGGTCCAGGTGCCGGGCGTCCTCTGGGTCAGATTGGCGGCGGGCAGGTCGGTGAGAAAGCGGGCGTTCACGGTAATGGTGTGGCGGGCACGGGGCGCCAGCACAAGCACATCGCCCGGTGCCCCCCCAGTGACGACGACTTCTGTCTGCGAGACTACGCCATCCTGGGCTGTGTAGGCGAAAAGCCAACTGCCGGGCGACTGGGTGTGCTGTACCGGCTCAGCCGGCGCACGCCGCTGGTGGCCGCGAGCTTCGAAGACGTCGATGAAATCGGCCTCAAGCGCCAGCAGTAGCGGCAGTTCGATCGTATTGTCGCCAGAGTTCTCGATTTCCAGCCGATCAACAAACCCGCTCGCTTCGAGCGTAAAGCTGCGCTTGATCAGCAGAACCTGAGCGTGATCGACCAGGCGAGAGTGGAACTGGACGATATGGTCGGCCCCGACAGTCTGATGGATCAGGTCGGTTTCGGGAAAGCTCCAGACATAGTGGCTGAGGTGCCGGGTATCGTGCAGGAAGAAGCCGGCACGCGCGTTGGCGGCGGCCTCCGCGGTGCCCTTGGCATCGAGGATGGCATAGCAGAAGTCATTTTTAAGCGGGATCAAGACAGGACCTATTTGACGCCTTCGGCGACCTGATTGGAAACAATATAGCGCTGGAACAGAATGAAGAGGATCAGCACCGGCACCATGGAGATGAACGCCCCGGCAAGGACGAGGGCCCAGTCGCCCTGTGCCCCGCCATAGGACCGGCGGAGGCTGAGCAGGCCCACCTGCACGGTGAGCGCGTTTGGCGGGCTGGTGATGAGAACCAGGGGCCAGAAGAAATCGTTCCACGCGCCCTGAAAGGCCATGATGGTGTTGACCAGCACCGCGGGCATGCTGTTGGGCAGGACGATGCGCCAGAAGACACCGAACCGGCTAGTGCCATCAACGATGGCGGCCTCTTCGATCTCTTTCGGGAAATTCTCGAAGAACTGCTTCATCAGGAGCACATGCGCACCCACCACCAGCACCACGATGACGCTGAAGGGTGTATTGAGTATGCCCATATCTCTAAAGATCAGGTAGTTGGACACGAAGGTGACCTGAGCCGGAATGGTCATCGAAAAAAGCGTTGTCGCAAACACCAGCCCTGCGCCGCGAAACTTCAGCCGCGCCAGCGCATAGCCGGCAAGACTGGCAAGTGCGATAGTCATTGCGACGCGACCAATGGCGATGACAAAACTGTTGAAGAGCCAACTGGTGAAGAGGCTGTTGCCGGTCGAAAGATCGACCGTTTCGGTGATGACGCGACGATAATTGTGGAAGACCAACCCGAGTGCGCCAGGAGCGATATTGTCAAAGCTGGCCACGCGCCCGCGCCGCTCGAAACGGGTGGGTGCAAGTGTGGATTGGACGAGGCTCTGGCTTGTGGGCGAAGCCAGATCAAGCGGCAGGCGCTCGATGGACGGACCATCGGCTTTGGCCGGGTCATAAATGACCTCATAAACAAAGGTCCGGGTGGGCCAGGTCTCGGCCACGCCGGTTTCGGGGTTGGTGACTGCGATCTGCCCATCGCTGGTGCCGGTCAGCGTGAGAATTGCATAGTCGGTTGCATAGTCACGCACCATGGCCGCCCCGGCCCCCGTTCCAGGACGGCGGCGCGGGATATCTGCCTCGGGGGCAAGGATTTCAGTATCGGCCGGTGCGGTGTAAGTTGCCGAGAAGCTGACCTTGGCACCTGGTGTAAAGCCGCCCCATAGCGGGTCCCCTGAGCCCTGTCGACCAAGATCGGCCGCGGTGACCCAGGCTATTGGATTGACCTGATCGAACATCAGACGGAACGGTCGTTCGAGTGGATCGATCTTGAGGCTGGCCACAAAGGCGATCAAGAAGGTGCCGACAAGCACAGTGCCAACGGCGATGAACACCAGATAGACCCAGAAGGCGGCGGCAAGCTGGCGGCGGCGCAGGGCGTCGACCGGCAGGCGGCGTGAGGCGGGAGGATTGGAAGGTGACTGGGCCATCTACTTCACCGTGTCGCGAATGCCGAGGGCGCGCTGCAGGTAAACCACTGCAAGGGTCAACAGGCCGAGAATGATGGCGGCAGCGCTGGCCGGACCGATGCGCGATGTGGCGCCGCCAGGAAAGGCGTTCTCGTAGATGTAGTAAGCAAGGGTGACCCGGCTTTCGAGCGGAGCTGCCGCACCGAGAATTGCCACCTGATCAAACATTTGCAGCGTGCCGATGATGCCAAGAGTGACCACCGCGAAGGTGACCGGGGCGATTGAGGGAATGGTGATGTCGCGGAACCGCTCGAAGGCGTTGGCGCCATCTATCTTGGCCGATTCATAGAGCGGCAGAGGGATGGACTGCAGCCCGGCAAGGAAGAGCAGCATCAGGGTGGGCACGGTTGTGAAAATGTTCATCAGGGCCACAGACCACAGGGTCTGAGGCAGGAAAATGAATCGGGCCTGAGTGTTTAGCCAGGCGATCAGGAACTGGTCATCATAGACCGGCAGAAAGCCCGCGAGCCGAATTGCAAACGATCCGATGATGGCAACTAGAACGGCTAAGGACAAAAAGAACGGATCGAACGCCGACACATCATCGTAGCGGCGACGCGCATTGAGCACGAGCATGGCCTGCACCAGGGCGGTGATGCCGAAGAATGCGCCGACATACCAGCGGCCATTGGCGATGAACTGCACCAATTGCGTCATCAGGCCCTCGCGCTGGAAGAGCCAGAGAAAAATCAGCGTCATGGCCGCACTCGACATGATCGAGGGCAGGTAAAAGACGGTGCGGATAACCGACTTGCCGCGCATGGCACTATGCACCTGCACGGCAAACAGCAGGGCCAGCATGGTCTGCAGGACGGTCACGATCAGGGCAAAGCCCAGCGTATTGCCGAGGGCAAGGAGGAACAGACGGTCCGAGACCAGGCTGACATAGTTGCCGAGCCCAACAAAGGCCGGACTATTGAACAGATTGAAATCGGTGAAACTGAAAAAGAGGGTTCGCCCGGCGGCATAAAGAAAGAAGAGGCCGAGGGACACAAGGAATGGCAGCACGAACAGCCAGCCGGTCAGTTCTTCTCTCTGGCGATGATTGAGCATTGCGAACGCCTCCCTCGCGAACCGGGGCCACCAATGGCAGCCCCGGCCTGACATGGTCTGGTGTTACTTCTGGATTTCGTCGAGACGGGCCTGGGCCTGGGCCACAGCGGCGTCGACTTCAAGTTCGCCGAGCATGACCGCATTCAGCGCGCTGTTGATCGGCTCCATCCAGGCACCGCCCAGATCGCCGAAGAAGTAGGGTTCAACATTGGTATCGTTGAGACCCTCAAACACGGTGCGATTGGTCACCTGTTCCTGAGATTCGCCCTTAAGATACTCGCCGTCGGCCATGGCCGAGCGGCTGGGCAGGGCCAAGCCCTGCTCAAGGACCCACTGCTGGGCCTTTTCGCTGGTGAGCAGTTCAGCAAGTTTGTGGGCGCTGTCCTTGACCGGAGAGGCGGCATTGACGGTCCAGCCGACGGTGAAAATCAGGTTGCCGCTGCCGCCGGTGACCGGATCCTTGGGCAGGCGCACCGTGCCATAGTTCATGTTGGGCGCGCTGTCTTTGATCGCACCGATCATCCACGCACCTTCAATGGCGACGGCGCTGAGTTCGGCAGCAAGGCAGCCGCCGGTCCAGCCCTGGCCAACGTCGGCAGCCGGTACAGCGGCACCAGCTTTGATCAACCCGGTGTAGAACGCGAAGGCGCGCTTGAAATTGTCGTCAAGCACGGTCTTGCCATCGGCGCCGAACTGCTCCCAGCCGGTGCCCAGAGCGAACTCGGCAAAGCGGGCATAGTCGGCAACAAGGCAAATGCCGTTGACTTCAGGGAGCGCCTTGTGCACGGCGACGAGCTTTTCCTGCAAGCTGTCCCAGGTTTCATCGCTCGTGGGATAAGCCACACCGGCATCATCAAAGATGTCCTTGTTGAAGTGCAGGGCCAGCGTGTTGAAATCCTTGGGGATCGACATCACGGTGCCGTCGTAGGTGAACGCGGCAACAAGGTTGGGGTCGAACGCCGAAAGGTCGGCGCTGACGGGCGCGGCCTGGCCTGCCGAAAAGATCGAGCGCGACCAGAAAATGTCGGTGTAGAACAGATCCGGCGCAGTACCGGCCGACAGGCCATTCAGAATGAACTGGCTGAAATCCCCATCGACCGGCTCGTAGGCAACCTCGATGCCCGCGGCAGCGATTTCATCCTTGAGGACGTCAGTGATCAGGCTGTTGACGATAGCCACTTCCGTACCACCCCAACCTGAGATGCGGACGGTTTCGGCATGCGCCGCGCTGACTGTGGCCAGCGCGGACGCGCCAGCGAGCAAGATTGCAAGCGTCTTCATAAAATAACCTCCCAATATGCCTGAGCGTTGCCTCAGGCTGTTTCGCGTTCAACCAAAGTGACGGGCAGCAGCACGGCCCGCCCCGGGCTCCCCCGGCGCGCCTCGGACAGCAGATCAATGGCTGCAGTGGCTATGGCCGGGATATCCTGCCGGACGGTGGTGAGCCGGCCGGCGAATTCGGGTAAATCATCAAATCCAATCAGGGCGACATCAGCCGGAACATTGACCCCCGCGTCCTCAAGAGCAGCAAGGGCACCTAGCGCCATTTCGTCGGTCTCACAGAAGAGCCCATCAAAGGCGCGCCCGGCCGCCAAGCGGCGCGCGACGGCGCGGTAGCCCTGCAGGGTGGGAGTCGTGGATACCCGGACATCAAACAATTCGGGCTCAATGCCCGCTGCGCGGGCCGCTGCGATGGCGGCGCGGATACGCAGGGAGAGATTGCCCGCCGCATCATAGGCGCCCAGAATGGCGAGCTTCTTGCGCCCAGCCCCAATCAGGTGCGAGACGGCAAGACCTGCGCCCAGAACGTCATCGGGCGCGACACGAAAGCCCTTGGCATCGTGCCCTACAGCAACCACAGGGATGTCGCTGCCCTCAAGCGCAAGCAGCCGGGGATCATTTTCGAGCACGCCGATCAGTATCAACCCGCCGACATCGAGCGCTGCGTGAAAATCCTTGCGTCGGATGAGTTCGACCGACCAGCCCGACTGGGCGAACTGGCGGGAAAGCGCCTGATGCATAAGCGAGACATAGAGCCCCGCCGGATGATCGCTGGCCCCGAGGCTCAGCCCTACCACCGCCTTGGCGCCCTGCTTGAGCCGGCGGGCGGCGGGTGACGGCCGGTAGCCCAATTCCTCACACACCCGCAGAACATGGTCGCGGGTTTCTGCGACGACCGAAGGGTCCCCGTGAACCGAACGCGACACGGTCGCCACCGACACGCCGGCCCGTTGCGCCACGATGCTCAAGGTTGGTCTCGACATGCTTCCTCCCACTTCATTGCACCCGGTTTTCCGCAAACTGCGCAATGAAGACGTTTTCATTTGTATGTAGTCGTTTACATTTGAGTCAACAGGAAAGTGGGCCAGCTAAGATGACAGGGAATTAGCCTTGGTGAACAGGGCACGGGTGGCGGGGCAAGCGCCACTCTGAAGCGTGCGAAGATAGAAGCTGCTTGACGCTCCGCGCCGACGTCATGACCGCGCGTCGAATCGCAGTGGCGCTGCCGCCATCGGCTCGCAGGCACCTGAGCGATCAGGCGGGAATGGTTTGGTTCTGGAGGTCAGCCGCGGATTTTTCGCAGTTCTCGAGTTGATACATTACCCGGGCGGGGCAAGGTTATTTCGCCATAGAGTTCAGGTCGACGGCCTTTGAGCCAACGCCTGCCCTGACTGGTTGCCAACAGATCAAGATCGAGGTCAGCAACGACCATCTGATCGCCTGCCACCCACGTCTCGGTCAGGATGCGGCCATAGGGATCAAGGATCATGGCATTCCCCGTGCGAACCTCGCCGTGATCCTCGCCGATACCGTTGCTGAAGATCACGAACATGCCGTTGTCGCGCGCACGCGATGGCAGCCAGCGCATCAGCCATTCTCGACCCTTGGGGCCCCTGATCTCATTCTCGATAGCGACCGGATCGTTGTGGCGATTACGCCAGATCGCGACATCAATCAGCCCCATGGCGTGGGGGCTGGCCGAATGGCAGCCGCCGGTCTGGTGCGGGGCAAGCAGAATATCGGCCCCCATCAACGCCACAACGCGAGCATTTTCGAGCAAATTGTTATCGTAGCAGATCAGGATGCCGATACGGACGCCCCAGGGCGTATCGAAAACCGTGTAGCGGTCCCCACTCCTGATTTCGTCGTGCTCGAAGGCGTGGATCTTGCGGTGCGTATGAACTTGCCCATCGGGCAGGGCCAGGAAATAGCTGTTGAAGAGACTGCCGTCCGATGCCCGTTCCAGGAGCCCCGCCCCGATGCCGATCCCCAATTCGCGTGCAAGCTCGCGCACTTGAAGACAGGAGGGCCCATCGGGAAGCACTTCGCTTAGGAGGTCAAGCTCGGCGCGATTGAGAGAGGGGACATGCCAATAGCCGCTGATGCACATCTCGGGCATTGCGACGAACGATGCCCCCTGATCAGCGGCCAATCGGGCGAAATGAGCCACGCGATCAAGGTTATAAGGTTTATCACTCGCACGGTGTTGAAACTGGACACTGGCGACGCGAACGCTATTGGGCATACAAATGTTCCTTCATCAGGCCATGAATTTCATGGCAACCGGCAAAACGATGCTATGCGCGTTTCCGCTGGAATATGCACGAACGTGCACGGAGTCAATATGAGCCTGGAAGCCACCCCCGAGGAGCGGCAGAGATTCATCACGGAAACCCTTTCAGCTAAGGGTCGCCTGAGCACCGGTGAATTATCGGAGCGGTTCGGGATATCGGAAGATACGGCGCGGCGAGATCTGCGCGAAATGGCGTCGGCCGGGTTGCTGCAGCGCGTGCATGGCGGTGCGCTTCCGGTATCGCCGGCCGGCCTGCCGTTCACCAATCGCTATCGTATCGCCAACGAAGAAAAGGTGCGGCTCGCCCGTCGTGCGGCGCAACTAATCGCCCCTGGGCAACTGGTCATCATCGATGGGGGCACGACCAATCTCGAGCTCGCACGCCAGCTGCCCCGCGACCTGTCGGCAACCATTGTCACCAATAGTCCGCGCATTGCGATTGAGACATCGGAACACTACTATCTGGACGTTATCCTGCTCGGTGGAACGTTCGACAAGCGCAGCCAAATGACACTGGGTGCGCATGTGCTGGAAGAAATGGCGCTGATCAGGGCGGACGTGTGCTTTCTAGGGGTGCACGGTATTCACAGCGACCTGGGGTTGACCACGGCAGGCTTTGACGAAGCCTCGATCAAGCGCGCCATGATCACCGCGTCGGCGGAGGTCTGTGCATTGGTGACAGAGAGCAAATTCGGCACCGCAGCGGCGCACAAGTTCGGCGACCTGTCTGACCTCGATTGCATCGTTGCAGAGAAAAGCCCGGCGGCCCGCCAGTTTGAAGGACAGCTTACAGGGGGAACGAAGGTCCTTTTGGTGTAGTGGAGTGGCGCTATGTGCTCGGGAATTAGGGCGCGGCGACCCTTTTGTGAAAATGGCCATCGCCCAGAGGACTTGAGCGCCTGCCCGGAACCGCTGGTGATCTGGCAGAACTGAGCGAAATGAGCTGAGTTGCATCACTCTGCTCCGCATTTGATTTTAGGACCAGAGGGGTGGGTCTGAGGCGTCGGCCGATCTGAAACCAGTACAGCCGCCTTGCCGTCAGCGTCTCTAGTCCGCAAGATACCCCGTCATGGCGCTGGCGAGGCGGCGGGCGCGCTCGAGGTGGGCAGGGTCGGAGAGCAGGAACTCGGACAAGAATGCTTCGATCAGTGCCAGGCCGGGTAGACTGCTCGACGACAGAACCGGATGCTGGGCCGGCGCCAGGACAAGGTCGTCGGCAAGGCGGGCCAGAGGCGCTGCACTTGAATCGGTGAGTGCAACAATACGCGCGCCATGATCGCGGGCGTATCGGGTCAGTCCAACGATCTCCGATGAATAGCGCGGAAAGGTGATGGCGATCAGCATGTCGCCCTTGGCGATCGCATTGAGCCGCGCCGCCGCTGCTTCTGTACCACCATATTCGACGACGCTGACCACGCCTTCGCGATAGGGTTGAAGACCGAGTACCAACATCGCTGCCAGATGCGCCGAAAGCCCAAAGCCCATGACAAACACCTGCCGGGCGATGGCCATGCGGCTAACAATGCTGCGCAAGTTGCTGGTTGTGGCGGGATCGGTCAGGGCGCGCAGATGCAGATCGGCGGCGGCCAGGCTTTGTTCAGCGGCTCCTGCCTCAAGATGGCCCCTGGACAAGCCTTCGCCCAGTTTGGTCACCGGGGCAATCAGATCGCGGACTGTTTCGCCAATGGCGCTGCGAAACTCGGGATATCCACTCAACCCCAGGTCACGCACATACCGGCTCAAGGTCGAAGGTGAAATCCCACTGGCGCGAGCAATCTCTTCGATGCCGTTGGTAGCGACATAAACCGGGTCGCGGAGCACAAATTCCGACAAGGCGCGCTGCGAAGGCGAACCCTCGGTCAGCAGCGTCAGGATGTGGCGACCCAGCGCAGAGGCGGAAAAACGCTTGTCCGCATCTGCACTCCAGGTCGCGCCCTTCGGTCGACCATCGGAATCTTGCGACGTTTTTATTTTCATAATTTGACTCTATGAAAGTTTATTGCCATCGTGAAGCCCTGATCTAGAAGGACGACCGGAGGAAACCATGCGTCTCACATTCACCACCGCCTTGACTATCGCTCTTATGCTCACCGCCAGCGCCCAGGCTCAGGACAAGGCACTGCGCATCGGGGTTGAGGGGAATTATCCCCCGTTCTCTCAGGTCGCCGCAGACGGCACTTTGTCGGGCTTTGACATTGATATTGCCAATGCCCTTTGCGCCGAAATGAAGGCCTCCTGCGAAATGGTGCAGCAGGAATGGGACGGAATGATTCCGGCGCTCAATGCCAAGAAGTTTGACCTAATCGTGGCCTCAATGACCATCACCGACAAGCGCAAGGAAGTGGTTGATTTTTCCAACCCCTATTATGACGTGCCGTCGCGGTTTGTGGCCAAGGAAGGCACGCTGACCGGTTGGACACCGGAAGAACTGGCGGGCAAGACCATTATCGTGCTGCGCAACTCACCGCGTGCTGACTATGTGGCCAAGAACTACCCCAACAACCCCACCCTGCTGGTGGAAAAAGAAACCGCGGTTTATCTCGAACTGGCGGCCGGCCGCGGCGATGTGGCATTCGGCTCTTCGGTGGTTTCAGCAGAAGCCTTCCTCAAGACCCCCGAAGGGGCCGGATTTGCCCAGGTCGGCGAGACACTGTTCCTTGATGGCGGCACCGATGGTGGCGTCGGCATTGCCCTGCGCAAGGGCGAAGAGGAGCTCAAAGCCGACGTAAACGCGGCGCTCGCCGCCCTGATGGCCAACGGCAGCTATGCTGAAATGGCAGGCAAGTATTTCGACTTTGACGTCACCCCCATGTCGGCCCGCAAATAAACCGACCAAATCGTCGAGCCCGCGCCTCGCCGGTGCGGGCCCCTCTCTTTTGTCCTCAAGGGTGCTGGCATGTTTCACGGCTATCTACCGATGATCCTTGAGGGGCTCAAAGTTACCCTATCGGTGGCCTCTGTCTCACTGGTGATTGCTGCCGCCTTTGGACTTTTGGGCGCAGTGGCCAAGCTTTCAAGCAGCCGCCTCGCCCGCAGTCTGGCCAATGCCTATACCACCTGCATAAGGGCGTTGCCCGACCTGTTGGTCATGCTGATCGTGTTTTATGGCGGACAGATCCTGCTCAACAACCTCGCGGATGCAATGGGTTGGGGCTATATCGACATCAATGCCTTTGCGGCAGGCACGCTGACCCTGGGGTTCATATTCGGGGCGTATCTGACCGAGACGTTTCGTGGCGCTATTTTGGCTATTCCGCGCGGTCAGATCGAGGCCGGCCAGGCAACCGGCCTGACCCAGATTGAGGTTCTGCGCCTGATCGTTGTGCCGCAGATGGTGCGCCACGCCATTCCGGGGTTCACCAACAACTGGCTGGTCATGCTTAAGGCCACCGCCCTGGTGTCCATTATCGGTCTCGATGACATGGTGCACCGGGCCGGTCTGGCCTCGGCCGCCACGCGCGAGCCATTTACCTTCTATGCCCTGATCGGGGCGATCTATCTGTGTGTGACCACCGTTTCGATCGTGCTGCTCTCCGCCCTTGAACGCCGGTTCTCGCGTGGCATTCGTCGGGAGGCCAAACGATGATCAATTGGCAAACCATTCTGGACAGCCTGCCGGCCTTTCTGGGCGGCGTGCAAACCACCCTGATCCTTCTGGCCATTTCGGTTGCCAGCGGCCTGGCGCTATCGGTCCCGCTGGCCATGGCTCGCGCCTCGCAGAACCCGTGGTTGCGCCTGCCAGTCTGGTTCTACACCTATGTCATCCGCGGTACGCCGCTGCTGGTGCAGATATTCATCATCTATTACGGCCTGCCCCAATTCGACCTGGTGCGCGAGAGCCCGGCCTGGGTGCTGTTGCGCTCACCCTGGTTCTGCGCCTGGCTGGCATTCACGCTCAACACCACCGCCTATACAACCGAGATTTTTGCAGGGGCCATCCGATCCACCCCAGTGGGTGAGATCGAAGCCGCCCGCGCCATGGGGCTGACCAACTGGCAGGTGTTTGCCGAAGTGTTCTGGCCCGGCGCCTGGCGCCGCGCCCTGCCCCAGTATGGCAACGAGGTGGTGCAGATGATGCATGCCACCGCACTGGCGAGCACGGTGACCATTGTTGAAATCCTGCGCGTGGCGCGCGACGTTTACACCAACTACCTGGTCATTCCGGAAAGCTTTGGCATGGCTGCCGTTTTTTACCTGTGCCTGACGCTGATCCTGACCCAGGGTTTCCGCTTACTCGAACGGCACTATCTACGCCACCTGCGCGCTGAGGCCAGCATGTCGCAGCCAGCAAAGGCAGCGGCCCATGCGTGAGACACGGCACGATATTGCCGGCCAGACGCCGGGTACCGACTACTGGGTGACCGACCTTGGCTTTGGCACGCCCGGCGCCCATCCCCACATCCATATCCAGGCCGGGCTGCACGCCGACGAAGGCCCGGGCATGCTGACGGCAAGACTTCTGGCCGACCGGCTGACGGCGCTTGAAGCGCAGGGCCTGATCACCGGCTATGTCAGCGTAGTGCCGATGGCCAATCCGATCGGCATGAACCAGTTTGTGCTCGGCGATCAATCGGGGCGGTTTGACCTTTATGACGGGCGCAACTTCAATCGCGACTATCCCGACCTGGCGCCTGATACGATTGCGCGAGTGAAGGGGCGGCTTGGTAACGACAGTCAGGCCAATGCCGCGCTCATCCGTGATGCTCTCAGCGAGAGCCTTGCGGCGCTGCCGACTCAGACGCCCGCCGATGCCTTGCGGCACCTGCTGCTGGGTCTGGCGCTGCGGGCTGATATCGTGCTTGACCTGCATTGCGATGGCGAGGCCGAAGTGCACCTTTACACCCAGCCCGGATCGCACGAGCGGCTGCTGCCTCTCATCGCGCTTCTTGAGTGCAAAGCAGTACTGCTGGCCGAGGTTTCGGGCGGGAACCCATTCGATGAAGCGGTCAGCCGGCCTTGGCGCGATCTTGCGCTGCACTTCAAAGATGTCCCCATTCCTGACGCCATCGCCTCGTGCACGGTTGAATTGCGGGGGCGATCCGATGTGTCGCGCCATCTCGCGGCTCGCGATGCCGAAGCGATACTGGGGACCATGGCGCATATGGGAGCCTTGGCCCTGCCGCTGCCAGCCCTGCCCGCACCTTGTGCGCCTACGCCATTGGCCGGATCGGAAGCCCTCAAGGCGCCTGTTGCCGGATTGTTGTCCTACGCGCTCGAGCTTGGCGCCCATGTACAAGTCGGTGACCTGGTCGCTGAAATCACCAACCCGCTCACCGGCGGGGTCACGCGCGTTTGCGCCGGCACGACCGGCGTATTCTACGCCCGCCCTGCAACGCGCATCGCCGAGGCAGGGAAGCGGCTAGGCAAGATAGCCGGGGCCGAACCGACCCGCGCCGGGCTGCTGCTCAGCCCCTGATATTCCGGAGTGTGATGATGACCAATATGCTGACCGCCACCGATATCCACAAACGCTATGGCGCTGTTGAGGTGCTCAAAGGCGTTTCGCTGTCGGCCAGGAAAGGCGATGTCGTTGCCATGATTGGCTCATCCGGATCGGGGAAGAGCACCTTTCTGCGGTGTCTCAACTTTCTTGAGCGCCCCACGGAAGGCACGATTTCCCTTGGCGGTGAAGCCCTGACGCTCAAGCGCGATCGGACTGGTGACCTGCTGCCGGCCGACTCCCGGAGCCTGCGCGCCTTGCGGGCACGAGTGACCATGGTATTCCAGCAGTTTAACCTTTGGGCTCATATGACAGCGCTCGACAATGTCATGCTCGGGCCGATGCGTGTGTTGGGCCTGGGACGCGCCGAAGCCAAAGCACGCGCAGAATCCTATCTCAACCGAGTGGGCGTAGCGCACCGGATGACGGCCTATCCGGGATTTCTCTCGGGCGGCGAGCAGCAACGGGTGGCCATTGCCCGTTCGCTGGCCATGGAACCGGAATTGATGCTGTTTGACGAGCCCACATCGGCCCTCGACCCCGAGTTGGTGGGCGAAGTGCTGCGGGTGATGCGCTCGCTGGCCGAAGAGGGCAGGACCATGATCGTGGTGACTCACGAGATGAACTTTGCCCGCGAAGTCGCCAATTCGGTGGTGTTTCTGAATAAGGGCGTAATTGCCGAAGCCGGTAATCCGCGCGAAGTTCTGGTCAAACCCCAGACTGAGCGCCTGCAGGCATTCCTGGCGGCGCAAAGCGCCTGACGGGCGGGGTGGTCGACCAGCCCCTAACATATCGTTGGGGCGCGTAGCTCAAGGCCAACCCATCACGAGCAGGCCGACCGGCCTGGCGGCAAGCGAGCGACGCAATGCTGATCACGGAGTCTTGGCAAATCGATCGGGACGAGAGCTCAGGCCGCCATCGCCAATTCAAACCGCTGAAGCACTAAATGGAGCACCCTAAACGGGCCGCGGCCTGGAGGAGGCGCGAGCCGCACCCGACCCGCAAGTGATTGAAAAGTTTGGCGCGCCCTAAGAGATTCGAACTCCTGACCCCCAGATTCGTAGTCTGGTGCTCTATCCAGCTGAGCTAAGGGCGCGCACGGCCGGTGGGACCGGCGGCAACCGGTGGCGCAAGGCGCATCGGTTGGAACGGGGCAACCCATACATGGGGTGAAATCGGTTTGCAAGCGCTGTGCTGTGCAAAATCGGGGTTCAGCCCAGGTGGCTGCTGGATGGCAGGCGAATGTCGAAACGGGTGCCCCGATCCTGCGGGACGAGGCTGAGTTTGCCGCCGTGAGCCTCGACCAGTTCTCGGGCGATGGCCAGGCCGAGGCCGGTGCCGCCGGCGCGGGCCGAGCCCTCGAAAGCGACAAACAGGTTATCGCGCGCCCTTGGCGGCAGGCCCGGGCCATTGTCGATGACCGAGACCAGGACACCCTCGGCATCGGCGCTGAAACGCACGATAACGGCAGGATCGGCAATTTTGGCCGCAGCGGCCTCAAGCGCTTCGCGGGCATTCTTCAAAAGATTGACCAGAACACGCGCCATCTGGTCGGCATCCACGCGCAGGGTGACGCCATCGGGCACGGCATTGGTGATGGCGATTTCGGGATGGCCGGCGAGCCCGGCGTCAAACAGGGATTCCTCGGTGAGCGAGCGCAGATCGACCGGCACCGGCTTGGGCGGGGTGGCGCTCTGGCGGCCATAATCGAGCACGGACTGGGCAAAGCCGATGGCGCGATCGAGCGTGTGGACGAGGCGGGGGGCGAGGCGCTGCACTTTGGGGTCGTCGAGATTGGCCACCTGGTCGGACAGGAGCTGGGCCGAGGTCAGGGTGTTGCGCAGGTCGTGGTTGATCTTGGCCACCGCAAGGCCGAGATCGGCGAGGTGCCGACGCTGGCGCAGCATGGAGAAGAGGTCGGTTTCCATGGCCGCCAGTTCCTGCTCGACGACGCCGATCTCGTCGCGGCGGGGGGCGGCCGAAATGATCAGGCTGGCATTCTCGGGGGCCTGGCGATAGGCAACCATATTGGCTGTGATGCGCCGGATCGGAAGGATCAGGAGGCGGCTCAAAAGCACATAGATGACCACCGCCGTCATCGAGGCAATGAGCAGCGACAAAAAGACGAAAGTCCGCGAATAGGCGATCAGATCGGCGTGGAGCGGTGCTTCGTCCATGAGCACCTCGACAAGCGCGTCGGTCTCGGTGTCATCGGGCGGGCCGACGATGCGCATGACGCGGCCCTTGCCCATGATGATGGTATCGAGAGCACCCATGATCAGGGTGGCAGGATCGCGCTGGCGGGTGTCCGCAAGGATGGTCTCCCGCGGCATGGGGGTTTCCTCGAGCGTGATCAGCTGGCTCTGCCCGTCGCGCCGGTAAACGATGGCAATGACCCCGGCCGATTTGAGCAGGCGTTCGCTGATCGGCTTGGGCAGGTCCATGAGATCGGGAACGGCATCGAGCACTCGTGCGGCAACGACGCCGATGCGCAGCCGATCCTCAAGCCAGGATAGCCGGGCGCTGGCCACCGATGGCAGGTAAATGACTACTTCCACCGCAAGGATCACAAAGATGATCATTGCAATCAGTTTTGCCGACAGCCCGCGAAAGGGGCCGGGCATTGCGCGGGAATCTGCTGCCATTTGGCCCTGATTGTAGTGGCAAAGAGTCAGGGAAACAAACGGTTAAACGCAAGCCACCGGCTGCGCCAGGCGGGAACCCTGGCGTCGTGGAAAAATTCCTGTCCCAGCCGCACGGCGATTTCGGACAGGGCGGGATAAGGCGCGGTGAAGGCCGCAAGGTGCCGGGCGGAAAGCCCATTGGCGATGGCAAAGGAAAACAGGGCGATCAGTTCGCCCGCCTGCGGCCCGACAATCGATGCGCCCAGCAATTTGCCGCGCGGATCGGTGATGACCTTGGCCAGCCCGAAAGTCTGCCGCATGGTGCGGGCGCGGTCGTTATCGGCAAATGAGGCGCGCAGCACACGATAGCCATTGCGATGACGGGCCCGCGCCATGGGTTCGGTCAGCCCGACAGAGGCAATCTCGGGATCGGTGAAGATGACAAGGGGCACGTTTTCGGGTGCGAAGCGGGCGGGCTCGGAGAACAGCGCATTGCGCACCACCGCCTCTGCCTGATGCCGGGCCATCTGGCTGAGGTAGAGGCCACCCGCGGCATCGCCGACCGCATAGACGCGCGGATTGGAGGTCTTGAGCCCTGCCTTGAGCACGAGCCCCTTGCCGCCATGCAGGCGACGGATGCGGGCCTTGTCGAGATCGAGGCTATCGAGACTGGGCGTGCGCCCGGTGGTGACCAGGATATGGGAGATATCGAGGTTTTCTTCGGCGCTGGCCGAGGCGACGGTGACGCCAATGCCAAGGCTGCGGGCATGAACGGCGCGCACTTCGGTGTGCTCGCGGATATCGATGCCCTCTTCGCGCAATTGGCGCAGGGCAATAGCGCTGAGTTCAGGATCGATGGCCTGCAGCGCGCTCTTGTGCTCGATGACGGTGACCATGGCGCCAAGGCGCCGATAGGCCTGGGCGATTTCGAGCCCTGCCGGCCCTGCCCCGATGACCAGCAGATGGGTGAGCTTGCGCGTGGCATCGAAGATGGAATCGGTGGTGAAATAGGGCACCGATCCGAGCCCCTCGATGACGGGCACGCTGGGGCGGGAACCGGCGGCGATGATAAAGCGCCGGGCGCGGATCTGGCGCTCGCCGGCGGCGAGCGTGCGCTTGTCGATGAACCGGGCCTCGGCCCGCACCACCTCAACACCCAGGGCGGTCAGGCGCTCTTCGGCGTCGCTGGGGGCGATGCCGACAATGACATCCTGAATATGATCGTTGAGGCGCCCGAAATGCATCTTGGGCTCTTCGGCGGCGATGCCGAACTGCGGGGCGGTGCGCATCAGGTGGGCGCGCTGACCGGCCGCGATCAGGGCCTTGGCCGGAACGCTGCCGGCAAAAAGGCTGGTGCCGCCAAGCCCGTCGCGCTCGACCAGCACAACGCTGGCGCCATAGGCGCGGGCAGCGGCGGCGGCGGCAAGACCGGCGGGTCCGGCCCCGATGATGCACAGGTCGGGTTTGGCGTCGTCGGTCATTGCGCGTCACAGTGCCTATCGAGAGGGCATATCGATAAAATGCCCCGGAAAATCGTGATTGACGAAACCATGGCACGGCGCGCCAATGCAACGTCGATTTGCGCAGTTCACAGTTCGAATGCGCCGCAAGGAGCGGATTCGGACATTTCGATGCACCGGGGCTGTATTTGCCCCATCAACCGGGCCAGCTTGCGTTGACTTGGGTGCGGGGATTTCTTATAAGCCGCCCGAACCTGCCATCGATCCAGTTTGGGTCCGGGTGGCACCCTTCTTGCGAATAGCGAACTAGAGGAACCGCGCGCGGCGTGGTTTGATGTTATGAAACGTACATTCCAGCCGAGCAAACTGGTCCGCACCCGCCGCCACGGTTTTCGTGCGCGCATGGCTACCAAGACCGGCCGCGCCATTCTGAACCGCCGCCGCGCGCTCGGCCGCAAGAAGCTTTCGGCCTAAGGGTCCCCGGCCGGAGTTCGGCCATGGCAGCGGCCCCTGCGAGCCTTCGGCGGCTCACCAAAAGGTCAGAATTTCTGAGGGCCGCCCGGGGCAATCGCGCCGGGCGTCCTAGTTTTGCGTTGCAGGCTGTTGCCGTTGAGGCAGAGGGTGCGGGCATCGGGTTCACGGTGACCAAGAAGACCGGCAACTCGCCCGAGCGCAACCGCATCAAACGGCGCCTGCGCGCTGCGGTGCGGGCTTGCGAGGCACGGTTCGAACCCCAACATGATTATGTGCTGATCGGGCGGCGCGAAGCGCTGGGCGCGCGATTTGAGACGCTTGTGGGCGATCTGTCCGGACTTCTGGGCCGGATCCACGCCACCAAGGCCAACTCCAACAGGGCCGATGGCCTTCGGAAACCGGAACAATGAACAATACGGGCGGCGATAGCCGAAATGTGATCCTGGCTGTGGTGCTGAGCGCCGTGGTGCTGTTCGGCTGGCAGTTCTTTGTGGCCGGGCCGCAGATCGAGCGGGCGCAGCAGGCTCAGCAGCTTGAAGCCCAGCAGGCGGCGGAAAACGCCGTGCCGACCCCAGCCGGCACCGTTGCCCCCGGCGCGGCCGCAACCCCGGATACGGGCGATGGGCAGGGCTTTGCCGACCGCGCAGCTGCGCTGGCATCGACGGCACGCGTCAAGATCGAAACCGTGGCCCTGACCGGTTCGATCAACCTGACCGGGGCCCGGCTCGATGATCTTGAGCTCAAGCGCTATCGCGAGACCCAGGACCCGGACAGCCCGATCATCACGCTGCTCTCGCCGATTTCAGCGCAGGGCGCCTATTTCGTCGAGCAGGGCTGGGTGACCTCGGGCACGACAACCAAGGTGCCCGATGCCAAGACCGTCTGGTCGGTGGAGGGCGATGCCAATGCCAGCCTGACCGCCACCACCCCGCTGGTGCTTAAGTGGGACAATGGCGAAGGCCTGATTTTCCGCCGCACCTTCGTTGTGGACGAGAACTACCTGTTCACGGTGACGCAATCGATCGAGAACAAGACTGCGGCACCGGTTTCGCTGTTCCCCTATTCGCGGGTGGCGCGCTATGGCACGCCCAAGGTGCAGAACTTCTTTATCCTGCATGAAGGCCCGGTGGGCGTGCTGGGCGATGCCAACCTGGTTTCCAAGAAGTATTCGGACGTCGTCAACGACAAGCAGATCGATGTGAAGTCGAACGGCGGCTGGGTCGGGATTACCGACAAATACTGGGCCACCGCCATCATCACCGACGGCAAGGCCCCGATCAGCGCCCGCTATGCCTGGCGCAAACCCGGCGCGCTCGACATCTATGAAACCAACTTCGTGTCCGACACGCCGGTGACGGTGCCCCCCGGCGCGACGGCCGAGAACAAGAGCTATGTGTTCGCCGGCGCCAAGGTTGAATCGGTGATTGCCTCGTATGAAAGCCAGTATGGTTTCGACCGGCTCGAACTGCTGATCGACTGGGGCTGGTTCCACTTCATCACCAAGCCGATGTTCTGGCTGATCAAGGCGCTTTATGGGCTGATCGGGAACTTCGGCCTTGCCATCCTGGCGGTGACGGTGATCGTGAAGGCGATCTTCTTCCCGCTGGCCAGCCGCTCCTATGCCTCGATGGCAGCCATGCGGCGCGTGCAGCCGGAAATGAAGTCGATCCAGGAACGCTTCAAGGAAGATCGCACGGCCCAGCAGCAGGCCATGATGGAGCTCTACAAGCGCGAGAAGATCAATCCGCTCTCGGGCTGCTGGCCGGTGCTGATCCAGATCCCGGTGTTCTTCTCGCTCTATACGGTTTTGTTCATCACCATTGAAATGCGCCATGCGCCGTTCTTTGGCTGGATCCAGGACCTGGCTGCGCCAGACCCGACCAATATCTTCACCCTGTTCGGGCTGATCCCGTGGAACCCCACGGCACTGCCGGTGATCGGCGGGTTCCTGGCGCTGGGCATCTGGCCGCTGATCATGGGCGTGACCATGTGGGTGCAGATGAAGCTCAACCCGCCGCCGCCGGACCCGACGCAGGCGATGATCTTTAACTGGATGCCGGTGATCTTCACCTTCATGCTGGGCACTTTCCCGGCGGGCCTGGTGATCTACTGGGCCTGGAACAACTTCCTGTCGGTTACCCAGCAATGGTTCATCATGAAGCGGCATGGCGCCGAGGTGGACCTGCTCGGCAACATCATGGCCAGTTTCAAGCGCAAGCCCAAACCGGCTGCGGACAAAGGCTAGAGCGTGGCCGAGTATTCAACCGATCTGCTGGAGGCCGGGCGGCTGCTGTTCGCCCGGCCTTTCGCCTTCATCAAGGGCTGCGTACGCATTGCCGACCTGCCCGATATGGACCGGGTCGAGATTGCGTTTGCCGGGCGCTCGAATGTGGGCAAATCCTCGCTGATCAATGCACTGGTTGGGATGACCAACCTGGCGCGCACATCGAACACACCGGGGCGGACGCAGGAGCTCAATATCTTTGAGGCCGAGCTGGCGCCGCTGCGCATTGTCGACATGCCCGGCTATGGCTTTGCCCAGGCGCCCAAGGACAAGGTGGCGCAGTGGACCAAGCTGATCCACATGTACCTGACCGGTCGGGCGACCCTGCGGCGGGTCTATGTGCTGGTCGATGGCCGCCACGGACCCAAGGCGCATGACCTGACGGTGATGAACGAACTGGACCGGGCCGCCGTCAGTTATCAGGTGGTGATGACCAAGGGCGACAAGCTGTTGCCGCGCGAGCTTGAAAAGGTGATTGCCCTGACCAGGGCAGCGATCGCCAAGCGCCCGGCGGCACATCCGGAACTGATCGTGACCTCGTCGGAAACCAAGTTGGGCATTGCCGAACTGCGGGCCGAGATCGCGGCCCTGCTCGAGACCTGAAGCAGGACGGGCTAGCGCCCTGCCCCAGCCATGAACGCCCCAATGAAACCGGCCACGGTGTCATGATCGGGTGCGCGGCTGACAGAGGCCACGGCCGTTTCGACCACATGATCGGGCACCTTGCCGCGGCGCAGTTCGGCCAGGGCCACGGTATAGGCATCGTCGAACTCGGGATGCGGCTGGAAGCTCAGCGCCGCCCCATTGCGATAGCGCAGTCCGGCATTGGGGGTGAACTCGGAAGCCAGGATCACCTCGGCCTCGGGCGGTGGGGCAATGACCTGATCCTGATGGCTGCAGGACACAGCCAGCTCTTCGGTCATGCCTGATACGCCAGCCAGCGAGCCCTTGGTGGCATAGACATGGCGGCCCAGCCCCCAGCCCTTTTCGGACTTGCGGACATCGCCACCAAGCGCATCGGCCATGATCTGGTGGCCAAAGCAGACCCCCAGCATCGGGGTTTTTACTGAGTACGCCTTGCGGATAAAATCGCGCAGCGGATCGAGCCAGTAAAAATCATCATAAACCCCGGCAGCCGACCCGGTGATAATTATGCCATCGAGCGCGGCCGGATCGGGGAAGGCTGCCCCGTCAAACACCGGAATATTCTCGAAGCTGAAGGGCTGGCCGGCCTGTTCGAACATGCGGTGAAACATGGGCGGATAGGGGCCGAACCGGGGGCGGAGCGGTGCCGGCACATCGCCGGTCTGGATGATGGTCAATTTCATGATGGCACCGTCAGGTTATCCCAATGGCTTTACTGGCAAGCGGGCCCGGCATCAACTGCCCTGATGCCCGCAGGCGCGCAAAAGAAATGCCCTTCACCTGAGGTGAAGGGCATGAGTTTGGCCGAAGGGAGGTCGACGGGAAATTCAGGCAGCGGGTTTGAAGCTGAGCGAGACGCCATTGATGCAGTAGCGCAGGCCAGTGGGTTGCGGGCCATCGTTGAACACATGGCCCTGATGACCGCCGCAATTGCTGCAATGCACCTCGATGCGGGACATGCCGAGGGAATTGTCTTCGGTTTCGCCGATGGCGCCGGCAATGGGTTGATAGAAGCTGGGCCAGCCGGTGCCGCTGTCATATTTGGTGGCGGCATCGAACAGGGCCTGATCGCAACCGGCGCAGTGAAAAATGCCGGCGCGCTTTTCGTTGTTCAGCGTTGAGGTGAAGGGGCGTTCGGTGCCCTCGTGACGCAGGACGTCGTAGGCTGCGGGCGACAGCCGCGCCTGCCATTCGGCATCGGAGAGCTTGAAGGGGAAATTGCCTTCCGCAGCAACAGTGCGGCCCATGGGGCGCAGGGCGAAGGCGGCGCTGAGGGCCACAAGGGCGACCCCGCCGGCAAGCATGGAACGTCGTGAAACAGTATTGGCCATTGTACACCTCGAAGGGGGTGTCCCGCACGGTGGGCCAACGGAGGGTGGGACCAGGCCGCGCGGGACGATTGACGTGCAGTTTAAAGCCCTGGGCGGAGCACTTGCACGTCAAAAGGCCGTGTACCGGGCCGTGAAGCCCGGTACAGGAGTTCCAGATTACGACTTGGGGGTCAGTACGGCGTCGATGACGTGGATCACGCCGTTCGACTGCAGCACGTCAGCGATGGTGACGTTGGCCACGGTGCCGTTTTCGTCGGTGATAGTGACCTTGCCGCCATCGGCCTTCAGGGTCAGCTTGCAGCCGCCAACGGTTTCCACAACGTGGGCGCCGCCATCATCCATGGCCATCTTGGCGATGTCGGTGGACAGAGCCTTGGCCGGGATCACGTGGCAGGTCAGGATCGTGGTCAGCGTGTCCTTGTTCTCGGGCTTGAGCAGGGTTTCGACGGTGCCGGCCGGCAGGGCGTCAAAAGCTGCGTTGACCGGAGCCAGAACGGTGAACGGGCCGGGGCCCTTGAGGGTTTCAACAAGGCCGGCGGCCTGGACAGCGGCGACCAGCGTGGTGTGGTCAGCCGAGTTCACGGCGTTGTCGATGATGTCCTTGTCTTCGAACATGGCAGCGCCGCCAACCATCGGGTTTTCAGCATAGGCAGCACCAGCAAAAGCAGTGACGCTGAGCATGGCACCGAGGGCAATCGCGCGGAGAGAGAGAGTCATCTGTTTGTTTCCTTCCTTGAGTGATCTCGTATCCGGCTGTCTTTGCAACCGGGACATGACAAGGAACGGGGCGTTTCAGATTAAGTTTCGCTTTGGTGCGGGAAATGATGTTTTTGGGAACGGATTACCCGTAAAAATCTGATAACCCATTGATCTTACATGGATATCAGATTTTACGGATTTTGAAATTTTCAGGCAGGATTTGAAAAATCTTGAGCAGACTTTTCAAATAGCCAATCAGAATTTTACTAGATGACGGTGGCTGCGCCCTTGGCGACCAGCGGGCCGGTGGGGGCGCCGGAGGGGGAGCCGCCCTTGGGCTCAAGCGTGATGGCCAGCACGGTGCCGGCCTCGATCTTGGCCTTGGCTTCGGGCGGGAGCTCGATCTGGCTGCGGGCATTGACCGGCACCACACCCATCGACACCGGCGCGTCGGCCCCGGCGATATACCAGAGCTCGAAATCCTTTTCCGGCACGGCGCTGCCCGAGAGCGCGGTCAGGCGCACCGAGCCGGAGGACTGATCGTAAAGGGCGATGAACTTGACGTCCGAGCCTTCTTCTTCGAGCGCGGCAACAAACTGGGCGGCAAATTCCTGCGGACCGAGCGGTGTCGGGCGCGAGATATTGAACCCGACCGCAATGACTGCAACGGCAAGACCGCCAGTGGCCAGCGCCCGCCAGAAGGTGAGGCTTTCCCACAGTGTGGGCGCCTTGCCTGCCTGCGATCCAAACAGACGCTTTTCGAGCGCGGGCAGCACGGCGGAGGGGGCAGCAACCGCTTCGAAGGCGCTATCCATGCTGGACAGGCGCAGGCGCCACAACGCCAGCTCGGCACGCAAAGCGGGCTCGGCGGCGAGGCGCTGTTCGACAGCGCGATGCTCAGCGGCATCGAGCAGCCCGAGGGCATACTCGCCGATCAGGGCCTTGTCGTCCTCGCTATGTCCGGCTGTGGTCGTCATGCCGAAAGACACTCTCTTAGTTTCAACAGGCTGCGCCGCAGCCAGGTTCGCATCGTATTCAAGGGTACGCCGTGACGCTCTGCAAGCTCGTCATAGCTGTATCCATCCAGATAGGCGCCACGCACGGCCTCGGCCTTGTCGCCATCAAGTTCGGCAAGGCAGGTGTCGATGCGCGTGCGCTCGGACCTGTCGACCGCAGCCCGTTCAGGATCGGGCCCCAGGTCGGCGATTTCGAGCGCCACGTCAATTTCATCCGCAACTGGCTTGCGGGCCCGCAGGATGTCGAGCGCATGATTGCGGGCCACGGCCACCAACCACGAGATCGGGCTGTAGGAGCCGGCCACATAGCGGTCGGCACGCTGCCAGATCTTGACATAAACCTCCTGCAGAGCCTCTTCGGCTTCGGAACGGTCTTTCAAGATACGGAGCGATACCCCGAATAGTTTCGCACTGGTACGGGTGTAAAGATCACGAAATGCGGCCCGGTCACGCAGGGCACAGCGGGCAATCAGGTCTGCAATATCTTGTGAAGGAACGGCCATTTTGATGTTTTACTCCGCCGCCGCGTTCATGCCTATACCCAGCGCCCTGAAATCAGAGCGAAATTTGGCATTCAAGGGAAACGCCCGGATCTGGCAAATGGATCACCGCCGCCAGATTACCAAACCGAAAAAAACTTCCGTCGGATTGTTGCCGCAAAGCCGGTTTTCATGCCGCCGGAATGCGCTATAGAGATTTCACGCAACCGGACCCGATCGCCCATGCCCGATACCGAAGCCTTCTCCCGCGACGCCTCGATTCTCGCGCAGGCGCTTCCCTATATGCAGCGTTACGAGGGCAAGACCGTCGTCGTCAAATATGGTGGCCATGCCATGGGCGACCCCAAGCTGGGGCAGGCCTTTGCGCGCGATATTGCGCTGCTCAAGCAATCGAAGGTCAATCCGATCGTTGTGCATGGCGGCGGACCGCAGATCGCCTCGATGCTGAAAAATCTCGGCATCGAATCGCGTTTCGAGGGCGGGCTGCGCGTAACCGACCAGCGCACGATGGAAATCGTGGAAATGGTGCTGGCCGGTTCGATCAACAAAGAAATCGTGGCCATGATCAATGCCGAGGGCGAATGGGCCATCGGGCTTTGCGGCAAGGACGGCAACATGGTGTTTGCCAAAAAGGCCACCAAGACCGTGATGGACCCGGGCTCGAACATCGAGCGCGTGCTCGACCTCGGCTTTGTGGGTGAGCCGGTTGAAGTGGACCGCACCCTGCTCGACCTACTGGCGCGCTCGGAAATGATCCCGGTGATTGCCCCTGTCGCGCCGGGCCGGGACGGGTCCACCTATAATATCAACGCCGATACCTTTGCCGGGGCCATTGCCGGATCGCTGGGCGCCAAGCGCCTGTTGTTTCTGACCGACGTGCCCGGGGTGCTGGACCGCAACGGCACGCTGATGCCTGAACTGACCGTGGCCGAGGCCAAGGAACTGATCAAGGACGGCACGATCTCGGGCGGCATGATCCCCAAGGTCGAAACCTGTCTTGAAGCGCTCGACAATGGCGTGGAGGGCGTGGTGATCCTGAACGGCAAGACCCCGCATGTGGTGCTGGTGGAACTGTTCACCGAGCATGGCGCGGGCACGCTGATCGTGCGCTAGACGCGTCGAGAACCTGACAATGAAAAGGGCGCCTCGGGGCGCCCTTTTGGGGACTGTTTATTTGGAGCGCGAACACCCCCACCCCTGACCAGCCTTTCGCATAGCTCAAGGCGTTCACCGCTCAAATCGCGCCACTGGCGCGATTTGTCCCTTCGGGCCGCGCCTCACCCCCGCAAGGGGGGAGTGTTCACATCGGACTGCCGGTGGCTCCCCACACCCCCACCCCATCCCTCCCCCTCGAGAGGGGAGTGTTCACATTGGACTGTGGGTGGCTCCCCACACCCCCACCCCATCCCTCCCCCTCGAGTGGGAGGGAGCCCGTGTTTCACGGCTTGCGTGTTTCCTCCCCCTGCCAGGGGGAGGATCAAGGTGGGGGTACGCGCGCTCCAAATAAACAGTCCCCCGCAAGGGGGAGGGAGACACTCAAGCCGTGCCCCAAATCCTCCCTCCCCCTTGCGGGCAGGGCTATCGCATATGAGCGATTAGAGAGATTAGGAAGTTGTCGTTCCATGCGGCCCGTTTGAGTTTTGCTTTGATTGATCCCTTGTCGGGGTGCTGGCGGAGGATGTTGAGAGCGAGCTTTC
>JAYRZB010000012.1:0-51865 GCA_041916675.1 Devosia sp. | reverse complement strand
CCCCCACCCCCACCCCATCCCTCCCCCTCGAGTGGGAGGGAGCCCGTGTTTCACGGCTTGCGTGTTTCCTCCCCCTGCCAGGGGGAGGATCAAGGTGGGGGTGCGGCGCGCTCCAACTAAACAGTCCCCCCGCAAGGGCAGGGAGATGCTGAGGCTTGTGCTCCATTTGCTAGGGCCCTGCGGGGAAAGAATAGACCGCCAGAACTGCGTGGGCGTCGGGTGCGTAACTCAGAGGGGCTACTCGATCGCAGCTGCGATTTCGCGGGCGAGGCTGGCCAGTTCGGCGTCGTCGGCGCGGGAGGTGGCGTGGCGGTCGAGATCGGTGCCGAGGTAAACCGGCACGATGTGAAAATGCAGGTGAAAGATGGTCTGCCCGGAGGGCGCTTCATTGAACTGGTTGAGGCGGATGCCGTCGGCGCGGGTTGCGATACGCACGGCGCGGGCCAGCTTCTGAACCACAGGTATGACGGCCGACAAAACTGCTGGATCGGCATCCAGAAGGTTACGGGACGGAGCCTTGGGGACGACAAGGATATGACCGCGCGACTGGGGAAAAATGTCCATAAAGGACAGGGCGTTGGCATCTTCGTAGACGCGGTGGCAGGGGATCTCGCCCCTCAGAATTTTAGCCAGAATATTCTGGTCGTCGTAAACCGGCATCAAACACCTCCGCAATGATCAGGCGCCGGTTATCTCACCCTTTTTGAAGGGCGTGAACTGGTCTAGTGCATCTTGTTCACGGGCAACCGCGCGACGCTCATGCTCAAGAAAATCGGCGACGGCGCTGCGCAGGCCGGGATGGGCGATCCAGTGGATGGAGCGGGTGGTGGCGGGAGCATAGCCGCGCGCCAGCTTGTGTTCGCCCTGGGCTCCGGCTTCAACGGTCGATAGGCCATGAGCGATGGCGTAGTCGATGGCCTGATAGTAGCAGAGCTCGAAATGCAGGAACGGCACCTGCCGCGTGGCGCCCCAGTTGCGTCCGTAGAGCGTATCTGTGCCGCGCAGATTGAGCGCCCCGGCAATGGGCGTTGCTCCATCGTAGGCAAGCATGAGCACCACCCGGTCGCCGAGCTTTTCCGAAAGCAGCGAGAAGAAGGTGCGGTTGAGATAGGGCTGACCCCACTTGCGGCTGCCGGTGTCCTCATAGAATTCGTAGAAGGCGTCCCAGGCCGCCTCGGTGAGGTCGGCACCCGACAGCCATTTAACGGTCAATCCATCGGCCAGCGCGTCGCGCCGTTCGCGGTTGATGGCCTTGCGCTTCCGGGATGTCAGGGTTTTCAGAAAATCGTCGAAGCTGGCAAACCCCTGGTTGTGCCAGTGAAACTGCGTATCGTGGCGGTAGAGCCAGTCTTGGTCGCGTCCAAGGTCTTCCTCGGGAGCCGGAACGAAGGTGGCATGGACAGACGACGCGCCAATCTGGACGGCCAGGTTTTGCGTCGTGGAGAGCAGGGCGGACCGGACGGCGGGCGACGACGCCAACAGTTTTGGGGCAGTGACGGGCGTAAACGGGATGGCAGACTGCAGTTTGGGGTAGTAGTGCCCGCCGGCGCGCTGATAGGCATCGGCCCAGCCATGATCGAAGACATATTCGCCCATCGAGTGGGACTTTAGGAAGAGCGGCATCAGGCCGAGCGGGGTGCCTGACTGATCGGAAATCAGGATATGCTGGGGCTGCCAGCCGGTCTTTCGCCTGGCGCAGCCGGATTGTTCAAGCGCGAGGAAAAAGCCGTGATCGAGGAATGGATTGTCGGGCACGCCGCCGGTCGATGGAAGCAGGTTGTTCCAGACCGTTGAAGGAATGCTGGCAGTTGTGCTGTGGATGTTTGCAACCAGTTCATTGTTGTTCACGAAACCACTTTCCGCTGCTGCTGCAAACACATAGTGCCGATCGCCGGATCACTTTGCGCCCAAAGGGCAAGAAATTGAAGATATTGGAGACACGATGATCACCCGCAAGGCAATCGAAGCCTTTCTCGTGCAATATGGTGCGGCGCTGACGCGCCGGGAACTCGACACGGTGCTGGCCAGTTGGCAGGCCCCGAGTTTTTTCATCAACGATAACGCAGCGGCCGCGATGCCGGACCAGACGGCGATGGAAAGCTATCTTGAGCAGGCCGGCCTGACCGCTGCAACCAGCGCTGCGCCGGTGCTGGAGGGCTATGATGTGCTGGGATCGGCGCTGATCAGCGCTGATGTGGTCTGGCGCGGCGCAGCAGCGCCACAGGCGCGGTTCCGCTATCTGATGAGCGGGAATGACGAAACGGGCTTTCGCCTGCGTGCCGCCATTCCCGTGAGCAAGCCCTAAGCACCGGCGGGGCTGAAGCCCTCAAAGACGATCTGGTCGGCATGCGCAAGCGCTGCATCCGCCTCGGCCTGCGCGCGGATGGTCCAGGAAGCGGTGGTCATGCCCATGCTGTGCCAGAAGCGTATGGCGGGCAGGGTGAGGGCGTTCTTGTCGCACGAGATGAAATCGAAGCGTGTACGCGGCCAGTGCAGCAGGTGCCGCATGACGAAATTGCGCCAGGGGTCCATGCCGCCGGTATCATCATCGGGCTGATCATAGCGCCAGGTGATGATGCCGAGTGCGCCGGTATAGCCAGCCCTGCGGGCTTCGACCAAGAGGTCCGGATCAAAACTCTCAAACACAAGTGGGCCGTGGTAAGCGCGCGCCGAGGCAACGGCGGCCTGGGCGAGCTTGCGGGTTGCCTCAGGCGTAGTCTGATGCTTGAGCTCGACCTGAAGCAAAACCTTGCCCTGGGTTTGGGCCAGCAGTTCATTGAAGGTTTGCGGGCAATCGCCGGCCGCTGAGCCGGTGAGCGGATAGGTGCCCATTTCCGCGGCGGTTGTTTCGCGCACGAGGCCGGCGCGACCGGTGAGGCGCTCAAGCTTCTGGTCGTGAAACACAATCGGCACGCCGTCGCTCGTCAGCTGCAGGTCGCATTCGATGGCAAAGTTACCAGCGATTGCCGCCGCAAAGGCGCTGCGGCTGTTCTCGATGACACCGGCGGATTTATCGTGCAGCCCCCGGTGAGCGATGGGTCGGTCAAAAATGGCTTTGGGCATGAATCAGACTTCTACAATCGCTTCGATTTCAACGGCTGCGCCAAGGGGAAGGGCCGCAACGCCAACCGCGGCGCGAGCGTGTTTGCCCTTGTCACCCAGCACAGTGACGATGAGGTTAGACGCCCCGTTGGCCACCAGATGCTGTTCAGTAAATTCTGGGGTTGAGCAGACAAAGATGCTGAGTTTGACGACGCGCTTGACGCTGTCGAGATCAACGCCAGCATTGTGGACGAGTTGGGCCAGAATGTTGACGGCAGCCAGTTCAGCGGCGTTGCCGCCCTGCACGACATTAAGCGTGTCGCCGAGGCGCCCGGTGACGACGCCGTTCTCGTTGGTGGAGAGCTGGCCCGATACATAAATGGTGTTGCCGTTGCGCACGACCGGCAGATAGCTGGCCAAAGGCAGGTTGGCCTTGGGCAGTTCGTAGCCGTAGTCGCGGAGCTTTTCGATGGCGGTGGTCATTTTTCTTCGCTTTGCTTGTTGTCAGTCTGTGGCGGGGATTGTGTTTCCCCGACCGGTTTGGAGCGGTCCTTGGCCCGCTGGTATAGCTTGCCCCTGATGACGGCGTCGCGGCCAAAACGGCTGCGGACACGATCCATTGCCCGTTCTGCCGCCGCTTTGCGAGCAATCGCGGGCTCGAGCAGGTCGACCGGATCCTCGCCGGTTGCCGTATCGATGCCGGAAACGCCGATGCCGATGAGGCGAAAGGCGGTGCCATCGATTTCACGGGCCAGCAATTGGGTGCCGGTTTCGTAGAGCACGTTGGCCAATTGTGTGGGGATCATCAAGTGCCGGGCGCGGGTGCGCAAGCGAAATCCGGCCGACTTGAGCTTGAGTGTCACCGTATCGCCCACCAGGCCCTTGGCCTTGAGACGCTCGGAAAGGCGCTCGGACAGGGCCAGAAGCTCGGTCGAAAGCTGTTCGAAATCCCGTAAGTCAGTGTTGAAGGTGGTCTCGGTGGAGACCGATTTCATCTCGCCATCGCTTGAAATGCTGCGGGTATCCTCTCCGCGCGACAGGCGGGCGAGGCGTGCACCCATTTCGCCATAGCGACGCATTAAGTCTTCAGGCGGGTGATTCTGGAGCTGGCCAATGGTGGTGAAGCCGTCCTTGCGCAGCACATCGCTGAACACTTTGCCGACACCATAGATCAGATCGATGGGGCGGGGGGCGAGGAAGGACAGCGTTTCGGCCTTGCCGATGATGGCAAAACCGCGCGGCTTATCGAGATCGGACGCTATCTTGGCGAGAAACTTGTTGTGGCTGAGGCCGACCGAGACGGTGATGCCGATATCGCGTTCGATATCGCGGGCAAAGCGGGCAAGAACCTCGGCTGGACTGGCCTTGTGCAAGGCGGCGGTGCCGGTGAGATCGAGGAAGGCCTCGTCGATCGAGAGCGGTTCGACCAGAGGAGTCAACTGATCCATCCGGGCGCGAATCTGGCGGCTGACCTCGACATATTTGGCCATGTTGGGCCGGATGATCACCGCATCGGGGCAGAGGCGGCGGGCGGTGAACATGGGCATGGCCGACCGGACGCCGAACTGGCGGGCGATGTAGCAGCAGGTCGAGACAACGCCACGCACGCCACCGCCGATGATGACGGGCTTGCCTGCAAGATCGGGATTGTCGCGCTTTTCGACCGAGGCATAGAAGGCATCGCAATCGATATGGGCGATGGAGAGGGTTGTCAGCTCATCGTGGGCGATCAGTCGGGGAGAGCCGCAGGCGGGGCAGCGCTGCCCGCCCGCCGCCGGGGCGAGGGTGAGGCAGTCGCGGCAAAGGCTTTGCGGCGTGTCCATGCGAATCGCTATCCAGCCGGATTGAGCTTGTGCCAGACACGCATGAAGTCTTCTGGCCGGATTCCCTTGTTGGCGCATAGTGCCAGCAGCAGGGGTTCGTCGGCGGCAAAATAGTCAATCAGGCCGCGACCAAACTGGCTCGTGCCCACCGCACCGCGCAGGGTTTGGGGTGTGTAGCCGGCTACGCCCATGAATTCTGCGAGGTTTTCCGGGTGCTCAGCCAAATGGCCGAGGCACAGATCGGCCAGCGTTTTCTCGTCAAGACGCGAACTGTCGGCGCGGCCCACGGCGGCTCCCTTCGTTGTTTTGAAAGCAATTGATGTTACTCCAGCCTTCAGGCAAAACGAAGCGTTGCCGCCGCTGGCGCAACCGCAAGCGAGGGCTCATGCCAAAGACCGTGATGATCGTGGAAGACAATGAGCTCAATATGAAGCTCTTCAACGATCTGCTCGAATCGCGCGGCTATTCGGTGATCCAGACCCGCAATGGCATGGAAGCGCTCGACCTCGCCCGCGCCCACCATCCTGACCTGATCCTGATGGATATCCAGCTGCCCGAAGTTTCGGGGCTGGTGGTGACCAAGTGGCTCAAGGAAGATGACGATCTGCAGTCGATCCCGGTGATCGCGGTCACTGCGTTTGCCATGAAGGGCGACGAAGAGCGGATTTTGCAGGGCGGGTGCGAAGGCTATATCTCCAAGCCCATTTCGGTGCCTCACTTTTTGGAAACGATTGAACGCTACATTGGTCCGGCCAAATAGTGTTTGAGCGCGCCTGCGCTTTTTCCAAATCCGTGATCTGGAGGCCAGCGGCCTGTGACAGCGCGCGTGCTGATTGTCGACGACATCCCCACAAACGTGAAGCTTCTCGAAGCCCGTTTGACGGCGGAATATTTCGACGTTGCCACGGCCTCGTCAGGGCGTGAGGCGCTGGCCATCTGCGACAGTCAGGACATCGACATTGTCCTGCTCGATGTGATGATGCCGGAAATGGATGGGTTCGAGGTGTGCAAGCGCCTCAAAGGCAACCCCAAGACGCATCATATCCCCGTGCTGATGATCACGGCCCTGGACCAGACATCTGACCGGGTGAAAGGGCTTGAAGCCGGCGCCGATGATTTTCTGACCAAGCCGGTCGATGATGTGCAACTGATGGCGCGCGTCAAATCGCTGGGACGGCTCAAGATGCTGACCGACGAGTTGCGCGCCCGCGCCAAGACCGGCCAGGAAATTGCCATTGAAGACGCCATCCGGGCCATGGATTCGATCTCGGCGCAGGGCGGCAAGATATTGATCATCGACGAGGACCAGCGCCACGCCGAACGGCTCAAGGCACACCTGGTCGGCGAAAACGAAGTCGACATTTTGACCAACCCGGCCGATGCGGTTTTTCAGGTGACGGGCGGCGGGTACGAACTGGCCCTGGTCAGCATGGCGCTGGGGGATTTTGATCCGCTGCGGGTCTGTTCGCAGATTCGGACGCTGGAGCAGGCCCGGACGCTGCCGATCATCCTGATCGCAGAGGAATCAGACCGGCCACGCGTGGTGCGCGGGCTCGATCTGGGCGTGAATGATTTCATCATGCGGCCGGTGGAGCGCAACGAGCTTTCGGCTCGCGTGCGCACGCAGATCCGCCGGCACCGCTATGCGAACGAGTTGCGCCAGAGCGTGAACAACACGCTGGCGCTGGCGGTGACGGATGAAATGACCGGTCTTTATAACCGGCGCTACTTCGACCGGCATCTGGCGATCATGATGGAAAAGGCCCGCGAACAATCGCGCGACATGGCTGTGATGATGATCGACATGGATTTCTTCAAATCCGTGAACGACAATTTCGGCCACGATGTGGGCGATGCGGTGCTCAAGGAGTTCGCGCTGCGGCTGCGGCGCAATATCCGCGGGGTCGACCTGGCCTGCCGCTACGGCGGCGAGGAATTTGTGGTGCTGATGCCGGACACCGATTTCCGGCAGGCGCAGAGCGTGGCCGAACGCGTGCGCTCGGCGGTGGCTGAACGCGGTTTTGAAGTGCTTTCCGGCCGCTCTTTGCCGATTACAGTGTCGGTAGGGCTGTCGATGAACGAGGGCGAGCCAGATACGCCCGAGCTGATGATCAAGCGGGCGGACGTTGCGCTTTACCGGGCCAAACGTGAAGGCCGGAACCGCGTGGTTTTTGACGCCGCCTGACAAGTAGACGGCAAGTCACCCAGCTGCACCAGCCTGTAGAACCTTAAGCGGTAAGGTTAAGGATTTATTATAAATGCGGATGGGCCAGTCGCGCTCAACGTAGATACTTGGCGTGGGCAGTAGAGCGGAGTAGGGTCCAGTTATGAGATTGCCCCGCCGCAAGGGCGATCTCAGCTCTCCCCTTCGGTTTTCTCAGGTCCGCCGCAACTCCTGGGTCCGTCGGGGCGGCTGGTCCGGCGATGGCTTAGAGTGGCCTCTTTGACATGCCTTGCTGGACCAGCCACTTTTACTTGGATGGATCTGAAAACAAAAACCCCGCGCCTGAGGCGCGGGGTTTTTGTTTCGGCGTCGAAGTCCAGATTACTTGATCTTGGCTTCCTTGAAGTCGACATGCTTGCGCACGACCGGGTCATACTTACGCATGGACATCTTCTCGGTCATGGTGCGGGCGTTCTTCTTGGTGACGTAGTAGAAGCCGGTGTCAGCAGTCGAAACCAGCTTGATCTTGATGGTATTGGCTTTTGCCATGATCGTGTCCTTACATAAGCGGTCCGCGCGGCAAACCATGCGGCGCTTGAATTTGGGCGCAAACTAGTGATTTTGCGGCCCGTGTCAAGGGACCGCGCAACGCCGGATCAGAAGCCCGGCATGTCCTTGTGATTGGGATCGAATCCAAACATGCGCTTGGCCCATTGCAGGCCCACAACCGCGCCCTTGATCGAGGGCAGCATGGCCAGGGGCATGATGATCGAGAGCGGCACCATGGTGTAGATGTAGAACATCGGATCGACATGCCATGCCATTTCCAGATGCAGCATCAGGCCAACGATCAGGTGGCCCACAATAAAGATGGCAATGTAAGGCGGGGCATCATCGGCGCGGTGGTGAAACAGCTCTTCGCCGCAATTGGGACAGGTGTCGTTGACCTTGAGGTAGGCACGGAAAAGATTGCCTTCACCGCAGGCCGGGCATTTGCACTTGATGCCGTTCAGCATCGCCTGGTTGGCATCGCGCTTGGAAAGGGTCTGGGCCTTGCTGGCCATGAAATCTATCTCCTGCCGGACTTGCGGCCCTTTGGGCCGTAGGACCTAGATGAACGCTGGCCGCCGCGTTTGCCAGTAGACGGATTGCCGCGGCTGCCTTCGGACAGAAGCTCAAACCTCAGGGCGCCAGCAACCGGGGCCGCTTCGAGCAGCCGGACCGTCACCGTATCACCGAGGCGGAAGGTTTCGCCCGTTCTGTCCCCGACCATAGCCTGTAATTGCTCTTCATAGCGATAATAGTCGTGCCCAAGGGTTGATGCGGGGATAAAGCCATCAGCGCCAGTTTCGAGCAGACGAATGAACAGGCCCGACTTGGTAACGCCGGAAACCCGGCCCTGGAACTCGGCGCCGATCTTGCCGGCGAGGAACTGGGCGAGCAGGCGATCATTGGTTTCGCGCTCGGCGATCATGGCGCGGCGTTCGGTGGAGGAAATGTGCTGGGCAATGCCGGGCAGGGCGGCAACTTCGCTTTCGGTCAGGCCGTCATCGCCAAAGCCGAGTGCCGTGATCAGCGCGCGATGCACGATCAGATCGGCATAGCGGCGGATGGGCGAGGTGAAGTGGGCATAGCGATCCAGGTTCAACCCGAAGTGGCCGTAGTTTTCTGCGGCGTATTCGGCCTGGGCCTGGCTCCGCAGCACCATTTCGGAAACCTGCTCGATCTTGCCTTCCTGCCGGGCCTTGGCCAGCGTGCGGTTGAAATCGAGCGGGCGGACGGCATCGGTCTTGGTGATAGGCAGGCTGAGCGAGGCCAGAAAATCGCGCAAGGCTTTGAGCTTTTCCTGGCTGGGAGTGTCGTGCACGCGATAGAGCAGGGCTGACCGGTGCTTTTCCAGCGTTTCGGCGGCAGCAACGTTGGCCGCAATCATCATTTCCTCGATCAGGCGATGGGCATCGAGCCGCTGCGGCACGCGGACATCGGCGACCATGCCTTTGTCGTCGAGGATGATCTTGCGCTCTGGCAGGTCGAGATCGAGCGGGCTGCGCTTGTCGCGCGCCGTGGTCATGGCCCCATATGCCTGCCAGAGTGGCTTGAGGATGGGCTCGAGGATCGGCTGGGTCTGCGCATCGGGCTGCCCGTCGATGGCGGCCTGTGCCTGCTGGTAACTGAGCTTGGCCGCCGAGCGGAACAGGACGCGATGGAAACTGTGGCTCTTTTTGTGGCCATTGGCATCGATGACCATGCGTACGGCAAGCGAGGGACGGTTGACCCCTTCCTTGAGCGAACACAGGTCGTTCGAGATGCGTTCGGGCAGCATGGGCACGACGCGATCTGGGAAGTAGACCGAGTTGCCGCGCAGATAGGCTTCCCGATCCAGCGCGGTGCCGGGGCGGACATAGGCCGCAACATCGGCGATGGCGACATAGACCACGTGCCCGCCGGCATTCCTGGGGTCGGTATCTGGCTCTGCATAGACCGCGTCGTCATGATCCTTGGCATCGAAGGGATCGATGGTGATGAGCGGAATGTGGCGCCAGTCCTCGCGGCCCTTGAGGTTGGCTTCGCCGGCCTCCTCGGCTTCCTTGAGCACCGAGGCGGGGAAGCGGTAGGGGATTTCGAGGTTGTGAATGGCGATCATCGAGACCGCCCCTTCGCTCATGGGGTTGCCGACCACGCTGACGACCTTGGCGCGCGGCAGCATGAGGCGGCCTGAAACCTTGACTTCAACTTCGACGAGATCGCCGTCCCTGGCCTCGCCGAGGTCGCCCAGCGGGATGCGCATTTCCTTTTGCTTGCGATCAACCGGGATCAGGCGCGCGCCATCGTCGTCCATGCGCACGATGCCGATCTGGCCGCGTCGCGGCTTGTCGAGGATTTTCATGGCACGGGCGGTGTAGGTCGGAACTGGGCCGTCGCCTGCTGAAATGCGCGCCAGGATGCGGTCGCCAGGGCCGGGGACGACCCGGGCATTGGGCGGGGTGATGACTGTCACCAGCGGCTTTTCGCCCTCGTCGTCGTTCCAGGTTGCGGGGAACGCAAAGAGCTGTTCGGGATCAGCATCGGTCGGGATGTCGAGGACTGTGACTTCGGGCAGGGTGGCGGTGCGGCGCAGGGACTTGCGCTTGCGGGCAATAATGCCTTCGCCTTCCATCTCTTTCAGCAACACCTTGAACGGGGTGCGCATGTCGCCCTTGATGCCGAAATATTTGGCCAGGTCGCGCTTGCCGTCGATATCGGGATAAATCGCCATCGCCTCAAGGATCTGCTCCTTGGAAGGCAGCACGCCAGTGACGAAGGCGCGGGCGCGCTTGGGCGGACGGGAATTGGGCGTGCGGGCCATGCTGGGCTTTCGGCTGTGAGTCGGAGCTAGGATAGGGGGAATGTGCCGTCTGGGCCACAGGCGCGATCAGCGACAGGCGGCCGCTCACCCGGCGCGCTTTCCAACCTCGAGCTGCCGCAGGCCAGCGGCTACTCGGCCGCGACCTTGGTCTTTTTCGCCGGTGCTTTTTTAGCAGCAGGCTTCTTGGCGGCCGGAGCCTTTGCCGTCTTTTTGGCTGGCGCCTTCTTGGTTGCGGCTTTGCGGGCCGGCTTCTTGGCGCTTCCGGCTTTGGCGGCGATCAGTTCAAGGGCCTGCTCGATGGTGATGGTGTCGGGCGCCACGCCCTTGGGCAGGGTGGCGTTGACCTTGGCCCAGTTCACATAGGGCCCATACTTGCCGTCGCGTACTGTGATCGGCCCACCATCGGGATGATCGCCGAGCGTTTTCAATGCTGCGGGCGTGCCACCACGGCGGCCACCACCAGCGGCCTTGGCAGCCAGCAGGTCGACGGCGCGGTTGATGCCAACGGTGAAGACCTCCTCGGCATCGGGCAGGTTGGCATATTTGCCATCGTGCAGGATGAAGGGGCCATAGCGGCCGAGGCCAGCGGTGATGGGCAGGCCGGATTCGGGATGGAGGCCAACCTCACGCGGCAGGGTGAGCAACTGCAGGGCCCGCTCCAGCGTGACCGAATCCGCCGTCCACCCCTTGGGAAGGCTGGAACGCTTGGGTTCCGGGCCTTCGCCGAGCTGCACATAAGGGCCGAACCTGCCGGTCTTGACCAGAACCTGTTCGCCAGATTCCGGATCGGTGCCGAGCACGCCATCGCCTGCACCGGTTTCGGCGCCGGTTGCGGCGTCGGAAAGCTGCATGGTGTGGCGGCATTCGGGATAGTTCGAGCAGCCAATGAAAGCGCCGAACTTGCCAAGCTTGAGCGACAACTGGCCCGTGCCACAGGTGGGGCAGATGCGCGGATCGGACCCATCCGCGCGGGCGGGAAAGATGTGGTCCTTGAGTAGTTCGTTGAGGGCATCGAGGACCTCGGAGACCCGCAGATCCTTGATCTCGTCGGTATGCCGGGAGAAATCGGCCCAGAACTCGCGCAGCACGGCCTTGTAGTCGAGCGTGCCAGCGGAGATTTCGTCGAGCTGCTCTTCGAGGCCGGCGGTGAAGCCATATTCAACCCAGCGGGCAAAGAAGCTTTCCAGGAAGGCGGTGACGATGCGGCCGCGATCCTCGGGCACGATGGCGCGCTTTTCGAGCCGGATGTAGTTGCGATCCTGCAGCACCGAGACGGTGGCAGCGTAGGTGGAAGGGCGGCCGATGCCAACCTCTTCCATCTTCTTGATCAGGCTCGCTTCGGTGTAGCGGGCAGGTGGCTGGGTGAAGTGCTGGGCTATATCGCAGCTCGACAGCGTGGGCGCATCGCCGACTTCGAGCGGGGGCAGTTCGCGGCTGTCCTCATCGTCCTCGTCGCGATCTTCTTTCGACTCCACGCCGTAAAGCGCCAGGAAGCCGGGGAAAGTGACGACCGAGCCGACAGCGCGCAGCGCCACGTTGCGCGAGATGCCCATGACATCGATGTCGGCGGTGGTGCGCTCGATTTCGGCCGAGCGCATCTGGCTGGCCAGTGTGCGCCGCCAGATCAGGCCATAGAGCTTGGCCTGATCGGCATCGATGCGCAGCGTATCGGGGTGCTTGAACATATCGGTTGGGCGGATGGCCTCGTGCGCCTCCTGGGCGTTCTTGGCCTTGGTCTGATAGATGCGCGCCTTTTCGGGCAGGTAGGCCGGGCCAAATTCCTTGGCGATGGCGCGGCGAGCCTGATCGACACCCTCGGGCGCCATCTGCACCGCATCGGTACGCATGTAGGTGATCAGCCCATCTTCGTAGAGGCGCTGGGCGATCTGCATGGTGCGGGTCGGTGAGAAGCCAAGCCGCGAGGAGGCATCCTGCTGCAGGCTCGATGTGGTGAAAGGCGGATAGGGATTGCGGCGCGTCGGCTTCTTTTCAATGTCTGAGACACGGAACTTGCCGGAATCGATGGCCGTCTTGAGTGCTTCGGCTTCAGCACCCGAATGAATGTCGAGCTTGTCGGTCTTTTTGCCATCGACCGAATAGAGCCGTGCCTCGAATGTCTTTCCCTTGTGCAGCAGATTGGCCAGCACGCTCCAGTATTCCTGAGGCTTGAAGCGCTCGATTTCGGCCTCGCGGTCGCAGACGATGCGCAGCGCCACGGATTGGACGCGGCCGGCCGAACGGGAGCCGGGTAGCTTGCGCCAGAGGATGGGCGAGAGGGTGAACCCCACCAGATAATCGAGGGCGCGGCGGGCGAGGTAGGCGTTGACCAGCGGCGCATCGATATCGCGCGCATGGGTCATGGCTTCAAGGATGGCGTCTTTGGTGATGGAGTTGAACACCACACGACGGACTTTGAGATCCTTGCGGATGGCCTTCTTTTCCCTAAGCACATCGAGCACGTGCCAGGAAATGGCTTCCCCCTCGCGATCCGGGTCGGTGGCGAGGATGAGTTCGTCGGCTTCCTTGACGGCGCGGGCGATGTCAGCAAGCCTTTTTTTGGAGGCGGTATCGACCTCCCAGGACATAGCGAAATCTTCGTCGGGGCGGACAGAACCATCCTTGGCAGGCAAATCGCGGACGTGACCGAAGCTCGCAAGGACTTCATATCCTGCGCCAAGATATTTGCTGATCGTCTTGATCTTGTTGGGAGACTCGACGATGACGAGCTTCATACGCACTACTTTCGTGGACGGGCCTTGAACGCGGCGCAACATGGTGAACACGGCGAGCCGTGTCAACACACACGCTTGCGGCGCGTCCAAGCCGGGCGGAAAAGGCTTTAGAAACGGGCGGCAACCAGCTGGCCGCTTGACCATTCGAGGCGCCCGGCAAGATCGAACTCAAGCAGCAGCATCTGCATTGCCGAAGCCGACAGGCCGGTACTCTTGATCAGATCATCAACAGGCATGGGCGTGACGCTAAGCGCCGCCAGCAGGCGGGCACGATCATCCTCGCCTGGCGGTGGCGCATCGATAAAATCGCCGGGTTCCCAGTCCGGTTCAAGAAGTTGCGACCTCGCAGGATTGGCGGTGCGGATGGCATCGAGCACGTCGCTGGCGCAGGTGATCAGGTGCGCGCCCTGCTGGATCAGCGCATTGCCGCCCTCGGCGCGCGGATCGAGAGGCGAACCCGGGACAGCGAAGACCTCGCGATTCTGTTCAAGGGCCAGTCGGGCGGTGATCAGGGAGCCCGAGCGCTTGGCGGCCTCGACAACCACGATACCGAGCGAAAGACCCGCAACGAGGCGGTTGCGACGGGGAAAGTCGCGGGAACGCGGCTCCCAGCCAAAGGGCATTTCGGTGAGCAGCGCCCCGCCATGGGCCAGAATATCCTGCGCCAATGGAATGTTTTCATCAGGATAGATGCGATCGAGCCCCCCGGCCAGCACTGCGACAGTGCCCGTACGCAGACTGGCACGATGGGAGGCTGCATCGATGCCCCGCGCAAGGCCGGAGACAATGGTGTAGCCCGCCTCACCAAGCTCGGTGGCGAGAATGGTGGCCATCTTCTGTCCGGCGGAAGAGGCATTGCGGGCACCGACCATGCCCACCGTCTGCTGCCAGTCAAGGTTATCGCCGCCTGCCATAGTCAGCAGCGGCGGAGCACCTGAGATGAACCGCAGGAGTGCGGGATAGGCAGGCTCGCCAGAAGCAACGAAATGGCCACCGGCCTTTTCGACTGCGGCGATTTCGTCTTCGGCCTCAGCGGTGGAGATAGCCCGCACGGGCCGATCTCTCGTTAGGGCCGGAAGCGCTTCAAGAGCGGCGGCAGCCGAGCCGAAGCGGTTGAGCAGTTGCCGGAACGTTACGGGCCCGACATTTTCAGTTCGGATTAATCGGAGCCAGTCTGTGCGTTGCTGCCGGTTCAACAGGGTGTTGAAGGACCGGCCCGCCATGGGTCAGGTCGACTTTGGCTTGTCACCGCCGATTTTGGGCTCGGTGCCCTGGATCAGCCGGATGATGTTGGCGCGGTGATTGTAGTAGATCAGGATTGCCAGCACCGCCGCGGTGGCGCCAAGCCAGATGCCGCCAAACACATAGGCAAAGATCGGCGAGGTGGCCGCGGCAGTCAGGGCAGAGAGCGAGGAAATCTTGCGGGTATAGGCAATCAACAGCCAGGTGCCGAGAAAGATGAGTCCAACCGGCCAGGCCAGCGCCAGCAGAATGCCGATATAGGTCGCTACGCCCTTGCCGCCCTTGAACTGAAGCCAAAGCGGATAGCAGTGCCCGATGAAGGCGCCGACACCCGCAATCATGCCAGCAAGCTCTCCCAGAAAATACCGTGCGAGCAGCACCGCCACGGCGCCTTTGGCCCCGTCCAGCAGCAGCGTGGCTAGCGCCAGGCCCTTGTTGCCGGTGCGCAGGACGTTGGTGGCCCCGATGTTGCCCGAGCCGATGCTGCGGATATCGCCGAGCCCGGCAGCGCGGGTGAGCAGCAGGCCGAAGGGTATCGACCCGACAAGGTAACCTGCGGCGGCGGCGAAGAGATAGTTGATCACCGGGCAGTCTCCTGATGGGCGTAGACAAGGCGTCCGGCAACGAATGTGCTGAGCACCTTGCCGCTGAGGCGGGCACCTTCGAAGGCTGTATTGCGCGACCGTGAGTGCATGGCGCTTTCTTCGACGACCCAAGGATAATCTGGGTCGAGGACGATGAAATCAGCTGGCGCGCCAACGCTGAGACGTCCGGCCTTCAGATCGAGGATTTCAGCAGGTCGACTGGTCATGGCGCGCAACAGGGTGACGAGATCGATATCGCCATTGTGCACCAGCCGCAGGGCAACCGCCAGCATGGTTTCAAGGCCGACCGCACCATTGGAAGCTTCGGCAAATGGCTGCCGCTTGACTTCGGAATCCTGCGGGTCGTGATCGGAGTGAATGACATCGATGGTACCCTTGCGCAGCCCCTCGATCATGGCCTGACGGTCGTCCTCGCTGCGCAGGGGCGGAGAAAGCTTGAAGAAGGTGCGGTAGGAGCCGATGTCGTTTTCGTTGAGCGCCAGGTTGTTGATCGAAACACCGCAGGAAATGCGCTGTGAGACCTGCTTGGCGGCGGCAATGAGCGACAGCGACTTACCGCAAGAGACCTGAGCGGCATGATAGCGGACGCCGGTGAGCTCGGCCAATTGCAGATCGCGGGCCAGTGGGATGGTTTCGGCCTGGAGCGGAATGCCGCGCAGGCCAAGGCCGGTTGCCAGCAGGCCTTCGTTCATCACGCCTTCGCCCGCGAGCGCCATGTCGCAAACATGGTGGACCACCGGCATGTCGAAATTGGCGGCATAGGTGAAGGCGGCGCGGAGCATGGCAGAGGACTGGATGGACTGGCGGCCATCGGAGAAACAAACCGCTCCCGCCTCCTTGAGCAGCCCAAATTCGGTGATTTCTTCGCCGCGCAGTCCCTTGGTGATGGCGGCCGCAGGCAGCACGTTGACCTTGGCGGTGGCCTTGCCGCGTCGAATGAGGAAATCCACCAGGGCGCCGTCATCGATGACGGGCTGGGTATCGGGCATCACCACAAAGGTCGTGACACCACCGGCGGCTGCGGCCGCCGAGGCGCTGGCAAGGGTCTCGCGATATTCACGGCCCGGCTCGCCGGTAAAGACGCGGATATCGACGAGGCCGGGAGCCACGACATTGCCGCGCGCATTGATGCGCTCGCACCCTTCAGGCACGGATTTGGGCGCGCCGGGGGCAATTTCGGCGATGAGCCCGTCAACAACAATCAGGTAGCCCTTGAAGTCGCTGTTGCTTGCCGGATCGATGATACGGGCGTTCTCGACGATGATGGCACCGGTCATGCCGCCACCTCGTTGCGGGCAGGCAGCAGGGCATCGAGCACTGCCATGCGGACGGCAACACCCATTTCGACCTGATCGGTGATGACCGAAGCCGGGCCATCGGCAATGGCTGGGTCGATCTCAACACCGCGATTCATCGGGCCCGGATGCATGACGATGGCATCGGGTTTGGCGAAGGCGAGCTTTTCGGCATCAAGCCCATAGAAGTGATAGAACTCGCGCACCGAGGGGATCATGCGGCCGCTGGTGCGCTCGTGCTGGAGACGCAGCATCATGACCACATCGGCATCCTTGAGGCCCTCACGCATGTCGGTGAAAACCTCGGCTGCCATGTGCTCGATGCCTCTGGGCAGCAGGCTTTTGGGCGCGATAACGCGGGTGCGGACATTGAGTTTGTTGAGGAGGAGCAGGTTGGAGCGCACGACGCGGGAATTGGCGATGTCGCCACAGATGGCAACCGTCATACCTGTCAAACGGCCCTTGTGATTGCGGATCGTCAGCGCATCGAGCAGGGCCTGAGTGGGATGCTCGTGAGCGCCGTCGCCGGCATTGATGACGGCACAGCCGACCTTCTGGCTGAGGAGCTCGACGGCCCCGGCAGCGGAGTGACGGACGACGATGACATCGGGCCGCATGGCATTGAGGGTTGTGGCGGTGTCGATCAGCGTCTCGCCCTTGGTGACCGACGAGGTTTTGACCGACATGTTCATCACCTGCGCGCCGAGACGCTTGCCAGCGATTTCAAACGAGCCCTGCGTGCGTGTCGAGGGTTCGAAGAACAGGTTGATCTGGGTTTTGCCCGCGAGTGTGGGCAGGGTCTTGCGTTCCTGCCGGGAGACCGGGATCATCGCCTGGGCGCGATCTAAAAGGTCGATGATTTCATAGGGTTCGAGGTCGGCAATGCCGAGCAGGTGGCGCCTCGAAAAGCGGGGAAAATCACCGGTGAAAGCCGGATTGCTGCCTGATGCGTCTGCTGGCTTATTGGCCATACCGCTCCGCCTGTGTGCAATTTGAGGCGGTCTAACCGGTTGGACAGGCCGGGACAAGGGCCGGGGGCGATTTTGCCGTGGAATATTAGAGGTGCCGCAACCGCTCGAGCGCGCCTTGCAGGATATAGCTGGCCGCCAGTTTGTCGACGACTTCGGCACGCTTGGCGCGAGACATGTCGGCCTCGATCAGCGTGCGGGTGACGGCTGAGGTTGAGAGTCGCTCATCCCAGAACATCATGGGCAGGCTGGTCTTTTGCGAAAGGCTGCGCGCAAAGGCACGGGTGGATTGGGCGCGCGGCCCTTCGGAGCCATCCATATTGAGGGGCAGGCCGATGACGATGCCCGTGACCACATGCTGGGTGATCAAGGCCAGCAGCCGTTCGGCATCCTGCGTGAACTTGATGCGCTTGATGGTTTCGAGCGGAGTGGCCGAGTAACGCATTGCATCGGATATCGCCACGCCGATGGTCTTTGTGCCCAGATCGAGCCCCATGAGCTTGCCGCTGGGTGGCAGGGCGGCGAGGGGTGTGTGGGGCGCGTCGGAGGGCATCTGTATCACTACCAACTTGGAGTAACGGTGGTTGATATTAGGAACAAAACGTGATCAGGTCTTGCGCAAGTCGGGAGTTAGTAGTTCCACGAAATTGACCCCAAGGCCGTCGAGCTTGAACTAGTGCGCGTGCTGCACTATTTTAGGATGGAGAGATGCCAACGATAGCTCGGCTTGGGCGAGTGTATATCAGGATGTTTGCCTCAGATCACGGTCCACCGCACTTTCACATATGGACTCCCGACGGGGAGGCCCTGGTGCTGATTTCCGGACTACAAATCCAGCGGGGGAGAGTTAGGTCAAGCGATCTGGACCTGGCGATGTCTTGGGCAAGAGAACACATAGATCTATTGGAAAGTGAATGGACGCGACTAAATGGATGATGAAGCCTTTGTACAAGTCGGAGAGCCGATCCAGAGACTCAAGTCCGTCAGTGTTGTGGACGGGCGAAGGGTTTTGGTGACTTGGTCGCGCGGCGCGTCCCACTTGATCGATTTGTCGCCTGCTCTTCATAGTCATCGGAGTTTTGTCGCCTTGAGGAGCGATGACACACTTTTCCGTACCGTCAGGGTCAATGAATTTGGTGATGCGTTGGTGTGGAATGACGGGTCTGAGTTGTCTTCGGTGTGGGTTGAGGAGTTGATTCCCCTCAATTTGAACAATTCAGCCTTCCGATCGGCAATGGAAGAGCTTGGGCTCAGTCTCGACGGGATGGCCTCTCGTCTTGGGATTGCTCGGCGCCTGGTGGCAGATTATCGCAAGGATAAGCCAATCCCGACAGTGGTGGCACTTGCCACACGCTACCTTGTGGAGCATCACAAGCGCCCGGAATAGGCCGGAGCGAGCTGACGACATTCATGAAACTGACTTGGTTTTCCGGCTCTACGATCCGCATCCATATCGCCGGTGTCATACTGCTCGTTGACGAAGGCCAAGAGCTCAATAATGTCAGCGCCGCGGAATTGCGCAGCGGGGCCGAACGGGTCTTTGGGCTGGGTGATGCGGAAATAGCGCCAGTGGCGCTGAATGGCTGGAGGCCGCGTGTGCCGAGGCCGATGATCGATCAAACGACGACTGAGGCCGTGATTCTGCATCGTGCCGGGCCGATGGCAGTTCTGGTGGATGCGATTGGCGAACCGCCGCTGCTGCTGCTCGACGCCAACAGTGAAGTGCCCGAATTTGGTCGCTGGGCCGACGGGATTGTGGTGACGCTGTTCGGGCCCGCCGAAGCGCTGGTGCGGGCGGGGCAGGCGGTGCTGGCGGTGGCGCGGCCGAAACTGATCGCGCTGGCAGCTGACGAGGTGGACATTGAATTGGCGATCGCCCAACTGCGCGACCGGCTGGATGGCACCGGGCTGGTATCGCTTGAACCGGCGTTGGCCATGGAAGTTTGACACTTTTGGCGGCAAAAAAGTTGTCTTTTGCCACGCCGCATTGATAGAAGCGGCTGACAAATACAATCACACAGGAGCCTGGCATGTCGGTTGATGCCGCCACCGTAAAGCGAATTGCGCGCCTGGCACGCATCCGCATCGAGGAAACCGAAGTGGACGCCTATGCCGGTGAGCTCAATGCCATCCTCGGTTTTGTCGAGCAGCTCGGTGAGGTCGATGTGACTGGCATTGAGCCGATGACCTCGGTGACACCGATGGCGCTGCGGCGTCGTGAAGACAAGGTGACCGACGGCGGCTATGCGGAGAAGGTGGTTTCGAACGCGCCGCTGACCGAGGACAATTTCTTCGTCGTGCCCAAGGTGGTCGAATAAATGGTGTCGATTGCCGTCGAAACGCCATTGCAGGACGACGTGCGCGCGCTAGTTGCGGCGCTCAACGCGCACCTGCTGCCGCTGTCCCCGGTTGAATTCCAGTTCAAGATGACGGTCGAGCAGATGGCCGGTGCTGACACCACCGTGTTTGTCGCTCGCGATGGGACTGGGAAAGCCGTGGGTTGCGGGGCGCTGAAGGTGCATGACAACGGGCAGGGCGAGGTCAAGCGCATGTACACCGTGCCCGAAGTGCGTGGGCAGCGTGTCGGTTCGGCGCTCCTCGACGAAATTGTCTCGCTGGCGCGGCGCAAGGGGATAGACCACCTGGTGCTTGAGACCGGGTTTGGCCCGGGATTTGAAGGGGCGGCGCGGCTTTATCTCAATAGCGGTTTTACTGAATGTGGTGCGGTGCTCGATTATCCCGACAGCGGCCATTCCCGATTCTTTGAGCGCAGGCTGGATGTGGTGCAACAGAGCTGAGCTCGCACACCACCTATCCCGCCGCGAAAAATGTGAGTTGATCCGTGACTGACCTGACCAGACTGAGCATCGCTGCCGCCCGCAAGGGGCTTGATGCCAAGGAATTCTCGGCCGTCGAACTGACCGATGCCTATATCGGCGCAATCGAAGCTGCCAACCCCAAACTGAACGCCTATGTAGCCACCACGCCGGACCTGGCGCGGACCATGGCCAAGGCCAGTGATGACCGGCTGGCAAAAGGGCAGGGTGGGACGCTCGAAGGCATACCACTTGGCATCAAGGACCTGTTCGGCACCAAGGGTGTGCACACCCAGGCGGGCAGCCACATCCTCGATGGCTTCAAGCCCGAGTATGAATCAAGCGTCACAGCCAATCTCTGGCGCGACGGCGCGGTGATGCTGGGCAAGCTCAATATGGATGAGTTTGCCATGGGGTCTTCCAACGAGACCTCGTATTATGGCCCGGTGATCAATCCGTGGCGGGCGGAAGGGTCGAATATGGACCTGGTGCCCGGCGGGTCATCGGGTGGTTCGGCAGCGGCCGTTGCGGCCTGGATGTGCGCTGGCGCCACGGCAACCGACACTGGCGGGTCCATTCGCCAGCCAGCTGCTTTCACCGGCACAGTCGGGATCAAACCGACCTATGGCCGATGCTCGCGCTGGGGCGTGGTGGCGTTCGCTTCTTCGCTGGACCAGGCGGGACCGATTGCGCGCACCGTCGAAGACGCGGCGCTGATGATGACCTCGATGTCGGGCTATGACCCGAAGGATTCGACCTCGGCCAACCTGGCGGTTCCGGATTTTGCTGCGGCCGTCGAGCGCGGTGTAAAGGGGCTGACCATTGGCGTGCCGCGCGAATATCGTATGGAAGGCATGCCCGCCGAAATTGAGAAGCTCTGGCAGCAGGGGTTGGCCTGGCTGACGGCGGAAGGCGCGACGATCCGCGACATATCCCTTCCGCACACCAAATATGCACTGCCGGCGTATTACATCGTGGCGCCGGCTGAAGCGTCTTCGAACCTGGCCCGATATGACGGGGTCAAGTACGGGCTGCGAGTCACCGGCAAGGACATCACGGACCTTTACGAACTCACACGCGCAGCAGGGTTTGGCCGCGAAGTGAAGCGCCGGATAATGATTGGTACCTACGTGCTCTCGGCAGGCTATTTCGATGCCTACTACGTGCGCGCGCAAAAAGTGCGGACCCTGATCAAGCGCGACTTCGAGGAAGCGTTCAATGCCGGGGTGGATGCGGTGCTGACCCCCGCCACGCCGTCGGCAGCGTTTGGCGTAGGCGATCAGGAGATGAAAGCCGATCCGGTCAAGATGTACCTCAACGACGTGTTCACCGTGACCGTGAACATGGCGGGCCTGCCTGGGATCGCCGTGCCCGCGGGCAAGGATGGCAAAGGACTGCCCCTTGGCCTGCAGTTGATTGGCAAGCCGTTCGATGAGGAGACCCTGTTTGCCGCCGCCCGTGTGATCGAGCGCAGCGCCGCCATGGACTTTTCGCCGCAGCGCTGGTGGTAGGCATGGCAGAGGACGTCTTTTCGACGCTCGACTGGTCGGCACCGCCCAAGAGTCTGACCCCGCCCCTGCAGGCGATGTGGTGGCTCAAGAAGGGCGGGCTGATCATGGGGGCCGAGTGGCACAAGGCACATGACATTCTGACCTCAGCCGAGGGCGTGCAGGAGTTTGACTGGGTGCACGCGCTTGCCCACTGGATCGAAGCCGACATGGGCAACGCCGACTACTGGTATCGTCGGGCCGGAAAGAAGCGCGCGACGGCCAGCGTTTCTGCCGAATGGGAACACATCGCAATGGCGCTGAGCGGGACGACCCGGCACTAAGCTGTGCCGGGCCATCGCGTCCGCCTACCTAGCGGTTGTCGAATTCACTGCGTACCAGCTCAAGCCCGCGCCGCGTGATGCGGTAAGGCTGGCTGTCGTGGCTGGCGATGGCTTTTTTGCGCAGGAGTTTCCTGAACAACACCAGGTTGCACTGGTTGAGCAGCCAGCCGTCACGATTGAAGCACTGCACATCAACGATGCGACCGTTTGCGGATTTGACGGGTGCGATGCAGCCGCCCTGCGCGAGTGCATGGAGCACCCGCTGTTCGTCTCTGGAAATGTCCATTGGTAATCTAGACTCGGGGATGTGCGCAAAGCGCGCAACACAACATCACCGCCGGCCGCATCGCGCTGGACAGCAGTTCGGTTCCCATCTGCCCCGTTCGGTGAACGGGGCTCTAGAAGGTCTCCAGACGGAGAGACATGGACAATCCTCGGGGCAGCCGAGCAAAGCGCCGGGCCGCAACACGATTTAGCCAATAACGCGAGTTTGGGGTGGCGGGTATAGTTTTTTGGCCACAGCGAGGTTGAAAACTGCGGCGCGCCAGTCCAGAAAAGCGCCAGACCAAAACAACCATGAGCCTGACGTGACCAAAGCTCCTGCCGAGTGCACCACCAAGGACGATGTGAGGGCCGAGATTGATCGCATCGATCAGGCACTGCTCAACCTGTTTGCCGAACGTCACCGCTATGTGACGCGCATGGCGCACATCAAGACCGATCCGCACGAAGCCTATGATCGCGAAAGGATCGAGGCGATCATTGGCAAGGTGCGTGGCCGGGCCGAAACGCTCGACCTTGATGAAGACCAGGCAGAGCTGATCTGGCGCACGTTGATTGACTGGAATGTCAATTACGAAAAGGGCATCATCGTCGCACGCCGCCGTTTGGAGTAGGCTCAATGACGCAGGTTCTCATCCGCGAAGCGCATATGGACGAAGCCCCCCGGCTTGCGGCCATCGGCTTTGCCGCGTGGGAACGTGACCTGCTGCCCTTCCTGAGCGGAGCCGCAGCATCGCGCGACAATGAGCGCGCACGCATCCAGAGGGCGGCTCAGGAGGGACTGCGCCGCACGATCGTGGCCGAAGTGGATGGCGAGGCGGTGGGTTGGTGCGCAAGGGCGCGGGCCTACATCCCATTCATCTTCGTCGAACCAGAGTTGCAGAATCACGGCATCGGGCGGCTGCTGCTGCGGCGCACCGAGTCGCTGCTCGAACTTGAGGGGCAGGACAGGGTGCAACTCGATACGCTCGCCGACAACGTGCGGGCCGTACGGTTTTATGAACATCAGGGGTACCGAATCCTTGCCATGAAGCCGAAGGGCCCTGTGACCGGTGGCGGCTATTTCGGCGTGCGGCTTGAAAAGCGCCTGTTTCCATTTTCCGGGCCTGTGCCCGATCTCGATTGATCTAGAGGACGAACCGACTTGACCCTTATCGATACGCGTACGCCGAACCCCAAGAGCTTTATTGCCGGGGCCACGGGTGACTGGGAAATCGTCATTGGCATGGAAGTGCATGCCCAGGTGACATCGGAGAGCAAGCTGTTCTCCGGGTCTTCGACCCAGTTCGGGCGACCGCCCAATTCAAACGTCTCGTTCGTGGATGCGGCCATGCCGGGCATGCTACCGGTGATCAATGAAGAGTGCGTGCGTCAGGCCGTGCGGACCGGGCTGGGGCTGAAGGCAAAGATCAACAAGCGTTCGATCTTTGACCGCAAGAATTATTTCTACCCCGATTTGCCGCAGGGCTATCAGATCAGCCAGTTCAAGGACCCCATCGTGGGTGAAGGGGCCGTGCTGCTCGACATAGGTGACGAGACAATCGAAATCGGCATCGAACGGCTGCACCTGGAACAGGATGCGGGCAAGTCGATCCACGACCAGCACCCAAACCTGAGCTTTGTCGATCTCAACCGATCAGGCGTGGCGCTGATGGAAATCGTCTCCAAGCCTGATCTGCGCTCGGCGGAGGAAGCCAAGGCTTACCTGGCCAAGCTGCGCGCGATTGTGCGGTATCTGGGCACCTGCGACGGCAACATGGAAGAAGGCTCGATGAGGGCCGACGTTAACGTGTCGGTGCGCCGCCCCGGTGGCGCTTTCGGCACGCGCTGCGAAATCAAGAACGTCAACTCCATCCGGTTCGCCGGTCAGGCGATTGAGTACGAAGCGCGGCGCCAGATCGATATTCTGGAGAACGGTGGATCGGTCGATCAGGAAACGCGCCTGTTCGACCCCAAGGCCGGTGAGACGCGCTCGATGCGCTCGAAGGAAGAAGCGCATGATTATCGCTATTTCCCCGACCCGGACCTGCTGCCGCTTGAGTTCGATGACCAGTTTATTGCCGACATCAAGGCCGCCCTGCCGGAACTGCCCGACGAGAAGAAGGCCCGATTGATCCGCGACTTCGGGATCACCTCCTATGACGCAATGGTGCTGACGCTGGAACGAGAATCGGCCGACTTTTATGAGGCGGTGGCCAAGGGACGCGACGGCAAGCTGGCGGCGAACTGGGTGATCAACGAGTTCTTCGCTCGACTGAACAAGGAAGGCTTCGAAATCGCCCAGAGCCCGGTGAGCGCCGAGCAGCTCGGCGGCATTGTCGAACTGATCGGCAAGGGCGAGATTTCGGGAAAGATCGCCAAGGACCTGTTTGAGATTGTGTGGGCCGAAGGCGGGAACCCGGCTGAGATTGTCGAAAAGCGCGGCATGAAGCAGGTGACCGATCTGGGGGCCATCGAGAAGGTGGTGGACGAGATCATTGCCGCCAATCCGGACCAGGTGGAAAAGGCCCGCGCCAAGCCGCAACTGGCCGGCTGGTTCGTGGGACAGGCGATGAAGGCGTCTGGCGGCAAGGCCAACCCGCAGGCTCTCAATGAGATCGTGAAGAAAAAGCTTGGCATTGAATAGGCGCAATCGCCGTCAAGTCAAAAGGGCCCATCTCAGGATGGGCCCTTTTTTATGCCGGTGCGCGCTGGAAGCGTTTGAGCAGGCGGCCATCGATGAAGACGAGGCCAAAGAAGATGACGATGATACCCAAAACGTGGATGGCATCGAAGCGTTCGTGCAGCACAAGGACGCCGAGCAGGATCGCCGAGATGGGTGTGATGAAAGTGTTCAGCGACAGATTGGTGGCCCCGACACGCGGAAGCAGCCAGTAAACCAGCAGGAAGCTGAAGCTGGTCGACAGCGTTGAAATGGCCAGCAGCGCGCCCCAGGTCTCAGCCCGGGTGATCACCGGAATGCCGCTGAAGATCAGCGCAATGGGGATCGAAACCAGCGCGGCGCCTGTCAAGGAACTGGCGGCGACGGCAGCCGAATCAACGGTCTTGAAGCGGCGGGCGTAGTTGAGGGTGAGCGCGTAGCAGAGCGTCGCCCCCAAAGCTGCCAGAAGCCCAAGGACCTGTGCCGAGGCGCCGTTGCTGAGCGAGGGCAGGGATAGAATCACGGCCCCGGCAAAACCGACGAGAACGCCGATTGTCTTGTTCCATGTCGCCTTTTCCCCACCCGGCCAGAGTTGGGAGACGATCACCGTGCTCATCGGGGTCAGGCCGTTGATAACGCCGACGATCGAGCTGGCGACGGTGAACTCGGCATAGGGAAAGAGCGCGAAGGGGATCGCGTAATTGAGAATGCCCAGCAGGAGAAACTGCGGATAGAGCCGCCAGTCGGTCGGTAGAGACTTGCGCATGGCGGCGAAATAGACCCAACAGATGGCCGCCCCGATGGTGACGCGTCCGGCGGAGACCCAGAACGGACTGATCTCGCGGATCAGGATGGCATTGAAGAGAAATGAGGAACCCCAGACCGCTCCCAAAAGGATGATCAGCAACCAGTAACGAAGCGGCATACGTGTTCTCCATTTGTGCCCATGATAGGAGCACAGCTGAGTCCCGTCGAACCGTATTTGACGATGTCAGGCATCAATTCTGGTGATGGGTTCAGGACTTGGGCCGCCACTGGTTGGCGCGCTGGTTTTCGGCAGCGAGTCGGGCTGTCTCCTCGATGCGAGCCAGGCGGGTCTCGGCACGCTTGGCCAGCGCGATCCATTCGAGAGTGGCCCGCTGGGTTGAAGGTGGAAACTTCGCGAAATTGTCAGCACTGCCCGGATGCCGTGCGAAAGCTGCTGACAGGTCTTGTGGCAGGGCGCCAGTATGGGCCTGATCAAGGATGTCCCAGGTGCCATTGGCCTTCGCACGTTCGATCGCCGCAAGCCCCGGCGGCATCATCAAACCCTCGGCGACCAAACGTTCGATCTTGAGCTTGTTGACCCGCGACCACCCGCTCTTCGGCTTTCTCGGCGAGAGGCGGAGCATGACCCGGTCAGCATCGAGCTTGCGAGGCAGACTATCAATCCAGCCAAAGCAAAGCGCCTCGTCAACGATATCCGTGTAGGCGACGTGCCGATCCGGGTGGTGCTTTTTCCAAGTGACCAGCCAGATGCTGGACGTGCCGGAATAGTTCGCGGAAAGCCAATCGCGCAACTGCTGGCGGCTAGTGACTTCGACCTGCGCGTAGTTGTCTTCCATCGTATATCTCCCCGAACAAAAGAGTTACGCGGCAGTTCTGAACCGGATCAAGGTGGCGGGATGCGCCCCAGGGCGAGCAGTTCAAGGGCTTTTGGATAAAGCTGGTGCTCGGCGATCAGCGTGCGGGCGGCGAGGGTTTCGGCGGTGTCGCCGGGGAGAATGGGAACTTCTGCCTGAAGGATCGCAGGGCCGTCGTCGAGGGCCGGGATCACCCAGTGTACTGTGCAGCCATGAACGGGTTCGCCGGCATCGAGGGCTTGCTGGTGGGGATGCAAGCCCTTGAACTTGGGCAGGAGCGAGGGGTGAATGTTGAGCATTCGCCCGGTCCATTTCTCCGCGAAGGGCGTCGACAGGATGCGCATGAAGCCTGCAAGGCAGACGATATCGGCACGCCAGCCGGTCAGGATACGATCGATCTCTGAATCGAATTCGTCTCGGGTCGGGTAGGCCTTGTGCGAGGCGGTCGCTGTGGGGATGCCGTGAACGCGGGCATATTCGAGACCGGGCGCATCGGCCTTGTTCGAGAAGACCCCAACGATTTCAGCCGGATAGTCGGGAGACTTCGCGGCCTGAATCAGGGCCTGCATATTCGAGCCGCGGCCAGAAATCAGGATGGCGACGCGCTTCCGGCTCACAGCGCCAGGGCGCCTTCGAAGGTGACCGGTTCGCCGGTCCGCTCTGTCAGGGTGCCAACAATGGCGGCGATTTCACCGGAGGCGTTGAGGTGTGCGACCAGCTTGTCCGCTTCGGCGGCGGGTACGGCGGCCAGCATGCCCACGCCGCAATTGAAGGTGCGCAGCATTTCGCGCTCTGCGATGCCGCCGACGCGCGCGAGCCAGCCGAAGACGGGCGGGACGGTGATGGCCGAGAGGTTGACATGAGCGGCAAGATTGTCGGGCAGGACGCGCGGGATATTGTCGATGAACCCGCCGCCGGTGATATGGGCCAGCGCCTTGATGTTAATACCCGCCCTGAGCGCAGCCAGGAGCGGCTTGACGTAGATGCGCGTTGGGGTGAGAAGGGCATCGGCCATGCTGGAGCCGGTGGCGAAGGGGGCATCCATGTACCAGTCGAGCCCTGACAGCTCGACAATCTTGCGCACCAGCGAATAGCCGTTCGAATGCACGCCGGACGATGCGATGGCTACCAGCACGTCACCGGCAGCGACATCGGGACGTGGCAGCAGGGTGCCACGCTCGGCGGCGCCAACGGCGAAGCCTGCCAGATCGTAATCATGGCCATGATACATGCCGGGCATTTCGGCGGTTTCGCCGCCGATCAGCGCGCAGCCGGCGATGCGGCAACCTTCGGCAATGCCTTCAACGATAGCGGTGCCGGTTTTGACATCGAGTTTGCCGGTCGCGAAGTAATCGAGGAAGAACAGCGGCTCGGCGCCCTGGACGATGATGTCGTTGACGCACATGGCCACCAGATCGATGCCGATGGTGGAATGCTTGCCGGTATCGATGGCGATCTTGAGCTTGGTGCCCACCCCATCATTGGCTGCAACCAGGATCGGGTCCTTAAAGCCGGCCGCCTTGAGATCGAACAGGCCGCCAAAGCCGCCGATTTCGGCATCGGCGCCCGAGCGGCGCGTGGAGCGGACGGCAGGCTTGATGGCGTCAACCAAGGCATTGCCAGCGTCGATATCAACGCCTGCGTGCTTGTATGACAGACCGTTTGGTGGCAGGTTTTGTGGGTCGGACATGAGCCTTGCGCCAGTTGTGTTGCGGCAAAAATATCAGGTCCTGACGATGACCAATTCTGTTGAACTTCGTAGGGCTGACCGTTACAGCGCTGATAGCCGCTCCACCCATCCGACGCAAGGGTTGCCCGATTGATGACTTTGCAAAATCAGATCAAGATCTGGCTGGTTATTCTGGCTGTGAGCGTGGTCGTGCTCTGGGTGTTCCGGGGCATCTTGTTGCCGTTCGTGGTGGGCCTGGCGCTGGCCTATCTGCTCAATCCGCTCGTTGGCATTGTCCAGAAAGCGCGCGTCAATCGCGCTATCGCGACCATGTTCGTGCTGCTGGTTGTGCTGTCGATTATTGTGGGCCTGTTTGTGCTGGTGGTGCCGCTGGTTGTTCAGCAGATCATCGGACTGATCGAGCGCCTGCCGGGTTACATCACCAGCCTGCGTGAGCTGGCCAATGAATGGATTCCCGCGCTGAATGAATGGCTGGGGCCGGAACGGGCCCTGCAACTTGAGCAGAGCATCGAGGACCTGTTGCGGTCGCTGCCGGGCATTACGGCGATGATTACCGGGCAAATCGCGCAGAGCGGGCTGGGGATCATCAACAGCCTGGGTCTATTCATCATTACGCCTGTGGTCGCGTTCTACCTGCTGCTCGACTGGGAAGCCATGGTGCGGGGGGTCGACAACCTGCTGCCGCGCGATCATCGCGAGGAAATCCGCGGCGTGCTCGACCAGATCAACCGTTCGATGGCCGGGGTGATCCGCGGGCAGGGCGGCGTGGTTCTGGTGCTGTGCATCTACTATTCGGTTGCGCTCAGCCTGACCGGCATCAGTTTTGGCCTCGCTATCGGCCTGATCGCCGGGCTGTTGAGTTTTATCCCATTTGTGGGGTTCATCACGGGGTTCGTACTCTCAACCGGCATTGCGCTGGTGCAGTTCTGGCCGAACTGGGTGATGGTGGTGACCGTGGTCATGGTGTTCATGGTCGGACAGTTTCTTGAGGGAAATATCCTTTATCCCAAGCTCGTTGGCTCGAGCATCGGCATCAATCCGGTGTGGCTGATGTTCTCGCTGTTCGCGTTTGCGCTGATCTTCGGTTTTGTGGGCCTGCTGCTCGCTGTTCCGCTTTCAGCCATTGCCGGGGTGCTGACGCGGTTTGCCATCAACAAATACAAGACCAGCACGCTTTATCTGGGACACCGCGGTGAGCAGAGTGCCGACAACGGCGCCGCCGAATAGGCTGACGGACGCCGTGATTGAAAACAAACCTGGCCAACTCGCCTTCGAGCTCGGGCACAGTCCATCGCATGCCGAAACCGATTTTCTGGTCGGCGAGGGCAACCGGCTGGCGCTGGCGCACCTGACGGCCTATCCGAACTGGCCCGGTCCTTTGACGCTGCTGATTGGGCCGACGAGTTCAGGCAAGTCGCATATGGGGCGGATATGGCTGGAGCGGGCGGGGGCCGAAGCTCCGGCGCCGGGTGAGATCGAAGCTCTATCGCGCCAGGGTGGTTCAGTGCCGATCCTGATCGAGGATATCGACCGGCTCGACTATGACGAGGCAGCGCTCTTTCACCTGATCAACCAGTCGATGCGTGACAACCGGGCGCTGCTTATGACGGCGCGGGAGCCGGTGGCTAACTGGCCGTACCAGACCAATGATCTCAAGTCGCGGGCGCGGCTGGCAACTCTGCTTGAGGTCAGCCTGACCGACGACATTGAACTGTCACAGATGTTTGTGAAGCTGTTCGGCGACCGTCAGGTGACGGTTGATCCCCGCACCATCGGATATCTTGTCTCGCGCATGGAGCGTTCGCCCGAAGAAGCGGTTATGCTGGCTGACACGATGGACCGGCTGGCGCTGGCCCGGGGATCGGCCATCTCGCGGGCGATTGCTGCGGAGGCGCTGGCGATCCGGGCGGCGGCACGCGGGGATGATCCATCTGATCTGGAGACTGACGATGAACGAGATGACTGATATCGCCGCCGAGAATGCCTCGCCCGATATCGAGGCGTTGCGCCAGAGCCCGGCGCGGTTCGTCAATCGTGAAGTCTCCTGGCTGCAGTTCAACATGCGCGTGCTCGAAGAGGCAGGCAACAAGGCCCACCCTTTGCTTGAGCGGCTGCGGTTTGTGTCCATTTCGGCCAACAATCTCGATGAGTTCTTCATGGTGCGCGTGGCGGGCCTGAAGGCGCAAATCCGCGCTGGCATGGCCAAGCAGAGCGCGGACGGGCTGAGCCCATATGAGCAGCTCGAAGAGATTGCGACGCTGACCCAGCACCTGAACCTTGAACAGCAGGACCACTGGCAGACCTTGCGCGAAGAGCTGTTCGCCCAGAATGTCGTGATCCACGAGATCAACGACCTGCTGCCCGACCAGATCAAATATCTTCAGCGCCTGTTCCGGGAAGAGATATTTCCCGTGCTCACGCCGATTGCGGTTGATCCCGCGCACCCGTTCCCGTTCATCCCTAATCTCGGCTTCTCGCTGGCTTTTGAGCTGGTTCGTCCCAACAGTACCTCGAAGCTGACCGCCCTGGTTCGCGTGCCGGCCAATCTCGACCGGTTCATCACACTGCCTTCGAGCCTTGCCTCGGAAGGGCGGGTCGAGGTGGTGACCATCGACACGCTGATCAACATGTTCTTCCACAAGATGTTCCCGGGTTACGAGGTGGCTGGTTCCGGCGCCTTCCGGGTGATCCGCGACAGCGAAATCGAAATCGACGATGAGGCCGCCGACCTGGTGGTCGAATTTGAATCGGCGCTGCGGCAGCGGCGGCGGGGGATGGTGATCCGGCTCGAAATCGAAAAATCCATGCCGCAGGCCCTGCGCAGGCAGATAAGCGACCGGCTGGGCGCGTCGAGCGCCGACACGTTCGAGGTCGATGGGTTCCTGGGCCTGGCCGATGCGGCCAAGATCTGCAGCATCGACCGGCCGGACCTGCGGTTTCCGCCGTACCACGCCCGGTACCCCGAACGGGTTCGCGACTATAACGGCGACCTGTTTGCGGCCATTCGCGCCAAAGACCTCTTGCTGCACCATCCATTCGAAAGCTTCGACGTGGTGGCGCAGTTCCTGATGCAGGCCGCGCGCGACCCAGATGTGGTGGCGATTAAGCAGACGCTCTATCGCACTTCGCCCGACAGCCCGATCGTCAAGGCGCTTGTCCTGGCGGCCGAGGCAGGCAAGTCGGTGACCGCCCTGGTGGAACTGAAGGCGCGCTTTGACGAGGAAGCCAATATCCGCTGGGCGCGCGACCTTGAACGGGCAGGTGCGCAGGTGGTGTTTGGTTTTGTCGAGCTCAAGACCCACGCCAAGATGAGCCAGGTGGTGCGCCGGGAGCAGGGCAAGCTCGTCAGCTATTGCCACATCGGCACGGGGAACTATCATCCGATCACGGCCAAGGTTTACACCGACCTCAGCTACTTCACGACCGATCCATCGATCACCCGGGACGTGGCGCGGGTGTTCAATTTCATCACCGGTTATGCAAGGCCGACCGAGCTTGAATCGATTGCCGCCTCGCCGGTGAACCTGCGCCAGACGCTGCTCGATTGCATCGCCAGGGAAGTGCGGCACGCCGAACGCGGCGAACCGGCAACGATCTGGATGAAGATGAATTCGCTGGTCGACCCCGAAATCATTGATGCGCTCTACACTGCGAGCCAGGCCGGGGTGAAGGTGGAATTGATCGTGCGCGGCATATGCTGCCTGCGGCCCGGCATTCCCGGTTTCTCGGACAATATCCGCGTCAAATCGGTGGTGGGACGATTCCTCGAGCATTCGCGCGTTTATGCCTTCGGGCAGGGCGAGCCGATGCCGTCGCGCAAGGCCAAGGTCTATATTTCGTCGGCCGATTTGATGCAGCGCAATCTGGATTGGCGGGTTGAGGTTATGGTTCCGATCGTGAACAAGACCGTCCACAAGCAGATTGTTGACCGCATGATGGTTGCCTATTTGCGCGACAATCAGCAAAGCTGGGAAGTGCTGCCGGATGGAAGTTCGCACCGGGTGCGCATTGGTGAGGGCGAAGAAGCGTCCAACGCCCACGAATATTTCATGACCAATGCCAGCCTCTCCGGCCGTGGCAGCGCCGATCCGCGCGACAGAAATGAGAGTGACGAGTGAACCAGTTCTGGGGCGTTGATGCCGATCCAACCGCGCAGGGCCGCCTGAAGGGCGCCAAGCCCGTCGCGGTGCTCGACATCGGCTCAAACTCGGTCCGGCTGGTTGTCTATGAACGGCTCGCCCGGGCCCTGACCCCGCTTTATAATGAGAAATCGGCCTGCGCGCTTGGCCGGGGCGTCGCTTCGAGCGGACGGTTGGCCTACGAAAATGTCGATCGGGCCCTTACAGCGATCCAGCGCTTTGCGCTGGTAACGCAGTTGATGCGGGTTGGCACCGTTCATGTGCTGGCGACGTCGGCGGTCCGGGAGGCCGAGAACTCAGCCGCATTTGTCGATGCTGTCGAAAGCATCATGGGCACGCGGGTGAGGGTGCTCAGCGGCGTGGAGGAAGCCCACTTCGCGGCCTTGGGCGTGGCAGCCGGCATTCCCGGTTTCGATGGGATGGTGGGCGATCTCGGCGGTGGCAGCCTCGAACTGTCCTCGATGACATCGGGTCACGACGCGGTTGGCGAAACGCATGAGCTGGGCGTGATCCGCATGCAGGACGACAGCGGTAACAGCCCGGCCAAGGCCGTTGCGCTGGCGCGGCAGCGCCTGGCGGCCTCGACGCTGGTTAAGGGGCATCCGAGCAAGGTGTTCTGCGCCATCGGCGGCACCTGGCGCAGCCTCGCCAAAATCCACCAGGTGCAGGTGAAATACCCGCTGCATATGGTGCAGCACTACAATGCCAAGGCTTCTGACATCATCCGGCTTTGCGACGATATCGTCGCCTCGTCCAGTGCCGGGCGGCAGATCCCCGGGCATGACAATATCTCGTCGTCGCGACGCGACCTGATGCCCTATGGTGCGGCGGTGCTGGGGGAGGTGCTGCGGGCGGGCGGGTTTGAGCGGGTGATCTTTTCGGCGCTCGGTGTGCGCGAGGGGTATCTTTATGGCCTGCTGCCCGAGGATGAACGCTCGGTCGATCCGCTGCTGCAATCGGCCGAAGATGTATCGACGCTGCGCTCCCGTTCGCCTGCCCATGCGGTCGATCTGATCGGCTTCAGTGGCGGGTTGCTCGACGTGATGGGCATTGCCGAGAGCGCCGAGGAAAAACGGCTGCGCGAGGTGGTCTGTTACCTCTCCGACATTGGCTGGCGCGGGCATCCGGATTATCGCGGCGAACAGAGCGTCGACCTTGTGGCCTATAGTTCGATGACTGGTGTCGACCATGCCGGGCGCGCGTTTCTGGCTCAGGCGCTGGCCGTTCGCTATATGGGCCTTAAGCACAAGAGCATCAGCCAGCCACTGATGGCGCTGGCCGGCGATGCGTTTACGGCGCGGGCGCGGTTGATCGGAGCCATTTTCCGCGTGGCTTATCCCATGTCGGCGGCCATGCCGGGCGTGTTGCCACGCGCCGGGTTTGTGGCCGAAGGGGCAACACTGGTTCTGACCCTGCCAGAAGACCTGATGTTCCTCGACGGTGAGCATCTGCGCGGCCGGCTCGAACAACTGGCCGGGATTGCCGGGTTCAAGGCGTCGGCGATCCGCGCCGGTTGATCGCTATTCCTTGATCGGGAATTCGACAATGCCTTTGCGGGTGGCGGCAAGGCCGAGCCGCCCGTGCTTGATATCGAGCGCCTTTTCCCCGAACAGCTTGCGCCGCCAGCCTTTAAGGGCGGGAACATCGGCTTGGTCATCGAGCACGAGGGCATCGATATCGTCGGATGTGGCAATGATGCGGGAGGCAACGCCGTTCTGCTCCGACACGGCCTTGAGCAGCACGCGGATAAGATCGCCGACAGCGCCCTTGGGCGAAGGACCGCGATAGCGCTCTGGCATTTCGGGCAGTTCTGCCTTGGTCATGGCCTCGACCTGCTTGAAGAGCGCCATGATCTCGGCGGCGGCGGACGAGCGGCCAAAGCCACGGGGCACAACCCGCAGCTTGTCGAAATCCTCGGGCATCAGCGGACGCTGCACGACGAGTTCGCCCAGGGCATCATCTTTCATGATGCGGCTGCGCGGCTGATCGGTGGACTGCGCCCGGCGCTCGCGCCAGGCGGCAAGCAGTTTCAGGGCCGCCAGATCACGCGGGCGGTTGATCTTGAGCTTGAGGCGTTCCCAGGCTTCCTCGGGCTTGACCACATAGGTATCGATGCTCTCAAGCGTTTCGAGCTCGCCTTCAACCCATGACCAGCGCTTGGTCTGATCGAGCTGCTCGCGCAGTTTGCGATAGATATCGCGCAGGTGGGTGACGTCAGCCAGAGCATAAAGGCGCTGCTTTTCGCTGAGCGGGCGGGCCGACCAGTCGGTGAAGCGCGAGGATTTGTCGAGTTCGATGCCAACGACCGAGCGCACCAGATTGTCGTAGGAAATGCTGTCACCAAAGCCACAGACGCTGGCGGCGATCTGGGTGTCAAAGATGTTGGCCGGGACCTTGCCGGTCAGCTTGACGAAGATTTCGATATCCTGCCGGGCGGCGTGGAACACCTTGGTGACGGCCGGATTGGCGAGCAGTTCGAAGAATGGGCTGAGATCGAGCTCCGGCGCCAATGGATCGACCAGAACGGCCTCTTCGTCCGTAGCCACCTGCAACAGGCAGAGTTTGGGCCAGTAAGTTGTTTCGCGCAAAAATTCCGTGTCGACCGTCACAAAATCGAATTTCGCGGCCCGGGCGCAGAATTCGCCCAGGGCAGCAGTCGATGTCAAAAGCTCCATTATCCCGCTCGTTAGTAGAGTCCCCGGGGACTTTGGTAACAGGTGCCAGAGGTTCACTCCAGAACCGTTTTCAATTGTTGGTATATGCAGGGGCGGGGCAGCGGGCGCCAAACTTGACAAAGCGGCCCTGCCATGCGCTTTTCCGCGCCAGATTCAGCCGGTTTTCCAGAGTTAAGAGCACACTATGCATCCCTATCGTTCGCACACATGCGCGGCCCTGACGACTGCCGAAGTCGGGCAGGTTGTTCGTCTCAGCGGGTGGGTGCACCGCATCCGCGATCATGGCGGACTGCTGTTCATCGACCTTCGTGACCACTATGGGCTGACCCAGCTGGTGATTGACCCTGATTCCCCGGCCTTTTCGACTGCTGAAAAGGTGCGCTCGGAATGGGTGATCCGTGTGGATGGGAATGTGAAGGCGCGTACGCCGGAAACGCAGAATCCGAACCTGCCGACCGGCGCTATCGAAGTGTTTATCACCGATCTCGAAGTGCTTTCGATCGCCAAGGAATTGCCGCTGCCGGTCTTCGGCGAGCCTGATTATCCCGAGGACGTGCGGCTCAAGTACCGGTTCCTCGACCTGCGCCGCGAGACGCTGCACAAGAACCTGGTCACCCGGACAAAGGTGATCCGGTCGATGCGCAAGCGCATGGAAGAAATCGGGTTCAACGAGTATTCGACCCCGATCCTGACGGCCTCATCGCCGGAAGGGGCGCGCGACTTCCTGGTTCCCAGCCGCATTCATCCGGGCAAGTTCTTTGCGCTGCCGCAGGCGCCGCAGCAGTACAAGCAGTTGCTGATGGTGGCGGGCTTTGACCGCTACTTCCAGATTGCGCCATGCTTCCGCGACGAAGACCCGCGTGCAGACCGCCTGCCGGGCGAATTCTATCAGCTCGACCTCGAAATGAGTTTCGTGACCCAGGAAGAAATCTGGGACACGATGGAGCCAGTGCTGCGCGGGCTGTTTGAGGAGTTCGGCGGCGGAAAGCCGGTGACGCAGAAGTTCCGCCGCATTCCTTATGATGTGGCAATCCGCACCTATGGTTCGGACAAGCCGGACCTGCGTAACCCGATCGAGATGCAGGCCGTGACCGAGCACTTCGCCGGGTCGGGCTTTGGCATTTTCGCCAACCAGATCGCAAACGATTCCAAGGTTGAGGTCTGGGCCATTCCGGCGCCGACCGGCGGCAACCGCGCGTTCTGCGACCGGATGAACGCCTGGGCGCAGAGCCAGGGCCAGCCGGGGCTGGGCTATATCTTCTTCAAGGACGGCGCCGGTTCGGGCCCGATTGCCAAAAACATTGGACCCGAGCGCACAGAAGCGATCCGCGCCCAGCTCAACCTCAAGGAAGGCGATGCGGTCTTCTTCGTCCTGGGGCGGCCCGAGAAGTTCTACAAATTCGCCGGCGATGCGCGGACCCGGGTTGGCACTGAGCTCAAGCTGGTGGACACCGAGCGGTTCGAGTTGTGCTGGATCGTCGACTTCCCGTTCTATGAATGGAACGAGGAAGAAAAGCGCCTCGACTTCGCGCACAACCCGTTCTCGATGCCGCAGGGCGGGATCGATGCGCTCAACAATGCCGACCCGCTTTCGATCAAGGCATATCAGTATGACGCGGTCTGCAACGGGTACGAACTGGCTTCGGGCTCGATCCGTAACCAGCTGCCTGAAACCATGGTGCGGGCATTTGAGCTGGTGGGACTGTCGCGACAGGATGTGGAAGATCGCTTCGGCGGACTTTATCGCGCCTTCCAGTATGGCGCCCCGCCGCATGGCGGTATGGCTGCCGGTGTCGACCGGCTGGTGATGCTGGTTTGCGGGGTGGAGAACCTGCGCGAGATTACGCTGTTCCCGATGAACCAGCAGGCCGAAGACCCGCTGATGGGAGCGCCGTCGGACCCGGCGCCAAAGCAGCTGCGCGAACTTAACCTGCGCGTGAACCTGCCAACCAAGAGCTGATCCCCGCGCTGCAAAGCGACAGGGTTGAATGATGCATGGGCCGCAACCGCAAGGTTGCGGCCCATGTTTCTGTGCGGGTTTGTGAACTGTTAATCAGCGTTAAGATTGCGTTAAAGGGTCGGTGCTACGCCAAGAGGGTGTAAGCGGAGGAATCGCCGACCGTGAAGTCCAGATTTTCCCAGTTCGTGATGCTGGTAAGCGCAATCGTCGCTTTCGCTCCGATTCTGGCGGTGGACTATCTGCTCGACAACTATATCCGCATGCGCGAGACGGGCCAGTTGCAGCGGGCGGCCGACACCATTACCAGCCAGATTCAGTCCAGTGCGAGCGATGCGGTGGCTTCGCTGCGGCGGGTGCTGGCGGACAGTCCTTCGCTATGCACGCCAACGTTTATTGCCAATGTGCACAAGCAGATCGAAGGCAGCCTGCACCTGAAACAGGTGCTGGTCGAAAACGCCGATGGCGTGCAGTATTGCGATGCCTTCGGGAAGGCCGTGACCTATTCGATCCTTTCTGACAGCCTGAGCATTCCGGGGCACACCGAGACTGTTTCGGTGGTCAAGCTTGGTACGCTGGAAATGCCGACGCTGCGGATCACGCAGTCATTCGGGACATCGCGGCAGGTTTCGGCTTTTGTGCCGATCCTGGCCAATGACTCCGAAGCCTTGCTGGCCGGAACCGACGCCGGGTCGGCGGTGCGGGTGTCGCTGACCAATGGCACGCCGGTGATTGCAGTCGGTGACCCGGCCTCCTTCGAACGCCAGGCGAGCGAGGGCGACTTCATTGTCGTGCAGTCGATTGCCGGTGACCTGCCGATCCGCTCGGAGGCCATCGTTCCGTTCCCGGTAGTGCGGGCAAAGTATACTGATCTCGACGTGAGCTTTACGCTGGTAGCAGCGCTGATGAGCGGCAGCTTCCTGATCCTGATGTTGCAGTATGTGCGGCGGACGCGCCTGCCCGCGTTCGACCTGGAGCGGGCCATCCAGGCGGGAGAGCTCAAGCCTTACTACCAGCCGGTGATCAACCTCAAGACCGGCAGGCTGGCGGGCTGCGAGATGCTGTGCCGCTGGGAGAAGCGCAATGGCGAGATCGTGCCGCCGGGCGCATTCATCGACTATGCCGAAGTCACTGGCCTTGCCATCCCGATGACACTGAGCCTGATGCAGCAGGTGCGCAACGACCTGTCTGATATCTGCAAGGATATGCCGGACCTCAAGATTTCCATCAACCTGTTCGAAGGCCATTTCCGCGACAGCAATATCGTTGAGGACGTACAGGCCATCTTTGGTGGGTCGCCGATCAGCTATCGGCAACTGGTGTTCGAAATCACCGAGCGGCGGCCGCTCGACGATTCGAACGCGGTGACCAGCGTGATCTCGGGCCTGCATTCGCTGGGCTCGCGGCTGGCCATGGACGATGCGGGCACGGGGCATTCCAACCTTGCCTATATGCAAACGCTGGGCGTCGATGTGATCAAGATCGACCGGGTGTTCGTCGACATGATCAAGCCAGAGACGACGCAGGTGCCCGTGCTTGACGGGCTGATTGCCATGGCGCGCGATCTTGGGACCGAGATCATTGCCGAAGGGGTGGAGACCGAGGCGCAGGCGCTCTATCTGCGGGCGCGGGGCGTGTACCTGGCTCAGGGCTTCCTGTTCGCTCCGGCGCTCAAGGTGAACTCGTTCCGCGAGTTGGCCCGTGCCCTCAACGGACAGAGCCAGAAGCTGATCGAAACCAAGACACCGGCAGCCGCTGAAGCCGCCTGAATGTTTGGGTGATCGGGACGGATTGCGCCGTCTCCGGCCTTCCCTTCGCCGCGTTTTGGTGGCACCAAAACGGCACGCATTTTTGAGGGGGCCCGCATGTCTTCAGACATGAGTGAGCAGAAAAAAGCGCTGCGCCAAGCAGCTTTGCACTTTCACGAATTTCCCAAGCCCGGCAAGCTCGAGATCAATGCCACCAAGCCGCTGGGCAACCAGCGCGACCTGGCGCTGGCCTATTCTCCGGGCGTCGCGGCCCCCTGCGAAGAGATCGCCGCCGACCCCGAGACGGTGACGCGCTACACATCGCGCGGCAACCTTGTGGCGGTGATTTCCAACGGTACTGCAGTGCTGGGGCTGGGGAACATCGGCGCACTGGCCAGCAAGCCGGTGATGGAAGGCAAGGCGGTTCTGTTCAAGAAGTTCGCTGGCATCGACGTGTTCGACATCGAGATTGCCGAAACCAACCCCGGCAAGTTCATCGAAGCAGTGGCGCCGCTCTGGCCAACTTTTGGCGGCATCAATCTGGAAGACATCAAGGCGCCGGACTGCTTTGAAATCGAGGAAGCGCTGCGTGAGCGCATGCCGATCCCGGTGTTCCATGACGATCAGCACGGTACGGCCATCATCGTGGGCGCAGCTGTGCTCAACGGGCTGGAACTGTCGGGCAAGAAGATCGAAGACGTCAAGATCTGCTGCTCGGGTGCCGGTGCGGCAGCGATTGCATGCCTGAATATTCTGGTGGCGCTGGGAGCCCGGTACGAGAACATCTGGGTGGGCGACAAGGACGGCCTGGTGACCCATAAGCGCACCGATGTGCTCGACAAGTGGCGCGCCAAGTTTGCCCAGACCACTGAGGCGACGACGCTGGCCGAGGTGATCGACGGGGCCGATATCTTTGTGGGCCTGTCGGCACCGGGCGTGCTCAAGCCCGAAATGCTGATGAAGATGGCCCCCAAACCGCTGGTGCTGGCGCTGGCCAATCCGGTGCCTGAAATCATGCCGGAAGAAGCGCGGGCAGCGCGGCCCGACGCCATGGTGTGCACCGGGCGCTCGGACTATCCGAACCAGGTCAACAATGTGCTGTGTTTCCCGTTCATCTTCCGCGGGGCGCTCGATGTTGGGGCGACGGCGATCAACGAGGAGATGAAGCTGGCGGCGGTCAAGGCGATTGCCAAGCTGGCGCACGAGCCCGGGCTGGAAGTCTCGGCTTCGGGTCAGCCGGCCATCTATGGGCCTGATCACATCATTCCCAACCCGTTCGACCAGCGGCTGATCCTGCGCATTGCTCCAGCAGTCGCGCGAGCGGCGATGGAATCCGGTGTGGCCAAGCGGCCGATCACCGATTTTGAAGCCTATCACGACAGCCTGAACCGCTTTGTGTTCCGTTCGGGCCTGGTGATGAAGCCGATCATCGACCGGGCGCGGGGGCAGAACAAGCGCGTGGCCTTTGCCGATGGCGAGGACGAACGCGTGCTGCGGGCAACGCAGGTGATCCTTGAGGAAAGCATGGCGCGGCCGATCCTGATCGGGCGGCCGGCGGTGATCGAGGCCCGCATTGCGCGATTCGGGCTGAACCTCCGACCGGGCAAGGATTTCGAGGTGATCAACCCCGAAGACGATCCGCGCTATCGCGACTATGTGGCGCTGTTCCACTCGCTGGTGGGGCGCAATGGGGTGACGCCGGACACGGCCCGGCAGGTGGTGCGCACCAATACCACCGTGATCGGGGCACTGGCGGTGAAACGCGGCGAGGCGGATGCGCTGATCTGCGGATTGCAGGGCCGGTTTATCAAGCACGTGCGCGATGTGCGCTCGATCATCGGTCTGGCCGACGGGGTAAAGGAACTCTCAGCGCTCTCGATGCTGATCATGCCCAAGGGCGTGTTCTTCCTCGCCGACACCTATGTGACGATTGAGCCGACGGCGGACGAGATCGTGGCGATTGCGCTGCAGGCACGCGACCACCTGAAGCGATTCAACATTGAAGCCCGGGTGGCGCTGTTGAGCTATTCGAACTTCGGGTCGCGCGACGGGGATTCGGCCTACAAGATGCGGGATGCCTATCGCAAGCTCAAGGCGCTGGCGCCCGACATGATCGTTGAGGGTGAAATGCAGGGCGACCTGGCCCTGAACCCGGAACTGCGCGGCCGCTATGTGCCCGAGTCGGTGCTGCACGGCGAAGCCAACCTGATGCTGTTCCCCACGCTGGATGCCGCCAACCTTTCGATGACGCTGCTCAAGGAAATGAATGACGCACTGGCCGTTGGGCCGATCCTGATGGGCACGCGCTCCCCGGCGCATATCCTGGCGCCATCAACGACCAGCCGCGGCATTGTCAACATGACCGCAATCGCGGCGACCGAGGCGCTGGCGATAGCGGAGTCAGCGGGGTAGGCTTCTGGCGGCTATTGGAAGGCGGTTTCCGCAAAGCTGCGCAACTTGCGCGAATGCAGGCGTTCGGCCGGCTGGTCGCGCAGAATTTCCATGGCCCGCAGCCCGATGAGCAGGTGGCGGTTGACCTGGGTGCGATAAAAATCCGAGGCCATGCCGGGTAGCTTGAGCTCGCCATGCAAGGGTTTGTCGGAGACGCAGAGCAGGGTGCCGTAGGGCACACGGAAGCGGAAGCCATTGGCCGCGATGGTGGCGCTTTCCATATCGAGGGCGACGGCGCGCGATTGTGACAGGCGCTGGGTGATTTCCTTCTGGTCGCGCAGTTCCCAATTGCGATTGTCGAACGTGGCAACGGTGCCGGTGCGCATGATGCGCTTGGTTTCAAGCCCTTCGAGCTGGGTGATTTCCTGCACCGCCTGTTCAAGCGCCACCTGCACTTCTGCGAGTGCCGGAATGGGCACGGACAGAGGCAGATCAGCATCGAGAACATGGTCTTCGCGCACGTAGGCGTGGGCGAGCACGTAGTCGCCGAGTTCCTGTGAATTGCGCAGGCCGGCACAGTGGCCGAGCATCAGCCAGGCATGGGGGCGCAGCACGGCGACATGATCGGTGATGGTTTTTGCGTTGGACGGGCCGACGCCGATGTTGACCATGGTGATGCCACGGCCGCGATCGGCAAGCAGGTGGTAGGCCGGCATTTGCGGTGTGCGCGCTGCCGGTGCCCCGATGGTGCCGCCACCGAGCCGAGCGTTGGTGGTGACGAAATTGCCCGGTTCGACGAAGCTTTCATAGTCGGGGTGGCCCTGGGCCATATATTCCTTGGCGACGCGGCAGAACTCATCGACGTAGAACTGATAGTTGGTGAAGATCACAAAGTTCTGGAAATGGTTGGCGTCGGTGCCGGTGTAGTGGCTGAGCCGGAACAGGGAATAGTCGACGCGTGGCGCGGTGAAGGCAGCCAGCGGGTAGGGGCCGCCCTGGGGCGGAATGAAGGTGCCGTTGGCGATTTCATCGTCGGTGTGATTGAGATCGGGGGCATCGAAGATATCGCGCAGCGGGATGCCCAGTTCGTTGAGCGCTGAGCCATCCAACGTGTCTGAAGCATTGAGGGCGAAGTGCAGCGGGATGGGAATGCTCGATTCCCCCACCGTGATCTCGCCGCCGTGGTTCTTGAGGATGATGGTGAAGTTCTCGAGCAGATAGTTGCGGAACAGATCCGGCGCGGTGAGCGTGGTGCGATAAACGCCCGGGCTGTGCAGGAAGCCATAGGGCAGGGTGGATTCGGACTTGCGGAAGCTGGTCGAGGTGACCTGGGCCTGCGGATAAAAGGCGCGGACCTTGCCCGGCGGAACGACGCCATCGGCAAGAGCAAACAGGTGCTGGCGGATAAAGCCGGTGTTGCGGTTGTAGATTTCAGTGATGTAGTCGACCGCTTCGAGCGGTGCGCTGAACGATCTGGCCGGCAACGGTTCCGGGCTGATGATAGGCATCTAGAATTTCTCCTGCGCCGCGCAAAAACAGCGGCGGCGTCTTGTTCCGGCGTGGAGCCGGGCAGGCAGTGCCTGCGGATGGGATGCGCGCCACGCGGAGTTACGACGATTCCGGCGGCGTGGGGCTTATTCCATGCCAGCATAACAGTGTTGCGGCAATGGTGGGATAAGTGGGTGCGGTTCAGCCTGCGCTTTCACCTTTCGGTGAACGCCTCTTTTTTCGCCGCAAAGTGCGACCATCTGATGGTCAGTTCGCTGGAAATGCAAACGACCCATGCACCGGTGAACCGCGAGACACACCCGCCGTTCGTCCCCCAAGCCCTCAAGTGCGGCGGGTGAATCTCCAGGGCCTCCGACATCAGAGATGGTGCGGGGGCCCTGTCTATTTGGTGGGATAGAGCGCTTCCATGCGGGCAAGCCCGGCACGCAGCAGTTCCTCAAGCACCTTCATATCCACATCGGACAGGCGTTTGAGATAGAGGCAGGCTTTGCCGAGCGTGTGCTTGCCCAGACGCTCAAGGATCGGGCCGAAATCGGCATAACCGGGCATGATGTAGAGCGTGAGGTTGGCCTTGCGCGGCGAAAAGCCGATGCGGAAGGACGAGCCTTCATGCCCTGACTCGTATTTATAGTCGTAGCGGGAGAAGCCAACCATGGTTGGGCCCCACATGCGTGGCGGCTGGCCCGAAATGCGCGCCATCAGGTCGAGCAGGATTTCGCAATCGGCACGGCGCTGCGGGTCTTCGATCGCGGCGACAAAGGCGGTCGAGTCCTGCGCAGTTTCGGTGGTCTTAGCTTCGTACTTGCCCATGCCCAAACCCTAGTGGCGAGGCTCAGGCGATGCAACCGCCGAGCTCGATCATCTTGAGTTTGGCCATAGTCTTTGTTTCGCGATAGGTGCCATCCTTCTGCATGACAGCGCCCGGGCCATGGTAGTTTCCATCCTTGCCGATGAAAGAGCCCTTGATCTGGTAGTTTCCGTCCTTGCCGATGAACGAGCCGGGCAGGTGGTACTTGCCATCCTTGCCATAGAAGGTTCCGGCGAAATGATATTTGCCGTCCTTACCGTAGAAGGCACCCTTGGGATGGTATTCGCCATCCTTGCCGATAAAGGCGCCAGGGGCGTGGTATTTGTCGTCTTTGCCGCGGAACCAGCCAGCCGGATAGGTGTTGCCATCGATGCCTTTGAACGAGCCATCAGAATGCTCGAACGAGAGCCCATTGGCGCCCGCGTTGTTCAATGCAAAGAAATTGGTGGCAGCTACAGGCATATGTCCTCAGCCGGAATCAGGTTCAAGACAGGCTAAAGGGCGGGCGTTAAGGTTTTGCTAAGGGGTTGCCGGGGGCCGAAACCCCCGGCAGGACGGGCTTAGCTGATGCGGCGCGCTGTAATGCGGGTATCCTTGAAACCCGGCGCGGACGGGTAGTAGGTGCAGCGCAGGCCAGACAGGATCGGCACATCGGGCACGACCACGAAGGGCACGATGCCGCCGAAGATGCCGAGCGGGCGGCAGGTCAGGCTGTCGCCGCTCCAGGCGACGCCATTGCCGCAGGATGTGCGGCGCAAGTCGATATCAATCTCCCGGCCGTTCGAATCCCAGCTCAGTCGGCCATTGCATTTGATGCCGCCGCCGGTGACGGTGTAGGTGCCTTTCTGCTTGAGGCAGAAGGTCATGGTGTAGGGGCCATAGAGCGGGCCCGTGACACGATAGCAGCCGGCAAAGTTAGCGCCGCCCGGCACATCGGGCACGGCGACTCGGGCATTCACATCCTGGGCGCTGGCGCCGGAAACGCCCGCCGACAAAGCGATGGTGGCGGCGAGAAAAAGCGACTGGGTCAGCTTGAACAGGTTCATTTCAAGTCCTCCTTGGATCGTTCCGGAGCCATTGTCCGGGCTGCGCAGTTTCTGGCAATGGGAATCCCAGTATGATTTCAAACCATTGGCTGGCTAGTTCAGTAGGGCGTTCTGTATGAACCGATGCTGAATATATGCCATTCCACTGACGGCGTGAATATTGGTGGTCCGCTCCCCTTGCGGCGGGGCCGGGCAGGGCACACATTCCGCACCGGCCAATGCGGCCGATTGCAGAACAGGATTGATTGATGACGATTTCCGCCTATGCCGTGACGGTGCCGGTGTTTGCCCGCATGCTCAAGAACATGGTCAACGTGCTGGAGAAGGCCGAGACCTATGCCGCTGAACGCAAGTTCGATGTGAATGTGCTCATGGGAGCCCGACTGGCACCGGACATGCTGCCACTGAGCTTTCAGGTGCAGAACGCCACCGACCGCGCCAAGTTTGCCCTGAGCCGACTGGCGGGCACGGATGCGCCGAGCTGGCCGGATGAAGAAAAGACCATTGCCGAGCTCAAGGAGCGGCTGCTCAAGGCCGCCGCCTATGTCGAGAGCTTCACCGAAGCGCAATTGGCGGGCAGCGAAGACAAGACGCTCACCATCAAGTTCCGTGGGCAGGAAATTACGGCACAGGCGCTGGACTATCTGCTGGCCAACGCCATGCCGAACTTCTATTTCCACGTGACAGCAGCCTACGCCATTCTGCGGCACAACGGCGTGCCGGTGGGCAAATCGGACTTTATCGGGCACTGACCCTGAACCGCCAGGACGGACGCATCTTCGCTGATGGTGTGTCCGCCCCAACCGGGCTGACCCGGCGCCCACAAGGCGATACTGGTCAGCGTCTGGCGATGGCACTCGGACCAAAGTTGGGATAAGGCTCTGCCAAACGGCAAGCGGGGAAAGCGCCTTGCCGCTATTTGCATCGGGGCGCCGCGTCTGCAATGTGGCGGTGTTCAAGAGCGTGAGCGCGCGCAGAGGAGAAGGCTTTGGCCAAGCTGGCATTCGTTATTCCCGCCTACAACGAAGAGGCCCTGATCGGTCTCTGCCTTGAATCGGTGATCAAGGAGGTCAAGCGGTCGGGTGCGGATGTCGATATTTGCGTGGTCAACAATGCCTCGGTGGACCGCACGCAGGAAATTGCCGAGAGCTTTGAAGGCGTGCGGGTGGTCTATGAATCCAAGAAGGGGCTGGTGAATGCCCGCCATGCAGGGTTCGAGGCGACGACGGCTGAACTGGTGGCGAACATCGACAGCGACACCGTGTTGCCGGAGGGCTGGCTGACCACGGTGCTCGACGAATTCGAGAAGAACCCCGAATTGGTGGCGCTGAGCGGACCCTACATCTACTACGACATGTCGCTGTGGAACCGGTTTCTGGTGCGGCTGTTCTATTATCTCTCCTATGGCTTTTATCTGATTGCCCAGGCGCTCCGGATCGGTTCGATGATCCAGGGCGGCAACTTCGTTATCAAGCGCTCGGCCTGGATCAAGGCCGGTGGCTATGATCGCAGTATCGAGTTCTACGGCGAAGATACCGACGTCGCGGTGCGCATGAGCAAGGTCGGGCCGGTGAAGTGGACGTTCGCCCTGCCGATGAAGACCTCGGGCCGTCGGCTTGAAAAAGAGGGCGTGTTCCGCACCGCCGGCACCTATGTGCTGAACTTTTTCTGGGTGACTTTTGTGGGTCGGCCCAAGACGCGCGAATACACCGACATCCGCCCCAAATAACCAGCGGCGCAATGGAGCACATCGACAGCTACTATTCGCGCACAGCGACACCGGGGTCGGGCTATCCGGCGCTTTCGGGCGTGGCTGAGGCCGATGTGTGCGTGATCGGTGGCGGCATGGCCGGGCTGACGACGGCGCTGGAGCTTTTGCGCTGTGGCAAGTCGGTGGTTCTGGTGGAGGCCAACCGGATCGCCTGGGGCGCCTCGGGGCGCAATGGCGGCTTTGTCGGGATTGGCTTTGCACGCGACTTTTCGAGCATCGAAGCCCGGGTGGGGCCTGAGGCGGCGGGTGAGCTGTTCCGGCTTTCAGTCGAAGGGCTCGGCATTGTTGCGGGCAATATCGAGCGCCTCGCCATGGCCGATGCGCAGCCGGTGCCAGGCATCGTGTGGTCAGCGCGCTATGAGGCTGGCGATGCCTACAGACGTTATCGCGACATGCTGGCGAGCCGCTTTGACTATGAAATCGAACTGCTTGAGGCTGAACACCTGCGCGACCTGATGGTGACTGACGCCTATCATCAGGGCCTGCTCGATAGGCGCAGCTTCCATTTTCATCCGCTGAACTATGCCAATGGGCTGGCCCGTGAAATCACCCGGCTGGGCGGCAAGGTATTTGAAGGCAGCGCAGTATCCGCCGTAGTCCGGCACGGTGCGGGCTGGCGGGTTTCAACCGGCGCAGGGCAGGTGAATGCCGCCACCGTAGCGGTGACCTGCGGCGGCTATACCGGGCGGTTCATGCCCAAGCTGCACCGCGCCTATCAGCCGATTGCCACCTATGTGTTGCTGACAGAGGCGGCACCGGACCTGATCGCGACCGCAATACGGACCCGTTATGCGCTGGGCGATGACCGGCGGGCCAGCGATTACTACCGGCTGGTCGATGACGGGCAGCGGATCCTTTGGGGTGGCAAGATCACGACGCGGACGGCCGAGCCAAGGGATCTGGCAGGCTACCTGCGGGCGAGCATGGTGGCGACTTATCCGCAACTTGCCGAACTCAAGGTCGAGACCGCCTGGACCGGCCTGATGGCCTATGCCCGGCACCTGATGCCGCAGGTTGGGCAATCGGAACCCGGGCTTTGGCATGCCACGGCCTTTGGCGGGCATGGCATGAATACGACCGCTATCTCTGGGCGCCTGCTGGCGGAAGGGATTTGCGGGGAAAGCCGCCGCTATCAGGCGTTTGAGCCGTTCGGGCTGAGCTGGAACGGCGGGTGGCTGGGCAAGGCGGCGGTGCAGCTGACCTATTGGCAGTATCAGCTGCAGGATTATCTGAACGAGCGCCGTTCCCGCTAGGTGGTCTTGTCGATACCAATCTGGGCCCCATCTATTGTGCGAAACATAGTGGAGGTCCAAATGCTCAATCCCGAAGACCGCAGCGCCATAGAAGGGCTGTTCGACCGGCTGGCCGATGTTGAACGCAACGGGCCGTCGCGCGACGAAGAGGCCGATGCCCTGATCGCCCGCAAGCTCGTCGCCCAGCCCGGCGCGGCCTATTTCATGGCGCAGACAGTGCTGGTGCAGGAAACGGCGTTGCGGCTGGCGCGGGAGCGGATTGACGAACTTGAGGCCGATGCCCGGCGCCGCCCGGCGGGTGGCGGCTTTCTGGGTGGATTGTTCGGTGACACGGCGCCGCGCCGGGAACCGGCACGCGCCGAGCAGCCGGTAGCACAGGCGCAGACCCGCCGTGGCCCGTGGGACCGGCAGGACGAGCAGCGCGGCGGCGGTGGCTTTCTGGCCGGTGCAGCGCAGACGGCGCTTGGCGTGACGGGTGGCATTCTGCTTGGGCAGGCGATCGGCAGCGTGTTTGCAGCCGGCGCGGCGCAGGCTGCCGAACCGGCACCCGAACCCGAGCCGGAACCCGAAGTCTCCGATCAGGATATCGGCGGTGACGATTTCGGCGGCGGCGACTTCGATATGGGCGGCGATTTCTAGCATCAGGCCTTTGCCATGCCTTGCGGCCCGCCTGGAGGATGCTCCGGGCGGGCTTTTGTTTGGCTTGACGGGCGGCAACAATTAGCAAATAACCATATGGTTCTAAAACACATGGGTTATTGAATGCTGACGTCAGCCGAACTCGATGCCACGTTTGCAGCGCTTGCCGATCCCACGCGCCGGGCAATTCTGGCCCGGCTCGCCAAGGGCGAGGCTTCGGTCAACGAACTGGCCGAACCGTTCGCGATGAGCCAGCCAGCTATATCCAAACACCTTAAGGTGCTCGAAGGCGCCGGGTTGATTTCCCGCGGGCGCGATGCGCAACGCCGACCCTGCAAGCTGGAGGCGCAGCCGCTGGCCGAAGCGACCGAGTGGTTGAACACCTATCGACAACATTGGGAGGGCAATTTTGCCCGCCTCGACTCCCTGCTCGACCAGATGATGTCGCAGGGCAATTCTAACGACAACAAGAGCTAGGGGGATAAATTGGCCGCAACCCGCAAACTGACGCTGGCAACTGAAGGCGAACGCACCCTGGTGATCGAGCGCTCGTTCAATGCGCCACGCGAGATGGTGTTTGACGCCTACACAATTCCGGCACTGGTGCGCCGCTGGCTGCTGGGACCGCCAGGCTGGACCATGCCGGTGTGCGAGATCGACCTGCGGGTGGGCGGCAAATTCCGCTATGTCTGGGCAAATGCCGATGGCCGCGAAATGGGCATGGGCGGGACCTTCACCGAGGTGGTGAGGCCCGAGAAGCTGGCGAACAGGGAGATATTTGATGAGGACTGGACCGGCGGTGAAACGCTGGGCACCATGGTGCTGACCGAGCGCGATGGAGTGACCCATATGCGCCATACGGTGATCTATTCATCGGAAGAGGCCATGAAGGGCGCGATGCAGACCGGCATGGCCGAGGGACTGGAAGCAGGCTACCAGCGGCTCGACGAGATATTCGCCGAGCCCAGGGGCTAGTACTTTTCGTAGAACTCGTTGCCGCCGGCTTCGAGCACATAGTGCATGTTGTTGTAGGGGAAGCGGAGCCCGGCGGTGTGGAAATGCTGGGCGCCGCGCACGCCGGGATGCCGAACGCCGGAGAGAACCTGATCGGCGGCGGAGGCGGCAAGAACAGCCCCGGAATCGGTCATCGGCCTGGTCAACACGCCATCGGCGAACTGGTTGTGCTGGCCGACAACGCCGCAGACCGACTTGGGGTAGCGCGGATCGTTCACGCGGTTCATCACCACGGTGCCGACCGCGATCATGCCTTCTTCGCTTGACCGCTGCGATTCGAAATACATAGCCCGCATCATGCATTCACGCTCGGAGAGCTGGCGCGGGGCGAAGTTGATGCCCAGCATGGTGCAGCCGGAAAGCGCTGTGGCCGCCACAACCGCAAGCGGCAGCAGCGCGAAAATCGAGCGGGACATAACAACTCCGGAACGCAGAACTGATCACGGATGGACCAGCAAAACACACGCCGCGGGCCCATGGAACTTCGAACAATCATGATAATGGATGGTTAGGCTTAAGAATTGTTTGACCGTCGAAAACGGCCGGAAAAGCAGGGCGAAGCCGGGGATTGCGACGCCAGCCTTGTATGTTGGGGCAAAAGAGCCCATAGTAAGGGTACGTTTTCAGCCGTCACGCGCTAACTGTTGCCGGATCACCGGTTTTAGCTATCTCTTGATTTGCGAACGTTTAGGCCGCCCCGCATGTCGCGGGTGCGGGACTTCGTCCGTTCGCCCTGCGTTCGGGCTTCACAACACAGGAAATTGCTATGACTATCGGCACCGTAAAATTCTTCAACTCCACCAAGGGCTTCGGCTTTATCTCTCCCGATGATGGCTCCAAGGACGCGTTTGTCCATGTGACCGCGCTGGAACGCGCCGGCATCTCGGGCCTGGCTGAAGGCCAGAAGGTCTCCTACGACCTCGAATCCGGCCGTGATGGCAAGGTTTCGGCCACGAACCTGTCGCTGGTTCGCTAAGCTGACTTCGAGGCCGCCCCTTGGGGCGGCCTTTTCATTTCCGAAAGGAGCCAGGGATGATCTCAGCATCACGGGCACGCGCGGAGAGCCGCTTCTCCGAAATCGAACGGCGCCAGCAAAAGGCGCTCAGTGAACAGCAGCAGGCCATGAACGCAGTCGATGCCAATACGGCGCGCCTGAAAGCCCTGCGCCTCGCTAAAGCTGCGGCCGACGAGCGCGAGGCCGAAGAACTCAAACAATCGCGCGCTGCAAAACTGGCCAAACATCGGGCCAAGGACTGAAGCTTAGCCCGATTGCGGGCAGGGGGTATAGATTGGCCGAATTCGACTATCTCGCGCGGGCCGAACTCTACTCCAGCCGGGGCGCCAACCGGGCGCGCCAGACCGGGTATCACCGTTTCGACACCGCCGCCGAAGCCATCCAGTATGCCGTCGAGCAATTGCCGGTGGAGCTGCTGCATGGCGCTTTTCTTGAGGTGGATGAAGACCGGTTCGACAAAGTGGCCATCCGCGCCCTTTATGATAGCGAGGCCTTTCCGCTCGAGCGTGGAGCCCACAAATGACCGAGCCCACCCGATACCACATCGGCGAGAATGCCATGCTGCTGCCCGCGCGCGGCGCCAGCATGCGGTTGGCCAGCGAATGCGTGATCCTGGCCCTGCTGCCGATCGAAAAAGGCCCGCAGCAATATCGGGTCAAGAGCCTGGCGGAACGGCACGAGCGCATCGTTTCGGAAACCGACCTGCAGCCCATGCCGATGGCGCAGTAGCCCAAACCGCAACAATAGGGCAGTCTTCTGCGTTGTGAGCGTAAGTGCACAGGGAGGACGCCATGTTTGCAAACCACATCGCCACGGCCATGATACCGGCCTCGGACCTGAACCGTGCCAAGCGCTGGTATGCCGATGTGCTCGGCCTGACGCCGGTCAACGACATGGAATATGGCGCCGGCTATGTGCTGGGCGGCGGCCTGAATGCCTTTCTCTATCCCACTGCCTATGCCGGCACGGCGCAGCACACCATTCTCAGTTTTGCCACCGACGACCTTCTGGCGGACATGGAGACGCTCCGGGCGCGCGGCGTGATCTTTGAAGAGTACGATCTGCCCGGGCTTAAAACCGTCGATGGATATGTTGACTTCGGCGGCGTCAAGAATGCCTGGTGCAAGGATTCCGAGGGCAACATCCTGGGTTTCGTGCAGGGCATGTGACCGTGCCCCGCGCGGGTTTCCGGGCGGGGTTTTGGTGCGGCGGTCTGGGGCAAAGTCGGCCTCAGTGTGGGGTAGATAGTGTGGTGCGAAGCGTCCTTTGCCCCAGACAATGGGGCTTTTCACGAGGGCGATCCAGGTGACGGACCTTAACCGGCAGCTGTCGCTATAGCCTCGCGCGAAACCAGGCGACCCCGGCTTCCCCATTTCCCTCCGCTGATCGTTCGTTGCAACCACGCCGCAACGGAGGGACGTGGCAATGATGATGGAGATTGCGGGAGCGGGGATAAGCTTTTTGCGTGGTCGATGGCTGCCCACCCCCACCCCTGACCAGCCTTTCGCATAGCTCAAGGCGTTCACCGCTCAAATCGCGCCACTGGCGCGATTTGTCCCTTCGGGCCGCGCTTCACCCCCGCAAGGGGGAGGGAGACACGAAGGCCGTGCCGAGCAACAGAACTAACGATGGGATTGATATTGGACGGTGCCACAAATTCGCCCTCCCCCTTGCGGGGGAGTGTTCACATTGGACTGCCGGTGGCTCCCCACACCCCCACCCCATCCCTCCCCCTCAAGAGGGAGGGAGCCCGTGTTTCACGGCTTGCGTGTTTCCTCCCCCTTCCAGGGGGAGGATCAAG
>JAYRZB010000011.1:0-77113 GCA_041916675.1 Devosia sp. | reverse complement strand
ACGCTCGCGGATCGGGAACCGATGAAAAATGAACTGAAAACTGATCCATCCAATCCTCCTAAGAGGCTTCAGAATCCAATTCGCCAAAATCCGCAACCCATATGCGATTCCCCTGCCCACAAGGGGGGAGTGTTCACATTGGACCGTCGGTGGCTCCCATCACCCCCACCCCATCCCTCCCCCTCAAGAGGGAGGGAGCCCGTGTTTCGCGGCTTGCGTGTCTCCTCCCCCTTCCAGGGGGAGGATCAAGGTGGGGGTGCGGCGCGCTCCGACTAAACAGTCCCCCGCAAAGGGGAGGGAGATATTGAGGTGGTGCCACACTTGCAGTGTCCCCATCAGGAGAACGAGACAGTTTGGCTTGTCACCTGCCAAGCCCCGCGCGTCATACCGGCGAAGGCCGGTATCCAGTAAGCCCGAGGGGCCGTTTGGGCCGGTGACTTTGGCCACGCGGGGCTTGGGCCGTTTTCGGGTGCGGAGGGTACTGGATCCCGGCCTGCGCCGGGATGACGGAGAGGGTGGTGTGCCGGGCTTACCCCCACCCCTGACCCCTTCCCGCCAGGGCGGGCTCGAGGCGGGTCGCTTGGGTTGGATCGGGTTTGACTGCGGGTGGGGTAAAAGGCCCGTCAGCCGATGGTGTAGGGCACGATGGAGCGGTGGTCGGGGGCGATGGTGATGGGGGCGGCGAGCGGGGGGACGGCGCGCTGGTGGCAGTTGCGGCGCTCGCAGATGCGGCAGGAAATCCCGATGGGATCGAAGCTGGCATGGGCCAGGTCCAGATCGGCGGCATAGATGAGCTTGCCGGCATGGGAGACTTCGCAGCCCAACGCATAGGCATAGCGCCGGACCGGGCCGCGATAGCCGCCGATGCGCTTCTCGCTCGACCAGGCCAGGCACAGATAGCGGTTGCCATCGGGGGTTTCGGCGAGCTGGCGGATCATTTCGCCGCGCGCCTCGAAGGCGCGGTGCACGTTCCAGAGCGGGCAGGCACCGCCGAAACGGGCGAACTGCAGGGGCGTCGCCGAATGGCGCTTGGTGATGGTGCCCGCCGCATCGAGCCGGGCGAAAAAGAACGGCACGCCGCGTTCGCGCGGGCGCTGCATGGTCGAGAGACGATGGGCCACCTGTTCGAGGCTGGCGCCGAAGGCGTGGCCCAATTCTTCGATATCGTAGCGCACCGCCTCAGCGGCCTTGAGGAAGGCGCCATAGGGCATTTGCAGGGCCCCGGCGAAATAATTGGCCAGCCCCATGCGGGCGATCTGGCGGGCTTCGGCGGTTTTGAATCCGGCTTCGGATATGATGGTGCCGATCAGCGTCGTCTGTTCCATCTGCGCCAGGTGGCTGGCGATCTGGAAGAACTGGGTGGCTGGCTCGAGCCGCGCGTTGATGGCCAGCGTGCGGGTGGCGCGATCATAATCGCGGATGGTTTCGGCGCTGTTGGGCACGGTGAGACTGACGCGGATATCGTGCGTTTCGGCGCAATAGGCGATGAGCCGATGCAGCCGGTCGGGGCCGAACTCGCCGATTTCGGCGGCCAGGGTTTCGGCAGCGCGGTCGAGCGGGTCGATGTAGTTGCCGGCATAGTGGAAGAAATCGCGCACTTCCTCGTAGGCGGTCTTGACCCCGCTCGAGGGATCGCTGGTGAGGACGGCATCGACGCCGGCCAGCCGCTCATTGGTCTTGCGCCAGGTTTCATAGAGCGCGAGCAGGGCGCGGGCCATATCGGGGGCGTTGACGGCGACAGTCTTGAGCTCCTGCAGGTTGGGCACGGCCTCGCCAAAGACCGGATCGGCCATGGCCTCGCGCAGGTCGGCGAGCAGGCGATCGGAAGCATCGGTCATCAGGCTCGACAGATCGAGCCCGAAGCCATCGGCCAGCGCCAGCATGACCGAGGCGGTCAACGGGCGCTGGTTGCTTTCGAGCTGGTTGACATAGGAGGTGGAAATATCGAGCCGCGCCGCCAGTTCGCCCTGGGTGAGCTTGTGCTGGTTGCGCAGGGCGCGCAGCCTGGCACCCGCGAAGACTTTCCGACCGGCCATGTCACAATTCCACAGTTTCACAAAACTGAACTTGTGTGACTGTAACAGCTTTGCGCTTTCCTGTCTCGCGCTGCGGTGCGCGAGGGCATAGGGTGGGGCAATTGATGTTGGGAGGCACCATGCAGGAGATCATCGACGCCCTTGAGGTCAAGCGCGAGCAGGCGCGGCTTGGCGGCGGGCAGAGGCGCATCGACACCCAGCATGCCAAGGGCAAGCTGACGGCGCGCGAGCGGCTCGATGTGCTGCTCGATCCGGGCAGCTTTGAAGAATACGACATGTTCGTGACCCATCGCGCGGTGGATTTCGGCATGGGCGACACCATTATACCCGGCGACGGGGTGGTGACGGGCTGGGGCACGATCAATGGCCGCATGGTCTATGTGTTCAGCCAGGATTTTACCGTGTTCGGCGGATCGCTGTCGGAAACCCATGCCAAAAAGATCTGCAAGATCATGGAGCTGGCGGTGCAGAACGGGGCACCAATCATCGGGCTCAACGATTCGGGCGGGGCGCGCATCCAGGAGGGCGTGGCCGCGCTCGGCGGCTATGCCGATGTGTTTTTGCGCAATGTGATGGCCTCGGGGGCGGTGCCGCAGATTTCGGTGATCATGGGGCCGTGCGCGGGCGGGGCGGTCTATTCCCCGGCGATGACCGACTTCATCTACATGGTCAAGGACACGAGCTATATGTTCGTGACCGGGCCGGATGTGGTGAAAACGGTGACCAACGAGATCGTGACCCAGGAGGAACTGGGCGGGGCCTCGACCCACACCAAAATCTCATCGGTGGCAGATGCCGCGTTCGAGAACGACATAGAAACGCTGATGGAAGTGCGGCGGCTGGTAGATTTTCTGCCGCTGCATGCCGGCGAGAAGGCGCCGCGCGTGGCGACCAACGATCTGCCCAACCGGCAGGATTTCTCGCTCGACACGGTGATCCCCGACAGCGCGACCAAGCCCTATGACATGCGCGAAGTGATCCTGAAGATTGCCGACGAGGGGGACTTTCTCGAGCTGCAGAAGGACCATGCGGGCAATATCCTGACCGGGTTCATAAGGCTCAATGGCTCGACGGTGGGCGTGGTGGCCAACCAGCCGCTGGTTCTGGCCGGGTGCCTCGACATCAACTCATCCAAGAAGGCGGCGCGGTTCATCCGCTTCTGCGATTGCTTTGAAATCCCCATCCTGACGCTGGTGGACGTGCCCGGGTTCCTGCCCGGGGTGGCGCAGGAATATGGCGGCATCATCAAGCACGGGGCCAAGCTTTTGTTCGCTTATGCCGAGGCCACGGTGCCCAAGGTGACGGTGATCACCCGCAAGGCCTATGGCGGAGCCTATGACGTGATGGCGTCCAAGCATATCCGGGCCGATGTGAACTATGCCTGGCCGAGCGCGGAAATTGCGGTGATGGGGGCCAAGGGGGCGGTGGAAATCCTTTATCGCGCCGAACTGGCCGACAAGGACAAGATTGCCAAGCGCACCAAGGACTATGAAGACCGCTTCGCCAACCCGTTCGTGGCCGCCGAGCGCGGTTTCATCGACGACGTGATCATGCCGCACGGCACGCGGCGGCGGGTGATCCGGGCGCTCGAAACGCTCAGGCACAAGAAGCAGGGTATGCCGGCCAAGAAGCACGACAATATTCCGCTGTGAGGGGTGAGATGAGCAATATTGAGAACCCCGAGCAGGCATTTCAGAGAATAAAGGCAGCGGCTAAAGCCCGTATTGAGATACCGAAGTTCACCTTCAGCGTCCTCGGTGGGATGCTGGCCTTCGCTCTATTCATACTTCGTGAGTATGACAAATCGTGGCCGGTAATTGATTATCTTTCTTCACTAGCAGTTCTCTCGCTACTCGTGGCCGCTGTGGCGGTGTTTGTTCGCATAGGTGCCATTCGTCAAATCGAAACACTAGATGATGGTGAGATATTTGAGGGGCGCCCCCCTGATGTGAACAGCGATGGCTTCCTGCGCAAGCTAGCTCAGTGGGGGCGCGCAAGCCGAGTCGCCGCGAGAATAGCTCTGCCATCGGCCGCGTTGGGGCTCCTGTTTCTCGCCGCATCCCTCCTGACGGTCGTTCTATACCATTTGGTGACCTAATTGGGTCCGGTCACATGTCATTTGCCAATTGAAGTCAGATTTCATGCGGCCAGTTTGGGAATGTATCCCGATTTTTGTTTGGGCGCTCGAATCGCTCAGGCACAAGAAGCAGGGCATGCCGCAGAAGAAGCACGACAATATTCCGCTGTGAGGGGTGAGATGGGACGCCCGGTGGCTGCTGGTGTGATGAGGCAAGACGGGCCTGTCGGGTCGGCCCGTGCGGTCCAACCGGCGGCGCGCAGAAAAGCGCTTCGCCGGGAGGCTCGTCGGGTTAGTCTGTGTGGGCCCGGGTTGCCGGGATCACGCAAACATATTGAAGACCAGATGACATTAATCGGCAGAATTAAAACATTGTTCGGCGGCTCGGTTTTGAGCGAGCGGAACTTCAAGAAATATCGCGCCCGCAGCCTTGACCATGCGCTGGCGCACGCCCGCCGGGCGGCGCGCGGCAAGGACCAGACGTTTAGCGCGGTGCATTGGAAAAACCTGATCCAGTTGATCGAGGCCGCGCCGATTGACCACGAGAAATCAGAGGTTTCCGAGCTGTGGAGCAGGTTGTTCCGCTCGGGGCGGCCCGAATTCGATGCCCAGCTGGCCGCCTTTGCCGATTGCCTGAAGCGCATGGGCAATGACGAAGCCGCCGCGCTGCGGGCGCTGGTGCTGGAATGCAGCCGCTTTCCGGAAATCTATCCCGATGATGTGCGCAGCGAACTCAACGAGAGCGCCATCCGCCGGGCCTATCTGACGCGGGAGGCGGAGTTGACCGAGGACGCGTTCAAAGCCTTTTGCCGGGGCGAAACCAGCTTCTGGGATGGCCACTACCGCCATGTGCTGATCGTCGATGAGGACATCAAGACCGGCAATGCGCCCCGGGCCTATCTGAACGGGTATTTCGACCGGTTCGATGCCTATCAGGTGTTGCAGCGGGAAAACCTGGTGACGATCAAGCGGATCGAGATGCCGTTTGGCGGCAAGCAAAGCTCGATCCTCTACGTCGAGGCCACCCGGCTGGGAATCGGCCTGATGGCGCGGTGCTTTTCTGAACGGAGGAAGGGATGAAGTGGGGGTGTCGGCCGCGAAGGGCCCCCACCCTATCTCTCCCCACAGGGGGGAGGAGAGCCGGTTGGGGCAGGCGGCGGGGCAGGCGCCAGATGGTCCCCTCCCCCTTGTGGGGAGGGTTAGGGTGGGGTGCGGCGCGCTCCAGATAAACAGTCCCCCGCAGGGGGGAGGGGACAGCGTGGTGTTTTGGGGGAGCGGGATGTTTTGGGATGACGGCGGATGTCTGGGCGGGAAAGACCCCCACCTCCACCTCCTCCCCACAAGCGGGAGGAGAGCCGGTTGGGGCAGGCGCCGGACGGTCCCCTCCCCCTTGTGGGGAGGGGTAGGGTGGGGGTGAAGCCAGAGATCGCCCGGGCGAGAAGCCTGCGGCAGAACGCAACAATGCCGGAGCGGGTGATGTGGGGGCTGTTGCGGGAGCTCAAGCCGCTGGGGTTTCATTTCCGGCGTCAGGTGCCAATGGGGCGGTACTTTGCAGACTTTGTCTGCCATGCGCCGCGGCTGGTGATCGAAGTGGATGGGGATACGCACGGGTCTGACGCGGCGCGGACCTATGACGGGGAGCGCAGCCGTTTTCTGCGCGACGAGGGATATGTGGTGGTGCGGGTGAGCAATCGGGACGTGATGGGCAATCGCGATGGGGTTGGACGGATGATTATCGAGACGTTGGAGAGCCTGGCCACCCCCACCCTATCCCTCCCCGCAAGGGGGAGGGGATCGCTTAGTGCGGGTGGAAATTCTCGAGACGCTGCCAAACTGAGGAAGAAGGGCTGATGTTTAAATCACTTCTCATTGCCAATCGCGGGGAAATTGCCTGCAGGGTGATCAAGACGGCAAAGCGGATGGCGATCCGGACGATTGCGGTCTATTCGGATGCCGACAAAGAGGCGCTGCATGTGCGCATGGCCGATGAGGCGGTGCATATCGGTGGTTCGCCGGCGGGGCAGAGCTATCTCTTGATCGACAGGATCATCGGAGCCTGCAAGGCGACGGGGGCCGAGGCGGTGCATCCGGGTTATGGGTTTTTGTCGGAAAACCCGAAATTTGCCGAAGCGCTGGACAAGGCGGGGATCATTTTCGTCGGGCCGCCGGTGAAGGCCATCGAGGCGATGGGCGACAAGATCACCTCCAAAAAGATTGCCGCCGAGGCCGGGGTTTCGACGGTGCCGGGGCATATGGGGCTGATTGCGGACGCCGATGAGGCGGTGGCGATTGCGCGTGAGGTTGGCTATCCGGTGATGATCAAGGCCTCGGCGGGCGGCGGGGGCAAGGGCATGCGCATCGCCTGGAACGATGCGGAGGCGCGCGAGGGGTTTGAGCGCTCCAAATCGGAAGCGGCAAGTTCGTTTGGCGACGACCGGATTTTCATCGAAAAGTTCGTGACCGAGCCGCGGCATATCGAAATCCAGCTGATCGGGGATCAGCACGGCAATGTGCTCTATCTGAATGAACGCGAATGCTCGATCCAGCGGCGCAACCAGAAGGTGATCGAGGAGGCGCCTTCGCCATTCCTTGATGCGGCAACGCGCAAGGCGATGGGCGAGCAGGCGGTGGCGCTGGCCAAGGCGGTGGGGTACACCAGCGCCGGCACGGTGGAATTCATCGTCGACGGACAGCGGAACTTTTATTTCCTCGAAATGAACACCCGCTTGCAGGTGGAGCATCCGGTGACCGAACTGATCACCGGGCTCGATCTGGTGGAACTGATGCTGCGCGCGGCGGCGGGCGAAAAGCTGCCGCTGACCCAGGCAGACGTGAAGCTGAATGGCTGGGCCATCGAGAGCCGGCTCTATGCCGAAGACCCGTACCGGAACTTTTTGCCATCGGTGGGGCGGCTGACGCGCTATCGACCTCCGGAGGAAGAGGCGGTGCCGGGCATGGTGGTGCGCAACGATACGGGGGTGTTCGAGGGCGGGGAAATCTCGACCTTTTATGACCCGATGATCGCCAAGCTCTGCACCTGGGCGCCGACGCGGCTGGAAGCGATTGATGCGATGGCGGCGGCGCTCGACCAGTTCGAGGTCGAGGGGGTGGGGCACAACCTGCCGTTTCTCTCAACCGTGATGGACCAGCAGCGGTTCCGCGATGGGCGGATGACGACGGGCTATATCGCCGAGGAGTTTCCCGAGGGGTTTTTGGGGGCAACGCTGACCCCGGCAGCGCTCGATGCGATTGCCGCCTTCGCCGCCTGCGCCGCCTATAAGCTCGATGCGCGCGGCTTTGCCGATGCCAATGATAATGGGCTTTATCAGCCGAGCCGCCAGCAGGCGGTGCTGATCGGGGAAGGACGCTGGCAGTTCGAGATTATCGAGAAACACGGCGAATACTGGCTGCAGAGCGCGGCGGGCAAGACACTGGTGGAAATGAACTGGGGCGCGGGAGATTCGATTGCCCGGGTGCGGGTGGATGGGCAGGTCTATCTGCTCAAGGTTTCGCGCCAGACCGCCGGTTTCCGCATCCGCTATCGCGGCGCGGACCTGAAGGTGACAACGCTCTTGCCGCACGTCGCCGATCTGGTGGCGCACATGCCGATCAAGGTGCCGCCGGACCTGTCGAAATTCCTGCTCTGCCCGATGCCCGGGCAGGTGGTGCGGATCGATGTGGCGGAGGGTGACGTGGTGGAGGATGGCCAGCAACTGGCCATTGTCGAAGCCATGAAGATGGAAAACGTGCTCAAGGCGGAAAAGCGGGCTCGCGTGGCCAAGGTGCACGTGGTTGCCGGAGCGGTGCTGGCGGTGGACCAGGTGATCTTGGAGTTTGCGGAGGTTTGATGGCTCCGCTCACCCCCACCCCTGACCCCTCCCCGCAAGGGGGGAGACACGCCAGCTGTGCCATTGTTCCTCCTTCGACCTGGCGGGGAGGGAGATACACAGGTGGTGCTACAGTTCCTCCCTCCCCCTTGCGGGGAGGGATGGGGTGGGGGTGGCCGAGGATTGATGGGCGGGCGGTTCGGGTGGGGCGTGCGGGCCTGAGGTTTCTGGCGCCTTGCCTGCTGCGTACCCCCACCCCTGACCCCTCCCCGCAAGGGGGAGGGAGACACGCCAGCTGTGCCACTGTGCCTCCTTCGACCTTGCGGGGCGGGAGACACGCAAGCTGTGCCACTGTTCCTCCCTCCCCCTTGCGGGGAGGGATGGGGTGGGGGTGAGCGGTGAGCACCGAGCGGGCCAGGGAGATGCGGCGGAATCCGCCGGAGCCGGAAAAGCGGATGTGGCGGATATTGCATCCCTTCCGGCAGGCGGGAATGCACTGGCGACGGCAGGTGCCAATCGGGCCATATATCGTGGATTTTGCCTGCCACAGCCCGGCAGTCGTGATCGAGGTTGATGGCGATACCCATGGCACCGAAACGGGGATCAAGCGTGATGCGGTGCGGGACAGGTACCTGGCCGAGCGGGGGTACGAGGTGGTTAGGTTCACCAATCGCGACGTGGTGGAGAATGCTGAGGGGGTTTCTGTCGTTCTGGCGGAGAAGTTTGGGCGGGTTGACCCCCACCCCTGACCCCTCCCCGCAAGGGGGAGGGAGACACGCAAGCTGTGCCACTGTGCCTCCTTCGACCTTGCGGGGAGGATTAAGGTGGGGTGAGCGGTGAGCACCGAGCGGAATGGGTGAGAATTGGAGACGTGCGAGATGACCGATAGTTCAAACGCCTATGCCCGCTGGGAGAAGCTGGCGCAGAAGGAGTTGCGGGAGGTGCCGCTTGCGGCTCTCGAGCGCGACTATGGGGGGATTGCGGTCAGGCCGGTGTATTTCGGGGCTGATGATGCGGTGCCCGGTGTCGAGCCGTTTACGCGCGGGGTGCGGGCGACGATGTATGCCAACCGGCCGTGGACGATCCGGCAATATGCCGGGTTCTCGACGGCGCGGGAGAGCAATGCGTTTTATCGGGCCAATCTCGAAAAGGGGCAGAAGGGGCTTTCGGTGGCGTTCGACCTGGCCACCCATCGCGGCTATGACAGCGACCATCCGCGGGTAACCGGGGATGTGGGCAAGGCGGGGGTGGCGATCGATAGCGTTGAGGACATGAAAATCCTCTTCGAGGGCATTCCGCTCGACCAGATGAGCGTGTCGATGACCATGAACGGGGCGGTGATCCCGGTGCTGGCCATGTTCATCGTGGCGGCCGAGGAGCAGGGGGTGAGCCAGGCCCAGCTCGATGGGACCATTCAGAACGATATTCTCAAAGAGTTCATGGTCCGCAATACCTATATCTATCCGCCCGAGCCTTCGATGCGGATCGTGGGCGATATCATTGCCCACACCGCCCAGCACATGCCCAAGTTCAACTCGATCTCGATTTCGGGCTATCACATGCACGAGGCCGGGGCGACGGCGGTGCAGGAGCTGGCCTATACGCTGGCCGATGGCATGGCCTATGTGCGGGCGGCCCAGGCCAAGGGGCTCGATATCGATGCGTTCGCCGGGCGGCTGAGCTTTTTTTTCGGCATCGGCATGAACTTCTTTCTCGAAGTGGCCAAGCTCAGGGCGGCGCGGACCCTGTGGAGCGAGATCATGACCGGGCTGGGCGCAAGGGATGCGCGCAGCAAGATGCTGCGCACCCATTGCCAGACATCGGGCGTGTCGCTGACCGAGCAGGACCCGCATAACAATGTGATCCGCACCACGATTGAGGCGATGGCGGCGGTGCTGGGGGGCACGCAGAGCCTGCACACCAATTCGTTCGACGAGGCGATTGCGCTGCCGACCGATTTTTCGGCGCGGCTGGCGCGCAATACGCAGCTGATCCTGCAGCATGAAAGCCGGGTGACCGATGTGGTCGATCCGCTCGGTGGTTCCTATTATGTCGAGGCGCTGACGGCGGATCTGGTCAACGGGGCCAGGGCCATCATTGCCGAGGTGGAAGCGCAGGGCGGCATGACCAGGGCGATTGCCACCGGTGGGCCCAAGCTCGAGATCGAGCGCGCCGCAGCGCTGCGGCAGGCGCGGGTGGACCGGGGCGAGGAGGTGATCGTGGGCGTCAACCGGTTCCGGGTGGAAAACCCCGAGCCGATCGAGGTGCGCGAGATCGATAATGCCAAGGTGCGCGAGGAGCAGGTGGCCCGGCTCGGCCAGATCAAGCGCAGCCGCGACGAGGGCCGCTGCCAGTCGATGCTGGCGGCGTTGCGCGAGTTTGCCGCCAAGGATGAGGGCAATCTGCTCGAAGCCGCCATTGAAGCGGCGCGGGCCCGGGCAACGCTGGGGGAAATCTCGCAGGCCATGGAAGATGTGTTCGGCCGCCATCAGGCGGTGACCAAGGTGATTTCGGGGGTCTATGCGGATTCTTATGCCGGGGACGCTGAATATGCGGCGCTGGCGGGCCGGATCGATGGGTTCCGCAAGGCCGAGGGGCGCGCGCCCTCGATCTTTATCGCCAAGATGGGGCAGGATGGGCATGACCGGGGGGCCAAGGTGATTGCCTCGGCCTTTGCCGATCTCGGCTTTGACGTGCATATGGGCGACCTGTTCGAGACCGCACCGGAAGTCGCCGACCATGTGGCAGCAATGAAGGTGGATGCGGTTGGCGTGTCGTCGCTGGCGGCGGGGCACAAAACGCTGGTGCCCGAACTGATTGCGGAACTGAAGGCGCGGGGGCTCGGGGAGGTGACGGTGATCGTGGGTGGGGTGATCCCCGAGCAGGACTATCAATTCCTGCGCGATGCCGGGGTGGCCGAAATCTTTGGGCCGGGCACGAATGTTCTGGAAGCGGCATTTCAAGTTTTGAATCAGATTCAGGGGCGGCTTTCAAACCGTTGAAAGTGAATCGTTTCTTAACGGGGAAGTCAGGGGAAATGCGTAGATGATCGGCCGACTGAACCATGTAGCCATCGCCGTGCCGGACCTGGAAAAGGCAACCGCGCGGTATCGTGACTGGCTGGGGGCCGAGGTTTCGGCGCCGCAGAACGTGCCCGAACATGGGGTGACGGTGGTGTTCGTGCTGCTGCCCAATAGCAAGGTTGAGTTACTGCATCCTTACGGGGACAAGTCGCCGATTGCCGGGTTTCTGGAAAAGAACCCGAGCGGGGGTATTCATCACCTGTGCTTTGAAGTGGCCGACATCGCTTCGGCGGCCGAGGCGCTGGTGCGCGATGGCGCGCGGGTGCTGGGCGATGGCAGGCCCAGGATCGGGGCGCACGGGCTGCCGGTGCTGTTCCTGCATCCCAAGGACTTTGACGGCACGCTGATTGAGCTCGAAGAGGTCAAGCCGGACATGCAGCCGGCTTGACCCTTTGCCGTCAGATCAGCTGGGTTTGCGTGGGGCACCCGGCAGATCAAGTTTCAAGCCATGTCCGGTTTGTGGGGCAAGGGGAGCAGGCTTTGCCCGCACCGGAATGGGTTGTTTGCCGCTGCCCGTCCACTGGGTGCGTTTGACGGGAAGCGGGCGCTGAAAGGTAAATTTGGGCATGCAAACCTCCTGGCCGCGTGGCTGGGCCGGCGGCGGAAAAGGGTGATGAACGGACCACTGGTCCGGGTTGCGGGTGGGTTTAGCGATGCCGATAGGGAACCTGCGGTGCTGACCAAAATGCCCTCAAAAGGGTCGGTCAGGTCAGCAAGCGAAGGGAAGGTTCAAGCGGTGGCGATTGCCAGCCGGGTCCCGATCCAAAGCGCGCACAGGTGCCCACGCATAACTGCCCGACCCAAGGCGGGGGGGACAGTGACGGCTGCGGCATCCTTGCGGGTTTCAGATCATTTTCGGGCGAGACCTCAGGTTCGATTGAACGGGCCCAAAATATCCAGCATTGCCGCAAGGGTCAACCGGGCTTCACCCTTTGATGGCGCCAGCGGTCATCGAGCCGGAAATCTGCCGATACATGATCAGGCCCAAAAGCATGGGCGGCAGGGCGCCGACAATCATGACCGCAGAGGCCATGCCCCACTGCACGCCACCGCCGCTGGCGGCAAAGAAGAACGAGGCACCCACCGTCATCGGCACGGCCTTGGCAGTGGTGAGCATGAGCCCGAACAAAAACTCGTTCCAGGCGGTGATGAAGCCGAAAATGAAGGTGGTGACGATGGCCGGGCGGCAGACCGGGGCGATGATGCCGATGAGCACCTGCCAGGTGCCCGCGCCATCCATTCGGGCGGCTTCATCGAGCTCGGCGGGAATGTCGGCGATGGCATTGACCATGATGACCAGGGCCAGCGGCAGGTTGACGATGGTCAGGATCAGCCCAAGGCCCAACTGGGTATCGAGCAGGCCGACGAGCTGGAACATCATGTAGAGCGGGATGGCAAAGATGATCAGCGGCACGGCGCGCAGGTTGACGATGGCGGGCATGAGCACACGCCGCCCGTAATTGCCACGGGCCACCGCAAAGGCGGCCGGAATGGCCAGCAGCAGGGCGAGCGTGGTGCCGATCAGGGCGGCGGCCAGCGAATTGCCGAGATAGGCAAAGATGTTGAGCCGGTCGCTGACCTGCAGGACCTTGCCGAAATTATCCAGAGTTGGATTGGCGACCCAGAAACCGGGATTGGTTGAGAGTTCCCTAGGCGTCTTGAAGGCGGTGATGAGGGTGACGATGACCGGGAAATTGAGCGCAACGGCGGCGATGGCAAAGACGAGCCAGCGGAGGGCATTGATCATGCAGCAACCCTCCGGCGGCTGGTCAGCCAGTTCAGGCCATAAAGGATGATGAAGGAGGCAAGGAACAGCACGACCGAGGCGGCGACGGCCTTGCCGATGGCGCCCTGCTTGAAAAACGCCTCGTAGATATAGATTGGCAAAGAGGTGGTGGAGCCGCCGGGGCCCGAGCCGGTGAGGGTGTAGACATTGTCGAACACCCGGAAGCCATCGATGAAGCGGATGAAGAAGGCGACAACCAGCGTTGGCACCATCAGCGGCAGTTCGATGGTCCAGAGCAGGGCCCAGGGGCCGGCGCCATCGATCTGGGCGGCCTGGCGCACTTCCTGCGGCACGGCCTGATAGGCCATGTGGAAGAGCAGGAAGGCAAAGGGCGTCCATTGCAGGGTTTCGATGACGCAGAGCGTCCAGAAGGCATTCTCGGCATTGAGGAAGGACGGGCTGTTGCCGAACCATTGATAGAGATAATAGGGCACCGGGCCGACGAATTCGTGCAGCACCAGCCGGTACATCAGCCCCACCATGGCCGGTGCGACCATGAGCGGAAGCATGAGCCAGGCCATCAGGCTCGAGCGCTTTTCGAGCAGCGGGGCAAGGAAGATGGCGAGCCCCAGGCCCAGCAGGCACTGGGCGAGCGCGGTGATGATGCCAAAGCGCAGCGAGAACCAGCTGGCGCGCCAGAAGGCGCCATCGCCCAGAACTTCGGCATAATTGGCGAGGCCGATCAGCTGCGGGGCGCGCAGGGTTTCGAAGCGCACCTCGGAGAGCGAGTAGTAAAGATTGAGCAGGACCGGAAAGCCCAGGAACAAAAGCAGGAACACCACCATGGGGGCGGCCAGAAGCTTCCATTCAAGGTTGTGTGTTGAGTTCATGAGCCGGTTCCGTGAGGGCACAATGGCACCCGGCGCGCGGCGGGGAAAGCCAAAGCCGATAAGTTTGGAAGGCGGGAGGGACAGAACCCGCCTTCCAGGGCTGCGACACCCTATTTGAGCAGCTCTTCCATGCCGGCCTTGGTGTTGGCCAGGGCCTGATCGAGCGTCTGCTGGCCGGACCAGTAGCCGGTGAATTCCTTGGCCTGCAATTCGTAGATCGAAAGCGCATTGGCCGAGGTGCCGCCGTTCATGACATAGCCATAGGCGCCGGCGAATTCGCCGAGCTGGACAAGGTCGGGACGGTCGGCAGCGATCTTGGCGACCACATCGGGAGCGAGCGCTGGCGAGCCGCCATTCCTGGCATAGAGCAGGGCGGCCTCTTCAGTGGCGAGCCACTGCAGGAACTTGACCGCGCCTTCCTTGTTCTTGGCATTCTTGTTGATGCCAAGGCCAAGGCCGTGGATGTGATCGGCGCGGCCATTGGGGCCGGCCGGGGGCGCCACGATGCCAACGCTATCGGCAACGGCGGGGGACTTTTCGGCATCGGTGAGTTCACCGGCTGCCGCATTCCACTGCAAGGCGGTGGCTGCCTGGCCCGAACCGAAGGCGGCATTGGTTTCGGCATATTCGTAGGACAGCGAATCCTTGGGCGAAGCGCCGGCATCGTAGAGGGTCTTGTAGAGCTCAAGACCGGTGCGATAGGCGTCGGAATCAACGGTGACGGCACCCGAGGCATCACGCCAGTCGGCGCCATAGGAGCGGGGCAGGGACTGGAAGACCATCATGTTGAACAGAAGGTTCTTCATCTGCAGCACGGTGCCGTAGCGGGTCGGGCTGTCCGGGTTCACATCCTTGGAGAAATAGAGCGCGGTAGCCGCCCAGTCTTCCCAGGTCCATGCATCGGGGGCCTTGGGCTCAAGCTTCTTGCCGAGGAACTTTTCGCTGATTTCGCCGTATTTGGCCTTGGCAGCATCGTCGGCGAGCAGGGCATCGACGAGGTCCTTGCGGTAGTACATGAAGTGCAGCGACAGATCGGTCGGCACGCCATATTGCTGGCCTTCATACTGCATGGTGGTCAGCACGGATTCACCATAGGTGGTGACCGCAGCCGGCCCCAGATCCACCGGTTCCATATAGGGCGCATAGCGGCCGATGGCGTAGGTGGCGAGCAGGTTGATATCGAAGGCATCCGAGCCGGCGGCCATATCGGCCTGGAGCTTGTCGTAGAAGCCATCACGCGAGAAGAACAGCAGTTCAACCTTATCGGCATCGGCCACACCATCGGTGGCGTTGTAGGCCTCGACCACGGCGCGCAGGGCGGTTTCTTCCGAGCCGCCGGGCCAGCCGAGGACCGTGACGGCGGCATCGGCCGCGGTCGATGCCGTCAATGAGGCGGCCAGTACCGCCAGGATGGACAGGCTGGATTTCAGGTTCTTGAGCATAGGTTCCCTTCCTTTGTCATTCAGAGTGCAGAAAAAGCCAGATCAGCAGCGCCGATGGCGCCGGCATGGCGGCCACACAGGGCCGGCACGATTTGCGGTTTGAGGCGGTCCCCAAGATCGGGGAGCAGGGCGCGCACCTGATCGAGATAGCCGGTCGCCAGGCCGATGCCGCCGCCGATAACGATGCGGGCCGGATCTAGGGTGAGCTGGATATCCTGGCAAAGCAGCGCCACCTTTTGCGCCGAGGCGGTGACAATGGCGGTTGCGCCTTTGTCGCCGCTGCGGGCGCGGGCAAAGACGGTTTCGGCATCCATACCGGCCTGCTGGGCGATCCAGCGGCCAGAGACTTCGTCCTCGATGGGGCGCGACTTGTCGGTGGAAGGGAAGCGCAGGATGCCATAGTGCCCGGCAAGGCCACCAAGCAGGCGGCCATTGACGACCACGCCGCCACCGATGCCGGTGGAGATGGTGAGAAACACCATATCCTGCCCGAGCCCGGCGCCGTGGCGATACTCGCCCCAGGCGGCAGCCTGCGCATCATTGAGGGCATGGGCGGGCAAGCCGAAAATGGCGAGCAGGGTTTTGACCAAAGGGAAGCGGTCGGGGATGGACAGGGTGGATTTGTTCAGCGCCGACCAAGCGCCATCTTCGACAAAGCCGGTGACGGCGCAGCCGACGGCCGCATAACGGCCGCGCCAGGGGGCGGTGGCATCGGCGATGGTTTCGATCCAGCGCAGCGGATTGCCAGAGGGGTCGGTCGGGACCTGGATTTCCTCGATGATGCGATGGCCTGAAACAAGCGCGGCAAGGGTTTTGGTGCCGCCGATATCGATGGCAAGGGCGGATTGGCCGAGCGCGGTGGCGGTGCGCGCGACGGCATCGGCAAACCACCCGGTGACGTGCTCGGTGCGGGTGATGGCGGAGCCGACGACAACGGTGTGGGCGCCGCGCCGCAGGGCCTCGGCCGCCTGATCGGGGGATTTGATGCGGCCCTCGGCGATGACATAGGGGGTGAGCGCGCGCATGGCCGCGATCAGGGCGAAATCGGGCTCGTCGGGGATGGGACCGCCGGTATAGCCAGAGAGCGTGCTGCCGACGCAATCGGCACCGGCGGCAAGCGCCAAGCGGGCATCGTCAAGGCTTGAACAATCGGCCATGGCGAGTTTGCCGCGGGCATGGATGAGGGCGATGAGATCGGCAATGGCGGCGGGGCGGGGGCGGCTGGTGGCATCGAAGGCGACAATGTCGGCCCCGGCATCGGCCAGATCGGCGGCATCGGCGAGGAACGGGGTGATGCGCACGGGTGTGTCATCAAGGTCGCGCTTGATGATGCCGACGATGGGGGCCCTGGTGCGCGGCCGGACGGCCTTGAGATAGGGCAGGGATTCGATGCGCAGGGCCGCAGCGCCGCCATCGAGCGCGGCGAGGGCAAAACCGGCCACGGATTCGGGATTGTCCATCGGGCCGCCCGGTACGGGCTGGCAGGAAACAATCAGGCGGTGTTTCAAGGTTTCGAGCAGCAATCGTTCACCTCAGGTCGAGGCGATACGATATCGGCAGAATACCAGATTGCAACCAGTTATTGACTGGTATTATCGATTGAGTTCGATGACGAAATCGTAGACGTCGCCGCGATAGCGGGTTTCGGTGAACTCCACGATCTGCCCATCGGCGAGGAAGCAGCGGCGATCGACAATGAGCAGAGGCGCGCCGGTTTCGCAGTGCAGCAACTCGCTGTCGCGGGCCGAAGCCGGGCGGGAACGCATGCGCTGGATGGCGCGCTGCGGCAGGGCATTGCGCTTGTCGAGGGCAGCATAGAGCGACGCGCCCACCAGATCGGCACTGGGCAGAAAGCGGGTGGGAACGACGGCGGTTTCGACCGCGATGGGGGTGCCATCGCCGGTGCGGATGCGCCGGAGGCGGATGACATCGGATTGCGGGGCCACCCCGAGCGCCATCGCCTCGGCAGGGGAAGCGCGGCCCATCTCCCTGGAAATCCAGACACATCCGGGCTCCAGCCCGCGCGAGATCATATCCTCGGAAAAACTGGTCAGGTTTGACAGCGACTTTTCGACCGGCGAACTGACCTCGGTGCGGGCCCCATGGCGGCGGCGCAGCAGGCCATCTTCGACGAGGGTTTCGATGGCCTTGCGGACGGTGACGCGGGACAGGCCGAGATCGGCGGAGAGCTGGCGCTCACCGGGCAGGACGGCGCCGCGCTTGATTTCGTTGGACGCAATGGCCTGTTCCAGGGCGGTGCGCAGACGCCTGTGCAGCGGGGTTGTGGGATCGGCAATGGCGAGGCGCTGGGAGAGCACGGCCAGGACAGCATCGGACTGCATTGGTATCCCCGATAAGGCGGCGCTACTGCCAGCGCGGCCCCATGCATGCCATTTTTTTTACTGGAATGGTACTGGTATTATGTTTTGCCCTGTGGATATCCGGCCGGGGCGCATCGGCGCAACTCTGGTGTCATAGGCGCGCGGCAGGGTGTGGCGGATTGTGCTGTATTCGGGCGGAAGGGGCGGAGTTTCGTTTGCTTTCGGATCGGCTTCATATTATCACTTGTTGCAATTCACATTTCTTCTTTTTTCGGGGCTCGGATGACGAACGCTGTGGTGCACGACCTTTTCGTGATTGGTGGGGGCATCAACGGATGCGGGATTGCGCGCGATGCGGCGGGGCGCGGCTATTCGGTGTTCCTGGCGGAAATGAACGATCTGGCCAGCGGCACGTCGTCGGCGTCGACCAAGCTGGTGCATGGTGGGCTGCGTTATCTCGAACACTACGAGTTCCGGCTGGTGCGCGAGGCCCTGGAAGAGCGCGAAGTGCTGTGGGCCAATGCGCCGCACATCATCTGGCCGCTGCGCTTCGTGTTGCCGTATCATCGCGGCCTGCGCCCGGCCTGGATGCTGCGCATCGGCCTGTTCCTTTATGACTATATGGGCGGGCGCAAGCTGTTGCCGCCGACCAAGGTGCTCGACATGCGCACCAGCGCGACGGGCAAGCCGCTGAAGCCGCTGTTCACCAAGGGGTTTGAGTATTCGGACTGCTGGGTGAACGATGCGCGCATGGTGACGCTGGTGGCCCGCGATGCGGTGGACCGCGGCGCAACGCTGCGCACCCGCACCAAGGTGGTTTCGGCGCGCCGGGCTGACGGCATCTGGCAGGTCGAGATTGAAGATATCGACAGCGGCGAAAAGCAGGTGGTTGCCGCCCGCATGATCGTGAATGCGGCCGGGCCGTGGGTCGAGCAGGTGCTTTCGGGCACTATCGGGCAGAACTCATCGCACAAGGTGCGCATGGTGCAGGGCAGCCACATTGTGACCAAGCGGCTGTTCGAGCACGACCGCTGCTATATTTTCCAGAATGCGGATGGGCGCATTATCTTTGCCATTCCCTATGAGGATACCTTCACCCTGATCGGCACCACCGACCAGGACTTCAAGGGCGACCCCAAGGCGGTCAAGATCACCGATGGCGAGATCGACTATCTGTTGAGTGCGGCGAGCGAATATTTTGCCCGGCCGGTGACGCGCGATGACCTGGTGTGGAGCTACTCGGGCATCCGCCCGCTCTATGACGATGGGGCATCCAAGGCTCAGGAAGCCACGCGCGACTATGTGCTCAAGCTTGATGGCGAGGCCGGGCAGGCCCCGCTGCTGAACGTGTTTGGCGGCAAGATCACTACCTTCCGCCGCCTGGCGGAATCGGCGCTGGAAAAGATCGGTGAAGCCATTGGTGCCAAGGGCCAGCCCTGGACCAAGACCGGCGTGCTGCCGGGCGGGAATTTCGGCACCGACGGGTTTGACGCGGTGATGAACGACCTGCGCGCCAAATATCCGTTCCTTGAGACCGGACATATCCGGCGGCTGTGCCGAGCCTATGGCACGCGCGCGGGCATCCTGCTGGGTGGGGCCAAATCCATCGAAGATCTGGGCCAGCATTTTGGCGCCGATCTTTATGCGGCGGAGGTCAACTATCTCGTGGCCCACGAATGGGCGCGAACCGCAGACGATGTGTTGTGGCGGCGCAGCAAGCTGGGATTGCGGCTGAGCCCGGCCGAGCGCGAGGGCCTGAACAACTGGATGGCCGCTGCCGTGATGGGCGGGCGGGAAACCGTCAGCGCCTGATCAGGGAAAGGCGAGTTTTCTCGGCTCGCTGAGGCATTCGGAGAACAGGAAGACGGCGCGGTCGATGGAATCGCGCGTCAGGCTTTTTTCCGTGCGCAGCGAGGAAGCCGCATACCAGAGCGTGGGGCCAAGCTCGGGCACGAACAGGCGCGCCGGGGCCGGTTCGCCTTTTTTGGGCGGGTCCAGCGTCACGTCCCAATCGAGCGACATGATATAGAGCGCCAGATCGATGGTGTCCTCGTTGCCGACCGCGCCGGGGCCATCGGGCTCGGCTTCGGGCGCGTAGGGATCGGACACGGGCAAGAGGTAGAGGTTGGAATAGCCGTTCGAGACCGTCATGGTGAACCAGTAGGTGGCCTGGCTGGTGGTGACGAAGAAATAGAGATCGGACGCCATGCTGGCGAAATGATGGGCCGGGGCAAAGCCGGCGGTGATGGCGGGCTGACCTTCAAGTGTGTAGACGGCGCGATCGGCCGGGCAGCTTTCTTCGGCAAAGGCCGGGGCGGCGAGGACAAGCGCGGTCGCGAGGGCACCGGCAAGGCGCTGGACAATCATTGCGGCACGATCCGTTGTTGGTAGGCAGGCCCTTCTACATTGTCCTGCCCGTAGATCAGACGCAACTCGGCAACGATGGCCTCGCCTTCGGCGCGAAACGCCAGGGCTTCGGCTTCGGACTTGAAGAAGGCCGGGCTGTCGACAAGATCGGGATCGCAGGCGGCCTGATAGGATTCTTCCCAGAGTTCGACGCGGTAGGCGAGATTGGCCTCGAGGATCTGGTAGGGGTAGATCGGCTCGCCGGTATCGGCATCGAAAAGCGTGAAGCCGCCGATGCGCGGGGAGACGAGAATGCGGGCAGGCTGCCAGGCTGCTTCGTCCTCGGGCACATAGGCGTCCTGTTCAAATCCTTCGTCGAGGGCCATGCGCTTGCCGGGCCGCAGGCCAAGGGCGAGCCAGACCAGCCCGGAAATGATGGTGAAGCCAAGGGCGAGCAAGGGCAGGGGCTCGGCCCAGTCGGATAACATGCCGTTTGTGCCGAGCCAGACGACGGCGGCGGTGACCACGGCATAGATGATGGCTGCATTGGTGGTCTGGCGGCGGCCGCGGGCTTCGCCTTCGTTTTCGGGCGCGTAGTTGGTGCGGGCCCAGAGCAGCCAGGCAGCCTGGGCGGCGAGGGAGACGATGAACAGCGGCACGGCCCAGAGGCTGAGGGTGAGCAGCGCCACCCCGCTCAAGGCCGTCAGCGCGCCGCCAAGACTGAGCATGATGCGGCGTACGCGCTCGCGCGGGTGCACGGGCTTGAGATCGATGGCCGAAATGGCGGCATCGAGCAGCCTGTCCATACGCATCAGGCGCAGGGCGATGAAGCCGCCGAAAACGTAGAAAGCGCCGACGAACCGCGCAACGGTTGCAATTGTATCCATCCGGTGAGGTTGAAGGGAAGGAGCGGCGAAATCAATGCCGGGAAGGGTCAGGCAGAGGGTTTGCCCACAGCCGGGCGCGGGCCAACCCGCACGGTGACGGGGGCGACCTCAAGGTCGTCGCGGCTTCCGATATCCTCGGCGAGCAGATCGACAATCTGCCGGTGCTCCTCAAGAAAGCCGGCGGCTTCAGTATCGGTGGGGAAGTAGACCGGGTGCTCTGGATCGCTGAAATCGGCGTTCGCTTCGTAGCGGTCCAGCCAGGCGGCGATACGCGCGGTGATGGCATCGGGCAGGGCCTGACCATGCCGGATAACCCGGCCGGTGGCGACATCGAAAAGATAGGGCCGCAGGACCCAGACGGTGGCCGGTTCGCTGAACGGGGCGAAGCGGACGCGGTCGGTGATCCAGTCGAGTTCGTCGCGCATTTCATCGAAATAGGGATCGGCGTGAACAACCGGCGGCGGCGCGGGCGTGGGCGCGGGACCAGGCCGGGATGGTTTGCCGCGCACAACCAGAAACAGCATGACCGGCAGGGCGAGGATGACCAGCCCGATCAGCCAGAGCTGCCAGTGCGCGGAGGACAGCGCGCTGCCGGTCAAGGCGCTCCGCCAAACAGTTTTTCAGCGAGCGCGATAAAGCGGGTGCCGCGTTCTTCGAAATTGCGGAACTGGTTGTAGCTCGGGGCACCGGGCGAGAGGATGACGGTGTCGAAGCGGTTCTTGCGGTTGGCCAGCGCCTGCATGGCGGCTTCGAGGTTGGCGGCTTCGAGCACTTCGATCTGCGGGGCGGCGGCATAGGTGGCGGTGGCCAGCCGGTCGCCGGTGACGGGCAGGCAGACGAGCACGGTGACGCCGCGTGGACCGAGCAGGGTGGCCAGCTCGGTGTAATCCTGCTGGCGCTCGTGGCCACCGGCGATCAGGGCGATGCGCTGGCCCTTGTAGGCGGCGAGCGCGGCCTTGGTGGCTTCGGGCGTGGTCGAAATGGAATCGTTGACGAAAATCTGCCCGCCGATGCTGTGCTCTTCGAGCCGGTGCGGCAGGGGCATGAAGGCGTTGATGCCTTTGATGATGCCATCGATATTGCCCCCGGCAGCCAAAGCGAGCTGAGCGGCGAGGCGGGCATTGTCGAGGTTGTGCTCGCCCTTGAGGCGGGATTTGGAAACGGCGGAGGTGACGCGGTCTTCGATGAAGGGCGGCAGGTCGGGGACGATGCGCGACCGATCGCGCACGGCAGCGGCCACCAGCGCATTGCCGACGGCACCAGCGCCGAGCGCGACGGGGAAAGGGGTGTCGCGGTCGATGAGGTTGAGCTTGTCGGTATAGTAGTGCTCGACCGAGCGGTGCCAGTCGACATGTTCGGGATAAAGGTTGGTGACGGCCGCAAGGTCGGGCGAGAACGCCATGTCGGCGGTCTGGTACGAAGACAGCTCGAACACCACGATCTTGTGGGTGTCGGCAATCTCAAGCGGCGCCAGCCCGACATTGCCGGCCAGCCCGGCATCGAGCCCGGAGTGAACCAGCATCAGGTGCAGGAGCGTGGCGGTGGTGGACTTGCCCTTGGTGCCGGTGATGGCAATGACGGTATGGCCCTGCCGATAGGTTTCGGCCCAGAGGTTGAGGTTGGAGGTGACGGCGATATCGTGCTCGCGGGCGATGGCGAACAGGGGCTTATAGCGCGACACGCCGGGGCTTTTGACGATGGTGCCGAATTTGCGGGCGGCGATGGCATCGGGCAGGTCGGCAGGCTCGATGACTTCGGCATCCTCGATATCGATGGTGCCGCTGTCGACGGTGACATAGACCTTGAGCCCCGGCGCGCGGGCCTTGAGGAAGGCGCGGGTCGACTGGCCCTCGCGGCCGGCACCGTAGAGCAGGACGGGTTCATCAAAGCGCATGAGCGGCGATCCTTGCGGCAAGATCATGTGGAATATGGTGGTCGGTACTATCGGTCATCAGGGCATCAAGCGCTGCCACGAGCCGGGGCTGGCCGTACTGGGCCAGCAGGTCGTCCCGCAGGGTTGAAACGATGAAATCATCGGCCCATTCGGGGCGGCGGGTCAACTCGAACAGACACGCGGCGGCCTCCTCGATCTCACCCACGCACTCCCATGGCTTCTGCCCGGCAAGGCCGGAAAGCTCGCGGAAGGAATGCTCGTTTTCCGGCTTTGACAGGAGGTTCTGCCCGAAAATGCCGATGAGGCGGGCCCTGGCCATGACCGGGGCGAAGATGAGGAACACGAAGTGGCACTTGGGGCATTCGCCGCACCAGAGGGGACCATCGTGGCCTGAGAGGCGGAAATTGCGGTTGCAGCTTGAAAATACCCGGTCGAAGCGATCGAAGCGGGCAAAGAGCGCGGCGATGCGTGCTTCTGAATAGGGCCGGAGCAGCGAAAAATAGCCCAGCGCCCCGCCTGTGGCGCCGGCGAGCACGGAGGCGATGCGGGCCTCGAAATCGAGCGACTTGGAATATTGGTGATTGGCCTCGCGGCCATCGAAGGTGACATTGCCCTCGCTGGCCGAGCGCTCGTTGGAGAGCACGATGCGATTATAGCCAAACAGCAGGGCGGTGAGGCTGCCGATCATGGAATTGATGGCGGTCGAGGGCACGTGGCCGTTGAAATAGCCAGGCTCCTTCGACAGCCGGATCATTTCAGCATCGAGGGTGCGGGTGACATAGAGCGTGGGCAGGCCGATCTTGTCGACCGACGTCAGGATCGGGCCCTTGGGATTGACCGCAAAGGGGGTGAAGGCGATTTGCGCGGCTTCCAGCAATTGCACGCTAACGAGGGAATCCTTGCCGCCGCCAATCGGCAGCAAGGCGCGGTCGGGAAGGTGAGGGGCGGCGGGGGCGCGGTCGGTGTCTTCGGGGGTACGCAGGCTGAGGCGACCGAAGCGCTTGAGATTATTGCGGGCGTAGAATTCGCCGAGCCCGTTCTCGTAGACATCGATGACGAAGGCATGCTCGGCCCCGGTCAATGCAATCGAGGGGGCTTCGATGGTGAGCGGGGCAAGGAGCTTGAAATAGCTGACCCCAAGCACGCAGGCGGTGAGGCCCAGAAGCTTGGCGAAGGCGGCGGTATCGGACATGCCGTCGTTGCGCCCGACGGGGAAGGCCAGGGTTTCGGTGAAGGCGAGTTCGCCAAGCCGGTAGGGGAAGCGGGCGATGCCGGATTCGGGGTCAAAGCCGGGCTGCTCGATGATGAAGCGCGTTTCGCTCACACTGGACCTTTAGTTGGCAGACTGACGCCAGCAAATCAGCTGGCGATGGCTGAATGTAGTGTCTTTTGGCGCAAATGGGAGGGCGAAATCTGGGACCGATGCGATCAGTAGATGCGCATCTGGAGACGCAGCACGATCTCGTTGCCCAGGCGCTGGAAGCCGTATTCGCGCATGGTGCAGGTCCAGGCGCTGCCGGTGCGCTCGATGCGGAAGAGATTATAGCGTGCCGGATCATCACCGCGCCCGCCTTCGCCGGTTTGCGCCGAGCCGGCAGCGGCAACGCCAATGACGGGCACATCGGAGAGCGGGCCGGGAATGCCGTGGATGGTGGAGCGGTGGGTGTGACCGTGCAGGATCAGTTCGGCGCCATACTGGGCGATGACCTCGCGGAAGCGCTTGGCGCCATAAAGCCCGAGGCGGGGATGGCGCGCCTCGATATTGGGCGGATGATGGATGAGGACGACGCGGAAATAATCGGCATCGCCGAGAATTTTCAGGGTGCGCGACAGGCGGTGGGCCTGGGCCTCGGAAAACGCGCCGCTGGCCATCCATGGCGCGGTGGGCACGGCGCTTGAGCAGGTGATGACGGCCATGTCGCCAATGCGGCGCACAAAGGGGAAGGGGTTGGTGTCGATAGTTTCGCCGGAGACATAGCCGCCCCAGCGCTCCATGGCCCGCGAGAGCGTGCCGCGCACATAAGCATCGTGATTACCCGGTGAGACGCAAACGCGCTCGGGGCCGCCCACGGTCTGGAGCCAGTTGTAGGCGGTGTTGATCTCGGCATCGAGGCCCAGGTTCATCAGGTCGCCGGTGACGGCGACGAAATCGGGCGTCTGGCCGTGCATGTGGCGCACCAGATTGGTCAGTCCCTCGCCGCTCAGGGTCTGTTTGCGCTTGATGCGCCAGTTGAGGTAACCGGTGATGCGCTTGCCCAACAGATCGACCGGCCGCACCGGGGGGAGCGGAGCCAGATGAACATCGGAGAGATGGGCCAGAACTGTCATTGGCAGCCTAATGCCATGCCGCGCGGCTCAAGAAAACGCTCAAATGCGCCTTGCGGCAATTTTGTAGTGCGGCGGCGTCTGCTAGGCAGGACGCCAAACTGGAGCCTGATGCATGGAAATTACCCGCTGGCAGCGGCTGCGCACGCGATTTTACCTGTTTGCGGTGGGGGTAAAGCGCCACATGACCCTGGGCGCGCGGATTGCCCTGATCGATGGCGACAGGGTGCTGCTGGTGCGACATGGCTATCTGCCCGGCTGGCACTTTCCCGGTGGCGGGGTGGAGCCGGGCGAGACGGCGGCCGACTGTGCGGCGCGCGAGGCCTTCGAGGAAACCGGGTATCAGACGCGTGGAGCGGTGGAACTGTTCGGGCTCTATCACAACGCCAACCCCGCCACCAATCGCGACCATGTGGCGCTCTATATCTGTCGGCAGTTCGAAATGGTGCGGCCATTCGAGCCAAGCTTTGAGATCACCGAACTGGGCTGGTTCAGCTATTCGGACCTGCCCGAGGCGATCCATGCCGGGACGCGGCGGCGGCTCAATGAAATCTTTGCCGATGCGCCGCGCGCGCCCAATTGGTGAGGCCTATTCGAGATAGGCCGGGACCTGCCCGACGGGGATGATGCGGGTGGGGTTGATGGTGGTGTGGCTCCAGTAATAGTGGGTGCGGATGTGGTCGAGATCGACCGTCTGCTTGACCCCAGGCGTGTGGTAAAGCGCCTTGAGATAGTGCGAGATGTTGGGATAGTCGGCGATGCGCCGCTTGTTGCACTTGAAATGCCCCACATAGACCGGATCGAAACGCACCAGCGTTGTAAACAGACGCCAGTCGGCCTCGGTGACGGTGTCGCCGGTCAGGTAGGCGTTTTCGCCCAACAGGCTTTCGACCCAGTCGAGGGTATCGAAAAGCGCCGCGACGGCTTCGTCATAGGCGGCCTGGGTGGTGGCAAAACCGGCCTTGTAGACGCCGTTGTTGATGCCATCATAGACGCGGGCGTTGACCGCATCGATTTGGGCGCGCAGGGCCTCGGGATAGTAATCATCGGTATTGCCGGTCAGCCCGTTGAAGGCTGAGTTGAACATGCGGATGATTTCGGAGCTTTCGTTGGAAACGATGGTGCCGGTCTTTTTGTCCCAGAGCACGGGCACGGTGACACGACCGGTGTAGTCGGGGACGGCGTGAGTGTAGACCTGATGCATATGCTGCTTGCCCAGCAGCGTGTCGCCAGTCGAGCCGTCTCCCTCAAACGTCCAACCGGTTTCATCGGGCATTTTCGGGGATACGATGGAGACGCTGATCAGCGCCTCAAGATTCTTGAGCGCCCGCAGGATCAGCGTGCGATGGGCCCAGGGACAGGCGAGCGACACATAAAGGTGGTAGCGACCTGCTTCGGCGGCGAATCCACCGGTGCCGGATGGACCGGGGCTGCCATCGGGCGTGACCCAGCTGCGGAAGCCGGACTGCGCCCGGACGAACTTGCCGCCGGTCTTGCTGGTGTCATACCACTGGGTTGACCATTTTCCGTCGACCAACTGTCCCAAAATCGCTTCCTTGCCATCGCAGAATTGTCACTGTTGGCCTCTATGTAGGGGATGCGGGCTTAAAACCAAACCGCTGATCGCAGGCCTTGAAAAACTTGGTGCCCGGCATCAGTTTTTGTGGACGCAGAATCCCTCAGGTGCTAATGCGGTTTCAGACGTCAGGAGGCGTCCAGGATGGAGAAGGTTTATCAGGTGACCCGACGACCGTAACCGGTCAGTTAGCCGGCTCAATTTGGGCTGGCCGTTTGTCCTACCCGCTTTCTCAGGACTCGTCACATGATTGCCTCGCCTGTGCCTGCGGCCGAACCGGCTGCTTCCGTTCCGCACGGTTTTCCTGTCGCCCGGCTCGCCACCGCTGCCGATGATCAGTTCGTTGAAGACCTGCAAGCGCTGGCCTTCGGGCCCGGCCGCTTTGCGCGCACCGCGTTTCGGGTGCGCGAGCGCTTTCCCATCGACAAAAGCCTGAGCCTGATCGCCGAAATCGGCGGCGTGCAGGTGGCATCGGTGTGGATGACCCCGATCAGCGTGGGTGGCATCGATGGCTATCTGCTGGGGCCGCTGGCCACCGACCCGAATTATCGCGGGCGCGGCGCGGGCAAGCTGCTGGTCAAGCAGGTCAGTGACATGGCGCTGGCGCGCGGCGTGGGCAGCTTTGTGCTGCTGGTGGGCGATGAGCCCTATTATGGCCCGCTCGGTTTTGCCAAGACCACGCATGGCGCAATCCAGTTTCCGGGGCCTGTTGATCCGGCGCGGGTTCTTTTACACTCTGCCGACCAGACACTGGCGCTGCGCCTGGCCGGCCCGATTGCCGCGTTTGGAGCCCGCAACCGGCAATAGGGGCCCGACTTGCACTTCGATGCGGCGCGGATAGAGCGAATAGCGAGCCGCCTTCTGGCTGAGCCCGAGACGGTTGAACCCGGCTCGGGCTTTTTGCCGGACTGGGAGCCGGAGGTGCCGTTCACACGCCCACCGGTGCCGGCAGCGGTGCTGATTGCGCTGGTGCGACGGGCCGAAGGGCACACGGTGCTTTATACCGAGCGGTCGCCGGACCTGCGGGCGCATTCGGGGCAGGTGGCGTTTCCGGGTGGCAAGATCGATCCCGACGATGCCGGGCCGGGTGCCGCCGCCATCCGCGAGGCGGGCGAGGAAGTGGACATGCGCCCCGGCGATGTGCGGATTCTTGGCTATATGCCGCACTATTATACCGGCACCAATTACCTGATCACCCCGGTTGTGGCCGAGGTGGTGCCGAGCGGGCTTTTTACGCCCAACCCCAATGAGGTGGATGCCGTGTTCGAGGTGCCGCTGGGGTTGATCGCGCGCGAAGACACATGGGGCCGGTTCCGCGTGGCGCGCAACGGGCAGACGCACGAAACCTGGCAGATCAAGCATGACGGCCACACCATCTGGGGCATTACTGCCAACCTGACGCGGCGCTTTCACGATCTGGCGCTGGCCGGAGATGGGCCGTGAGCGCCGAGGCCCGCGACCGGCTGCGCCATGCGCCCTGGCTGGCCAATGCTGCGCTGCAGCAGATATTTCAGCTGCTCGACCCGGCGCGCACGCGGGCGGTGGGCGGTCTGGTGCGTGACACGCTGATGGGACGACAGGGGCTGGCAACCGATGTGGACCTTGCCACCGAACTGCTGCCCGGCGAAGTGATGGCGCGGGCCAAGGCGGCAGGAATTGGCGCCTATCCCACCGGCATTGACCACGGCACCGTGACGCTGCGGCATGGCGAACTGGTGGCGGAGGTGACGACGCTGCGAAAGGATATCGACACCGACGGGCGGCACGCCAGGGTGGCGTTCGGCACCGACTGGGCCGGGGATGCGGCGCGGCGGGATTTCACCATGAATGCGCTTTATGCCGGCGCGGATGGCAGCCTGTTCGATCCGCTCGGCGGGCTCGATGATTGCCTTGCCGGCCGGGTGCGGTTCATAGGGGACGCGTATCAGCGGATCATTGAGGACCGGCTGCGGGTGTTCCGCTTCTTCCGCTTTTCGGCCAGCCATGGCGGGCAGGTGTTCGACGCAGCCGGATATGCAGCCTGCGCGGCGGCGAGCGGAACGCTTGGCACGCTCTCGGCCGAGCGCGTCGGCCACGAAATGGTGCGCATGCTGAACCTGCCAAGGGTTGCGCAGACCCTGCGGGCGATGGCGGCGGCGGGGGTTTTGCGCCTGCCCGAGGGGCTGTTGTCGCAACTTGAGCGGATCGAGTTGCATGCGCCGAGCCTTGCCGGGCGGCTGGCGCTGATCATTGAGGCCCTCGGGGTAGCCCGGGTGCGCGAGGCGTGGCGGCTGTCCAATCAGATGGTTTCGGCAGGCGAGGCGGCACTGGGCGGCGCCAGGCTGCTGCTGGCGATGGATGAGAAAGGCGGCCTGCCCGACGAGACAGCCTATCGCTATCCCGAGGCGCTGCGCGACGCCATTGAAGTGGCGATCGTGCTCGGCGATTGGTCGGAGCGGCGGGCAGGGCAGGTGCGCGGGCACCACTTTGTTGCCGGGCGGGCCTTTCCGCTGACCGGGCGCGACCTCGTGGGCCGGGGCATGCAGCCGGGCAAGGCAATGGGTGCCGAACTCGCCCGGCTCGAACAGATCTGGATCGACAGCGGCTTTGCGCTCGACCGCGAGGACCTTCTGGAACGCGCGCGGATTTAGACGGGCGCGCGCTCGCTGATCCGCTCCTTGATCAGGTCGACCATGGCGGGGCGGATGATGGTTTCTTCGTGGGCGGTGCGCAAATGCTCGGCGGCGCGGCGCACGATTTCGGCACTGTCCTCGGCCTCGGTATGCCAGTCACAGCCTGGCACCAGTGTTCCGCATGAAAAACGCTTCATGACATCCTCCTTGGTTAGGGGCGCGCATTGAGCACCCATAACGTGGCGGGGACGTGGCAGGTTGCTTTACGGCCAGCGGACGGCGGGGGGCATGGAGGAGAGGATGGAGTTGACGTTGCCGCCGGTTTTCAGGCCAAACATGGTGCCGCGGTCGTAAAGCAGGTTGAACTCGACATAGCGGCCGCGGCGGATGAGCTGTTCTTCGCGGTCGGCCTCGGTCCACGGGGTTTCGAAGTTCTTGCGCACGAGTTCTGCATAGATGGCCTTGAAGGCCTTGCCAACGGCCTGGGTGAAGGCAAAATCGGTGTGCCAGAGGCCCGAATTGTGGTGGTCGTAGAAAATGCCGCCGATGCCGCGCGGTTCCTTGCGGTGCGGCAGGTAGAAATATTCGTCGCACCAGGCCTTGTAGCGGTCGTAGTCGATGCCCGGCACGGACGCACACGCCTGCTGCATGGCGGCATGGAAGGCGATGGAATCGGGGTCGTCCTGGGTGCGGCGGCGATCGAGCACCGGGGTGAGATCGGCCCCGCCGCCGAACCAGAGTTTGCCGGTTACGACCATGCGCGTGTTCATGTGCACGGCAGGGACATTGGGGTTCCAGGGATGGATGATGACCGAAATGCCCGAGGCCCAGAAGCTGGCGCCCTCTTCGGTGCCGGGCATCTGCTTGGCAAATTCGGGTGAGAACTGGCCGTGGACGGTGGAGATGTGCACCCCAGCTTTTTCAAACACGCGGCCGCCAAGCATCGACATTTCGCCGCCCCCGCCGGGGGCGCCGGTGTGATCGGTGCGCGACCATTTTTCGCGAACGAAACGCCCGGCGGGGCGATCGGAATGGGGACCTTTGACCTCGTCCTCGATGGCTTCGAGCTCGGCGCACAGGCTATCGCGCAGCTGGCGGAACCAGGTGCTGGCGGTCAGCTGCTTTTCGGCAAGCTCCTGCCGGGCGGCGTAATCGATGGGATGGGTCATACAAGGGTCTCGAAACTGTTGGTCTGGCGCATGGCCTCGCCCAGGACCAGGGTGGCGGCCAGGGCGACATTGATGGAGCGCAATCCATCACGCATGGGAATGCGGATGGCAAGATCGGCGGTGGCCGCAACCGATTCCGGCACTCCGGCGGTCTCGCGGCCGACCATCAGGATATCACTGTCGCGGTATTGAACCGAATAGGCCGATTGCCGCGCCTTGGTGGTGAGCAGGACGAGCCGCCTGTCGGCTTCGCTGCGCCACTGGTTGAAGGCGGCAAAGCTTGCATGCTCGGTCAGCAGCGCCTTTTCGAGATAGTCCATGCCGGCGCGGCGGAAGGAGCGTTCGGAAAAGGCGAATCCGGTGGGGTGAATGATGTGGATGACCACCCCGAAACAGGCGCCCAGCCGCATCAGAGTGCCCGTGTTCTGGGGAATATCAGGCTGGTAAAGGGCAAGTTCGACCGGCATTTGAGGGTCCTGGGACAAAGCAGGCTGCAAATGGGGACGGTATAGTGTCGCAGATCGTTTAAGTCACGCGCGGCCAGACTGGACAAGTGCATGCGAGAGTGCAAAAAGAGCCGTCAAACCACGAGCCCGTGATTGGGTTGGCGAGGCATGCCTGCGCACACAGCGCACCGGGCGTCCGCCGGGATCGTGGAGCAGTTTTTCGGACGGGGATAAACACCTTGGCTACGCAACCAAACGCAGCACATACTGAACCGACGCGGCGCGACTTTCTTTATGTCGCTTCCGGCGCCGTTGGGGCCGTCGGCGTCGCCGCCGTGGCCTGGCCGCTGATCAACCAGATGAACCCGGACGCCTCAGTCCTGGCGCTGGCATCGATCGAATATGACCTGAGCCCGATTGCCGAAGGGCAGTCGGTGACCATTATGTGGCGCGGCCTGCCGGTGTTTGTGCGCAATCGCACCCCCAAGGAAATCGAGGAAGCCAAGGCCGTGCCGCTGGCGGACCTTAAGGACCCCGAGACCGACGAGCAGCGCACCAAGGAAGGCCACGAGCAGTGGCTGGTGATGATCGCCAACTGCACGCATCTGGGGTGCGTGCCGGTGGGTGAGTCGGGTGATTTCAACGGCTGGTTCTGCCCGTGCCACGGTTCGCACTACGACACAGCCGGCCGCATCCGCAAAGGCCCCGCGCCCAAGAATCTGGTGCTGCCGCCCTATAATTTCGTCTCTGATACGCTTGTGAAGATCGGTTAAGGGGAAGCGCAAAATGGCAAGCCACGAAAGCAGCTACACCCCAAAGAACGGCGTCGAAAAATGGTTCGATGACCGTTTGCCGATCATCAGGTTCTCAAAAGAGCACCTGATGGATTTCCCCACGCCCAAGAACCTCAACTACTGGTGGACGTTCGGCGGGATCCTGGCCTTCATGCTGGTGGTGCAGATCATCACCGGCATTGTGCTGGCCATGCACTATACCCCCAATGTGGCACTGGCGTTTGACTCGGTGGAGCATATCCGCCGTGACGTGAACGGCGGCCGCATTATCCAGGGCGTGCACGCCGTGGGCGCCTCGATGTTCTTTGCGGCGGTTTATATCCACATTTTCCGCGGGCTCTATTTCGGCTCGTACAAGGCGCCGCGCGAAATCCTCTGGATTCTCGGCGTGCTGATTTTCGTGCTGATGATGGCAACCGCCTTCATGGGCTATGTGCTGCCGTGGGGCCAGATGAGCTTCTGGGCCGCGACCGTGATCACCAACATCTTTGCCGCCATTCCGGTGGTGGGTGACCCGATCCTGCAGCTGCTGCGCGGCGGGTTTGCGGTGGACAATGCCACGCTCAACCGCTTCTTCTCGCTGCACTACCTGCTGCCGTTCGTGATTGCCGCCGTGGTGGCCCTGCACATCTGGGCCCTGCACATTCCGGGCAACAACAACCCGCTGGGCGTTGATGTGAAGGACGGGCGCGACACCGTGCCGTTCCACCCCTATTACACCATGAAGGACCTGTTCGCGATCGTGGTCTTCCTGATCCCGTTCGCCTGGTTTGTGTTCTTTGCCCCCGATATCCTGGGGCATCCGGACAATTACATCATGGCCAACAGCCAGGTGACGCCGCCGCACATTGTGCCTGAATGGTATTTCCTGCCGTTCTACGCCATTCTGCGGGCGATCGACTTCAACATCCTGTTCATCGACTCAAAGCTCGGTGGCGTGATCTTCTTTGCCGGCTCGATCCTGATCCTGTTCGTTTTGCCCTGGCTTGATACATCCAAGGTGCGCTCGGGCAGCTTCCGCCCGATGTTCCGCTGGTTCTACTGGCTGTTCGTGATCAACTTCATCGCGCTCGCCTATCTCGGCGCAGCCCCGGCCGAAGGCGTCTATGTGCTGCTGGCCAAGATCTGCACCGCCTACTACTTCGCCCACTTCATCATCATCCTGCCCTTGCTCAGCCGCATCGAGACGCCAAAGCCACTACCGGCCAGCATCTCGGAAGCCGTGTTGGCCAAGGCTCACTCGTGACCAGTCAGGACTGCCATAAAATGATCAAGACCAAGAGCATTTTTGCTGCCGTTCTGATGGCCTTCACGCTGGCGGCGACGCCGGTGATGGCGGCGGGCACGGTGGTTATCGAAAAGCAGAGCTGGAGCTTTGGCGGGCTGTTCGGCAAGTACGACGTCAACCAGTTGCAGCGTGGTTTCCAGGTGTTCCGCGAAGTCTGCGCCGGGTGCCATGGCGCCCGCCTGCTGGCTTTCCGCAATCTGTCAGAAGAAGGCGGCCCGTCGTTCTCCGAAGAGCAGGTCAAGGCACTTGCGGCTGAGTACGACATCGCTGACTCCACCGTCGAGGGTGGCACCCGCAAGGGTGTGGCCGCCGACCGCTGGCCGACCCCGCTTTCGGAAGCCGACGCGATTGCCACCTTCGGCATCGTGCCGCCGGACATGAGCGTTCTGGCCAAGGCGCGTGGCACCACCCAGCCTTTCCCGTGGTGGATCCTGAACTACTTCACCGCATACCAGGAAGGCGGCCCGGATTATATCCATGCGCTGCTGACCGGCTATGAGGAGGAAGTGCCCCATGAGATCCACAACGCGGATGGCACGGCTTTCGAGCTGCCGGAAGGCAAGTACTTCAACCACTACTTCCCCGGCTATGCCATCGGCATGGCGCCACCGCTGTCTGATGGCCTGGTGACTTATGCCGAGGCCGAATCGGGTGCGGTGCCGCTGACGGTCGACCAGTATGCCCGTGACGTGTCGGCCTTCCTGATGTGGGCAGCCGATCCGCACCTGGGCGCGCGCAAGGAAGCCGGTTTCCGTGTGCTGTTGTTCCTGATCCTGTTCGCGGGCCTGATGTACATGGTCAAGCGCCGCCTGTGGGCCGGTGTCGAACACTGATCGAAACGCATCGGTGACGAATATGAAGGGCCCCGCGGGGGCCCTTTGTTTTTGCGGGCCTTGCCTTGGCGGCAATTGCGCCCCACATTGATTTCGCTTGCCTGAAGGAGAAGACGATGCTGCCGATCCGCCTTGCTGTCAGTGCCATCACCCTGGCTGTGTCAGTGGCGCGCCACCCGGTGGTGCGGGCCGTGGCAAGCAATCCGGCGGTGCGCGAAAACGCCATCAAGGTCACGCGCAATGCCGCCTACAATGCCGGTGTGCTGGCCCGCAAGGTTGTGCCGCGCAAGCGCATCGGGGACTGACGCGACATTAATTCCACCGCCGGGGCCTTGCGGCGCAGAGCGTCCTGCGCTTTGTTGCGCATGCCTTTTCCGCGCGCGCTGGAGTTGCCATGCTTGACCTGAAGTCGCTCGTCCGCACCATTCCCGACTACCCCAAGAAGGGCATTCTGTTCCGCGATATCACGACGCTGATCGAGCATCCGGCCGGGTTCAAGGAAAGTGTCGAGCGCATTGCAGCGGCGCATCGCGGCATGGGGATTACCCATGTGGCCGGGATCGAGGCCCGCGGCTTCATCTTCGGGGCCGGGGTGGCGATTGCGCTGGGCGTGGGCTTTGTGCCGATCCGCAAGAAGGGGAAGCTGCCGGGCCAGACGCTGGGGCAGAACTATGCGCTCGAATATGGCGTGGATACCATCGAGGTGCATGCCGATGTGATCAATGCCGGCCACAAGGTGCTGCTGGTCGATGACCTGATCGCCACCGGCGGCACGGCGATTGCTGCCATTGGCCTGTTGCGCCGCACCGGGGCCAAAGCCGACCATGCAGCCTTTGTGATCGACCTGCCCGAGCTCGGCGGCGCGGCCAAGCTGCGGGCGGAAGGCGTCGATATCTTCAAGCTGATCGACTTTGAAGGGCACTAGGCCCTACCAGTTGTTGCGGCCGTCGACCTCGGTGATGGCGATGGCCGACCAGTCCAGGCCATCGATCAGTTTGAGATTGACCGCGTAAATCCGCTCGGTCGGCAGGGCGGAGGCGTCGCCGTTCTTGGGCGAGCCGTCGGCGTTGTACATCGAGGCCCAATCGGGGGAATCGCCCCAGGTCTGCATGCCACAGGTGCTGCAGAAATGATGGCGGTTCATGCCGCCGGGGCTATAGGTGGTTTCACCCTTTTGCGCGTTGAAGGTCAATTCGCCCGGTTTGTAGTAGGCCCAGACCGCGCCGGTGCGGGCGCAATAGGTGCAGTTGCAGGCGGTGGCGGCTGTGGGTTGAGCGGGCAGGGTGATGCTGGTGGCGCCGCAGTGGCAGGTGGCGGTGAGGGCCATGGCTCGATCTCCGTTGGTGTGGGACTGGTGTAGGGGGACCGTGCGTCAGGGCGTGTCAGGAGTGCGGCTTTAGTGCCTGGCACTGAATGACGTTTCCGCGTCCTACCCCACCCTGACCCTCCCCCTGAAGGGGGAGTGTTCACATCGGACTGCCGGTGGCTCCCCACACCCCCACCCCATCCCTCCCCCTCAAGAGGGAGGGAGCCCGTGTTTCACGGCTTGCGTGTTTCCTCCCCCTTCTAGGGGGAGGATCAAGGCGGGGGTACGCGCGCTCCAATTAAACAGTCCCCCCTGAAGGGGGAGCAGACACGCAGGCCGTGCCATATGGCCTCCCTCCTTCTTAAGGGGGAGGGATGGGGTGGGGGTGAGGGGAGCCGCCGACAGTCCAATACAAGCACTTCCCCCGCGGGGAGGGGACCGGTTGAAGCGGCGGAGGGCATTGCCCTATTGGCAGTGGCGTTCGAGCCAGTTGACGGCGAAGGCGGTGATTTCGGCGGCGGGGACGAGAATGCTTTCGGCGTGGCCAACCAGGCCGGTCTGCCCGGCGCCGGCCTCAAGGAATTGGGTGAGGATTGTGCCGAAATAATCATCGGGCAGGCCGGGGACGACCGGATTGCCGGTGTCGAACTCTTCGACAAAGCGCCAGACTGTGCCGTTGGGGGTGGCGAAGGGGACTTCGATGCGGCGGATGCGCTTGCCCGGAATATTGGCGAGGTGTTCGGCATGATGGAGGAGCGTGATGGTATCGCGCGGGGCGCCGATCAGGACCACCTTGCCACGCGCTTCGACCAGCCGGGCAAGCGGCGAACCCGGGCCATAGCCATAGTCCAGCGGATGATCGGCGAGGAGCCATTCGGCGCGGGGGCCGATGGCGGTCATGGCAGCGCCGGAATTGGCGCTGCGCAGCGCACCCGGCGTGGTGCGCAGGAATTCGGGCAAGGCACCATTGTCGCGAATCGAGCGCGAGGTCAGCGGATCATAGGGCGGGATATGGGGCTTCCACGCCTCGGGCATGCGGCCCTGATCATCAAGCAGGACCTCGTAGACCGCGTCCCAATCGGTATAGGCCATGAGGGTGCCTGTGGGGCCGATGGCATCGCGCAGGGCGCCGATGACGGCATCGGGGCCGTTGAGCAGGGGCCCGACCTTGCTGATGGCGGCATGGGCCATGACGATATCGCCAGAGGCGACGCCCAGGCGCTCAAAATCGGCGCGCAGGCGGGCGCGGGTGATGAAGGGCTCAGTCATGCGGCCTCCCGGTTGTTTCTGGGAGATAGGGAGCCTGGACCGGCTTGCCTAGATGGCAAAGCAGGTCAGGACCACCGCTGTCTGGCTTTCGAGGTTCATCTGCAGGCGGCCATCGGCAACCGGCACCAGCCGTCCGGCGGCAAGGCCGAGGGCCGACACAAGCGGGCCATCGTTGAAGGTGACGCCATCGGAATAGCCGGTGACGCTGCCGCTGCCCGAAGCGGGGTCCTTGAAAACGGGCGAGGCATAAATGTAACTCGGCCCATAGATGGTGAGCAGGCCCGCCTGCGCATCGCCGGCCTTGCATTCCCAGTTGCCGGTAAATTCCTGCGCCAGCGTGCCGGTGGCGGCGGCAGCAACAAGAGCGAGGGCAAGGATCAGGGAACGCATCGGCGAATCTCCAGGGCAGGCACGGGGCCTTGATAGCATTTTTGCCGCGTGCGGGTCAGCCTCGCTTGCGGCGTCTGGCGAGCCCGCCGAGGCCGGGCAGGCGCGAAAGGGCCAGCGCCAGCCGCATGCGCAACGGGGCCTTGAAATCGCGCAGTTTGGTGAAGCCGACGAGTTCGGCATGATAGACCAGTTCGCCGCGCTGGTTGCTGGCCGTTAGGTCGTGAAACAGCAGGCCCCAGCCCGGAATGGAATTGCTCGGGCGCTTCGAGAGCACGGTGAGCGAATAGGTCACCGTGTCGCCGGGGCGCACGGGGGCCTTGAATTCCATCTTGTTCACGCCCGGCGAGGGGCCGGAAACGCCGGGCTGAAGGCCCTTTTCGCGCATCTCCTCTTCCTGGGCGAAGAGGGCATCGACCATCTTGCGATGCCCGATCGAGACGGTGTGCCAGCCCGAGGCGATCAGCCCGCCGAAATGGCTGTGCCTGGCCGCTTCCGGATCGGTGTGCAGGTATTGCGGATCGTAAAGCTTGCCGAAGCGAATAATTTCGTCCTCGGTAAAGGTGTGCGTTCCCAGATTGAACGCCTGATTCACCGGGATGTCTTCAAACCAGTAGGTCACGATGGCTGACCTTCGGAGGGGGCTTGCGGATGGCGCACTTCCACAAGGTTGGCCAGCCGCATGGACATGACAGGCTCGCCCTTCTGGTTGCGAATGTCGAAATCGAGGGTGACAATGCCGCGTTCGGGGTGTGAGCGCGAGCGGCGCAGCTCGGCAATGGTGACGGTGCCGGTGATGGTGTCATCGACCATGAGCGGGCGTTTCCATTTCAGATCGGAAAAGCCGAGCCCGCCCATCGAGGCAATGGTGGACAGGAAGGCATCGACCACCATACGCAGGCTGAGCGCGGCCGTCTGCCAGCCGCTCGATGCCAGCCCACCAAGCAGCGACGCCTTGGCGGCGGCTTCATCGAGATGGAATGGGAAGGGGTCGAACTCGCGGGCGAAGGCAAAGATCATGCGCTTGTTCACCTTGGTGTGGCCAAGGGGAATGACCTCGCCAACGGCGAGATCTTCATAGTGACGGCGATCCTTGGTGACGGGATTGGTCATGGCTTGCCCTATACGTCAGCGCGGCATTGATGCACCGGTTCGGGCGTTTATGGCAAGAGGTTGTGGCGGTGTGTTCGCGCAATCGGGTCAGGTGAGGTAAAGCCGGTGCGTGAGGTCGACGACACCGTCGATGCGCCTGAAGCTGAGGCCTTCGTAAAACGCATAGGCAGTGGATGGTGCATTGGTGGTGATGCAGCGGAAATGACCCCGGGCTGACGCGATAATGGCGTTTACAAGGGTCAGTCCGATGCCCTGGCGCCGGTTTGTCGCCGATACGTAAAGATGACGGACACGGCCCATGCCGGGTTCAGGGTCGTAGGGGTCAACATTCAGTCCGCCCACTCCGGCAAGGTGGCCTGAGACCGTTGCGCCAAGGAAGATTTCACCGGGCTGGTCAAACCTGTTGGCGCCGCTTGCCCAGTTGGCCTCGAAGCGCGCCAGCATGTTGAGCCCTTCGGCAAGGCTTTCCAGCTTGAGCGCGTCAAAGCCCGCCGTGGACGGGGTAACAGGGATCAGTCCGACCGAATACACGGGTCCCCCGGGCAGCAAAGCCGCACGCCCTCACGTGTTAAACTTGAACAGCATGACATCGCCGTCTCTGACGACATATTCCTTGCCTTCGTCGCGGGCCTTGCCGGCTTCCTTGGCGGGGACTTCACCGCCGAGCGCGACGTAATCGTCGTACGCAATCGTCTGGGCGCGGATGAAACCGCGCTCGAAATCGGAATGGATAACCCCGGCGGCGGCGGGAGCCTTATCGCCCTTGTGAATGGTCCAGGCGCGCGTTTCCTTGGGACCGGCGGTGAAGTAAGTCTGCAGACCTAAGAGGCCGTAGGCCTCTCGGATCAGGCGGTTGAGGCCCGGTTCGTGCAGGCCAAGGCTTTCGAGATACTCGGCCTGTTCGGCGTCGGGGAGCTGAGCCAGCTGGCTTTCGATTTCGGCCGAGATCACGATGACGGCAGCGTTGTGCTGTTTGGCATAATCCATGACCTTCTGCGTCATGGCATTGCCGGTTGCGGCGGAGCCTTCATCGACATTACAGACATAAAGGGCCGGCTTGGAGGTGAGCAACTGGAGTTCCCAGAAGGCTTTCTCCTCCTCGGCGCTGCGCTGCACAAGGCGCGCTGACTTGCCCTCGCGCAGCAGCACGAGGGCGCGGTCGATCAGGTCGAGTGTGAGCTTGGCATCCTTGTCACCGCCCTTGGCCTTTTTCTCGACGCCGTTGCGGCGCTTCTCGAGGCTTTCAAGATCGGCCAGCATCAATTCGGTTTCCACCACATCGGCGTCCGAGATCGGATCGACCTTGTTGGCGACGTGGATGATGTTGGGGTCCTCAAAGCAGCGCAGCACATAGGCGATGGCGTCGCATTCTCGGATATTGGCGAGGAACTGGTTGCCCAAACCTTCGCCGCGCGAGGCGCCCTTCACCAGGCCGGCGATATCCACAAAGCTCATGCGGGCGGGCAGAATGGCCTGCGATTTGGCGATAGCGGCGATCTTTTCGAGCCGCGGATCGGGCACCGAGACCTCACCGACATTGGGCTCGATGGTGCAGAAGGGAAAGTTGGCGGCCTGGGCGGCAGCGGTGCGGGTCAGCGCGTTGAAAAGCGTCGATTTGCCAACGTTGGGCAGACCGACAATGCCCATTTTGAAACCCATGGGAGGAAACCTTCAATCCTTGGAAGCGCGAAGCTTGAATGCGTGGTGTTCCACATCGTTTGGATAGCGGTGTTTGTCAACCGGAACGAGGGTTTTCAAGGTCTCCAGCGGCACTCTGTCCGTACCCTCGCCGAGGGTGACGGGCGTCATGCGGGTTATCGCACCGGCTTGTAGGCATAGCCCTTGACCAGCACCGGGCCGGTGGGGCGGCCGGTGGGGGAACCGGGGGCGGGTTCGAGGGTGATTTCGTATAGCTGGCCCTCTGCCGGGACCGGCAGGTTAGGACCCTTGAGCCGGGTTTCTATCGCTGCGCCAATTGTGCCGAGCGAGACCGGGCCGGTGGCCGGATCGGGCAGGGTCCAGACCTGCAGGATCTGCCCCTTGGGCGCTGAGAAGCGCTCAAGCGGGATCAATCGCACGCTGTCGTCTGCATAGGCCTCGACAATAACCGAGGGCGTGCCTTCGCCCTGATTGAGCATGACGGCAATCACGGTGGGTTCGAGCAGGGGGCGGGTGGCGGTGCCGGTGAAATAGCCGACGCCGAGCGCGACAAGAACCGAGGCGGCGAGCGGCAGCAACCAGCGCGATAATGGCGGCCGGGCACGGAAGGGGACAACACTGGTTTCGGGTGCCACGTCGAGCCGGGCCTCGATGCGCGACCACAGGGCCGGATCATGCGGGAGAGACGGTGCGGTGGCATCGAGCGCGGCCATGCGATCGGCCAAGGCCTGGGCCATGGCGGCAAGTTCGGGGTCGGCTTCGGCGCGGCGGTCGAAATCCTGCCGGGCGGCGTCATCGAGGAGACCGAGCACATATTCCCCGGCGAGGGCGCGTTTTTCCTCCCCGGTCATGACAGGCACTCCTGCAGCGCGATGGTGCCGCGGCGGATCCAGGCTTTGACGGTACCAAGGGGGGCGTTGAGCGTGGCGGCGACCTCGCCGTGATTGAGGCCGGTGACATAGCAAAGAAGAATGGCGCGGCGTTTGAACTCATCGAGCTGGGACAGGCAGGCTTTGAGGGCATCGCGTTCGGACAGCGCATCGAAGGCATTGAGCGCATCGGTGGCGCGATCGCCGATGGCGGCAAGCGTTTCGCCGTCGTGATAATCGATGCGGCTGCCATCGCGCAAAAGGTTGAGCGCGCGGTTGCGCACTATGGTGGTGAGCCAGCCCGAGGCGTTGCCGCGTTCAGGCTGGAACTGGGCCGCGCGCTGCCAGACGGCAACAAAGGCATCCTGCACCACTTCCTCGGCCAGATCCTGTCGGCGGACGATGCGGCGCGCGATGGCGATCAGGCGGCCAGCCTCAAGATCGAACAGTTGCGCGAGCGCTGCACGGTCGCCGGCGGCGATGCGGGTGAGCAGGGTGGCGATGTCTGGCGATTCTGGCGGCATGGACCTGCTCGTTGTTCACACCCATTACAATTGACATTCGGTTCTGGATGCAAGCACACAAAATAAATTTGACCCGGGTGCATCCGGACCGATGCTGTCGCGGGTAGTGGCCTCGTAAGGCGTTTCAAACGCCATCCCAAACGAGGAGACGTTCCATGAATTCTGCAATCCGCCTGACCCTGATTTCGGGCACTGCCCTATTTGCGCTTTCAACCGCCGCCATGGCGGCATCCGCCGTGGCCCTGGTGGGTAACAAGACGCTGGTGACTTTCGACACCGCCACGCTGGCCGCCACCGGCACCATTGACGTGACCGGCATCGACAAGCTGCACGGCATCGACGTGCGCCCGGCCGATGGCATGCTCTATGGCGTGGCCAGCGACAACAGCGTGGTGACCATCGACCTGGCGAGCGGGGCCGCAACGGTGAAATCGACCCTGTCGTCTTCGATTCCGGATGGGGTTGGCGCTATCGTTGACTTCAACCCGATGGCCGACCGCCTGCGCTTTATGGGCACGGACGGCACCAACCTGCGCGCCAATGTCGATGATGGCATGGTGACGGTTGATGGCTCGCTGGCTTACCTGCCCACCGACATGCATGCGGGTGAAAAGCCCAATATCGTGGCGGCGGCCTATATCAACTCGATCGGCAAGCCGGAAAAGACCGGCATGTATGATATCGATGCGACGATCGGTGCCCTGATCCAGCAGGCCCCGCCCAATGACGGCACGCTGGCCGCGATCGGCAAGCTCGGGATCGATGCGGCCGAAACCTATGCCTTTGACATTTCGGCAACGGCGGACCTGGTGAACACCGCTTATCTGGTGGCGGGCGCCAATCTTTACACCGTCGACCTGGCGACGGGCGCTGCCACTTCGGTGGGTGCGATCACCGGCGTTGAGGGTGCGATCCGCGATATCGCCATCCTGCCGTAAGCAGGCGGGGCGGCCGCACCGGTGGCGCGGCTGCCTATTCCTTGTTGCCCAGAAGCTTTTTGAGCATGGCGGCCATGGGGCCGGTCTCGGGCAACTTGACCGGATTGGGCTGCGGGCGCGCGGCGCGGATGTGGCTTTGTGCCTTGGGGGCGGCCGGGCGTTCGGGCCGCTCGGCGGCATCGCCGGAAACGGCGAGCGCAAGCTTGTTCATCAGCCCGTTGTCGTCGCCCTTGACCAGAAGGTCGGCATGGTCGGCCAGCGTTTCGAGCAGCGGGATCACCCAGGCGCGGTCGGCCTTGGCAAAATCACCCAGCACATAGTGAATTACCGCATCCCTGGAGCCGGGATGGCCAATGCCGAGCCGGACGCGGCGATAGGCGGTGCCGATCTGCGGATCGATGGAGCGCAGGCCGTTGTGACCGCCATTGCCGCCGCCGGTTTTGATGCGGACCTTGCCGGGGGCGAGGTCGAGTTCGTCATAGAGCACGGTGATATCGGCGGGGCCGAGTTTGTAGAAGCTGGCGGCGGCCTGCACGCTGTCGCCGGAATTGTTCATGAAGGTCTGCGGCTTGAGCAGCAGGACCTTTTCACCGGCAATGGTGCCTTCGGCGGCAAGGCCGGAAAATCTGGACTTGAAGGGGCCAATGGCGTGGCGCGATGCAATCGCATCGATAGCCATGAAGCCGATATTGTGCCGGTTGCCGGCGTATTTGTCCCCGGGATTGCCCAGGCCAACGATCAGTTTCATCATTTGGTCCAAATAAAAGAGGCGGCCATTGGCCGCCTCCGAAACATATCAGACTTGGCAGACGCGATCACTCGCTGGCTGCTTCGCCTTCGGCTGCGGCCTCTTCAGACTTCAGACCCGAGGGTGCCACGATGGTGGCAATGGTCAGGTCGTCTTCGTGGCTGTGGTCAGAGGTGCCCTTGGGCAGGGTGATCTGCGAGATATGGATGGTATCGCCAATATCCTTGCCGGTCAGATCAACTTCGACGGCTTCCGGAATGTTGTCGGCTGCCACGGTCAGATCGAGCGTGTGGTGCACGATGTTGAGCGTGCCGCCGCGCTTGATGCCGGGGCTCAGTTCTTCGTTGATGAAGTGGACCGGAACCTGGACGTTGATCTTGGAGCCGGCGCCGATGCGCAGGAAATCGACGTGCAGGGCAAAATCCTTGACGCGGTCGAGCTGGTAATCGCGCGGGATAACCTTGTGCTTCTTGCCATCGACATCAAGGGTGATGACGTGGGAGAGGAAACCACCGGCATAGATGTGCTTCATCGCATCTTTATAGGAGATGGAGATGGTTTCAGGGGCCTTCTTGTCGCCGTAGATCACGGCGGGGATCAGTCCTTGACGACGCAGTGCACGAGCGGCCCCCTTGCCCACTCCGCTCCGCGCCTGAGCCTTGAGCTCTTTTGCAGCAGCCATTGAATGTTCCATTCATGGGTTGGTGCGGCCTATGAAAACATAGGGCGCGCGCCCGTCCTCCAGGGGTGACAGGCGCTTCATGGGGCGGGCTATAACGGAAATGACCGCCCCGGGCAAGAGGCGCCAGGCCTGTGCGAGCCCGGCGCGTCGGCGCCGGCTTTTTCATCGGCAAAGAGCATGAGCAGGTAATTCATCGCATTCGTCCTTGTTGGCCGCTGCATCATAGCGCAGCAAACCAATGTCGGGCGAGGCGGGCCGATTTCGACAGGCTGGCAGAAAAATCAGTCGAGGAGGGTCGACACGCTCTGCTCGCTGGCGGTGCGGGCGATGGCTTCGCCAATCAACGGAGCAATGGAAATGCGCCGTATATTCTTGGCATTGCGCTGGGCTTCGGTCTCGGCGATGGAATCGGTGACCACCAGTTCCTTGAGCTTTGAGCCGGCGATGCGCTCGGATGCGCCCTCGGACAGCACCCCATGGGTGATATAGGCCGAGACTTCCTTGGCGCCGGCCTTGAGCAGGGCTTCGGCAGCATTGACCAGCGTGCCGCCTGAATCAACGATATCGTCGATCAGAATGCAGGACTGGCCGGATACATCACCGATGATATTCATAACTTCGGATACACCGGCCTTGGGGCGGCGCTTGTCGACGATGGCGAGGTCTGCACCGATGCGCTGGGCCGTGGCGCGCGCGCGGGCCACGCCGCCGACGTCGGGCGAAACGATCATGACACTCTGGTCTTTGTAACGTTGCTGGATGTCGCGGACCATAACCGGCGCGCCATAAAGATTATCAGTCGGGATATCGAAAAAGCCCTGGATCTGGGCGGCATGAAGATCGAGCGTGACGACGCGGTTAACACCGGCCTCGGTGATCAGGTTGGCCACGAGCTTGGCCGAAATAGGGGTGCGGGACGCCGATTTGCGATCCTGGCGGGCATAGCCGAAATAGGGGAGTACGGCGGTGATGCGGCGGGCCGAGGAGCGGCGCAGCGCATCGGTCAGGATCAGAAGTTCCATCAGGTTGTCATTGGCGGGAAACGAAGTCGATTGCAGGACGAACACGTCTTCGCCGCGCACATTCTCGTGCACCTCGACGTAAATCTCCTTGTCGGCAAAGCGCTTGACCGTGCAATCGGTCAGCGGGATTTCAAGGTAACCGGAAACAGCAGTCGCTAGGGCGCGGTTGGAATTGCCCGTGACCAGTTTCATCTCGCCATCCTAATTTGCCGGTGTGCCGATTGCGACGGACTCGCCAAAGCCCGCGCCACGATGGGCGGCACTGTTAGCGTGGCAGGTTGGCACTTGCAACACGCCAAACGTCTAAGTGGTTAGGAAACAGGCTTAAGCCCGATCAGCGCGATCTGGCGACCGGTGCGCGTGCCCTGATGAGTGGCGCGGCGGTGCGAGAACCAGGCTTGCGGATCGGCATAGGTGCAGACCCCGAGATTAAGCACTGTGCCCAGCCCAAATGCGCGCAGGCGGCCTTGAAGGAAACCGGGGAGATTGAAATGCTCGCGGCCGCCCGGCGGGTTGGTGATGAAGGGCGCTGCATCGAGATGGCGGGACAGAACATCGGCGGCAAACTCTGGGCCGACCTCGTAGCTGGCGGCAGAGATGGTGGGGCCGATAGCGGCGGCGATGCTGCTGCGACGGGCCCCGAGGGCTTCCATGGCGCGCACGGTTGCTTCGGCAACGCCATTGATCGCACCCTTCCAGCCGGCATGGGCGGCACCGATCACGTTTGCTTCCATGTCGGCGAAGAGTATGGGAGCGCAATCGGCGGTGAGGGTGCCGAGCAGCAGGCCGGGGACATTGGTGACAAGGCCGTCGGCTTCTGGGCGGGCAGCGTAGGGGATCGGTTCGGTGAGCGTGATAACATCGGCCGAATGCACCTGGCGGGCGACCGACAGGCGATCGGGGGCGAAGCCGAGGGCGGCGGCGGCAAGGCGCCGGTTTTCGGCGGCGATATCGGGCTCGTCACCAACGGCTTCGGACACATTGAGGCTGGCAAAATCGCCGGTCGAAATGCCGCCTTGCCGACCGAGAAAGCCGTGGGGAACGCCGGAGAGGGCGTCGCTGGTGAGGACGGGGATGATCATGGCGCGCCGAGACCGATGGGGACAAGGCCGGGACTGGTGACGGCCAGAACCTTGAACAGTTCGCCCATCTCATCGGGGGCGGTGAGGCGGGTGAGGGCGGCCTCGATGGTCGGCGCGAGGGCGGGGTTGGCGCGGCTCAGGGCATCGGCGCGCTCGACAATGCCGAGACGGCGCAGGAAGGTGCCCTGCGAGACAACGGGATGGGCGGTGAGGCCGGCAGCGGTGGCGGCTTCGGTCAGGGCGCCGAAATCGACATGGGCCGACAGGTCGGCGGTGCCGGGGGCATTGAGCACATCGGCAAAGGCATGGCGGGAGACAGCCTGGAGGGTTTCCCCTGTCTGCGTGGCAGCATAGCCATAATCGATGGCAAGGATGCCTCCGCCCTGGCGGGCGATGAGGCGGGACAGGCGCGCCATGGTTTCGCTGGCGGCAAGGTTGGCCTCGTAGACGGCCCCTTCGGGCGCATCTTGCACAGCGGCGGGCAGGGCATCGGTGGGAATGGGATTGGGCGAAAGCCCGAAGGCGCGCTGGCCATCGCGCAGGCCGATCAGCCGCTCGTGCCAGCCGGTGGCGCCGCGCACGAACTGGCGGATCGGCAGGGCATCGAAGAATTCATTGGCCACAATCAGCACCGGGCCATCGCCGACGGCATCGATCTCGTCGGCCCAGTAAGGGTGGTATTTGCCCAAGCGCTTTTGCTGTTCGGCGCGCAGGGCGGGGTTGGTTTCAAACAATTGCAGGTGCAGGGCATCGGCAAAGCCCTCGGCGCGGCTGGCGACGCGGAGCGCATCATCCATCAGTGTGCCGCGGCCGGGGCCGAGTTCGAGTACGGTGATGGCGGGCGGTTCGCGCATCTGCTGCCAGAGATTGACCAGCCAGAAGCCGATCAGTTCGCCGAACATCTGGCTGATCTCCGGCGCGGTGATGAAATCGCCGGCAGCGCCCAGCGGGTCGGCCTTCTTGTAATAACCGTGGCGCGGATGGGTGAGGCAGAGCGCCATGAAGCTGGCCACCGACATGGGGCCATTGGCGGTGATCTGCAGATCGATGAGGCGGCCAAGATCGGGTTCAGCCACGGGGACGCCTCTGGGCGTAGATGACGAGGCCAATGCCGGCGATGAGAATGGGCAGGCTGAGGACCTGGCCCATGGTGAGCCAGCCGCCATAGAGATAACCCACCTGCACATCGGGCAGGCGCACGAATTCAACCAGGATGCGGCTCAGCGCATAGCCGATGCCGAAGATGCCGGCGACAAAGCCGGGGCGGCGCAGGCCATAAAACACGTGGGTGAAGAGGCGGATGACGATGAACAGCACAATGCCTTCGAGCAGGGCTTCGTAGAGTTGGCTCGGGTGGCGCGGTACCTGATCGGGATCGGTGGGGAAGATCACGCCCCAGGGCAGGCTGGTGGGGGCGCCGTAGAGTTCGGCATTGATGAAATTGGCCACCCGGCCGAGGAACAGCCCGATGGTGCCGACCGCGCCAAGCAGATCGAGCGAGGACAGCAGATTGCCGCCCCTGGAGCGGGTGAACAGCAGGACCGCCAGCATGATGCCGACGAGCCCGCCGTGGAAGGACATGCCGCCATCCCAAAGCGCGAGGGCTTCGAGCGGGTGCTGGGAGAAGTAGGGCAGGTTGTAAAACAGCACATAGCCGACCCGCCCGCCGAGCACGATGCCGAGCACGGCCCAGAAGGCAAAATCGAAGATCTCGGCCGGCTTGAAGGGTGGGGCGTTGTTGGCCCACAGCGACTTGCGGCCCAGCACGGTCATGCCATAGAGCGCGCCGAGCAGCACGCCGCCGAGATAGGCCAGCGCATACCAGCGGATGACGATGGGGCCGATGGAAAAGGCGACCTGGCCGATGTCGGGAAAGGGCAAAGCGGGCTCCCATTTGTGGTTCGGGCGGACCATGCAGGCCCGTTCGGGTCTGGTCAAGCCGCGTGTTTGGCCCTACATAAAGTCAGGGCTGTGGCAGACGCAGCCGGACCAATAGAGTGTTGAGCATGACCCAATCGAGCAGAATTTTCGACGACCTTGGCCGCCTGATGAATGAAGCGGCCGGCGTGGCTGACGGCGTGCGCCGCGAAGTCGAAACCGTGGTCAAATCGCAGGCCGAACGGTTTGTGGCCGACATGGACCTGGTCAAGCGCGAAGACTTCGACGTGCTGCGCGAACTGGTGCAGGCCCAGGGCGAGGAAATCGCGGCGCTGCGCAAGGAACTGGCGGGCCTGAAGCCGAAGAAAAAGGCCGAGTAGGCTTTGCGTCTCGCGGTCATTTCGGATGTGCATGCCAACCGCTTCGCCCTTGAGGCGGTGCTGGAGGACATTGCGCGCGAAAGAGCCGAGGCGATCCTGAACCTTGGCGACCATCTGAGCGGACCGGTCGATCCGCTGGGGACCGCCGCGATGCTGATGGGGCTCGATCAGGTGCCGATCAGCGGCAACCACGAACGCATGCTGTTCGATGAGGCGGGTTGGGACGACTCACCGGTCGATGCCTTTGCCGGGCAACTGCTGGGTGAGGCGCACAGGGCATGGGTGGAGGCCCTTCCGGCGACGCGGGTGTTCGAGGGCGAGGTTTTCCTGTGCCATGGCACGCCGCGCAGCGACACGACGAACTGGCTCGACAACTGGTGGAACGACCGCAAGACCAAACTGCCGGACGAGGCCTGGGTGGCTGGACAGGCCGAGGGCTTCGATTTTCCGCTGCTGTTGTGCGGGCACACGCATATGGCGCGCTCGGTGAAACTGCGCGATGGGCGCCTGATCGTGAACCCGGGGGCGGTGGGGGTCCAGACCGTGCATGGCTCGCCCGACGCCCGCTATGCCATCGTCGAGAAGCGTGGCGGTGGCTGGTCGGTGGCGCTCAAGAGCGTGCCCTATGACCATGATGGAGCGGCGCGAGCGGCGGCGCAAAATGGCTTTGGCCACTGGGACGACGCCCTGCGCAGCGGCTGGGCTAATCCGGACGGTCTGTTCTAGGCGCTGATCACTTTGCGCAAAGCGCCGCCAAACCCCATGAAAACCGGTGGTTTTGGATTGTCCTGTTAAGGACTTGTTAACAATGTCAGCCCGATCATCCACAGGAGAAAGCCGTACGGTGCGTCGGCTCGCATGCCCGGAATCAACGCCCGGGTGTAGGGTTTGTCATCAGGACGATTCGTAGGCTCCCTCTGAGTGTGGCCCAAGCGGTTGAGTACCTGCGTCGCATGGCTGGTGATGATCCGGCTGACTTAAACACGCGTTGCCAAGGTGGGACCATTTCATGTCGCTTCTTCTCGTCGAACCGGACCGCAACGTCCACCCGGTCGACATCATCGAGCACATTGCTGCGATCAATGACTGGAACTTTGAACGCCAGGATGCCGACGAAATCTCGATTTCGGTGCGCGGCGGGTGGAGCGACTATCACGTGTCCTTCAATTGGATGGCCGACCTGGAATCGCTGCACATTGCCTCGGCCTTTGACCTCAAGGTGCCCGAGCCGCGCCGTCAGGAGGTCAAGCAGCTGATCGCGCTGGTCAATGAGCAGCTCTGGATCGGGCACTTCGATATCTGGAACCACGAAGGCGTGGTGCTGTTCCGCAATTCGCACCTTCTGACCGGCGGTGCCGACGTGACCCCGCAGCAATGCGAGGCGCTGCTGCGCTCGGCAACCGAGGCGTGCGACCAATACTACCAGGCCTTCCAGTTCGTGGTGTGGGCGGGCAAAAGCGCTGCCGAGGCGCTGAGCAATGTGATGTTCGAAACGGTAGGCGAAGCTTGAGCCTTTCGGGAATCGGCCCTGTCGTTCTGATCGGGGCGGGAAAAATGGGCATGGCGCTGGCGCGCGGCTGGCTCAAGGCTGGGCTGGCGCCGGATGAACTGGTGCTGGTCGATCCGGCACCTGCCGAGAGCACGGTGGCGTTTGCCGCTGAGCAGGGTGTGCGGTTGCTGGCCAGTCCGGCGGGTATCCTGATCCACGTGCTGGTGCTGGCGATCAAGCCGCAGATCATGACGCGGGTGCTGAGCGAAGTGCGGCCCATGGTGGGCATGCACACGCTGGTGATTTCGATTGCCGCCGGGATCAACCTCTCGGCGATCGCCAAGGGGCTGGGCACGGACCGGGTGATCCGCACCATGCCCAATACACCGGCCCAGATCGGCAAAGGCATTACCGGGGCCGTGCCGCTGAAGGTTTCGGACGAGGACAAGGCGCTGGCCGATGCGCTGATGCGGGCGGCGGGCGAAGTGCTGTGGTTCGAAGCCGAGGCGCGGCTAGACGCTGTGACGGCGGTTTCAGGATCGGGACCGGCCTATGTGTTCCACATGGTGGAAGCGCTGGCCGAGGCGGCCAAACGGCAGGGGTTCAACGAAGAGCAGGCGATGAAGCTGGCGCGCGCGACGGTGATCGGGGCCGCGGGTTTGCTCGAAACCGAAGCCCTGAGCGCCACGGTATTGCGGCAGAATGTGACGTCGCCCAAGGGCACGACGCAGGCGGCGCTTGATGTGCTGATGGGCGATGAAGGGCTGATCAAGCTGATGGACAAGACGGTGACAGCGGCGCGGTTGCGCAGCGAGGAACTGGGCCGTGAGTGAGACGATCAACTTTGACGAGTTTCTCAAGGTCGATATCCGCACCGGCACGGTGATCGAAGCGCGGCCGTTTCCTGAAGCGCGCAAGCCGGCAATCATCCTGATCATCGATTTCGGCCCCGAAATCGGGATCAAGAAATCCTCGGCGCAGATTACGGTGCACTACAAGCCCGAAGAGCTGGTGGGGCGGCAGGTGATGGCGGTGGTGAACTTTCCGCCGCGCCAGATCGGGCCGCTGAAATCGGAAGTGCTGACGCTGGGCTTTGAAGATGAGAACGGGGCCATCGTGCTGGCCGCCATCGAACGGCCAGTGCCCAATGGGCGTAAGCTGATGTAGGCTAGAGATCGCCAGTCAGGCCGAGATGGTCGAGCAGCGAACGATCGGCCGGATCCACCATGGCGACGAGAAACTTGAGCACGGTCTGGCGCGAGCCAGGCGGCAGGCTTGAGATGGCTGCATCGATGCGGCTGGTCTGGGTGGCGGACAGGGTTTCGAAGAACTGGCGGCCTTTTTCGGTGGCGTGGAGCAGGCGCTGGCGGCGGTCGGACGAGCCGGTGCGCTGCTCGATATAGCCGGAATCGATCAACTGGCGCAGCACGCGGGCCAGCGACTGTTTGGTGATCTTGAGGATATCGAGCAGATCGGCCACCGGCATGCCGGGCCTGAGATTGACGAAATAAAGCACGCGATGATGCGCGCGGCCAAATTCCTGGTGTTCGAGCAAGGCATCTGCATCGCCGACAAAATCGCGATAGGCGAAGAAAAACAGGCCCATAACGTCGAGGGGCATTTGGGAAACATCCGGGCGCTGCAAATTTATGTCAGTAGTGTTGACATTTATTTTGGCCGGTGCCATTCTCGCCTCATCGGAAATGCCTTTCCGTCTTATCCCAAAGCCGTTCCGGTTTGCCAAGGGTTGAGGGCTAAGGCATGATTGGTATCACAAACCGGCGCGCGAGGCCGGAAAGCGACGAGTGGGAGAGGAATATGGCAGGCGTGCCAATGGACCAGCGCGAAGGCTGGATCTGGTTTGACGGTGAAATGGTGGCCTGGAAAGACGCCAAGCTGCATGTGCTGACCCACGGGCTGCACTATGCCAGCAGCGTGTTTGAAGGCCAGCGCGCCTATGGCGGCGAAGTGTTCAAGCTGCGCGAGCACACCGACCGGCTGATCGCTTCGGGCAAGATTCTCGATTTCACCATTCCATACAGCGCCGATGAGCTTGATGAAGCCAACCGGCAGGTGCTGGCGGCGAACAATTTGGTGGACGCCTATGTGCGCCCCATCGCCTGGCGCGGTTCGGAGGAGTTGAGTGTTCCCGGCCGGAACAACAAGGTGCATGTGGCGATCGCCGCCTGGGTGTGGCCGAGCTACTTTTCGGTTGAAGAAAAGCTCAAGGGCATCCGCCTGCAGTGGAGCGCCTGGAAGCGCCCGAGCCCGGAAACCATTCCGTGCAAGGCCAAGGCGGCCGGCCTTTACATGATCTGCACGCTTTCCAAGGATGCGGCGATGGCCAACGGCTTTGCCGATGCGCTGATGCTCGACTATCGCGGCTATGTGGCCGAAGCGACCGGGGCGAACGTCTTCTTCGTCAAGGGCGACGAAATCCACACCCCGACGCCCGATTGCTTCCTCGATGGCATCACGCGGCGGACCATTATCGGGCTTGCCAAGGCCAATGGCTACAAGGTGGTCGAACGGCACATCAAGCCTGAAGAACTGAGCCAATTCGAAGAGTGCTTCCTGACCGGCACGGCGGCGGAAGTGACCCCGGTGTCGCTGGTGGGCGAATATGCCTTCAAGCCCGGCAAGGCCTGCCGGACGATGATCGATGCCTATTCTGCCGAAGTGCAGCCCAAGCGCGCCGCTGCCGAATAAGCCTGAGAGACTGAAACTGGAAGGGCCCCGTTGCGATGCAGCGGGGCCTTTTGCTTTTGCGGCTCAGGCACGGCCATCGGGATAGACCGGCGGGCCCTTGAGTTCGAGCTTGTTGCCGAACGGATCGAACACATAAACCGAATGGCCCATGCCGCGCGCGCCGCCGTGAAAGGCAATGCGGTCGATTGTGACCTGATGTGCATTCAGGTGCGCCACCAGCGCATCCTGATCGACGGGCGAGAGGTTGATGCAGACGTGATCGACATTGCGGCCACCGGCAACCGGGGGCACGGCGCTGGCGGCGCCGGGGTGAGTAGTGTCCCAGAGCACGATCAGGCTGTTGCCGCACCAGACCTGCTCCATGCCCAGCGCCGGATAGGAATAGCCGGGCTGGCAGCCGAGCACATCGGAATAGAATTTCAGCGCCTTTGGCATGTCGTTGACGAGGAAGACCACATGATCGAGCCCGACGAGGGAAAAGGGGATGGCGTTACTCATTGATCCAGCGATCCTTGGCTTGACTATCGATGTGCCGGGCTTCGACCCAGCGCTCGCCGGTTGCGGTGGTTTCCTTCTTCCAGAACGGGGCGTCGGTTTTCAGGAAATCCATGATCATCTCAGCGCCCTCGAAGGCCGCGCGGCGGTGGGGCGCCAGCGTCATGACCTGAACGATCGGTTCGCCGGGCAGCAGGCGGCCATGGCGGTGGATGACGACGGCATGGAGCAGGGCAAAGCGTTCCGTGGCGGCATCGAGCATGCGCGTGAGCTGCTTATGCGCAAGCTCGGGGTAGCATTCGAGCGTGAGGGCGGTAACCGGGTCGCCCGGTTCGGAACGGACGAGGCCGGTGAACGTGACCGCCGCGCCGGCCCCGGCACTGGCGGCAAGGAAGGCGTTGGTTTCTGCGCCCGGATCGAACGGTGCAGTCTGCAGGCGCACGCGCATATCAGCCACCGGTCATCGGCGGGAAAAGCGCCAGTGTGGTGGCACCGGCCAGCGGGGTGTCGTGGGGAACGAGTTCGGAATCGAGCGCGGCGCGGATCAGCTTGCGGTCGGCAAAGGCGAGGGCGGCGGCTTCATCGCGGGTAGCGAGCCAGGTGATGAGATCGCCAACCGTTGCGACGCCAGCGGGAGGCGCAACGGTTTCCTCGCCGCGATTGAGGCGTTCGCGCAGCCAGGCGAAATAGAGGATCTTCATTTTTCGGCCACGAGGTGCGGCCAGGCGGCCATGAGATATTGCGCTCCGGTGATGAGCGAGAGAATGCCGGCCAGCCAGAGCAGGAGATCGCTGACCATGCCGCTGCCAGCAATCAGGGATTGGGCAAAGACAAAGCCGAGCGCCACCATCTGCACGGTGGTTTTCCATTTAGCCAATTGGCTGACCTTGATGACGATGGCCGAGCCACCAACGAATTCCCGCAGGCCGGAGACGAAGATCTCGCGCAGCAGGATGGCAAGGGCGGGGATGAGATCGAGGGCCGAGAAACTGCCATCCCAGGCAAACAGCACGAGCAGGGCGCCAACCAGCAGTTTGTCGGCGATGGGATCGAGCATCTGGCCCAGGCGCGAGGTGAGCCCGCTCCTGCGCGCCAGATAGCCATCGAGCCAGTCGCTGACGGCGGCGATGATGTAGAGCCCGAGGGCAATCACGCGCAGCCACATGTCACCGGTGACCAGCAGCAGGCAGATCACCGGGATCAGTACGATGCGCAGATAGGTGATGAGGTTGGGCAGCGAATAAAGCGTTGAGCGATTGGTCATGGCCGCAGCCAACAGGGTTTGGTGCGAGGGGTCAAGGGGGAGTTGGGGCGGCTTGCCACCCCGAGCCCATCCCTCCCCGCAGGGGACTGTTTATTTGGAGCGCGCGTACCCCCACCTTGATCCTCCCCCTGGAAGGGGGAGGAAACACGCAAGCCGTGAAACACGGGCTCCCTCCTCTTGAGGGGGAGGGATGGGGTGGGGGTGTGGGGAGCCACCGGCAGTCCGATGTGAACACTCCCTCCCCGCAGGGGGGAGGGAGACGCGGATGCATTGCCAGTAAATCGTCTATGCAACCTGCTGGGTGGTGGCGCGGCGCTTGGCGACGGCATCAGCGAGGGTTTCGAGGACGGCGACCGAGGTATCCCAATCGATGCAGCCATCGGTGATCGACTGGCCATAGGTCAGGGGCTTGCCGGGAACCAGGTCCTGGCGGCCGGCAACGAGGTTGGACTCGATCATCACGCCGATGATGCGGGTATCGCCGGTCGCGACCTGACCGGCAATCGCATCGACAACCAGCGGCTGGTTCTCGGGTTTTTTGGAGGAATTGGCATGGCTGGCATCGACCATGACGCGCGGCGCGAGGCCTGCCTTGGCGAGTTCGGCGCAGGCGGCATCAATGCTCGGGGCATCGTAGTTGGGGGCTTTGCCGCCGCGCAGGATGATGTGGCAATCGGCGTTACCCGTGGTTGAGGCGATGCCGGCGTGGCCGGTTTTTGTGACGGCGAGGAAATGGTGGGGCTGGCTGGCCGATTGCACGGCATCGGAGGCGATGCGCACATTGCCGTCGGTGCCGTTCTTGAACCCCACCGGGCAGGAGAGGCCGGAGGCCAGTTCGCGATGAACCTGGCTTTCCGTCGTGCGGGCCCCGATGGCGCCCCAGGACACCAGGTCAGCGAAATATTGCGGGGTCGTCATATCGAGGAACTCGGTGCCGGCGGGCAGGCCGAGATTGTTGATGTCGAGCAGCACAGATCGCGCCAGCCTTAGGCCATTGTCGATATCGAAGCTGCCATCGAGATCGGGATCGTTGATCAGGCCCTTCCAGCCGACCGTGGTGCGCGGCTTTTCGAAATAGACGCGCATGATGATTTCGAGCCGGTCACCCAGCCGCGAGCGCAGGGCGGCAAGGCGTTTGGCATAGTCGAGGGCGGCCTTGGGATCGTGGATGGAGCAGGGGCCGATGACAACGGCCAGGCGATCATCGGTGCCGTGCAGGATGTTGTGCACCGCGTGGCGGGCGCTGATGACCGTGCGGTTGGCCGCATCGGTGCGGGGGAATTCACGCATTACTTCTGCGGGGGTGCGCAGTTCCCGGATCTCGCTGATCCGCAGGTCGTCGGTGGTTTTAGTCACGGCAGGCTCCTCGATTTCAGGACCCGCTGGCGACAAAAAAGCCGCCAGATCGGGCTGGCGGCTGGTGGGAAACTTTTTGGCTTACATCATTTCGATAAAGCGCACCCTCCGGCTGCCAGCGGCGTCCGATAGCTAAAATACCAAAACGAGAACGTGGCAGGTGCGAAGGTCATAACGAATTGATAGCCGAGGCAAAAACGCTTGTCACCAGCCAATGTGAATATGCATGGCTCGACTTTCGGCTAAGGCGTGGGAGCGGGCAAATGGCGGTTATGGTTGATTTCGATTAACCCGGAATACCGTGGGTGCATGGCTCGGCTGCACAAAATCCACCTGCTCAATGCCGATCGGCGGGCGTATATTCAAACCATCAAAGAGAAGGGAAAAGACGATGACCATTCGCCAGAAGATTGCTGACTTTGCTGCTTACCAGCGCACGATCCGTGAACTGTCGTCGCTCGACAATCGTCAGCTGAGCGACCTGGGCATTACCCGCGGCGACATCCGCAACATTGCCCGTTCGAAGTTCAACTAAGACTTCAGCCATATCGAGACTGACCGAAGGCGCCCAATGCGGCGCCTTTTGCGTTCTTAGAGCCTCAGCCGCCGGCGCCCTGATAGTTTCGAAGGCAGTGGCGCCAGTGCAGCATGGCGATGCCGACGGCCAGCGGGCCGATGAGCAGCGAGGCGGGGCCCGCAAAGGGGCCAAGAATGACGACATCCTTGCCGAGCGCGACGGCCACCGGAACGTAGGCGAGAAAGCCGAGCGGGGCGGCGCTGAGCAGGATGACCTGGATTGGCACCGGGAAGATCAGCAGCGGATAGCGCGCCAGTTCCCAGAAGCCGAAGAAGATGGCGTAGAGATAGCGCGATTTGACCCAGACCAGCGCCTGTGCGCCGATCATGGTCATGATGGCGCAGACCATCATGGCTGCGCTGATGCCCGCTGCGAAGAGATAGACGGCGGCGCCTGGTGAAAGCCCGTGGTGCAACTGGGTCAGCGACCAGATCATCAGGCTCAGGGCGACGGTGATGTGCCCCACATAGCCGATGTTGAGCCCGGAAAAGACCAGATAGGTCCACGGACCAACCGGCTTGACCAGAATGGCATCGAACCGGCCATGGCGGACCAGCACTTCGAGCTCGCGCAACTGGGTGAAGCTCAGCGATGCGCCGACTGAATAGGCAAACAGGTGAAACGACAGGAGCAGGGCCATTTCTGGCCATTGCCAGCCGCCCAGCGTGCCAAAGCGCAGAACGATCAGGCCAATGGCCGCGTAAATGCTGGCATAGGCCATGGCCATGGAGAACCAGCTCAGGAACGTGGCGCCGCGATATTCAAGGCGGGTCTTGAGCAGCATCTGCACGAGGCTCAGCGCGACATAGGCATAGCGCTTCATGATCAGCCCCCTTGCACGACGAGGCGATAGCGCGCCCGCGACCAGAGGAAAGCGACAAGGCCGCCGAGCACGGCGACCCAGGCGATGCCACCTGCCAGGGCGAAAAGCGTGCCCTGCACATCAAGGCGGCCAAGATAGACTGCGGCAGGATAGTAGCCGATCCAGGCAAAGGGCTGGTAACCGAGCGCGGTGGCAAGGGCGGGCGGCATGAACCAGAGCGGAATGATGTTGCCCGAGGCCAGCGCCAGGATGCCGGTATAGAACCACTCAAGCGAATCCGATGTCAGCAGCCAGAACGAAATCAGCCCGCAGAGCATGGCCAGGGTGAAGGTGATGAGGAACGAAATCGCCCAGAACAGCGGGAACGCCACGCCGTGGAACGGGCTGGCGGGCGGCTGCAGGCCGAAAAAGCACCAGACAACGATGAAGATGGGAACGGCCACGGTGAGGATGTTGAAGGCCTCATGGCCGATGCGGCGGGCCAGCATATAGGCCGGGTAGTGCATGGGCTTGAGAAGGTACACGGCCACGTCGCCACTGCGGACGGCATCGCCCACTTCATCGAGCACATCCTTGTAGTTGAAGGCGGTGGCGGTGGCCGCGATCAGGATATAGGTGATCATCTCGGGCAGAGTGATGCCGTTGTGGGCCGTGACGCCGACATAGATCGACGTCCAGATGGCGATACGGGCGAGAACGCGCACCAGTTCGCCGAATATCCGCGCCCAGAGCTCGGACCGATAGACAAGGCGCTCGTGAAACGCGTTGGTGATAAACGCCGCATGCGCCATCACCTTCATTTCAGGGCACCGGTGCGCGCCGGGCGCTGCTGGTAGAAGGTGCGGATGACCTCTTCGATGTCTGGTTCATGCAGGGCCACATCCTTGAGGTCGTAGCCGGAACCAAGTTCTGTCAGAACGGTCAGGATCGAGGTATCTTCGCTATCGAGCAGGAAATGCTTGGCGGCACCCTCGTCAGAGACAAGCCGGGCGGATTTAAGCGTTATCGGGCCGGGATCGGTGCCGAATTCGAGAGTGAGGCGGCGGCGCGAGCCGAGGGCGGCACGCAGGCGGCTCAATTCGCCATCGAACAGGAGCTTTCCATCATCGACCATGACGAGGCGGGGGCAGATCTGTTCGATATCCTGCAGGTCGTGCGTGGTGAGAATGATGGTGACGCCGCGCTCGCGGTTGACCTCGCTGAGGAATTTGCGCACCGCATCCTTGGCGACGACATCGAGCCCGATGGTGGGTTCGTCGAGGAACAGGATTTTCGGATCGTGCAACAGCGACATGGCGATTTCGGCGCGCATGCGCTGGCCAAGGCTGAGCTGGCGCACCGGACGGTCGAGATAGCCACCCATATCGAGCATGCCGGAGAGATAGGCGAGGTTATCGGCGTATCGGGCCGCGGTGATGTCATAGATGCGACGGCTGAGCTCGAAGCTGTCGCGCAGCGGCAGATCCCACCAGAGCTGGCTGCGCTGGCCAAAGACCACGCCGATTTCGGAGGCGTTGGTCATGCGTTCGAGATGGGGCGTGCGGCCGAGAACCGAAATGGTGCCGCCTGACGGGACCAGGATGCCCGTCATCATCTTGATCATGGTCGATTTGCCAGCCCCGTTGGCGCCGAGATAGCCGACCGCTTCGCCGGGGGCGATGGCAAACGATACGTCCGCCACGGCTTTGACTTCGGTGTACTGGCGCGAGAAGAGGCTCGCGATGGCGCCGGACAAGCCCGTCGCACGCTTGAACTGGCGGAAGGTCTTGGAGACTCCGCTCACCTGAATGATTTGTGACATGACTTCCTCTGCCGAAGCAGGACCTTAGCCGATTCTCGGCAGGCGGAAAGCGTTACCCCGTACGATTGAAGTGATCGTAGATCTGCTGTGCCATTTGTGCCGAAATGCCGGAGATGGAGGCAAGATCGGCGAGCGAGGCGCGCGAGACGGCCTTGGCAGAGCCGAAATGCTGGAGCAGCGCGCGCTTGCGGGTGGGGCCGATGCCCTCGATCTCATCGAGGGGGTTTTTGATCGTATCCTTTTTGCGCCGGGCGCGGTGAGTGCCGATGGCAAAGCGGTGCGCCTCGTCGCGCAGGCGCTGGACGTAGTAAAGCACCGGGTGGCGATGGGGCAGCTTGAAGGCGGGCTTGCCTTCCATGAAAAAGGTTTCGCGCCCGGCATCGCGCTCCTCGCCCTTGGCGATGCCGATGAAGGTGACCTCGCGGGGCAGGTTCATGGTCGAGATGACCTCGCGCACGGCATTGAGCTGACCCTGACCACCGTCGATAAGGACGACATCGGGCCAGTCGGGCATGCCCGAATCCTCGCCCTCATCGGGCTCTTCTTCGGCAGCGAGGCGGGCGAAGCGGCGGGTGAGCACTTCGCGCATCATGCCGAAATCGTCGCCCGGGGTGATGTCGGTCGATTTGATGTTGAAGGTGCGATAGTGCTTTTTGGAAAAGCCTTCTTCGCCGGCCACGATCATGGCGCCAATGGCGTTGGTGCCCTGAATGTGGGAGTTATCGTAGACCTCGATGCGGCGCGGCGTTTCGTCGAGGCTGAAGAGTTCCGCCACGCCTTCAAGCAGCACGCGCTGGGTAGCACCTTCGGCAAGCTGGCGGCCCAGCGCTTCGCGGGCATTGTTGAGCGCGTGATCGACCAGATCGCGCTTTTCGCCACGCTTGGGAGACTGGATGGAGACTTTCGAGCCCAGCCGGGTCGAGAGCGCTTCCTCCAGCAGTTCAAGCTCCTGCGGCTCGTGGCTGACCAGCACCAGCTTTGGGGGTGTGCGATCTTCATAGAACTGGCCGATAAAGGCTTCGAGCACTTCGGTATCGGTGAGGGTGGAATCGGCCCGCGGGCGGAAGGCGTGGTTGCCCCAGTTCTGGAAGGCGCGGAAGAAGAAGACCTGCACACAGAACTGGCCGCCTTCATGATGGATGGCAAAGACGTCCGCTTCCTCAACGGTTTTGGCGCTGGCATCGCCCTGGCTCTGGATCAGCGCCAGGGCCGATAGCCGGTCGCGCAGCATGGCGGCGCGCTCGAAATCGAGGTTTTCAGCGGCAGCGTTCATATCGAGAGCGAGGTGATCCTGCACCGATTTCGAACGACCTGAGAGGAACTGGCGAGCGTCCTCGACCAGTTTATCGTAGTCGGGAAGCGAGATTTCCCCGGTGCATGGGGCAGCGCAGCGCTTGATCTGGAACTGCAGACAGGGCCGTGTGCGGGCGGCATAAAAGCTGTTCGAGCAGTTACGCAGCAGAAAGGCCTTTTGCAGCGACGCAATGGTGCGGGCCACGGCGGTGGCCGAGGCGAAGGGGCCGAAATAGTGGCCCTTGCGGCGGCGGCTGCCGCGATGTTTGGTGAGTTCGGGCGCTTCGTGATCGGTGGCGATCAGGATATAGGGGAAGCTTTTGTCATCGCGCAGCAGCACATTGTATCGCGGCCGCAGACGCTTGATGAGATTGGCTTCGAGCAGGAGTGCTTCGCTCTCGGTCTCGGTGCGCACGAACTCCATGGCGTGCGTCGAGGCGATCATGCGCTGGATGCGCACGGGCAGGCCCTCGGGTCTTGTGTAGTTGGTGACCCGGGATTTGAGGCTCCGCGCCTTGCCCACATAGATGACCTCGCCGGTCTCGTCGATCATGCGATAGACGCCGGGTGCGGCGGGCAAGGTCTTGACGAAGGACCGGATCAACTCCGGGCCGGAAAGCGGGGCGTCTGTCATTTGCGCGTCGGGCCGTTGCGCTCGGGCCATTCGAGATGTTCGCCGCCATCGAGCGCCAGCATCTGGCCGGTCATGGCCGGGGCCGAAAGGATGAACAGAATGCCGTCGGCGATTTGATCGGGGTCGGGGCCCTGGCGGAGGGGCAGGCGCTGAACAGAACGGGCGAATTCGGCCTCGGTCTGGTGGGTGTTGCGCAGCGTGGGCCCGGGGCCGATGGCATTGACCCGGATATGCGGGGCCAGCGATTGCGCCAGCGTGCGGGTGGCGGCCCAAAGCGTCGTCTTGGACAGTGTGTAGCTGAGAAAGGCGGGCGAAAGGTGCAATACCCGCTCATCGATCATGTTGATGATGTTGCCCTTGGCTCCGGCGGGGAGCTGGGCGGCAAAATCGCGGGCGAGGAAGACTGGCGCTTCAGCGTGCACAGCAAAGTGAGCGTCCCAGAGGTCCTCGGAAACGTCGGTTGCGCTATCGGGTTCGAACAGGGAGGCGTTGTTGACCAGCAGGGTCAGCGGACCAAAATGGGCGGCGGCGGTGGAGATCAGGCCGGACCGGGCGGTGCGATCGGCGAGGTCGGCCATCACGGTTGCCGCCTGGCCACCCGAAGCCCGGATGGAGGTGGCCAGTGCCTCGGCCGCATCGCCGGACCTGCGATAATGGATGACAACAGCATAGCCGTGGGCAGACAGACGCCGGGCAATTGCGGCGCCGATACGATCGGCAGCGCCCGTGATCAGGGCGACGGGTCTGGTGGTTGGGTCTGCGGCCATGACTCTGAATCAGCGATTGAAAACAAACTTAGAACGCTTCGAGGCACCCGGGCAATGCGGCTGGCGGGTCACTGTGCCGGCGCGTCGGGCAAGGGCTCCGCAGAGAATACGACGGGGAACTCCATCGGTTCACCCTCGCCGTCGCAGGCCTCCTTGGCGCGGAACTCGAGCATGCGGAAGCCGTATTCGTGCCACCGCCAGATGCCGGAACTGCCACAATCGCCGAGGCCGCGGCCCTTGTAGTAGGCGGTCAGGGTCTTGGTGGCCGGATCATAGTCGACGTTGGCCAGCGAGGTGGCACCGGTCCAGCCCAGGGTTTCGGAGTAGTCGGCAAAGGCCAGCGCATCATAGCTGCCATAGCCGCCGACGAAGACTTTCCAGCCGAAATTGTAGGCACCGCTCCAGCAGGGCAGGATGTAGAGCGTGCGGTCTGGGGCGAGCGCCGGGTCGCTCCAGGAATCATAGCGATTGGCGAGGGTATGCATGGGCTCGCATTCGGGGTCGGCAGCCATGCGTTCGATGAGTTCTGCCGGAATGCCAACCGGCGGGGCTGAACTTGCGCCGGCGGGCGCAAGGCCGTGGGGCACGGAGGAGGCGACACGCTCTGAGCCAAGGCGGCCCTGCTGCTCATCGATCCAGAGCATGGCGGCGCTGAGGCCCGAAAGCGCGAAGCGGGCGCTGCGGGCCGTGTCGCTACCATCGTTGAAATCGAAGCGCACCTCAGTGCCGGGCACGAGGCCATCCATCAGGATCTGCGCCTTGTCGCCGAGGAAATAGACCATGCCGGCCTGACCAAAGCTGCCCGCTTCTGAATTGGCAGCGAACACTTCGCTTCGGCCATCAACGGCGGCGATGATATCGGCGTAGTCTCCGGCGGGCTGGTTGCGGGTATCGAGGGCGATTTCCCAATAGGTCTGTGCGGCGTGGCGGGCGATGACGAGGGTGTATTTGGGAGCATCGGGCGCAAGATTGGGGCCAGAGGCAGCGCTGCAATATCCTGCATCGTCGCAAGAGGCCGTCCAATCCTTGAAAGAGCGGCGGCTTTCCGCCTGAGCCGGCAGAGCCACGACTATTGCGAGAACAACCAATAACAGGCGCATGAGGAATCCTAACGAACGCGGTCCGCGCATCATATCGGTTTGAGAGGTTCATACCAACGCGACAAAGACTGTCAGCATGGCTCGCATTTCTCCAGGCCGGCCTCGTGGACCTGCCATCGTGATAAGGCGCGGCAGGCCTAGATTCCCTGGGCTTTCGGTGTGAGGAAAGGCGGGCGGAACTGGAGACGGGTGTTCCGAATGCAGCTCAGGGATCGGCCGGGCTGGCATTGCGGGCTTGATCCAGAAGGTTGCCAGCACATAGACAGAGCTGATGCGAAGAGTCGCTGCCCCCGGACCGCTGGTGCGGGGTGTTCATTTTACTGGTTGCCCAACATGAATGCTGTTTCAAACCCTGCGCTGCGGCGGACCAAGGACAATATTGGCCTTGGCATCGGGCTGACGCTGCTGGCTATCTTCTTTTTCGGCCTGCAGGACGCGATGACCAAGATGTTGGTGCAGACGCATTCGCCGTTTCAGGTGGCGATGATGCGGTTCTGGGCTTTTGCGCTGTTTGCCGTGTTTCTGGCGGCCAGACAGGCGCCACTGGCGCAGGTGTTCCGTTCGGCATCGCCAAAGCTGCAGGTGGCCAGAGGCGTGTTGCTGGTGGTCGACATCTGGTTGTTCGCTGCCGCCCTGATGACAGAGCCGTTGGCAGAGCTGCAGGCGATCACCCTGATCTATCCGCTGCTGGTGACGATTTTTGCCATACCGATTTTGGGAGAAAAAGTTGGTGTGTTTCGGTTCACGGCCGTAGCGATCGGGTTTCTGGGCGCGCTGATCATCGTGCGCCCGGGCGGGCTGCCATTGAGCCTGGGTGTGTTCTATGCGGTGCTTTCGGCCACCACCTATGCGATTTATATCGCGTTGACCCGCAAGGTTTCGAGCGCGGACAGCACCGCAACCAGTATGGTCTATGTGGGCGTGATCGGTCTTGTTCTGACGACGCTGGTCGGGGTGTTTTTCTGGCAGCCGATGGACCTGCCGACTCTGGCGATCATGGGTTTTGTCATGATGACCTCGATTGTCTCGCATGGGCTGATGATGGTGGCACTGTCGCGGGCGCCGGCGAGCGTGGTGCAGCCGTTCAACTACATGTCCTTGCCCTGGGGGATTGCGCTTAGCTACCTGATTTTCGGGCACCTGATCGATACCGTGTCGCTGGTGGGCGCTGCCGTGATCGTGGCGGCGGGGCTGGCGGTGACGATGCGCGAACGTTACCTGTCGGCTAAGGGCGTCCGCGCCGCCGCCAAAGACCCAGCAGCAGAAGGGCTGCACCCGCACTGAAGGCGACCACAGCCAGCGGGGTGACGGTGAGCACCAGCATGGCCGCAATCACGCCGAACAACCCTTGCGACAGCGCTGGAGGCAGGATGCCGAGCAGGATGGCTGGGGCAGCAGAAATCAGCGTGGTGATCAACCCGCCAACCAGCAGGCCGCGGCCCAGAAAGATCAGGTTCACTGCCGGCCCATCCTTCCGCTAACTCATGAAGCGTGAAACCAGCCACACTCCACCAGCCGCCGTGACAGCACTGAGACAGGTGCCCCAGATCAGATCAACCACCGCCACCGTTGAGGTGAAGCCACGCATGGTTGAGAGGTTGGTCAGATCGTAGGTGCCATAGGCGACAAAGCCGAGCACGGCGCCCATCAGCAACGCCTTGACGACATCGCCTTCGGCTGGCGCAGAAACCAGCAAAACCATCCCAGCAACATAGGCCAGGTAGAACAGGGCCGCGACCAGCAGGTTGGGCTGGGCCAGCATGAGATCGCCCAGTTCCTTGCGATAAAACGGCCGACCCATCAGGCTGAGCCAGATGAAATCGAGAGGAAAGAAAATCACGGCGGAAGCCGCATAGAGCGCGAGGGATTTGAGCATGCGATCCGATCCGGTGAGGCAGAGAGCTAACCCGAATACGAGCCTGTTGGGCAATAGGATCACAAACAGGTGCGCCCTCGGGCGCTTTGGACTTGAATTGACCCGCTGCCATGGGCATCTGCACAGTTGAACGCTGACACGAAAGGGTGCACGCGATGATTCTGCTGCTGGAACTGGGACTGGTGCTGATTGTGGTGGGCATTGTGGCTCGCTTTGCTGCGCGCGGCGCCCGGCAGCGCAATGTCGAAGACCACGATGTGCTCACCCAACGCCGGGTTGAAGCCTATATGACGACCATCCGCCGGGCCGGGGATAATCCGGACTTGGTAGCCATGACCGATATCGAATTGCAGGACCTGTTGCTTTCAAGCGCCCGGAACATGCGCATTCAGACCGAGCGCCGCTTCTGGACGCTGCTGGCCGGCACGCTGGTGGCACTGATCGCGGCCATATTGGTGGGAACGCAGGAGGGGACGCAGGGATTTGGCATAGCGCTGGCCGTTGGCGCGGTGGTGCTCTATGGGCTCTATGAATTCCTGACCCGCATGATCGAGCAGCCACTGAAAGCCCGTGGGCTCGACGCCGAACGGCTGCGGGTCGAGTGAGCCAGCGCCGCCGCAAGGGCGGCGCTGGCAATTGGCTGATCAATCGCTGATGCAGAACGATGCATTGGGGTTGCCAAAGCAGATGCTCGAGCGCGGAAAGATCGGGAAGCGCTTGCGTGGACGCTCGAGATAGAACCCGTCGTCGTAGTCATCATAGTAGTCTTCGTCATAATAGCGATCGCGGCTGAGATAGTTGGCCGAAACCCAGCCATCGGGGCCGCGCTTGATGACATAGCACCAGCTGCCGCGGCAGCGGTCGACATCGACACGCTCGCCCGGACGCAGCACATCGATGGCCTGGTAGCCGGGGCCCGGACCGGTGCGGACATTGACGGTGGTGGTGGCAAAGGCGGTGGCGGCAAGGCTGGCGGTGGCGGTGGCCACGAATACCAGCGCTGCGAGCCCAAGGGCCTTGCCGGTGGATGAAATGGTCATGCTGAAACTCCACAGTTTTCTGGCGGCAAGCAGGCTTGCCAGTGGGCGGAGATAAGCAGTGGCTGGCTGAACGCGGGATGAACCGCTATTTGCCGCGCCGCATGGTGCCAGCGACAAAGACGACGCAGCCCGCCAGCACCAGGCCCACCGGGGCCAGCACCATGACAGAGAGCAAGGTGGGGTCGATATGGACCGTGCCGGTGCCATTGCTCGAAAGTTCGGACAGACCGAACCGCTCAAGGGCGATCAGGCCGGTGCCGATGATAACGAGGGTGGAGGCAAGTTTGACATGCGGCTTCATGGCATCAATCCGTGTGTGCGGGTCTGAAGCAGATAGGGCGCGGGTGCGCGGTCGACAACCCCACACAAGCAAACGGGCCAGCCCGACGCTGATGCGCCAGACTGGCCCGGCAGGGAGGAGAGGGGGATAAGTTACTTCACTTCTTTTTTGGGTTCGTAGAAGAAGTCGAATTCAACGAGCGGCTTGTAAGGGGTGGCTTCGAGCTTGGCGGCGGAACCGACGAGGTAGCCGGCCTTGACCCAGCCATCGTTGCCATAGGGGTTCTGCACCAGGCACCACTTGCCGCCATAGGTGCAGCGTTCGAGATCGACTTCCATGCCCTTGTCGAGGCGACCGATCTGCTGGCTGCTGCCGTTGGGCGCTGCAAAGATGGCAAGCGTGGCGCTGGCCCGGGCGGTGGGCTGGGCGAGGGCGGGGGCAACGGTGCCGACGAGGGCAACGGCGGCGAGGGTGAAAAGGGCGATGCGCTTCATGGCGGGTCTCCAAATGGCTGTAAATCAACTGACGCGAGAATGATGGGTTGCGCCTGAACCGGGGCTGAACGCCTGGTTCAGCAACGCAAACGCCCCGGGTTGAGTGCCGGGGGCGCTGCAGTGCGGCGGCTTACGGCTTAATAGCCGCCGGAGATGCAGAACTGGGCGTTCTGGCCATTGATGCAGAACGAACCGCCGTTGAACGGGCCAGGGAACGGGCCGGGCGCGAAATCGAGCGCGTTGGCCTTCACCCAACCATCGGGGCCGGGAACCTTGATCTTGTACCAGTTGCCCCAGGAGCCGATGACCTGAACCTTCTGGCCGGCCCAGACCTGGTTGACGGTGGGGGAAACGTTGAAGTGGTTGTTCTTGACCTTGGCGTTGTGATCGACCCAGGCCCACTGGGCGGCCATGGATGCCGAGGCGGTGGCCACCACAACGGCGGCGGCGATGAGAACAGTCTTGATGGAACGGTTGAACATTTGCTTGGTCCTTGTCTTGGTGGTTGGCTTGATTGCCTTGATACGCAAGATAGGACGCGGCACCTGAACGGCACCTGAAACCGTCGTTTATGTAACTATTTTTGCGAAATGCCGGAAAATGCAGGCATGACAAGGGGCCGGATGGGCCCGCGGCCCTCGGCTTTGCTGAACAGACGGGCTCCGGAGGCGCAATTGTGCCGAGTGGGGGAGGAATGTGAGGCGCAATGGCGCCTCCGGGACGCCGGGTTTTCTGGCCTGTGGCTCGTTACGCTTTTACCCGCTCTCCGGTGACCCGGCCCAGGGGCAGACGACTCCGCCCCCTCCCGGCATTCCCCCGCAGCCGTTCGTTGCAACTCCGTCCGCGCGGGGTGATGGGAGAAATATGGCACGGGGCGGAGGGGCGGGGATAAGTCGGGGATTGGTATGGAACGCTACGGTACGGTGGGTGGAGGCGTGGGGGCGGGCGGCCGGTAGGGGAGGACAAGGATGAGGATGAGGATGAGGGGCTTGTGAGGGGCGGGTGAGTCGGAGGTTTGGCACTGCCCTTTCCGCCGGGATGACGTTGGACTGAGCGGGGGTCGGGAGAGGTGGCAGGTGGCGGGTCAGGTTTGGCGCCTTCCTTTCCGCCGTCATACCGGCGAAGGCCGGTATCCAGTAAGCTCCGTGGTGGTTTGGGGTGGTGACTTGGACCACGCGCGGCTCGGGCCCTTCCCCGGCGCGCAGGGTACTGGTTCCCGGCCTTCGCCGGGATGACGGGGATGGGTTTGGTCACCCCCGCCCCCTGCCCGCGAGGGGGTATAGGGTGAGGGGCGCAGCGCGGCTGCGCCCGCAGGGGTCAGAGCTGCACGGTGCCGTGGGTGCCCAACGGGGGCTTGGCGCCGGTGAGGGCGGCGGTGAGCATGATGGCGGCGGCGGCCAGCTTGTTCGGGCCATCCCAGAGTTCGGCTTCCTCGGGGGTGAAGGTGATCAGGCGGATGGCGGGATCATCGGCCGAATCCCACCAGGCCTTGGCGAAGGGGGAGAACAGCTCGCGGATCTTTGCCCGGTCGTTGCTGACGCGGGCCTGGCCGAACAGCGTGACGTAATCGCCGCTCTTGGGTTCGGCAAAGCCGAGCGAAACGGTGGGAAAGCGCTCGACCTGCTCGACCAGGGTGAGGGAGCGGGACGGGTCAGTGGCGCGTCCGCCCTCGATGTCGACGAGAAACCACAGCGCGTGGGCCTCGCGATCGGCATGCGCAGTCAGCGGCCGCAGGCGCTGCCGCTCGCCATCCCAGGTGGTGAACAGGCAAAAGCGGATGTCTCCGGCCAGTTCCCAAACCCGATCCGTCAATTGCTCCGGGGTTTTGTGGTGCGCTTCTTCGTGTGCCATGGGGCAACTCCTTGCTGGTGTGCAAGGGAAACGCGGGGAGTGGGGAGAGGGTTGCCGACCATGTACCTCGAACTGGGCAATTCTAAACAATCGTTCATATCCAAATATCCAAGAGCTCATTCCTCACTATATTCTTGCGTCTAAGGCAAAAATCCTAAAGGCCCCAGGAGAAGGGCCTCCATTAGGATGCTAAAAAACGGGGGATACAGTCTTTGCCCCAATTCGCCGTCATCGCGCAAGGCGCACAATAGTACCTGATTCTCGATTTTAAATATCTTCTCGATTGGAAAAACAAATATGTCAAAAGTAAGCTTCTACAACTTCAAATGCTTTGGGACGCATGGAAGTGGATTTTTCTCATTATCAGATATAAATGTTGTCATTGGCAGAAATAATTCTGGAAAATCTGCAGTTGCAGATGCGTTTAAATGGGTTAGTAAGAAGAAAAAATTCTTTGATCAATCTAGGCACGGCAGGCCAAATGCAGAGGCGTATGTGGAGTTGGAGTATGCCCTAGAAGAAAGCGACTTGCGGCGGGTATTTCCAGAAAATACGAGTGGCGGCCCCATTAGGGGTTCTCATTGGCTCTATGGCAGGCAATTTATCGGTCAGAAAATTATAGTGCGCTTCGACAGCAACATAACGGGAACTGGAATATCTGGATTAGAATTCCCAAATGTAAATCCCGAAGCAGGGGAGCAGTTTAGAAGACAATTGGCGTCAGCTATCCCGCTTCCTTATACGAAGTCCCTAATTGAGGTGGCTGCCGAGCGGGATGTCCAGCCCGAGCCTGCCAGTAACGTCATAGACTTGGCGCCAAATGGCGTTGGCCTAACGAACATGGTACGAGCCTTTATCAATAAGGATAGCTTACCAAGGTATGAGGTGGAAGTCGAACTTCTGCGAGAATTGAATATCGTGTTCGAAGGCGATGCTATTTTTCGAAGAATTTCTTGCAGAGAGGGTGAGAACGGCAATTGGGAAATATTTTTAAATGAAGATGGGAAGGGCGATATCAGATTATCGCAATCAGGTAGTAGTTTAAAGTCCGTCTTCATAATATTAAGCAAGATTCGGTTATCAACAATTGTCTCTAATGTAAATATGCGCGACCATATTCTGTTGGTAGAGGAGCCTGAGAACAATTTGCACCCGGCTCTTCTTCGGCGGCTATTGGAGTTTTTAGCTGATAAATCTATTTCGCTTGGCTTCCATTTGCTTGTCGCGACGCATTCACCAATCGCGATCGATTGGATTTCGAGGCGCGGCGGCGGAAAAATACTGCATGTGACAAACAATGGTTCCAATGCAACTGTTAAAGAGGCATCTGAGTATGTTCAGTTGAAGAATGTATTGGAAGACCTTGATATCAGAGCGTCTGATATATTGCAATCGAATGGTATTATTTGGGTGGAAGGACCGTCGGATCGTATTTATGTAAAAAAATGGCTTGATATATTGAGCAACGGGGTGCTGCGGGAGGGAGTGCATTATTCAATTATGTTCTATGGCGGCAAGCTACTTTCTCATCTTTCAGCGGAGCCACCTAGTAAGCAAAGCGAATTGGTGGGTACATTATCTTTGAATCGAAACGCTGCGATTGTCGTGGACAGTGACCGTCATATGGACGGAGGTGTAACAGCAAATGGGCGAAAACGTAGGCCGCGGCTCAATATTAATTCAACAAAAAAGAGAATTGTATCGGAGCTTGAAAAGGTCAATGGTTTCATCTGGATAACTCATGGCCGAGAGATTGAGAATTACATTCCAGCAAGAATTCTGAAAGTAATTTCTGGGAACGAAAGGATTGCGGTGGATGAATACGTGAAAATTCCGGAGAGCAAGTTCATGGTTGCTCTCAAGCATGACAAAATGCAAATTGCTGCGGCAGCGACGTCGCATTGGACAATTGGTGACTTCGAAACGGCGTTAGATCTAGGGTCGCAGATTAAGGAACTGATGCATGCGGTTCTTCGCTGGAATTCAATGAGTCCTGATGATCCTCGTCTCGCCGTGCCAAATGAGGGGGCCCTCTAAAACGAACTTTGATATGGCTCTACTGGGCAGAGAATCGTTTCAAATGCGAAGAAGAGGAACGGTCTGCTGTTCTAGGTCGGCTCCGTGCGCCTTCCAGCCAACATCCAGCCAGGCGACATCCTGGGAGCGGTAGGGTATCTCTGCCGACCACCATTCCTTGTATTTGTATGCACTGGGCGGAAGTGGCGCTCCAATCAGCGCCTCAATTTCCGAAAACGTGAAGATGACCTCGGAGGCGGTTTGGCGACGTAGAAAGTTGGCCAGTGCTCGATACTTATCACCAATCATAGACGTATGCCCCATCAATCACCGAAACGGGAATGGTTCGCTGGGTCGAGCACGTGGACTCCATGTTGCCGCAAGGTCGGCACCAGTACCTGCTTACCTCCCCCTCCCACGTATCAGATCCATCTCCCTAGGCCACCTCGGGTTGAGCCCGAGGGCTTCGGCTAGTTGACCTCCCCCTCCAGCGTATCCAACTCCATCTCCCTAAGCCGCTTCACCTCGTCCCTAATCTTCGCCGCCCGCTCGAAATCCAGGTTTGTCGCCGCCTCGCGCATCTGGGTTTCGAGGTCTTTGATGACGGCGGCGAGGTTGGCGCCGACGAAGGTTTCTTCCTTGCCGTCGCGGCCTTTGCCCAGGGAAACGGTGACGTGGTCCTTTTCGTAGACGGAATCGACAATGTCCTTGATGTTGGACTTGACCGAGGCCGGGGTGATGCCGTTGGCGGTGTTGTAGGCGATCTGCTTTTCGCGGCGGCGGGTGGTTTCGGCCAGGGCCCGCTCCATTGAGCCAGTCATGTTGTCGGCATAAAGGATGACCTTGCCATCGACGTTACGCGCGGCGCGGCCGATGGTCTGGATGAGCGAGGTTTCGGAGCGCAGGAAGCCCTCCTTGTCGGCATCGAGAATGGCGACCAGCCCGCATTCGGGAATATCGAGCCCTTCGCGCAGCAGGTTGATGCCGATGAGCACATCGAAGGCGCCGAGCCGCAGATCGCGGATGATTTCGATGCGCTCGATGGTATCGACGTCCGAATGCATGTAGCGGACCTTGATGCCCTGCTCGTGCATATATTCGGTCAGGTCCTCGGCCATCTTCTTGGTCAGCACGGTGACGAGCGTGCGATAGCCGGCCTTGCTGGTCTGGCGGATTTCATCGACCACATCATCGACCTGGGTTTTGGCGGTGCGGATTTCGACCGGGGGATCGATGAGCCCGGTGGGGCGGATAACCTGTTCGGCAAAGACGCCGCCGGCCTGCTCCATTTCCCATGAGCCCGGGGTGGCCGAGACATAGACGGTCTGCGGGCGCATGGCGTTCCACTCTTCAAAGCGCAGCGGCCGGTTATCCATGCAGGAGGGCAGGCGGAAGCCGTATTCGGCCAGCGTTGCCTTGCGCCTGAGATCGCCGCGATACATGGCGCCGAGCTGGCCGACGGTGACGTGGCTTTCGTCGACAAACACCAGGGCATTGTCGGGCAGGTATTCAAACAGCGTCGGCGGTGGCTCGCCGGGGCGGCGGCCGGAGAAATAGCGCGAGTAGTTTTCGATGCCGGCGCAGGAACCGGTGGCTTCCATCATTTCGAGATCGAACAGGGTGCGCTGTTCGAGCCGCTGGGCTTCGAGGAAGCGCCCGCCGCCATTGAGCTCCTGCAGGCGGGCGGCCAGTTCCTTGCGGATTTCCTTGATGGCCTGAACGATGGTGGGGCGCGGGGTGACGTGGTGGGAATTGGCATAGATGCGGATGAACTTGCGCTCGCCCACGGTCTTGCCGGTCAGCGGATCGAACTCGACGATCTTTTCAATGGTGTTGCCCCAGAGCGTGATGCGCCAGGCCGCGCTTTCATAGTGGGCGGGGAACAGCTCGATGGTATCGCCGCGCACGCGGAACGAGCCGCGGGTGAAGGCAGCCTCGTTGCGGCGGTATTGCAGCGACACCATTTCGGAGAGCAGCTGGCGCTGGTCGATCTTCTGGCCCTGGTTGAGATCGATGATCATGGCCGAATAGCCTTCGACCGAGCCAATGCCATAGATGCACGAAACCGAGGCGACGATGATCACGTCATCGCGCTCGAGCAGGGCGCGGGTGGCCGAGTGGCGCATCCGGTCGATCTGCTCGTTGATGGTGGATTCCTTCTCGATATAGGTATCGGTGCGCGGCACATAGGCTTCGGGCTGGTAGTAATCGTAGTAGGAAACGAAATACTCGACCGCATTGTTGGGGAAGAAGGATTTGAACTCGCCATAAAGCTGGGCGGCGAGCGTCTTGTTGGGCGCCAGGATCAGCGCCGGGCGCTGGGTGCGGGCGATGACCTGGGCGGCGGTGAAGGTTTTGCCCGAGCCGGTGACGCCGAGCAGAACCTGATCGGTTTCGCCATTGGCAATGCCCTCGACCAGATCGGCAATGGCGGTGGGCTGGTCGCCGCGCGGCTCATAGCCGGTGACGAGCTCGAACGCCTTGCCGCCCTCAAGCTTTTCGGGGCGGGCGGGGCGATGCGGGGCCCAGGGGGCGGAGCCTTCCACCTCCTTGCGGCCATGCAGGATGATCTGTTCGAGCGCCTTGACGGTGGCCGTGACGCCGACCGCGCCGGAATCCGGGCCGAGCGACGAGCCGGCGAGCTTGGGCGCCTTGCCCTGGCGGACTTTAGGTTCGGCTTCGCCGCCGGTGGCGCTGGCCAGTGCGCCGCGCAGCTGTTCGATGGCGGCCGGGTCCTTGGCGGCGGTGCGGCTGATATCGCGGGCGGTGCGCACGGCGCGCGAGGGCAGGTGGCCGAACCCGGCCTGTGCGGCTTCACCGAACCCATCGAGATTGGTGGGGCGCTCGACCGAATTGGCTTTCGATTTCGGAGCCTTGAGCACCATGCCGGTGGCGGCGCTGCGGGTGGCCTTTTTCGGCTTGGCGGGCGGGGCGGCGGCGGCTTCCGCCTCAAGGCGTGCGGCTTTGTCCAGCGCGCGCTTGTTGCGCAGCCGCTCTTGCGGCAGCGGCTTGCTGATCAGGGATTCCTCGGCCTTTTCAATCTCGCCGATAAACTCATCGATGGAGAATTCGGCCTTGCCCGGGCGGGCGGATTTCTTGTCGGAAGCCATGGCTCAACGCGTTCGCTGGGGAAGACCTGGAGGTGGTGCTTTGCCAACATGATTGCAACGCCCACTCCTAGCAAGCGGACCGCCAGAATCTGTCAGCAGCATGACCATCCCAGCACTATCACAGCCGGAACAATATGGGAACGCCCCGGGGCGGCGAGTTGCGGGCGCGGGCGGATGCAGATAGCGTGAGCGGATTGGTTTGGGGGTATTATGAGCGGCGACGTCGAACAATTCATTGCGCGCTGGCAGGGCAACGAGGGCGGGCAGGAGCGGGCCAACTATGCCTTGTTCCTCACTGAACTGTGCACGCTGCTCGACCTGCCGCAGCCAGACCCGGCGGGCGCCGACCACGAAAACAACGACTATGTGTTCGAGCGCGTGGTGCTGCGCAAGGATGGCGGCGACAAGATCGGGCATGGGCGCATCGACCTCTATAAACGCGGGCATTTCGTGCTGGAGGCCAAGCAGAGCCGCCAGAAAGGCGGGGCCAAGGCAGTGCCCGGCCAGGACGATATGTTCGAGGCCGCGCAGAACCAGTCGGGCCGACGGTCAGTGGCGCGCAACTGGGGCATCCTGCATCTGGGAACTTATTTTTGCAGAACCGTCTGTTGAAGCGAACGCTTGAAGCGTAAATTTTCAGCCGAATCTTATTGGAAACCGAGGACGGTCAGATGGGTGCTTCAGCAAAAGTCGTGAGATTCAACTTTGATCGGGATGCCAATATGGCTGCTTCGGACAATTTAACTTACATGAGGTCGCTACCATCGGACTATATGAAGCTAATTCTAACTTCGCCACCATACAATATTGGGAAATCCTACGAGCGTAGAACGTCGCTAGAAACATACATAAAAAGCCAAGCGCAAGTAATATCGGAATGTGTTCGATTGTTGCACCCCAACGGTTCTATTTGCTGGCAAGTTGGGAACCATGTGCAAGATGGTGAGATATTTCCATTAGACATCGTACTTTATCATTTATTTAAGGACCATGGCCTCAGGTTGCGAAATCGAATTGTATGGCATTTTGAGCATGGCTTGCATTGTACAAACCGGCTTTCCGGTCGATATGAGACAATATTGTGGTTCACAAAGGGTGATCAGTACACCTTCAATTTAGATCCGATCCGTATTCCATCAAAGTATCCTGGAAAAAAATACTATAAAGGGCCAAAGGCTGGTCAACTATCTGGAAATCCACTTGGGAAGAACCCGGGGGATGTTTGGATTTTCCCCAATGTGAAGAATAATCACGTAGAGAAGACGATTCATCCATGCCAGTTCCCCGTTGAATTGGTTGAGAGACTTGTGCTTTCACTTACCACAGAAGGCGACAACGTTCTTGATCCATATATGGGAGTCGGTTCGACGGTAGTTGGCGCGGTGATGCATGGTCGGAGGGGGTTTGGATGCGATATCACCCCCGAGTATGTGGATGCCGCATGGGATCGCATCCACAGATTGCGGGCAGGCACACTTGAGACGAGACCAATGAACAAGCCGATCTACGACCCGTCGCTTCCAAAAGGGGGGCATTGAGTGCGGATTGCAGCTACGTACTCTCATTTGAACGGGCTTGAGTATTTGTTGGTCCATCAGCCTGCACTCTGGAACGAGGTTCAGTCTGTTATCACTAGAATTGACGCAGACGCGTGTAGGACCAAAGTTTCAAAAGAGAGGGGCATGGTCGGAAAGATGCTGTACTCGCCTCCAGCTATGAACGACGCCATGACCAAAGGTTTTGAGGAGGCTGGTTGGGCCGAATCTCGGACCTCATATTGGGTTACCAAAGACGCTCAACTAATTCGACGTACAATGTCGATGGAACCAGCTGAGCAGAAGAGGGAGATTGAAGCGTCGGGCCAAACACCGATCCTTTCCTACAACCAAACCGACTTTGTGAAATCGCGAGTTGCTGTTGAGGTTCAATTTGGGAAGTACGCTTTTGTTGCATATGATTTATTTGTAAAGCACATGGCATTCTATGTCGGCGACGTAATCGATATTGGTATCGAGATTTTGCCGATGAAGGAACTTCAGCGGGAAATGTCGTCTGGGCCAGGATACTACGAGGGCGAACTTTACAATCTGATCCGGCAGGGGCGCGGCATTCCTGCAGTCCCGCTGGTTATAGTTGGGGTCGCTCAGTAGTCGGCACGGGCAGCATGTGCGGAAATTCTTCACGACAACTGAATAGTTGTGGTTGCGCCAAGTGACGGATTCCATTTGTTTGGGCCATCCTCAATAATTCTTTCCCATTCGGCAATTTAAAATAGTCAGAACTTTGGAGGGCTGGCCGATTTATACATAATCGCAGGGTTTCGACCCTTTCCCATTCCCCGACCCCGACGAGGCCATCAAAGCCGAGATCGCGCGGATTGCAGAAGCGCTGGATGCGCATCGCAAGCGGGTGCAGGCGGAGCATCCCGATATTACGCTGACCGAAATGTATAACGTGCGCGAAAAGATGCGGGGCGGCCCTTCATCCGGTCCTGCGGACCACCTTCTCCCCAAAGGGGCGAAGACAGAGGCGTTGACGCCGCGCGAGGCCGATATCAAGGATCGGGCGCTGGTGCTGATTTTGAATGAATTGCACGATGAGATTGATGCCGCTGTTCTGCGCGCCTATGGCTGGCCGCATGGGCTGAGCGAGGACGAGATTTTGACCCGGCTGGTGGCGCTGAACAAGGAACGCGCCGAAGAGGAAGCGCGCGGGCTGGTGCGCTGGTTACGGCCCGACTATCAGATTCCACGCTTCGGCACGGCCCAGCACAAGGCCGAAAAGGGCGGTCTCGAGCTGGTGGCGCCCGAGGACAAGGGCAAGCCGGGTTTCCCGGCCGACGAGCGGCGGCGGACGGCGGCGATTTTTGCCATTCTCGCGGCGGCCAGCGGCCCGCTGTCAGCCGCCGATATTGCCGGACGGTTCAAGCAGGGCAAGCGGGTGGAAAAGGAGATCGACCTGACGCTGCGCGCCTTCGTGCGCTTTGGCGACCTCGCCGCCGTGGATGGCGGCAAGGCGTTTGTGCTGCGCCAGGTCGCCTGAGCTCAATACACCCGGAACGAGGTGAGGTTGTTGTTGAGGAAGCCTTCGAGTTGGCTTTCTGAGCTGGTGATCAGGCGGCAATAGGAGGTGAAGTTGCGGTCGCGGCAGAGGGTGACGGAAACGTCGCCTTCGACGCTGACTGAGGAGATGGTGTTGTCGGTGCCGTAGAGCTTGAGATCGTGCACGACAAAGCCGGATTTGGCGCAGACCGCCGCGCCGGTGAAATTGGCGCCTTCATAAAGGCAGACCTCGCCGGGGCCGCCGCGCTTGTAGCCGAGCTTGGGGCCCTCAAAGGGGCCGAGCGGGTGCTGGCCGAAGGAGAGGTGATCGATCGACACCCAGCCACGCGCGCCTTCGCCGCGGATGAGGCACCAGCGGTTCGAGCAGCGGTCGACGCGGATTTTCAGATCGCCGCTGACATCGCCCGTGTGCTGATAGGCATTGCCGGGGCCTTCGCGCAGGCTGAGCGGCTGCAGCGTCCAGGCGGCGGTGCCGGTTTCAAAGGCCTGGGCTGGGCTGGCCGTCGCAATGCCTGCGAAGGCAACGATCAGGCCGGCAAAGGCCATGGCGACCAGAGAGCTAAAAGTCAGCAGGGCCAGGGCGAAGGTGCGGGCGCGCGAAAACATCGGTCAATCCTCATACAGACGGCGAGCCGCAAACTAACGCGTGCCGCTGCGGGGTGAAAGAGGATTGTGCGGTTATGACCGCATTGTCACAGGCCGAAATGCAAAAGGCGCGCACCGTGCGGCACGCGCCTTCGCCTGTCCGATGCTGAGGGATCAGTCAGCGCGGACCGAAGCGATCTCGTTGTCAAAGGCCCCGAGGGAACTGGCGCTGGAGGTATAAGTGCGGCAGCTGCCGCGCAGGCTGGTATTGGTGCACACACGCACGCTCAGGCGATCGGGATTTTCAATCGAGGCGATGCGATAGGCCCAGCTGCCCAGATTGCGGATGGTTTCGCCTTCTTCGATGCAGAAGCTGGCGCCGCGATAGCGGGTGCGTTCGTAAAAGCAGACCTCGCCAAAGCGGGGATCGACCACCGGCGGACGGAAGGGTGGCCGGGGGCCATTGCCGACACCAATGCCGACCGACACACCGCCGGGGCCGACGGAAATGCCGAAGCCCACATCGGGTTTGCCGCCCGACGTGCCGCCGCGTGACAGATAATTAGCCGATACCCAGCCATCGCCACCGGCATAATCCACCTCGCACCACGAACCGGCGCAGCGGTTGATATCGACGCGCTGCCCGCGCTGGAGCTGGTCGATGACGCCATAGGACGGGCCGGGGCCGGAGCGCACATTCACCGGAGCGGTGGCTGTGGCCGGGGCGGCATTGGCAACCGCGGGGGTGAGGACGATGGCGGCGGAAGTGACGATGGCGAGGCCAGCGGCAAGGCCGAGCATGAATTTGCGGACGGTTTTCTGCATGGTTGGACGCTCCAAATCGGGGCTAAGCCCCAGAGGACTGGTTGCGTCTACAACGGTTCACTCAATCAAAGGTTCCGCTGCGGGCGGAATCAGAAGGTCCCCCTCCCGGGCGGGAGTGTTCACCTTAGACTGCCCGTGGCACCCTTCACCCCCACCCCATCCCTCCCCCTCGAGTGGGAGGGAGCCCGTGTTTCACGGCTTGCGTGTTTCCTCCCCCTTCCAGGGGGAGGATCAAGG
>JAYRZB010000010.1:0-82397 GCA_041916675.1 Devosia sp. | reverse complement strand
GAAACACGCAAGCCGTGAAACACGGGCTCCCTCCCACTCGAGGGGGAGGGATGGGGTGGGGGTGAGGGAAGCCACCCACAGTCCAATGTGAACACTCCCCCACTCGAGCGGGAGGGATGGGGTGGGGGTGAGAGGAGCCACCGGCAGTCCAAGGTGACCACGCCCCTCTCGAGGGGGAGGGATGGGGTGGGGGTGAGGGGAGCCACCGGCAGTTCAATATAAGTAACCCCCTCATTCGGGCGTGCCGCCCATGATGTAGCCAAAGCCGCGCCGTGTTTCGATGGCATCGCCGGGCAGCTTGCGCCGCACCCGTCCCACCAGTACCTCCACCGAGTTCGAATCGCGTTCGAAGTCCTGATGATACAGGTGCTCCGTCAGTTCTTCCTGCCCCACCACCCGGCCGCGATGGTGCATCAGGTAGGCCACCAGGCGGTATTCCTGCGGGGTCAGCGACAGGGGCATGCCATTGACCGAAATCCGCATCTGCCGCGTGTCGAGGCTCACGTCGCCCACAGTGATCACCGGCGCCGCGTGTCCGGCCGCCCGCCGCACCAGCGCGCGGATGCGGGCCGTCAGTTCCTCCATGCGGAATGGCTTGCTCAGGTAGTCATCCGCCCCGGCATCGATGCCTTCCACGCGCTCGTCCCAGTTGCCGCGTGCCGTCAGGATCAGCACGGGAAACGCCCGGTCCGCCTTGCGCCAGCGCTTCAGGATCGTCAGTCCGTCGAGCGTGGGCAGCCCCAGGTCGAGCACCACTGCATCGAAGTCTTCAGTGTCACCGCGATACCAGCCTTCTTCGCCGTCGCTCTCGCGCTCCACCACGAAGCCGGCCATTTCCAGCGCCTGCGCGATGTTGGCGCTGATCCTGGCGTCGTCTTCGACAAGCAGCAGCCGCATGGTGCTACGCCGGCTCGCCAGTCAGGGCGTCATAGAACACGTTCTTCACCCGCCCGGCCCTGTCCACGATTTTGAACCGGTATTGCAGGCTGCCCTGACGCATCAGCAGTTTGACGTCGATAACAGTCACCGCACCGTTGCGCTTGACCCGTTCGAGCATCTCATCGAGCGGGATGGCGCCTTTGTGCGATACGGCGTCACGGGCATCGTCATGGTCGTTGTCGTCGGGGCCCTCCCCGCCGTCTTCGCCATCGTCGTCCTCTTCGTCGTCCTCATCATCCTCGTCATCGTCATCGCCGCCCGAGCCGGAATTGCTGCTGCCGCTGTTGCTGTCCCCGTCATCATCGTCTTCGCCATCCTTGGCGAATGCAGCGCCTGCCCCCGGCAGGGCCGTGGTCAGCATCAGGGATGCAAGCCAGATCAAGAGCGCGCGACGGTTCATCAGGCGTGCCTATCAGGTTCAAGCTGACAAACTGCTGACATACACCCACCCCGATCGGTCAGCCAGCGCCAACTATGGTCGGTTCCGTCGCACCTCACCGGTGCCCCAGATTGTGGAGAAGCCCCATGTTGAAGTCCCTCACTTTGGCAGTTGCCGCTGCCGCCATCCTCGCCGCCGTTCCTTCGGTTGCGCAGGCCAAGTCGATCAAGGACCTGCTCACCGACCAGCAGCTTTCCAACTACTGCTCCGACAAGCCCGTCGGCAGCGAAACCACCGGCACGCTGACTGTGGGTGAGCAGGTCATCACCGGATCCATTCATTGCGAAGCGGAAGACTACCTGCCCCTCGATCAGAACGGCAACTTCGTCAGCGATGACATCCTCGATGATGCCGATGACTCCGACGATGACCTCGATGATGACCACGGCGGCGATGATGATGACGACAGCAACGACGACGATGATGATGACAACTCGGGTTCGGATGACTCCGACGACGATTCCGATGACGACAGTGACGACGACAATTCAGGTCACGGCAATTCCGACGATGACTGATTGAGAAAAGGTCAGCTCGATCGAGCCAGCCCCTTTTCGGGCTGACCTGCTGCCGGTTGCTTTGCCGAGCAATCGGCAGCCCCCATTTTGGCGTTTGTCGAAAGCGGAAATTTGCTGTTGACAGGCAAGGGCCTGCCCACCATAAACCGCCCCACAGCGCGCGCCTTTCTCACCGGGCCGCGCCGGAACCGTCAGGACCAATCGCGTTAGACCGGTTTCAGATGTGGAGGGGTGGGAGAGTGGTTAAATCCGGCAGACTGTAAATCTGCTCGCTTAGCGTACACTGGTTCGAATCCAGTCCCCTCCACCATTTCCCCCCGGCCCTCACTCCAGCCTCAACAACCGCAACAGTTTGCCGCCCAGCCCACCCGTCCGGTGCGGCACGCGTTCCGGCAGGCCGAGCGTGTGCCAGAGAAAGTTGGCATATCGTCTGTCTGCAAAGGTGACAGAGCTCCCGGGCACGCCCTGCATCATCAGGTACCCCAGGCCCACCTGTTCGTTGTCCCAGCGCCCCCTGGCCAGCCATTGGTTCTCAACGATGTCGAACATTTGTTCGGCAATTTCAGCCGCTGCATCGGCTTTCACATAAAAGTCGCCGCCGGAGGCGAGGCGGTGTGTGGTGCCGACGTAGTCTTTCTTGAATTTCCCGCGTGCCAGTGCCTCTGCCAGGGTCGGCGTCACGGAAATACAAAGCCTATGCGGTGCAAGTTGGCCCGCAACAAACGCCGAGCTCACCTGCGTTTCGGCCAGGTCTCTGGCAAAAAACCTCGAAAGGCCCGCATCCACCCAAAGCAGGCCCATCGCATCGGTTTTCGCAGCGGTCTGGGCCAGCATCTCGAACTTGGAGAACATCAGGATCGAATACTCCGGCAAAGCATTCGTAATTTCGGTGTTGGTGTTTGCGGTTGCGGCCAGCACCTTCTCCCGCCACTCATAAGGTCGGAAGTCGGCAAGCGGGCGCCGGATTATCCGGTCGCCGGGCTTGGCCACAACCCGTGCCGGGTCGATTCCCGGGTCCAGAAATATCGTAAACGGCAGCGGCGCCCGCAGGGTGGCATTGAGCCATTCGATATAAGTTTCAATCGTCCGCCCATCGATATGATGCCGGCCAATATCATAGAGAGCGGTCACCGCCCCGATACGATAATTCAAAATGCACCTAAGTAAAACTAGGAAATAAAACTGCCGCAATCTGGCGCATTGCAGGGCTTGTGTCGAGAGTCGCCCATCCGCTTCAGGTCACGGCAGAAACCTGATCAGTGCCTTCCACCGCCCCTTGACGCGCAGGAACGGTGTAATTGGGCTCCCTTGCAACTGCGGCACAGATACGGTTGTGTCCCTCATGATCACCGTCACCATTCAAAACCGCTGGTCCGGCGCCGCCCAGTTTGTGGTTGAGGTCGAGGCCGGGCCGGATACGCCGCGCGGGGAACTGCTCGGGCTTGCCGCCCGGCAGGCCTCTGGCGAAGCGCTGGAGCGGGCCGATCTGGCGGGTGTGGCCCTGCGTCATGCCATGCTCACCTTCGCCCGGCTCAATGATTCCGATCTGCGCGGCGCCGATCTCATGGGCGCAAACCTGAGCCACGCCAGTTTCGCCCGTGCCGACCTGACCGGGGCCGACCTGCGCTCGGCAGAACTGGTTCAGACTGCGTTCGATGAGGCCGTTCTGGTCGATGCCTGCCTCGATGCCGCTGAACTCGCCTCCGCCGATTTCACCGCCGCCAACCTCTCCGGCGCCAGTCTTTTTGCCGCAACGCTCCCTCACGCGCGCTTTACTGGTGCCTGCCTTGCCGGCGCCGACCTGCGCGATGCCGTCCTCACCCATGCCGATTTTACCGGGGCCGATCTCTCCGGCGCGCGCCTCGCCGGTGCCAATCTTTTCGGCGCCCGCTTTGACGGCACCACCTGGGCACAGGGGCTGGTCGTCGACAGTGCACCCCTCCTGGTCGATGGCATGGGGGCAACCATCATCGCCCTGCCGGGGCACCTTCAGATCGATGATCGGCTCCACACCCACGCCCAATGGGCGGCCATGGACGCATCGGTCCTTGCCGCGCTCGACATCTCCATCACGCCCCGCCAGATTGCCGCCGTGATTGCGCTGGCCCAAGCGTCATTTCCGCCAGCGCCACCTTCGCGTCCCTGAATTCTGATCCCTTCACCCTTGCCAATCACCTCGCTTAGCCATTACAAGCCAAAAGTCTCCCGGCCGGTCCTATCGGCATGGGGCAGGGCGGGTATAGCTCAGTGGTAGAGCAGCAGCCTTCCAAGCTGAATATGCGGGTTCGATTCCCGCTACCCGCTCCAAATTCTTCCATGCACCGATGGATGAGCGCGCCTGCTGGTTGGCGCTTGGCTGGCGTTGCACATTCCTCTAACCGGACGCGTTGGGCCAATGATCCGCCTTGAAAATATCGGCAAGCAGAACGGCAAGCAGATTGTCTTCATCGAAGCATCGGCCGCCCTGCAAAAAGGCGAGAAAATCGGTCTCGTCGGCCCCAATGGCGCGGGCAAGACCACCCTTTTTCGCCTGATCACCGGCGAAGAGCAGCCCGACGAGGGGCAGGTCGCGGTCGATCGTGGCGTGACCATCGGCTATTTCAGCCAGGATGTCGGTGAAATGGAAGGCCGCAGCGCCGTGTCCGAGGTGATGGAGGGCGCCGGGCCTGCCGGGGCGCTGATTGCCGAGATGAGCGCGCTGGAATCGGCCATGGCCGACCCGGACCGGGCCGATGAGATGGATGACATCATCACCCGCTATGGCGAGGTGCAGGGCCAGTTTCAGGAGCTTGATGGCTATAGTCTTGAAGCCCGCGCGCGTGAGGTGCTCGCCGGGCTCGGGTTCTCCGCCGAAATGATGGATGGCGATGTCGGGGCCCTGTCCGGTGGCTGGAAGATGCGCGTTGCCCTGGCCAAGATCCTGCTCATGCGGCCCGATGCGTTGCTGCTCGATGAACCGAGCAACCATCTCGATCTGGAAAGCCTGATCTGGCTCGAGGATTTCCTCAAGCGCTATGAAGGCGGCCTGCTCATGACCTCGCACGACCGCGAGTTCATGAACCGCATCGTCAATAAAATCATCGATATTGATGCGGGCGCGCTCACCACCTATTCGGGCGACTATGAGTTCTACCAGCAGCAGCGCGCGCTGGCCGAAAAGCAGATGCAGGCCCAGTTCGACCGCCAACAGGCCATGCTCGCCAAGGAGATCGCCTTTATCGAGCGCTTCAAGGCCCGGGCGTCACACGCCGCCCAGGTGCAGAGCCGGGTGAAAAAGCTCGACAAGATCGACAAGGTCGAGCCGCCCAAGCGCCGCCAGACCGTCAGCTTCGAATTTCGTCCGCCCGCCCGCTCGGGCGAGGATGTGGTTCTGCTCAGGAATGTGCACAAGGCCTATGGCAGCCGCACCATTTATGACGGGCTCGATTTCCACGTCCGCCGCCGCGAGCGCTGGGCCATCATGGGCGTCAACGGCGCGGGCAAATCGACGCTGCTCAAGCTTGTGGCTGGCAGCACCGCGCCCGATCAGGGCTCTATCGATCGCGGCCCGAGTGTCAAAATGGGCTATTTTGCCCAGCACGCCATGGACCTGCTTGAGGGTGACCGCACGGTCTTCCAGTCGCTGGAGGATTCGTTTCCCCAGGCCGGTCAGGCGCCACTGCGCGCGCTGGCCGGGTGCTTCGGCTTTACCGGCGATGATATCGACAAGCGCTGCCGCGTGCTGTCGGGTGGCGAGAAGGCGCGCCTGATCATGGCCAAGCTGCTCTTTGAATCCCCCAACTTTCTGGTGCTCGACGAGCCCACCAACCACCTCGATATCGCCACCAAGGAAATGCTGATCAGCGCCCTCAGTCAGTATGAGGGCACCATGCTTTTCGTCTCGCACGACCGCCATTTCCTCGCCGCGCTGTCCAATCGCATCCTCGAACTCACCCCCGAGGGCATCCACGCCTATGGCGGTGGCTACACCGAATATGTCGCCCGCACCGGCCACGAGGCCCCGGGCCTGCGCAGCTAGGTCAGCGTCGGCCGCAAAGCAGGGTCACACCTCGCCCACCGCCTCGGCCGGTGTCGCCGTCTTGCGGGTGGCGCGCAGGGCGACCGACACGCCCGATGCGGTGACGATGGCCATGCCGACGATGGTCAGCAGGTCCGGCACGTGGTCGAAGACCATCCAGCCGAGCAGTCCGGCCCATACCAGTTGCAGGTAGTTGACCGGCGCAAGGAACGATGCCGGCGCATGACGGAAGGCGGTGGTATAGGCGAAATGCCCCAGGCCGCCAGCGATCCCCAGCCCCACCAGCAGCGCGCCCTGCAACAGCGTTGGCACCACGCTGCCCAGCGTCCAGGGCAGGGTGGCGCCAAAGGCGATGGTTCCGGCAAGCGCGGTATAGAACAAGAGGGTGACGGCCGATTCCGTCGGCGCCAGCAGTCGCGACAGAATGGCATAGGCCACATTGGCGATCACATTGATGGCCAGAAACACGATCCCGAGCCCATCCAGCCCGCTGCCCGGGCGCACGATCAGCAGCACGCCGGCAAAGCCGCCCAGCGCCGCTGCCACGCCCCACAGTCCGGCTTTTTCGCCCAGCAGAGGGCCGGCTACAGCCACCACCAGCAGTGGTCCCATGAACATGATGGCGGTGGTTTCAGCCACCGGCATGCGGTGCAGCGCCAGCCCCAGAAACAGCGATGCGACCGCAAGGCACATCGATCGCACCGCCACCAGCCCGGTGCGCCGGGTGCGGAACAGCCGGTTCCCCTGCCGGGGATAGGCCGTTGCCAGCATCAGCAGCAGCGTCACCCCATAGCGCACCGCCATGATCATCGGCACCGCGAAGAACCCGGCCAGGTATTTTGTGGTCGAATCCATCATTGCAAACAGCAGCACCGCACCGGCGGTCAGCAAAACGCCGCGCAACGGCGCGTGGGTCATCGGAGGGGTCAAGGCAATTTCCAGTCACGGGAGGGGCGAACCGCCTTGCGGCGCGTTCTCCCGCCATGGTGCCGCAATCCTTCGCGCCTGTCTGCCTGCAAATTGCGCAAGCCGCTGATGCCAAAAGGGAGCCCGGTTGCCCGGATTCCCTTCCGGCAGATCGGTGATGGGCCCCGTCAGATCGTGCCCAGCATCTCATCGAGCGCGGCAAACTGCTCGTCATAGCCGCTCACGCTGCCCGACTCGATGGCGGCATCGAGCGCTTCCTTGCTGGGATAAACGTCGCTCAGCACAACCTCGGTCCGGCCGTCGCGCTCGGTGAAGGTCACGGTCGTCACCGCCCCGTTTTCTTCTTCCTCATTGGTCCACTTGAGCAGCTGATCCGGCACCACCTCAATGTAGCGCCCCACGAACGCCATGGGTTGATCGAACGAGGGGTGGCCGAACACCAGGCGATAGGTTCCGCCCACGCGCACATCCATCTCAATCGAGATCAGGGTGATGCCGAAGCTGGCTGGCACCCACCAGCGCTTCATCAGGTCTGGTGTCGTCCAGGCCTTGAACACAATCCCGGCCCGCGCATCAAAGCTGCGCCGCACCCTCAATTCGCAGTCCGAAACCCGTTCGGTCAGCTTCTCAACCATTGCCGTTTTCCTTTGCTTTCAATTCGGCCACCACGCTGTCGAGTGCCTCAAACCGGGCCGCCCACAGCGCATTGTATTGCGACATCCAACTCATCTCTGCCTCCAGGCTCACCGGGCCGAGCCGGCAGGTTCTCACCCGCCCGACCTTTTCGCTCGCCACCAGGCCCGCCTGTTCGAGCACGCCGACGTGCTTTTTCATGCCCGTCAGCGTCATGTCGAAGCGCTCGGCCAGATCGCTGATCGAGGCCTCGCCTGCAAACAGGCGCTCCAGCACACCCCGGCGCGTCGCATCCGACAACGCCGCGAAGGTGGTATCCAACCTAGAGTCTAAATACTGAACCATGTGGTTCAGTGTTATAGATCAAACGTGTCGCTGGCAAGAGCTGTTTGCAGTCAGGCAAATGCAGGGGCGTCCTGAATGCGGCTGCGCGCGCTTTAGCGGGCGAGGGTGCCCTTCACAAAATCGAGCTTTGGCACCCGGAATCCCATACCGATCCAGGCGCCCATCAGCTTGCGATAGAATTTGAACGTATGGTGGGCGGGGTTGGGCACGTCATCGGGCATAACCACGCCGGGTGGCAGGTCGGCGGTCATGGTGCGCAGCTCAATGGCCGGGCGGGCCGCTTCGGGCCACATGGTGGCGTAAACGCTCAGCCAGTGACCCATTTCGAACTCGCAGAATACCGGTGTGTTGCAGCACGCCGCCACCCCGCGCCGCGTCTTTGCATCCGGGGTCAGCCGGGTTTCGCGCAACTGGTCTCGGCCTTTCACAAAGCGTAGCCGGTCCTTGCGCATCATCACGTAGGGCGTGTTGCCATTGGCGGCGAGAAATGGCGGCGCGCCGGGCAGGGCCTGCAATTGCGCACCCGCCGTCCGGCAACTGCTGCAGCAGCACTCCACCGTCATGATCGGGCGGCCCAATGCTTCAATCTCCACCTGCCCACAGGTGCAGCGCAGCGTTGTCGTCTCAGCCATGGCAAGCCCTCTGTTCATTGTCGGTCAGGCTGCCAGCCCCGCCGCCCGCGCACAAGCAGCAATGATCTGCTCAGGTGGATGTGCGCACCACCAGCCCGCCCCGCAGCTCAATTGAAACCGGATCGCGCTGGCCAAGGATCATCGCAATCGTTGCATCGATCATGTCATCGAGCGGCTGGTCATAGCTGGTCAGGTTATAGGCTGGGGAGGCGGCAAGGGCCGTGTTGTCGAACCCTACAACCGCAATGTCCTCCGGCACCCTGAGCCCAAAGCCATTGCGGATGGCATCAATCGCGCCCAGCGCCAGCGCATCGTTTTCGCACACCATCACGTCCACCCGCTGGTCGGCTGGCAGCGCTTGCAGCAGGGCCTCCATCGCTGCGGCCCCGGCGGCGGGGCTGTATTGCCCGGCGCGAATTTCCAATGGTGCCAAACCGCGCTCGCGTTGCCAGAAGGCCGCGAAATGCCGCCTCCGTCCCAGGGCCGTCGACAATGTCTTGGGCCCACACATGAAGCCGGGGCGGCGATAGCCGCGGTCCAGCAGGTGCCGGCCGATCTCTTCCATCGCCAGCCTTGCATCGCACGAAATCGCCGGCACGCCCTCAATCTGGCTGTCGCGGGCCAGAACGAACATCGGCGCCCCGCCACGTCCCAGCCTGCGATCGGCCAGCGTTTCGTCGCGAAACGCCGTACCGAGCAGAATGATCGCATCCACCTGCCGCTGCCCTGCATTCAGGATCGCGTGCACATGGTCGTAGTGATCATTGATATTGATCAGCACCGCCACCAGCCCATTGTGCTGCAGGCGGGCGGTCAGGCGGGCGAGAAACGGCAGCTTGTGCGGGTTTTCGAAATCGTCCACCAGCACTGCCACCTGATTGGTCAGCTTGGTGGCAAGGCTCCGAGCCAGCAGGTTTGGCCGATAGTCGAGCCGGGCAGCGGCGGCCAGCACCTTTTCCCGCGAGGCGTCAGTGATCGATGCGCCCGGCGTGAAGGCCCGGATCACCGTCCACTTCGAAACCCCGGCCTCAATGGCCACGCTTTGCGCTGTTGCCCGCTTCACAGTCCGCCTTCAGAATGTTTGTTCCATTTCGTTGCGAGGTGAAATGAACCGTTGATTTCCATTATCAACAATTCTATCTCAATGCACGCCTGCTACCGGTAGCAAAGTTGTTTTGCGAATCTCGGGCAGGGCACCTTCAATCCTGCAAACGCAGCGGAGACAGCATGTCCACTTCCCCCACCACGCCCTTCACCCTGGCTGTCTGCGCTGAAATGGTCTTTCGCGATCGGCCCGTGCTTGATCGCCTCAAGCGCATTACCGAATTGGGCTTCGTGGCCGAAATCTGGGACTGGACCAGGCACGACATCAAGGCGCTGGCCAATTCGGGTGCCCGCTTCTCGTCGATGACGGGCTATATCAGCGGCACCCTGGCCGACGATGCCGGGGCCGACGAGCTGTTGCGCACCGCGGCGCTGTCGATCCCGGTGGCACGCGAGCTCAATTGCCCGCGCCTCAACCTGCACGGCACCGGGCTCGACGGGCAGGGGTTGCCGGTCGTCAAGTCCGAGGTTGTCACCGGCGCCATGTGGCTCAAGGCCGTCGACACGCTCAAGCGCATTGCCGATCTCGGTGAGCGCGAGGGGGTGACCTTTGTGCTCGAAAACCTCAACGACGCGGTTGATCATCCCAAGACGCCGTTTGCCCGGGCCGCCGATACCATTGCCCTTGTCGAAGCCGTGAACCGGCCTTCGCTCAAGCTTAATCTCGACCTCTATCATGCCCAGATCGGGGAGGGTAACCTGATCGAGCTGTGCCGCCGCGCCCTGCCCAATATCGGTGAAATCCAGGTTGCCGACGTTCCCGGCCGCACTGAGCCGGGCACAGGCGAAATCAACTATCCCGCCATTGCCCGCGCCCTGCAGCAGATGGGCTATTCCGGCGTCATCGGCCTTGAAGCCTGGCCCCTCAGCGATGATGAACTGGCCCTCCAGCGCTTCCGCAGCGCCTTTTCGCTTTAGGAGCCGGTTGCGCCAGCACGCCGCGGATGCATAATCGCGCACGCAGGGGAGGTCATCATGGCAGGCAAGGCGCCTTACAAACCGGTCAAGAAACCCGAGGGCGAGGCAGGGCTGCTCGCGATCATCTCCGCCATGCCCGAGCCCTACCGTGCCATGGCCGGGCGGTTGCATGCCGAGATCATGGCTGCCAATCCCGCCCTCAAGCCCAAGGTCTGGTATGGCATGCCGGGCTATGCCACCTCCGGCCCCGTGCTGTGCTTTTTCCGGCTCGATGGCGAACTGATGACATTCGGGCTCACGGAAAAGGCCCATCACGCGGTGGCCGAGGGTGCCAAAGACCAGCTCATGGCGTCGGCATGGTTCTTCCGCAGCCTTGATGCGGCGACCGAAGCCCGTATTGCCCAGCTTGTGCAGGCCGCCACGGCCTGATCAGCGCCGCTCGTCCCCAAGGCATTGCGCCAACAGGTCATAGACCAGCCTGATCCGGCGGCTCGTGTGCAGTTCGCGGTGGCACACCAGCCACATCGGGGCCAGCAGCGGCTCCATATCGGGCAGCACGCACTCAATCCCGTCGATGCCGCGCGCCACTTCTTCGAACATCACCCCGACCCCGAGCCCCTGGCGGATCATTTCGGTGGCAACCAGGGTGTTGTTGCAGAACCAGCGGAAGTTGTGCGCTCCCACCGGCACCCCGCGCCTAACAAGGTCCGCAACCAGTTGCCCACCATCGACGAACCCGATGAACTGCGCCTCTGCCAGCCACTGCGGATCGGCGGTCCGTCCGATCCTGTCGAGCAGGTCGCGGCTGGCGTAAAGCCGCACGGCGCTGTCCGGGCAACGCCGCGCAATCAGGTCGGGCTGGTTGGGCTGCACGTGGCGGATGGCGATATCGGCCTCGCGCCGCATCAGGTTGTCCACTGTGGCCGAGGCAATCACTTCGACCGTAATCCCCGGCGCCAGTGCCTGCAGGCGTTTCAGCACCGGCGGCAGCATATGGGCGGCCACCACATCGCTGGCAGTGATGCGCACCAGCCCTTCGGCCGCCTGCGACTGGCCCGATGCCAGCATGCCGATCCGGTCGGCCGCTGCCCGCATGGCCCGCACCTCATCGAGCAGTTGCCCGCCTGCCGCCGTCAGCATCAGCCGCTTGCCTACCCGCTCGAACAGCATCAACCCCAACTGGGCTTCCAGCGCCGCCATTTGGCGGCTCAGCGTTGGCTGCGTCAGCCCCAGCGCCCGCGCCGCGCCCGAAAGCGAACCGGCCTCGACCGTGGCGAGGAAGGCGCGCATCTGGTTCCAGTCAAAGCCTATGGCTGCATCGTTCATGCATTCACGTATATCACTTCTGCAATAATCAGCAATTTTCCTATATAGAGTTTGCCGATAGCCTGCGACCGAACAATTGGGAGATCACTATGGCAAGCCAGGCAGCATTCTGGGACCGGATGGCCGCGCGCTATGCCCGCCAGCCCATCGCCGACGAAGCGACCTATCAGGAAAAGCTGCGTATCACCCGCGGCTATCTCACGCCCGATACCGAAGTGCTCGAGATCGGCTGTGGCACGGGCGGCACGGCCATTCTCCATGCGCCCTTCGTCCGCCAGGTTCGGGCGCTCGATATTTCGTCCCGCATGCTCGAAATCGCCCGCGCCAAGGCCAGTGCAGCAGGCGTTGGCAATGTCGTTTTCGAGCAGGCCGATATTCTCAACCTGTCCGAACCGCCGGCCTCGCACGATGTGGTGCTGGGTCTCTCGATCCTGCACCTTCTGGCTGATCCTGACGCCATGATCGCAGCGGTCTACGCCATGCTGCGTCCCGGCGGGGTGTTCATCACCTCCACCGCCTGCGTCGGCGATACCATGAAGGCGCTCAAACCCATCGCCCCCCTCGGCCGGGCGCTCGGCCTCCTGCCGCAACTCAGCGTCATGACCAGCCCCGAACTCATGGCAAAATTCACCGCCGCCGGTTTCACCATCGAGCGCCAATGGCTCCCCAAGCGGGGCGCGGCGCTGTTTGTGGTGGCTCGCAAGCCGGGCTAGACGGGGCGCCAGGCCAAATAAACCACCGGATCGCCCGAACGCGGGTGCGTGCCGGTGTGGGTTTCCACAAGGCCCTCTCGTGCATAAAACCGCCGGGCACCGGCATTGCTCGCCCGCGTCATCAGGCTGAAACCCAGCGGCATTTTGCCTTTCGCATCCGCCAGCAGGGCCTGCCCGATACCGCGCCCCAGCATCTCGGGGTCGACAAACAATTCGCTGAGTTCGACACGGGCGCTATCCAGCGCCGCAAATCCGGCGAGGGTTCCATCGTGAATGGCCACGATAAGGCTCATGCCTTCGTCAAGGTTTGCCCTCAGTCGCTCATGCAGATCATCGATGGTGGGCATGGGGGAGGAGCCGACGCCGGGCAGGCTGGCGCTGCGATGCCAGAGGCGCACAATGGCCGGAAATTCGTCGGTCCGCGCCGGGCGCAATTCAATTGCCGACACGTCGCTCGTCCTCTCACTTCTCATATCTAGTGTACAACCGGCTTGCTTCAAGTCCCCAGCCATCGCGTAAAAGAACCGCCCAAGTCAAATCGCGGAGCCTTCAATGCCCCAATTCGACCATGTGGTACTCATCGTCGGCGGCGGCCCCACCGGGCTGATGCTGGCCTCCGAACTAGCGTTGGCCGGTGTCGATGTTGCCATCATCGAACAGCGCCCCGACCAGACACTTCTCGGCTCCCGCGCTGGGGGGTTTCACGCCCGCAGCATCGAAATCCTCGATCAGCGCGGCATGGCCGAGCCCTTCCTGGCCGAAGGGCAGAAGGCGCAGGCGCTTGGCTTTGCCGGGCAGATGCTCGATCTGTCGGCCTTTCCCACCCGTCAACCTTACACAATCGGGCTGTGGCAGAACCACATCGAGCGCATTCTGGCAGGCGAGGTGGCAAAGCGGCCCGTCACCTTCCATCGCGGCCAACCCGTAACCGCCCTGTCACAGAATGCCGATGGCGTCACCGTCACCCTCGCTGATGGCCGCCTGCTCACCGCCCGTTATCTTGTCGGCTGCGATGGCGGGCGCAGCTTTGTGCGCAAGGCTGCAGGCATTGGCTTTCCCGGCTCCGATGCCACCACAAGCGCTTTGCTTGCCGAGGTCGAAATGGCGGTCGAACCGCCCTTTGGCCTGCATCGCACCGCCTTCGGCATCCACTCGTTCGGCCGCACCGAATATGAAATCCGCGAGGGCCAGATCGTCTATACCGGCGGCCCCATCCGCCTGATGTTGACTGAGGCCAGTGTCGGCCCGGCCACCGATCCAACCCTTGAAGACCTGCGCGCCGCCCTCGTTGCCACCTGCGGCACCGACTATGGCGTGCACAGCCCGATCTGGATCTCGCGTTTTTCAGACATGTCGCGGCAGGCCGAAACCTATCGGTCCGGCCGCATCTTCCTTGCCGGCGACGCCGCCCATATTCACGCGCCCGATGGCGGGCAGGGGCTCAACACCGGGTTGCAGGATGCTTTCAACCTCGGCTGGAAGCTTGCCGCCGCTGTGCATGGCACCGCACCCGAAACCCTGCTCGATACCTATCACGCCGAGCGCCACCCGGTCGGCGCTCGCGTTTTGCGCCTCACCATGGCCGCCGTCGCCCTGCGGCGACCGGATGATCGCACCACCGCCCTGCGCGAAACCGTTGCCGATCTTCTCAGCATCGAGGCCACGCGCCACCACCTCGCCGGGCAGCTCTCGGGCCTCTCCATCGCCTACGATTTCGGCCCGGGCCACCCGCTCATCGGCCGCCGCGTGCCCGATCTCGATCTCGTCACCGCCGCCGGGCCGTCACGCCTTTATAGCCATCTCCACGCCGGCCGCCCGTTGCTCGTCACCTTCGCCCAGCCCATCGATATCTCCGGCTGGGCCGATCGCGTCGATACCCTTGCCGCCACCGCATCGGGTCCGTGGATACTCCCCGCCCTCGGCCCGGTGCCCGCCCCCGGCGCCATCCTCATCCGGCCCGATGGCCATATCGCCTGGGCCGGGCAGGGGGACAGCACCGGCCTGCCCGAGGCTCTGGCGCGCTGGTTCGGCCCGCCGCTGCCGTGAGCGCTAGCCTTGCAGGCCCGAGGCGATCTTGATCAATTCGGTAGCTACTGGGTTACCGAATTGCCGGTTCACGGTCAGCGCATAAAAAGCCTCGCGAATATCGGGCAGCGGCACGATTTCGGCCAGCACACCGGCCTCGAGTTCGTCGCGCACCACAATGGCGGGCAGCGGCGCCAGCCCGATGCCCTCGCGGGCCATCAGGCGCAGCATGGCCATGTCGTCGACTTCGGCCACCACGTTGGGCGACACGCCAAACTGTTGGCACAGCGCGTCGAATTCGGTGCGGATGCTGCTGGTGCCCGTCGGCAGGATCAGGGGCGCCGTCGCGATAATCTGCGGCAGGTCATCCCCCTCAATACCCAGCGCTGGCGATCCAAAAAGGCTGATCGTCTGTTGCGCCAGCCGGTGCGTCACCAGATTGTCATCGCGCCCGGCCATCGCCGGGGCGTTGCACAGCACCACATCGAGGTCCAGCCGTTTAAGCAGCTCCACAAGTTCGCCCATGCTGCCCGATGTCAGGATCACTTCCAGGTCCGGCCGCCCGAGGCTGGGCCGCAGGAAATCGATCTGGAAGTTGCGCGATAGCGTCGCCAGCGCGCCCACTCGCAACGGCCGCCTGCGCCCCGATCCGGCATTGAGCGCGGCCACCAGGTCCTCGCTGGCCGAAAAGATGGCGTTGGCATAGTCCAGCGTCAGCCGCCCGGCTTCGGTCAGCGCCAGTTGCCGCCCGCTGCGTTCAAACAGGTCGTGCCCCAGCCGCTGCTCAAGCGTTTGAATCTGCGTTGAAAGCGCCGATTGCGCCACTGCCAGCCGTTTGGCGGTGCGGGTCAGGTTGCCGTCCCGCGCCACCTCACGGAAATACAAAAGATGCTTGTGACTGAATGTTTTCATCATTCTAATTTATAGAACGAAAATATCTGATCAATGAATTTTTCAGAATGAAATCGGGTCGCTAAACCCCTGCCAACACAAACAAGGTGCTGGTTATGGAAACCCTGCTGTCTCCCGTCATTCTGTTCTTTGTCCTCGGCGTGCTGGCCGTGCTCGTGCGCAGCGATCTCAGCGTTCCCGAGCCCATCGGCAAGGCCCTCTCGCTCTATTTAATGGCGGCCATCGGCATCAAGGGCGGTGTGCAGGTCTCCGCCACCGGCTTCACGCCCGATCTGGCACTGGCTGGGCTGGCCGGGTTGGCCCTCAGTTTCCTTCTGCCGCTTCCAGCCTTCTGGTTGCTTAAGCGGGCCGGGCGGCTTAGCACGCTCAATGCCGCATCGGTTGCCGCGCATTATGGCTCGGTGTCCGTGGTCACCTTCATCACCGGCGTCGAAATCCTCACCGGCGGCGGCATGCCTCCGGCCGGTTATATGGTTGCCGTGCTCGCACTGATGGAAACCCCCGCCATTCTCACCAGCCTGTGGCTGGCACGGGCCAGTGTGCAGGGGGATCCGGGGCACGGACGGCGGCACTTTGTCGAGGCCGTCACTAACGGCTCGGTGTTCCTGCTGGTGGGCAGCTTTGTCATCGGGCTGATTGCCGGCGCCAAGGGCTTCGAGCCGGTCAAGCCGGTCTTTGACGGGGCCTTCCGCGGCATCCTCTGCCTGTTCCTGCTCGATATGGGCCTGCTCGCCGCCCGGCAGCTTATGCAGTCGAAAAGCCTCACGCCCGTGCTGGCCGCGCTGGCCATCGGCCTCGCGCTGGTCAATGGCGCCATCGGCGTGCTTGTCGGCACCGCCATGGGGCTCGATCCGGGCTCGGCAGCCGCGCTCGGCGTGCTTGCAGGCAGCGCCAGCTATATCGCCGCCCCCGCCGCCATCCGCCTCGCCCTGCCTCAGGCCGATCTCGGCCTGGCCCTCACCATGTCGCTCGCCATCACCTTCCCCTTCAACGTCCTCATCGGCATCCACCTCTATGCAGCACTGGCGCGCTGGGTGGGCGGATGAATGCCTCGCCCGGGCGGTGGGGCCCGCCCGGGCACTTGGCAGTTGCACGGCGAGGATGATCCGGCCACATTCGACAACCGTAATTAAAACACTATTTCAATCGGATCGATTCATGCTCACCCTCATCCTCCTGTCTCTCGCCCTGCTGCTGGTTGTGTCGTTCTTGCCCGGCAGCTATCTGGCCCGCCAGGTCGGTCCCACCACTCAGATGGGCCCGCGCGACAACCTGCCTGAACCAACGGTCGAGCTCGGTCGCGCCCGGCGTGCCCTGGCCAATCTTCAGGAAACCCTGCCGATCTTTCTCACGCTCGGCATTCTCTCGATCATTTACAACGAGCAGGGTCTGCTCTCGATTGTCGGCGGCATTGTTTACCTCGTCGGCCGGGTGGCGCACGTTGTGTGCTACATCGGCGGATTTTCGCCCTGGCGCTCGTTGGCTTACTCGGTGGCAACGCTCGGCCTGTTGGCCATGGCATTCCCGCTTGTCTTCTGATTGCGGCACGAAGGGTCTTGCGCGCGGCGCGCTTTCGAATTAGAGCAATCCTCGCCTGGAGGGGTATAGCTCAGTTGGTAGAGCATCGGTCTCCAAAACCGAGGGTCGAGGGTTCAAGTCCTTCTGCCCCTGCCAGGCCTGATCATCCGCATCGCCGCGTCGTTTCCGCCCAGCTCCTGCAGGCCGCATGACCCATATCACGCCGCTCTCCGCCCTCTCGATTGCCGAATACCAGGCCCTCGGGGCACTGATGCTCGCAGGGCCCGGGCCATTCGAGGTTGTGCTGGGCGGGGCGGAGCAGGGGCTTGTGGACAAGGGCATGCTGCTGGTGCGTTCGTCTGCGGGGGGCCGTGTGCTCTGCGATCTGGCTCCCGAAGTGACCGCCCGGGCCGACGAAATCCATGCTGGCCTCGCAGCGCTCGAACAGCGCGGCTATTGACTCCACCCGCAACCAAGCCATCGCCACAGGCGTTGACTTGATCCTTGTCAAAGCGGGCGGCGGGCGACCGTGGCAGGTTTTGGCCAGATCATCACCAGATGGGGTGCACCATGTATAATGCGATTCTGATTGCCACCGACGGGTCCGAGCTTGCCACCAAGGGGGTCGAGCACGGTCTGGCGCTGTCCAAGCGCCTCGGCGCCAGCGTCACCATTGTCACCGTCACCGAGCCCTGGGTCGCCATCGGCGCGGAGGCCGCCGTTGGCTGGTCAGGTTATGACAATCCCATCGCCGAATACGAAAAGGCCTGCAAGGAATCGGCGGCGCAGATCCTGTCCGCCGCCTCGACCCTCGCCGGGCGCGAGGGCGTTGCCGTCAAAACGCGCCACGTCCCCGACAAATACCCTGCAGATGGCATCGTGGCTGCCGCCGAAGCCGAGGGCAGCAATCTGATCGTCATGGCATCGCATGGCCGCAAGGGCATCGGCCGGCTTCTGCTCGGCAGCCAGGCCGCGCAGGTGCTGTCTCATGCCAAGGTGCCGGTTCTGATCGTTAAGTGACGATAGATTTACGAACCTTGATCGTCGATTTGAACTAACTTCAAATTTCGGCAAGAATCCGAAAATCAACAGGACCCAGGTGGTTGATCCGCCTGGGTTTTTAGTTGTTCCAATGCGCTTCGATCAGCCGCGCGCCCACGGCCATTTCTCCCGCAAATGTCAGGCTTTTTGCTAGGGCGCGGCCGCGCTCCGCAATGGCCCTGGCTTCAGTGTCGTTGGTCCTAACCCATTCAATCTTCTCGGCAAAATCGCTCATGTCGGCTTTGACCGGCACATAGTGCTCCCAGGGTTTGAGCCGGTCATAGTACCATTGGCGATAACCGAACTGCGATCCGACCTTGAGAACACAGCAGCCATAGGCCATGCGGATCAGCAGATTGCCCCAGGTGTTGGAATAGCCATCAATATCAATGGCATACTTGCGCCCCAGCCAGCTCGCCTCCGGCACCGTGTCCCCCACCACCCCGATCTGGCGGGCATAGGGCGTGGTGCCTTTCTCGACTTCCGGCAAGCCGGTCAGCTTCACATTCGTGTCCGGGACGCTGCGCAAAAGCATCGCCATGCGCAGCCGCTGTAGCACGGCGGGATCGAACATATCCTCTGGATCGTGGGCGAACCTGCCATGGCCGTTCCATCCACCCCGCCAGACAATGTCGCTGCTGCGATCCTGCCAGGCAATCGGGTTGTTTATCGCCAGTTGATGGGCATCAGCAAAGCCACGATTGCGGAAAAATGCCGGGTCGGGCAGGGGTATGCACCGCTCGAAACGAGACGAGGGCGTGAACCGGGCCAGCGTGCTTTTATCCCCGTCCGAATTGTTGGTGGTAATGTAGCGGGCGCTCGGGTCGGCAAGCAGAAACTGATAAAGGTAGGCCGAGGTAAAGTACCGATTGTTGATGACAAAAATTGTCTCTGCCGACCGCTGAAGAACAATGGTCACCCCGCGCGCTGACCGCTCGATCCGCACATCGCGGTACGGTGCAGGTTCGACGCTGAATTCGATCTCTACCCGCTCCAGTGCTGTGTCCGCACGCCGCATATACTTTTTCAGATAGTGCCCCAGCGCTATGCGCAGCCACTCGGTCCTGATCGTTTCGCTGATAGCGGCCATGCCTGTGCAACTCCATTGCCCTGCGCGTTTGCCCTTGTGTCAGAATCTCCGGTCCCGAACTAGGGTCCGGCGGGAATAAGCCACACTTCGCGCCGCTGCCCTTGGGGCTTGCAATCGGGTCAACAAGTGTCTAGATAGCTCGAATCTTAGCCGTGCGGTGACTCGCGCGGCCTTTTTGGCTGTGGATATAGAACCCCCGAAAGCTGATCTCTATAATGGCACGTACCAATCCAATTACGTTTCTGCAGCAAGTGCGTACCGAGGTGTCCAAGGTCACCTGGCCGTCGCGCAACGAGACGGTGATTTCGACAATCATGGTTCTGGTGCTTGTGGCTCTGGCCAGCCTGTTCTTTCTGGCGGCCGATCAGATTATCGCCTGGTTCGTGCAGCTACTGCTGAGTTTCCGCGGCTAGGACTTTCCGCCGCATTGCGGCCAATACACGAATTTAGGAGCGGCGAAGCGGTATGGCCAAGCGTTGGTACATCGTTCAGGCTTACAGCAATTTCGAGCGCAAGGTCGCTGAGGCGATCCGCGAAAAGGTTGCCCAGACCAAGCTCGAGCACCTGTTCGAAGACGTTATCGTGCCGACCGAGAAGGTCGTCGAGATGCGCCGGGGCCGCAAGGTCGATACCGAGCGCAAGTTTTTCCCCGGCTACGTGCTGGTGAAGATGGAGCTGACCGATCAGGCCTTCCACCTGATCAAGAATACGCCCAAGGTCACCGGGTTCCTGGGGTCGGACAACAAGCCGATGCCGATCTCGGAGAAGGAAGCCATGGCCATTCTGCAGCAGGTGCAGGATGGGGTTGAGCATCCCAAGCCTTCGGTGTCGTTCGAGGTTGGCGAGCAGGTTCGCGTGTCCGATGGCCCCTTCGCCAGCTTCAATGGCGTGGTCGAGGAAGTCGACGAAGAACGCGCTCGCCTCAAGGTCGAGGTATCCATCTTTGGTCGGCCCACGCCGGTCGAACTCGAATACGGTCAGGTCGAAAAGGTCTGACCCTCCAGTTTTCCGGCTCCGGCCGGAAAAGTCCCGGGTTACTCCGGGGCAATACCGTGGAAGAGGGCGGTGGCTGCCAGTCACCGGCGCACCTTCGCACCACGGCGTCAAACGGTCCGCATGACAGCGGGCAAAGCAACCGGCCGGGCGTTCTGCGTCTGGCCAAGGAAGGACGAAAATGGCAAAGAAAATTACGGGCTATCTGAAGCTTCAGGTGGCAGCCGGTTCGGCGACGCCGTCGCCCCCGATCGGCCCGGCGCTCGGTCAGCGCGGTCTGAATATCATGGAGTTCTGCAAGGCGTTCAACGCGCAGACCCAGGAAATGGAAAAGGGTGCCCCGACCCCGGTCGTGATCACCATCTATGCGGACAAGAGCTTCACCTTTGAGCTCAAGCTCCCGCCGGTGACCTACTACCTCAAGAAGGCGGCCAACCTGAAGTCCGGCTCCAAGCTCCCGGGCAAGGAATCGGCAGGCACCATCACCAAGGCTCAGATCCGCGAAATCGCGGAAAAGAAGCTCAAGGACCTCAACGCCTATGACGTTGACGCAGCGGCTTCCATGATTGCGGGTTCTGCCCGTTCCATGGGCCTGCAGATCGCGGAGTAATGGCAATGGCAAAGCTCGCAAAAAAGGTTGCCGCCGCCCGTCAGGGTATTGATCGCAACAAGCTCTACGCCGTCGATGAAGCTCTCAAGATGGTCAAGGCCCGCGCCTCGGCCAAGTTTGACGAAACCGTCGAGATCGCCATGAACCTTGGCGTTGATCCGCGTCACGCCGACCAGATGGTCCGCGGCGTTGTCAACCTGCCCAACGGCACCGGCAAGACCGTTCGCGTCGCCGTGTTCGCCAAGGATGCCAAGGCCGATGAAGCCCGCAAGGCCGGTGCCGATATCGTTGGCGCTGAAGACCTGATGGAACAGATCCAGGCTGGCAAGATCGATTTCGATCGCTGCATTGCCACCCCGGACATGATGCCGCTGGTTGGCCGTCTGGGTAAGATCCTCGGGCCGCGCAACCTGATGCCGAACCCCAAGGTTGGCACGGTCACTCCCGATGTCGCCGGTGCCGTCAAGGCTGCCAAGGGCGGCGCTGTTGAGTTCCGCGTCGAAAAGGCCGGTATCATCCACGCGGGCGTCGGCAAGGTGTCGTTCACCGAGCAGGCGCTTCTCGAAAACATCAAGGCGTTCACCGACGCCGTCAACAAGGCCAAGCCGGCGGGTGCCAAGGGCACCTACGTCAAGCGCGTGGCCCTGTCCTCGACCATGGGCCCTGGTGTTCATGTCGATCCGAGCTCGGCTCACTAAGAGCCCACGAGTTTTTCAGGCGGTTTCGGCCGCCTGAAAAGCCAGCATCTGGAATCTGTTAGCGCAGGTTACTCAGGTGTCTGGTCAAGTCCTGTCCGAGACTGCGGGCGCGCCTTCCTCCGGGAAGGGGCTTAATTGCAAGGCCCGCAATAGATGGGGTGAAAACCGACAGATTTCCGGCGCAAGCCGCATCTTCGGTTCGATCCAGGCCAGTTGCCTCTTCGGGGGTAACGGTTGACAGGCGTTTAACCGTTGTTCCTCCCCGGCTTGCCGGAACGAGAACAGCAATTGGCAATGGCCTGGCATGTTCGCCAGGCTCAATGTGGAGACTAGCAGTGGAAAGAGCGGAAAAGCGCGAACTCGTCGCATCGCTCCAGTCGGCCCTTGCGACCGCTGGATCGATCGTGGTTGCGCAGAATTCCGGCCTGACCGTCGCTGACCTCGAAAGCCTGCGCGTGCAGGTCAAAGAGGCTGGTGGCAAGGTCAAGGTCGCAAAAAACCGTCTTGCCAAGCTCGCTCTGAAGGATACCGACAACGCGGATATCTCGGCCCTGTTCACAGGTCCGACGGTCATCGCCTATGCGGCCGATCCTATGGTGGCCCCGAAGATCGCGGCCAAGTTCGCTGAGAAGAACCAGAAGTTCGTCATTCTCGGCGGCGCCATGGGCCCGACTGCTCTGGACGCCAACAGCGTCAAGGCACTGGCCACGATGCCCTCGCTCGATCAGCTTCGCGCCACGCTGGCTGGGATGCTCAAGCAGCCCGGTACGCGTATCGCTTCGGTTGTTCAGGCGCCGGGCGGACAGATCGCCCGCGTGTTGGCCGCTTATGCGGACAAGAGCGCAGCATAACCCAAACCGGAACAGACCTGGTTTCATCCACGGTTCGAACTGAAACAAACTGAAAGAGTGATACAAATGGCCGATCTCGCCAAACTCGTTGACGACCTCTCCGCCCTGACCGTCCTGGAAGCTTCCGAGCTGAGCAAGCTCCTGGAAGAAAAGTGGGGCGTTTCGGCTGCCGCACCGGTCGCCGTTGCCGCCGCTGCTGGTGGCGCTGCCCCGGCTGCTGCCGCTGAAGAAAAGACTGAATTCGACGTGATCCTCGCCGCCTTCGGCGACAACAAGATCAACGTCATCAAGGAAGTCCGCGCCATCACCGGCCTGGGCCTCGGCGAAGCTAAGGCTCTCGTTGAAGCTGCTCCCAAGGCCATCAAGGAAGGCGCTTCCAAGGCCGAAGCCGAAGACATCAAGAAGAAGCTTGAAGAAGCCGGCGCTAAGGTCGAACTCAAGTAATCTTGGGTTGAGTTTTGAGGGGTGGCGCTCGTGCGCCATCCCTTTTCGTCCTGTTCCCGCGTTTGACACTGGGAACATCGCCACCCTCCGGGGCAGGGGCGAAAGTTGCGGAACAGTAGATAAACATGACGGGCACATCTCCTGAGGACCGACGGCTGATAGTCGGACCTTTGGAAATTTGCTTCCGAGACATTCAAGAAAGATAGGAGCGGGTATGGCTACCACGTTCAATGGCCGTCGCAAGATTCGTAAGTCTTTCGGCCGCATTCGCGAAGTCACGGAGATGCCGAACCTGATCGAAGTCCAGAAGGCTTCGTACGATCAGTTCCTTCTCGTGGATGAGCCCAAAGGCGGGCGTCCCGAGGAAGGGCTTCAGGCCGTCTTCAAATCGGTATTCCCGATCACCGACTTTTCTAACACGGCAAGCCTTGAATTCGTCCGTTACGAATTCGAGCAGCCCAAGTATGACGTCGATGAGTGCCGTCAGCGCGATATGACTTTCGCCGCGCCGCTCAAGGTGACGCTGCGCCTGATCGTGTTTGAAGTGGATGAGGAAACCGGTGCCCGGTCCGTCAAGGACATCAAGGAGCAGGACGTCTACATGGGCGACATGCCCTTCATGACGTCGAACGGCACGTTCATCATCAACGGCACCGAGCGCGTCATCGTTTCGCAGATGCACCGGTCGCCCGGCGTGTTCTTCGATCACGACAAGGGCAAGACCCACTCATCCGGCAAGCTGCTGTTTGCTGGCCGCATCATTCCCTATCGCGGTTCGTGGCTCGATATCGAATTCGACGCCAAGGACATCGTCTATGCCCGCATCGATCGCCGCCGCAAGATCCCGGTGACCTCGCTGCTCAAGGCGCTCGGCATGGATGCCGAGGAGATCCTGGGCACCTACTACAACACCCTGTCCTACCAGAAGACGGACAAGGGCTGGCGCGTGCCATTCGATTGGGAAAAGATGCGCGGCGCCAAGCCGAGCCAGGACCTGATCGACGCCAAGACCGGTGACGTCGTGCACGAGGCTGGCAAGAAGCTCTCGGCTCGCCAGGCCAAGAAGCTGGCGGAAAACGGCCTGACCCATCTGCTGGCGGTTGATGAAGATCTGTTCGGCGCGTTCGTTGCCGAAGACCTGATCAACTTCCAGACCGGTGAAGTCTACGTCGAGGCTGGCGATGAGATCGACGAGAAGCTGCTGGCCAAGCTGGTCGGCCTCGGCTTTGACGAACTGCCGATCCTCGATATCGACCACGTCACCGTTGGCGCCTACATCCGCAATACGCTGGCGGTCGACAAGAACGAAACGCGCGAAGACGCGCTGTTCGACATCTACCGCGTCATGCGTCCGGGCGAACCCCCGACCGTCGATACCGCCGAAGCCATGTTCAAGTCGCTGTTCTTTGACAGCGAGCGCTATGACCTGTCGGCTGTCGGCCGCGTCAAGATGAACATGCGCCTCGAACTCGAGGCCGACGATTCCATGCGTATCCTGCGCAAGGATGACATCGTTGAGGTGGTGCGCACCCTGCTCGACCTGCGCGATGGCCGTGGCGAAATCGACGATATCGATAACCTTGGCAACCGTCGCGTCCGCTCGGTCGGCGAACTGATGGAAAACCACTATCGGCTCGGCCTGCTGCGCATGGAACGTGCGATCAAGGAACGCATGAGCTCGGTGGAAATCGACACCGTCATGCCGCAGGACCTGATCAACGCCAAGCCGGCCGCGGCTGCAGTGCGCGAGTTCTTCGGTTCCTCGCAGCTGAGCCAGTTCATGGATCAGACCAATCCACTGTCCGAGATCACCCACAAGCGTCGCCTGTCAGCGCTTGGGCCCGGTGGTCTCACCCGTGAGCGTGCCGGCTTCGAAGTCCGCGACGTGCACACCACGCACTATGGCCGCATCTGCCCGATTGAAACGCCGGAAGGCCCGAACATCGGTCTGATCAACTCGCTCTCGACCTTCGCCCGCGTCAACAAGTACGGTTTCATCGAAACCCCGTACCGCAAGATCGTCGATGGCAAGGTCACCGATGACGTGGTCTATCTGTCGGCAATGGAAGAGGCCAAGCACTACGTGGCGCAGGCCAACGTGACGCTGACCGAGACCGGCGAATTTGCCGATGACCTGGTGATCTCCCGCCATGCGGGCGATAACGGACTGACGCCGAAGGAAACCGTCGATCTGATGGACGTTTCGCCCAAGCAGATCGTGTCGGTCGCCGCCGCGCTCATCCCGTTCCTCGAAAACGACGATGCCAACCGCGCCCTGATGGGTTCGAACATGCAGCGTCAGGCTGTGCCGCTGCTGCGGGCCGAGGCTCCGTTCGTAGGCACCGGCATGGAGCCGGTCGTGGCTCGTGACTCTGGCGCTGCCATCGTTGCCAAGCGAAAGGGCATCGTTGACCAGGTGGACGCCACCCGCGTGGTGATCCGCGCCACCGAGGAAACCGATGCCTCCAAGTCGGGCGTCGACATCTACAACCTGATGAAGTTCCAGCGTTCGAACCAGTCCACCTGCATCAACCAGCGCCCGCTGGTGGTTGTGGGCGACCATGTCAACGCTGGCGACATCATCGCCGACGGCCCGTCGACCGAACTGGGCGATCTCGCGCTTGGCCGCAACGTGCTCGTCGCGTTCATGCCCTGGAATGGCTACAACTTCGAAGATTCCATCCTGCTCAGCGAAAAGATCGCCATGCAGGACGTCTTCACCTCGATCCACATCGAGGAATATGAAGTCATGGCCCGCGACACAAAGCTTGGTCCCGAGGAAATCACTCGCGACATTCCGAACGTTTCGGAAGAAGCGCTCAAGAACCTCGACGAAGCCGGTATCGTGCACATCGGTGCCGATGTTGGCCCCGGCGATATCCTGGTTGGCAAGATCACCCCCAAGGGCGAAAGCCCGATGACGCCGGAAGAAAAGCTCCTGCGCGCCATTTTCGGTGAAAAGGCTTCCGACGTTCGCGATACCTCGCTCCGCGTGCCCCCGGGCGATGCTGGTACTGTTGTTGAAGTGCGCGTGTTCAACCGCCACGGCATCGACAAGGACGAGCGCGCCATGGCCATCGAGCGCGAGGAAATCGAGCGCCTGGCCAAGGACCGTGACGACGAACAGTCGATCCTCGACCGCAACGTCTATGCGCGTCTGAAGGAAATGCTGTTCGGCAAGGCAGCGACCGCAGGCCCGAAGGGCTATGTGGTTGGCACCAAGCTTAACGACCAGATGTTCGAAGCCCAGCCGCGTTCGAAGTGGTGGCAGTTTGCCGTCGACGACGACAAGGTGATGGCTGAGATGGAAGCGCTGCACGCTCAGTACGAGGAAAGCCGCAAGCTCCTCGAACAGCGCTTCATCGACAAGGTCGACAAGCTCCAGCGCGGTGACGAACTGCCCCCGGGCGTGATGAAGATGGTCAAGGTCTTCGTTGCAACCAAGCGCAAGATCCAGCCGGGCGACAAGATGGCCGGCCGTCACGGCAACAAGGGTGTGGTCTCGCGCATCGTACCGGTGGAAGACATGCCGTACCTTGAAGATGGTACCCATGTGGACATCGTGCTCAATCCGCTGGGCGTGCCCTCGCGTATGAACGTCGGCCAGATCCTTGAGACTCACCTGGGGTGGGCTTGTGCCGGCATGGGCAAGAAGATCAACGAGATGGTCCGTCTCTATCAGCAGAAGGGCGACATGAAGCCCCTCAAGAAAGAGATCGGCGTGCTGTTCGAGGGCGACGACTATATCGAGAACCTTGATGACGACAGCATTGTCCGTCTCGGCGAGCATCTGTCCAAGGGCGTTTCGATCGCCACCCCGGTGTTCGATGGCGCCAAGGAAGCCGACATCGTCGAGCTTCTGGAACGTGCGGGCCTGAAGAGCTCGGGCCAGTCTACCGTCTTTGACGGCCGGACCGGCGAGCAGTTCGAGCGCCAGGTGACGGTTGGGTATATCTATATGCTCAAGCTGCACCACCTGGTGGACGACAAGATCCACGCCCGTTCGATTGGTCCTTACTCGCTCGTCACCCAGCAGCCGCTTGGTGGCAAGGCGCAGTTCGGCGGGCAGCGTTTTGGTGAAATGGAAGTGTGGGCGCTTGAAGCTTATGGCGCCGCGTACACGCTCCAGGAAATGCTCACCATCAAGTCCGACGACGTGGCAGGCCGTACCAAGGTTTACGAAGCAATCGTCCGTGGCGACGATACCTTCGAAGCCGGCATTCCGGAAAGCTTCAACGTTCTCGTCAAGGAAATCAGGTCTCTCGGCCTTAATGTCGAGCTCGATCAGAGCGAAGAAGTGCCAAGTCACGCGGAAGCGGAACTTGAGCCTCCTCAGGGCGCGGCGGAATAATCTGCCACACCCATTTTCCTACGAACCGCATTCGTGGGGGCAGGGCCGGCGGCCCACCCCATGGATCGAGGAGACAGCACAGATGAACCATCATCACCACGTTATGGACCCGTTCAACCCCGCGGTCCCGGCCCAGACCTTCGACCAGATGCGCATCAGCATCGCGAGCCCGGAGAAAATCCTCTCCTGGTCGTATGGCGAGATCAAGAAGCCTGAAACCATCAACTACCGTACGTTCAAGCCCGAGCGCGACGGCCTGTTCTGCGCCCGTATCTTTGGCCCCGTGAAGGACTATGAGTGCCTGTGCGGCAAGTACAAGCGCATGAAGTTCAAGGGCGTCATCTGCGAAAAGTGCGGTGTGGAAGTCACCCTGTCTCGCGTTCGCCGCGAACGCATGGGCCACATCGAACTGGCAGCGCCGGTTGCGCACATCTGGTTCCTGAAGTCGCTGCCGAGCCGCATTGCCTTGCTGCTCGACATGACGCTGAAGGATATCGAGCGCATTCTCTACTTCGAAAACTATGTCGTTCTCGAGCCCGGCCTGACCCCGTTCAGCCAGCACGAACTGCTCAGCGAAGAGCAGTACCTCGACGCCCAGGACCAGTATGGGGCCGACAGCTTCACCGCCAAGATCGGCGCCGAGGCCATTCGCGACATTCTGCTGGCCCTCGATCTCGAAAAGATCGCGGCCGACCTGCGCGTGGAAATTGCTGAGTCGACCACGGAACTTAAGCCCAAGAAGCTCGCCAAGCGCCTTAAGATCGTTGAGCAGTTCATCGTCTCGGGCAACAAGCCCGAGTGGATGATCATGACCGTCATCCCGGTCATCCCGCCCGAACTGCGCCCGCTGGTGCCGCTCGATGGCGGTCGCTTTGCGACCTCGGACCTGAACGATCTCTATCGCCGCGTCATCAACCGCAACAACCGCCTGAAGCGCCTGATCGAGCTGCGTGCGCCTGATATCATCATCCGCAACGAAAAGCGCATGCTGCAGGAAGCGGTGGATGCCCTGTTCGACAACGGCCGCCGTGGCCGCACCATCACCGGTGCCAACAAGCGTCCGCTCAAGTCGCTCAGCGATATGCTCAAGGGCAAACAGGGCCGGTTCCGTCAGAACCTGCTCGGCAAGCGCGTCGACTACTCTGGCCGTTCGGTGATTACCGTGGGTCCCGAACTCAAGCTGCACCAGTGCGGCCTGCCCAAGAAGATGGCGCTCGAACTGTTCAAGCCGTTCATCTACTCGCGTCTCGAAGCCAAGGGTTTCTCCTCCACGGTCAAGCAGGCCAAGAAGCTGGTCGAGAAGGAAAAGCCGGAAGTCTGGGATATCCTCGATGAGGTCATCCGCGAGCATCCGGTGCTGCTCAACCGCGCGCCGACCCTGCACCGCCTGGGCATCCAGGCGTTCGAGCCGACACTGATCGAAGGCAAGGCCATCCAGCTTCATCCGCTGGTCTGCTCGGCCTTTAACGCCGACTTCGACGGCGACCAGATGGCTGTGCACGTGCCGCTGAGCCTTGAAGCCCAGCTTGAAGCGCGTGTGCTGATGATGTCGACCAACAACATCCTGCACCCCGCCAACGGCCAGCCGATCATCGTGCCGAGCCAGGACATCGTGCTTGGGCTCTACCATCTCTCCCTCATGAACGAGGGTGAGCCGGGGCAGGGCATGGCATTTGGCAACATGGGTGAAATCGAGCACGCGCTGCAGAGCGGCGTTGTGACCGTGCACACCAAGATCAAGGGCCGCGTCCACTCGATGGGCCTTGACGGCAAGATGGTCACCGAGATCGTGGAAACGACCCCGGGCCGCATGATGATCGGGCAGCTCCTGCCCAAGCATGCTGCGGTGCCCTATGCCACGGCCAACCAGCTGATGACCAAGAAGATGATCTCCAAGATGATCGACACGGTTTACCGTGGCTGCGGTCAGAAAGAGACCGTCATCTTCTGCGATCGCATCATGTCGCTTGGTTTCGGCCATGCCTGCCGCGCCGGCATTTCGTTCGGCAAGGACGACATGGTTATCCCCGAGAGCAAGTACAAAATCGTTGAGGCGGCCCGTAAGCAGGTCGAGGAATTCGAGCAGCAGTACAATGACGGCCTGATTACTCAGGGCGAAAAGTACAACAAGGTGGTCGATGCCTGGGCCAAGTGCGGCGACAAGGTCGCCGAGGAAATGATGAAGGGCATCGCCGCGGTCAAGTTCGACAAGGAAACCGGCCGCCAGAAGCCGATCAACTCCGTCTATATGATGAGCCACTCGGGCGCCCGCGGTTCTCCGGCGCAGATGAAGCAGCTTGCTGGTATGCGCGGTCTGATGGCGCGTCCGGATGGCTCGATCATCGAAACCCCGATCACGGCCAACTTCAAGGAAGGCCTGAACGTTCTCGAGTACTTCAACTCCACCCACGGTGCCCGTAAGGGTCTGGCGGATACGGCGTTGAAGACCGCGAACTCAGGTTACCTGACCCGCCGTCTCGTCGACGTGGCGCAGGACTCGATCATTGTCGAGATCGACTGCGGCACCGAGCGGGGCCTGACCATGGAAGCGATCGTTGATGCCGGCCAGATCGTGGCCAGCCTCGGCCAGCGCGTTCTGGGCCGCACCGCCGCCGATGATATCAATCATCCATTGACCGGCGAGCTGATTGCCCCCAAGGGCACGCTGCTTCAGGAAAAGCACGTGGACCAGATCGAAGAAGCCAAGATCCAGGCCATTCGCATCCGTTCGCCGCTCACCTGCGATCTCCGTCAGGGGTGCTGTGCAACCTGCTACGGCCGTGACCTGGCTCGCGGTACCCCGGTCAATATCGGTGAAGCTGTCGGCGTCATTGCCGCGCAGTCGATCGGTGAACCGGGCACCCAGCTCACCATGCGCACGTTCCACATCGGTGGCACGGCACAGGTGGTCGATAGCTCGTTCCTCGAAGCAGGCGCTGAAGGCAAGATCGAAATCCGCAATCGCAACGTCGCCAAGACCGCCGGTGGCCTGGTGGCCATGGGCCGCAACGTGATGCTGGCGATCCTCGATGCCGAAGGCAACGAGCGTTCAGTTCATCGCGTGACCTACGGCGCCAAGCTCAAGGTCAACGACGGCGATGAAGTGCGCCGTGGCCAGCGTATCGCAGAATGGGACCCCTATACTCGTCCCATCCTGGCCGAAGTCGAGGGCGAGGTGGCCTTCGAAGATCTGGTCGATGGCACCTCGATTGCCGAAAACACCGACGAAACCACGGGCTTCACCAAGCGCGTGATTATCGACTGGCGGACCAACCAGCGTGGCGACGGTCTCCGTCCGGCTCTGGCGATCACCCGCGGTGGTACGGTGGCCAAGGTGGAACGTGGCGGCGACGCCCGTTACCTGCTGTCGGTGGATGCGGTTGTGGCGGTCGAGCCCGGCGAGAAGGTTGCCCCCGGCGACGTTCTGGCCCGTATTCCGCTCGAAAGCGCCAAGACCAAGGACATCACCGGCGGTCTGCCGCGTGTGGCCGAACTGTTCGAAGCCCGCCGTCCGAAGGACCACGCCATCATCGCCGAGATCGATGGTACGATCCGCTTCGGTCGCGACTACAAGAACAAGCGCCGCATCATCATCGAGCCTGCGGAAGAGGGTGCCGAACCCGTTGAGTACCTGATCCCGAAGGGCAAGCCCTTCCACCTTCAGGAAGGCGACAGCATTGAAAAGGGTGAGTACATCCTCGACGGCAACCCGGCTCCGCACGACATCCTTGCCATCAAGGGCGTCGAGGAACTGGCGCGCTACCTAGTCAACGAAATCCAGGAGGTCTATCGCCTCCAGGGCGTGATGATCAACGACAAGCACATCGAGGTGATCGTTCGCCAGATGCTGCAGAAGGTTGAAATCACCGATCCAGGTGACTCGGGCATGCTCAAGGACGAACAGCTCGACAAGCTCGATTTCGACGAGCTCAACGACCAGCTGGTGGCCGAAGGCCGCAAGCCGGCGCAGGCCGTGCCGGTGCTGCTTGGTATCACCAAGGCGTCGCTGCAGACCCGTTCGTTCGTGTCGGCCGCCTCGTTCCAGGAAACCACCCGCGTCCTCACCGAGGCGGCAGTTTCGGGCAAGGCCGATATGCTCGAAGGGCTCAAGGAAAACGTCATCGTGGGCCGCCTGATCCCGGCCGGTACCGGTGCCAGCATCGCAACGTCCAAGGTCATCGCTTCCAAGCGCGACGATCTGATCCTTGACGAGCGTCGTCGGCAGTCCGAGACCATCGGCATCGCCGCTCCGGCACAGGCAGCCTTCAAGGTTGAAACCGAGACGGCTACGCCCGCCGAGTAAGCGGTGCCGTCACCCAGTTGAAAAGGGGCCCTCGCGGGCCCCTTTTTTTGTTTGTGTCAGAATCGCAGGCAAGCAAAAGGGGGCCATTGGCCCCCTTCATCGTCAGTCGGCTACCGGCTCGACAGCGACTTATTTGAAACCGATATGATCGGTGTACTGCCCCAGCACCAGGCTCCAGATTTCAAAGGCGGCGTCAAGGTTGTCCTTAGACACGCCATGCTCGAGGTTCACGTCGAACTCGATCACCGCATCGTTGTCCGAATCGAGGTAGGCCTTGCCGAATCTCTTGTCGCGATTCCAGTCGTTGATCAGTTCGAGCGTCGGCTTGTTGTCGAGGAAACCGGCATAGAAATTGAGGTCCTCGCAGTCCTTGTGATCGGTGCAGTTCATGAAATAGACGGCGTACTGGACCCCTTCGATCTTGCCGGTAATCTTGGGGTCGCCGTTGTTCTGTTCCTCAAGGCTGGCGCTGCCATAGCCTCGCGCCAGATTCAGGATGTCGTCGACGCTGTTGCCATCGAACAGGGTCTGGGCCTGGGCGGAAACGCCCGCTCCCAGCACCATAGCGCCCGCCAGAGTGAGTGCCTTCAAATTCATTGTATGGTCTCCCGCAGTTGTGCTCGTCCCGTTTCGGGCGCCGTGCGCGGCCTCGCGCCGGTCTGCCCCCCAAGGCCAATCTACACGCTGAAGGCGGCCGGTAAAATGATAAGTTACCACGCAACGATCGCCCCACCGGCGGGTTAAGCGGAGATGAATTTTATCAGCGGCATAGCGGCTTTTCGCCAGATGCTGCTTGACGAGTGGGGGAGGGGCTTGTATAGCCGCCCTACCTTAACGGTCGGTCGTGGGTTTTAAAGGTGTCTGCCGCCAAGCGCGGGCATCCAGAAAACTCAAACACACTGGTTCGGTAACAGACGTTGCAATCCTTGTGCGCATGAACGCTTCCCTAAGTGGGTAGTGGTCCGCTGCAAATTGGGGCGCCGCCGATCCGATGGGTCGAGCGAGCGTCTTTTGGTTTGTTACGTATGTCTCGATTTGAATTCGGACGGATGGAAAGAGCGCAATGCCGACCATTAATCAGCTGATCCGCAAACCACGGGTATCAAAGCCCAAGCGGAACAAAGTTCCGGCGATGGAAGCCAACCCGCAAAAGCGTGGTGTTTGCTCCCGCGTCTATACGACGACGCCCAAGAAGCCGAACTCGGCTCTGCGCAAGGTGGCCAAGGTTCGCCTCACCACGCTGCGTGAAGTGATCTCCTACATCCCCGGTGAGGGGCATAACCTGCAGGAGCACTCCGTTGTGCTGATCCGTGGCGGTCGCGTCCGTGATCTTCCCGGCGTCCGCTATCACGTGCTGCGCGGCGTTCTCGACACGCAGAGCGTGAAGGATCGCAAGCAGCGCCGTTCCAAGTACGGCGCGAAGCGGCCGAAGTAAGGAGATCGATTTATGTCCCGTCGTCACCGCGCAGAAAAACGCGAAGTTATTCCGGATCCCAAGTTCGGCGATCTCGTTGTTTCCAAGTTCATGAACTCGCTCATGCAGGACGGCAAGAAGTCCGCCGCCGAGAGCATTGTTTATGGCGCTTTCGATATCGTGCAGGCCAAGACCAAGCAGGATCCGATCAACGTCTTCCACACTGCCCTGGACAATATCCGTCCGGCCGTTGAAGTGCGGTCGCGTCGTGTTGGTGGTGCTACCTATCAGGTTCCGGTTGAAGTCCGTCAGGACCGTCAGCAGGCTCTGGCAATCCGCTGGCTGATCGAATCTGCCCGCAAGCGCGGTGAGCACACCATGCGTGAACGCCTGTCTGGCGAGCTCATGGACGCCCTCAATGGCCGCGGTCAGGCCGTCAAGAAGCGCGAAGATACGCACCGTATGGCAGACGCCAACCGCGCTTTCTCGCACTATCGCTGGTAACGGAGAAAACCGATGGCCCGCGAACACGCGATCAATCACTACCGTAACTTCGGCATCATGGCTCACATCGATGCTGGCAAGACGACCACGACCGAACGTATCCTTTACTACACCGGTAAGTCCCACAAGATCGGCGAAGTCCACGACGGCGCCGCTACCATGGACTGGATGGAGCAGGAGCAGGAACGCGGCATCACGATCACTTCGGCTGCCACGACCACGTTCTGGAAGGGCCGCGACGGCACTCTGCACCGCTTCAACATCATCGACACGCCCGGCCACGTGGACTTCACCATTGAAGTCGAGCGTTCGCTCCGCGTGCTCGACGGCGCGATTGCGCTTCTCGATGCGAACGCTGGCGTTGAGCCGCAGACGGAAACCGTCTGGCGTCAGGCCGACAAGTACAATGTTCCGCGTCTGATCTTCGTCAACAAGATGGACAAGACCGGCGCTGACTTCTACCGCTGCGTCGAAATGATCGGCTCGCGCCTCGGTGCGAAGGCTGTTGTCATGCAGCTTCCGATCGGTGCCGAAACAGAATTCAAGGGCGTTGTCGATCTGATCGAGATGAATGCTCTCGTCTGGCGCAACGAAGAACTGGGCGCTGCCTGGGATGTCGTTGAGATTCCGGCCGACCTCAAGGAAAAGGCCGTCAAGTACCGCGAAGCGCTGGTCGAAGCTGCTGTCGAGGTCGACGACGATGCCATGACCGCTTATCTCGAAGGCGAAGTGCCGACCAACGATACGATCCGTCGGCTCGTTCGCCGCGGTACGATCGATGGCAAGTTCTTCCCGGTCTTTGCTGGTTCGGCCTTCAAGAACAAGGGCGTTCAGCCCCTGCTCGATGGCGTTATTGACTTCCTGCCCGCTCCGATCGATATCCCCGCTATCAAGGGTATCGACGTCAAGACCGAAGCGGAAATCGAGCGTCATGCCGATGACAACGAGCCGCTGTCGATGCTGGCGTTCAAGATCGCCAACGACCCGCATATGGGTTCGCTGACCTTCTGCCGCATCTATTCGGGTCACCTCGAGGCTGGTGCGCAGCTGGAAAACACCGTGAAGGGCAAGCGCGAACGCGTCGGCCGCATGTTCCAGATGCACGCCAACAGCCGCGAGCAGATCAGCGAAGCGTTTGCTGGTGACATCGTGGCTATCGTTGGCCTCAAGGACACCACCACGGGTGACACTCTGGCGCCGTCGAATGCGCAGGTTATCCTTGAACGGATGATCTTCCCCGAGCCGGTTATCGACATTGCGGTTGAGCCCAAGTCCAAGGCAGACCAGGAGAAGATGGGCCTCGCGCTCGCTCGCCTGGCGGCTGAAGATCCGAGCTTCCGCGTCAAGACCGACGAAGAGTCCGGCCAGACCATCATCTCGGGCATGGGTGAACTTCACCTCGACATCATCGTCGACCGCATGCGCCGTGAATTCAAGGTGGAAGCCAATATCGGCGCTCCGCAGGTGGCCTATCGCGAAACCGTTACGCGCAAGGTCGAAGAAGACTATACCCACAAGAAGCAGTCTGGTGGTTCGGGTCAGTTCGCCCGCATCAAGATCGTTGTGGAGCCCAATGAAGCCGGTGCTGGTTTCCAGTTCACCTCGGCCATCGTTGGCGGCACTGTGCCCCGTGAATATGTCCCTGGCGTTGCCAAGGGCGTGGAATCGGTCATGAGCGCCGGCGTGCTGATCGGGTTCCCGGTCGTGGACGTGAAGGTAACTCTGGTCGACGGCGCCTACCACGACGTTGACTCCTCGGTTCTCGCATTCGAAATCGCCGCTCGCGCCGGTTTCCGCGAGGCCCTCAGGAAGGCCGGCCCGAAACTGCTCGAGCCGATCATGAAGGTTGAAGTAACGACGCCGGAAGACTACATGGGCGACGTTATCGGCGACCTCAACTCGCGTCGCGGGCAGATCCAGGGCACTGAAAGCCGTGGCGTTGTCCAGGTCGTGAATGCGTTCGTGCCGCTTGCCAATATGTTCGGCTATGTGAACTCGCTGCGCTCGATGAGCCAGGGTCGTGCCCAGTACACGATGCAGTTTGATCACTACGAGCAGGTCCCGCAGGCGGTGGCCGATGAAGTCCAGGCCAAATACGCCTGACCCAATAACTTTTGAAATCAACTCCAGCCGACCGGCTGATTGAATACGGAGACTAGCGATGGCTAAGGAAAAGTTTTCCCGCAGCAAGCCGCACTGCAACATCGGCACCATTGGTCACGTTGACCATGGCAAGACATCGCTGACGGCAGCGATCACTAAGGTGCTCGCCGAGACCGGTGGCGCGACCTTCAAGGCCTATGATCAGATCGACGCTGCGCCCGAAGAACGCGCTCGTGGTATCACGATCAACACCGCTCACGTTGAGTATGAGACGACCAATCGTCACTACGCTCACGTGGACTGCCCCGGCCACGCCGACTATGTGAAGAACATGATCACCGGCGCTGCGCAGATGGACGGCGCGATCCTGGTCGTGTCTGCAGCTGACGGCCCGATGCCGCAGACCCGCGAACACATCCTGCTCGCCTACAACGTTGGCGTGCCGGCAATGGTGGTGTTCCTGAACAAGTGCGACATGGTCGACGATCCGGAGCTGCTCGAACTCGTTGAGCTCGAAGTTCGCGAGCTGCTGTCGGGCTATGGCTTCCCGGGCGACGATATCCCGATCATCAAGGGTTCGGCTACCGAAGCCCTGAACGATGGCGACCGCAAGCTTGGCCACGACGCCATTCTCGAGCTGATGGCTGCTGTTGACTCCTACATTCCGCAGCCGGCCCGTCCGGTTGACCTGCCGTTCCTGATGCCGATCGAAGACGTGTTCTCGATCTCGGGTCGCGGTACCGTGGTGACCGGCCGTGTTGAGCGCGGTATCATCAAGGTGGGTGAAGAAGTTGAGATCGTCGGCATCAAGGCGACCCAGAAGACCACCGTTACCGGCGTTGAAATGTTCCGCAAGCTGCTCGACTCCGGTCAGGCTGGCGACAACATCGGCGCGCTGATCCGTGGTATCGACCGCACTCAGGTTGAGCGTGGCCAGGTTCTCTGCAAGCCCGGTTCGGTTACCCCGCACACCAAGTTTGTGGCTGAAGCCTACATCCTGACCAAGGAAGAAGGCGGCCGTCACACTCCGTTCTTCGCCAACTATCGTCCGCAGTTCTACTTCCGCACCACGGACGTGACCGGTGTGGTCACCCTGCCGGAAGGCACCGAAATGGTGATGCCGGGCGACAAGCTGAACATGAACGTGCAGCTGATCGTGCCGATCGCCATGGAAGAGAAGCTCCGCTTCGCTATCCGTGAAGGCGGCCGCACCGTTGGTTCGGGCATCGTTTCGAAGATTCTCGAGTAGTCCAGGTTTCAAAGGGCGCGCGGCGCGCCCGAGTGTAGTGCGCCGCGTGCCATTTACTCAGGAATGACAAGATGAACGGCCAAAATATTCGTATCCGGCTCAAGGCGTTCGACCACCGGGTCCTTGACGTGTCCACGCGCGAAATCGTCAACACGGCGAAGCGCACGGGTGCTCAGGTCCGTGGCCCGATCCCGCTGCCGACGCGAATTGAGAAGTTTACCGTCAACCGCTCGCCTCACATCGACAAGAAGAGCCGCGAGCAGTTTGAGATCCGGACCCACAAGCGTCTTCTCGACATTGTGGACCCAACCCCTCAGACGGTTGATGCCCTGATGAAGCTTGATCTCGCCGCCGGCGTAGACGTCGAAATCAAGCTCTAAAGACACGGACTTTCCGCGCCAACCTGCAAATGGGTCCTCTTGCTAGCCAACGACCCGGTTCGGCGCTTAAACGAAAAGGTACAACCGATGCGTTCTGGTTTGATCGCACAGAAGCTGGGAATGACCCGGATCTTCACCGAAGACGGCACCGACGTGCCGGTGACGGTGTTGAGTCTGGAAAACTGCCAAGTGGTAGGCCAGCGGACGCAAGATAAAGACGGCTATGTCGCGCTGCAGTTGGGCGCCGGCACGGTCAAGGTGAAGAACACGACCAAGGCCGAGCGTGGCAATTTTGCCATTGCCAAGGTCGAGCCCAAGCGGCGTGTGACCGAGTTCCGCGTCGATGCGGATAACCTCATCGAGGTTGGTTCCACCATGCAGGCCGATCACTTTGTCGAGGGGCAGCTGGTTGATGTGACCGGCACTTCCATCGGTAAGGGCTTTGCCGGTGCCATGAAGCGCCACAACTTTGGTGGTCTGCGTGCTTCGCACGGTGTGTCGGTTTCTCACCGTTCGCACGGTTCGACCGGTCAGCGCCAGGATCCGGGCAAGACCTTCCGTGGCAAGAAGATGGCTGGTCACATGGGTGATCGCCGCGTCACCACGCAGAACGTCAAGGTCGTCCGTACCGATGTCGAGCGTGGCCTGATCATGGTGCAGGGTTCGGTTCCCGGCGCCAAGGGCGGCTGGATCATGATCCGTGATGCCGTCAAGAAGGCCGCTCACAAGGATGTTCAGGTTCCTGGGTCGTTCAAGGCGCCCGCCAACGCGGGGGAGAATAAGTAATGGAACTCCAGGTTACGACCCTAGATGGCAAGAGTGCAGGCAGTGTTACACTCAAGGACGACGTGTTCGGTCTTGAGCCCCGCGCTGACATTCTGCACCGCATGGTTCGCTACCAGCAGCTCAAGGCTATGTCTGGTACGCACCAGGTCAAGCACCGCTCGGATGGTGCCCGCACCGGCAAGAAGTTCGTCAAGCAGAAGGGTTCGGGCGGCGCCCGTCACGGCGATCGCAAGGCTCCCCAGTTCCGTGGTGGTGGCCGGGCATTTGGTCCCGAGACCCGCAGCCATGCAATCGACCTGCCCAAGAAGGTCCGGGCGCTTGCTCTCAAGCATGCCCTGTCCGCCAAGGCCAAGGCCGGCGAACTGGTCATTCTGGATAGCGTGGCCACCAAGGCTCCGAAGACCGCAACCCTGCGGACCAGCTTCGGCAAGCTCGAATGGCTGAATGCTCTGATCATTGATGGCGCCAGCGTTGACGAGAACTTCGCCCTGGCTGCCCGCAATATTCCGCAGATCGATGTGCTGCCGGTGCAGGGGATTAATGTCGCAGACATTCTCCGCCGTCATAAGCTCGTTCTGACCAAGGCAGCGCTCGAAGCGCTGGAGGCACGGTTCGCATGAGCAAGTTCAAGCACTACGATATCATCCGCAATCCGGTCGTGACCGAAAAGTCGACGATGGCGTCGGAAAACAACCAGGTTGTTTTCGATGTCAAGATCGATGCCACCAAGCCTGAGATCAAGGCTGCCGTCGAGGCGCTGTTCTCGGTCAAGGTCAAGGCTGTCAACACCCTGGTCCGCAAGGGCAAGGTCAAGCGTTTCCGCGGCCAGCTCGGCACGCGCAACGATGTCAAGAAGGCGGTCGTGACGCTGGTCGAAGGCCAGACTATCGACATTGCTACCGGCGTCTGAGCGGGGAGAGAGAAAAATGGGTCTTAAGCAATACAATCCCACCTCGCCAGGCCGGCGTCAGCTGATCACCACGGACCGTTCCGAGCTTTGGAACGGCGCCCCGGTCAAGAAGCTGACCGAAGGTCTGAACAAGAAGGGTGGCCGCAATAATCGTGGCCGCATCACCGCATACCATCGTGGTGGTGGTCACAAGCGCACCTACCGCATGATCGACTTCAAGCGCGTCAAGTTTGATGCGGTTGGGACCATCGAGCGCATTGAATATGATCCGAACCGGACCGCATTCATCGCGCTGGTGACCTACGAGGACGGCGAGCAGGCCTATATCATTGCTCCCCAGCGTCTTGCTGCTGGTGACAAGGTTGTGGCCTCGCTGAGCGCGGTTGACGTGAAGCCGGGCAATGCCATGCCGCTCGAGCGCATGCCGGTCGGCACGATCGTGCACAACGTTGAAATGAAGCCCCGCAAGGGTGGTCAGATCGCGCGTTCGGCTGGTGCCTATGCGCAGTATGTCGGCCGTGACAGCGGTTGGGCGATCCTGCGCCTGAACTCGGGCGAACAGCGCCGTGTGCATGGTACATGCCTTGCCACCGTTGGTGCTGTGTCGAACCAGGACCATTCGAACACCTCGCTGGGCAAGGCTGGGCGTTCGCGCTGGCTGGGCCGTCGCCCGGTGAACCGCGGTGTGTCCATGAACCCGGTCGATCACCCGCATGGTGGTGGTGAAGGCCGTACCTCCGGTGGCCGTCACCCGGTTACGCCGTGGGGTCGTCCGACCAAGGGCAAGAAGACTCGCAGCAATAAGGCGACGGACAAGTTTATCGTTCGCTCGCGGCACGTGAAGAAGGGGCGTTAAGCCATGACTCGTTCACTCTGGAAGGGTCCATTTGTCGACGGCTATCTGCTCAAGAAGGCAGATAAGTCACGTGAATCGGGCCGCAACGAAGTCATCAAGATCTGGAGCCGGCGCTCGACGATCCTGCCGCAGTTCGTGGGTCTAACGTTTGGCGTTCACAACGGTCACAAGCATGTGCCGGTGAGCGTGAATGAAGACATGATTGGTCACAAGTTCGGTGAGTTCGCTCCGACCCGTACCTACTACGGACACTCGGCCGACAAGAAGGCCAAGAGGAAGTAAGATGGGCAAGCCAAAAACCGAACGCGCGCTCAAGGACAACGAAGCCAAGGCGGTGCTCCGCATGGTTCGTACCAGCGGCATCAAGCTCAACCTGGTGGCTGCGCTCATTCGCGGCAAGAAGGTCGACAAGGCGCTCGCCGAGCTCACCTTCTCGCGCAAGCGTATTGCAGGCGCAGTGAAGAAAACGCTGGAAAGCGCCATCGCCAACGCCGAGAACAACCACGGTCTGGATACAGATTCGCTTGTGGTCGCCGAGGCTTATGTTGGTGATGCGCTGATCATGAAGCGCTTCATGGCCCGCGGGCGCGGCAAGTCCGCCCGTGTCGAAAAGCCATTCTCGCACCTGACCATCGTGGTGCGCCAAGTTGAGGAAACCGTCTGATGGGTCAGAAGATCAATCCAATCGGTCTGCGCCTGGGCATCAACCGCACCTGGGATTCGCGCTGGTTCGCGAACAAGGGTGAATATGGTGCGCTGCTGCAGGAAGACCTGAAGATCCGCAAGGCGCTGCTGGCTGACCTGAAGCAGGCAGCGGTTTCCAAGATCGTCATCGAACGTCCGCACCGCAAGTGCCGGGTGTCGATCCACACCGCTCGTCCGGGCATTGTGATCGGCAAGAAGGGCGCCGACATCGACAAGATCCGCGCCAAGGTCAAGAAATTCACCGACAGCGAAGTGCACATCAACATCGTTGAAGTGCGCAAGCCGGAAACCGATGCGACCCTGGTTGCTCAGGGCATCGCCCAGCAGCTGGAGCGCCGTGTCGCGTTCCGCCGCGCCATGAAGCGCGCGGTGCAGACCGCGATCCGCATGGGCGCCGGCGGTATCCGCGTCAACGTTGGTGGTCGCCTCGGTGGTGCCGATATCGCTCGTACCGAATGGTACCGCGAAGGTCGTGTGCCGCTGCACACCCTGCGTGCTGACATCGATTATGGCACTGCAGAAGCCGAAACCACTTACGGCATCATTGGCATCAAGGTCTGGGTCTTCAAGGGCGAAGTGCTCGAGCATGATCCGTCTGCTCACGAACGTCGCGCGACTGAAGGCGGCGGCGAGAGCGGTCAGGGCCAGCGCCGCGAACGCGCGCCCGCGAACTAAGAAGGCATAGATAAATGCTGCAACCAAAACGTACAAAGTTCCGCAAGGCACACAAGGGCCGTATCCACGGCCTGGCCAAGGGCGGTTTTGAATTGAATTTCGGCCAGTATGGCCTTAAGGCGACTGAGCCTGAACGCGTCACTGCACGCCAGATCGAAGCGGCCCGCCGCGCGATCACGCGTGAAATGAAGCGTCAGGGTCGCGTGTGGATCCGGATTTTCCCGGATTTGCCGGTCTCCAAGAAGCCGACCGAAGTGCGCATGGGTAAGGGCAAGGGTTCGGTTGAATTCTGGGCCGCTCGTGTCAAGCCAGGCCGCATCATGTTCGAGATCGACGGCGTGAGCGAAGAAATCGCGAAGGAAGCCCTTCGCCTCGGCGCTATGAAGCTGCCGGTCACCACGCGGGTTATCACCCGCATTGCAGACTGAGGACTGAGCCATGAAAGCCAGTGATGTGCGGGCCAAAACCGCAGACGAACTGAAAGACGCGCTTCTGGACCTCAAGAAGGAACAGTTCAACCTGCGTTTCCAGCGTGCGACCCAGCAGCTCGAAGCTCCGGCCCGGGTGCGCCTGGTCCGTCGCGAAATCGCGCGGATCAAGACGATCCTTGCCGAGAAGTCTGCAGAAAAGAAGTAAGGAGAAACGCCCATGCCAAAACGTGTTTTGCAGGGGACGGTGGTCTCCGACGCGAATGAAAAGACTGTCGTTGTGCGCGTCGAACGTCGCTTCACCCACCCGGTGATGAAGAAGACGGTTCGCCGTTCCAAGAAGTATCATGCCCACGACGAGGCCAACGTGGCCAAGGTTGGCGATACCGTCTGGATCGAAGAGTGCGCTCCGATTTCCAAGAACAAGCGCTGGACACTCGTCACCAACGCGTAACGTCAGATTTTTGGCTGGTCCTCTGGGGCGAGCCGCATGAACAAAGAAGGCATCAAGCCATGATTCAGATGCAATCCAATCTCGACGTCGCGGACAATTCAGGTGCGCGTCGTGTCATGTGCATCAAGGTGCTGGGCGGTTCTCACCGCAAGTATGCATCGGTTGGCGACATTATCGTTGTTTCGGTCAAGGACGCGATCCCGCGTGGCCGCGTCAAGAAGGGCCAGGTTATGAAGGCCATCGTGGTGCGCACTGCCGCGGACATTCGCCGTCCTGATGGTACCGTGATCCGGTTCGACCGCAATGCGGCCGTGCTGATCAACAACAACAAGGAGCCGATCGGCACCCGTATCTTCGGGCCGGTCCCGCGCGAATTGCGCGCCAAGAACCATATGAAGATTATTTCGCTGGCACCGGAGGTGCTGTAATGGCTGCCAAGATTAAAAAGGGCGACAAGGTCGTCGTTCTGACCGGCAAGGACAAAGGCAAGAGTGGCCAGGTCCTGCGGGTCATTCCAGAAGAAACCCGTGCGGTTGTGCAGGGGCTCAACCTGGTGCGCCGTCACACCAAGCAGACCGCCTCGCAGGAGTCGGGCATTTTCACCCGCGAGGCTCCGATTCACCTTTCGAATCTTGCTGTTGCGGACAAGGACGGGAAGCCGACCCGCGTCGGGTTCCAGATCAAGGACGGCGTCAAGGTTCGCGTCGCCAAGTCGACCGGAGATGTGATCGATGGCTGAAGTTTACGTTCCGCGTCTTCGGACCCTTTATGACGAGAAGATCCGTGCGGGCCTGACCGAGCAGTTTGGCTACAAGAATGTCATGGAGCTGCCCAAGCTCGACAAGATTGTGCTGAACATGGGTGTTGGCGAAGCTGTCAACGACACCAAGAAGGTCAAGACCGCTGCCGCCGATCTGGAGCGCATTGCTGGCCAGAAGCCGGTGATCACCCATGCCCGCAAGTCGATTGCAGGCTTCAAGGTTCGTGAGAACATGCCGCTCGGTGTGAAGGTGACCCTTCGCAAGCAGCGCATGTATGAGTTCCTGGATCGCCTGGTGAACATCGCTTTGCCGCGCGTTCGTGACTTCCGTGGGCTGAACCCCAATTCCTTTGATGGCCGTGGCAACTATGCCATGGGTATCAAGGAACACATCATCTTCCCGGAAATCAACTACGACCAGGTCGATCAGATCTGGGGTATGGATATCATTATCTGCACCACCGCGAAGTCCGATGATGAGGCGCGTGCGCTTCTGAAGGCTTTCAATTTCCCCTTCCGGCAGTAAGCGGAAGCGTGAGAGGTAAGAAGAGATATGGCAAAGACCAGCTCAATCGAAAAGAATAACCGCCGCAAGAAGCTGTCCAAGCAGTTCGCCGGCAAGCGCGCCGCGCTCAAGGCCGTGACCAAGGACCAGTCGGCTCCGCTCGAGGTTCGGTTTGCTGCCCAGCTCAAGCTGGCCGAGCTCCCGCGCAATTCCTCCCCGACCCGAGTGCGGAATCGTTGTGAGGTGTCGGGCCGTGCACGCGGTTACTACCGCAAGCTTCGTTTGAGCCGTATCGCACTGCGTCAGCTTGGCAATCTCGGGCAGGTCCCGGGCATGGTCAAGTCGAGCTGGTAAGGAGAGTAGAAGATGAGCCTTACAGATCCGATTGGCGATATGCTGACCCGCATCCGCAATGCGCAGATGCGCCGCAAGGACGTGGTGGTTTCGCCCGCTTCGACCCTGCGCGCTCGCGTGCTGGATGTCCTGCAGTCCGAAGGTTTCATCCGTGGCTACACGGAGAACAAGCTGGACAATGGGGCAGGGGAACTGCAGATCGAGCTGAAGTATTCGGACAACGTTCCGGTTATCCGCACGATCGAGCGCGTTTCGCGTCCGGGCCGTCGCGTTTATGCTTCGGTCAAGAATATTCCGTCGGTGGCCAATGGTCTCGGCGTTTCCATCCTGTCCACGCCCAAGGGCGTGATGGCAGATCATGAAGCCAAGTCTCAGAATCTTGGTGGTGAGGTACTCTGCCGCGTCTTCTAAGAAGGTTCGGCATGACGATGACTCGTAAAGGTAGTTAGAAATGTCTCGTACTGGCAAGAAACCGGTTGCTCCCGTTCAGGGCGTTACCGTCACGATCGATGGTTCGACCGTGAAGGCCAAGGGCCCGAAGGGGGAACTTGGTATCGTTCTGATGGATATGGTGACTGCTGAGCAGACCAGCGATGGCGTGGTGATCAAGCCGGTCGATGACTCGACCGCTGCTCGCGCTGCGTGGGGCACCACTCGTGCGCTGATCCAGAACCTGGTGACCGGTGTCAGTGCAGGCTTCGAGAAGAAGCTCTCTATCCAGGGCGTGGGTTATCGCGCCGCCCTTCAGGGCAAAGATCTCAAGCTCTCGCTTGGGTTTAGCCACGAAGTGGTCTATGTCACCCCGGCGGGAATCACGCTTGCTGTGCCGTCTCCCACTGAAGTTGTGGTGACGGGAGCCGACAAGCAGCAGGTGGGCCAGGTTGCGGCTAACATCCGCGGTTATCGTAAGCCAGAGCCCTACAAGGGCAAGGGCGTGCGCTATGTGGGCGAGTACATCGCCCGCAAAGAAGGCAAGAAGAAGTAAGGGTCGAAAACAATGGCAAACTCCTCAATTGGTTCGATCCGCCGCAAGGCCCGCGTTCGTCGCGCGCTCAAGGCCCGTGCCTTCGGTCGTCCTCGTCTCAGCGTTTTCCGCTCGGACAAGAATATCTATGCGCAGATCATCGACGACGCGACGGGCCGTACGCTCGCTGCGGCTTCGACCCTGGACAAGGACGTCCGGGCAACGGTCACCAACGGCTCGACACAGGCTGCCGCCGAAACGGTTGGCAAGCTGATCGCCGAACGCGGCGTCAAAGCAGGGGTCGCCGAGGTAATCTTTGATCGCGGCGCATACATTTATCACGGTCGGGTCAAGGCCCTGGCTGACGCTGCCCGCGAAGGCGGCCTCAGCTTCTAAGCGCAGATCACGACACAGGAAGAGCTGGTAAAGCAATGAGAGACGTACAAGAGCGCGAGAGCGAGTTTATCGATCGCCTGGTCCACATCAACCGTGTGGCCAAGGTGGTTAAGGGTGGTCGGCGGTTCGGTTTCGCTGCGCTCGTGGTGGTCGGTGATCAGAAGGGCCGCGTTGGCTTTGGTCACGGCAAGGCCCGTGAAGTTCCTGAAGCCATCCGCAAGGCCACTGAGCAGGCCAAGCGCCAGATGATCCGCGTTCCGCTGCGCGAAGCCCGCACGCTGCACCACGATGTCCAGGGCCGTCACGGTGCTGGCAAGGTGATCCTGCGTGCAGCTGTGCCCGGTACTGGTATCATCGCCGGTGGTCCGATGCGCGCTGTGTTCGAAACTCTTGGCATCAACGATATCGTTGCCAAGTCGCAGGGCACTGCTAACCCCTACAACATGGTGCGAGCCACCTTTGACGCGCTCAAGCGCGTTGACAGCCCGCGTTCGGTCGCGGCCCGTCGTGGCTTGAAGGTCTCGGAACTGCAGGCTCGCCGCGGCGAAGCGGCAACCGAGTAAACTGAGCCTCGCGCTCGGGACGGAGAAGATAGATGGCCGATAAGACAGTAACCATTGAGCAGATCGGTAGCCCGATCCGCCGTGAGAAGAGCCAGCGTGCGACCCTGATCGGGCTCGGGCTGAACAAGATGCGCAAGCAGTCGACCCTGAAGGACACCCCTGAAGTGCGCGGCATGATCAACAAGCTGCCGCACCTCGTCCGCGTCGTCGGCGAAAAGTAAGACAGGATATTCGCAAATGACTCGTTTGAACGAACTTCGCGACAATCCCGGCTCGTCAAAGACCCGCATCCGCATCGGTCGTGGCATCGGTTCGGGCAAGGGCAAGACTGGTGGTCGTGGCGGCAAGGGCCAGACTGCGCGTTCGGGTGTTGCCATCAACGGCTTCGAAGGCGGCCAGATGCCCCTTCACATGCGTATGCCCAAGCGCGGCTTCAATGTGCCGAACCCCAAGCACTACAATGCCGTGCGCCTCGATCGTATCCAGCAGGCTATTGATGCCGGTCGGCTCGACCACAAGGGTGTCATCGACGCAGCGGCCCTGGTTGCCGCAGGCGTGATCCGTCGCCCGCTGGATGGCGTGCGCCTGATCAACGGCGGTGAGTTCAAGGCCAAGAAGGTTTCCTTCAACGTCGTTCATGCTTCTGCTGGCGTGGTGGCTGCTATTGAAGCGCTCGGCGGCAAGGTCGATATGCCAGAGGCAAAGAACAAGGCTGACGCCTAAGGTCGCGTTTTCTTGATCCTTGTGACGCTTGCTGCGCCGCAAGGATCGAGACGACCTGACATTCGGGTCTCAGCCCAAAGCTCAAGGAGCGATTATGGCGTCCGCAGCCGAGCAACTGGCCAAGAACCTTAGTTTTTCGACATTTTCAAAGGCGAAAGCCCTCCAGCAGCGCATCTGGTTCACTCTGGGCGCGCTGCTTGTTTATCGGCTGGGGACCTATATCCCTTTGCCGTTAATTGACCCTGATGCGTTCCGTCAGAACTTCGAAAGTGCCCAGAATGGCATTTTCGGCATGTTCGACATGTTCGCCGGCGGCGCCGTGCAGCGCATGGCGATTTTCGCGCTCAATCTGATCCCCTACATCACGGCCTCGATCGTGGTGCAGGTTATTTCGACCGCTTCGCCCAAGCTTGAGGCGATGCGCAAGGAAGGCGAGCAGGGGCGTCGCAAGCTCAACCAATACACCCGGTACCTGGCCGTCGTGTTCTGCGCCGTGCAGGCTTATGGCATTGCCGTTGGCCTCGAATCGAGCCAGGGGGTCGTCGCGGAACCGGGTTGGTTCTTCCGCGTGTCCACGGTAATCTCCCTGTGTGGTGGTACGATGTTCCTGATGTGGCTGGGTGAACAGATCACGTCGCGTGGTGTGGGCAATGGTATCTCGCTGATCATCTTTGCCGGTATCGTCGCCACCTTGCCTGGCTCGATTGCCCAGACGCTGGAGCTGAGCAGGACCGGTGCGCTGCCGGGCTATATGGGCCTTGTGCTGCTGGTTCTGGCGATCCTGGTCATTGCCGTGATCGTGTTCTTTGAACGCGCCCAGCGCCGTTTGCTGATCCAGTATCCGAAGCGCCAGGTTGGGAACAAAATGTTCCAGGGCGATACCTCGCACCTGCCGCTCAAGCTGAACACGTCGGGCGTTATTCCGGTGATCTTTGGCTCATCGCTGCTGCTGCTGCCTGCAACGATCGCATCGTTCGCTGCACAGGGCGACGCACCGCAGTGGCTGCAGGTGACGGCTGCGCTGCTTGGTCGTGGTCAGCCGCTCTATCTGATCCTGTTTGCAGCGCTGATTATCTTCTTCGCATTCTTTTACACCGCGATTGTTTTCAATCCGACTGATACGGCCGACAACCTTAAGCGGTCTGGCGGTTTCATTCCTGGTATCCGCCCGGGTGAGCGTACGGCCCAGCACATCGACTATGTGCTGACGCGCATTACGGTGATTGGGGCGATATATCTGACGGTGGTGGCGCTGATCCCTGAAGTGCTCTACAGCCAGCTCAATGTCAGCCAGTTCATCGGCGGTACATCGCTTCTGATCATGGTGACTGTGACGCTGGATACGATCAGCCAGGTGCAGAGCCATCTGATCGCGCAGCAATACGAGGGGCTGGTCAAGAAGTCCCGGCTGGGTGGAGGAAAGCGTCGATGAGGCTGATCCTGCTGGGACCGCCGGGGGCGGGCAAGGGAACGCAGGCCAAGATCCTCATGGATCAATACGGTATTCCTCAACTTTCGACTGGCGACATGCTGCGCAGCGCAGTGGCCGCCGGTACACCGGTCGGGCTGAAGGCCAAAGCGGTGATGGATGCCGGCGAACTGGTGTCGGACGTCATCGTGAACGCTATCGTGGCGGAGCGGATCGACGCCGAAGATTGCGCGAATGGGTTTATCCTGGATGGGTATCCCCGGACGCTGGCCCAGGCCGATGCGGTTGAGGACATGCTCAAGGAGCGCGGCCTCAAGCTTGATGCCGTTCTCGAGCTCACCGTCGATGACCGCGCCCTGGTGGGGCGCATCATCAAGCGGGCCGAAGAGGCAAAGGCCGCCGGGCAGCCGGTCCGCAAGGACGACAACCCGGAGGTCTTCGAAGAGCGCCTCCGTGAGTACTACAAGAAGACAGCACCCTTGATCGGGTACTACTACGCCAAGCGTGCCCTCACTTCGGTGGATGGCATGGCCCCGGTAGAGGCGGTAAGCGCCGCGATCCGGACGGCCATTGGCCGATAGAATGCGGGGCAGGGTGGGCCAGTTGACTTTGGCCTAGCTTGCCCTTAAGAACCGCGCCAGTCTCATGGATTATTGGGCTGGATTCGGTTCCTCAGGTTTAGTGGGGGTCGGAGTCCGGTCCCTTGTTGTTGTTGAACGGACGGGGAAAACCCTGCCGAATGAAGGAGAGCGGACGTGGCTCGTATTGCTGGCGTCAATATCCCGACGAACAAGCGCGTGATCATTGCGCTTCAGTACATTCATGGTATCGGCGACAAGTTCGCTGCCGATATCTGTGAAAAGGTGGGCATTCCGACCGAACGCCGTGTCAATGAATTGACCGACGCCGAAGTGATCCAGATTCGTGAGACGATCGACCGCGACTACATCGTCGAGGGCGACCTGCGCCGCAGTGTCTCGATGAACATCAAGCGTTTGATGGACCTGGGCAACTATCGTGGCCTGCGTCACCGCCGTGGCCTTCCGGTCCGTGGTCAGCGCACGCACACCAATGCCCGCACCCGCAAGGGTCCGGCCAAGCCGATCGCCGGCAAGAAGAAATAAGAACCTTTCCGGGTTCTCGGTGGAGCCGCTGGAGCGATCTGGCTGTCGGCGGCGCTGATATCGAACAGAGGAACTAAATGGCTAAGACTGAAACCACGCGCATCCGCCGTAAGGAGCGCAAGAATATTACCTCTGGCGTTGCTCACGTGAACGCCTCCTTCAACAACACCATGATCACCATCACCGATGTGCAGGGCAACACGATCTCGTGGTCCTCGTCGGGCGTGATGGGCTTTAAGGGTTCGCGCAAGTCGACCCCGTATGCGGCTCAGGTTGCAGCAGAAGATGCGGCCCGCAAGGCGCAGGAACACGGCATGAAGACTCTGGAAGTCGAAGTGCGCGGTCCCGGTTCGGGGCGCGAGTCTGCGCTGCGTGCTCTGCAGGCAGCAGGTTTCAATGTCACCAGCATCCGCGATGTGACCTCCATCCCGCACAATGGCTGCCGCCCGCGCAAGCGGCGCCGCGTCTAATTGGGATTGCTCCCGGCCCGAGAACGGCTGGGGGCGCATTGCGTTTGCGGCTAAGCGGCCGGGCGAAGGGCCGCGATTTTGAAAGGACGTTACCGTGACCATCCAGAGGAACTGGCAAGAACTGATCAAGCCGACCAAGCTGGACATCGTTTCGGGCAGCGACAGTGCGCGCGTGGCTTCGGTGACTGCCGAGCCGCTTGAGCGCGGCTATGGTCTCACCCTGGGCAATGCCCTGCGTCGCGTTCTGCTGTCGTCGCTGCAGGGTGCAGCCGTGACTGCTATCCATATCGATGGCGTTCTGCATGAATTCTCGTCGGTGCCTGGCGTTCGCGAGGACATCACCGACTTCGTGCTGAACGTGAAGGAAATCGCCCTCAAGATGCAGTCGGAAGGCCCCAAGCGCCTGACGCTGTCCAAGCAGGGCCCGGGTGCCGTCACCGCCGGTGACATCAAGGTGACCGGCGATATCGAAGTGCTGAACCCGGAACTGGTCCTGTGCCATCTCGACGATGGTGCGGAGATCAACATCGAGTTCACCGTCAATACCGGCAAGGGCTATGTCCCGGCCGACCGCAATCGTCCGGACGATGCGCCGATCGGCTATATCCCGGTCGATGCGCTGTTCTCGCCGGTGCGCCGCGTCTCCTACAAGGTTGATGCGACGCGCGAAGGCGAAAGCCTCGACAAGGACAAGCTGACGCTGCAGATCGAAACCAACGGCGCCGTGACCCCGGAAGATGCAGTGGCCTATGCTGCCCGTATCCTTCAGGACCAGCTCTCGGTGTTCGTCAATTTCGAAGAGCCCAGCAAGGAGAAGGCCCAGGACGCTGTTCCGGAACTGGCCTTCAACCCGGCGCTGCTCAAGAAGGTGGACGAGCTCGAACTGTCGGTCCGTTCGGCAAACTGCCTGAAGAACGACAATATCGTTTATATCGGCGACCTGATCCAGAAGACGGAAGCCGAGATGCTGCGCACTCCGAATTTTGGTCGCAAGTCGCTGAACGAAATCAAGGAAGTGCTGGCTCAGATGGGCCTGCATCTGGGTATGGACGTGGCCAACTGGCCGCCGGAAAACATCGACGATCTCGCCAAGCGCTACGAAGATCATTATTGATCTCGCGCGGCCCTGACTTAGAGGAGAATAGAAATGCGCCACGGTAATGCAAACCGTAAGCTTAACCGGACCTCGTCGCACCGCAAGGCGATGTTCGCCAATATGTCGGCCGCTCTGATCAAGCACGAGCAGATCACGACGACCTTGCCCAAGGCCAAGGAACTGCGCCCGATCGTGGAGAAGCTGATCACGCTGGCCAAGCGCGGCGACCTGCACGCTCGCCGTCAGGCGATCGCCCAGATCCGTGATGAGGATCAGGTTCGCAAGCTGTTTGCCGTTCTCGGCGATCGCTACAAGGGCCGCCAGGGTGGGTATACCCGCATCATGAAGGCTGGTTTCCGTTATGGCGACAATGCCCCGGTTGCGGTGATCGAGTTTGTTGATCGCGACGTGAACGCCAAGGGCCTCGATTCTGGTCCGGTGCAGGAACGCGCTGACCGCGATGAGGATGCCGTCGCTGCGTGATAGCAGCATAGGTGCCTGAGAGTTTCGGCGGCCGCGGGGTTCACCCGTGGCCGCTTTTTTGTTTTGGGGGATTGAATGGCGCAGCGCGTGCTGGTGACCGGTGCAACCGGGTTTGTGGGCAAGTGGACCGTGATCGAGGCGCTGCGCGCAGGTTATACGGTGCGTGGGACGGTGCGGGGCGAGGGCCGGGCCGATAGCGTCCGCAGGGCCGTTGCCGCACAGCTCGGAGAAGGTGCGACAGAACGTCTGGACTTTGCGGTGACGGACCTGATGTCGGATGCTGGGTGGGACGTGGCGCTGGCCGGCATGGATGCGGTGATGCATGTTGCAGCGGCCGTGCGCGCCGATGAACCGAAGGACCCGCAGGTCGTGATCGGGCCAGCAGTTGAGGGCACGGGGCGCGTACTGCGCCTCGCCCATGCGGCGGGCATCAGACGGGTGGTGATGACCTCTTCGATTGCCACCGTTGGCTATGGCCACGGGCAGACCAGCGGCACCCGAACCTACGACGAGAGCCATTTCACCAACCTTGAGGCGATGCGCTGGACCTGGGCCTATTGCGTTGGCAAGACGCGGGCGGAGCAGGCGGCGTGGAGCTTTGCGAAGGCGAATGGTCTTGCTCTGACCACCATCCATCCCGGCGCCATCATTGGGCCGGCGCTCGATAAGGATGCCAGCATCTCGATTGGCCTGGTGACCGGGTTGCTTGATGGCTCGATGCCGGCAATGCCGAGCAATGGATTTTCAATCATCGACGTGCGGGACGTGGCAGCGATGCATATCGCGGCGCTGCAACACAGCCACAGCGTTGGAGAACGCTATCTGGCGACAGCGGACTATATGCCGTTTCCAGCCGTTGCCGACATTCTGCGGGCCGCTTATCCGCAGGCGAAAGTGACCGATAAGCGCGTTCCGGATTGGCTGATCCGGCTGATTGCCAGTTTCGGCGGCCCGGCGCGGCAGATCATCAACGATATCGGGAACGTGAAGATTTTCGACGGCGCCAAAGGGCAACGGTTGCTCGGACGTCCCTATATTCCGTCCAGTCAGTCCATTCTGGACACGGCGGAGGCTGCAATCCGCCTGGGACTGGTCAAGGGGGTGAGGGCGTAAGATCCCAGGCGCGATAGAGGGCCTTAACTTCGGCCATCGAATTGCAAAAGACGTACGGAAGTTCGGTCTCTCGGATCAGGTCGCGGGACGACTGGCCACTATGACGTGAATTGAAGCCCACCCATTTGATCATCTGCCATTTGATTGAATCGCGGCTGCCCTCAAGCATGCCGTGGCGGTTGGGTTGAAGCAGGGTTCTGTTGAAATAGCGCATCAGGCGAAGCCAGGGCCTGTCATCTAGGACAATGACACCCGTGGCGCGTTGCAGCCGCTCGGCACGCATGGCGCGGTAATTTCCGTCCATGATCCACGCATCTTCCGCAATGGCTTCCTGATGGAGCCGGATGAAATCCTCCTTTGGGCGCGCCACCCAATCGGTATTGGGCAGGTGGTAAAACCGATCCAGATAGACGGCGGGCAGGCCGAGTTTTTCCGCCAGCGCCGCTGCCAGAGTAGATTTACCAGAGTTCGAGGGCCCGAGGATAACTATGCGCTGACCCAGGCTGGCCAGGGGTGGAATGGGTTGCATGGCAATGGTCCGGCTCAAATGACAAAAAGCCACCCCGACTGTCGCCGGGGTGGCCGATATTGGCAAGCAGCCGGTTATTCGGGCTGCATGTCCTTGCCGGTATAGATATCGTCGACGCTGTACTGATCGCGGCGGTCGAAACCGTTGAACGGGGTGAGCGAAGCCTGGGTGTAGGCGCCCATCAGGCCGAACTCAATCCAGTCATCTTCGTCAATATCGGCGGGCAGGGTGAAGACCTGAGGCAGCACATCATAGCTGTCGCAGGTGGGGCCCCAGATGGTGAATTCGGAGAACTCGCCATCGTTGTCGTGCAGACGCGGGCCGCGCCAGACACGGACCGGCGGGGTGAAGTGCATGAACTTGACTTCCATCAGTGCCCCATAGGCCCCGTCGTTGAGGTAGACCGACTGGCCGCCGCGCTGGTGCTTGACGCGCAGCAGCAGCGAGGTGGACGAGGTCACGATAGCGCGGCCGGGCTCGATGATGAGCTCGGGGCTGGACTTGCCGAAATTGTCTTTCACAGCCTGAGCGATGGTTTCGAAGTAGTAGTCCATCGGCGGGGCTTCGCTGGTCGGGTAGGGGGCCGGATAGCCGCCGCCGATGTTGAGGCGCTTGAGCTCGATGCCGGACTCTTCGGCAATCTTGGCGGCCGCAGCGATGTGGCGCTCATAGGCATAGGCGTCCTCACACTGCGAGCCGACGTGGAAGCAGAGGCTGGGTGTGTAGCCCATCTGATCAACGAGGCTGACGATTTCGGCCGCGCCATCCTGCATGACCCCGAACTTGATGCCAAAATCATAGGACTTGAGGGCCTTGCCGGCCTTAAAGCGCGTGGTGACCTCGATATCGCGGCTCGGCGCAACCACGGCGGCCAACTGGTCGAGCTGCTGGGGATGGTCGATGGTGAAGGAGCGCACGCCGAATTCTTCATAGGCCCGCTCGATCTCGCGCTTGTTCTTGATGGGGTTATTGTAGTGCATGACGGCGCCGGGCGCATGTTCGCGCACCAGTTCCATCTCGGTGTTGGAGGCCACATCGAACGCCTTCAGACCCTCGCGGTGCAACTGAGCGATGATGTGCGGGGAGGGGTTGCACTTGACCGCATAGGTCAACAGCCCATCAAAGCCCTTCCTGAAGACCTTGACCGCCTTGTGGAACTCACGTTCCGAAAACAGAAAACTCGGGAAATCCGGAGCTTCGGCAGCAATCAGTGCCGAGGTGTTCGCGTAGGTGATGGGCGGCTCAGTTGTCATTGGACATAGGCCTTTGGCAAGTGTTGAAAGAGCGCTGCATATAGGGACGATTGCCCCCCAGCGCAAACGATAATTGCGTCATAATTCAAGACGGCCCCAAGGGTCCTTAATGACGCCAAAATCGAGGTGTTTCAGCATTTGCCGCCATAGGGGCCATGTGGTTCAGAACGCAGCAGAATCTGGAGCATTCAGTATGGTAATCCGCCGTTTCGCAGCACTTGGGATCGTCTTTGCCGGAACCGCCGTTGCGGGCGGTCTGATTGGTAGCGCCGTGGTGACGGCTCAAGCGCCAGCGCAGCCGGTGGTTGCAGAAGTGCCGGTGAGCCGCGAACAGGTGCAACTGAGCTTTGCCCCGGTTGTCAAAGCGGTGACGCCATCGGTGGTGAACGTTTATGCCACGACCATAACGCGGTCGCGGCCATCGCCCTTCGAGAGCGATCCGTTCTTCCAGCGGTTTTTCGGCAGCGACATGTTTGGGCAGAGCCGCCCGCGGGAATCAAAGTCTCTGGGCTCGGGTGTGATCATCGATGCGGCCGGCGTGATATTGACCAACAGCCATGTAGTGCATGGGGCAACCGACGTGCGGATTGCCACGTCAGACGGACGGGAGTTTGCCGTCGATATCGTGGTGGATGACCCCAAGACCGATCTGGCGGCACTGAAGGTGCGCGACCCGGCAGGGCGGCAGTTCCCGGCGCTGAGCTTCGGAGACAGCGACGCGCTAGAGGTCGGTGATCTGGTCCTGGCGATCGGCAATCCATTCGGGGTGGGGCAGACGGTGACGAGTGGCATTGTTTCGGCCCTGGCGCGGACCGGAGTGGAAAGCTCAAATTACGAGTTCTTTATCCAGACCGATGCGGCGATCAACCCGGGCAATTCGGGCGGGGCGCTGGTGGACATGCAGGGGCGGCTGATCGGGATCAATACCGCGATTTTCTCGCAATCTGGCGGTTCGGTGGGGATTGGCTTTGCCGTGCCCGCCAACATGGCGCGGGTGGTGGCCGATGCCGGGCTGCGCGGCGGGCAGATCGTGCGCCCATGGTTTGGGGCGAGGATGCAGGAAGTGACCACTGACATTGCCGATGGGCTGGGGCTTGAAACACCGCGCGGCGCGCTGATCACCGAAGTGGCACCGGGCGGCCCGGCAGAGCGCGCGGGCTTTCGGTCGGGCGATGTGATCCTGAGTGTCGATGGTGTGGCGGTGGAACAGCCGAGCGGCTTTGATTTCCGGCTGGCAACCAAACCGGTGGGGCAGGTGACCCGGCTCGAATTCTGGCGTGATCGCAAGGTGGCCAGTGCCGAACTGATGCTGGAAGCGGCGCCAGATGCGACCGCGAGCGTTGCGATTACCGGAAATACCAGGTTCGCCGGGGCGGAGGTGCAAACCATTGGGCCGGCCGTGGCGCAGGAACTCGGGCTTGATTTCAGCGCCAGCGGGGTGGTGGTGCGGGCAGTGGCCGATGGGTCGCCGGCCCAGCAGATGGGCCTGCGGGCAGGCGATGTTATTGTGAGCCTCAACGATCAGGATATTGCTGACGCCGATGCCTTCAAGGCCATGGCCTCGCAGCGCGCCAATGCCTGGAAGATCGTGCTGCAGCGCAACGGGCGCATCTTCCGGTCAATTGTCAGCGGGTAGAGCAGACAAGCGGCTGGCAGGGGCGGGCGGTTGTAGTAGAACCTTGGGCGAGAACGCCTGGGATTGACCGTGGAAACTTCGCTGTTCAGCACGATTGCCAAACGACCGCTCGCCGAAGAGCTGCGGCCGCAGGCGCTTGCCGATGTCATCGGGCAGGATCACCTTCTGGCGGCCGATGGGCCGATCGGGCGGATGGTGGCGGGCAAACGGCTGAGCTCATTCATTCTGTGGGGGCCGCCGGGGGTGGGCAAGACCACCATTGCCCGGCTGGTGGCCGCCGAGGTTGGCGTGGAGTTTGTGCAGATATCGGCGGTCCTTTCGGGCATTGCCGACCTGCGCAAGGTGATCGAAGCGGCGCGGCAGTTGCGGCAGGTCAGCGGGCGGCAGACGGCGGTGTTTGTCGACGAGTTTCACCGCTTCAACCGCACCACGCAGGATGCGCTGCTGCCGCATGTCGAGGATGGCACAATCATCCTGATCGGCGCGACAACGGAGAATCCGAGCTTTTCGATTGTGGCGGCGCTGTTGTCGCGCGCCAAGGTGTTTGTGCTCAACCGGTTTGACGCTGCGTCTCTGGAGGTTCTGCTGCAGCGGGCCGAGGCGCATGTGGGGCATGCCCTGCCGCTCGATGCCGATGCGCGGGCGGCGCTGATCGAGATGGCTGATGGCGACGGGCGGTTTCTGCTCGGGCTTGCCGAGGAACTGCTGGCGCTCGAGGGCATGGACACACTCGATACGGCGGCGCTGAGCAAGGTGGTGCAGAAGCGGGCGCCGATCTATGACAAGGCGCAGGAGGCCCACTACAACCTGCTCAGCTGCTTTCACAAGAGCCTGCGGGGATCGGACGTGCAGGCGGCGCTCTATTGGGCGGCGCGGATGATGACGGCGGGTGAGGACCCTGGGACGCTGTTCCGCCGACTATCGTGCGTAGCTTCGGAAGACGTTGGCATGGCCGACCCGCAGGCGCTGGTGCAGGTGATCACGGCGTGGACGGCGTTTGAGCGGGTGGGCTGGCCCGAGGGGCGATTGTTCATGGGGCAGGCGATCACCTATGTGGCGACGGCGCCCAAATCGAACGCGGCCTATATGGCATTCAACGCCGCGCTGTCGCTGGCAGCACAGACCGGATCGCTGCCGCCGCCGATGCATATTCTGAACGCACCGACCAAGCTGATGAAAGATCTCGGCTATCATGCCGGATATCAATACGACCATGACTATCCGGATGCGTTTGCCGGGCAGGAGTTTTTTCCCGATGCGCTGACCGGCGAGAAACGCCCCGATTTCTATCGGCCCAACGAGCGGGGCTTTGAGCGTGAAATCGTCAAGCGGCTCGAGTTTTTTGCCCGGCGCCGGGCACAGCGGGAGGGGCACTAACATGCAGGCCTATCTGCTGGTGGGCATTGGCGGCGGGCTGGGAGCCATGGCGCGGTATGGCTTTGGCACGCTTGCGGGCCGCGTGTGGGGCACGGCGTTTCCGGTGGGTACGCTGATGATCAACGTTCTGGGGTCGCTCGCCATGGGGCTGCTGGTGGGGCTCTTGGCGCGGACGCTGCTGGAGGGGCAGAACGAAATCCGGTTGTTCGTCGCGGTGGGCGTGCTGGGCGGATTTACGACGTTTTCGGCCTTTTCGCTGGATGCTATCACCCTGCTCGAACGGGGGGATGTGCTGGCGGGGGTGGGGTATGTGCTGTTATCGGTTGTGCTCTCGGTGCTGGCACTCTATCTCGGGCTCCTGATCACACGCTGGGGTTCGCTATGAGCGGGGTAAGGCAACAGGTTGTTGCGCGCGATGAAGACGGCATGCGGCTTGACCGCTGGTTTGCGGAGCACTTTCCGCAGGTCACCCACGGGCTCTTGCAGAAGCTGATCCGCACCGGGCAGGTGCGGGTGGATAGCGGGCGCGTCAAGACCAGCACGCGGCTTGAATCCGGGCAGGTGGTGCGTGTGCCGCCGGTCGATGATGCGGTGCACAAGATCGAGGCCAAGGTCAGCTCGGCGGATGCCGAGTTCCTGCGCGAGATCATCCTTTATGAAGATGACGACCTGTTTGTGTTCAACAAGCCGCATGGACTGGCGGCCCAGGGCGGCACGGGCACCAAGCGGCATATGGATGGGCTGCTCAAGAGCCTGCCCAACAAGAAGGGCGAGGTGCCGCGGCTGGTGCACCGGCTCGACCGCGACACATCCGGGTGCCTGGTGGTGGCGCGGACCAAGGCGGCGGCGACGCATTTCGGCGAAGTGTTCAAATCGCGCTCGGCGCGCAAGATCTACTGGGCCATCGTTGCTGGCAACCCAAGCCCCAAGCAGGGGCGGATTTCGTGCTTTCTGGCCAAGCAGGGTACGGACGACGGCGAACAGATGGTGGTGGTGGAGCACGGTACGCCCGGCGCCCAGCACTCGATGACCTACTACTCGACGACCGAAATTGCCAGCCGGCGCTTTGCCTGGGTGACGCTGAAGCCGGTGACCGGGCGGACACATCAGCTGCGCGTGCATATGGCGCAGCTGGGGACGCCGATCCTGGATGATCCGCGCTATTTCAACATTCAGAACTGGGAGCCCGCCGAAGGGCTGGCCAAGGGGCTGCACCTGCATGCCCGCCGGATCAGCCTGCCGCTGCGCAATGGCAAGATTCTGGATGTGTCGGCGCCGCTGCCTCCGCATATGCAACAGACGTTCGACGCGCTGGGGCTTGACCCCAACCGCTATGACGCACAGACGCAGGACCCCGAAGAGGACCTGTGATCCGCCGCAAAGGAGCGCGCTGATGCGGCTTGTTGTTTTCGATATGGATGGCACGCTGATCGACACCCATGAGTTGATCACCGAGCATATGAGCGGCACGTTCACGGCCCACGGGCTGGTGCCGCCAACGGCGGCCGCCTCGCGCAGTGTCATTGGCCTGTCCTTGCCGCTGGCTATCGGGCGGCTGGCGGGAGACGCCAATGCCGGGCTGGTCGATGAGCTGGTGGCGACCTACCGCTCGCTCTATAAAGCCTCGCTAGCGATTGCGAGCGATCGTGAACCGCTCTATCCGGGGGCCCGCGCGGCGCTCGACCGGTTGAAGGCTGAGGCGGGCACTGTGCTGGGGATTGCGACAGGCAAGGGGCTGAGCGGGGTGAACCGCATCCTGACCCAGCATGGCCTCAGCGACCACTTTTCAACCCTGCAGACGCCCGACCACAACCCATCCAAGCCGCACCCCGGCATGCTGCTGCGCGCCATGGCCGAGACCGGTATGGACGCGGGCGATACGGTGATGATCGGGGATACGGTCTTCGATATCAACCTGGCGCGGGCAGCGCGGACCAAATCGATCGGAGTGACCTGGGGCTATCACGATCCGCAAGACCTGATTGCTGCCGGGGCAACGGCGATCATTGAGAGCTATGATGAGCTTGATGCCGCGGTGGCGCGGGTGCTGGAGTAAGAATGCGCGAGTTCCTTGAAGACGCTGAAAAGCATCGCGATGACGGCTATGGCCGGGCGCAAAAGCATGTGCGCCAGCAACTGCCCAAGCGGTTTTACACCGAGGCAGGGGTGGCCGCAGTAGAAGGCGGGTTTGCCGTGAACCTTGATGGCAAACCGACGCGCACGCCGGGCCGGACGCCCATGGTGCTGCCGCTGCGCGCGCTGGCTGAGGCCGTGGCAGCGGAGTGGGCGGCGCAGGGCGAATTGATCGACCCTGACACCATGCCTGTGCTGCGGCTGATGAACGCTGCAATTGAAGGCGGGGCTGCAACGCGCGACGCGCTGGCGGGCGAGGTTATCAAATACGCCGGAAACGACCTGCTGCTTTACCGGGCGGAATCGCCGCGTGAACTTGTGGCGGAGCAGGAGGCGATCTGGGACCCGATCCTGATCAGTGTGGCGCGGCACTTTGGGGTGTCGTTCCAGCCCACCATGGGCATTATCCACCAGCCACAGCCGCCGCAGATGACAGCACGGCTGAGCGAGGTGCTGGAGGGCGAAGATCACCTTGTGCTGACCGCGCTGGTTTCAGTGACCGGGATTTCTGGTTCGGGAATCATGGCCATCGCGCTCTGGCACGGGCTGCTCAGCGCCGAGCAGGTTTGGTTGGCGGCGCATGTGGACGAAGATTATCAGATGCGGTTCTGGGGCGCAGTGGAAGAAGCGGTGGAGCGCCGGGCCGAGCGCCATCGCGATTTTGATGCCGCAGTGCGCGTGCTGGAGATGCTGAAAGCCCCGCAGGCAGGCTGAAGCGCCGCGTGCCATCAGGCGCGCGGGCAGGGTGCGGCGGTCTGGGGCAAAGTCGGCCTCAGGATGGGGTAGTTAGTGTGGTGCGAAGCGTCCTTTGCCCCAGACAATGGGGTTTTTCGCAAGGGCGATCCAGGTGACGGACCTTAACCGGCAGCTGTCGCTATAGCCTTGCGCGAAACCAGGCGACCCCGGCTTCCCCATTTCCCCCCGCTGATCGTTCGTTGCAACCACGCCGCAGCGAAGGGACGGGGCAATCATGATGGAGGATCAGGGGGCGGGGATAAGTTTGTTGGGGTGGCCGATGGCTGCATACCCCCACCTCCGGCCCCTCCCCCTGGGAGGGGGAGGAAAGAAGAGGGCCGGCGATCCGGGATGGGCACCAGAGGTGTCCCAAGCACGGCCGGTCCTCTCCCCGTGTGAAGAGGGATAGGGTGAGGGGGTTTTCGGGCGCTGAGCGTGACTGACTACCCCCTCCCTCCCTCTCGAGAGGGAGGGAGTCCGTGTTTGGCGGCTTGCGTGCCTCATCCTCCTTCCAGGGAGAGGATCAAGGTGGGGTGCGGCGCTCTCCAAACAAACCGTCCCCCGCAAGGAGAAGGGAGCTACCAAGACTGTGCCGATTGTTCGCGGTCCGAAAGGTCTCCCGTCATCCCAGCGCTGGCCGCTATCTGGTCAACCCGGCGGTAGATTGCGGCGGTGACATGGGCCATGCAGGGCGCGGGCTGTTACCGGGCGCGGCGGGAACTGGATCCCGGCCAGCGCCGGGATGACGGGGCGGTCGGCGTGATGCCGCACTCATTTTGCGGCAGGGAAATGGTGGGGGGAGTGCTAAGCCATGCACACGCGGTTTCAACGCACAAAGAAAAACCCGACGCACAGGGCGCCGGGTTTAAGGATGAGATGCGCGAATGATGGATCAGAAGCGCCAGTTCAGGCCGGCGGTGATCTGGTGAGAGCGGAAACTGTCGTCTGCACCGCTGAAATCGCCCACACCATAGTCCGAGTAGCGGTACTGTACGTCCACCGAGAGGTCGTCAGTGGCTGCAATTTCCAGGCCGGCGCCCACAGTCCATCCGGCCAAGAGGTCGTTGTATTCTGTATTGCCACTAACTTTGGTCATGCTTGCAACAGCGAGGCCGCCCGTCAGGTAGGGGAGGAAGGCACCAGCATCGTAGCCGGCCCGGCCACGCAAGGAACCAACCCAGTCTATCCGGGTGTCATACGGGAGATCGATGTGCGGGTTAGTCCACGCCACATCGGCCGCAACCCCCAGAACAACTCCGTTGTCCAGGGTGTGATCATAGCCAGCATTGACCCCAAGCAACCAGCCCGGCGCAGAAAAATCAGTGATAACTGCCTCGGTCCGCATCTCAAACGTACCCGCCAAGTACCCGCCAAAGATACCAACATAGGGGCCATCCCAATGGCCGGGCTGGACCATTTCAACCGGCGCTGTTGCCATGGGAACATCGACATAAAGGTCAGCTGCCGAGGCGGCGGAGATGGAGAGAAGGCCGAAGAGGCCAGCCGCGAGGGCGCGTGATGAAAGGGTCATATTTTAAGGTCCTAACTAGAATAGTTCAGTTCGTGAAAGTGAGTGATCGTTCGATTGAAAATCGTTCAGAAGCGCCAGTTGAGGCCCGCTGAAAGATGGTGGCCACTGACATAATCCTGGTAGATGCCGGTATCGGCGTAACCAAAATCAGTGAACCGATACTGCGTGTCGAGGGAGAGCGAATCGGTAATCGCAAGCTCGAACCCCGCACCGGCCGTCCAGCCCAGCATTGGAAGCACATTGCCGCCAGCGTCGTAAGATGCTGCAGCGAGGCCGGCTGTGAGATAGGGGAGGTATGACCCGAAATCCTTGCCGACACGCCCGCGAAGGGAGGCGGACCAGGGCAGGCTGATATTGTTTGGATCTACAAGCTGCGCGTTGCTTGCCGAAATGTCTGCCACGACGCCAACCACGACCCCGTTCTCAAGCGTGGCGTCGTACCCGGCATTTACGCCCAGTAGCCAGCCCGGAAATGCGTAATCAACATAGACGTCATCCTGACTTTCGTATGAGAGAGTTCCGCCAAAATAGCCGGCAAAGCCGCCGATATAAAAACCATCCCAGTGTGGTGCCGGGGCCGAAGTCACCATCTCGGGCGAAGGGGACATCACCTCAAGGTCAGCTGCCAGCGCGGGGGCAGCCAGGCACGAAAATGCCGAAAGCAGGACAAGTGAGCGCACGTGAGGCCCTTAGTAGCAAATGAAACAAAATATCGATCTATCAAGAGCTTAGTTCAAGTCTGCGCTTACTTCAAGTGCTCGGCCCTGTCCGCTCCACAAGCCATTCGGCCACTTCCGGGGCGATCTGGCGGAGGGGGGTGAGGACGAAATCGCGCTGATGGGCGAAGGGGTGCGGCAGTTTGAGGGAATCGGTGGCGAGGACTTGACGCTCATAGGCGATGATGTCGATATCGATCAGGCGCGGGCCCCAGTGTTCGAGACGCTGGCGGCCCATGGCGGCCTCCACCGCAAGGCAGGCTTCGAGCAAGTGCTGTGGACTGAGGCTGGTCTGGACGGCCAGTGCCAGATTGCAGAAATCGGGCTGGTCGGTCTTGCCCCAGGCGGGGGTGACGATGGTGGCTGAGCGCGCCATGACCGCAATGCGCGGATGGCGATCGAGGCGGTCTACTGCCTCATCGAGCTGGGCGGAGGGATTGCCGATATTGGCGCCCAGGGCCAGCCAGGCGGCGTGCATCAGTTGTCGTCCCGACTGCGATAGAGCTCGATGGCGGCCTCGCCACGCACCATTGCAATAGGGGCTTCGGGCTTGCGGACGCGGATGTTGATCCACTCAATGGTTGGGAAACCGGCAAAAAGGCGATCGATGATGTGCTGGCCCAGGGCTTCAATGAGCTTGAAGCGCTTCTCCTCAAAGGCAGCTTTGACCACATCGTAAATGTCGGCATAAGAAATGGTGCCGGTGATGTGATCGTTGCGAGCGGGAATCGACAGATCGGTGCCCACGGTCAGATCAATGAAGAAGCGCTGGCCGAGCCGGCTCTCTTCGGGCATGAGGCCGTGATAGCCGTAAAAGCCGAGATCCTTGAGGATGATGCGGTCGCGTGACTTGCTTGCCATCTTATTGTTCGCTTTCCGGCGGGCCATAGAGCGTTGCCGCGGCTACACGCAGCGCGTCCCGGTTGGGGCGTATATCGTGGACGCGGAAGATATGCGCCCCGGCGCAATATGCAATCACCGAGGTGGCGGCGGTGCCAAAAACCCGCTGATCGGCCGGCACGTCGAGCAGGCGCCCGATCATGGACTTGCGCGACGTGCCCGAAAGCACGGGCAGGCCAAGGGCGGAAAGTTCGGGAAGGCGGCGGAGAATTTCGTAGTTTTCGGCGAGGGACTTGGCAAAACCAAAGCCAGGATCGATAACAATACGGTTACGCGATAGGCCCGCTTTATCAGCGATGTGCAGGGATTTTTCAAAGTAACGCATCATCTCTGCAATGATGTCTTTGCCGGTATCGCGCCCGGTATCCCAATGCATGATGATGGCGGGGACCTTGTGCAGGACGGCGACATCGGCGATTTCGGGCTGGCGCTGGAACCCATGCACATCGTTGATGATGCTGGCACCGGCCTGTATGGCCTGATCGGCCACAAGCGCCTTGTAGGTATCGATGGAGATCGGCGCCGTGATGCCGGCACTGCGCAGGGCGGTGATGACGGGCATGACGCGGTCGAGCTCGGCCTGGACGCCGACCGGTTCGGCGCCGGGCCGTGTGCTTTCGCCGCCGACATCAAGGATATCGGCGCCTTCAGCGAGCATGAAACGGGCATGGGCGAGGGCGGCAGCCACAGTATCATGCGTGCCGCCATCGGAAAACGAATCCGGGGTGACATTGAGGATGCCCATGAGCGTGGGCACCGGGCCGAGGGCGAGTTCGGCAGACCCGGCAAGCGGCACCGCAAACGTGCGATGCGCCGCCATCAGTTCGCCTTTGCCGCCGGAACTGCGAACAGGTCGTACTCGTCCGAATCCGTCACGGTGACCGAGACCATGTCGCCGGGCTTGATGCCGGTGGCGGCATCGATGATGACGTTGCCATCGATCTCGGGCGCATCCCACTTGGAGCGGGCGATGGCGCGGTTGTTTTCGGGCTGAACATCGTCAACCAGCACATCGATGGTGCGGCCGACCTTCTTGGCGAGCTGGCCGGTCGAAACGTGCTGTGCCACTTCCATCAGGCGCTCGAAACGGTCGCGCTTGATTTCGTCGGGTACGATGCCTTCGAGTTCATTGGCGGGGGCGCCGGTGACGGGCTCGTATTCAAAGCAGCCAGCGCGATCGATCTCTGCTTCTTCGATGAAATCGAGCATCATCTCGAAGTCTTCCTCGGTTTCACCGGGGAAGCCGACGATGAAATTGGAGCGGATGGTGAGATCGGGGCAGATCTCGCGCCATTTGAGGATGCGGTTGAGGGTCTTTTCCTGCGCGGCGGGGCGGCGCATGGCCTTGAGCACGGTTGGCGAGGCGTGCTGGAAGGGAATATCGAGATAGGGCAGCACCTTGCCCTCGGCCATCAGCGGAATGACGGCATCGACGTGCGGGTAGGGATAGACGTAATGCAGGCGCACCCAGGCGCCGAGTTCGCCCAGTTCCCGCGACAGATCGAGGAATTTTGCCGAGACCTGGCGGCCGTGGAAGGGGGAGGTGGCGTATTTCAGATCGACGCCATAGGCGCTGGTATCCTGCGAGATGACCAGCAGTTCCTTGACGCCGGATTTGACCAGCCGTTCCGCCTCGTAAAGCACCGAGGCAGCCGGGCGGGAGGACAGGTCGCCACGGATTTGCGGGATGATGCAGAAGGAGCAGCGATTGTTGCAGCCTTCGGAAATCTTGAGATAGGCGTAGTGCTTGGGCGTCAGGCGCAGGCCCTGCTCGGGCACCAGATCAACGAACTTGTTGGGCACGGGGGGCAGGTGGTCGTGCACCGCGGACACCACAGCCTCATACTGATGCGGGCCGGTGACGGCGAGGACGCTGGGATGCGTCTTCATGATCAGGTCGGTTTCGATACCGAGGCACCCGGTGACGATGACGCGGCCGTTTTCGTTGAGCGCTTCGCCGATGGCCTCAAGGCTTTCGGCCTTGGCGCTGTCGAGAAAACCGCAGGTGTTGACCAGAACGATATCGGCGCCAGCATAATCGCGCGAGAACGAATAGCCCTGCGCGCGCAGCGTGGTCATGATGCGTTCGGAGTCAACGAGGGCCTTGGGGCAGCCGAGGCTGACAAGGCCGATTTTGGGAGCTTGGGTCATGATGGCGCTCTCAATACTCCAACGCGGGCAAAAAGCAATTGCAAGCGCGCGCGGGGCACCCATGCAGGGCGGGAGTGAGCGCCAGAATCAGGGCGTGGGCGGCGTCCGCTTGGCAGTGCGCTTGACCGTTGGCGCCGCGGGCGGTTCGGGCGGGGAGATGAATGGCGCCGGATCGGTGGCGGGTGCTATGCCGTCATCATCATCCTGCGACAGATCGTGGATGGCTTCGCGCACTTCTTCGAGCAGGGTAGATGGCACGCGGGTGCGGGCCACGACCTGGGTGGCTTCATCGTGGGATTTGAAGAAGACCAGCAGCGCCTCGCAGCCAATGCGCAGGGCAACAAGTGCGGCAAGGCCATAGACGGCGATTTCGAGCAGGCCCCAGAGGCCATTGCCGAAATTCCACGAGAAGGAATTGATGAAGTGGCCGATGGCCCAAAGCCCGATGCTGGCGATGCCCACCGCATAAAGCACCGGCACCAGTTTGGGCGACAGGATGGAATCGAGCCGCAGGAGCGTGGGGCTGGTCAGCAATTTCTTGAGATCATCGAGGAACATGGGCCGGAACTCCTGAGGCAATGCGCGCTTCTAAAATGGGCGTATCACGCCGCTGTGACAAGGCCCGGCGCAGAACCGGCCTGAACCGGGCCAAAGCGGGCGGTGAAGGCGGATTTGAGTGCCGAATCAACCTCTTCGAGCGAGACGATCTGGCCAAGGTCCTCAAAGCTGGTGACGCCCTGATCGGAAATGCCGCAGGGCACGATGCCATCGTAATGCGACAGATCGGGCGAAATGTTGAGCGAAATGCCGTGGAAGGTGACCCATTTGGAGACGCGCACGCCGATGGCGGCGATCTTGTCTTCGCGGGCCAAGCCCTTGTCGGGCCTGCGCACCCACACCCCGACGCGGCCCTGGCGGCGCTCGCCGGTGATGTTGAAGGCAGCAAGGGTATCGATGACCCAGCCTTCAAGCCCCTGCACCAGGCAGCGCACATCGCGGCCACGCTCGCGCAGATCGAGCATGACATAGGCCACGCGCTGGCCGGGGCCGTGATAGGTATATTGCCCGCCGCGCCCGGCATCGAACACCGGAAAGCGGTTTGGCGTCAGCAGGTCCTGCGGCAGGGCAGAGGTGCCCGCGGTATAAAGCGGGGGGTGTTCGACCAGCCAGATGGTTTCGGCGCCGGTGCCTTCGGCAATGGCGGTGGCCTGCGCCTTCATGGTGGCCAGCGCCTGCGGATAGGGCACGGGATGTTCGGCAATCACCCACTGCACCGGGCGGCCATCGGGGCGCCAGAGCTTTTGTGTGTCAGAACAGGCCGTATTCGCATCCGGCGTTAACGGTTCGATAACCATGATCGACCAATGCTCTCCACTGGGGCCGGGCACGTGTTGTGCTTGAGGCGCGGGACTATCCTCAGGCTTATGTATGAACACGCTCGAGAATATTGAAGTCGATATCACTGTCGAGCTTGGCGCGACAACCATGCCGATTCACCACCTGCTGCGCATGGGGCGCGGGGCGGTGATCGAACTGGATGCCACCGAGCACGATCCGCTGCGGGTTTATGCCAATGGCACCCTGATCGCCGAGGGCGAGGTGAAGGTGGAAGACGGCAAGCTTTCGGTAGAAGTGACGCGCAAGGTGTTCAAGGCCGGCTGAGGCGGGCAGGGGTTTTGCGCCCGCGCGGCGCATCGGCTTTTCCCCAAATGCAAATAAACCGAATAAGCGCTTGAGCCTGCCAGCACTCTTTGCTACATGCAGCCTCGCTTCGCCACTGGCGCAGCATCTACCATGGCGTGCGGTCGTGGCGGAATTGGTAGACGCGCAGCGTTGAGGTCGCTGTGTCGCAAGACGTGGAAGTTCGAGTCTTCTCGACCGCACCAATTTTTTCCTGCAGACCTCTGCGTGAGGTGCGGAATGACGGTTTCCATAAGACAGGCAAATTTGGGCGACTGAGTGTAGTACTCGGGCTTTAACTAATCTGTTGATTGGCACATCGCTAGATTGTACGACAATCCATAAAGTGGCACGATGAGGGGATGGAAAATCACCTTCTAGGTATTCGCCCAGTTGTCGTTAGAGATGAAGACCAATTTGGCGCGCTACTTCACAAAGTGCTTTCGCCTTCACAGCCACTTGCCTCTCCGGATTTCCTCAGAGGCCGCGCTGAGCAATTGAAGGGAATAAAGAAGGCGCTTTATGCTCCTGGCCGCCACATCTTTATTCATGGTTTCCGTGGCGTAGGTAAATCATCTCTCGCTCAAACTGCTGCAAATGCGGTGGTTGGTGACGGCCCAGATCCAATTATATTAGGTTGTGATCGAAGTAATACTTTTGAAGCTATAATTAAAGACATCTACGATGAGGTGATGAGTAGGAGTCCAGGTCTCGAAAAGGTGGTGCGAGAGGTAGGGGGAGGGTTAAATATTCCATGGATCGCTGCTTCGGGAAGAATTGCTTACGAAGAAGGTAAAATTGAAGCCCCTACATCTATCAACGAAGCTGTTCGGTTAATAAAATTCATTGTTGATAAATATTCAAGTAATTTGGTTATTGTAATTGATGAATTTGATCAAATAAAGAGCCCTTCTGAACAAGAGAGTTTTGCTAATTTTATTAAGCAAGTGTCAGACAAGCATATTGCAGCTCGCTTTATTTTTTGCGGAATTGGGGAGACGGTAGATGAGTTAATGTCAGCGCACGCAAGCGCGGATCGTTATTTCCATACCGTAAAACTTGAGCGGCTGCCTTACGAGGCCAGATGGGAAATTATAGATATCGCTGCGGATTCCCTGGGAGTTGTTATCGACGACACTACCAAATGGCGAATAGCAAAGATTTCCGATGGCTTTCCACACTACGTCCATCTCATATCTGAGAAATTGTTCTGGCGTGCTTATGAGGCGAACAATGGCGGGATGGTAACTCCCGAATTGTTCTCGCTTGCAATGAATGATGCGAGCGATGCTATGGATATGAAGCTGAAGCAGCCGTATGAATTGGCTACTAAAAAATACAAGAATGACTATGAGCAAGTTCTCTTTGCGTGCGCTGATGGTCATGAATTACATCGGCGTAGCTCAGACATATTTTCTTCATTTGAGCGAATTGTTCGGCTAAGTGGCAATGCGCCCGTAGATCGTGCCAAATTTAACCAGCGCATGAATCGTCTGAAGACTCCAAGCTATGGCAGCATCTTAACCGCCAATCGACAGGGTTGGTATGAATTCTCAGAGAAGATAGTGCGTGGTTATGTCAGATTGCGCGCAGAACAAGCAGACGTTGAGCTTGAGGTTGATCATCCGGCCGCGCGACGACGTCATGGATGGCGTCGCGACCAAGAGAACATAGCCTAGTCATTAAGGTTTCGATGGCTGCTTCCTTGTTTTCGGGTTTTCTGCATTTCGACCTCGCAAGGACCTCTGCGTACTGGAATCCATTGGTGCACCGATAGTTGGGGCGATGTTTCGTGAATCACGATCGCGGCTAATAGACGGTTTGCGATATCCCAAGAATCTTTCATGGAAGGACTGTCCGCAGTCTTTCCCGCCCACCCCCACCTTGATCCTCCCCTTGGAAGGGGGAGGAAACACGCAAGCCGTGAAACACGGGCTCCCTCCCTCTTGAGGGGGAGGGATGGGGTGGGGGTGAGGGGAGCCATCGGCAATCTAATTTGAACACGCGCCCGCAAGGGGGAGGGACTGGAGAGTGCCGCCATTCACTCCGGCCAGAACATCATGACTTCCCGCGCGTGCTCCATGGCGGCGTTGGCTTTGATGCGGTCGGGGCGGATTTTGCCTTCGCCGTTGAGGGGGCGGTAGGAGCTGGCGATGATGGCGGCGAGGCGGGGGTAGAAGATCTGGTCGTAGGCATCCCAGGTGGCCTGAAAGCCGATGAGGCGGGGGCCGTGGCGATAGTAGCTGAGATAGAGGCTGCGTGAGCCGCTGTTGCCGGTGGCGAGGAGGAAGGTGTCGCTGGCATAGTGCAGGACCATGGTGGTGCCGGGGGTGGCGACCAGGGCATCGTAGGGGCCGGTGAAGGTGGTGGCGTTGGAGCCCTCGAGCGGCAGGCTGATGGGGGAGAGCGAAAAATCCTGATTGGCGGATTCGAACAGGGTTTGCTCGCGCGTGCCGGTGATGCGCGGCAGTATGGAGAGCGGCAGCAGGAAATCGATCCCCGAAGGTTCATCGGGATAGGATGAAAAGCCATAACTGGCGAACATGGCTTCGGACTGGGCATAAAGGACCATGCGTGTCTCGAAGGACAAAACGCCCGTTGGTTCTTCGCCCGCGAGCGCCTGCACCCGGCGCAGCGCTTCATAGAGGCCCGTGGTGAAGGTGCCGGTGATCAGCCCGTCGTAAGCGCCGGTGATCACCAGATCGCCATGCAGAATGTCTCGTTCGGTGGGCAGATAGTCTTCAAACCAGGCCTTGCTGGCAGCGAAATCGGCACGGGCAGTGGCGACGGGCAGGGCGAGGATGGCAAGCGCGGCCAGAAGGGCGCGGGAGGAACGGTAGAACATGGCTGGCTCGAAATGGCTTTGGAATATGGCGCCAGACTAAAGCGGCCAAGCATCCGGCGCAACTTGGGGCGATGGGAAACTGGCGTTCCGCGCCGTGGCAGGCTAAAGGGCGGCTGGAAAATACCTGTGAGCCTGCCATGACCGAACTGCTGACTGCCAATCCGCCACGCGACCGCTCTGCGCCCTATATGACGCGGCGGACGTTTGCGATCATTTCGCACCCGGACGCGGGCAAGACCACGCTGACCGAAAAGCTGCTTGCCGCCTCGGGCGCGATCCAGCAGGCGGGGGCGGTGCGCGGGCGCGCCAACCAGCGGTCGACGCGTTCGGACTGGATGGAAATGGAACAGCAGCGCGGGATTTCGATCTCGTCGTCGGTGATGACGTTCGAGCATGACGGGCTGACGTTCAACCTGCTCGACACGCCGGGCCACTCGGACTTTTCGGAAGACACCTATCGCACGCTGACGGCGGTGGACGCGGCCGTGATGGTGATCGACATGGCCAAGGGCATCGAAAGCCAGACGCGCAAGCTGTTCGAGGTCTGCCGGTTGCGCGATATTCCGATCATCACGTTTGTGAACAAGGTGGACCGCGAGGGGCGTGATCCGCTCGAAGTGCTGGATGAGATTTCCTCGACGCTGGCGCTCGATGTGACGCCGATCGTCTGGCCGCTGGGCAATGGTGTCGACTTCCGCGGCACGGTGGACCTCATCGGTGGCCGAGTGCTGAACCCGCAGGGGCAGGTGATCCGCACATTCGAGGATGCGGACGAATTGATGCTCGATGACGGCCTGCTGGCCGATCCGATCATCAAGACGGCGCTCGATGGGCTGGAACTGGCGCGGGCCGGGCTGCCGGCGTTCGATCTTGAAGTGTTTCTGGCCGGCCATCTGAGCCCGGTGGTGTTCGGTTCAGCGCTGAAGACCACCAGCGTGCCCGAACTGTTGCGGACGCTGGGGGCTTGGGCACCCGAGCCGCGGCCGCAGCCGGCCGAACCCAAGCCCATCGTGCCCAACGAGGCCAAGGTGGCGGGTTTCGTGTTCAAGGTGCAGGCCAACATGGATGCCAACCACCGCGACCGTATTGCCTTTGTGCGGCTGTCGTCGGGCACGTTCCGGCGCGGCATGAAGCTGCGGAACGTGCGCACCGGCAAGGACCTGACGGTTTCGAGCCCGATGTTCTTCTTTGGCAATAACCGCGAAACCGCTGATGAAGCGGTGGCGGGGGATATTGTGGGCATTCCAAACCATGGCTCGCTCAGCGTCGGCGATACGCTGACCGAAGGCGCGGTGATCAAGGTGACGGGCATCCCCAACTTTGCACCCGAAATCATCCGCCGCGTGCGGCTGACCGATCCCATCAAGGCCAAGCAGTTGAGCAAGGCGCTGAGCGATCTGGCCGAGGAGGGCGTGGCGCAGGTGTTCCGGCGCATGCTGGGGGCGGATTGGATTGTGGGCGTGGTGGGTGCGCTGCAGCTCGACGTGCTGGCGGCCCGGATCGAGAAGGAATACGGCGTGCCCATCACGTTCGAGAGCCTCGGCTTTGAAATGGCGCGCTGGGTGGTGGCAGACGATCCCGCAGAGCTGAAAAAGTTCGTGACCGCCAATAATTCGGTGCTTGCCGAGGACAAGGACGGCGCGCCGGTCTACCTGGCGCAAAGCTCTTGGTATCTGGGGCGGATGCAGCAGGATTGGCCGAAAGTGCGGTTCCTCGCCACCAAGGAACGGGCTTAGTCCTCGTCGTCTCCCGGCTTGATGAACTGCAGAATCTCGCCGGGCTGGCAGTCGAGATAAGTGCAGATGGCTTCGAGGGTTTCGAAGCGGATGCCTTTGACCTTGCCCTGCTTGAGCAGGGACAGGTTGGCTTCGGTGATGCCGATGAACTCGGCCAGATCCTTGGATTTGGCGTTGCGGCTGGCGAGCATGACGTTGAGGGTGACCTTGATGGGCATGGCGCAGCCTCACACGAACTGGGCGTTTTCTTCGGCGAGGGCCGCAGCCTCGCCCATGACCCAGCAGACCACGGCAATGGTGCCGGAAAAGACCAGCGCCAGCACCATATCCGAACTCAGCGCGATCACCAGCTGACGCTGGCCCTCCGGCGCGTTCCAGGTGAGCACAAGATTTTCAAGCAGGTTGACCACCGGCGAAAGCAGGGCGGTGGCGGCCATGCCGATGGCAAAATCGCGTAACCCATTGATTGCGGATGTGGTGAAGAAGCGACCGGCAGCGAATTCGGCCAGGCAGGCGCGGATGCGCCACATGGCCCAGAAAAGAACGAGCAGCGAAGGGGTGCTGGCCAGCAGGGCGAGCAGGCGCTGAGGCAGTTCGAATGACCCCAGAGACTGCAGTGGTACGCCGGCGCTCATCGCAATGCTGCCGGCTGAGCCGGATAACCAGTGAACCGCTGTCAATGCAGGCAGGCCAAAGCCAGCCGCAAGGGCGGCCCAGCCCAGAATGCGGCAGAAGCGCCGGATGCGGGCGGCGCGTGGCATAGAGTTGGAGGATGCGGCACTCACCATAGGGCTCCGTTCAGCACAAAATTATTGTTGCACAATAAGAAATATCTGTGTAGAGGCTATTTATCGTTGTTTCGCAATCAATGGAGTGAATCTGATGCGTCGTCAACTCTCTTTCGTCGATCTGGCGGTGTGCGTGTCGTTGGGCATTGCTGGCCTTGTGCTTCTGGGCACCTGGACGGCCCGGGCGGAGGCCAATGTCACCAGCCTCGGGCAGGTTTCAGTGGCGCAGGTGGCTGAAGCCCTCGAACTTGCCAAATCCGACCCGGTGGCCGCCAACAGGCTGAACGCCTATCTCGCCGGAGTGGGCGAGGCGACCGGCATGCTGCTCTCGGCCACCGATGCGTCGGGGAAACCTTTTGTGACCTGCACAAAGCCGGTTTCGATGACCGACAAGCTGGTCGTCACCGCTATCAAGAAGGAAGCGCCCGATCCGGCGGCCTGGCCCGAGACCGCGGCAACGCCGATCATCGTCAATGCGATCTACACCATGGCCAAGTGCCAGTGATGCAAAATGGGACCCGCGCCATATCAAGCTGGTGGCGCGGGTCTTTGCGGTTGTTGGCGGCGCAAAGCCCTGCTAGTCCAGTGGCACATGATTACCGTTGCCTCCTACAATATCCGTAAATCGGTTGGCCTCGACTGGCGGCGGCGCCCGGAGCGCATCCTGCACGTGCTGGGCGAGATGGATGCCGATATCATTGCGCTGCAGGAAGTGGACCGGCGGTTCGGATCGCGTGTTTCCTCGCTTTCGGCCGAGGTGATTGCAGAGGAAACGCCGTATCGCATTGTACGGTTTGCCGAGCGCCCGCAAAGCCTTGGCTGGCACGGCAATGCACTTCTGGTGCGCAAGCCGTTGCGGGTGTTGAGCCAGCAGGCACTGGTGCTGCCCAGCCTCGAGCCGCGCGGTGCGGTAATGGCCGATATCGACATCGAGCACTGTCGGCTGCGGATCGTGGGCCTGCATCTGGGCCTGATGGGGCGCTGGCGCCAGAAGCAGGCCGAAGCGGTGCTGAGCCAGCTGCATGCGCTGGAAGACCGGATGCCGACGGTGATCATGGGCGACCTCAATGAATGGAAGGCCGAGGGGCCGACGCTGCGTCGGTTTGCGCACGACCACCATGTGATCGACCCCGGCCCGAGCTTTCATGCCAGCCGACCGACATTCTCGTTCGACCGCATCATCACCAGCCGCGACTTGCGGGTGGAGGACAAGGGTGTCCATACTTCGGATTTCGCCCGGCGGGCATCGGATCACCTGCCGGTGTGGGCGCGGCTGTCGCTGCTGGGTGACTGAGCCGCATACGGCCCATCCTGTTCACGGTGCTGCAAATTCTGCATCGGCGGGGGTTTAGTGCTGGCTTATGGCAGGGCGATTGGTTACACCCGGAATGAGCCCCGCAAACGCCCCGGGAGACCTCCATGAGCGAAGAACTTGAAACCGCCGCGCAGACCGCGACCGGCCTCGATCCCTCTGTGCTGCGGGACGAGGACGATCGGCTGAATCCGGCCTGGCTCTTGCGCCTGCGCGAGCATCTCCACGCCGGCGACGCGCATGAGGTTGCCGACCTGATGGCGCCGTTGCATGCGGCCGATACCGGCGATGTGATCGAAGCGCTGGAGCCCGATGAGCGGCTGGCGCTGATCAGCATCCTGGGCGACAAGTTCGACTATACAGCGCTGACCGAGGTCAGCGATTCCACCCGCGCCGAACTGGTGGAACTGTTGCCAAATGCCGATCTGGCGCGAGGCGTGGCCACCCTCGACAGCGACGACGCGGTTTATATCCTTGAAGACATGGATGCGCCGGATCGCGAAGAGATCCTGGCCCAGATGCCGGCCTTCGAGCGGCTGAGCCTGAAGCGTTCGCTGGATTTTCCCGAGGAATCGGCCGGTCGCCGGATGCAGACCGACTTCATCGCCATTCCGCCGTTCTGGACGGTGGGGCAGACGATCGACTATCTGCGCGAAGACAAGGGGCTGCCGGACGAATTCTACCAGATTTACGTGGTCGATCCGTCCTACAACCTGCTCGGCACTATTCCGCTCGACAAGTTCCTGCGGGCCAAGCGCTATGTGCGCATCCAAGACCTGATGAACACACAGGTGATTCAGGTCGATGCCAGCGAAGATCAGGAAGAGGCCGCGCGCGACTTCGAGCGTTATGACCTGGTCGAAGTGGCGGTGGTCGACGAGAACAAGCGGCTCGTTGGTGTTTTGACGATTGACGACATCGTGGACGTTATCCACGAGGAAGCCACCGAAGACATGCAACTGCTCGCCGGTGTGGGCGACGAAGACATTTCGGACAATGTGTTCGAGGCGGTCAGGAGCCGCGTGACCTGGCTGGTGGTCAACCTGGTGACGGCAACACTGGCTTCGCTGGTGATCGGTCTGTTCGACGCGACAATTGACCAGATGGTGGCACTGGCCGTTCTTATGCCGATGGTAGCCTCGATGGGCGGCAATGCCGGCACGCAGACCATGACCATCACCGTGCGTGCGCTGGCGATGCGAGAGCTTGATGCGCGCCGTATCCGCAAGCTGATCACCCGCGAAATGCTGGTGGGCCTGATGAACGGCTGCATCTTTGCCGTTCTGATCGGGCTGGTGACGACGGTGCGCTTCAACAATCCCGGCCTTGGGCTGGTGATCGGCATGGCCATGGTGATCAACATGATTGCCGCGGGCACCGGTGGAATCCTGATCCCGCTGGCGCTCGACCGCTTCAAGATCGACCCGGCGGTGGCGTCCTCGACTTTTGTGACCACGGTCACCGATGTGATTGGTTTCTTTGCCTTTTTAGGCCTTGCCGGGCTTTGGTTCGATTTGTTTTGACGTTTCTTAACGCTGCAAAAGCGGGTTGGGGACTGTGGCACTCTGGCCGCTTGCCAAGCCTGGAAGGCCCGGTTAACGTTTCGTTACTGGCGCCGAGCTCTCCTCAAAAGGGACGGGGCCAGCAGAACTGAACGGACAAAAAGGAGCGTCGATGCGGAACCAGACGAAGGCCGCATGGTGGCGAGCGGCAACTTGGACGTTTATCTGTCTGATGTCGATGGGACTGGTGCTTTCAATCATCGCCAACGGTTAGTTGGGCCCACGACTGAGCAAAGTTTGGAAGGGCGCCGCGGTTTCGGCGCCCTTCGCATTTCAGGGGGATAGAATGAAGCTTCTGATCGGGAACAAGAATTACTCGTCATGGTCGCTACGCGCCTGGCTGGTGCCTGCCAATTTCGAGATTGCGTTCGACGATGAAGTGCTGCTGCTCGATGGGCCCGGCTATCGCGAAGTGATCGAGCAGCGTTCGCCCTCGGGGAAGGTACCAGTGCTGATCGATGGTGAGGTGATAATCCCCGAGACCATCGCCATCATCGAATACCTGGCCGACAAGTTTCCAGAGAAGCGCATCTGGCCCGAGAATATGACGGAACGCGCCTATGCACGCGCCGCCGCCGCAGAGATGCATGGCGGGTTCAATGGCCTGCGCAATGCGGCACCGATGAATTTGCGGGCGTCTCATCCGGGGCGCGTAGTATTTGAGGACGTGGCCAAAGACCTGCACAGGCTCGAAACGCTCTGGGGCGGGCTGCTTGAGAAGTCGGGTGGGCCCTATCTATTCGGCGCATTCACGGCGGCAGATGCCATGTTTGCACCGGTTGCGACGCGCATCCGGACCTATGACCTGCCGGTGTCGGATGTAGCGAGCCGGTATGTGGAGGCGATTTATGCATTGCCAGCTTTTCAGGCCTGGCTGTCCGATGCCCTCAAGGAACCCTGGATCATCGAACGCGACGAGATCGACTACGTGCAGGGCAAGTCGGCGTGATCCACATCATCAAGCTCTGCGTTGGCGTTGCCACGCTTGAAGAGCTCGAATCCTATCGGGAAGAGCGTGCCCACTGGTGGGGTGCGGACTATGGTGAGGGCATTCACGTGCACCGCACGCGGATGATGCCCAAGCGTGCGGCCGAGATCGAGGGGCGTGGGTCGCTGTATTGGGTGATTGGCGGCAAGATTCGCTGCCGACAGAAGATCCTGCGGTTGGTCTCGGCCACCGACAGTGAAGGCAAATCGTGCTGCGATATCATCATGTCACCCGAGCTGGTGCGCGTGGCGCCGCGGCCGAAGCGCCCGTTTCAGGGTTGGCGATACCTGAGCGTGGACGATGCGCCGCGCGACATCGACGGGACCAAGCAGGAAGATGGCTCCGCCGAGATTGCCGAGGAGCTGGCGCGGCTCGGGCTGCTCTAGAGGCTTGGTGCCTCTGCAAGCCCATTGTCATTAATCTTTTAATCATTTTCTCCACGCTCGCACTTGAATGCGCGGCGGCAGGCGCTCAGACTTTGTGGTGGGGCTACTGGAGAACCTGATGCAGCATTCGGGCACGCATGTCGTTGTCGTTGGCAACGAGAAGGGCGGTTCGGGCAAATCCACCACAGCCTTCCATCTGGCGATTTACCTGCTCTATCAGGGCTTTCGGGTCGCCAGCATCGACGTGGACAGCCGCCAGCACACCTTCACCACCTATGTGCGCAACCGGCGGCGCTGGACACAGGCGCACGACCTGAAACTGCCACACACAACGCACTTCCACCTGCCGGTGGGGCAGGCGGATTCGATCAAGGCTAACCAGCGGCTGGAGTTCGACCTGTTTCGGCAGGCGGTGACCGAGGTCGAGGGCGACGCGGATTTTCTGATTATCGATACACCGGGATTCGACACACATCTGGCGCGGCTAGCGCATTCGATGGCCGATACGCTGGTGACCCCGCTCAATGACAGCCTGATCGATCTATCGGTAATGGCGCTGACCGATCCGGTGACCGGCGAGCCCCGTGAGGTGAGCCACTATGCTCGGCTGGTGCAGCGGGCGCGGACGGAGCGGCTTTCGATTGACGGGCAGACCATTGACTGGGTGCTGGTGCGCAACCGGATTTCGATGCTGTCGTCCAAGAGTATGCGGCAGGTGCAGAATGGGCTTGAAAAGCTGGCGCTGCGGCTGGGGTGCCGGGTGGCGGACGGGATTGCCGAGCGCGTTATTTTCCGGTCGCTGTTTCCGGTAGGGCTGACGGTGTTTGATCCGCTGGATGAGGAACTGCTCGGCGGATTGCCGTCGCTTTCGCATGTCAGTGCGCGGCAGGAATATCGGAGCCTGGTTGAAGCGCTGCATTTGCCGGTGAGCGCCAAGGCCGCCGCGCGGCGGGCCGCGCTGGCCGAATATCGCCGGACGGCCAATATCGAACCCGAGTTCGATCACATGGCCAAAACCAGCGAGAACAGCTGATCAGTCTTTGGAGCCGGGCAGGGTGACGAGCACGGCGCGCTTGCCGCCGGGGGCGAACACATCGAGCTCGATGGCGACCTTTGGCATGATGGCGCGGCGCGTGCGCGCCGAAAGGGCCATGACGACGGCCAGCAACTCGCCGACATTCTTGCGCTGCGGACGCGCAGGCAGAAGCCGGTTGGTCATGGCGTTCAGCGCGCGCCGGCGATGGACGGCGTCTTCCGAAGCGAGTGCGGACCGGCCGATGAAGCGGGCCAGTTCGGTGAGGCTAGATGTATCGCTCATTTGGGCTACTCCTTACACGGGCCACAAATTCGCTTCCCTGATAGCGCCCGGCTTATGCTGCCGAGTCGCATCGCTTGAACCGGCTCAGCTCTGCATTGCCAGGCAACTCATCTTGGCTTTCTTGAGCTGATTGCACATGCCGGTTGCGTCGTCCCGGCCACCAAAGCCAGTGAACCGCGCGCGGTAGAAGGTCTGGCCGTTCTTTTCAAACGACTCCACATAGGGGCGGAAATCGGCCAGCGAGGACATGCGGGATGTCGCGTCGCTGAGAAGGGAATTGGCGCCGTTCTCGGTTGGGGCAGCACCGACCTGCACAATCCAGCCACCGGCAACTTTGGTGCTGGTTTCGGGGGCCGTGGCGACCTGCACTGGCTGTTCGGGAATGGAGCCCGAGGTCATCAAATCGATGGGCTGGCCCTGCTCACCAACGCCAACCGGGGGCAGAAGCGGGGCGGATGGGTTGGTCTGGCCGAGAGGCGCCGGTGCGGCACCGAGCGAGAAGGTTTCCGAAATCCAGGCCCCGATAACATCTGGCCGTTCGGCGGGCATGGGTGCGTTCTGGCTCGACGGTGCGCCAAGCAGGTTGGCGGCCTGAACGGCGGGCGCGATGCCAAGATCGGCGGGGGCAGCGGCGGGCACGGGTGCTTCGAGTGCTGCGACCTGAGCAACAGGAGCGGCGGCGATGGCGGCCGGCTGCTGCAGGCGGAAACTGGGGAACGGTGCGGGATTGACCGAGGCGACCTGGAGCGGCGCCGAGGGCTCGCTCTGGGCGACCATGACCGGCGCGCCGCCCTGGCGGCCCGGTTGCGGGATCATAGCGGTGCGCAGGTATTCGCCGTTCCGGCCCTTGGGCAGGTATTTCTTGACCAGCTCACGCACCTTGGCATCGCGGCTGCCCGAGGTATCAAAGCCAAAGCCGATAACCACAATGTGGCGGTTGCCGGTACGGGCGGCAGTCATCAGATTAAAGCCCGAGGCATTGATGTAGCCAGTCTTGATGCCATCGACGCCGTTGGAGCCCAACAGGCGATTGTGATTGCCGTAGACGCGCTTGCCGTAGGCGAAGCTCTTGGTCTGGAAATAGGCGTAGTACTTGGGAAAGTGCTGGTAGATGGCGATGGCAAGGATAGCCTGATCGCGCACGGTGGTGACCTGGCCCTTATCGGGAAGGCCCGAGGCGTTGCGATAGGTGGTGCGGTTCATGCCGAGGCCCTTGGCCGTCGCGGTCATACGCTTGGCGAAGGCGCTTTCGCTGCCCGAAATGTATTCGGCGATGACGCGGGCCATATCGTTGGCCGACAGTGTGACGAGCGCCTTGATGGCGTCTTCGACCTTGATGGTGGAACCTGAACGCAGGCCGAGCTTGGTGGGAACAGCGGCGGCGGCATGCTTGGAAACCGGCATTTTATCGGTAAGCTTGATGTTACCGGCGGCCAACTCCTGGAAGAGGACGTAAAGCGTCATCACCTTGGTTACGGACGCTGGATAGCGCGCAGCGTCGGCGGCGCTTTCGTACATGACCTTGCCGGATTTGGCGTCGACGACGATGCCGGCATATTTGCGAGGGACAGACGCTTCCTTGGCCGCCGATACCGACGGCATCATGACCGCCAGGACAAGCAACACGGCTGCGGCAAGGCGCCCGAAAGGGGTGCGCAAGACGGAAAAAAGACCTTGGGAAGCCACCCAGTACTCCAACACACTATCGGGCGAATTCCTGCCCGTACGCTACGCTTACTCGTGCCGCGCCCGGATTCTTCCAGGTTCAAACGGCGGTATTGACCAAAGGCAAGGTTAGGTCCTGCGCGTTACCATTCAGTAAAGCCATGAAAGTTTGACGCAAATCCGGTGCAAATCGGGCACACGAAATAGAGAACGGATTAGCCCTTAACACCGGCCGGATTTTGCCTACATAATGCTGGTCGACATGATCATCGTCAGACGAGTCAACGAAAGTAGATCCATGAACTTACCCGGCAAAACTCCCGCAGCCGCCGACCTGGCAGCAGGGGGTGTGAGGCGGGGCAGGTCCATGCACCTTGGTCCGGAAGATGACGGGAACAGGGGCGGGCCGGGCAACGGTTCAAAGTATGAATCCGGCACCGCCACCAAGACGCGCCCGCGCGCGAAGCGCCCGAGCCTTTATCGCGTGCTGCTGCTCAATGATGACTACACACCAATGGAATTCGTCGTGCTGGTCTTGCAGGACGTGTTCAACAAGTCGCGCGAAGAAGCGATGCAAATCATGCTGCACGTCCATCACAAGGGGGTAGGGGAGTGCGGCGTCTATCCATTCGAGGTGGCTGAAACCAAGGTCACGCGCGTCATGGATACTGCCAGGAAAAATCAGCATCCGCTGCAATGCGTGATGGAAAAGCAATAGGAACCGAACATGCCCTCATTCTCTCGCGGACTGGAAAAGGCACTTCACCAGGCAATGAACCTTGCCCGGGAACGGGCCCATGAGTTCGCCACCCTCGAGCACCTGTTGCTGGCACTGACGGAAGACCGCGACACCATAGCGGTTCTGACCGGGTGCGATGTCGATGTGGAGGCGCTCAAGGGCGATCTCGAAGACTTTATCAACGAAGAGCTCGATAGCCTTGTGGTGCCCAATGGGCAGGATGCGAGGCCGACGGCGGCGTTTCAGCGGGTCATCCAGCGCGCCGTCATCCACGTGCAGTCATCCGGCCGCGATGAAGTGACCGGTGCCAACGTGCTGGTGGCGATTTTTGCCGAGCGCGAAAGCCACGCGGCCTATTTCCTCGAACAGCAGGACATGAGCCGCCTCGACGCGGTGAACTTCATCTCGCACGGCATCACCAAGTCCGGTCCCAACGAGGACAGGCGCGTGCGTGGTGCCGACAGCGCGGCCGAGACCGAGGAAGGCCGAAGTGGCGGCGCGTCGTCGGCGCTGGCCGATTTTTGCGTGAACCTGAATGAAAAGGCCAAGGCCGGCAAGATCGACCCGCTGATCGGGCGCGACGCCGAACTGCGCCGGACGATCCAGGTGCTGTGCCGCCGGTCAAAGAACAACCCGATCTATGTGGGTGACGCGGGCGTGGGCAAGACGGCGATCGCCGAAGGTCTGGCGCGCAAGATTACCGAAGGCACGGTGCCTGAAGTGCTGAAGGATTCAGTGGTCTATGCGCTGGATATCGGCGCGCTGCTGGCTGGTACGCGCTATCGCGGTGATTTTGAAGAGCGCCTGAAAGCCGTGATGAAGGAGCTCGAAAAGCACGAGGATGCCATCCTGTTCATCGACGAGATCCACACCATTATCGGTGCGGGTGCAACCTCGGGCGGTGCGCTTGATGCCAGCAATCTGCTGAAGCCGGCGCTGGCCTCCGGTGCGATCCGCTGCATTGGCTCGACAACTTACAAAGAGTATCGCCAGTTCTTCGAAAAGGATCGTGCGCTGGTGCGCCGGTTCCAGAAGATCGATGTCGCCGAGCCGACCATTCCGGATGCCATCGAGATCGTGAAGGGCCTGCGCCCGTATTTCGAGGACTATCACAAGATCAAGTATACCGATGAAGCGCTGAAGGCGGCGGTGGAACTGTCGGCGCGTTATATCAATGACCGGAAGCTGCCGGACAAGGCCATCGACGTGATCGACGAGACCGGTGCCAGCCAGATGCTGGTGACGGAAGACCTGCGCAAGAAGGTGATCGATGTCGAGGACATCGAGACAACCATTGCCAGCATTGCGCGCATTCCGCCCAAGTCGGTCTCGAAATCGGATTCCGAACTGCTAGCCGGGCTCGAAAAGAACCTGCAAACGGTGGTGTTTGGCCAGGATGCGGCGATAACGGCGCTGGCGTCGGCAATCAAGCTGGCCCGCGCCGGGCTGCGCGAACCGGAAAAGCCGATCGGCTCTTACCTGTTCACCGGCCCCACCGGCGTCGGCAAGACCGAGGTAGCCAAGCAGCTTGCCGATACGCTCGGTGTGGAACTGCTGCGGTTCGACATGTCCGAATATATGGAGCGGCATACGGTGAGCCGCCTGATCGGCGCCCCTCCGGGCTATGTCGGCTTTGACCAGGGCGGGCTCCTGACCGATGGCGTGGACCAGCATCCGCATTGCGTGGTGTTGCTAGACGAAATCGAAAAGGCGCATCCGGACCTGTTCAACATCCTGTTGCAGGTGATGGACCACGGCAAGCTTACCGACCACAACGGCAAATCGGTGGATTTCCGAAATGTGATCCTGATCATGACCTCGAATGTGGGGGCGCAGGAGCTTTCGAAATCGCCAATCGGCTTCGGGCGCAAGCGCGAGCAGGGCGACGACGAGGAAGCGATCAACCGCACCTTCTCGCCCGAGTTCCGCAATCGGCTCGATGCGATCATCTCGTTCGGCCCGTTGCCACCGGCAGTGGTGCGGCGCGTGGTCGAGAAGTTTGTGCTCCAGCTTGAAGGCCAGCTTGCTGAGCGTGGCGTGACCATCAACCTGACGCCCGAAGCGGCAGAATGGCTGGCGGTGCGTGGCTATGACGAGCGCATGGGTGCGCGGCCGCTCGGTCGGGTGATCCAGGAGCACGTGAAAAAGCCGCTGGCCGACCAGGTGCTGTTTGGCGAACTCGTGAACGGCGGCAATGTGACGGTGGCCGTGGTCGGGATCGGCCCGGATGCCAAGCTTGACCTGATCGCGACCCCGCCGCGCCCGGCCAAACCCAAGGCTTTGCCCGGGCCGAAAAAGGCCAGGAAAGCGCCCAAGGCGGCCGAAAAGAGCTGAGGCGGCGTGGATGAATTGATGAAGGCCGGGAGTGATCCCGGCCTTTTTATTTGACTGCAAACGGGGTGCGCTTGGTCACCCCCATCCCTGACCCCTTGCGGGGATTGTATCTTTTGAGAGCGCCGCACCCCCACCTTGATCCTCCCCCTCAAGAGGGGGAGTGTTCACATTGGACTGTGGGTGGCTTCCCCCACCCCCACCCCATCCCTCCCCCTCGAGTGGGAGGGAGCCCGTGTTTCACGGCTTGCGTGTTTCCTCCCCCTGCCAGGGGGAGGATCAAGGTGGGGGTGC
>JAYRZB010000009.1:0-104686 GCA_041916675.1 Devosia sp. | reverse complement strand
CCGAATGCACAATGACGAGGCACCTTCGGAGACATGGGATGCCTCGTCGAGTGGCTTTCGAGCCGGATGTAACTTTGGGAGACCTTTTGGTCTTGGCTCGTCTGGGGGCATTGGTCCACGGAGACGAGGCCGTCTTTCCCACCACTGCGCTCAAGCAGCAGACCGGCGCCAGCAGCACGCGTATCAGGAACGCCATGATCCGCATCGCCGACGTCCTCGGCCCGGTGGAGGTCGACGGCAACAAGCGTCGGACCCAGAGACCGAATGGCAGGGGTCGGAACTTCGGCGGCGCCGGCGTCCTCGCGAGCATGCTTATCGAGATCGCGCAGGATGAAGAGACGGATCAGGACCGGCTTCGGCACGAGATCACCCAGCTGGTCGACCACCTCGATCACCAGCGCCAGCAGGGGGCATTCAAGAGGTCGCGGACACCCCCGCGGTTCTAGAAAGTCCCGAACGTTCGTCCCGGGGTGGGGCTGGCCGCAGGGGTGGGACTGGAGGATGTCAACGACCGGTTGCATTGGTTCACCGGCCCGTAGAGCATATGGCGAAGTGCGTTTTGGCTGATGGCAAGATTCGCCGTCGATCCCGGTAACGATCAAGGAGACGTTCCTGCATGAACCGCAAGTCGCTCCTCGACGGCATAATCCACTACCTATCCATCCTCAGGGTGTCCGTGGAGCTTCACAACAGCCTCAACCACCAAGACATCAACGTCGTTTCCGAGAACTTCTTCCGTGACTTCCTGAACCTGGCTTTCGGATACGAGCTGAAGAACATCAATATCGTGGAGAAAAATGCCCGGGCGATCGACCTCGGCGATGAGGACGCCCGCATCGCCATCCAGGTGACTTCGACCGCCGGCATGCCCAAGATCAAGCACACTCACTCCGGCTTCGTGGCGGGTGGACTGGACGCCAAGTACGACCGACTGGTGGTGCTGGTTATAGGCGAGAAGAAGACATACAGGCAGGACAGCTTGGGCGGTGGTGACGTGTTCGCCATGTCGATCAAGGATGATGTCTGGGGTCTCGATGAGCTCCTCGCACGGATCGACGACCTGCCGCCCGAGAAACTCGTCCAGTGCTTCGACTACCTGAAGGCGGGTATATCGACCCGGCAACCGCGTGAGGCGAACGAGGTACTCACGCTGCTGCGCCTCATCGAGGTCCTGAGCGAATCCGAGGTCGAGGCGGTCGCTGCGGACATTCGGGTCGACCCGGACCCGGAAGGAAAGATCAACGCCCGCTTCGCCGACCACGCCGATTTCCTGAAGCGGCAGTTCACCGACCTTCATGCCCTCTATGGCGCCACCCTGGCCGAGGTCTCCGGCCAGTCCGACATCGGTCATGGTCGTATGCTGAAGCTCCAGATATACCTGACGAACTGGAGCGACCGGGTCCTGCAGGAATGCGCCGGCGATCCCGAACAGGCGCTGGAGACGATGGTGATCCGGATCATGGAGAAGATGGGCGACGGGACTGCGGGGTTCGACGAGAGCGCGGTCCGCTTCTACCTCATCGACCAGTTGATCCGTTGCAACGTGTTCCCCAACAAGACCGCTGCCCATGCCTAACCTGTTCCTCAAGGATGAACCGTTGGAGAGGGCCCCGGCGATCGTCGGGTTCGAGGTCATCCGTTACGTTCGTACCGCCGGCAAGGGGCGGGTCAGCATCTTCGACGTCGTCGACCACTTCAAGCGGGAGCGCTGGTTCACCTCCACGACCTTCTTCTATGGCCTGACCTTCTTGTACGCGGTCGGGCTGCTCGAGTTCGAGGAACCCTACCTGGTAGCGCTCGATGCGGATTGAGCTCCTCTACACAGAGCCGGCAACGATCGAGCCCATCGAGTTCGATGACGGTGTGAACGTCGTACTCGGTGAAAGCGACGATACGAGCTCCAAGAACAACGGGGTCGGCAAGTCCCTGTGCATCGAGTTCATCAACTTCGCGCTGCTGAAGAAGAAGTCCGACAGCCGGGTGTCGAAGATCCCGAAGGAAGCATTCGATCCTTACACGTTCGTCTGCGTCCGCTTCCGGCTGCACGGCGAGGTATACACCATCAAACGATCCTTGGCGGAATCCGAGCAGCCCAGGATCATCGTCGACGGCAGGGAAACCATATTCGCCAAGCGCGAGGATGCCACCGACTTCCTGACACAGCGCATGTTCCCGTTCGAAGCGGCCGGAGCGGTGAATTTCCGCGAGATGCTCGGTCCTCTCATCCGGGACGAGCGGTCCGAGTTCAAGTCCATCGTTTCCTACTTCGACACCAGGTTGAAGGTGCCGGAGAACTATGCTCCCCACCTGATGCTGCTGGGCATCGACCTCGGCATCTACCGTCTCATCAAGGAAATCCTGAAGGAGATAGACCTTATCGGCGCGGAGGAGGCCCGCATCCGGGAGAACGTCCTGCTCGTACGCCAGAAGACCATCGACGACGCGCGTTCGGACCTGAACGCGCTGGACGAGGAGGTGCAGAGTATCAACGATGCCATCGAGGCCCTCGAGACCGCGCCCGCCTTCGACATCGTTCAGGCCGAGATGCTGGCGATCGAGGAGGAAATGGCGGCGCTTCGGCGCCGGAAGGAAGTGCTGTCACAACGGTCCGCGCGTCTCGCCCCCGTGGCCGCGAAGCCTTCCATCGAAACCGAGGAGATCCGGCACTTCTACGACGAGTTGCGTGCCGGCTTAGGGACGGCGGTCGCGCGCGACCTGACGGAGGTCATCTCCTTCAAGGACAAGATCGAGCGCTTCCAGCAGCACCTGCTCGAGGAGAAGTCCAAGGTGGTGGACGTCGAGCTCAAGGGTCTGAACAGGCAACTTGCCGACCTCGACCGGCGGTACTCGAAGCTTCTCGCGGTTCTGGACCAGGAAGGGCAGCTCCGCAGCCTGCGGCAGACCTACGCCTCCTATCAGGTCAAGAGCGACGAGCTCGGCCAGTTGAAGGGATTCATCGAGCGCTACGATCAGCTGGCCGTCGAGAAGCAGCAGAAGCGGTCCGACAAGGAAACCGAGCGGCTGCGACTGCAGGGAAGCATCGCAGCCGCTCGCGACCGGCTGAAATCGGTCGAGAAGACCATCCTCGACATCCACCAGTTCATCCAGGGCAACCGGAAGGCTTCTTTCGACGTCCGCACCACGGCCAACAAGCAGGTCGTCGACATTGTCCTGCGCATCGACGACGACGGCAGCCACAGCGTGGAGCGGGAAAAGGTCTTCATCTACGACATCGCACTGCTGTTGAACGACTTCACCAAGGTGCGGCATCCAGGCCTGTTGGTGCACGACAACATATTCGATGTCGACGAGGACACCTTGAACAAGAGCCTGGAATTCCTGCTCACGCGAGCGGAGTTCGAGGAGGAGCAGCAGTATATCCTGACGCTGAACGTTGACCGGATCGCCCATGCCGAGGACGAGGTTTGGTTTGAGGATCTGCAGCGTTGCGTAGTGGCGTCCTTCACCAAGGCCGAACGATTCCTGCGGACGACGTATCAGGAAGTGCGTTGACGCCAGGAAATCGCGGAGGGCCGCATGTGAGAAAAGAGAGGGCGGCGGTCGAGCATTACGGGACCTATTTGAAGGACAAGTCGCGTCCTCCCAGCCGAGGCGGCAATAAGCGCGCCTGGCATCAACATGTCATCACCATCGCCGGCGAGAAATATTCGTTTCTAGCGCAATGGTCCGGCAAGTTCGTTTATAGCGGCGAGACCGTGAGCTTTGATTGGGATTGGGACCATACCGGCAAGTATCGCAATATCGACGGCAGCACTCTGGTAGCTTGGAACTCCAATGGTGAGCCGCAGCATCGGGGAGAGCGTGGAAGCAAGCCCTGGCGTACGTCGGACACCCGCTTGCCGGCGCGTCGCAGCGAGTGGGATGACTAAGGAAGAGAGCGGCCTTGGCTGACGAACGGGACGACTACGACGTGTTCCTTGAGACGTGGGAACCAGGGGAAGGATTGCTCCATGCGTCCTTGCCTCAGAATCTGTCCGATCCGTTCATCCGGCAACGTCTTCTGGACGACAGCAGCGGCAATGGGCCTGTCTCTCGAACGGAGTTCGCCCCGGGATACAAGACCATGGAGGAAGAGGAGCGCATCATTCGAGCTTACTCCTTCTTCGAAGGGCAGCATGAGCATTGGGCCGAGCACTTCAGGGATCTTGCGTTGAGCAACGGGGTTCCGGAAAAGAAGCTGGAAACCTTTACCTCATCCTTCGCTCAGTTGTGGGTCGATGGCAAGAAGCGGCGGCAAGACTCCCCCGAGATGCTCGCGATAAAAGCGTCGGTCAGCCTGTTTGATGGAGGCGCCTTCCCTCAGCATGCAGGTGGTTTCGTCCTGGAAGTCATCGACCCATCGGTGCAACCGCTTTTTACGCCAGAAGAGATGAGGGCAATTTTCGACACCAATGCGGGACTGATCGAGGCTTTCCTTCCTGAATATATTGATCATCTCGGCCATGAAGGCCCAGGTTCGCTAAGCGACCTATATGTTCGCCGAGGAGTTTATATGCCTTCCTTGGACATGAGTTTAAGGCGTGAACTCCATTTCCTCAGCTCTTATTCGCTTGCCCTGGGTCCCGTGGAACTGTTCGCGCAGACCTGGACACCGGCGACGCGCTACACTGGCACTCCTACGATTTTCTCGGCGCCTTTGTCGGCGGTTCAGAATCGCGTAGTCGCTTTTGCGCCCTTCATCGCGAACATGGACCTCCGCCAACTGGAGTTTGTCGTTGCTCCGCCCGTAGAGAAGACACCGCTCATCGATGAGGGGTCGCATGGTGGCATTCGCGAGTTTCGGTTCCTCTAGCTATACACGTGCAGCATCAAACTTGTTCGGGCTTGCGCGCCAGTCGAGTTCTGGTCATTTGACAGGTCCGAGAGGCCGAAGCGAAATCTTCGGTCCTGCCTCTCGAACAATCCATGTGCTGCTTCACGGCAACCACCAGCAGCTAGTTCCGGCTGCAATAACGCTATGCAGAGTCACGCCGTGAGATCGCGCGCTCGATCGCCGAGCGGATCTCAGCAGCAGGATAGCGGTCATGGGTTCCCGAGTAGGTCCCAGGTGCTCCGTTCCAGATGCTGCCCTTGGTGACCAGCATGATCTGGCCGTTCAGCAGGCGTGAGATGATGCGGTAGTGCTCCGGGAGATCGTGCATGCGGCGGTCACGGTCGTAGTAGAAGCCGTCATCGACTCCATCACGCTGCACATAGTATCCCCCACCGAGATCGACAACTTCCTCCTGCCGGTACTCACGATTTCCGGCATCGCGTTCCGCGTCATAGACGCCGGTGGTGTCGAGATCGTCCAGCTCGAGGAGCATGAAGGACTCGGTGGGATCGGCAGCGATGCGCTCAAGGCGCAGCCGCTTGGGCTTCGCCATGATGTAGGTGCGGCCACCAACATAGAACTCAAGGCAACCGGGCTCCCTACCCAAGCTGACGGACTTGAAGTCGAAGCCACCACCAGTGGGCAGGTGACCATGATTGGCATTGCTGCCCATGAAGGGCTCGAGCGTGCGCACCATATCGGATGCGCTGGTCCAAGAGAGGGATTCGTTGGCCGTGGCGAACTGGTCAATTGCCAAGGTCCAGTTGCGACGGACACGGGTATGAAATTCAGAATAATGCATCTCGGGTTTCCTTGCGTTCGAGACACGCGACGGCTGCTGCCCAGGCGCCTTGACCTTGGGTGAAAGAGCTCGTTTTGCGTGGATGAAGTTCTGGTAGCCGGCGTGCTTGGCGGCCTCTTCCAAGGCAACCGAATGCGAAACCGACTTCTCGGACGCAATCTTCTTCGCGAGACGCTTGATGCCTGCGATGGACGCAGGCGTGCGCTGATTGGTCGACATGCCGATTCTCCGGCTCCTGCGAAGCGTCGCCCGTTCCACTTCTCGAGCCCGAACCAGACATGTTGGTCGAGTTCATGGACAGTGCCGCTAGCAGCTTCGCCGGTACGGGCGTCAGGCTCCTGTCCGAGCCTGGTCACAATATGCAGGAGGCGGGGATGGTTTGCAAGGAGACGGGAGCGCCCAAGGGCGTGTTCGGCGTCTGCGACGAGTTGCTCGGGTAAATATTTGAGAGCCGCCCCGTTGCCAGGGCGACTCTCAAATCAGTGGCGCATCGACTCACGACTTTTGGCCGATGCCCGGTTTTCCGGGGTCAAATCGACTCAACATTTTTTGGTCGCATTATTCCAATCCGGCATGGTCGCGCTCACCAGCATCCAAACCTCGCTGCATACCATTGTTGGCGCTGAAGTATGACCATACCTTCGGTGAGATGAATCGCTGCATTCCTACAGCCGGATCGCTGCATTCTTACAGCCAAATCGTGGCACTCTTTCAGCCCCGTCATAGATAAAAAATAGATGGCTGGGGAACCTGGATTCGAACCAAGATTGACGGAGTCAGAGTCCGCAGTTCTACCGTTGAACTATTCCCCAACGCGCGGCGGGCCGCGGTGGAAGGGCGGCGTGCCGCTGCTTCGGCGCGGCTTGTAGCATATTTTGAATGGGGATCAAGGCCCCTGTGCGCCCGCCTAGACATTATCCCGGAGCGGCGGGTAGCGGGGCGCGTAGTTTGCCGCAGGCCCAGAATGGCTTGCGTTTGAAAGTCGCGCCTGGGCAGCGAGGGGAGCAGGGCGGTGTAGCGCAATGGGGACTGCTTATTTGGAGCGCGCGCACCCCCACCTTGATCCTACCCCTGGAAGGGGGAGGAAACACGCAAGCCGTGAAACACGGTCTCCCTACCTCTCGAGGGATAGGGATGGGGTGGCGGCGAGGGGCGCTGGTGTTGGGACATTATCGCGCGGGCGGTTGGCGGGGTAGGCGGTTGCGCTGTCTGGATGCTTGCTCTAGGGTCGGATGAAACTGAAATGAACTGCTTTGGGCGCAACGGCTAGGCCGTTACGGCGACCGGGCAGGATGGAGACTGAAGTGACCGGTTCCGATCGGTCCGTGGTCCCGGGCGCATCCGCCGATGCGGCGGGGCCCCGCCGCCAGTCGGGTGAAAGCCCGGATTGGAAGGCCGATGGCCGGAGCAATTCCGGGCAGGCCGGGGCGGAAAGGCGGACGCCCAACGCCCAAAAACCGCCCGCGGGCGGCCCGCGCAAATCGCGGGGACCGCTTTATGCGGCGCTGGACCTTGGCACCAATAATTGTCGGCTTCTGATTGCCCGCCCGCATGAGCACAGCTTTCGGGTGCTCGACGGGTTTACCCGCATCGTGCGGCTGGGCGAGGGGCTTTCGGTCACCGGGCGGCTGAGCGATGCGGCCATGGAACGCACCATCGAAGCGCTAAAACTCTGCCGCAACAAGTTGCGCGAACATGAGCCGACCCGCATGCGGCTGATCGCCACCGAGGCCTGCCGTTCGGCAGAAAACGGGGTGAGCTTTCTCGAGCGCGTGCGCGAAGAGGTCGGGCTCGAACTCGAAATTGTGGATCGCCGCACCGAAGCGCAACTGGCGGTGACCGGCTGCGCCGACCTGATCGAACAGGGCAGCGAAGGCGCATTGATGTTCGATATCGGCGGTGGGTCGTCGGAACTGGCGTGGCTCGATTTTCGCGGTGGACGCCCCAAGCGGCAGGGGCGGATGGCAGCTTCGATCCGCTCGTGGCAATCGCTGCCCGTGGGCGTGGTTTCGATTGCGGAAAAGTTCGGCGGCGTCGATGTGACGCCAGAGAGTTTTGAAGCCATGGTGGCATTCGTGGCCGAACAGCTCAAACAGTTCCGCGGGCGGGAAAAGCTGCGCCAGATGATCGGCACCCACCCGGTGCACCTGATCGGGACTTCGGGGACGGTAACGACACTGGCCGGGCTACATCTTGGGCTTGAGCGGTATGAGCGCCAGAAGGTCGATGGCCTGTGGATGAACCGCCGGGAAGTCGATGCCACCATGCGGGCCCTGCTCGGCATGTCCTACGACCGCCGGGTAGCCCATGCCTGCATCGGGCGTGACCGGGCCGATCTCGTGCTGCCCGGCTGCGCCATTTTTGAAGCCATCCGCCGTGAATGGCCGGCAGAGCGCGTGCGCGTGGCGGACAGGGGGCTGCGCGAGGGCATTTTGATTTCGCTGATGGATGCCGACAAGACGTTTGGCAAACCGTCGAAATATCCGAGGGCGCGCAATGGCTAAATCTCCTACCAGCGGCGGACGCAAGGGCGGCAGCGATCTCAAAGTCCGGGTGAAGACCTCCAAGGGCCGCAAGATCGGCTCGACGCTGTGGCTGCAGCGCCAGCTCAATGACCCCTATGTAGCCAAGGCGCGGGCTGAGGGCTGGCGTTCGCGCGCGGCCTACAAGCTGATCGAGCTTGATGAGCGCTACAAGCTGCTGCGCAAGGGCATGCGGGTGGTGGACCTCGGCGCCGCCCCGGGCGGCTGGTCGCAGGTAGCGGCAAAGGCACTGGGCTCGACCGACGAGAACCCACTGGTTGTGGGCATGGACTATCTCGAAATGGCGGCCATTCCCGGGGTGATCCTGTTTCAGAAGGATTTCACCGACGACGATGCGCCAAAAATGCTGATGGATGCGCTCGGTGGCCACAAGGTGGATCTGGTGCTGTCCGATATGGCCTCGCCGACCACTGGGCACAAAGCAACTGACCATTTGCGCATTGTGCACCTGATCGAAATTGCCGCCGATTTTGCGCTTGATGTGCTGGCGCCGGGTGGGGTGTTTATCGCCAAAGTGTTTCAGGGCGGCACCGAGCATGAACTGCTGGCTGACCTGAAGCGCAATTTCACCTCAACGTTTCACGCCAAGCCGCCGGCCTCACGGGCGGGTTCGGCCGAGGCCTATCTCGTCGCCAAGGGCTTTCACGGCAGGGGCCGCGCCGAGCAGCGGGGCGAGTAGGGCGCTATTTGTGCCCTGACACATCGGCCCCGGCATCCGGTGGCAAGCGCAGGAAGGGAATGGCCCCCAGCCCCGCCACCAGCGCGACGATGAAGAACGCCACCTGAAAATCAAAAAGATCAACGCCGGTGTGACCGCGCAGGGCGCTTGAGATCGACAGGATGCCGCCGGCCAGCGCCACGCCCATGGCGGCGGTCAACTGCTGCATCACCGCATTGATGGCGGTAGCCTGGCTCATGTCGGCCTCGTTGACATCGCCAAAGCTGAGCGCATTGACGCCGGTGAAAGAGATCGAGCGCAGAACACCGGCGAACAACAGGGTGGCGATCATCACCCAGGCCGAGGTGGTGGGGGTAAAAAGGCCGTTGACGGCGATCAACGCCGAGCCGCCTAGGATGCCGATGCCCAGAACCGTGCGGAAGCCAAAGCCGGCAAAAACCCGTTCGGCGAGGAATTTCGAACTCAGCGCACCCACGGCTCCGACAAAGGTGATCATGCCGGATTCAAACGGGTTCATGCCAAAGCCCAGTTGCAGCATGAGCGGCAGAAGAAATGGCGTGGCGCCGACCCCGATGCGGAAGAAGTTGCCCCCGATGGCTGCCGCGCGGAACAGGGGGTAGTTGAAGAGAGCCGGGTCGAGCAGGGGATATTTGGTGCGGCGGGCGTGCAGCAGATAGAGCAGGAGGGCGGTGACGCCAAAGGCAATGGCCAGATAGCCATAAACAATTGGAAGCGCAGGCAGGCTGACCACCGACAGGCCGAAAACGACGCCGGAAAAGGCGAGGCTAGTCAGGACGAAGCCGGTGACATCGATGGGCCTCGGCGTGCGCGGATCGGTTTCGGGCAGGTATTTGGAGGCAAACACAATGCCGACCAGCCCGATTGGGACGTTGATCCAGAAGATCCAGTGCCAGGTGAGATAGGTGGTGAGAAATCCACCGAGCGGTGGCCCCATGATCGGGCCGATCAGGGCCGGAATGGTCAGCCAGGCCATGGCAGAGACCAGTTCGTGACGGGGCGTGGAGCGCACCAGCAGCAGGCGCCCGACCGGGGTCATCATCGAGGCCCCCATGCCCTGGAAGAAGCGGGAGATGACAAAGGATTCAAGCGAGAATGAAAAGGCGCACGCCATCGAACCCATGACGAAAACCAGGATGGCGAGGCGGAAGATGTTGCGGGCGCCAAACCGATCCGACATCCAGCCGCTGATGGGGATGAAGATGGCGAGCGAGACGAAATAGGACGTCAGCGCCAGCTTGAGCGCCACCGGCTCTGTGCCGATATCGGCGGCAATAGCGGGCAGGGAGGTGGCGATGACGGTTGAATCGAGCTGTTCCATGAACAGCGCAATGGCAAGGATGAGAGCGGTAATGCGCGACACGGGCGGCAATCCTGCCACACCGATTGCTGCGGCAACCGGCAGGCGTGGGTGAACTCAAGGTGCGGTAGCAGCGCCTCCTGCCGGGGTCAACACTGCCGTCATGGCATGTATTCGCCAGACGCAGGCAGGCTAAGCTTCCCAGCCCTTTGCAAAGCCAGACCGAGGTGATAATCACCCTCGCCAACCCGTAAACGGCGCGATTCTTGAGCGCCCACGGATTCCGACAATTTCTGATCACGATCAGAGGCAGGGAAGGGTCTGGCCTTGGCTAAAATCATTTCATCGGCAACCGGCGACTACGCGCTGACGTTCGACGACGTTCTGTTGCAACCGGCGCATTCGGATATCCTGCCGACGGAAACCGACATCCGCACGCGGGTGACCAAGGATATTGAGCTGAACCTGCCGATCCTCTCGTCGGCGATGGACACTGTGACCGAGTCCAGCATGGCCATTGCTATGGCGCAAGCCGGTGGCATGGGCGTGATCCACAAGAACCTGACGCCGGAACAACAGGCCGAGCAGGTGCGGCAGGTCAAGAACTTCGAAAGCGGCATGGTGGTGAACCCCATTACCATCGGGCCCGACGCAACCCTTGCCGACGCGCTGGCCCTGATGGACCGCAATCGCATTTCGGGCATTCCAGTGGTGGAAAATGGCGGAACGGGCGGGCGCGCCGTCGGCAAGTTGGTCGGCATCCTGACCAACCGCGACGTGCGCTTTGCCTCCAATCATCGGCAAAAGATCGCCGAGCTGATGACCCACGAAGGGCTGGTGACGGTGCGGGATGGCGTGAGCAAGGACGACGCCAAGCGCCTGCTGCATGCGCACCGCATCGAAAAGCTGCTGGTGGTCGATGATGCCGGACGCTGCGTGGGGCTGATCACGGTCAAGGATATCGAGAAGGCCCAGCTCAATCCGCATGCAGTCAAGGATGCACTCGGGCGCCTGCGCGTGGCCGCCGCATCGGGTGTGGGCGAAACCGGATTTGCCCGCTCGCTGGCCCTGATCGATGCCGGGGTGGACCTGCTGGTGATCGACACCGCCCATGGCCATTCGGCGGGCGTGCTGTCGATGGTGGAACGGGTCAAGCGCGAGAGCAATGCCACCCGGATTGTCGCTGGCAATGTGGCCACGGCGGAAGCCACCCGGGCGCTGATCGATGCAGGGGCGGATTCGATCAAGGTGGGCATCGGGCCCGGTTCGATCTGCACGACGCGTATCGTGGCCGGCGTCGGGGTGCCGCAACTGGCGGCTGTTATGGCCTGTGCCGAAGAAGGCGCAAAGCACGGCGTGCCGGTGATTGCCGACGGCGGAATCAAATTCTCAGGAGATATGGCTAAAGCCCTGGCGGGCGGTGCTTCCTGCGTGATGGTGGGGTCGCTGCTGGCAGGCACCGACGAGAGCCCGGGCGAAGTTTACCTCTATCAGGGACGCTCTTATAAATCCTATCGCGGGATGGGATCAGTGGGCGCCATGGGGTCGGGTTCGGCAGACCGGTATTTCCAGCAGGACGTCAAGGATTCTCTGAAATTGGTGCCTGAGGGCATTGAGGGGCAGGTGCCCTACAAGGGCTCCGCCAGTGCGGTGCTGCACCAGTTGCAGGGCGGCCTGCGCGCTGCCATGGGCTATACCGGCGCGCATACGCTGCAGGAGTTCCGCGAAAATGCCACGTTCGTGAAGATTTCGGGCGCAGGGCTGAGCGAAAGCCATGTGCACGATGTGTCGATCACTCGTGAAGCGCCGAACTATCGCGGCAACCGCTAAGGATTGGTCGTGGCTATTCAACTCACCTTGCTCGGCGCAGTCGTATTCCAGGTTGGGCTGACCCTTGCTTTGCTCTGGTTGTTGGGGCGGCGGCGGCTGCCGCTGGTCATGGGCGGAAGGGTCAACCGGGAGGATGTTGCGGTAACGCGGGATGGCTGGCCGCTCGATGCCCAACTGGCTTCCAATGCATTCGACAATCAGTTCCAGTTGCCGGTGTTGTTCTATGTGGCGGTGTTTGTCGCCCTCTATTTCGAACCCAACTGGGTTGAAGCGGGGCTGGCCTGGGCCTTTGTTGCATCGCGTGTTGTGCATGCCCGCATTCACGTGACGTCGAACAATGTAAACCAGCGCTTCACCGCTTATGTGACTGGTTTTGCTCTGCTTAGCCTCATGTGGCTGGAACTTGCGGTGCAGCTGATTCTAAGCATTTTTGCGAGATACTGATGCGTTTGCCCGGGCGACTGTCTGCTGCCATTGAAATTCTTGGCGATGTCGAAACCCGTCACCGTCCGGTGTCCGAGGCACTCAAGGCCTGGGGTTTGGGCAATCGCTTTGCCGGGGCGGGTGATCGCGCAGCCATTGGCAATCTGGTCTACGACGCACTGCGCCGACGGGCCTCGCACGCCTATGCCATGGGCGAGGATTCTCCGCGGGCGCTCGTCTTGAGTGTTGCGGTGCGCGATTGGGGGCACACGCCCGAAGCGCTCAATGCGGCCTTCGAGGGCGACACATTTGCACCGGCACCGGTAAGCGAGGCGGAAGCGGCGCGGCTGACGGCAGCCGACCCCTTGGCTGGGGCACCCGACCATGTGCGCGCCGATGTGCCCGAATGGCTGGCGCCGTCGCTGGCACAACATTTTGGCGGGGGCTGGGTGGCCGAGGCAATTGCCATGAACCAGCGCCCACCGCTCGATTTGCGCGTCAACACGCTCAAATCGACACGGGAAAAGGTCGTCAAGGCGCTCAGCCGTTTTGAACCGCAGCTGGATGGCCCGTCGCCGGATGGCTTGCGTTTGCCTGCCGGTGGGGCCGATGCGCGCACGCCCAATGTGCAATCAGATGAGGGCTATCTTAAAGGCTGGTTCGAAGTGCAGGATCAGGGCAGCCAGATGGTGGCGGCGCTGGCAGGCGCGCGCTCGGGCGAGCAGGTGCTCGATCTTTGCGCCGGGGCAGGCGGCAAGACGCTGGCCATGGCGGCGGCAATGCAGAACAAGGGGCAGATCTTTGCCTATGACAGCGACCGTTCGCGCCTGGCCCCGATCTATGATCGGCTCAAGCGCAACGGCGCGCGCAACGCGCAGGTGCGGCCGCCCGCACCGGGGGCGCTCGATGATCTGGTTGGCAAGCTCGACCGGGTGGTGATCGATGCACCATGCACCGGAACAGGCACCTGGCGGCGGCGGCCGGACACCAAATGGAAATTGAGCCCGGAACAGCTGGCGCAACGCCTGGCTGAGCAGAAGGCGTTGCTGGCTGAAGGCGCGGGATATGTGAGGCCGGGCGGGGTGCTGGCCTATATTACCTGCTCAATCCTTGCCGATGAGAATGGCAAGCAGGTTGAGGCTTTTCTGGCAGCACATTCCGAATTTTCCCCTGTGCCGCCGCACAAGTCGTGGCACGCCCATTTCAGCGGTACGACGGCGCGTGCGCGGTTTTCGGCCGAGGGTGGTATCGCGCTGTCGCCGCTGATGACGGGCACGGACGGATTTTACATTGCCGTGTTGACACGCAAGGCCTCGTAGCCATTTCAACGGGTTAGATCGGGCTGCGGAATCTGAATCAAAACATGAACCTCATCGCGTGAACCAAACCATGGTTCAGCGCGTTGCTGTGCCATGAGCACACAAACGCAAACACATCCGCGCGCCTGGCTGTTCCTGGCTGGTTTCCTGATCCTGGTGATTGGCATGGGCGGGCTCATCGGTGCTAACAACCTGCCCGACGCCTGGTATGAGGAATTGAGCAAGCCGCCGTTCAACCCGCCGAACTGGATTTTTGGACCGGTGTGGACAGTGCTTTATGTGTTCATCGCGGTTGCAGGCTGGCGCATCTTCATACGGGCGCCCAACAGCGCGGCGATGAAGATCTGGGGCGCTCAGATGCTGCTGAACTGGGCCTGGACACCGGTGTGGTTTACCTTCCATCTGCTGTGGCCCGCGTTTGCGATCATTGCCACGATATTTGCGCTCATTGTTGCATTCATCCTCGCAGCGCGGCCGATTGACCGGGTTTCGGCCTGGTTGTTTGTGCCCTATGCAGCGTGGGTGGGTTTTGCCAGCGTGCTGAACCTCTGGATTGCCGTAGTCAACTAACCATTGGACTTGACGCCTCAGCCCCGGCGTGGCCCCAATCAGGCAATTGGGGGCGATTATGGACATATTGGCGCTGCTTGTTGCCGTTGTTGCGGCTTTCCTGGCGATTGCTGCAGGTCGAGCCAACAAGGCGCTCGATCTCCGCATGCGAAGCCTCGAGGGTACGAACCGGCTGCTGGCTGGAAACCTTGACCGGCTGGAACGGTTGGTGACGGGACGCGCCGATGGGTCGGTCGAACCTTCGCAGCCTTCGCCAGTCGAAACGGCCGAGCCAATTGCAGCGGATGAACAAGTTCCGATCATTGCTTCGGAAGCAGTCGTCCTGGAACCGCCAAACCCTGACACTGAGGCCCCCAAGGTCCCGGAGGCGGCGGTTGCGCCGAAAAAGCGCGACTGGGAACGGCTGATTGGGGTGACACTGCCAATCTGGCTGGGCGCGGCAGCGCTGTCGCTGGCCGGCTTTTTCTTCGTCCGCTATGCGATTGAATCGGGTGCCTTTACGCCCGCCTTCCGCACGATTGCCTGTGCAGCGGCGGGACTTGGGTTCCTTGCCGGTGCCGATGTCGTGCGTCGGCGCACCATCGCCAATGGTGCTGCCATTGCAGGTGCACTGGCAGCGGCGGCAATCGCAACGCTCTATGCAGCGGTCTACCTTTCATCGGTTGCCTATCCGCTGATCCCTGCGGGGGCGGGGTTTGTGTTCATGGCGGTGGTGACGGCGCTGGCCATTGCGCTGGCTTTGGTGTTTGGCCAGCTCGTCGCGTTTGTCGGCCTTTTGGGCGGCTATTTGACCCCCGCCCTCTATGCCAGCGACAACCCTTCGGCGCTTATGCTGTTCGGCTATCTGGCTGCCATCCTGGTGGCCAGCTTTACCGTCATCCGGCTGAAGGCCTGGTGGCTGTTGAGCATTCCGGCGCTTGTCGGCCCGGTGCTCTGGATATTGCTTTGGGCACTTGAAGGTGCGCCGGACCAGCAGTTCTGGGCGGCCACGTTCACCATTATCATGCCGACGATTGTGCTTGTGGCCGCCGAACCGTTCTGGCGCAACGGCGAACGGCAGGCGCGGCTGCTCGATGCCTCGGCCAAGGGGCGGACCACTCCGGCGCAGGCGGTGGCGATTTCAGTGCTCGCCGCCAGCATCGGTTTTGTGGCGTTGCTTGAAGGGGCCGACTATCCGCTGGTCTATTGGCAAGGGGCAATCCTGCTCAGCCTGGGAACGGTCATCCTTGGCTTCTTCTGGCCGCGGTCGCTGGCGTATCTCAAACTCTATGCGCTGGCGGGGGCGGGGCTCTCGCTGCTGTTTTGGGATTCACCGAGCCTTACCGAAATCGCCTTCGCCACCATCATGCTGGGGGCCATTCATGGTTTCGGCGCGCTGGACCAGTTGCGGCGGTTGGAAAAGCCGGACTTCTGGGCTGGAGCGGTGGCTTTCGTTGGCGTGTTCTTTTTCGCGGTGGCTCTGTTCAAGGTGACGGGCTGGGAAGAAGTCAGCGCGCAAAAGCACCTTCGGGCCGCTCTGGCGCTGCTGCTGGGCGGGGCCATGACCGGTCTGTTGTCGTATTTTGGCCCGAAGGTGGCCGATGCGGTGCCGCGTGACCGGGTCTATGCAATCTTTGCGGCAGCGACATCGGCGTTTATTTCGCTAGCCATTGTGCTTGAGCTCGATCCGGTGCTGTTTCCCGCAGCGGCGTCGCTGCAGGTGCTGGGGCTGGTTGCGATACGGCGCGTGGTGCCGGTCGACGGGTTGATCAAGGTGGCAATGGCATATGCTGTTCTCTTTGGCCTGTTGATCCTTGGCGCCGAGAGCGGCGTTGCGGCCTACGACCGTGATCTGATCGGGGTGGTGCTGGCCAAGTCTGTCAGCGATGCGCCGCTGGTGCTGCTGATCGTGCCCGGGTTGGCATTTATCGCGGCAGCGCTGCTGTTCCCCGCGACGCCTCGCCGACGCTTTGCCCAGGTGCTGGAAGTCACAGGGGTACTGCTGCTCGCCAGCGGTATTTTGCTGCTGGGGCTGCCGAGCAATCCGCTCTATCTCGGCGAGGAGCTCTACTACTGGGCTGCCCGCGTCACCGGTCCGGAAATGCTGTTGGCCGCTTTTGCACTGCTCGCCGGTGAGCGATTGGCCCGCCCTGCGCTTTGGATGGCCGGCGCGATGCTGAGCGTGATCGCGGCGGTGGTCATTGCCGGAACGCTGGTACTGCCGGTGTACGGCACATGGCCAACCGCAAACCTGGGCGGCGCGGTGGCCTTGAACTGGAGCCTGCTTGCATTGGTCCCGGCGGCAATTCTGATGGCAGTTTGCGGGCAGATCATCAGCCGAAGGCAGGAGGAGTTCGCAACCTATCTTGGCCGGGTACTGTCGGTGACTGGCGTAGTGACAGGGTTCACCTATGTGCTGCTCAACATCCGCTTCGCATTTCACCCCTATTTGTTGCAGGGCACAACGGAGTCGGCGGAATTCTATAGCTATTCGGTGGCCACGCTGGCTTTTGGGGCAGTGTTGTTGATCGCGGGTGTGGCGTTCAGGAATCTTGGTGCGCGCATGCTGTCATTCCCGTTTGTGCTGGCGGCGACCGTGAAGGTGTTTGTGTTCGATGCAGCAGCGCTCGAAGGGCTGTGGCGGGTGCTGTCCTTCCTTGGCATGGGGCTGGCATTCCTTGCCATCAGCTGGTTCTACGCCCGCGCTGTTTTCGGGCTCGGACGCAAGAAATCCGAGGGGGTCTCCGGCGCGGCATGATCGGCTTGCGGAATCTGCGCGACATCGCTAAATCCTCGCCATGACAGCACCCGCCCAGAACAGCATCCTCATCGTCGACTTCGGTTCGCAGGTCACGCAATTGATTGCGCGACGTATTCGCGAGGCGGGGGTCTACTGCGAAGTTCACCCGTTCAATTCTGCCGCCAAGGCGCTCAAGACTTTGAACCCCAAGGGGATCGTGCTCTCGGGCGGGCCAGCCTCGACGCTTGATGAGGGCGCGCCGACTATTGATCCGGCGCTGCTTGAGGCCGGGCTTCCCATCCTTGGCATCTGCTATGGCCAGCAGGCCCTGTGCATGTCGCTCGGTGGCAAGGTGGAGGCCGGGCATCACCGCGAATTCGGCCGGGCACAGGTAACAGCCAACAAGCCGTCGGCGCTTTATGATGGTGTCTGGGACGTTGGTTCGGCGCATCAGGTGTGGATGAGCCACGGCGACCGCGTGACCGCTATTCCCGAGGGTTTCGAAGTCGTCGGGACCTCGGAAAATGCCCCCTTCGCCATGATTGCCAATGAGGCTCGGCGCATCTGGGCCGTGCAGTTCCACCCCGAAGTGGTGCATACGCCCGATGGCGCCCGGCTCTATGCCAATTTTGTGCACAAGATCTGCGGCCTGCCCGGTGACTGGACCATGGCGGCTTATCGCCAGCGGGCCATCGAGAAGATCCGTGCCCAGGTCGGCAGCGGCAAGGTGATCTGCGGGCTGTCGGGCGGGGTGGATTCCTCGGTGGCAGCGGTGCTGATCCACGAGGCTATCGGGGACCAGTTGACCTGCATCTTTGTCGACCATGGGCTGATGCGGCTCAATGAAGCCGACGAAGTGGTGACCATGTTCCGCGACCAGTACAATATTCCGCTGGTGCATGTGGACGCTTCAGCCAAGTTTATCGGAGAGCTCGAAGGGCAATCCGACCCCGAAACCAAGCGCAAGATCATCGGGCGCCTGTTTATTGAGACCTTCGAGGCGGAAGCCAAGAAAATCGGTGGTGCGCAGTTTCTGGCGCAGGGCACGCTCTATCCCGATGTGATCGAAAGCGTATCGTTCACCGGCGGCCCGTCGGTAACCATCAAGAGCCACCACAACGTGGGCGGTTTGCCTGAACGCATGAACATGCAACTGGTCGAGCCGCTGCGCGAACTGTTCAAGGACGAAGTGCGCGCACTGGGCCGCGAACTGGGCCTGCCCGAGCGCTTCATCGGCCGGCATCCGTTCCCGGGGCCCGGTCTTGCCATCCGCTGCCCGGGTGGGATCACGGTCGAAAAGCTCGATATTCTCCGCAAGGCCGATGCCGTTTATCTTGATGAGATCCGCAAAGCCGGGCTCTACGACAAGATATGGCAGGCCTTTGCCGTGCTGCTGCCGGTGCAGACGGTGGGCGTAATGGGCGATGGACGCACATACGAGTTCGTCTGCGCGCTGCGTGCCGTGACCTCGGTGGATGGCATGACGGCAGATTTCTATCAGTTCGACATGAATTTCCTCGGCCGCGCCGCCACCCGCATTATCAACGAAGTCCGCGGCATCAATCGCGTTGTCTACGATGTGACCAGCAAGCCCCCCGGCACCATTGAGTGGGAATAGGGCCGCAGCCGAGCCTTGACGATTGCCAAGTGGCGCACTATTTTGTGCCATATGGCAAGGATGGCTCGCATGGGTGTGTCACAGTCGGCAGACGCTGTAGCAATGCCGCGTGGGCAGGGGCATGCCGATCCTGATCAGCTCAGCAGCGTTGCGGCGAAAGCTTATGCGCGGCTGGCGGCGATCTGGGGGCTGAGCAACGGGGTGGCTGCAGAATTGATTGCAGTCAGCCCTCGCACTTGGGCCCGGATCAAGACCGGAGAATGGACGGGGCGGTTGTCGCGCGACCAGCTGTTGCGGGTGAGCGCGATCACCGGGCTTTATAAGGCCCTCCATCTCTACTTCAGTGATGATGTGGCCAACCGCTGGGCCGGGCTGCGCAATAGCGGCCCGATGTTTGGCGGGCGGACGCCGCTTGAGATGATGATAGAGGGCGGCTTGCCTGCGATGATCGAAACCCGCAGCTATGTGGATGCGCTGCGCGGTGGCGCGTGACGCCGGCCCCGGCCACTATTGCCGAACAGGCAACGGTGCGACTGATCCCCACCGCCTATTATAAACCGCCAGTGCTCAAGGCGCTGGTGGACGATGATGTTGAACTTGAAATTCTGGCTCAGATCGAGGCGCTGACCAATCGGCGGCAAAAGGCCGAGCACTCCGGGCTCCCCGATCTTGATCCGCGTGAGCTGATTTTCAGGGCCTGGGGACAGACGCATATCAATGCAGCCTTCGCCTACACGCGGCCCGAGGGGAACCGGTTCAACGATGCGCGGCGTGGCGCCTGGTACTGTGCTTTTGATGACCTTACCGCAATCGCGGAAGTGGCCTTTCACCGCACGCGCGAGCTTGAGCGGATCAATCACTTTCATGACGAAGCTGTCTATCAGGTGCTGCTGGCCGGGTTTCTGGGTGATTTTTACGATCTACGCGGGTACGACCCGGGCGCGCCAATTCTATCGCCAGAGCCCAGCACCGGGTATGCCGCGGGCCAAGCCCTGGCAGTGGAACTGCGCGCGAACGGGGCCCGGGGGCTAGTCTATCCCTCGGTACGCAGGGCAGGGGGCACTTGCCTGGTCGCGTTCCAGCCGCATCTGGTGCAAAATGTCAGGCCCGGCGCGCGCTGGAAACTCACCTGGAGCGGATCGCGCGAATATGCGGTGGTGGCTGACTGAGCTAACGGGCCATCCAGCCGCCATCGACGGTCAGAACCGTGCCGGTGACATAGGCCGACGCAGGCGCGGCAAGAAAAACCGCAGCGCCTGCGATATCGCCGGGATCGCCCCAGCGGCCGGCGGGAATGCGTTCCAGAATCTGCCGCGAACGATCGGGATCGGCGCGCAGCGCACTGGTGTTGTCGGTGGCAATGTAGCCGGGCGCTATAGCGTTGACGCAGATCTGGTGTGGCGCCAGTTCATTGGCCAGCGCCTTGGTAAGACCGGCGACAGCATGCTTGGCCGCGGTGTAGCCGGGCACCCGAATGCCACCCTGGAACGAGAGCAGGGACGCAATAGTGACGATGCGGCCCGCCTTGCGCGCCTGCATCTGCCGGGCGGCGGCCTGGGACAAAAACCAGACGGCATCGAGATTGGTGGCCATGACACTCCGCCAATCGTCTTCGGAGTGCACCACAGCATCGGCGCGGCGGATGATGCCGGCATTGTTGACCAGGATATCGATGGTGCCGAATGAAGCTTCGGTCTGTTCGATCAACTGGGCAGCGCGCTCGGCATTGAGCACCCCAAGATCGACTGGCACAGCGAGGGCACGGCGTCCGGAGACTCCGATCAGCTTGGCGGTTTCATCGCCGGGCCGGTGGTGGGTGGTGAAGGCAACATCGGCCCCGGCAGACGCCATGGCCACGGCGATGGCCTGACCGATTCCGGCCGCGCCTCCGGTGACGAGGGCTCGCTTGCCGACCAGAGAAAAAGCTTCTGGAAACGTGAATTCGCCTGCCACTTGAAGAGCCTCCCGTTCTAAACTGCGTGGATGATGATGACCGACCTGCGCTCAGCCTTCGAGATCGGGCAGCACACGCTGACCTTCAAAAGCCTGCAATCCGAAGTCCGCGACGATTTTGTGGTCGAGCACATCTGGTTCGAGACCGCTGCACAAGAGCGGGTGCGCGCGATATTGACCCGGCCAAGCGGCGAGGGCCCGTGGCCGGCGATCCAATACATTCATGCGCACGGCAATCGTTGGGACATTGGGGCGGACGAGTTGCTGCACGGACGCCCGGCGCTGCTGGGCGCGCTTGGACCTGAATTCGCGCGCCGGGGATATGTGACCCTGATGTTGGACATGCCCACATTCGGTTCGCGCTCGGGCGAAAGTGAAAGTGCAGGCGCCAAGGCGCGCCTGTGGCGGGGCCGGTCGCTGGCCGGGCAGATGCTTGGGGAACTGGCTTCGGCGCTTGACTATCTTGAAGGGCGGAGTGACGTCGACGCCGCCCGGATCGGTGTGTTTGGCATATCGATGGGGGCAACTCTCGGTTATTGGCTGGCCGCAGTCGATCAGCGTTGCGCGGCGACGGCGCACCTTTGCTGCTATGCCGACCTCGGTGCGCTGATTGCCACCGGCGCTCATGACCTGCACGGCAGCTACCTGACCATCCCCGGATTGCTCAACATCGCCGCCAATGGAGAGATTGCCGGGCTGATCGCACCGCGCCCGCAACTGATTTGCGTGGGGCTTGATGATCCGCTGACGCCACCGGCCGCAGTGGAGATTGCGCTCGCTCAAACTCGGGCAGCCTATGCCAGAGCGCCGGATGCGCTCGAGGTGCATTGCGAGCCCGGCGTCGGGCACAAGGAAACCAGCGCGATGCGGGACAAGGTCATGCGGTTTTTCGCACGCACCCTGGGCTGACCGCATTCGATCAGGTGCCGGCAAGGCGCACGCCGTCCTGACCAAACAAATGCAGGTCGCTGGCATTGAAGGTCAAGCCGATCTCGGTGCCACGGCTAATGGCGTGCTGGCCGGCAAGCACGGCGAGCAGCACTTCGCCGCCTGCGGCATGGGCGTGAACGACAGTTTCGGCACCGAGGGCTTCAACAATATCAACCTTGACGGTGATCGCGGCTTGGCTGTCGGCGGCAAGGCGGATGTGCTGCGGGCGGACGCCGATGGTGATGGCATCGCCGGGTTTAGCACCCGCGGCGGTGCGGGGCACCAGGTAGGTCTCTGAGCCAAGGATCTGGACGTTCGTGCCAGCCTCGCTGATGGCTGTGATGGTGCCGGGCAGAAAGTTCATGCTTGGCGCACCGATGAACCCGGCAACAAACCGATTGGCGGGCGTATTGTAGAGTTCGAGTGGCGTGCCGACCTGTTCGATTCTCCCGGCACGCAGGACCACGATGCGGTCGGCAAGCGTCATGGCTTCGACCTGATCGTGGGTGACGTAAATCATGGTGGTCTTGAGGCGCTCGTGCAGAGCGGCCAGTTCGGCGCGCATGGAAATGCGCAACTCGGCATCAAGATTGGACAGCGGCTCGTCGAGCAGGAACGCCGTGGGGTTGCGCACAATGGCGCGCCCTATGGCAACCCGCTGGCGCTGGCCGCCGGAGAGCTGGCCCGGGCGGCGTTCCAGATAGTCACCGATTTCGAGCATGCGGGCCGCTTCGGCAATGCGGGTGGCGATCTCGGCCTTGGGCATGCGGGCATTTTCCAACCCGAACGCCAGATTTTGCCGCACGCTCATGTGGGGATAGAGCGCATAGGACTGGAACACCATGGCCAGGCCCCGGTCAGCAGCGGGCACAGTGTTGACCAGCGTACCGTTGATGCGGATTTCGCCGCTCGTTGGGGCATCCAGCCCAGCGATCTGCCGCAAAAGGGTCGACTTGCCACAACCTGATGGGCCGACAAAGACGACAAATTCGCCATCGCCGATTTCCAGGTCGATGCCATGCAGGACATCGACGCTCCCGAAGGATTTGGCGACCTTTTCGAGGGTGATCTGGCTCATGGCAGTGTCCTTACTTCAGACCCGATGTCGCAATACCGCGGGTGATAAACTTTTGTAGGAAAAGAAAGACCAGGACGACGGGGATCATGGTCACAACGGTCATGGCCAACACGTAGTGCCACTGCACATTGAGCTGGCCGGCATAGACGTTGAGTCCCACCTGCAAGGTGTAGACGGAGGAACGACTGAGAACGATCAGCGGCCAGAGGAAGTCGTTCCAGCGCCAGACCACCGAGAAAATGGCCAGCACCGCCAGTGCGGGTGCGGTCAGCGGCAGCACGATGCGCCAATAGATCTGCCATTCGGACGCCTTGTCCATGCGCGCCGCATCGATCAGCTCATCGGGAATGGTGAGCATGTACTGGCGCAGCAGGAACACGCCCGTGGGTGTGGCCACCGTGGGCAGGATGACACCCCAAAGGTTGTCGAACAGGCCAACCGCCGAAATGATCGAATAGAGCGGCACCATGATCACCCCGAGCGGCACCATGAGGGTGCCCACAATGATGACCAGGATGAGATTTTGCCCCCGGAATTTGTATTTGGAGAGCGCAAACGCTGCCATGGAGTTGACCGCGAGCGTAATGAAGGTCGCCGCAACGGTGACGAATATCGAGTTCCACAGATAGCCGAGGAAATTGAATTGAACGAACGGTTCAGTGTAGTTGCCAGTGGCAAACTCCACCACTTCCACCGGCTTTCGATCGTTGATGTTGACCTTGACCACGGTCTCGGGATTGGCCGGGTCAATCATCTGAGCGATGATACCAACCCGGCGCTGCTCGGCCATGGTGGCAGTGGTGCCATCGGGCAAAACGACGTCGAACAGAGGCAACGGTTTGTCAAAGCCGGGCACTTCGACCACCTGCGTGACATAGGGCAGGATGGTAGGCGGGAACTTGGATAGCGCCGCGGGCGACTTGAACGAGGAGAGCACCAGCCAGCCCACGGGACCGAACATGATGATCAGCCCGCCGATCAGCCAGACCCAGGTAACGATGTCGCTCCAGTGCCAACCGCGTCCACCACGCCGGCGGGTGATGAATTGCCCGATATTGGCCATCCTCACGCCCCCTTCTTTTCGCTGCGCCGGGATGCCGCCATTTGCATGAGAGTCAGCACCACCAGCACCCCGCCCATCAGGATCGAGGCGGCGGCGGCGAGCCCGGGATTGCGCAATTCGGAGGCAAAGCCGGTTTCGTAGATATACTGCACCAGATACATGGTGCTGGTGCCCGGGCCACCGCCGGTGAGCACATAGGCCTCGTCAAAAATCTGCACGGCGCGGATGAGCGCCAGAACCAGAACGACAAGCAGATTAGGCATGAGCAGCGGCAGGGTGATGCGCCAGAACATGCGTGAGCGCGACGTGCCATCCATCTCGGCCGCTTCGTATAGGTCCTTCGGGATCGCCTGCAGCCCCGCCAGAAGAATGAGGGTGTAAAAGCCCATATGGGCCCAGATCGACACCCCGATTGTGGCGGCAAAGGCAGTGCCGCGTTCAGTCAGCCAGCCATATTGCTCGGCCCCGAACATTTCGGTGGTGACGAAGTTCAGAAGGCCCTCGCGCTGCAGGATCCAGCGCCAGATCAGCCCGACGACCACCGGCGATAGCAGGACGGGGAAGAAAAATACCGCGCGCCAGAAACCCCGGCCGGCAATGTTGCGATTGAGGATCACTGCCGTGATCAGCGCCACGACCACCAGAAGCGTGACCTGGATGATGACGAACGAGGTGGTGTTCTGAACAGCGGTCCAGAAGGCATCCTGCTTGCAGCTGTTGGGATCAAGGTAATTGCCGCAGGCAAAGATTTCGCTGTATTGGCGGCCGCCGACGAACTCGCGCTGGTCAAGGAAGATCTGTTTACCGCCGGTGACCGAGTAGACGAAATTGATCGCAAACGGCACGAGAATGAAGATCGAGAATACGGCCATGTTGGGAAAAAGGAAGAAGGCGGCCATGGCCTTCTGGCCGCCAACCCTTTGCAGGGCGCGCAATGGAATATCGATGATATTCATGATTGGCCTGACGAGGGCAAGCAACAGTGCGCCCAAGGAAAAGCCATTGCGTGAAACCGGATCGGCCATGCTGCCCCCTAAATTGCCGGCGCAGTGATGCGCCGGCAGGTTTATTGATCGGCGAGAGCCTTACATGGCTTCCTTGACCTTATCGGCCATATCGGAGTCGATGCGGGCATAGGCTTCTTCAAGCGAGAGCTCCCCCGCTACGACCTGGCTGACGCGGGCCACGAGGGCACCATAGTAAGTGCCGGCCCACTTCCATGCGGGCATTTTGAGCGCTTCTTCGGCCGTAGCCGAGGTTGCCGCCACGTAGGTGTTCAGCACGTCCTTGACGATCTGACTATCGGTCTTGAAGTCGAGGCCACCGGCGACAACTTCCTTGTTGGCCGGCAGGAACAGGGTGCGCTCGGCGAATTCCTTGGCGACCGGGGTCGAGGCCAGGTATTCCATGACCTTGGCGACTTCTTCAGGGTTTTTGGTGGTGTTGATGGCAACCACTGCCGCACCGCCGGGCATGCCCGAGCAGCCAGCCGGGCCACAGGGGCTGCCGGTTGCAACCCAGTCGAAGGCGTCGCCGATCTTGGTCTCAAAGTTCGAAATCTGCCAAGACCCCGAATAGTAGAATGGCACCTGGGCGTTGATGAAGTCATCGGCAGCGGCACGATAGGTGGTGCCAGCGGCTGAAACCCAGACTTCCTTGCCATGGGTGCCATCAGCATTCCACTTGGCGAAGTCTGCAATGAACGCCTTCATGCCATCGTCGACGGGCAGGGGCATGCCGTCTTCGCCGATGAACTTCGCACCATAAGAGATCGCCGGGCCGGCAATGCGGTGGCCGGAACGGTCGATGGCGACGGCGAAGGGCAACTGCTGGCTCTTGGCCACTTCGCTGGAAGCGGCAACCCAGTCAGCCCATGTGGCGCCTTCGCCCGGAAGGGCAACGCCGGCCTGATCGAACAGGGTCTTGTTGGCAAAGCCGCCGGTAAGGGTGATCTGCGTCATGAAGCCGGTGATGGCGTTCGAGCCATCTTCGCGCATCCAGTCAGCCTGATCGCCATAGTTGGCCTGCCAGAATGCCGGGTCGGACAGGTAGGGGGTCAGGTCGAGCCAATGGGCGGCCAGCGCCTTGATATCGGTGACGCGGGCGATGTCGGGACCATTGCCGGCGGCGAGCTGCACCGGAAGCTGTTCCTTGATCACCGAATAGGCGACCTCGTCAACGATGACGTTAATGCCCGGATTGTCGGCCATGAAGCGCGCAATCAGGTCTTTGAAAACCTCGCCTTCCACACCATCCGAATACCACATCACGCGGACGTCGCCGGCCCAGGCAGTGCTTGAGAGCAATGTCAGCGAGGTTGCTGCCAGTATTGTCGTAAACTTCTTCATTGTGTCCTCCAATTGCCGACAGCCGAGGCTGCCGTCTTGTTTGGCGAATGCCGTTTTTGGCTAATCCGCCATCTCCTCCACATGTGCACGGGCGAGGGGCCCGCGCGGAAACTGTTCTGCGTGTCCTTGAATGCTCCACTGGCGGGGCTCAAGCGTCCGACCCTCGGCGGCAATCGAACCATCGGCATGAAAAACGACCGGGCCGTATTCAGGGTCGTCGATTTTCAGCGAGCCATCGCCCTGGTCAACAAGGGCCAGCGCCGAGAGTACCCGTGCGAATGCGTCCTCGCTGCCGGGCCCGGTTGCATCGCCCATGCGGACAATCCAGGTGCCGTGGCGCCCGGGCAGCCGCAACTCATTGCCAACGGTCGGGCCATTGGCCACGAGCTCGAACGGCGCGCTGCCCTTGAGCAAAACCATCCCGTCGCCCGAGCGGGCGACCGCGATGTCACCGGCAACACTGGCCGCATCAAACAGGCTGCGCGGGAACCATGCGTGGGTAAACGCTGGTTGCTCTGGCGCGCAGTTGAACACCAGAACCGCCAGCCCGCGATAGTGATGCAATCGCGGCAGGGAGCCTGAACCGCCCCAGTAAGACGGGCGGCCATATCCCGAATGGATGGTCTCACCGGGATGGTTGATCCAGATCTGGGCATCGGGATTGGTACCCAGCCGCAGATGCAGGACGGTTTCCTGATAACCCCACTCGTTCCAGCGGTAGTGGGCAGCCGACCCGATGGCATAGCCGCGGGTCTTGTAGTGATAGAGCGGGGCGATGCGGTTCTGCCCTTGGGCAAAACGCCACTCCTGGGCGTTGTCGGCCCGCCAGTCGGCAATGGCGCCAAGGGCCGGATCAAGCTTCAGCCCATGATCGCGCAGGCACAGCGCCATCTGCGGCAGAGCGTGGACGCGCCGACCATAGTTGCCCGTGCCCCAGATCAGCCTTGCGATCCCCGAAAGCTCAAGCGAACCGGCGGCGCGCAGCGTGTGCTCATAAGAGCGGCCCTGTGCGCCTGTGAGGATGCCATGATGGGCGGAACGGGCGACGATGGTCACAAGCCGCTCAATGGCCGCCATGGCGCGCTGACGCACGTCGGCATGTGGTGCCAAGGCATAAAGTGCAGTCAGTCCTTTGAGATCAATGGGGAAATAGGGCGCAGAGTTGAACTCTGCCATCTCCCATTGCTCAAAATGATCAAGCCATGCCCGCACGCGCTCAAGCCCGATTTCGGACTGAGCGCGGCCGGTGCGCCCCGAGCGAATAAATGTGGCATCGGGGAGCAGGGCGCCGGCCAGGTAGGCGGCGGTGTGGAACAAGAGCGCGTGGTTCTCGGAGAAGTACCACTGCACGTCGTTGCCCGGCTCATCCATCCAGTAGCGATAGGCCAGGATGGCCTGGTCGATGCGGGTCACCACATCGGGTGCGATATCGGCAGCATATGCCGTCCGGCACCAGAGAAGTGGTACGAGTGCGAAGTCGGCACAGTCATGGCAATCAAGAATTGTGGGCAGGGTTGCCGCGATCATGGCATCGGTGCGTGCGCCAGCGCGGCCGGAGGCGAGGCGGGCCAGGGCGGTGACATTGTCGGGTTCGCCGTATTCGGAGACCTCGTCGAGGGTCTCGACAATGCGGCCGGCGAGATCAGCGGGGGCCGTGCCTTGCCGTTCGCCGTGGCAAATCTCGACACCAAACACCCGCGAAGCCACAAAGCCACCTGAAGTGAGTTCGACATGCACATGACGGAAATCGGACGGCATCCCGGCTGTGTCGCCAAGGGCGATACGCGTTTGTCCAGCGGCCAGCGGGTAAGTACGCTGGCTCTGCTCCTCGCGTGACATGAAATCGCCCTCGCTTTTGAGACGGATAACGGCATCGTGCGAGAGCGGAACGGAGGTGATCAGTGCGACCTCGCCGGAGCGGTACACCGGCTTTTCGAAGTGCATGTTGTCGAGCACAGCTTCGATTTCCGCTGCGGCATCGGCAGCGATCGGGACATTGAGCGCCTGCCGGGCATTCGGGCCATCGGTGTAGTTGAGCTCGATGAAATAGCGGGCATCGCGCTCGGCAAGATCATCGAAAAAGACGAGTACTTCGTTCTCGCCGGCCAGCAGATCGACGGCGAAATCCTTCTTGGCTTCGAGATTGCGCACGTAATCGGCCATCCAGCCGACTTCCTTGCCATTGACATAAAGGATCGCTCCCCCGCAAACCCCGAGCCTCAGGGTGGCGACGCCTGCTGTCTCAGCGTTGACGATGGTGCGGGCCCAGGTCGCAATGATGGTGGGACGGAACCAGAAGCCGGACAAGTCGAGGCGTGGCGAGCCAAAGGGGAGCCAGAAGCGCTGATGTGCGAAACTGCCGAGCACCTGCGGGCGCTTGCCACGCCGTTCTGCTGCAAACTCGGTGCGGCAGGGGTATTCGTGCGGAATGAAGTTCTTGTGCTTGGTGAGAAAGAAGAAAGGGTCCATCTCGCCCTGCATGGGCCGGTCCGCCACGTCGTAACGGGACTCGCTGGTTGCTCCGATCTGCCAATAATTGATCGGTTCGCCATTTGCGAGCGGGCGGAACAGGTGATGGGCAAATCCGGAAACGGGTTGGGACATGGTCATTTCAACTGCGCGACAGGAACGGGCTGAACATCGGTATAGGCCTGGTTTTCACCGGTCATGCCCCAGACAAAGGCATAGGGCCCGGTGCCAGCACCCATGTGGATCGACCATGCGGGGGAAAGCACCACATCGCTGTCGGACACAATCAGGTTGCGGGTCTGGTCGGGGCGGCCCATCAGGTGAATGACCCGGTCGGCTTCGGCCAGATCGAAGTAGCAATAGGCCTCCATCCTCCGCTCATGCAGGTGCGGGGGCATGGTGTTCCAGATGCTGCCGGGAGCCAGATCGGTGATGCCCATCAGCAAAAGGCAGGAGGGCGACACCTCGGGATGGATATACATGCGCAGGCGGCGCTTGTTGGAGCGCGCCTCATCGCCCAGATCGAGCGGCTTCGCCTCAGCCTGGGCAATCAGACGATGCGGAATGTCGCGCCCGGCAGGCACTGAATTCATATAAAAGCGAGCTGGATTGGCCGGGTCGCTGCTGGAAAGCGACACCGATTGCGCGCCGCGACCAATGTAAAGAATATCGCGGTTGGCCAGCGTGAATGGCTGGCCGTCCACCGTGATGATGCCGGTAGCGCCGAGATTGGCAATGCCCATTTCGCGGGCGGTAAAGAACAGTGGCGTGCCGACCTCTGCGCCATCGCCAAAGGTCAGTGCGGCGTCAGCCGGGCAGGCGGCGCCCACAATCATCCGGTCGATATGGGTATAGGCGAATTCGAGGTGGCCCGGCCGGAACAGGCCTTCGATCAGAAACTCGGCGCGCAACCGTTCGGTGTCGAAAGTCTTGATATCGTTTGGCGAAACGCCATAGAGCACGCGCATGGTCATGCTATCTCCCTCGCCGTTTGGCTTTGCATCAGGCCTTCGGTGAGGCAAAGGATGGCCAGGGCCTGCCCATAGCCGGTGGGCTGAATAGGTATGTCGCGGTAAAACTGCAGATCATGCCCCATGCGGGTGCCATAGGACACATTGGCAACCGTGCCATTGGCATCGATATTGGACAGCACAGCCTTGAGCGCCCGGCGCCCGGCGTCAGCACATCCTTTCGGGCCAAGGCCCAGGCGTGCCGCCTTCATCAGGCCATAGCCAAATCCGGCAGTAGCCGAAATTTCTTCGTAAGAATGAGGGTCATCGAGCAAGGTGTGCCAGGCCCCCGACGGCGCCTGCAGGGTGAGGAGCGCATTGATCTGCGCTTCAAGAACCCCCAGCAGAAAGCTGCGGACCGGGGCGGCAACGGTGGCGATTTCCACCAGATCGAGAATGCCCAGGGTAATCCAGGCATTACCACGGCCCCAGAGCGCGCGCGCAAAATTGTGGCGCCCGTCGAACGTCCAGCCATGGAACCAGAGGCCTGACTTGGGATCGGCAAGATAGCGGGTGTGCAAAAGGAATTGATGGCAGGCTTCGTCGATCAGCTCGGTTCGACCTGAGGCCTCGCCATACGAAGCCAGGAAAAGCCCAACCATCACGAGGGTGTCGTCCCAGAGTTCGCTGTCATTGATCTTGTCGGAAACGATATGCGGCAGGCCGCCTTCTGGGGTACGTGGCATTTCGTGGACAATGCGGTCGGCCCACCGATCAAGTACGGGTTGCCAGCGCGGGTCGCGCGTTTCGCGCCAGAGCAGAGATAGCGCCAGCATTGGCGCAGTGGTGTTGATGTTCAGGTCGGGAAGGCCAGCCGCAATCCTCTCGGCGTACCAGTTCTCGATAATCGATTGCAGGCGCTTGTCGCGAGTGTGCAGCCACAAGCGCACCAACCCATAAAGGCCCACGCCTTGCGGCCATTCCCAGGAGTTGAAGCTGATGTAGTCGCCGGGCGTACCGTCGAGATTTGGTTCGCTGTAGCGCCCGTCATGACGCAGGCTAGTCATGCCATGCACAAGCGCATCCAGGCGCGAACGCAGATTATCTCCGTCTTGAGCCAAGCTCATAGTCCTCCCAATCGATGCCGCCCTCTTGAAGACTGAGGCTGTGACGCGGCTTGCATCGATTGGTGACACATGAAGAAAACTTGCGCAGCATGAAAGTTTTTTGCAATTTGTCGACGGATAGGACGAAAGGCGCCGACGATGCCCACACAAGGAAAACGCAATAAGCCGAGCCGGAAGATTCGGCTGGAGGACATTGCGGCACGATGCGGCGTGTCGATGAGCACCGTTTCGCGGGCGCTGGCTGGTGAAAAGGGTGTCCGCCCAGAAATCCGGGCTCAGATTGCCGAGATGGCCAAAAGCCTGAACTACGCCATCCCGTCCTCTGTGGCTGGAACAAAGGTTGTGCTGGCGGCCAGTAGCGCAGCTATGATTGACTATGTACGCAATCAGTTCACCGCCAAGGTGCTCGAAGGGCTCTATAAGCGCGCCGAGATTATGGGCGTCGAAATCGTGACTATGCCGGTGCGGGATGCCGCCAGCAGCCTTGAGGCGCTGCGTGCGGCGCTGACCGACGATGCGGTGGCTGGCTTCTTGTTCCTGACGCTTGATGATGACGCCACGCTGGCCATGATCCGCGACTTCTCCAAGCCGGTGGTTCTGATCAACGGCGATGACCCTCTGATGCGACTTTCGAGCGTAACGCCTTGTAATCGCTCGGCGAGCCATCTTGGCACAGAGTATCTGCAGCGCCTGGGGCACCAGCGCATTCTGTTTCTTATGCGTCGCGGCCGACGTACCATTGAACGGCGTTTTGAAGGCTGGCGTGACGCCATGATTGGCATCGGCACAATGGATATCTCGGATCTGGTCGTTGAGGTGGACGACTGGCTCCCTGAGCTTGCCGCTGGTGCCATCCACGATCGCATTGCGGCCCGCGGCCTCGATTTTTCGGCGGTACTGGCGGCTGGCGAGAGTCTTGCTGCTGGCGCCATGACCGGGTTGCAAAGAAACGGGTACATCGTGCCCGACGATGTGTCGGTGATGGGTATGGACGACCTGCCGCAGGCCGCCTTCTACACTCCACCGCTGAGTGCAGTGCACGTGCCCATGCGCGAAATCGGGGAAGCTGCGCTCGATCTCTTGTTCGGCAGCATCAATGGGGGTGCGGGCCCGGCCCGAAGGCTTGAGCTGGCTTGTCATATAGTTGAGCGTCTTTCGACGGGCCCCGCGCGCTTTAACGAGGTTGCGGACGTGGTTGTTCCGCAGAGCCGCCGATCCGTGGGGCAGGGTGCCGATCATCCGGCAACCCGGTAGGGGGCTCGGGTCAAATCCACGGCTTGTCCGGTCATCGCGGACTGCTGCGCTGCGGTGCCCATGGCCACCGCCCACCAGCCGTCGTTGAGTGAGACCTCGACGGTCTGCATGCCAAGGACCGAACGCTGGAAGCGCTGGTGCTGGTAAAACGTCGATCCATTATGATCGCCTGCCGCCAGCAGGTGTGGATCGACAGGAATTTCGACCATGCGTGGACCCTTGGGGTCGCGGGGCGAGACGATGACTTGCGCAACGGGGGCCGGGCCGAGATGGGCGGGCCAGAAGCGGCCAGGGCCCGGAACGTGGCACTCGATCTTTCCAAGGGGCCCTACGGCGGAGATTTCTTCCTGGTAGCGAGCGCCTTCTGCAAACATGCAGAGCTCGAGCATGGCTCGCGCGCCTGAAGCGAAATCGACGATCACATAGGCATTGTCCCAGATGTCTGAGACCTGTCCGCCATAGACTTCGTCGCGGTGATTGACCGCCTGGCCGCCGGAAGCCATGACGCGCACCGGATCGGATTTGAGGATGTGACGCATCAAATCGAAAAAGTGGCAGCACTTCTCGACCAGCGTGCCGCCAGTATTGCGATTGAATCGATTCCAGTCGCCGACCTTTTCGAGGAAGGGGAAGCGATGTTCGCGGATGGTCAGCATTTTGATGCCGCCCGTGGCGCTTTCAGCTTCTTCGACGAGCCGCGCAACGGGGGGCATATAGCGATACTCCATCGCCACCCAGATTGGCGCAGGATAGGCGGCGCGGAGCGCGGCAAGGCGGGGGGCATCGGCGGGATCGGTAAAGAGCGGCTTTTCGACCAGAACCGGCAGGGGCCGGATAGCGGCGATGCGTTCGAGCTGGCCGAGGTGGAGGAAATTGGGGCTCACGATCAGCAGGCAGTTCACCTCTGCAACGGCCAGTAATGCCTCGATGGAATCCACCATCTGCGCCCCGGGTACCATGGAAGCAGCTATGGCGCGCATGCCAGGATCGGGCTCAAAAATTGCTGCAACACTCGCGTTTTCGAGCAATGCGATATTTCGCAGGTGCTCCTGACCCATCATCCCGCAACCGACAATGCCGTAGTTCAAATGCAAGGCGTCATTCCTCATTTCAGCCGCGAAACGTAAGTGGCGATGTTCTGATCGAACCAGGTACGCGACACCTCTGCCGCCTGCTGATTCTGGTCGTAGCTGGTTCTCAAGATGTGCGGGATCGGGGCGCCCGGCTTCGGGCCGAACGCTTCGGGTGCCCACTCGGGAACAACGCCGAGGCCAATGCGGTCTTCGGCACGCACAATCCAGAGTCCGAGCCGGTTTCGGTAGTGCAGGTAGAGAGACTCGTGCAGGTCGGTGACCTGCAGAGTTTTAGCGTAAGAGCCGTCCAGCCAGATTTCCTCAAGCGCGGCCGGGGCGCCCGAAAGCAAGCGCAGGCGCCTGATGCGGTGGGCATCGTCTGACTTGCCAAAGGCAGGAAGGTCCGATGGCTTGGGCATGCGCACGATATCGAGAATATCTGCGCTTGGCAGGCCGCCGCCCCCAACCAGTTCCAGCCGGAACATGGCGTAAACGCTTTGCGGATCGCTGATGGCCCGAATGTAGTTGCCTGAACCCTGGACCCGCATCAGCATGCCCCGCCGTTCGAGTTCGGTCAGCGCCTTGCGCAACGTGCCGACGGCGATGCCCAATTCGGCCGCCATATCGCGCTCCGGCGGCAGCCGTTCCCCATCGAGCAGGCGATAGGCGGCAATGTCTCGCACCAGCAATTCTGCGATCTGGATATAGATGGGCAAGGTGCCCGCAGCTTGCTTCATCTCTGCGCCCTCCCTTGCACCGAGATCGAATTGATACACTATTGATCTACACGATGTATGGTGTTAGGCAAGAAAAATATCGGGGAGGAGTAAGCACTTATGAGCGTAGTTCCGATTACGTCCGCGGATATTGACGCGGCAGAAGTGTCGTGGTTTTCGGCTCTGTGCTCGGATGACTACGCCTTTCTCGGAGTGCCCGATGGCAGCCTGCGATCGAGCTTTGAGCATTGTTCGGACATCGTAAAGACGGCTGAACGACTCGGCTTCCGCAATATCCTTTGCCCCTCGTCGTATCAGGTGGGGCAGGACACGTTGTCCTTTGTGGCGGGCTGTGCGCCCATCACCAGTTCGATCAATATGTTGGCAGCAATCCGCTGTGGCGAAATGCAGCCGATCATGCTGGCGCGCACGGTGGCCACGCTCGATCATATGCTCAAGGGCCGTCTGACACTGAATGTGATCAGTTCCGACTTCCCCGGCGAGGTGGCCGATAGCGCCTTCCGCTACCGGCGTAGCCATGAAGTGGTGGAGATCCTGCGGCAGGCCTGGACCCGCGATACAATCGATTTTGACGGAGAGATGTATCAGTTCAAAGGCGTGCCGACCGACCCGGCGCGCCCCTATCAGCAGAACGGCGGCCCGCTTCTCTACTTTGGCGGCTATTCCCCCGATGCGCTCGAATTGTGCGGAGCCCAGTGCGACGTCTATCTGATGTGGCCCGAGCCAAAGGCTCAGATCGCCGAACGGATGAAAGCAGTGCATGAGCGCGCAGCAGCGCACGGGCGGACGCTCGACTATGGCCTGCGTGTTCATGTGATCGTGCGCGACACCGAGCAGGAAGCGCGCGACTATGCAGAGCATCTGGTCTCCAGGCTTGATGATGAATATGGCAAGCTTATCCGCGAGCGCGCCCATGACTCCGTCTCACTAGGCGTGGCGCACCAGGCCAGGACCCGCGAGTTGGCCGACAAGTTCGGCTATGTCGAGCCGCATCTGTGGACCGGTATTGGCCGGGCCCGCTCGGGCTGCGGCGCTGCGTTGGTGGGTTCGACCGACCAGGTGCTGAGCGAGCTTGAAGCCTACCGCAAGATGGGTATTCGAGCCTTTATCCTGTCCGGGTATCCCCACCTGGATGAAGCCGAGCACTTCGGCGGCAAGGTTCTGCCGCACCTCAAGACCTGCTCGCTGCCACATGAATATGGACGGGTGCCAAGTGAAATGCCCGCAACGCCTTTGGGCACTGGAGAGCGCCGCTGATGGACCGCATTGGACTGACCGCTGGCGTCGACCTCAGTCGCATCGCTTATGGCATGTGGCGCCTGGGAGATGACGCAGACACCAGCCCGAAGGCGGTGCAGGCCAAGGTTGAGGCGTGCCTGGCGCAGGGCATCACAACCATGGATCAGGCCGACATCTATGGTGGATATACGGCCGAGGCGCTGTTCGGAGGGGCGCTGAGAGCGGCCCCGGCGCTGCGTGACCAGATTGAAATTGTCACCAAATGCGGAATTGTGGCACCCGTCGGCCGACACGCAGCCGCGCGCGTCAAGTACTATGACACCTCGGCCGAACACATTCGTGCGTCGGTCGAGATGTCGCTCAAAGACATGGGCACAGACCGGATCGACCTGCTGCTGATCCATCGGCCGAATCCGTTGCTCGACCCAGACGAAACGGGGCGGGCACTCGATCGTCTGGTGGAATCGGGAAAGGTGCGCGCCGTTGGGGTTTCGAACTTCCGACCCTGGGATTTTTCGCTGCTGCAATCCTCGATGGAGGCCATGTTGGTCACCAACCAGATTGAGTTAAGCCTTCTGCACCAGCAACCCTTCACCAATGGCGATCTGGCATTTCTGCAGGAGCGGATGATTCCCGCCATGGCATGGTCCCCGCTTGGCGGCGGCTCGCTGTTTTCGGGCCGGCACCCTGGCCTGACTGCGGCGCTGGAGCGTATTGGAGCGGAACACGGCGTGGACGCGACCGCGGTTGCCATCGCCTGGCTTTTGCACCATCCGGCTCGCATCGTGCCGGTGCTTGGCACCAACAATCCCGCCCGGATTGCACGGATTGGTGCGGCGCAGAAAGTCAGGCTCGATCGCCAGACCTGGTTCGAACTGTATTCACTGGCGACAGGGACAGAGGTGCCATGATGATGGCGGTCGCTGAACTGCCCGAGACCAGCGAGCATCTGTTTGTCCCAGCGCCAGAAAATGCGCGGACCTTTCGCAATGCCCTGGGGGCGTTTACTACCGGCGTGACAGTGGTCACCATCATGAGCGAGCATGGACCGACGGGGGTGACGGTAAACAGCTTTGCCTCGGTCTCGCTCGATCCGCCGCTGGTGCTGTGGTCGCTGTCAAAAAACTCCAGCAAGCACGAGCTGTTTTTGAACACTGAGCACTACGCCATCCATGTTCTGGAGGCGAGCCAGTTTAGTCTGAGTCGGCGCTTTACCCGCGGCGGCACTGGATTTGACGGACTTGACTGGACATCGAGTGCAGACGGCGTGCCGGTGATTGCAGATACGCTGGCCCGTTTCGAGTGCGTTCGCTTTGCCATGCATGATGGTGGCGACCACACGATCATGATTGGCCGGGTATTGCGGGCGGCGCAGCGCGAGGGCGAGCCCCTGTGCTTCTCGCGCGGCAGCTTCGGCCATTTCGCGCAAATGGCGTGAGCTGACATGGAACATGCCGGGCCCGGCCCCTTCACGCATGCCAAAACCAAAGCGTTTGCTCTAAAGACCTATTTTCCGGGCTTGTCGGTCGCGGTCATCATCGGCCTGTCGGCTTCGTTTCTTTCAGAACACTACAATTCTCCAGCTATGCTGCTGGCCATCCTGATCGGGCTTGCGCTGCATTTTCTCTCTGATGACCCTCGCAGTGCGGCAGGGCTGGCCTTTGCCTCGACGACATTGCTGCGCGTGGGCATTGCGCTTCTCGGGCTTCGCGTCACCACCGGCATGTTCCAGGACCTTGGCTTGATCATGATCCTGGCCCTTGTCGCCTCGGTCGGCCTGACAATCTGCTTCGGGGTCATCCTGTCGCGCTTTGCGGGGAAGGGAAGTCGATTTGGTTTTCTCTCGGCCGCAGCGGTGGCTATCTGCGGAGCATCAGCGGCGATGGCGGTGTCGCAAGCAATTTCGGGAGTGTCGGGCAAGGAGCAGGACGAGCAGATGGTGTTCGTGGTCATCGGGGTCACCATGCTCTCGACCTTGGCGATGATTGTGTACCCGGTATTGACCGGATTTCTCGGTTTTGACGACCACGCCACCGGGCTGTTCCTTGGTGCAACAATTCATGATGTAGCCCAGGTTGCAGGTGCGGGATTTTCTGTATCGACAGAAGCGGGTGAAACGGCGGTTTTCGTAAAGCTGATCCGCGTGACCTTGCTCGGGCCCGTCGTACTTCTGGCCGCCTTGAGTTTCCCGTCGCGCCGCAATGAGGGGTCCGCCCGGCGGCCGTTCGTGCCGGGTTTCGTGATTGCATTCATGGTGTTGGCCGTGCTGAATTCGGTTGTCGCTCTGCCCGAATTTGTCGGTGAATGGTCAGGTACCGCCTCGCGCTGGGCATTGTTGATTGCGATTGCAGCGGTGGGAGTCCGGACGTCGATACCCGCGGTGCTCAAGGTTGGAAGGCGCGCAATAGGCATCTTGATTGTCGAGACGGCATTCCTGGGATTGCTGGTTCTTGGTGCCATTTACTGGCTCGGCCTGCACTGACCCTCTGCCCTTCGTTTAGTGACCGTTCAGTCAAACTGCACTAGCGTTTCGGGCATTTTGCATGTATGGGGCGACATTCAAGCTTCAGTGAATAGCGGGCCATTCATGAGTTCTCAAAAGCGCAATGAAGTGGTGCTGGTGCGCCACGGTGAAACGCCCTGGAGCGAAGAGGGGCGGTTTGCCGGGCGGACCGATCTGCCGCTGACCCCAAAGGGCGAAGCGCTGGCGCTTGAACTCGGACCTAAGTTGGCGCACTACGGTTTCGATCGTGTGATGGCCAGTCCGCTGTTCAGGGCCAAACGTACCGCTGAATTATTCAATCTGGGTCCAGTCGATCTGGATGATCGGCTGGTTGAGCGTGACTACGGCACTTATGAAGGTCTGACAACGGCCGAAATCCGCGCGAAGAATCCGGTCTGGAACGTCTGGAAAGATGCCGTGCCCAAAGGCGAGGAAATCGCGGACATGACGGCGCGGGTTGACAGTTTTATCGGCGATCTGCGCGCTGGTGAGAACAAGCGAACCCTGGTGGCAGCGCATGGGCATTTTATCCGCCTGTTCACAGCGCGCTGGCTGGGCCTTGAGACCGAATATGCGCGGCTCTTCCGCATCGGCACGCTGGGCATTGTGCACTTGGGATGGGAACGCGAAAACCCTGTTATGCATAAGTGGAACGCTTGATGAGCCTGCCTGCCTTTCTCATTGATTTCGACGGCACGCTGGTCGACAGCGAGCATATCTGGCGCAATGCCGAGTATACATTTCTGGGTTCGCATGGCCTGCCATGGAGCGAAGAAGCGGCGGATCGGCTGGTTGGCGGCAATCTTGATGTCATGGCCGATGTCATTGCCGATGTTACGGGCGTGCGCTTCAGCATTCCAGAATTGCAGGACGGTCTGCAGGAAATCGTGCGCAAGGCGTTGCTGGTTGAGCTACCATGGATCGATGGCGCCGAGACGTTGCTGAAGGAGCTGAAGCACCTTGGGGCACGTGCTGCGCTGGTAACCTCCAATTATCGTTATGTCGTCGCGCCACTTTTTGAGGCGCTCCCCTTCTCGCCGTTCTCGATGTTGGTCACCCGTGACGATGTGGCCCGCCCCAAGCCGGACCCGGAGCCATACATACTGGCACTGGAACGCCTCGGGATTGATGGCAGCGATGCGATTGCGCTTGAGGACTCGCCCGCCGGGGTGAGATCGGCGCTTGCCGCAGGTTGCCATGTCCTTGGGCTCGGCCCGCTGGTTGCCGATTTTTCCGGAGAGCGATTCCGTCCACTTGGTGAGCTCAAGGGCCATTCAGCATCCGAAATCGTGGCTATGTTTCCGACGCTGAGCCGCGCATACGAAAAGGCTTGACCTGAAAGGTCATTGTTTTCACGCAATGTGAATGAGAAGGGATGGCGTTGGCGATAATTGTCGCCAGCGTGTGAGATATTGTTTTCAAATAAGTATTGCGATGATAGAAAATCTGTGCTCCGCACAGGTGAATATTGGTCATAAATGGCGGAGGTAATTGTTGAATTTACTTTGAAGGTAATTTGAGTTGATTTCGCTCAATATGCCCTCATTGCTTGTATTGTGAGGATACTGCAGTGCGTCAAAAAACTGGTGCCCGAAACCCAGGCTTCGCCACCCGCGCGATCCACCATGGCTATGACCCGTCGTCCCACCACGGCGCCCTGAATCAGCCGGTCTACCTGAGCTCCACATTCTCATTCAGCAGCGCCGAGGAAGGCGCTGCGCGCTTTTCAGGTGACGAACCGGGATATTTCTACACCCGCGTTTCAAACCCGACGCTGGCGCTATTGGAAGCGCGTTTGGCAAGCCTTGAAGGCGGAGAAGCGGCGCTGGTGACCGGTTCGGGCATGGGTGCGGTAGCGGCGGTGCTGTGGACATTGCTCAGAGCCGGCGATGAGATCATCACCGATGCCACGCTTTATGGCTGCAGCTTTGCGCTGACCCATCACGACATGAAACGCTTCGGGGTGAGCGCAAAGGCGGTGGACTTGACCCGACCCGAAACGCTGGAAGCGGCGATCTCGCCGGCAACCCGGGTGATCTTCTTTGAAAGTCCGGCCAACCCCAATATGCGGATTATCGATATCGCAGCTGTGAGTGCTATCGCGCACCGGCACGGCGTGACGGTGGTTGTCGACAATACCTATTGCACGCCCTACCTGCAGCAGCCGCTGGCACTTGGGGCGGACATTGTTGTGCATTCGGCCACAAAATACCTCGGTGGCCACGGAGATCTGATGGCCGGTGCCGTGGTGGGCCGGGCCGAAACCATCGGCCAGATCCGCGTGATAGGCCACAAGGACATGACCGGCGCAGTGATGTCGGCGCATGACGCCAATCTTGTACTGCGCGGACTGAAATCGTTGGCACTGCGCATGGACCGGCACTGCGCGAGCGCGCTACAGGTCGCAGAACTGCTTAAAGCGCACCCATCTGTTGCGAAGGTCTACTATCCGGGGCTGAAAAGCTTTGAGTGGCATGATCTGGCCAAGCGGCAGATGCGCGATTTTGGCGGCATGATTGCCTTTGAACTGCACGGCGGCGTCGAGGCCGGGCGGCGACTGATGAACGCACTGAACCTGATCACCCGGGCCGTCAGCCTTGGCGATGCGGAAAGCCTGATTCAGCACCCTGCCAGCATGACGCATGCTTCGCATACGCCCGAGGAGCGCGCAGAGTCGGGAATTACAGATGGGCTGGTGCGGGTATCGGTTGGGCTTGAAGAGCCTGAGGATATCCTTGCCGATATTGCCCAAGGGCTCGAGGTCGCATCAGCAGGATAGGCCGGTTGGCGTGTTGGCAAGCCACGGAGGCTGACCACGCCCTGCACCAGAAACCGCGCCGCCACCGCTTGCGTCAATTGCATTGTGGGGGCGAGGTCACTATTGTGCGCCAAAATCAGAACAGGCGAGCCTAGACCCCCGATGTCCCAAGACAATATCTTCCGCGAAGTCGACGAGGAACTGCGCAGCGAACGCATGCGCAAGGCCTGGCGGCGCTACGGTCCGTTTGTCATTGGCGCGGCTGTGGCCGTGGTGCTGGCCGTGGCGGTCAATGAAGGCTGGGCCTGGTGGCAGAACTCGAACGCCGCCAAGGCGTCGGACGAGTTTTACGCCGCGCTGGAGATCAAGGACGGTGGCGATACGGCCGCGGCTCAAGCCGCGCTTGAGGCGATCGCGGCCAAGGGCGGCGGCTACGGCCAACTGGCCCGTTTTGCGCAAGCCGGGGTGCTGACAAAGGAAGGCAAAACGGCCGAAGCCATCGCGGCGTATGATGCACTGGGCGCCAGCGAAGGCAATGCTCGGCTGCGCGAACTGGCCTTCGTGCTTGGTGCCAACCTGCTCGTTGATGCTGGCGATGTTGCAGGCGTGCAGCAGCGCGTAGGTGGCCTGGTGACGCCGGACAATCCAATGCGCAACGCTGCGCAGGAAATCATTGGGCTGGCCCAGTACAAGGCGGGCGATCTGGCCGCCGCGCGCACCAGTTTTGAAACGGTGATGATCGATCCTGCGGCCAGCACGGACATGCGCACCCGCATGCAGATTTACTTGGCCCAACTTGCCGCTGAAGGCGCGCTGCCGCCTGAAACCGAGGCTCCGGCCGATGCGGCGGCCCCGGCTGCCGATGCTGCACCGATGACTGAAGCAACTCCGCCCGCTGAAGCATCGCCCATGGTCGAAGCTGCCCCGGAAGCGGTAGCGCCTGCGGCTGAACCCGCTGCCGATGCCGCACCAGCCGCTGAACCGGCCCCAGCAACGGATGCGCCCGCCTCGAACTGAGGCGGCGTGCGCTTTTTCTCTAGACTGGGAGGCCAGCAATGAGCGTGACCGTAGCCATTGTCGGGCGCCCGAACGTGGGCAAATCGACGCTTTTTAATCGTCTGGTGGGCCGCAAGATTGCGCTGGTGGATGACACGCCCGGCGTAACGCGGGATCGTCGCGAGGCCGAGGGGCGGATTGCCGATCTGCGTTTCCGCCTGCTCGATACCGCTGGGTACGAAGACAAGACAGACGGCAGCCTTGAAGATCGCATGCGCCAGCAGACCGAACTGGCCATCAAGGAAGCGGACGTTATCCTGTTCATGATCGATGCCCGCGCCGGGGTGACACCGCTCGACCAGCGATTTGCCCAGGTGCTGCGCAAGGCTGGCAAAGACGTGCATCTGATCGGCAACAAAGCCGAGGGCAAGGGCGCGGAGCCGGGGCTGACGGAAGCTTACAGCCTGGGGTTTGGCGAGCCAGTCGCGTTGTCGGCCGAGCACGGCCTGGGCCTGGCAGATTTGCATTCGATCGTGTCGCAAGCCATTGATCGGGCAGCCGAGGCCAAGGCGGAGGCCGAGCCCGCCCCGTTGCTCGATGAACTACCCGAAGTCGATGTCGACCTGCCTGAGGACGACGGCTCGACCGAAGACGGTCCCGTGTTGCGCTGGAACCCAAAGCGCTACCTCAACGTGGCCATCATCGGCCGCCCCAATGCGGGCAAATCGACCCTGATCAACCGCATGGTGGGCGAGGAGCGGCTGCTGACCGGTCCCGAGGCCGGCATCACCCGTGACAGCATTCTAGTGCCATGGGAGTGGGAAGGGCGGACCATCAACCTGGTGGACACAGCCGGGATTCGCCGCCGCTCGCGTGTGCAGGAAAAGCTGGAGAAACTGGCGGTCGGGGATTCCCTGCGTTCGATCCAGTATGCCGAAGTTGTCGTGCTGCTGCTCGACGCCACGGTGCCGTTTGAAAAGCAGGACCTGACGCTGGCCGACCTGGTGGAGCGCGAGGGCCGCGCCATGGTGATTGCGGTCAATAAGTGGGACCTGATCGAAGACAAGAACGCCAAGCTGACAGAGCTGCGCGAAGAATGTGAGCGCCTGTTGCCGCAGCTGCGTGGCGTGCCGCTGGTGACGTTGTCGGGCCTGCAGGGGCGCAATATCGACAAGCTGATGGCGGCGGTGTTCGCGATTGAAAAGGTCTGGAATAGCCATATTTCAACGGCCCGCCTGAACCGTTGGCTCAGCGCCATGACCGAGAGCCACGCTCCGCCGGCCGTATCCGGGCGTCGCCTCAAGATCCGCTACATGACGCAGGCCAAGATGCGCCCCCCGAGTTTTATTCTGTTCGCCTCGCGCCCTGACGCGCTGCCGACTTCATATCTGCGGTACCTCACCAACGGCCTGCGCGAGACCTTCAACATGCCCGGTACGCCGATCCGGCTCTGGGTGCGGGGTGGCAAGAACCCGTTTGCCCCCGAGGACAAGAAATAGGCCCGGTTCGCTGGCATTTTGGTGATAGCCCTGACGGCTCAAATGCCGCTATAAAACGGCTCGCTGAAGCGCCCGCCATTTGACGCGGTTGCGCAGGGACACTTGATACTTTGTTCGTCGAAATCCTGATCGTTGCCTTCCTCACCGTCATCAATGGCCTGCTGGCCATGTCGGAACTGGCGGTGGTTTCTGCGCGTTCGGCCCGGCTCAAGGTAATGGCTGCCGATGGATCGCGGGGCGCAAAGACGGCGCTGCAATTGCAGGAGAACCCGGGGAAGTTCCTGTCGTCGGTGCAGATCGGCATCACGCTAGTCGGCGTGTTGTCGGGTGCGTTTTCCGGCGCTACGCTGGGTGCGCGGCTGGGCAGCGGGCTCGAGTCCATCGGTGTTGATGCCGGGCTGGCCGACGCGTTCGGGGTTGGCCTGGTGGTGGTGATGATCACCTATCTGTCGCTGATCATCGGCGAACTGGTGCCCAAGCAGATTGCGCTTCGTGATGCCGAACGGGTGGCAACTATGGTTGCGCCAACGATGGCGTTTGTCGCTGTGGTTGCCGCTCCGCTGGTATGGCTGCTCGATGTTTCGGGCCGTGGCGTGCTGTTACTGTTGCGGCAGGGCGGAGAAGCCGAGGAGCGGCTGACCGACGAGGAAGTTAAAACCATCATCGCCGAGGCCGAGAGCGCCGGGGTGTTGGAGAGTGACGAGCGCAACATGATTTCGGGCGTGATGCGCTTTGCCGACCGTTCAGCGCGCGGCCTGATGACGCCGCGCCGCGACGTGGACCTGATTGATCTGGCTGAGACCGACGAAGAGATTCTCGCCAAGGTGCGGGCGACCCACCGATCGATGCTGCCGGTGCAGGATGGCGATGCCGACCAGATCATCGGCGTGCTGGTGCGCAAGGACCTGATCGATGTGTTCGCCGAAGGGCGTCCGCTGGACGTGCGCGCGCTGTTGCGCCAGGCCCCAGTGGTGATGGACACCACCGATGCCCTCGACGTGCTGCGCGCCATTCGCTCATCGGTGGTGCATATGGCTCTGGTGTTCGATGAGTACGGACACTTTGAGGGGCTGGTGACCTCTGGCGATGTGCTTGAAGCCATAACCGGCACCTTCCAGGAGGAAGAGGGCGAGGAACCGCCCTATGTCGTGCGCGAGGACGGTTCGTTCCTGGTGTCAGGCTGGATGCCGGTCGATGAATTCACCGACAAGATCGGCGTGCCGGTGGCGCGTGATGCCAAGTTCGAAACCGTGGCCGGTTTCATCCTGTCTGAAATCCACCACCTGCCGCATGTGGGCGAGGCTTTCGAGCGGCATCCATGGCGGTTTGAAGTGCTCGACCTCGATGGGCGGCGGATCGACAAGGTGTTGGTTACGCGCCTGAAGTGACGCCGCCGGACGGACCGGCGGCGCGATAGGCTTTAGATATCCGAGAGCGCTTTCGTCTCGAAATTGAAGATCTTGCCGCCATCGTGGAAGGCGGGCGTGACCATATCGACCAGGCTGGGCGCGACCTCGATCGGCTTGATCAGCTTTTCCGGATCTTCGCCAGGCATGGCCTTGGCACGCATGGCGGTGCGGACAACGCCGGGATAGAAGATGTTGGCGCGCACCTTGCTGGGTTTCATCTCGGCCGCGTAACTTTTGACCATGGCCTCGAGCGCAGCCTTGGTGGCGGCATAGAGACCCCAATAGGGTTTGGCCGAACGAGCCGATGACGACGAAACGAAAACCGCACGCCCGGCAGACGACTGGCGCAGCAGCAGGTCCATGGCCCGCAGCAGCCGGAAATTGGCTATGACGTTGACGTCGAACACCTTCTGGAACTCGTCCGGCGCAACATGGGGTAGGGGGCTGAGCACGCCGAGCAGGCCGGCATTGGCAATCAATCCATCGAGCATGCCCCAGCGCTCGAAAATGGCAGCGCCAAGCCGATCGATGGCATCGCCATCGCGCAGGTCGAGCGGCACAAGGGTAGAGGCCGAGCCCAGATCCTGAATTTCATCATCGAGCTCTTCGAGGCCACCCACGGTGCGCGCTACGGCAATGACGTGGGCACCGCGGCGTGCAGCTTCCAGGGCTGAGGCATAACCAATACCGCGGGATGCGCCAGTGACCAGCACGACCTTGCCGGCAAGGTCCTTGCGGGCGGCGGTTTCGGGTGCGGGGGTGAGTTTTTGTGCAGCAGCCACTTAGCCGGCCTCTTTCAACAGGGAGAGTGTCTTGGGTTCATTCTTGCCGCGGCCATTCAGGTCCGTCAGCGGCGTCGGATAATCGCCGGTAAAATAGTGATCGGTGAACTGCGGGGCAAAGTCATTCCGCTTCTGTCCGCCTACGGCCATGTAGAGGCCATTGATGGAGAGAAATTCCAGCGAATCCGCGCCGATGTATTTGCACATCGAGGCCAGGTCCTCGTGCTGGTTGGCCAGTAGCTTCTCCGGATCGGGCGTGTCGATGCCATAATAATCAGAATAGTAGATCATCGGGCTGGCGACGCGAATATGCACTTCGCGGGCGCCGGCATCACGGATCATCTGCACGATCTTGACCGAAGTGGTGCCGCGCACGATGGAGTCGTCAATCAGCACCACGCGCTTGCCCTCAAGCTGGGAGCGGTTTGCCGAGTGCTTGAGCTTGACGCCGAAGGCGCGGATGGACTGGCTGGGCTCAATGAAGGTGCGCCCCACATAGTGGTTGCGGATGATGCCGAGTTCGAACGGAATGCCGCTTTCCTGCGCATAGCCAATGGCGGCAGGTGTGCCCCCATCGGGCACCGGCACGACCACATCAACTTCGAGGGGATATTCCCGCGCGAGCATGCGGCCCATGTTCTTGCGAGCCTCATAGACGCTGCGCCCGCCCACGATGGAATCGGGGCGGGAGAAGTAGACATATTCGAATAGGCACAGCCGCTCCGGCTTGGGATTGGCCGGCTTGATGGAATCGATGGTGATGCTGCCATCGCGCTGGATCTCGCAGATGACGACTTCACCCGCTTCCACATCGCGCACGAACTTGGCCCCGATGATATCGAGCGCACAGGTTTCCGAGGCAAAGATCGGCTTGCCATCCAGCGTTCCCAGCACCAGCGGGCGGATACCATTGGGGTCGCGCGCGCCGATCAGCTTGGTACGGGTCAGCGCCAGCAGCGAATAGGCGCCTTCAACCTGGCTGATGGCATCAACGAACCGGTCGGACGACGATTGCTTCTGCGACCGGGCAATCAGGTGCAGCACCACTTCGGTGTCGGAAGTCGACTGGCAGATGGCGCCCGAAGCAATGATCTGGCGGCGCAGGGTCAGGCCGTTGGTGAAATTGCCGTTGTGAGCAATGGCAATGCCGCCAACTTCGAGTTCGGCAAACAGCGGCTGCACATTGCGCAGGATGGTTTCGCCGGTGGTGGAATAGCGCACATGGCCCATGGCCATGTTGCCGGGCAGTTTCGCCAGGGTTGCCGGGTTGGTATAGTGATCGCCGACCAGGCCAAGCTGACGTTCGGAATGGAACTGGCGGCCATCGAAGGAGACGATGCCAGCTGCCTCTTGACCGCGATGCTGGAGGGCATGCAGGCCCAAGGCGGTGAGGGCTGCGGCGTCGGGGTGGCCCAAAATGCCAAACACGCCGCACTCTTCATGCAGCGTGTCGCCGTCGATATCGAAATTATCTTTAGTGTCGGAAGCGTGGTTTTGCATCGGGTCGCCCTGAGTCACTGCATCACGTCGGCGGCTATGCCGCCATTCTTCGAAAATGTCCAATCAAAGGAAAAAGACCGCAACGCGGTCTCGGTCCCTATGCTTCGCCTTCGGCGCTGCCTCAAACAGGCGTATTGGTTGCCGGAGCCGCATCCGCGGGTTGCTCAGCAGGAACTGAGCCGTCTTCAGGCGCGTCCGTGCCTTCTTCCGGCGCATCGGCTGGGGTTTCGCCCTCGACGGGCGGCTGCACTGAGCCGCGCTTGAGAATGGTGGTCACCTGGGTTTCGAGCTCAGGAGGCAAGGTCTCGATAAGAGCGGTTCCCAAGCCTTGAAGTGGCTGCAGCGACTTGGAGTCAGAGGCCCAAGTCGGCAATTTACCGGGCAGAAGCCAGACCCCGAAAATCACCACCACTACGGCGATCAGCACGCCGCGGGCAACGCCAAAGACAAAGCCCAGCGTGCGATCGAGCGGGCCGATCTTGCTGTCGACCACAAAGTCGGCGATGCGCATGGTGATCAGGTGCAGAACGATCAGCGAAACGATGAAGGAGCCTACAACCGTGGCGACGGCGGCAACGGTCTTGTCGTCAATAAAACCTTCAGCGATTTCGGGGTGATACTGCCACATGAAAATGGCAATGGCGGCCGAACCGGCCCAGGTGGCCAGAGACAGCACTTCGCGCGTCAGCCCGCGAGCAGTGGCCAGGATCGCCGAAATCAGAACGAGTACCCCGACACCCACATCAAACGCGGTCAGCATGGTTCACTCTTGCCCCAAGGAATAATGCCCCCCGTTTAACTGCTTCTGCCGCAGATTCCAAGCGCCGGGGCGGCCTGCATTCCCGATCTACCCAGAAAGCATGCGTCTGTGGCTTTGTTGCCGCTTGCGACGGGTCTTAGTCGCGACCGTCCTGTGCGTTGGGCGCTTTTTTTCCGTTGGCGGCAATCCGCCCAACCAGTTCGGCAAGGCCGGTAAACTCGGTGACATTGAGCCCGTTGGCCTTGTCTCCTGAGCCGAGGCGTCCGGTTACCACCGAAGCAAAGCCGAGCTTTTGCGCTTCACGCAGGCGGAGCGAGCCATGAACGACGGGCCGGATGCCACCAGCCAGAGAGATTTCCCCGAAATAGACCGTGTCCGGCGGTAGCGGCGAGCCGGTGAGGGAAGAAATGAGGGCAGCAGCAACCGCGACGTCGGCGGCAGGCTCGTTGATTTTGAGGCCGCCCGCAACGTTGAGGTAAATGTCGTTGGCGCCAATCCGCACCCCGCAGCGGGTTTCCAGCACGGCCAGCACCATGGACAGGCGGGACGAGTCCCAACCGACGACGGCGCGCCGGGGGGTGCCGAGCGGGGACGGGGCGACGAGCGCCTGAATTTCGATGAGCAGAGGGCGGGTGCCCTCCATACCGGCAAAGACGGCCGAACCGGCGGCCCCTTCATCGCGCTGGTCGAGAAACAGGGCTGATGGGTTGGCAACCTCCTGCAGGCCGAGCGTGGTCATTTCGAAGACGCCGATTTCATCGGTGGCGCCGTAGCGGTTCTTCACGCCGCGCAGGATACGAAAGGTGTGGCTGGCATCGCCTTCGAAATAGAGCACGGCGTCGACCATGTGCTCGACCACGCGCGGTCCGGCGATTTGCCCATCCTTGGTAACATGGCCGACCAGAACCACCGCCGCGCCGCTTTTCTTGGCAAAGCGGGTGAGGGCCTGCGCTGAGGTGCGCACCTGGGTAACCGTGCCCGGCGCGCTTTCGGCCCGGTCGGTCCACAGCGTCTGGATGGAATCGATGATCACCAGATGCGGCGCGGGTCCCTCCTGCAGGGTGGCAAGGATGATCTCGACGTTGGTTTCGCTGGCCAGGTGCACATCGGCATCGCTGAGGCCAAGGCGCCGCGCGCGCAGCCGGATCTGCCCCACGGCTTCTTCGCCGGAAACGTAAATGACGCGCTTGCCCTGGTTGGCCAGAGCGGCTGCTGCCTGAAGAAGCAGGGTCGACTTGCCGATGCCGGGTTCGCCGCCGACCAGCACGGCCGAGCCCATGACGAAGCCACCGCCGGTGACCCGGTCAAGCTCGCTGAGCCCGGTGACAATGCGCGCCGCACTTTCGGTTTCGCCCGATAGCGGCACCAGCTGCGCCGGCCGGCCATTGGCGAGCGCTGCATTGGGGCCAGCGCCGACGCCACTTTCCACCAACTCTTCGACAATCGAATTCCATTCACCGCAACTGTCGCACCGCCCGACCCATCGCGACGAAACCGCCCCACAAGCCTGGCAGACGAAGGTGGATTTTGACTTGGCCATGCGGGGTCCGGAAACTGTTGGGCGAAATGGGGGCGGGACGTGCGATGACGATACGGGAAGGCGCCACGTTCATCAAGAACAAAAAGCGAACACTAACCGGTGCTGCGTGCAAGCAGGTTGCGGACGGTGTTCCAGTTTCGAGCCGTCATGGCCGTGCCCGACCAGCGTTCGATCTTGCCGGGAACGAGCTTTGCCTTCGAAATCTGCATGGGATAGTCAACGATCAGATGATCGCCCACGGCGTGGACGCGCTCGTCGCCCCGATGATCGGGTATCCACGCAAAGTCTGGCGGGCCCGCGAAAAAGCACGCGGCGAGCGCATCGGGACGTTGGTCGGCGGCATCCCGGAATGGATTGGCCTCAATCAGGTTTGCCAAGGCTTGCGGCGGGCGGATGAAGGCCGACACGTTTGGGCCAAGACTGAATCCGGCCAGAATCTCGTTCATGCGAAGCGTGACGAGTTCGGGCTCAAGATCGGTTTCGACTATCATATTGCCGGTCGCCACATAAGTTTCAGCGCGGCCAAATCCGGCATCCAGCGTCGCATTGCGCCATTGTTGCATCGACATCAGGCGATGTGTGGCCGGTCCGATGGCACGCAGCAGGACGATGAGCGTCGCCATGCCGCCGGCCCTCAGGGGGCGGGGCTTTCGACATACTTGCGCTCATAGCGGCCCTTGAGGCCGGTGAGCAATTCGTAGCCGATGGTGCCTGCAACATCGGCCTGCTCATCAAGCGCGACGGAACGACCGATAACCTCGACGAGGTCGCCCGGTTTGGGGATATCGGGCAGATCGGTGATGTCGACGATAGTGGTGTCCATCGATATCCGGCCAATGATCGGGGCAATGCGCCCGCCGATAGCGACGCGGCCACCGTGACGCGAATTGCTCGACGAAAGCGAGCGCAGGAAGCCATCGGCATAACCGATGCCGATGATGGCCAATCGGCTGTCGCGCGCCACGTTCTGGGTTGCTCCGTAGCCTACCGTATCCCCGGTCTTGACATCGCGCACCTGCAGGATCGGCACTTCAAGTGTCACCACCGGCGACATGGGGTTGCGCCGACCATTGACGGCCCGGCCGCCATAGAGCGCGATGCCAGGGCGCACCATCTGGAAGTGGTTGTCGCGATTGGTCATCAGCCCGGCCGAATTGGCCAGTGAGGCCGGAATATTGGGGAAGTGCTGCAGCACGGCGTTGAACAGCGCCAACTGCGTGCGGTTCTTCTCGTGGCTGGGCTGATCGGCACAGGCAAGGTGGCTCATGATCATCTGCGGCTGGAAGCCGAGTTCGTCGAGCTGGCGCTTGACGATGCTGGCTTCCGACAGTTTCATGCCCAGCCGGTTCATCCCTGTGTCGAAGTGCAGGGCAGCCGGAAAAGCCTCGTTGCGGCGGATGCAGAGTGTCAGCCACTCTTCGAGCATGGCCAGCGACGAGAGCACCGGCATCAGCCGTTCAGCGGTGTAGAGCTCAGCTGCTCCGGGATAGAGCCCGTTTAGCACGAAGATATGGGCCTGCGGCAGCGCGGCGCGCACCGAAATGGCTTCATCGAGCGTGGCAGTAAAAAAGAACCGGGCTCCGGCCTGGAACAGCGCGCGCGACGACGGCCCGATGCCGGTGCCATAGGCATCGGCCTTGACCACCGCTCCGGTCAGGGCGCCGTTGCTCACCTTGTCGAGCGCGCGCCAGTTGCGCGCCAGGGCGGCAAGGTCGATGGTCAGGCGCCCGCCAAGGCCGGAGATTGTTGCCATTCTAGTTGTCTATTCCATCCGCTCGGGCAGGTAGTCCGCCCGCGCCAGATTGGCGAACCGGGTGAACTGGGCCTCAAAGGCCAGCTGCACAGTGCCCGTGGGGCCGTGACGCTGCTTGCCAATGATGACTTCCGCCTTGCCGTGAACTTTCTCCATTTCACCCTGCCACGCAAGGTGTTCAGGAGTCCCCTCCTTGGGTTCCTTGTTCTTGAGGTAGTATTCCTCTCGATACACGAACAGCACCACGTCGGCGTCTTGCTCGATTGAGCCCGATTCGCGCAAGTCTGATAGTTGCGGATGCTTGTCGTCGCGGTTTTCAACCTGTCGGCTCAATTGGCTGAGCGCAATGATGGGCAGATCGAGTTCCTTGGCCAGCGCCTTGAGCGTCGTGGTGATCTCGGTCAGTTCCTGCACACGGTTTTCGCTCGATTTCTTGGATGAGCCGGTGAGCAGTTGCAGGTAGTCAACGATCAGCAGGTCGAGGCCCTTTTGACGCTTTAGTCGCCGGGCGCGGGCCGCAAGCTGCACCACGCTGATGCCGCCCGTGTCATCGATATAGAGCGGGATCTGCGCCATCATGGCCGAGGTATCGACGAGCTTGGCAAACTGGCTTTCATGGATATTGCCGCGCCGGATGTCGGAAGACGAAATCTGCGCCTGTTCGGCCAGGATACGCGTGGCCAGTTGTTCGGCGCTCATTTCGAGCGAGAAAAAGCCCACGATGCCGCCATCGGTGGTTTTACGATGCCCGTCGGGCGTGACAGCCCCTTTCCAGGACTTGGCGACGTGGAAGGCGATGTTGGTGGCGAGCGAGGTTTTGCCCATGGCAGGACGGGCGGCGAGAATGATCAGGTCCGAGCGCTGCAGGCCACCCATCAGGCGGTCGAGGTCCATCAGACCGGTGGCGGTGCCGGACAGCGAGCCGTCGCGTCCATAAGCCTCGCCTGCCATGGTGATGGCATCCTTGAGGGCCGCGTTGAAGTCCTGGAAGCCAGCGCCGTTAGTACCCTTCTCGGCCAGCTCAAAGAGCGACTTTTCCGCTTCCTCGATCTGCTTGCTGGGGGTGAGCTCCACATCAGCGGCATAGGCGGTTTCCCGCATTTCCTCGCCGATCTGGATCAGGTTACGGCGCAGGGCGTTGTCGAGAATGATATGACCATAGTCGGCAGCATTGATGACGGTGGTTGCTTCGGCCGCCAGCCGCGCCAGGTATTGCGGCATGGTCATATCGGGCAGCAAGGCATCGGGCAGGAAGGTCTTGACCGTGATCGGGGTAGCGATCTTGCCGGCCCGGATGATCTTGGCGCAGATTTCGTAGACCTGGCGGTGGATCGGCTCGTAGAAGTGATCAGGCGCGAGGAAATCCGAGACGCGGTAGAACGCTTCATTGTTCACCAGAATGGCGCCCAGCAGCGCCTGCTCGGCCTCGACATTGTGCGGGGCGAGCCGGGTTGGCGTCTGGTCTTCGGGGCGAACAAGGCGAAGCGGATCGGCCATCTATCAGTCCTAAGGTTATTAACCTCTGCTTAACGACCCAAATCCGGTGGCGCGAGTCACGACAGCTGGCCTGACCGGGCATTATTGGGGCCGGTGAATTTCGGCCTGTGAACAATGGGGATAAGGCTCAAAACCACGCACGGGTCTTGCAAACCATAATGGCACGAAAAGGGCTGAGTCGGGCAGGGCGCAGTTGGCCTGGAGGTAGGACGGCCCAAACAAAAAGGCCGGGGCGAACCCCGGCCTTGAAAGTCGGAATGGGCCGAAAGCCTTATTCTTCGGTGGCTTCGGCTTCTTCGTCGGTCTCGTCGTCTTCGATGATTTCGTCTTCATCGTCGTCGAACGAGGGAACGGTCAGGTCTTCGCCCTTGGACTGACGGGCCGCTTCATCTTCGGAACGTGCAACGTTGACGTTGACGGTCACGGCGACTTCGGCGTGCAGGTGAAGATCCACCACATGGACACCAACGGTCTTGATCGGGTCCATCAGGCTGACCTGCGAACGGGCAACGGTGAAACCGTCATTGGCCAGGGCCTCGGCCACGTCGCGCGACGAAACCGAACCGTAAAGCTGACCGGTTTCGCCGGCCTGACGGATGATCACCACGGTCTTGCCGTTCAGGCCCGCAGCGATGCCAGCAGCGGCTTCGCGGCGTTCCTTGTTGCGCTTTTCGATATTGGCGCGTTCGGCTTCAAACTTCTTGCGGTTTGCCTCGGTGGCGCGCAGGGCCTTGCCTTGGGGCAGCAGGAAGTTACGGGCAAACCCGTCCTTCACATTGACTTCATCGCCGATGTGACCGGTGCGGCCAACGCGTTCGAGCAGGATAACTTTCATATTTATTCTCCAGATGCTGTCCCGTCGCAGAGACGGTTAGGAGCCCCGAACCATTCGGTGCCCCAGCGGCGCGCCCGCCCTTGGGCAGGCGCTGAAGGCATTAGTTCGATGCGTAGGGCATGATGCCGATGAAGCGGGCGCGCTTGATGGCCTTGGCCAGTTCACGCTGCTTCAGCGCCGAAACGGCGGTGATGCGGCTCGGCACGATCTTGCCGCGCTCGGAGACGTAGCGCTGCAGAAGGCGCACATCCATATAGTCGATCTTGGGCGCGTTCTCGCCAGAGAACGGGCAGGTCTTGCGGCGGCGCTGGAACGGCCGGCGGGCCTGCGAGGTGGTCAGATCACGAATTGCCATAGTAGCTTGCTCCTGGCTTTAAATTAGAAGCGGCGCGGACGGCGTTCGCCGCCACCGAACCGGTCACCACCGCCGCGATCAGGACGGTCGCCCCGCTCGCCGCGATCGTCGCGGTCACGCTTCTGCATCATGGCCGACGGGCCTTCTTCGAGCTTGTCCACGCGGATGGTCATGAAGCGCAGGATGTCTTCATTAATGCGCATCAGGCGTTCCATTTCGGCAACCGCTGCGTGCGGCGCGTCAATGTTAAGCAGCGAATAGTGAGCCTTGCGGTTCTTGCGAATGCGGTAGCTGAGGGTCTTGAGGCCCCAGTACTCATTCTTGGTGACCTTGCCGCCATTGGAGACGAGCAGTTCAGTCAGGGTGTTGGTCAGTTCTTCGACCTGCTGGGCAGAAACGTCCTGCCGAGCAAGAAAGATATGCTCATAGAGGGCCATAAAGCGCCTTCCTCATTTAAGAGTTCAACTCTCATCCACCGGCGCGGAGCCCCCTTGAAGCCGGAAAGGCGACAAAGCAGTCTTGCAAAGAGCGGGAACACGGGAGGACGGGACCAGCCCTGTTTTGCCAAAGCAAAACCCTCCGTTCAGCCCCCGGCCGGACGAATGCAGGGGCGAGATAGGCCGAAACGGTCCGGAAGGCAAGTCAAATGTGGGTTTGCGGCTGGTTTGTCGACACCTGCCTTGACTCTGCCACACGCATTCTTCAAACGCCCCGGGAACTTTACGCCGCTGGCGCCTCGGCATAGGCTTGTAACAAGGCCGCCAGCAACAGGCCACTCGAGGAGCAACATGATCAAGCGCGCTTTCACCTTTCCCGGCCAGGGCAGCCAGGCAGTCGGCATGGGCCGCGAGCTGGCCGCAACCTATGCTGAAGCGCGAGCGGTGTTTGATGAAGTTGATGAAGCGCTGAGCCAGAAGCTTTCGGCAATCATGTTTGAGGGCCCCGACGAGACCCTGCGCCTGACAGAGAATGCCCAGCCCGCGTTGATGGCGGTTTCGCTGGCGGTGATGCGTGTGCTCGAAGCACGCGGCGTCAGTATTCAGAAGCATGCAGCGTTCGTCGCCGGTCACTCGCTGGGCGAATATACGGCACTCTGCGCTGCGGGGACTTTTTCGATTTCCGACGCGGCGCGGCTGCTCAAGACGCGCGGACAGGCCATGCAGCAGGCGGTGCCGGTCGGCGAGGGCGCGATGGCGGCCATCCTCGGGCTTGAGATCGACACGGTGGCCGAAGTCTGCAAGCTGGCAGCGCAAGGTGAGGTGTTGGGCGTGGCCAATGACAATGCCCCGGGTCAGGTGGTGATTTCCGGGCATGTCGCGGCCGTCGAGCGCGCCATGGACCTGTGCAAGGAAAAGGGCGCCAAGCGAGCCCTGCCTCTGCCGGTGAGTGCGCCGTTTCACTGTGCGCTGATGGCCCCGGCCGCCGAGGTGATGCGCGAGGCGCTGGCCAATGTAGCGATGAATGCGCCCATCGTGCCGCTAGTTTCCAATGTCGTGGCGCGGCCAATCTCGGACCCGACCGATATTCGCAATCGCCTCGTGGAGCAGGTCACCGGCATGGTGCGCTGGACCGAGAGCGTGACCCGCATGACGACCGGCGGCGAAGTGACCCATCTTGTGGAAATCGGTGCAGGCAAAGTGCTGACCGGGCTTGCCAAGCGCATCAATCCAGAGGCAATCGCAGTTTCGATCGGCCAGCAGGCCGATATCGACGCCTTTGTTGCCGAACTCATTGCCTGAGAAAGGACTTTCATGTTCGACCTAACTGGAAAGCGTGCGCTGATCACCGGCGCCAGCGGCGGCATCGGGCGCGACATCGCCAAGGCCCTGGCCAAGGCAGGCGCCAAAGTGGCGCTGAGCGGAACGCGTGTTGGGGCGCTCAATGACGTGGCCGCCGAGATCGAAGGTGGTGCTGAGGTTATTCCATGCAACCTCTCCGATCTCGATCAGGTCGATAAACTGATTCCCTCGGCAGAGGCTGCGCTCGGCGGACTGGATATTCTGGTCAACAACGCCGGAATGACGCGCGACAACCTGTTCATGCGCATGAAGAATGAAGAGTGGGACGAAGTGCTGGCGGTGAACCTCACCGCTGCCTTCCACCTCACCCGCGCTTGCTTGCGGGGCATGATGAAGCAGCGGTTCGGCCGCATCATCGGCATTTCATCGGTGGTTGGCGTCGTCGGCAATCCCGGTCAGGGCAACTACGCAGCCTCCAAGGCGGGCCTGATCGGCATGTCCAAGGCTCTGGCCTATGAAGTTGCCTCACGCAACATCACTGTAAACACCATAGCGCCCGGCTTTATCGCCTCGGCCATGACCGACGAACTCAACGACAAGCAGCGCGAGGCCATTCTGGCCAAAGTGCCCGCCGGGCGGCTCGGAACGTCTGAGGAAGTGGCGGCAACTGCGGTGTTTCTGGCCAGCGATCAGGCCGGCTACATCACCGGGCACACGCTGAACGTCAACGGCGGAATGGTGATGATCTAAGGGTTGGGAGAGCGGTTTTGGCTATATGGCCAAAGCCCATAAAGTGTGTTACCTCCGCCGGAATTGACCGTCGGAAGCTTACCTTGCGGGGCACCTGTGGCTTGCCTACAGTGATCCGCAACAAGGCATCGGTTCCCACCCTCGGGGGCCCGGCGCCAATCAAAAGAACAACCAGGCAACTTGTCCGTTAAAAGGGAAGTCAAATATGAGCGATATCGCTGATCGGGTCCGCAAAATCGTTGTGGAACACCTCAATGTCGATGCGGAGAAGGTCGTCGAGAAGGCCAGCTTCATTGACGATCTGGGCGCGGATTCGCTCGATCAGGTCGAACTGGTGATGGCTTTCGAGGAAGAATTCTCGGTCGAAATCCCCGATGACGCTGCCGAGCAGATTCAGACCTTCGGGGACGCTGTCTCCTTCCTCACCAAGGCCGTCGGCTAACTAAAGCCACGGGACGGTTAAAGCGATATGGAACTGCGCCGCGTTGTCGTCACCGGATTGGGTATCGTCTCGCCTCTGGGCTGTGGCGTTGAAACCACCTGGTCGAACATTCTCGCATCCAAGAGCGGCGCCCAGCGCATCGAAGACTTCCAAGTCGACGATATCGCCTGCCAGATCGCCTGTCGAATTCCCCTTGGCGATTATGCCGAGGGGAAATTCAACGCCGATGAATGGATGGATGTGAAAGAACAGCGCAAGGTTGATCCTTTCATCATCTACGCCATGGCCGCCGCAACGCAGGCCATTCATGATGCTGGCGTGGAGCCCAAGACCCGCGAAGAGCAGGAGCGCACCGGCGTTCTGATCGGCTCGGGTATCGGCGGGGTGGGAGGCATTTACGATGCCTCGATCACCCTGCATGAGAAGGGGCCACGCCGGATCAGCCCATTCTTTATCCCAGGGCGCCTGATCAACCTGGCATCGGGCCATGTGTCGATCCGCTTTGGGCTCAAGGGCCCAAACCACTCGGTGGTCACTGCCTGCTCGACTGGTGCCCATGCCATTGGCGATGCCGCGCGTCTTATCGCGCTGGGCGATGCCGACGTGATGGTGGCCGGTGGCGCAGAAAGCTGCGTCAACCGTCTGTCGCTGGCGGGATTTGCTGCCTGCCGTGCGCTCTCAACCAATTTCAACGACGATCCTACCCGCGCTTCGCGGCCCTATGACAAGGACCGCGATGGCTTCGTCATGGGCGAAGGCGCTGGCGTTGTCGTGCTTGAAGACTACGACCGCGCCAAAGCGCGCGGCGCCAAGATTTATGGCGAAGTGGCGGGCTATGGCCTTTCCGGCGATGCCTACCACATCACGGCCCCGTCCGAAGATGGCGATGGAGGCTTCCGCTGCATGCAGGCCGCCATCAAGCGTGCCGGCATCTCGCCTTCCGAGATTGACTATATCAACGCTCACGGCACTTCGACGCCGCTCGGCGACGAGATTGAACTCGGCGCCGTGACGCGAATGCTAGGCGATGCTGCCAGCAAGGCTACGATGTCCTCGACTAAATCGGCCATTGGCCACCTGCTCGGCGCTGCCGGATCGGTGGAGGCCATCTTCTCGCTGCTGGCCATGCGCGACGGCATTGCGCCGCCGACGATCAACCTCGACAATCCTTCGGTCAGTACCGTTATCGATCTCGTGCCGCACAAGCCGGTCAAGAAAGAGATCAACGTGGCGCTTTCCAACTCGTTCGGGTTTGGCGGCACCAACGCCTCGCTGGTGTTCAAGAAGGTTCACTGACCACATCGCGGCCCTTGTTCCGCAGCATCTGCAACCATGCGGACCGGGCAACTGCCAAACGGCTTGGCATAAGCCGGGCGTTTGGTGCGGGGTCGTCTATTACACGCGTCCTGATGCCCGATTTTCTGGGCACTCCGGGTTGAAGTGAATTGCGGTCGCAGGCGATAAAGTGTTCAAACAAAGCGCCTTGGTTCATACCGCCGCGATGAGTGGGAGCAGTGCCTTCGATGAATGACCGCAAATCCAGGCGCGCCCGACGCCGCAGCCGCAACGGCTTTGTCGAGATCATCAATGGGTTGCTGACGCTGGTTGTTCTTGGCCTGCTTATTGTCGGCGGTGTGTTCCTTTACGGCGCCCACAGCTTCTACACCGATAGCACTATTCCTGAAGGCACGACGTTTCTGGTCGAACGCGGAAACGGTCTTGGCGCGGTGGCCGAGAACCTCGAGAGCAAGGGGCTGGTCAGCAACCGTTTCATCTTCCAGCTTGGTGGCATGGCGCTTAAGAAGCAGGGTGAGATCAAGGCCGGTGAGTTCCGGCTGCCGGCCAATGCCAGCATGGCCGAGGTGCTTCGGGAACTCACCGAAGGCAAGCCAGTGCAATATGGCATTACCATTCCCGAAGGCTTTACGGCCTGGCAGGTGGTGGATCGCCTCAATGCCGATACTCATCTGACCGGTGAAATCCCGACCTTGCCGCCAGAAGGCTCTATCCTTCCCAATACTTACAACTATGATCCGGGCGCCTCGCGTCAATCGGTGCTCGATGCCATGCAGGCCGCGCAGAAGGAACAGCTGGCGGCCATCTGGGCCACCCGTGATCCGGAACTGCCGATTTCGACGCCCGAAGAACTGGTAGTGCTGGCTTCGATCATCGAGAAGGAAACCGGCGTTGCCAGCGAACGCGCCGAAGTGGCAGCGGTTTTCGTCAACCGGCTCAAAAAGAAGATGCGGCTGCAATCGGACCCGACGATCATTTACGGGATCACCAAAGGGCAGGGCACGCTTGGGCGTGGCTTGAAGCGGTCCGAGATTGAAGCCAAGACCCCCTACAATACCTATCAGATCGACGCCCTGCCGCCGGGCCCGATTGCCAATCCCGGGGTAGAATCGCTCAAGGCTGCCGCCAATCCGGCCAAGAACAACAATCTCTACTTCGTGGCAGCCGGACCGGTGCCGTCCGATGGCCACCTGTTTGCCGAAACCTATGCCCAGCATAGACAGAACGTGGCCAAATGGCGTGCCATCGAGGCTGAGGCGGCCCGTGCGGCTGAGGCCGAAGCAGATGCAGCCAAGGATGCGATCGAGGCTGAAATGGCCAAGCAGACCGGCGAGGAAGTGCCGGCCGAGGCTGCGCCGCAATAGGGGTGAAGATGAGCAAATCGCTGGCGAGCATGACCGGCTATGCCCGGGGCGCCGGGCATGCGGCCGGCGCAAACTTTGTCTGCGAGCTCAAATCGGTCAATGGGCGCGGTCTCGATATCCGTATGCGGCTGGCGCCAGGTCTCGATGCGCTGGAGGCCGAGTTGCGTCGCCGGATCGGTGCAGCAATCAGCCGCGGGTCAGTGACGCTCAACCTGTCTCTCGACCGGGCCGGGTCTGGCGGAGAGGTGGTGATCAACACCAAGGCACTGGCCACCGTGCTCGAAGCGCTCAAGGAATTGGCCCCACAGGTCAATGCGCGCGAACCAAGCCTTGATGGCATATTGGGGCTCCGAGGCGTGCTGGAACAGCGCGATACGCCGCTTGGCCCTGAAGAGGAAGAAGCGCTGCACGCAGCCATCCTTGCATGCGTTGACCAGTGCGTTGAGGGACTTGTGCAATCGCGGCACGAGGAAGGGCAGCGCCTCGGTGCAGTACTGCTGGAGCGGCTTGACGAGATCGAAGCCTTGACGGCGCAGGCCGAACAGCATCCGTCGCGCAGCCGCGAGGTGATAGTGGATCGCCTGCGCCAGCAGGTTGCCGACTTGATGAAGTCGGCCAGCGGATTTTCCGAGGAGCGGCTGGCACAGGAGGCGATGCTGCTGGCGACCAAGGCCGATATCCGCGAAGAACTCGATCGGCTGTCCTCCCACATCGCGAGTGCCCGAACCCTGATCAGGGGCGGCGGCGCGGTGGGGCGCAAGCTCGATTTCCTGTCGCAGGAATTCAATCGTGAGGCCAACACGCTGTGCTCGAAATCCAATGCGGTGGAGCTGACCGGCATCGGGCTTGACCTGAAAGCGGTGATCGATCAACTACGCGAACAGGTTCAGAATATCGAATAGGGCGGCCGAAATGGAATTTGCGCGACGCGGGGTCATGCTGGTGATTGCTTCGCCCTCGGGCGCCGGTAAGTCCTCTATTTCGCGGGCCCTGTTCGGCGCCGATCCCAATATCCGGCTTTCGGTATCTGTGACCACGCGCGCGCGGCGCACCGACGAGATTGATGGCACGCACTACTATTTTGTCGATGTGCCGACCTTTGAGCGCATGCGCCACAATGGCGAGCTGCTCGAGTGGGCCAAGGTGCATGACAACTACTACGCCACGCCGCGCGCCAAGGTGGAGGAACAGCTGGCTGCCGGCAACGATATCCTGTTCGATATCGACTATCAGGGAACCCTGCAGCTCTACGAAAAAAGCCGCGCCGACATGGTGACGGTGTTCATCCTGCCGCCCTCGATCAAGGAACTGCGGGCCCGGCTGGAGCGGCGGGCGCAGGACAGCGAAGGCACCATTGAAAAGCGGCTGCGTAACGCCCGAATCGAGATGGAGCACTACCGCGAGTATGACTATGTGATCGTCAACAAGGATCTTGAAGTGTCGACCCAGCGGGTCCGGTCGATCCTTGCCGCCGCGCGCCTGGCCCGGCCGCGCCTCACAAATTTACCCAGCTTCGTCAAAGACTTGCAGAACCAGATCGATTCTCTTTGAGAGGACGTTGATTCAGTTTCTGAAGATGCGGCGTCGGACTAACGTAGCGCCGCAAGGGTGCGCGCGAGGTCGAGAAACGCCGAAATCGGCAGATCTTCCGCCCGCTCGTCGCCCTTGAGCCCGGCGGCCGCCAACAGGGGCTCCATCGGTACGCCGAGCGCTTTGAGACTTTGCCGAACCATCTTGCGCCGTTGCCCGAATGCCGCCTTGGTGACGGTTTCCACATCGCGCACGGCAATGCCGGGGTCGACTGGCTTGGGCAGCAGGTGCACAACTGTTGAGGTTACGTTTGGGGGCGGGGTAAAGGCGTTGCGATCGACATTAAACGCAATGCGTGCTTCGGTGCGCCAGCCCGCCAGCACGCCGAGACGTCCAAATGGCTTTTCGCCCGGCTTCGCGCAAATGCGTTCGGCAACTTCACGCTGGAACATCAGCGTCAGGCTTTCGAAATAGGGCGGCCAAGGCTCAGCCGTCAGCCAGCCGATCAGAAGCGGCGTCGCGATATTATAAGGCAGGTTAGCAATGATGCGCGTCGGTCCATCGGCGAGCCTTGCGTAGTCGATTGTCAGCGCATCGGCGGGAATGATTTCGAGACGCCCGGGATAAGCCTCTGCGATCTGGGCAAGGGCAGGAGCGGTGCGGTCGTCGCGCTCGATGGCGATGACCTTCCTTGCACCGGCCGCCAGAATGGCGCGGGTGAGGCCGCCGGGGCCGGGGCCGACTTCGATCACGGTGACGCCCTGCAGATCGCCCGCTGTGCGCGCGATGCGGCTGGTGAGATTGAGGTCGAGAAGGAAATTCTGCCCAAGCTGCTTTTTGGCTTGCAGGCCGTGGGTCGCGATCACTTCGCGCAGCGGGGGTAGGTTGTCGATCTGGCTCAAGGGAAAGTCCGTGGCTGGTTCAGCCCCGATTATCGGCTGCGCCAGCGCGCGACAAGCACAAACTCAGCCAAAGTCCTCGGTCAGTTTGTGGGCGAGCCGCATGGCCGCAAGGAAACTCGCAGAGGAGCCTTCGCCGGTTCCGGCAAGATCGAACGCTGTGCCGTGGTCGGGCGAGGTGCGAACGATGGGCAGGCCCAGCGTAACGTTGACCGCACTTTCGAAGGCAATGGTCTTGATCGGGATCAGCGCCTGATCATGATACATGGCGATGACCGCATCGTATTTGCGCCACTGCGGGGGATAGAACAGGGTGTCGCCCGGGAATGGGCCAAGGGCATCGATGCCTTCCGCCTGTAGGGTGGCGATGGCGGGGCGGATGACATCGACCTCTTCATGTCCAATGGCGCCGCCTTCGCCCGCATGCGGGTTGAGCCCGGCAATGGCTAGTCGAGGCCGCTCAATGCCGTAACGGGTGCGCAGGCCGTGGGCGGTGATCCGAACGGTTTCGGCGATGAGTTCAGCCGTCAGAAGTGCGGGCACCTCGTGAATAGGCACGTGGATGGTTACGGGAACGACACGCAGGTCCTCATGGGCCAGCATCATCACCGGCAGGCGGGGCGTGCCGCCATTGGCACACAGGTCAGCCAGAAACTCGGTATGCCCCGGGTGCCGGAAGCCTGCGGCGTAAAGGACGGCCTTGTGGATCGGCGCCGTCACCAGCGCCCGGCACGCGCCGCGCATGGTTTCGGTGACTGCCCGGGTGATGGATTCGATCACGACATGCGAAGAGACCGGGCTGGCATTGCCCGGATTGTCCGAGACCAGCCCTTCGATATGGAAGACCGGCAGGGCTGTGGCGAATGTTTCTGCGGTAGAGGCAGCGTCGGCGGCGGTGATGGCGAAATCATAGCCGAGGCGCCTGGCGCGGTTGCGCAGGAATTCAAGATTGCCAAACAGAAGGAAGGGGGGCAGGGCGTTCTCGGCCCAGTGTGCATAAAGCTGGAGGATGAGATCGGGCCCGATCCCAGCCGGTTCGCCCATGCTGACGGCTAGCGGAGCAAGATCGGCCACGGTTGCCTCATTCAATTGGTGCGGAAAATCAACGCACTGGCCCGAACAACGGAATCAGAAAATGCAGAACGGCCCCGGCGCCCGGGGCCGCTCGAGGGTTAGCCGTAGATGATGCGCGCCTTGGCGCGGATTTCCTTGAGGTAGGCGTCGACCTCGCCCTTCATGGCAGCGTTGCCGGCTTCCTGTCGCAGGTTGCCCTTGATGAAGGTGGTGTCTTCCGCCACTTCCTTGGCGCAGATTGCGAGCATGGAAACCCCGCCCTGCACAACGCGCGGCTTGGTGATGCCGCCGACATTGAGCTTGGCCAGTTCGTTGGAAATGGCATCCGGAAGCTGGGTGGCGTGGCGGCGGCCCACGTCGATCACCGCTGCGTCGGTGAACTTGGTCGACAACTGCACAGCCGAGTCGCAGCCCTGGAACTGCTTGCGGAAGCTGTTGGCCTGCCCGGTGCGGGCCGATGCGTTGCCCTTGCCGCCCGGCAGCACGAAAATGACTTCCTTGAGGATATAGTCAAAGCTGTTGGCTGCGGTGATCTTGCCTTCGGCCTGGCGCTCAAGCTCAGCTTCGGAAATCTGGACCCGCGGCATGACAGCTGCCTGCGTCACCTGCGACCAGGCAATGGCGGCGCGCATACGATCCTTGAGGGTTTCGATGTTCACGCCGGCCTGGTTCAGGATCTGCCCGAGCTTGTCGCGGCTGACCTTGATGTTGCGGGCGACGTTGAGAATAGCGTCGTTGACCTGCGCATCGGTGACGGCGATGCCGAGGCGCTTGGCTTCCTGCATCATCAGGGTTTCGTTGATCAGTTCTTCGGTTGCGGCCTTGGTGGCGCCGCCGCCGCGACCTTCAAGCTGCAGCAGCTTGACGCGCTGGGCAATCTGAACGTCGGTGATCGGGGTCTGGTTGACGGTGACCCGCACAGTTGCCGCAGCGACCGGGGCAGCGATGCCCACCATGAGCATCAGGCCAAGAACCAGGGCAGTCAGGGTACGAACCATCGTCATCATCCAGTGTTGGGGTGGGCTGGAACACCGGCCCGCGTCAAAGGTGTTTCTTGTCGAGAAATGCGGCCAAAATCGGTGTGGCGCAAGTCATTCCGGCATCGAAATGGGCAGGCCAGTCAAAATTCGAGACCGATGCCCTTGGTGGTTGGCGCCTTGAGGCGGAAGCTGCCGGTAAAGCGGGTGTCATTCGGGCTGGTGTGCGTGGGGCCAGTGCGTGTCGCGGCTGCGCCAAATTGCAGGTAACCATCGTCATAATTCAGACCGGCAGTGGCTTCGAGCCAATTGGAGGTTGCAATATCCCAGCCGGCGCCAGCGGTGAGCCGCCAATAGTCGGCGACAGGAATGCCGACATAGCCGTAGACCTCGTGCTGGTCCTGCGCCACGCCGAGGGCCGGATTGGCGGCGCGGTAGAGATAATCGGTACCGGCGGTATAACCTTCGTTGTCATAGCGGACCGAGGCGGAAACGCGCTCAACACTTGGCGTCGTGGTATCGACCTGCACCTTGGCGCCGGTGGTGAAGCCATCCATGAACGAGCCTTTGGCCCCAAGCACCAGATAGGAGTTGGTGTTGCCAAGCCCGGTGCTGTTGCCTGTCTGGGCGTGGTCGGCGATGGAGAGCGCGTTGGCGCCAGCCAGATGGAAGGACTGTCCGGCCATCAGCTCGAGCCAGCTGCCATCGGAGAAATTGGCCTGGTAGCGGGCACCGATATTGGCGCGAAGGCCCGTTTCCTGCCGATCACTGCCGGTAAAGCGGTTGTAGCTGAAGAGGTTAGTGTCTTCGAACACAAAGGACTGCGCATCGTCGTTGGTGATGCCGACCGAGGTGGTGTCACTGCCGCGATAGACCAACTGGGCGATTGGTTCGAGCAGATGGGTATTGTTCCAATCGTCGCGCCCGATCATGGGGAAGCGTACATCGAGGGCGGCAATAGGGGTGGCGGTAAGCAGCGACGTGGGGCCGGCGACCAGGGCGCTTGCACCATCGTAATAGGCCGCATCTCCGCGCAGACCGAGATAGGGCGTAACCGCCAGGCCGCCGGGAACGATGACCTGGTTTTGCCAGCTTGCCTGAACCATCAGGTGGGTCTTCTGACTGGCCACGCCAAACCCATATTGTGGTACGGCGGGCGAGGGCGCGATCTGGTCGGCGCCGCGATAGACGCCCAGCAGGCGGGCGCTGAATTCGATCTGACCGAAACCATCATCCAGCGGCTGTACCGTCTCAAAACGGGCGTTGGGCAGGGCCATGGCCTGCTTGTCCTGTTCGGCCTGGGTATAGTTGCCCAAAAGGTTGAACTGCTGGAGCCGGACATCGCCGTAAAAGTCGCGGCTGAGATAGGTGGCATAGACTTCGTTGACCCGGTTGCGGTCCTCGGAGAGCTTGTAGTCGGTGAGGAACGCGGCGTCGGTTGCCAGGGTATAGGACCAGCCCGCCGTCCAGTTTTCAGCAGGCGTGAAGCGCCCGCTGGTCTGGATGGCGCCGCGCCAGTCGAGGTCGCCGACCTGGCCCGCGAAAGCGGAACGGTCGAGCTGATAGAGCCCACTGGCCTTGGCGCTCATCTGGCCGTTGGCGAAGCGTTGGATGATCTCGGCAGAGAGCATGATCCCCTGCCGCGACATCAGCGATGGGGTTACGATCAGGTCGGTGTCGTTGCTGAGCGTGAACTGGTAGGGCAGGTTGAGTTGACCACCGATCTGCTCGGAATACTCAAACGAGGGGAACTGCATCCCCTCAAGGCCATATTCAGACGGATCGGGCAGGGCCATCCAGGGCAGCCATGCAACCGGGAAGCCGAGCAGTTCGAGCCGGGATTGTTCAAGGTAGATAATTTTGGATTGATTGTCGTAGACGATGCGGGCTGAACGAACTTTCCAGCCGATGCGGCGGCCTTTGTCGTCGATACATTCGCCGCACGGAGCATAGGACGTGTCGGTCAGGACGGTTTCGAGGGCCCTGGAATAGTTGGCGTCGCCGGCGGTGATCAGCGCCCCATCGGCGGTGCGGATGGTCATGGCACGCAGGACGGCGGCCTTCATGCCGCCGGTCACATCGACATAGTCGGCGCTATAAACATTGCCAGCCGGGTCGCGGACATTGACGTTGCCGGTCAGGCGGACGGCGCCGGTCTTGGGTGAATAAAGCACTTCGTCGCCGGTGGCTTTGTAGCCCTGATAGCTCAGTTGCACACCGCCTGTGGCGGTCACGACACCCGACGCGGCGTTGTAGGACAGGAAATCGGCCTCGATTTCCGCCGAACCGGCGGCAGCGGTGGGGATGGAATCGAAAAATCCGGCGGGGACAAGCGGACCAGAGAGTGCGGGGACGGTCGCAACCAGAGCCAGCGTTGCTGTGGCGGCAGCCAAGCGCACGAACGCCCCAAAACTGCTGCCCCAACCCAAACGCATCACACTCGCCCGTCTTCTTTTCGCAGCAGCACTGTCAGGCCGATGACAATGGCAACGAAAGCTGGCCCAACGGCGGCAAGCGTGGGATTGAGCACACCGGCAGACCCGGCCCGGTCTGCCATTTCGGTGATCACAAACACCACAAAGCCCAGAACTATACCATAAAGGACCGCAGCCCCATATTTATTGGTCCTTCGATAACCGGCGGTAAATGCAAAAGCAATCAGCAATGACCCGACGAGCAATAGCGGCAGGGTCAGCAGCTTAAGCAATCTTGTGGTTAATGAAGCGGCAAAAACCGGGTCGGCGACGCGGTTGGCAAGGGTCTGGACGATCTCAAAAAGCGTAAGATCCTCGGTGGACGAATACCTGAGCCTCAAATCTGCCGTGGTGCTGGTGCTGGCAAGGGTGTAGTCGGGCGCCAACCGCATCGGTGCAAACGAGGGCGTGTGCAGATACGCCGCTTCAAAGGCCCATTGACCGTTCTGCAAGACGGCGCTTTCGGCAATCACCCGCGAGCCCTCCTCGGCATTGGGCAGGAACACTGTCACCTCACTGAGCTTTGCTTCGGCCGGGTTGAGGCGATTGGCCATGATCATGTAGCCTGTCTCGCCCGAACCCTGTTCGAGCCAGATCTCACCTGATGGAACCAGGCTGCCATAGCCGCCGGTGGGGGTGGGGTTGTGGACACGGTTGATCGTGGTGACGGCTGCATCGGCGACGGCGGAGATGCCGAGGCCAATCATAAGAGTGGCCAGCACTGGTGCGCGCAATATTCGCCAGATGGAAAATCCGGCAGCCTTGATCACCACCAGCTCGCGGCGCGTCTGCAGGTCAATGATGCCGACGATGGCCCCGATCAACACGGTCACGGACAAGGTCTTGATCGTCCAGCGCGCCGCACTGGCGGCAATGGTGAGCAGGGCCAATTGCGGGCCGCCCAACTCGGAGAGGCGGAAAAAGCGCCCCGCATCGAGCGATTCCACCAGGCAGATCAGCCCGAAGATGACGCCAACCGATACCGCGATACGGTTGCCGAGGCGGCTGAGAATAACGCGATCGATCCGGCTCATGTGGTCGCCACACGTGAGGCGATAGGCGTAAACACCCGCAGCCGGATGAGGAGGAGGGTCATACCGACAATGCACAACACGGTCACCCCGGAGAGGGTGCGCAGGTAGTCGGGCAGGGGGGCGTAATTGCCAATTGTGCGCTCGGTGAAGGCGACGACCAACACCACGACTTCAAGCGGCAGACGGGCCTTGCGCCGCCGACCGTTGGGGAAGGCCGCGATGCCTGCCACCAGAAGGCACATGCCGATCACCCGCAGTGCCTCGCTGGCCCGGTCCACCAGCCGTTTGAGCATATCATCGGGCCAGACCCCGGTGCGCAGCCCTTCGGAGAACAGATCAAAACTGTCACGCTCCGCATAGCTGCCGCCGCCATCGATGGCGGTGGTCAGGCGGGCGATGTCGATGTCGTAAGTGCCGAAGGAGACTTCAGAAAATTCGCCAGTGGCCGACAGGTACTGGATGGAACCATCTTTCATCTGCAGCACGTAGCCTTCGTCGGTTGCAGCAACGACGGCAGACTTGGCGAAATAAGTGCGCCTGGTCTCAGGGTCGCGACGGTCGTCGGCGAAGAAATCGAAGATATCGCCATTGCCCTGCCGGCCGCCGATGACGATGACGACACCGGGCATGACCTGGCTGAAGCGGTGCGGCGTCAACGTGCGGCTGACGATGTCGGCAGCGATCTGGGCGCTCCAGTCGTTGAGATAGCGGCTCGATACCGGCTCGACCAAATGGGAGAGCAGCGACACCAGCAAGGCGCCGCCAATAGCAAAGGTCATCACCGCGGTGATGAGGGCCCGCACGCGGTTGCTAACATGGATGATGTGCAATTCGAACGTCTGCTGCAGGGCGGTGAGGGCTCGCGCCAACCCGATGCCCATGCAGACATAGAGGAAAACCACCACCAGCGGTGGCATGGCCAGCAACCCCTGACCGACCAGGGTGAGCATGCCCTGGCCCTTGACCGAGACCACATCGAAAATGCGCAGGCACTGGATGAGGAACAGCAGGATTGCCGCCACGGCCAGCAGTGCCAGAGCGTCCAAAGCGAATAGCCGTGTGAGATAACCGGTGAGACGGCTCATGTCCCCAACTCAAACCTGCCGGACACAGTGCACCCGTTGTCCGACAGTGCTGCGCTTTGCCGTTCAAGGCAAGGCAATCGCATAAAAAGCCACGGGTTTTGCCACCCGGTGTTGCGGGATTGACGCGACCGGCAAAGCCGCTATGGATTGGGAATAGATTTCCAACAGGCCGCCGAAGAAGCGGTTTCCCTCACGCCAGAGCAAGGCATTTTCCATGTCCCACGAGATCGTCATCAAGACCGCGACCATTCCTGCCAAGCCTGCGGACACGCTGGTCCTCTACGCCAATGAGGGCGAGGCTCCCTCGGGTGCGGCGGGCGAGTTGTGGGGGCGCACAGGTCTCGACTGGGCCAAGGTGAGTGCTGCCGCCAACTTCAAGGGCAAGCCGGGGCAACTGGTTGATATTCTGGCGCCGCAGGGGCTGGCCGCGCAGCGCATCTTTGTGCTCGGTTCCGGCAAGCCGGCTGACGGGAATACCCCTCTCACGGCGTTTTCGGATCGCGGCGGTTCGCTCGGTGCCAAGCTTCTGGGTGCCCGCGTTGAAAAGGCGGCGGTGGTGCTTGACGAGTTTTCGCCCGCTGCCGTCGCTGAAATCGCCGCCGGACTGAAACTGCGGCACTATCGGTTCGACAAATACAAGAGCCCGAAAAAAGGCGACGATTCCGACCCCAGGAAACTTACCGTTACGCTGCTGGTGGCGGACAAGGCGGCGGCCGACGCCGCAATTGCTTCGCGCATGGCCACTGCCGAAGGCACCATCCTCGCGCGCACACTGGTCAACGAGCCCCCCAATGTGCTCGGCCCGGTTGAGTTCGCCAATGAGGCATCCAAGCTCTCGGCGCTTGGCGTCGATGTGGAAGTGCTGACCCCCAAGGAAATGGAAAAGCTCGGCATGGGCTCGCTGCTCTGCGTGGCGCAGGGTTCGGTGCGCCCGGCGCGGCTGGTGGTGATGCAGTGGAACGGGGGCAAGAAGAAGGATGCCCCGCTGGCCTTTGTGGGCAAAGGCGTGGTGTTCGACACCGGCGGCATTTCGATCAAGCCGGCAGCCTCGATGGAAGACATGAAGGGCGACATGGGCGGTGCCGCCGCCGTGGTGGGGCTGATGCATGCGCTCGCCAGCCGCAAGGCGCCGGTCAATGTGGTCGGGGTGATCGGCCTTGTCGAGAATATGCCGGATGGCGCGGCAACCCGGCCCGGCGATATCGTCAAGGCCATGTCGGGCACAACGATTGAGGTGATCAACACCGATGCCGAAGGCCGCCTCGTGCTGGCAGACGCGCTTTGGTACACGCAGGATCGGTTCAAGCCGAAGGTCATGATCAACCTGGCAACGCTGACCGGTGCGATTGGCGTGGCGCTGGGGGCGGACCATGCGGGGCTTTTTTCAAACAATGACGAACTTGCCGCCAAGCTCTACGCGGCAGGTCTCGCGTCGGGCGAAAAGCTTTGGCGCATGCCGCTTGGAGCTGCCTATGACAAGATCATCGAGAGCAAGTTCGCCGATATCCGCAATTCGGCCGGGCGGGCGGGAGGCGCGATCCTTGCGGCGCAGTTTTTGCAGCGCTTTGTCAATGATGTGCCGTGGGCACACCTTGATATCGCCGGCACTGCATTCGGGGTGACCAACAGTGAGACCAACACCAGCTGGGGCACAGGCTTTGGCGTGGCGCTGCTCGACCGGCTGGTGAGGGACAACTACGAGGGATGACTGATATCCTCTTCTATCACCTCGAGAATCAACCGCTCGAGAAGGTCTTGCCGGTGCTGCTGGAGAAGACCCTCGAACGCGGCTGGCGCGCGGTGGTGGAAGTGGGCAGCGTAGAGCGCGCCGAGGCTATCGACAGCGTGCTCTGGACATTTCGGGAGGATAGTTTTCTGCCGCATGCGGTGGCGGGAGCGCTCGAGGATGCTGACCAGCCGGTGCTGATCACGGCCGGGCCGGAGAATCCAAACGGGGCCAATGTGCGCTTCTTCGTGGATCGTGCTGTGCCGCAATCGGCCGACGGCTATGAGCGGATTGTCTTTATGTTTTCGGGGCATGACCCCGATGCAGTGACCGAAGCGCGGGCCGCGTGGCGGGCGCTGGGACCGACAGGCACACTCACTTACTGGCAGCAAGACGAGAGCGGGCGCTGGGTCAAGAAGGCATGAGCGATCAGGCGGGGGATCAGCCTGCGCGTCACAGGCTTTATGAGGATATTCTGGCACTGCCCACCGGCGCGCTGGCGGTGGCCATCGGGCTGATTTTCTATACGGAATCAAAGCTTACCACCGGCAGCACCTCCGGGTTGGCCCTGCTCAGTCACTATGCGACCGGGGTGGATTTCGGGGTGGTCTTCTTTGCGATCAACCTGCCTTTCTACATTTTTGCGGTTTTGCGCATGGGTCTAAAATTTGCGATCAAAACCTTCATATCCGTGAGCATGGTTTCAATATTTTCGACATTCATGCCCGGTTGGGTCAGGCTTGATGCGGTCGACCCGATCTTTGCCGCGATTGCCGGAGGCATGCTGTTCGGGCTGGGCGCGTTGATCCTGATCCGGCACAAGTCGAGCCTGGGTGGCGTGACCATCCTCGGACTTTACCTGCAGCAGAGATTCGGGATCAGGGCCGGGCTGTTTCAGCTTGGCGTTGATGCGGCCATCCTGCTGCTGGCCCTGCTTGTGCTGCCTTGGGACAAGGTGGCGCTCTCGCTGCTGGGGGCGGTGGTGTTCAACCTGATCATCGCCATCAATCACCGGCCCGGCCGGTATTCGGGCTTCAGCTGATCAGATACCCGAAGTGCCGGCGCGGCCGAAACCGGGGGTGCTGATCCGGGGCGGAGGTGCGACATCCTCCGGCATGTCCTTGGCGATCAAAGCCATCAACTCGTCCACCATTTCGTAGCAGAAGATGACCTCGACGGCATCGGGGTCATAAAAAGCATTGGCCTCGCCACAGCGTTTGGCGCGGAAGCTGACGGGTTGCGAGAGCGCGTAGTTGGCCTTGAGTTCGTCAGCCACCTGCTCGAAGACACCGCTCTTTTCGAAGACGTCGCGGGCCTTGCGGAGGTCGCCGGATGCGGCGTGATAGGTGATGTTAACCTTGGTGCCCTTGCCGTTGTTCTTGCCAAGATAGCGGTTGAGCACGCTATCGAGGCTGCGCTCGACCAGGGCATAGTCGCGTCCGCAACGCTCCTGGCGATCGCGGTCCATTTCGTAGTCATCGGCAATCTTGCCGAACGTGCTGGGGCTGGCGCCGACCATCATACACACGATCTGATAGGCCCGCTGGCTGTCGAGGCTGTGCTCGTTGTAGAAATCTTCCTTGTCGAGCTCGCCGTCGTACAGCTTGCCATAGAGCAGCCAACCATAGGCAGCGTCGGCCAGGGCCGCATCGGACTGAGTGCTGTGCTTCTTGATCATGGTATAGGCCGCCATGTTGTCGGCGGCATCTTCTTCCTTGCCCAGCACTGGAACGTTGAGCTGATCGAACAGCAGGTGCGCGACCTCGTGGTAGAGAATGAACAACGAATTGTTCAAGGCAAACTCCTGCGCCTGCCGCACCTGGCGGTCGGAAAGCTTGGAGGCGGGCAGGGCGGGGGCGGCCATGGCCAGCAGCGTGGTGATGGCAATAAATGCACGGAACAGACTGGCGCGCATGGCGTGACCCGAGGATGAAGCGGACTTCATCTCAACGATCAATGCCGGACACTGTCAACTGGCAGAAACGCTGGACTCGTCGGGCCGCAAGGTCCGGCGTGGCTTGACCAGCGCGGGATCGGGCCCACGCCGGTCCGGCAAGGGCATCAGGCGGCCGCCTGCGCCTCTTCAAGCTCCGTGCTCATCTGAAGCCACAATTCTTCGGTGGCTTCGATTTCGGCAGAAAAACGCGCCTTGTCCTTGCCGAGGGAAATGATCCGATCCTTGCCGCCATTCAGGGTTGCGGGGTCGGACAACTGGGCCTCGACTTTGGCCAGCTCCACCTTGAGGCGTGCGATCTTGTGCTCGGCATCCTGGATCGACTTGCGCAGGGGAGCGAGCTCGGCACGGCGTGCCGCCGCCTCCTGTTTTTCGCGCTTGCGATCATCCTTTGAGGTGCCGCCGCCGCTCCGTTCTTTCGCGCCGGTGATCGAACGCTGGTAGCTGTCGAGGTCTTCGTCGAGTTCCCTGATGGTTCCGTCGGCGGCGATCCAGAGCGTATCACATGTGGCTTCGACCAGATGCCGGTCGTGGCTGATGATCAGAACCGCACCTTCATATTCGTTCAGCGCATGCACCAGCGCATCGCGGCTGTCGATATCGAGATGGTTGGTGGGTTCGTCGAGGATCATCATGCCCGGGCCGTTAAACGTGATCAGGCCCATGAGCAGGCGGGCGCGTTCGCCGCCCGAAAGGTTCTTGGCCAAGGTATCCATGCGCGACTTGGTCAGCCCCATCTGCGACAGGCGCGAGCGGCGCTTGGTTTCGTTGTCATAGGGCATCAGGTCGATGACGTGCTCGAGCGGGGTCTGCTCGGGCTTGAGCTTGTCCATCTGGTGCTGGGCGAAATGGGCGATTTCGAGCTTCTTGCCCTTGCGCATCTCCCCGCCCATCGGGCGGATATCCCCGGCCAGCAATTTGGCGAAGGTGGATTTGCCGTTGCCATTGACCCCGATGAGCGCGATCCGGTCTTCGGGATCGATGCGCATGGTGATGTTTTTCAGGATCCTCTTGTCGCCATAGCCCGCCGAAACGCCTTCGAGCGTGATCATGGGCGAGGCCTGATCGACTTTGGGCTGCTGGAACGTGAAGGGCGCCGAGTACTCATCGAACATGGCCGCGGGCGGCCTGAGCTTTTCGATCATCTTGACGCGGGCCTGCGCCTGCTTGGCCTTGGTGGCCTTGGCCTTGAAGCGATCAACAAACTTTTGCATGTGCGCGATCTGATCGAGCGTCTTCTCACGGCTCTTGTTGTTCAGTTCCATCTGCATGCGGCGGGTAGATTCGAACGTGTCGTAATTGCCCTTGTAGAAGGTGAGTTTCTTATGCTCGAGGTGAATGATCGAGGACACCGACTTGTTAAGCAGGTCGCGGTCGTGGCTGATCATGAAGACGGTGTAGGGATAGGTCGCTAAGTACTTTTCGAGCCAGAGTGTGCCTTCGAGATCGAGATAGTTGGTCGGCTCATCGAGCAGCAGCAGGTCGGGCTGGGCAAAGAGCACGCCGGCCAACGCCACGCGCATACGCCAGCCGCCGGAGAGTTCGCGGGTGGGGCTGTTCTGCCGGTCTGCCTCGAAGCCGAGCCCCTTTAGGATGGACGAAGCACGGGCTTCGGCGGTGTGTGCGTCGATATCGGCGAGGCGGGTATAGACTTCTGAAATCCGATCCGGATCGGTGACGGTTTCCGCCTCCTTGAGCAGGGCGGAGCGTTCGACGTCGGCGGCGAGCACTACATCGAGCACGGAAACTTCGCTGGCCGGTGCTTCCTGCGCCACGGCGCCGATACGGGCCTTGCGCACCAGGTCGATGCTGCCGGCATCGGGGCTGATGTGCCCCTGGATCAGGTGGAAAAGCGTGGTCTTGCCCGTGCCGTTCTTGCCCACGAACCCGGTCTTGGAGCCGGTGGGCAGGGTCACCGACGCATCCTCGAACAGCTCGCGGCCCTGGATGCGGTAGGTCAGGTTGGTGATGGTCAGCATGGCATTTCAGTCCTATTTGACCGTGCTGATACGGTTTCGGGCCGATATTGGCAACCGCCCGTCGCAGCCGTCTTGCCTATGCCACAGGCGAAGGCTAAAAGGCGCGACCAATTTGCCCCCGGCCGTTCGGGCCGCGGGCGTGGCGGACGTCCCGCCCAACAACAGTCACAAGGACACAACCATGGCCATCGAGCGCACTTTCTCCATCATCAAGCCCGACGCGACCCGCCGCAACCTGACCGGCAAGATCATTGCCAAGTTTGAAGAGGCCGGCCTGCGCGTTGTTGCCTCCAAGCGCATCCGCATGACGCGCGAGCAGGCACAGGGCTTTTATGCCGTGCACAAGGAACGCCCCTTCTATGGCGAGCTGGTTGAGCAGATGATCGCCGCCCCCGTGGTGGTGCAGGTTCTCGAAGGCGAAAACGCCATTCTCAAGAACCGCGAAATCATGGGCGCCACCAACCCGGCCAACGCCAACCCCGGCACCATCCGCAAGGAATTCGCCCTCTCGGTTGGCGAAAACTCGGTGCACGGTTCCGACGCGCCGGAAACCGCTGCCCAGGAAATCAAGTTCTTCTTCACCGACGACGAAATCGTCGGCTGATCTGGATCGTATCGGATTTGAAAGGGCCGCCTTTTAGGGCGGCCTTTTTGTTTGCTCAGTTGCCTTCGTCGGGAATGTTGAGCACGTGCCCGCAGGCCTTGCAGTGCACGGCATCGGGCTCATGCCGCTGCAGGCCGCATTGTGGGCAGGGAAAGTTAACCTTGGCTGGTCGGAAGATGGATTGGGCGAGGCGTACGAACAGGGTGATGCCCACGATCATGACGAGGATCGAGGTCAGCTTGCCGCCATTGCCGGGCAGGGTGATATCGCCAAAGCCGGTGGTAGTGACCGTGGTGACGGTGAAATAGAGCGCATCGATATAGTTATCGATGCCCGAGCCGTTGCGCGCATAGAAGGTGTAGACGAAGCCGGTAACGAGAAACAGGAACGTCAGCAGGTTGATGATCGCGTGGCCGGTCTCGCGATACTGCTCGAGGCCGAAGCGCTTAAGGGGCCGCCACATGGCGCTGCCGCGCGACAGCGTCCACAGCCGCAGAATGCGCAGGAAGCCGAAATTGGCCAGCCAGAACGGCGCGAGCAGGGTGAGCAGAATAAAGGCATCGACCCATGTCGCCGGCTGCCGCCACCAGCGGGCGATATCGTTTGAGGCCAGCATGCGGGCCGCAAAGTCGACCGCGACCAGGGCTGCGACGAGATAGTCAATCCAGAGGAATGTCGGCAGGTCGCGCAGAATGGGGCTGAAGGCAAAGAACACAAGGATTGCAAGGTCGACCAGCAGCACCAATGCCTGGAATCGCAGGGCAGCGGTTGAATGCCCATGATAGAGCAGGCGCAGGCGGGTGCGCAGGCGATGCAGGGCTCGGTGCTGATGGTTCTCGCTCATGCCACTTGCTTAGCCAGCCGCAGGCAAGGCGTCCAGTTCGGCCTTCACCTTGGATGGGAAATGCCCTATATCGGTTGCGCTGCGGACGGCCGCAGCGCTTCACACACATTCCGGTTGGGACGACCCACCACACAGAGGAGTTCTGTCATGGCCTGGGTCATCTTGTTTCTGGCTGGTCTTTTTGAAGTCGCATGGGCCATTGGCCTCAAATACACCGATGGCTTCAGCAAGCCGGTGCCCACGGCACTGACCGTGGCGGCGATGGTGGCCAGCATCGTGCTGCTGGGCATTGCGCTGCGCGACCTGCCCGTTGGCACGGCCTATGCCGTCTGGACCGGTATCGGCACCATCGGCACGGTGATCCTCGGGATCTATCTCTTCGGCGATGCGGCGACACCGATGCGGCTGGCCTTTATCGGGCTGATCGTGCTGGGAATAGCCGGACTGAAATTTGCCAGCTAGCTGAAACGGGCTTTGCGCGTCGCCAAGGCTCATCTAGACTCCGCTCCGCGCCAGCATAATAGGGCGCGGAGTGAATTGTGCAGATCATGAACAAGCCAGCCATTGCCCGTGTCGCCCGTTCGGTGTGCCCGCACGATTGCCCTTCGACCTGTGCGCTTGATGTCGAGATCATCGACGAGCGGACTATCGGGCGCGTGCGTGGCGCCAAGGATGATCCGTACACGGCAGGGGTGATCTGCGAAAAGGTGGCGCGCTATGCCGAGCGTATCCACCATCCCGGCCGCCTGCTTTATCCGCAAAGGCGGGTTGGCAAGAAGGGCGAGGGGCGCTGGCAGCGGATCAGCTGGGACGAAGCGCTCGACGAAATCGCCAGCCGGTTCAAGGCTATCGAAGCCGAGTTCGGGGCGGAGGCGATCTGGCCCTACTACTACGCCGGAACCATGGGCCACGTGCATCGCGATGGGATCAACCGCCTGCGGCACGCCATGGGTTATTCGCAGCAATATGACACCATCTGCACCGGAACCGCCTGGCCTGGCTATCTGGCCGGGGCGGGGCGGCTGACCGGGGTGAACCCCGAGCAAATGGCAGACAGCGACTGCATTGTGATCTGGGGCACTAATCCGGTGAACACCCAGGTCAACGTGATGACCCATGCGGTGCGGGCCCGCAAGGAGCGCGGCGCCAAGCTGGTGGTGGTCGATATCTACAACACTGCCACTATGGAACAGGCCGATATGCCGCTGATCATCCGGCCCGGATCGGACGGGGCGCTGGCGGTGGCAGTGATGCACGTGCTGCTGCGTGATGGAATGGCCGACCGCGACTACATGGCCCAATACACCGACTTTGATGCCGGTTTCGAGGCGCACCTGTCGGGCAAGACGCCGGAATGGGCCGCGCCGATCACCGGGCTCAGCGTCGAGGCCATCGAAGCGTTTGCTCGGCTGGTTGGCACCACCCCAAATACCTTCTTCCGGCTCGGCTATGGCTTCACCCGCCAGCGCAACGGCGCCACCAACATGCACGCCGCACTCTGTATTCCGGCGATGACCGGCGCCTGGGCGCACAAGGGCGGCGGAGCGCTGCACACCAATTATGGTTCGTGGAAACTCGACAAGTCGATCATCAATGGCAACGCGCTCAAGAAGATCGAACCGCGCTGGCTGGATATGTCTGAAATCGGCCCGATACTGACCGGCGATGCACGCGCGCTCAAGGGTGGTGGCCCAGTCAAGGCGCTGATCATTCAGAATACCAATCCGGCAACCGTGGCGCCGGACCAGACGCTGACCCGCGAAGGGTTCACGCGCGAGGACCTGTTCACTGTCGTGCACGAGCAGTTCATGACCGACACCGCCGAACTGGCCGATATCGTGCTGCCGGCCACGATGTTCCTGGAACACAACGATTATTACACGCGCTCGGGCCATACGCGGGTGCTGTTCGGGCCGGCGCTGGTGGAAGCGCCCGGAGAGGCGCGCTCGAACTTCGAAGTGATCAACGAACTTTGCCGTCGGCTGGGCGTTGAGGATGAATCGCTGTCGATGACCGACCGCGACATGGTGGCTGAGACCTTCCGACGTTCGCACTATCCCGATCTTGAGGAAGTAGCGCTGACCGGCTTTGTCGAGCGGGAGCTCCCAGACGATCGCGCGCACTTCAGGGATGGCTTTGCGTGGCCTGACAAGCGTTTCCGCTTCAAGCCCGCGTGGCGCGAAACCCAGGAGCAGGATGGCTATATCTGGGTGTGCGATCCGGCCGACATGCCGCCCTATGCCGACTATTGGGACATCAACGAAAAGACCAGCGCCGAGGTGCCGTTCCGGCTGGCAACCAGCCCGGCGCGGGCATTTCTGAATTCAAGCTTCACCGAAACGCCGGGCAGCCAGAAGCGGACGCCCGTGCCAACCTTGCTGATCCGCACCGACGACGCGGCGGCGCTGGGCATTGCGGCGGGCGATTCTGTCACCGTCGGCAATCACCGGGGCAGTGTGGAACTCACGGCCGAGATTTTCGACGGCATGCAGCAGGGTATCGTGATTGCCGAAGGCATCCACGCCAATTCATCGCATCGGCAGGGCCGGGGCATCAACACCCTTATAGGTTCCGATGCTGCGCCACCGTTCGGCGGGGCGGCATTTCACGATGCAGTGGTTTGGGTGCGGAAGTCTCAGGCGAAGTAGGCCTTCCAGAAAAAGTACGCAGTGATGCTGAGCCCATAAATCAGCACGGCAGCGCGGATCAGCGGCGTGGGCACGCGGTGGGCCAGGCGGGCGGCGATATAGGCGCCGATAGTGACTCCGACCAGCGCGATAGAGCCGTGATACCAGTCGATCGATCCGTTGATGGCAAAGCGTATGACGGCGACGACTGCGATCAGCGACGATATCCAGAGCTTCAACCCATTCATGGCGTGAATGTCGGTGAGACCGGCCACCGCCAGGAAGGCCAGCAGCAGCACACCGAGCCCGGCATTGAAGAAGCCGCCATAGATGCTGATCAGCGCCAGAAGGGCGAGCAGGATGACTGCGCCGGCCAGCTTCATGCCGCGGCCGCCCCGGGCACGAGCTGCAACCCACTGATTGATCTGACCGCCGAAGGCAAACAGCACCACCGCAAACAGCATCAGCCACGGCACCGCCATCGAAAATGTGGCGTCGGAGACGCGCAGCAGCAGTTCGGCACCAATGTAGCCGAAGACCAGCCCGATGACCGAATAGAGCCAGAGCCTGTCCTTGTACTTCATGATGTCGGACCAGAACCCGACCGCGCCGCTGGCATAGCCGGGCATGGCCGCATAGGTATTGGAGGCGTTGGCAATAACCGGCGGTACCCCTGCCATCAACAGAGCGGGAAACACAATGAACGACCCGCCACCGGCGAGTGAATTGAGGGCGCCGCCGACAAGGCCGGCGAGCAGAAGCAGAAGTTCGGTCACGGGATGCTCTCCAATGCCGAACGTCTTAGGCGATTTGGCATCGGGCGTTAATGCTCAAAACAGGCATGACGCAAATTTCGCTGTCGCCGGGGGTTTTTCTTTCATCGTAAGATGACGATATAAGTGCAGCAGAGTTGCTGCGAACACCGGAAGCTGGAAATGACAACGCAAACCAAACCAGTCGATCTTTATTTTTTCCCCACGCCCAACGGCTTCAAGATTTCGATCATGCTTGAAGAGCTGGGCGTTCCCTATGCCGTGCACCCGATCCACATCGGCAAGGGTGACCAGTTCAAGCCCGAATTCCTTGCGGTTTCTCCGAACAACAAGATCCCGGCCATTGTCGATCCTGAAGGTCCCGGCGGCGAGCCGATTTCGGTGTTTGAATCGGGCGCTATCCTGAAATATCTGGCCCAGAAGTTCGGCAAGTTCTATCCCACCGATGTGCGCGAACAGGTGAAGGTGGATGAGTGGCTGTTCTGGCAAGTCGGCGGCTTCGGGCCGATGCTGGGGCAGAACCATCATTTTGCGCTCTATGCGCCTGAAAAGATTGAATACGCCATCAAGCGCTATCGCGATGAAACCAAACGCCTCTATGGTGTTTTGAACAAGCAGCTCGAGGGGCGTGAGTACATTGCTGGCAGCTTCTCGATCGCCGACATCGCGACTATCGGCTGGGCCAACGGTTATGAAAAGCAGGGTGTCTCGCTTTCAGATGTGCCCCATGTCGCAGCTTGGCTCACGCGCATGAACGCGCGGCCGGGTGTGCAGCGCGGGCTGGCCGTCAAGACCGACGGACCCCTCGACCTGACCAAAGACAAGGACGCTCACAAGGTGCTGTTTAACCAGCGCTGAGAGTGGGAACCCGGGTTCGCGTTACTGGACGCGGACCCAATCCTCGCCACGGCAGATGATGTTGTAAAGCACGCAACCGTTGAGGCGGATGAAGTTACTGCCCTGAACTTCGACATAGCCCGAGTAGGTGTTGCCATCTTCCGGGTTATAGATATCGCCGTCATAGATCGATGGCGATTTGCCCGGGCGTAGTTCGAGAATTTGCAGCCCCAGGATCGGCCTGTTGCGCAGCGCCGGGTCCTTGTTGTTTCCGTCGAAATAGTCTTCGACGCTCATTGTCGCCAGAGCTTCCTTATTGGCCTCGAGGATTTCGGGTGGCACCACAACTTTGGTAATATAGCCGCAATAGCCTTCGGGGCAGGCGGAGATGGTGATCTCGGATTTGGCCTGCGTGAGCCAGGTGCCCTCGATAACTGAACCTGCGGTGGCGGCCTTTGTTGCCAACACCAGGCCACTACTCAGCAGGATCACCGCAGACAGGTATCGCGCAAAAGTCCCGCGTTTTCTCAATTTCCCCTCCAAGGCTCCGCCGCCGGCCCAGGTCATCCGATATCAGAATCGCGTCCGCATTATGCCACTGTTACGATGATCACGCTTCGCCCGGATCATGGCAGTTTTCAAAGTATTTGCCGATCGGCAATCCTTTCGCGCCTGCGACACACATTATGACGGCAAGGTGTTGTGGTTATGCAGCATGGGGCGGCGTCCGGTCAGTTACCGCACTCGCTCTCTGCGCCACGATCGCCACAGCGGCAAAGGCGCAAACCCCGCCTGTGCCCAGCAGGGCCAGCGCCCAAAGCGACACATAGGCATTGGTGGCCCCGATCAGCGCAGCAAACAGGAACGGCGCGAGGGACGACACCACCAGCCGCCACGCACTGACCGCCCCGAGCCGCGCGCCATAGCCGAGCGGCCCGAACAGCATCAACGGCAGGGTGCCCAGCACGATGCTTGAAAGCCCGGAACCAAGGCCGAAGAACACTGCAAAACCCAGCGCGCCGACAATTCCGAACGCGGGGATGGCCAGCAGCAGGGCGGCAATGGGCAGCATGACGGCTGCAATCATGGCGAGTGCGGTCGGTTTCAGCCTGCCGCCGAACACCATGTTGATCAGCCGCGCCAGCACCTGCGAGGGCCCAAACAGGGTGGTCACCAGCACGCCGAGCCCGCCCACGCCGAGCGTTGTCATCAACGGCACCATGTGGACGAGAAAGGCCGACACCACGAAGCCGCAAAGCGCAAACCCCAGCGTCATCAGCACAAAGACCCGCCGGACCTCGCGGGGGCCGAGAACCGGGCCTACCGCGACCACTTTGGCGTCCGGAATGGCATCATGCTGCCAGCGCGGCAGTTTTTGCAGCCAGAAGTGCAGGGGAAAGCACACCAGAAGATTGGCGGCGGCATAGAGCAGGAAGATTTCACGCCAGCCAAGATGCTGCACCAGCCATGCGGTAAAGGGCCAGAAGAGGGTGGATGAGAAGCCGGCAATCAGCGTGAGGTGGGTGATCGAGCGCTGCGCCGACCTGCCGCCCACCTGCACCAGCAGGGCGAACGCGGAGTTGTAGAGTACGAAGGCGGTGGTAATCTCCATGGCTACCATGGCAAGGGTAAAACTGATGCCTTCTGGCGCAAGCGCCAGCGCGACCAGCGTGAATACTGTCGCCAGCGAGCCGATGGTCATGGTCCGGGCGCCGCCGAACCTGTCTGAGGCCCGGCCGGCGGCGGGAGCCATCAGGCCGCCGATCAGGAGAGATATCGAAAGCGCACCGAACACCCATTCCAGTGGCCAGTTCAGGTCCACGGCAATCGCGGGCGCCAGGATCGAATAGCTATAGTAAGTCGTGCCGTATCCCAGAATCTGGGTGGCGCCGAGTGCCCAGATAGCTGATCTGGGAACAAGGCTGGACGAACTGGGCATGCGCCGGACTTTCGGAGGCGGGCTGAATACTGATTCCGGCAATCATACGATTGCTTTGCCCGGCCCACGATCCCTATTTGCCCAAAATTTGATCAGACGACCCGCCGCCCTTCGGCATCTATGACCATTTCACCATCCTCCTTCGCGAAAGCTCCCTTTTGGGGGAGCGAGAGAATATCGAGTACCAACTCTGACGGGCGGCAGAGGCGCACGCCATCGGGGGTCACGACAAAGGGGCGGTTGATCAGAATGGGGTGGGCAAGCATCGCGTCAAGCAGCGCCTCATCATCGAGTTCTGGGTCATCGAGCCCGAGTTCGGCATATGGCGTGTCTTTTTGACGGATCGCCTGGCGGACCGTCAGTCCGGCTTGCCCGATCAACCTCGCCAGCAGACCCCGACTGGGCGGCGCGGCGAGATACTCGACTATGGTGGGTTCGACACCGGCGTTGCGGATCAGCGCCAATGTGTTGCGCGAGGTGGCGCATTCTGGGTTGTGGTAAATGATGATGGTCATTGCGTCCTCGATGCGTAGGGCGACCCGGTCGAATGACTTCCCAGCCGCTCGGGCTGAGCCAGTGCAAACAGCATATTCATCCATCGAGGGGTATCGATCTGGGGTGACAGTGTCGCGACAGGGACGGGGCTTTGCGCAACTCGGTGCCGGGACCGACACTAGTCGCGGCGGAAGGGGATCTGCCGGCGGGTCAGGCCGCGAGGCAGGGACAAGAGATGATCCCAGGTTTTGGGGATTTCAACGCTGAAGATGTAAGCGAGCTTGTTGAGCCGATGCCGGATGGGATGGGCCTTTGCGAAGCGGTGGCCGGGGTCGCGTACCGTGTTGATGCTGGAACGGGCTGTCGGTTCCGTTCTTGCTTCGGTTACACCCAATTGAGCGCAGAGCGCCGGGTCGGTCTGCGCGCGGCGCAGCGATTTTCCGGGCTGCCGAAAGGCGCAGAATAGCGCGATATCAACCTGATAGTCGCGCAGATGCGGACTACTGACCAGGAGACTGGCCGTTGCCGCATCGAGCACATAGGCGGCAGCGCCATATTCGGTTGACCGGAACTCACGCAGGGCTACGCCTTCGATGAGCGTATGCCGTATCGGCATGACGCGGGACGTCCGATTGGTGGTTTCGAGGCGGATAAGTCCGTAGTCCGAGCGTGTTTCCAGCGCCGCGAGCGCCGTCGGGAGCACGCGTGAAAGAATGGCATCGTCTTCAAGCACAAGTGCTTTGGCCCGGCCTGTTGCCAGCATTCGGCGCCAGGCTTTCTCGTGGCTCATCGAACAGGCGAGTTCTACTTCTGATATGTACCGGGGGTTGTCCCGATTGCAGAACCGGGCTCGGTCTTCGGCCCCAATCTGATCCGTGCTGATCGCCTCGATGCGCTCTGCAACAAGACCAAGCGCACGAAACTGGTCTTCCATGAACCGGCGGCGGTCCGGTCGCTCCGCCAGGTTGATGTAATAGATCTGCATGGTGGTCCAGCGTGCATCGAGTAGAAATGTGCAGCTGAAACAGTTCTCTTGGTAACTGATTAGAGTCAACAGGTGTGTAAGAGGCCGAACGCGATCAGGTTCTATCGACCGGTTTCGATCGCATGCGGGCGGCGGTTTCGCGGTCGGCGCGCCTGCAGCGCATCGGCGGCAGGCCGCGATCCATCAGGTCCAAGTCCTCAAGCACCATATCGCCCATGCGCTTCATCACCACATCGAGCGCTCCGGCGCGGTGCGCTGAACGCAGGAAGCCCGGCAGGGAACGCACCGGGTGATCGAGGGGCAGGGGCTCCTCAGGGAACACATCGCTGGCCGCTACAATATGGCCGGACCGAACGGCACCCATAAGATCATCGAAGTTGACGACCCCGGCTCGGCTGAGCAGCACGAAAGCCGCGCCCGGCCGCATCCGGGCAAAGTCCGAGGCCCCAAGAAAACCCTGGTTCTCGGCTGTGACCGAGGCGACGCAGAATACGACATCGGATGTGCTCAGCACCTCATCGAGGCTGGAAGGGATAACGCGATGCTCGCGCAGGAGCGAGGGCGGCAGCCATGGATCATATGCCCTGATATGGACGCGGAAGCCTTCGAGTACGCGATTGAGCGCCCGCCCCAGTTCGCCAAATCCGATCAGCCCCACATTGGCCCCCGTCAGCAGGCGTGCAGTGCGGTTGCCATCAAAGCCCCAGAGTTCGTGCCCGTTGCGGAAGGCCAGGTCTGCGTCGACCACCCCGCGCAGAAGATCAAGCGCAAAGGCCAGGCCAATTTCGGCCACCGGTTCTGCGAAGACCGCACCGGTCGTGAGCGTATAAATGCCCCGCTCGAACAGGGTTTCGTACGGCATGTTGTTGATTAGGTTGCTCTCGACGTTGAGCACAGCCTTCAGGCCCGAGAGCTTCGCCAGCAAGTCCGGAGAAATCGGTGGCTGGCCAAGAATGTAGCGGGCTTCGGCCAGCGTTTCATTGGTCAGCGCGGCCAGGCCGTCGGGCGCCACTTCGAGAATGCGGTAGTTTGCAAACAATCGCGCCTTGGCCGTAGGCGTGAAAATCCCATCGATGCTACGCGGCTCGGGCGCGGCAAGGATCAGCGGCTTTTGTGTGCTCGACATGGTTTAGTCCTGAAGATGGGCGCCAGTTTTCCAGTCATTGCATCACCGGCAGCGATTTATCGCGATCCTGCGACCGGCTTGATTGCGCTGGCAAGGGGATTTTCGCTTCAGCGCGTTCGGGCGGGACAGAACCAGCTTTGTTCAAAGACGGGTCCGGGCCGGAAAATTGCCGCGACAAGCTGGCGCAGCAGGAAAGGAATTTTTCCCAATTGCTGGCGCACGCCGTAAGCACTGGAATATGATTGTAAAATCACTAGATGTGCAGCATCCGGGCCCCTGGCCCAATCGAGAAGAGGTTTTCATGTCCATCCGCATCAACGATGTCGCCCCCGATTTTTCTGCCGACTCCACCGCTGGCAAGATCAACTTCCACGAGTGGCTTGGCGACAGCTATGCCATCATCTTCAGCCATCCGCGCGATTTTACCCCGGTGTGCACCACCGAATTCGGCGCCGTGGCGCAGCTTTCGGGCGAGTTTGCCAAGCGCCGCACCAAGGTGATCGGCGTTTCGGTCGATAGCGTCGAAGATCACGGCAAGTGGAAGCGCGACATCGAAGCTTTCGCGGGATCGCCGGCGGACTTCCCGATCATCGACGATACCTCGCTGACCGTGGCCAAGGCCTACGACATGCTGCCGGCAGAATACTACCTGCCCGCCGAGGGCCGTACTCCTGCCAACACCGCTACCGTCCGCACGGTCTATATCGTTGGGCCTGACAAGAAGGTGCGGCTCACCATGACCTATCCGATGTCAGTGGGCCGCAACTTTGCCGAAATCCTGCGGGCGCTCGATGCCGTGCAGGCGACCGATGGCGTGCCGTTCGCCACGCCCGCCAACTGGGTGCCGGGCCAGGATGTGATCGTGGCGCTTTCCGTGCCGACCGAAGACGCCGAAAAGCGCTTTGGCCCGCTCGACATCAAGCTCCCCTACCTGCGCTTCGCCAAGCGCCCCGCATAAGGCAAAAGCGCTCTAGCTACTGAGAGCAACACTTGGGGCCGCCAGCACGACGCTGGCGGTCTTTTATTTGAAAAAGGCTTAATGCCGCCTAAGGCGGCGGCACGGGGGTCCGTGAGAATCTAGGCGGTGCAGCGGTTCAACTGACACCTGCCCGAAGCAGCATGCCAAACAGGTCTCGAGGATCGTCCGGGTCTGCAAGCAGGTCAAGATCGACAAAGTGCCGGTGTTCGGCCAACTGGTCCCGCACATATCTGAGCGCTGAGAAGTCCTCGGTAGCGAAACCGACCGAGTCAAATATCGTGATCTGCTGCTCGCTTTTCCGCCCAGCGGCAGCGCCGGAAATAACCTCCCAGATCTCGGTAACGGGATGGTCATCGGCGAGCTGCTGAATCTCGCCTTCGATGCGCGTTTGAGGCGGGTACTCCACAAAAATGTCGGCGCGCAGCAGGATATCGCGGTGCAGTTCGGTCTTGCCGGGGCAGTCGCCGCCGACCGCGTTGATATGCACGCCAGCGCCAACCATATTGTCGGTAAGAATGGCGGCATACTGCTTGTCTGCTGTGACGGTGGTGATGATGTCAGCCCCGTGCACTGCTTCCTCAGACGACGAGCACATGGTGATTTTCAGGCCCCGCCCGCCCAGATTGCGGGCGCAGCGCTGGGTGGCTTCCGGGTCGATATCATAGAGCCTCACCTCTGTGATGCCGCAGACAGCCTTGAAGGCGAGTGCCTGGAATTCGGACTGGGCACCATTGCCGATCAGCGCCATGACACGGGCACCGGGTTTTGCAAGATGCCGGGCCGCCAGCGCCGAGGTGGCCGCCGTGCGTAGAGCGGTCAGGATAGTCATCTCCGTCAGCAGCAACGGATAGCCGGTTCCCACGTCGGAGAGTACGCCGAACGCCGTCACGGTCTGTCTGCCCTCCAGCGTGTTGCGGGGATGCCCGTTCACATACTTGAAGCCATAGGTGATGCCGTCGCTGGTGGGCATCAGTTCAATGACGCCGTGCGTGGAATGGGCCGCAACACGGGGGGTTTTGTCAAACAGCGGCCAGCGGCGGAAATCGTCTTCGATATACCCGGAAAGGTCAGTAAGGACGCGTTCGACGCCAAGATCGCGCACCAGATTCATCATGTCAGCAACGCTGACAAAGGGCACGATATTGAGCTGGGTAGCTGGCAGGCCGGCGGAAATCATAGAAATCTCAAGTTGTTACGTTGGCGCTAAAGCTTGATGACGGTTTTGCGGGCCAGCAGGCCCTGTGGGCGGAACAAGAGAACGGCGATCACGAGCATGATGGCAAACGCATCGCGATAGGGCAGCACTTCGGCCGGCAGGAAGGCCTGCAGAAACACCTCGACAAAGCCGAGCAGAAAGCCGCCAGCCACCGCGCCGGAAAGCGATCCAAGACCCCCGATGATCGCAGCGATGAAGGCCTTGAGCACGGGCAGGAAACCCATCAGCGGGTCGACGCTGCCGCGCTGAGCAACCCAAAGGATTCCCGCTACACCAGCAAGAAGGCCCGAAATCGCGAATGCCGTAGCCACAACAGTATTGGCACGCAGGCCCATGAGCCGAACGATGGCAAAATCCTCCGACGCGGCCCGCATGGTCTTGCCGGCGACGGTGTGCTTGAGAAAGAGGTTGAGACCCAGCAGCATTGCCCCGGTCACAGCGATCGAGATGGCCTGGATGATGCCGATGTGAACCGGGCCCAAGGCGATGACGCCGGAAAGGGCGGAGGGCATAGGCACGGGGAGCGGCCGGGCCGAGATCAGGTTCTGAAACAGCACCCTGATGATGGCGCTGACGGCGAAACTGGTGAGAAGAAGCGTGGTTCCAGATGCGCCGCGCACCGGCCGAAAGGCGATCCGTTCCATGGCAATGGCTAGAACTGTGGCGCTGAGAACGGCAAGAGCAATTGCGATGGGCAATGGCATGGCCATCATCAGCGAGAAGTAGAGCACATAGCCCGCCCAGGTCATCAGGTCACCATGGGCAAAGTTGATCAGGCCGATGATGGAAAACACCATGGCAAGCCCCAGCGCCAGGAGGGCATATGTACCCCCAAGGCTGAGTGCATTGGTCAGCTGCTGCAAAAGAATGTCCAAAACGGTCCCCTTTAGGTGCCCAGGTAGGCGTCGCGAACCTGAGCTGAGGCGCTCAGTTCGGAGGCGGTGCCGGAAAGCTCGATCCGGCCGTTGACGATGACGTAGCCGCGATCCGCTATCTCAAGCGATTGCGCCACATTCTGTTCGACCAGCAGGATCGTCAGGCCGCGGGATCTCAGCGTGGCGATCAGGGCGAAAATGGTCTCGACCACCTTTGGCGCCAGCCCCAGGGATGGTTCATCCAGCAGCAGCAGGCTTGGCGACGACATTAGGGCTCTGGCGATGGCCAGCATCTGCTGCTCGCCTCCGGAAAGCGATCCGGCTTTCTGATGCAGGCGTTCGGCAAGGATGGGGAAAAGGGCCAGCATGTCGCTCTGCACGTCGGCCTGCGAGCCGCGTTGCCCATGCTTGGCGCCGCCCAGCAATAGGTTTTCGGCAACTGTCAGACCGGCAAAGACCCTGCGGCCTTCTGGCACCAGCGTCATGCCTGCACGCACGATCATCTCGGTTGTCAGATTGTCGATTGATTTGCCCTGGAAGGTGATGCATCTGGCCTTCCGAGGCGCAAGTCCAACCAGAGCATTGAGCGTTGAGCTCTTTCCGGCTCCGTTGGCGCCAAGCAGCGTCACCACTTCGCCCCTGCAGACCTTCAGGTCTATGCCGTGCAGGGCATTGACAACGCCATAGCTGACGCTGAGCCCTTCGGCTTCGAGCAGCACTTCGCCATGTGCTGGCGCTGATTGGATCATCTTGAAGGTCCTTGGCACAAAGTGGACCGGCCCCGCACGGGGCCGGTCTGAGGCAATCAGGGCTGCGGAATGTTGGCCGGATCCGGCATGCCTTCTTTCACCAGTTCGCGCTTGCCACCGGCAATGCGCACCAGCGAAACCGACCGCAGTGGCATGCCCATGGTGTTGGCATAGGTGATTGGGCCAGTGACGCCTGCCACGTTCTCAAGCGAGGCAACTGCATCGCGGATCGCCTTGGGATCGAGGCTGTCTGCCTTGGTCACCGCGGCGTTGATGACTGTGCCCAAGTCATAACCATTGGCGATGTAGAGGGTGTCGGGCTCGGCGCCGGTCTTTTCAGCGTATTTCGCGTTGAAGGCGGCAAGGGGGCTGCCCTCACTGGCAAAACCTGCTGTCGAGAAGACAACGCCCTCCACCAGGTCCCCGAGGCCCAGCGTGGTCGGGCTGTCGATCGCGTCCGAGCCAAGGATCGGGATAGTGACGCCAGCACCGCGCAATTGGCGAACGAAGGCCGGGAAGTCCGGTTCATAAGCCGAGGTCATAATGACATCGGGCGCGGGGTTCATGGCGGCAATCTTAGTCACTTCCGCGCTGAAGTCCTGCTGGCCCATCGAATAGCTGCCAACGCCGAGGAGTTCGCCGCCCTTGCCCACAAACGTCTCGCCGAAGTAGGCGGGCAGCTCGAGGGTATAGGCGCTGTCGGTCGAGGTCAGCAGATAGGTCTTCTTGTAGCCTGCTTCGATGGCGAACTCTGCCAGCATGGCTGCCTGCACATTGTCTGCCGGGTAGTTGCCGAACATGTAGGTGCCGACCGCCAGAGGCAAAGTCGGTGTCGTGGCACAGAACGAGAATGCAGGGATGCTGGCAGCCTGGGTGATCATGCCGGCGGCAATCGACGGGTCGGCATCACATGGAGTGATAACGATCTGAACCCCGGCATCGACCAGTTCCTGGGCAACCAGGGCGGTCTGGGCGGCGTCGGAGCGGGTATCCTTGATGATCAGCTTGATCGGATACTTGCCTGCGGCACCACCCGCTGCATTCAACTCATCGACGGCCATCTGAAAGCCCGCCAGCGACGGCTGGTCATAGGCCGCCAGGCCGCCCGTCTGGGCTGTCGCAAGACCAATAACCAGGTCTTCGGCTGCGGCCGGCAACACTGCGCCAAACACCAGGGCAGTGGCGCCGAGCAGGAGGGTAGTCCGTTTAGCTATCACTTTATGCTCCTATTTCCGAATGTAACGGGTTGTCCAGCGACTTGCCCGGGTCCGTACGCGTGGCGTGCTTGCGACCCAGGTAGGCCTCTATCACCGCGGGGTTTTCGCGGATTTCTGTGGGGCTGCCCGACGCGATCATCTGCCCCTTGTTCAGGACGACGATCATGTCGCACAGCCGCATGATCAGCTTGAGGTCGTGTTCGACCACGAGAAGACCAAGCTTCCGCTCGACAGCGATCGAACGGAGGATGCTGATCAACTGGTCGGTTTCGGCGGGGTTCATGCCGGCCGCCGGCTCATCAAGCAGAAGGAAACGGGGGTTAAGCGCCAGTGCCCGGGCGATTTCGAGCCGACGCTGCGCGCCATAGGGCAGGGTGCCTGCCAGACGGCCGCTGAACCCGGTCAAATCCACCGCAGCAAGAGCCTCGGCTGTCGCTCGCGTGGCCTCGCTCCCGCCCGCCGATGCATGGCGGGCCGCAACCAATACGTTTTCTTCAATCGTCAGATTGCGAAACAGACGGATGTTCTGGAATGTGCGCGCGAGACCAAGCGAGGATACGCGGTGGACCGGCATTTCGGTGACGTCCCGGCCGCCAATCAGAACCCGACCCGAACTGGCCGGCACCACGCCCGAAACTGCGTTGATCAGGGTGGATTTGCCGGCTCCGTTAGGCCCAATCAGGCCAGTGATCGTGCCTGTCTTGACTTCAAAGCTGACATCTTCCAGCGCAACCAATCCGGCAAAACGCCGCCCGACCCGTTCGACCTGAAGGGTCGAATCTGCGATTTCGACCTTGGGCCTTTCGGCGGGTCCGGCGGCAATCGATGCGCCCGGCGCAATACGCTCGTCAGGTTCGCGCACGCCAAACAGGCCTTCTGGCAGGCGATACATCACGAGCAAAGTGACCAGACCGATGCCGATGTCCGTCAAGCCGAAAACCGGAGGCAGTGCGAGCGCTGACAACGATGCGCCTGCCTCGAGATTGCGGAGCAATTCCACCATGATAACAATCAGCGCCGTTCCGCCGATAGCGCCCGAAACTGTGCTGATGCCGCCCAGAATGAGCATGGAAAGCAGCATGAAAGTCAGGTTGAAATAGAAATCCTTGGGCGAGAAAGCGCCAAGGAAATGCGCCAGGAGTGCGCCTGAGACGGCAGCAAGCACGGCGCCCAGTACCCAGGCGATGTATCTCTGGAGTGCCGCGTTGACGCCGATGGCCGTCGCTGCAATCTCATCTTCCCGGGCCGCCCGAAGCGCGAGCCCGTGTGCAGAAGTGCGATACAACCTGGCAATCACCACCGCTGCGATGGCGAAGGGCAAAGCAACCCAGATCGTGGTTTCGCGGGGGACGCCAAAAAAAGTCTGGCTGCCGCGGGTGAAATCGCCGGACGCGGTCAGCGTGACGTGAATGATGATCAGAAAGCCAAGCGTGGCGATTGACGCTGCTGAGCCAGCCAGCCGCGCGATAGGGATGCCGATGACAGCGGCAACCGCGAGCGCAGTCAAAGCTGCAACCAGAATGCCAGTCAGCAAGGGCTGACCAGCAAGCGATGACAGCCAGCCCGGGAGGTTCGGCAATGCCGTGGCCGCAACGGTTGGATTGATCGTCAGAAGCGCCGATGCATAGGCGCCAATGGCCATAAAGGCCGTATGTCCAAAAGAAATAATGCCCGAATTTCCGCTGTAGATACCATTGCCCACCACAGCGATGACGTAGATCAGAAACAGCGTGACCAACCGGGCGTAGGAAGGAGGCAGCACGAAAGCAGCGAAGAGCCCGGCTACGATCAGCGGCAGTGCCAGCAAGCCGGCCCCTCGAACCGCTGACCAATTCAACTTTTCCATCAGAATGCCTCTCCCCCAGAGCGCAGATCGCCCTGACCTTGTGCAAGGATGTAAGCGGAAACTCGAAATGTCAATATTGTTTCATAAATTGGAGATTGAAATCAAAATGTGTGTTATGTTACAAAAAATGGCAGTTCGGTGCGGCACCTGTGCATGTCAGGAGGTAGGACAATGGTCATTCGCGATCGCCTGACAGACGGAAGTGTCCAGCTCACGCGGTCCGATGCCAAAGTGGCGCGAACCCTGCTGGCCAACTATCCAGCGGCGGGCCTGAATACCGTTGCCGCACTCGCAGCTGCAGCGGGAGTTTCAAGCCCGACAGTCGTGCGGTTTGTTACAAGAATGGGCTTTGAGTCTTATGCCCACTTTCAGAAATCGCTGCTCGATGAGGTCCAGCAGCGCATGAGTTCGCCGCTTGCCATGATCAATGCAGGCAAGGGGCGGCAACCGCCTGACAGTCTCTATCAGGATAGCATCAGGGCGGCCGTGCTTGAGCTCGAAGCCGTCTCGAACATGGTGCCCATAGCTGATTTTGAGGCCTCTGTAGCGGCCGTGGCGGACACCTCCCTGCGCATTCAATGTATAGGCGGCAGGTTCTCGGGCTATCTTGCAGGCATGCTCTGGGCGCATCTGCGCCAGCTTCGCTCCGACTGCTATTGGATTAACGGCGCGAGGGCCGACCAGGCCGATGCTCTGGTTGATATCGGCCGCCGCGACGTGGTGGTTGCCTATGACTATCGGCGCTACCAGGTCGACACGATCGAATTCGCGCTAGCGGCCGCCGAGCAGGGCGCCAGGATCATCCTGTTTACCGACCGGTGGCAGTCCCCGATTGCAGCGCACGCCAGCACAATTCTGATTGCACCTGTTGAGGGGCCCTCGCCATTCGACACGATGCTGCCAGCGCTCGCTCAGACCGAAGCACTTATTCTGGCCGTGATGGGGCGGCTCGCCGGTCCCTCCCGCGACAGAATCGAAAAGACGGAAGCGCTGAGGCGCAAGTTCAAGATTACCGAAGACCTGCTGGGCGCTGAACAGGGCGATACGGCGATTTTCGCCGACAACAAAACAAGACAAGGTCCAAACCATGACTGAATTCAGTGTTGAGTTTGGCGGACGCAGCGTCCGCCGCAGCGATGCCTATGAGGCAGGTCAGACGGCGCTCCTGCTGGTCGATATGCAGCGCATCTGGGCTGAGCCCATGATGGACCCGACGCATCCGATGGCGGCCGACAGCTACTTTATGCAGGCCCTCGCCAATACCGTTGTCCCCAATCAGGTGCGCCTGCTGCAGGCGTTCCGGGCCGCCAAGCAGAATGTTCTGCACACCGTGATTGAAAGCCTGACGGCGGATGGGCGTGACCGGTCGCTTGATCACAAGCTGTCCAATATGCATGTGGCCAAAGGCTCACCCGAGGGCGCCATCATTTCGCCTCTGGCGCCACTCGAAAACGAGATCGTTCTGCCCAAGACGTCGTCGGGCGTCTTTAATTCGACCAACATCGATTATGTGCTGCGCAACCTGAACACCAGATACCTGGTGATTGCAGGCATTGTGACCGACCAGTGCGTCGATATGGCCGTCCGTGACGCTGCCGATCGCGGCTACCTCGTCACCGTCGTTTCCGATGCCTGCGCCACCTACACCAAGGAACGGCACGAGCACGCGCTGCGTGCATTCGGTGGCTATTGCTGGACCAGCGATACCGAAACAGTCGTCAATCGTCTCAAATCCATCGCGTAGAGCTTGCAATGACGAGATCAGGTACTGAAGAACTCGCGGCTTTCGTAACGACCGATATTGCAGCGGTTACACGTGGACGTGCCGTGCCCGTCCGCAATTTGAGCGGCGGGTTGGAAAAGGGTGTTGGCTGGGTGCCTGCTAACCTGGCGCTGACACCCTTTGGTGAGATCGCCAACCCAAACCCGTACGGTTCGGCGGGAGACCTCAGGCTCATGCCCGATCCAAACTCGAAGGTGCGCGTCACTGGCTTTCCCGAGCGGACACCGCTGCATTTCTATCATTCCGACATCCAGGACTTGGCCGGCAATCCCTGGGAGGGATGTGCCCGTTCCATGCTGAAGTCGGCCGCAGCCGACCTGGAGCGGGAAGCGGGCCTGCGCGTGGTTTCGGCCTTTGAACAGGAGTTCCAGGTTCTTGGTGCTGACTGGCCGCCAGCGCCTGCATTCGGTCTGGCAGCCCTGCGCCGGGCTGATCCATTTGGCCCGCTGCTGGTGGCCGCTCTGGACGAGGCGGGGCTGAGTCCGGAAACCTTTCTGCCTGAATATGGGCAGGATCAGTTCGAGATCGTCTGTGGCCCGTCAGACCCCGTAACCGCTGCCGATCGCGGTGTTTCGATCCGCGAGATTGTCCGCGAGCTTGCCGCGCAACTCGGCTGGCGGGCAAGCTTTGCTCCTAAAACCAGCCCTCAGGGCGTCGGAAACGGGGTGCATGTGCACCTCTCATTCACCGATCTTGCAGGTCGCCCGGTCACATTTGATGCGGCCCGGCCGGGCCGCCTTTCAGAGCGGGCAGGGGCATTTGCCGCCGGTATTGTTCGGCATATGCACGCACTCACCGCTTTTACCTCACCGACCGCCGTTTCATATCAGCGGTTGCAGCCCAACCATTGGTCCGCCGCCTGGAACACACTGGGAGAGAAGGATCGCGAGGCCACGCTGCGCATTTGCCCGACGTCTGAGCGGCCCGGCTATGACCCATCTAAAGCTTTCAACATGGAATACCGGGCCGCCGATGCGACCGCCAGTCCGCACCTCGTGCTGGCTGTGCTGATCCGGGCCGGTCTTGAAGGCCTGCGCCACAATCTGCCGCAACCCACGCTGGCGGTCGGTAATCCCGCCGATATGAGCGAGGAGCAGCGCGCCAGCAACGGGATCAGGCGCTTGCCCGCCTCGCTGCCCGAGGCTCTGGCGGCGCTCGATGGTGATGGGATCGTCAAGAGCTGGTTCCAGCCGCGTTTTCTCGATTGCTACTTCGCCATGAAACGCAAGGAGCTCGAAATCGTCGCCGGGCTCGATGACGCCGGTCTCTGCGCGATCTACTCTGACGTCTATTGAGTGTAAACATGAGTTCTTTTCATTTGCCCCGCGCCGGCTACGGCACCCAAGCGCAGTTGCTTGGTATTGACGAGCCGCCTCCCTACTGGGTGATGAATCCAGACGGCACCTCCCCTTATGTTCTGCTGTGCGAGCACGCATCGCCTACCATTCCGCGCGCGCTGGACAATCTTGGCCTGACCGACACCGAACGGATGCGCCATATCGGATGGGACATTGGTGCCTCAGCGTTGGCGCAGCGTCTTTCCGACTCCCTCGACGCTGCTCTTTTCGGAGCGGGCTATTCCCGGCTGGTAATCGACTGCAACCGGCCGCTCGACAATCGATCCCTAATCCCCGAGATAAGCGAGGCAACGCCCGTTCCGGGCAACAAGAGCGCCGGCACCAGCGAAAAAGATCTCCGGATTGAGAGCCTGTTCCGCCCGTTTCATCGCGCCGTTGCCCGTCGGCTCGATCTGCGTCAGGCCACTGCACGCCGCACCATGGTGGTCGGGGTCCATTCTTACACGCCCGTCTACCATGGCAAGGCGCGCCCCTGGCACGCCGGCATCCTCTATGCAGGTGCTACGGAATTTGCCAGCGTGCTGATGAAGGAGCTGCGTTCCGAACCTGGCCTCGAAATTGGTGACAATGAGCCCTACCGGATCGACGGCGACGACTACACCGTTCCCGTGCACGGTGATGCCCGCGGCCTGCCTTCGGTGCTGATCGAAATCCGCCACGATCTGATCGACAGCCACGAGGGCGTGAACATCTGGGCGGACCGGCTGACCCGCTGTTTGATTCTGGCGGATGCTTTGACGCGGTAGCTCAAGGTGTGGCCGCTGTGCCGCGGCCCTGCGCCTCGGGTGAGAGCACAAGATGCTGCGGCCGGGGCTGAAACCGCCGGGCATCAGGCTCATCCGGGCGTGCCACGCAGCGCGCCTGGCACAAAATATCGCCTGAAAAATCCAGCACCAGTTGCCTCGTTGTGGCGGGTCGGACCACTTCTGTCTGGCACGAATTCTGGCGCCTCAAATAGATGCACCTTTGCGATGCGGTTTAGATTGCCCTCGCCAGACGAGGTCGAACCGCCCGCCCGTTGTGTGGCCAACTGGCTGATAAGCGCTGCCGACATGATATCGATCATCTCTGTCTCTCCTGCACCGGCGGCGTGCCGGATGCTTTGGAAATTGATCGAATGGGGTGGTGCCGCATCGACAGCTGAAAGAAATTTTCTGATGCGGTAGAAAAGGGGGCGTACCGTTCGGCTAGCGGGGTCAACCACTGGCCCCAGGGAGCCCACAATGAAGTATATGTTTCTGATCTACCTCGACGAAGCCAAGTTCGCCGTCATGACCCAGGCCGAGCGCGACGGTTTCGTCAACGGTATGCTCGACTATGACGAAGAACTCAAAGCCAGCGGCCATTACGTCATCGCCGAAGCGCTCAAGGCCCCGACCGAGGCCACGACCGTGCGCCGCTGGAATGGTGCAATGACCACCACCGATGGGCCGTTCATGGAGACCAAGGAACACCTGAGCGGGTTCTGCATGGTCGAAGCGCGCGATCTCAATGAGGCGATCCAACTGGCCGCGCGCATGCCGCTGGCAACGGTCGGTTCAATTGAGGTGCGTCCGCTCGAAACCCTGGAGCGGGTCTGACATGCCGCCAGCCGGTTTCGCCGATCTCGAGACCGTCTGGCGCCAGCATTCGCGCCGTGTGCTGGCAACGCTGATCCGGCTACTGCGCGACTTCGACCTTGCAGAGGAGGCGTTGCACGATGCCTTTCTGGCAGCGGCCCAGAAATGGCCGCGCGATGGCGTGCCGGAAAACCCCAGCGCCTGGCTGGTTTCGGCCGGGCGCTTCCGAGCCCTCGACAAGCTGCGTCGGCGCGCCCGTTTCAGCCTGGCCCAGGCCGAGTTGATGCATCTGGCTGACACGGAAAGCGTCAGCGAAACGCCAGACCTGCCCGACGATCAGCTTCGGTTGATCTTTACCTGCTGCCATCCCGCGCTTGCGCCCGAGGCGCAGGTGGCCCTGACGCTGCGCGAGGTCTGCGGGCTGACAACCGAAGAGATTGCCCGCGCCTTCCTGCTGCGCCCGCCGACGCTGGCGCAGCGCATCGTCCGCGCCAAGTTGCGGATCAAGGAACTCGGGCTGCCCTATGAAATCCCACCACAAAGCGAATTGCCCGCACGGCTCGATAGCGTGCTCAGGGTTGTCTATCTGGTGTTCAACGAGGGTTATTCGGCCCATTCTGGCGAAACGCTGGTGCGCAGCGACCTGTCGGCGGAAGCCATAAGGCTGGGGCGGTTGATCGTCGGACTGCTGCCCGATGGCGAAGCGCTTGGGTTGTTGGGCCTGATGCTGCTCAACGAGGCACGGCGCGCGGCCCGGCAGACCCCTGGGGGCGATGTTGTGCTGCTCGCCGATCAGGACCGGAGCCTTTGGGATCGCAACATGATCGGCGAGGGCGCTGCGCTGATTGCCCGCGCCTTTGCTATGCGGCAGGTCGGCCCCTATGCGCTGCAAGGGGCCATTGCGGCGGTGCATGCAACGGCACCCAGCGCTGACCAGACGGACTGGAACGAAATCCTCGGGCTTTACACCGTGCTGCAGCGCGCAGCGCCTTCCCCCATCATCAGTCTCAACCGGGCCATCGCCATCAGCATGGTGCATGGCCCCGCCGCTGCGCTGCCGCTCGTCAGCGACCTGCTGCAATCCGGAGAGCTTGCCGGCTACCACCTCGCCCACGTCGCCGAAGCCGACCTCCTGCGCCAGCTCCACCGCCCCTCAGAAGCCGCCGAATCCTACCGCCGCGCCCTGGACCTCTGCCGCCTGGAACCCGAACGAAGGCTGCTAGCCCTGCTGATTGAGGAGATGGGGCGGGGTGGTTGTTAGTCAAGCCACGGCTTGGCCCGAAGAGCCGACGTACAAAATAGCTGTTTATGGCTGAAGTGCCATTCCAGCCGGTAGCTAACTCGCCAACCTGTACGGGATTTGTACGAAACTTTGCGCATGCCAGCACTTCGTCAGGTCTCGGCCCGCGTCGAACTACAGAGTTGCGCTGGAAATCTGCAGCACCGCGATCCGCTAAAACCCCAGCAAATCCGGGCAACTGGCGGAGAGGAAGGGATTCGAACCCTCGAGACAGCTTTTGACCGTCTGCGCCCTTAGCAGGGGAGAAGGCTCGTCCATCATTTCGCTTTGCGAGGCAGGGCTTTAGCGCGTTTCGCTATATCGGTCTGTACTTGCTGTGTACGAGCGGCGGCCTTTCCGGCCTTGAAGGCGTCCCTCACCTTGGCCTCGGAATCTTCGGGGTGCGCATAGGTCCGGAGCATCACGCTCGGGTCTGACCAACGGTCTTTTGCGGCCGTCACCGGGTCAATCTTTTGCCGAACGATCATTTCAGTTCCGTAGCCGTGGCGTCCGGCTGCATGCGGGGGCAAATACTCAATCCCCGCCCGTTCGCATGTCGCTTTCCAGCGAGCATAAAACGCGCCGCTTCTCCCACCCGCAATGCAGAATACCCGATCCTTGGCCTGGCCGCGGTACGGCACCGGCAGGTTGGCGATCATCGCCACCTCTTCGGGGTCAAGGTCAACCCAGACTGCCGGGTGCCCCTTGGCCGCGTGCACCCGGACCTTGCCCGCGCTCAAATCCATGTCCTTTGACCTGGTCATGGCCATTGTCTGGCTTAGCCGGTGCCCATGCCGGAACATGAAATAGGCGATTGCGGCATCGCGGGGCTCCGCTGCCTCGCAGAACGCCAACAGCCATGGCCAACTGCCCGGAACTTTTGCGACCCGGCTTTCCTTCCCCCTGATCCTGTCCTGCTCCAGCCGCTCGTTTCGGTCGAAGGCCTTGATCCGGATCGGCGGGCACTTCCCGAGCTCGTGGGCGTTGTTGATCACCGCCCTTATCGGGGTGATGATCTGGCGCTGCCATGTGTCGGTTGAAGCCATTGGCATCATGGACTTGGCCAGTGCCCGGACAAACTGAGGGGTGATCTCCGCCCGGCGCTTCTTGCCGATCCGGCGCACAATCGGTTTGAGGTAGCCAGCATCGCGCTTGCCTGCGCTGTAGAGCAGCACGCAGGCCGAAAAGGTTATTTCGTCGTGAGGCGCCGGCGCATCGGGTCCAAGGATACGACGCCGCCTGGCTGCCGCTTCGATTTCCCGGACTGCGGCCGCTGCGATAGTCGGGTCAAATGTTCCAAGGCTCTGTCTGACATATTCGTCCCCATCCGCAGCTCTGCCACGGACCCAATAGCTCCCGCCTCGGATGTAGAGCTCGAGCGGCATTCCGGAACCTCAAAAATTTGGTCAATATGCTCGGGCAGCAATATCATCGTTCTGCCCATGATCCGGCAAGCCCCGAGTGATCGGGCGCGCTGGCGCAAGGATCGCTCGGATATGTCGACGCCCTTGCTGTGCAGATCCTGCACCCAGGCCTCAGGAGTGCGCCCGTCTCGGAGGATTCTTGAGGCGCTATCCATTGCCGTATACCTTCCCATCAAGCGCGCGGATGGCGCTTGCGATCTCGTTAGCGCATTTTGGGTAGCCCGGGCTTTCTCCGCACACATCGCAGCAGTCGCACTCTGCCACCTCAGCAGCCGCCCTCACCCCAGCCGCATAGCCTTCTCGGCGGGCTCGCATGATGGCGCGGGCGATTGACGCGGTATCCTGATAGAGCTTTTTGTCATCCATATCATCGGGTATCCACGCCCAAAGCTGATCAACGTTGACCACATGCGCCGCTTCCCATGCTTCTTTCGAGATATCGTCAGGCCGGTCACTCATCTGCCGTCTCCTTCTCGATCAAGCGTTTCTGTCCGAAATGCAGTGCGGCAGCGATCTTATTTGCATAGTCGGCGGGATGATTTTCGCGCAGCCATTGCCAGTATTGCTGGTCACTCAGGTAGTTTTGCCTGCGGATGAACCGCTTCAGCACGTCAAGATTGCGAAACGTTTTGGCCATCTACCGTCTCCTTCTTGCTTGCGAGGGCTGCGCATATCTGCTCGTAGATCGATTTGCTTTCCTCCGGACTAGCGGGGGTGCCTGTTTCAAGCCAGTGCTCGATATTGAGCTTCTGCCGGGTCAGAGCTTCGCCAAGCTCTTTCACGCGGGCCTCGGCAGCAGATGTTGCGTACTGCGCAACAACTAGCTCTCCAGCATCATGCCGTAACCTCTCCACCTCCGCCCTCAGCGCAGCAATAGTGGCCGCGTCTGCGTCAATGCGGGCTTGGGGGTAGAGGGGATGGACCGTGAGGCATTGCTCGGACCAGATTTCAGCAACGCGTTGTATCGCGGTGAACTTCCTTGCCCCATCCTGAACTTCACCACGCCAAGCCACCGGCCCGATCTCGCTCTCTGGCGGCTTGGGTGCGGCTGAAAGCATGGCGCGGTATTTGGCCGCGAAGCCATCCTTGAGTACCGAGACATGGGCATCCGTCAGGAATTCATAGCGAGGCGACACAGATGCCTCAAGCATCTCCTCTGTCGGCTCACGCGGCACCAGCACAAAGGCGGTCTGTGTGTCAGTCATCATCCGACCTCATCGAAATATTTGTCCAGCATCTGATCAGCAAAGGCCGGGGCACTTGCCTGTAGCCGTTTCTTCTCGGGCTCATCGTCGCCGCCAATCGCCCATTCCGTGATCTGCTCGTTGGTCAGTGTCGCGCACCAGGCGTTGATTTCTGTGAGGTCCTGTTGAGCGACCGCCCATTTCCGATAGTCGCCCCGCCATGCCTTTGCTGATCGGGTCCTGTTGATGCCGCCATTGTCGATGGTGACGGCAAAACAGGCTTTGGCAAAGCTGGGGTACGGAAGGCCCCTTGTTAGGGTCGGCCACGTGTCAGTCATGGGATGGCTCCTTTGCTGCCGATAAGGCCGTGCGCTCGTCGCTCTTTACATGCAGGGCTTTAAGCCCAACCGGTGGGTACAATCTCCCGACCTCAGACAGGGCGAATTCACCCTTCATCCCGCCCTCAATTGGTCCAATAAAATCCAGCAGCCCTGTGTGATGAAGGCGGTGAGCGGAGTTTAGATCCCGGCCACCGCAAACAACGGTGCGAAAACTCCACGCCGAAAGGAACACGCGCGCCTGCCTGGGGGTTAGTCGCAACCAGGTCATATCAGGCTCACCCATGGGATGGCTCCTTTGCGGCGGGGTCTAGCGGGACAAGCATTCGGGTCCAATGAACCGAAGAAATCCCTTCGCGCGAGGGGTGAGGGTCATGCGCTAGCGCGCCATTGTGATAAACAACCATGTGCCCAACTCCGCGCGGTGATGGCCCACTGCATAGGCTGTAACCCTCGAATATGTAGTGACCCTGTTCACGCCAGATGGTCCACCCGCGCTCTTCCAACCAGCCGATCAGTTCAATTTCCCAATGCTCTGGCTTTTCGCCTATGGCTAGAAAGTGCGGTACGGCTTCTATCGGCATGCCGAGGATCGATGCGACGGACGCGCGCACGCAGTCCCCGCCAACGCCTTCCCCGGCGAATTGAGTTTGATCAACCGGCTTCATGGGATGGCTCCTTTGCGGCTTGAAGGGCGGCGGTGAGAGCGGCGATGCGGGCATCTTGCGCCCGGATCACATCGACGGCGTTTTTCAGGTAGCTTTCGCACCAATCCTGAGTGCCGTGTTTGCAATGATGGTAGGCGCTGGGCAGCCATTCGAGCAGATGCGTGGCCCGCTCTACCATGGCATCGTCCACAGCTTGGGGTTCGAGGGTGGAAAGGATGTCACAGATGGCTTCCGCCTTTTCGACGGTGGTAGCCCTGACCGCAGACTGCGCTTCCAATTCGACAGCAATGCGCATCGCCACGTCGCTTAGATACACGTTCGGCTTCAGTTCTGTCGGTGCTGTGGTCATGATGATTTCTCCTGTGCAGCTTCGGCGGCCAGCGCCGCAAGGCCTTCATTCGTGATGCAATATCCAGACCCACAGAGCATCAGGTCATCGGTAAACAGCCCTCGGTGAAACTCAGCCATGCCCTTGCGTGCCAACTGGCGAACGATCCGGCGAACCTCTCGCGTTTCTGGTGAGTTGGCCGGAGCGCCGGAAATCATCCTGAACGGCACGCAGCGTTCACCATCCGGGCGTGTCCGCTCCGCAAGGGCTGCAAGCACGGGTTTCTCTCGTTCGGTTAAGGCGCCCATCACCGCCCCTCCCTCTTAGCAACTTCGGCCATGAGGGCGTCGCGCATGTCCTCGTCGGTCTCAATCCCGGACCAGAACAGAGCCTCCTCGATATCTGCAGCCACTTCCTAAGAACCCCACCCATCGCCGTGGGCGTCCCGATGCTGCTCGTTAATCCATCCATCGTGTGCAGGTGAGAAGCGCCAGCCCAGAGCTTTGGCCAGCTTCTCGTCGTTGCACATTATCTCGTCGCACGTCATGGCGGGCTTGCCGGGCTGTGGTTTCCAGTTTGGATCGGTCATTTCCGGTACTCCAGAACCTCAGTCATGGTTTCGATACCCACGGCGATCCGCTCAAGCAGGAGCATGAGGTCGTGAACGTCCTCGGCGCCGCTCTTGTCGAGCACGCGTTCAGCATCACGGCGCTTGATGCGGTCGGCTTTGCGGGCTTCGTAGGCTTCCTTTGGGGTTGTCATGGCTCATACCTCTGTGGGTTGGGTGTCTGGATGGTGAAGGCGGTAGGCAACAATGTCGTTTTTCATCAATTTCTTGGCCCGGCGCTTCCCTGCCCACTCCCACCAGTCTGCGGGGGGGGGGGGCCATACGGCCATCAGCCCCTTCACGGACGTTCCGTCGCGGAATTCGACGTCAACCATAGTTTCCGGGCTCACCGGGCAAGGCCCGCCGTTGTGTGTGATGAATGGGTGGGTCATGGGGTGGGCTCAAGAATGAAGCAGGCGATATGCCGCCCGGTGCCCTTGCCCTGAGAGCCGTCCTCAGTTGCCAGCCAGCGCACATCACCCAGGTTCCGCACCTGCGCGTGGTCGCCAAGAATGGCCTTGAGCAGCATCAGGACCCACTTATCGACCGGATAGACCAAGACGACGCGCTTGCCCTTTTGCCATTCAATGATGGCCTTGCGGACCCATGCTGTCGGGCCTTTCTTCTTGCCCTCGTGAATGATGGATCCGAAGGGCGGATTGACGTAGCTCGACTGGCCCCATTCGCAGGTCAGCCCGTCAAAGCCCTCTGGCAGGGGGAAGGGGCACGGGTCAAAATCGAAATGGAATTCGGCATCAAGGTCCGCATACAGGTCCTTCGGGGTGAGCCAGTAGTGCTTCCCGTCCGAGCCGTTGCCGACGAAGAACTTGTTCTGTTCTGGTGGTAGTTTGCTCTGGTGCTCTGGCGTTCCAAACAGGTTGCTCATCTTCACTCATCTCCAATCTGTCGAACGTTCGGGGCGTCGATGTTCCCGAGCTCGACTGTGAAGGTGTAGGCAGCAACCCAAGGGTTCGCTTCCCACGCGCCGTCGCCGTTGATCGCGTCCCACAGCGCGAGGTACGCCTCGACTGGATCGCTATCCCATTCCAGATCATCGCTGCCTCGGAAATACTCATAGAGCCGAGCGCGCCCGTTATCATCGGCATCGCCGTCGAGGTGGGTTTCCAGCCCTTCGGCCTTGGCATCTGCCTCGCTGATATCCTGCAACCGCTCTACCCGCACATCGGTGACGGCCAGGGTGAGGCGCGAGGCCCAGCGGGGCATGTGGATTGACGGCAAGGTATCGCGCTTCCATTGCCAAGGGTCGTTCGGCAGCCATGACCCATCTGCCGGATAACCCACGGCTTCGCCATTGGCGCGCTCAATGCGTTCCCGCACCCAGAGGTGATCCCCAACTTTGATTGGCAGGTAGTCCGGACCAAACTTCGGCACATCCAGCTCTGACAGCCCAAATACGCCTCCGCCTTTCGTCCAGATATGATATTTCCCTTCGCCAACATCCTTAATGTTTTTGAAAAGTCGCCGCGTCTGCGTCTTGGTGCCCGCAAGTAGCGCCCGAACCATCGGTGCAGAAAACAGGATTGGTTTGTCACTCATGACGTTGTGTCCTTGTCGAGGTGTCGAACGTTCGGGGCCGATGGCTTGAACGTGTTGCGGCTGCGCAGTGTTGACGGCTTGCGAATACCGGCGTGCTTGTCCCGAATGCGTCGGCCCTTTGCCTGCATGGGAACGTCATAGGTGCTTGTCTTGAACCGGTGGCAGGTCCGGCAGCACGCCACGCAATTGTCTATTGTATCGCTGCCCTGGTCGGTGGCGGGGATAGGGTAATGGTCGTACTCCTTGGCGTGGCCTAGGATGGCGTTACAGCGCTGGCCGGGTTCGAGCCCGTATACCTCGCCAACTGCCTCACACAGGCCACCAGAGCGGGCTAGAGCCTCTCGCCTGACCGCTTTGGAGAATTCATAGCGCGGCATCTTCACGCCCCAATGCAGTGAGGTGATAGCGGGGGCCGTCATCGGTCATTTCGACCTTTGCCCGTTTCTTCTTCACCAGGCTGTCGAGCACGCTCATGATGATTTGATGGGGGACCGAGCCGGGTTCTTCGCCAGGGCACACCGAACCGTGCCGCGCGAGGAAATTGACCGCGTTCTGTTCCACGATGCTGAGGCGGCGGGTCATGCTGCTGCCTTGCGTGTTTCGTGGGCGGCGGGTGGCCTGATGATGGTCTCAATCCAGCCGTCGCCCGAGCGAATGCGAACGACTTGAACCGTGGTCCATTTGCCGTTGGCATCGCAGGTGGCTTTGGTTTCAGGGGCAGGGCGCATCAGAGCAACTCCCACGGCATCGCATCAAAGCGCATCCATACCGCTGCAATCAGGGTGATGGTTGCCCAGGCTATTGTGATGCCTATTTCAAGCGCCGGGTTCATTGCCCGTCACCCGGCTTAGGCAGATAGATGCGCGCTGGCATCGGGCCCGAAACATCGATGGTGTATCCGCCGGTGCGTCCGGTGCCGCGGTTTACCTTGGCTTGGATGCCAGGCAGCGGTTTCCCGTCCACGCCCATCCCACCGATCTGTTCGAGGACTTCTTCGGCCATGCGTTTCCGAATTTCATCTTCGGTGACGGTGGCCCTAAAGCTGATGGTGTCAGGCGATATCATGCGTGCCATCTCACCCCTCCAAGTTGTCATGGTTGATGTCGGTATCGCCCTCGACTGAGGTTCGGGCGCGCTGATCGTGGATTTTCTCCAGGGCGCGGCGCTGTGCGATCATCGCGCGATAGGCCACCGGGTCATCGACCCACATGTCTATATCCTCAGGCGCAACGCCCCAGCCGAGACCAACTTCGCGCATAGCTCTGCGCTCTCCGGCCTTCTGGTCCTGAAGTTGCTCTGGGGTCTTCTGGTTGCGGGCGAGTTCTTCGGCTCGACGCCGTTTGGCCGAGCCATGGGAGTAACTTGGCCCATAGGCACCGGCTGGCACGGGCACGAGGCGGAAGCGTGCTTTGGTCATGGGTCAAATCTCCAAATTCGTGAGGTCGGCAAGGCTGCGCTGCAAGGCGGCATTGAGCTTGATAGTGGCCAGAGAGAGATTCCCGCCGTTGCCGTTGCCGACAAACTGCTGGCCGATCATGTCGCCGGTTTCGTCGCGCTGGACGGATGCCGCCAAAGCTGCAGCGTCATGCGCAACCTGGCGAAAAGCAGCCAATTGCTGTTCGGAAATCTCAGGCACTGAATAAATCGGCGGGCCGGTTATTAGCCAAACCCTCCGCCCAGGAGAGGGGAGTGGTTAGGCGGCGACCTCTACAGGCTTGCCGTCGATCAACTGGTAGAAGGTGTCAGGCTTGATGACGTCACGACCGACGATGCCGGCCCATACGTGCAGGATTTCGCCATCGTTCGGCGCGCGCCAATCATCGACACGCTCACAAAGGAACAGGGCACAGCCTTCCTTGCCACTGGCCTTTCCATATTTCCCGCTGGCGGTGGCCGCGCCCTGATAGCCGCTGGCGGTGGCCGCGCCCTGATAGCCGCTGGCGGTGGCCGCGCCCTGATAGCCGCTGGCGGTGGCCGCGCCCTGATCGCCGCTGGCGGTGGCCGCGCCCTGATAGCCGCTGGCGGTGGCCGCGCCCTGATAGCCGCTGGCGGTGGCCGCGCCCTGATAGCCGCTGGCGGTGGCCGCGCCCTGATAGCCGCTGG
>JAYRZB010000008.1:0-155288 GCA_041916675.1 Devosia sp. | reverse complement strand
CTGGGGATAACAGGCTGATACTGCCCAAGAGTCCATATCGACGGCAGTGTTTGGCACCTCGATGTCGGCTCATCACATCCTGGGGCTGGAGCAGGTCCCAAGGGTATGGCTGTTCGCCATTTAAAGTGGTACGTGAGCTGGGTTCAGAACGTCGTGAGACAGTTCGGTCCCTATCTGCCGTGGGTGTAGGAGTATTGAGAAGAGCTGACCCTAGTACGAGAGGACCGGGTTGGACGGATCTCTGGTGGACCTGTTGTGGCGCCAGCCGCATTGCAGGGTAGCTAAATCCGGACGGGATAACCGCTGAAAGCATCTAAGCGGGAAGCCTCCTTCAAAACTAGTACTCCCTTGAGAGTCGTGGAAGACCACCACGTTGATAGGCCAGATGTGGAAGTGCGGCAACGCATGAAGCTGACTGGTACTAATAGCTCGATTGGCTTGATCGTTCTCATTAATCTATGCCCGAAACCGGGTACGATAACGATCGGACACCAAATCTCATCACATGACTGCATGGGCATGTGATGACCAATGATCAAATCCAGAATTCACACAGTTGTTCTTCACCGAACTGGTGGCAATTGCGAAGTGCCTAGAACCCGATCCCATCCCGAACTCGACCGTTAAACACTTCAGCGCCAATGGTACTAAGTCTCAAGGCTTGGGAGAGTAGGTCGCTGCCAGTTCTGTTAAGAACAACTGTTTTCTCTTTATGATGTCGAAACCAATTCAAACCCCGTTGCCGCAAGGCAGCGGGGTTTTTGTTTTGGGTGCGCTGCAACCGGCGGCCAATGCCGGCAGGGCCAAGTGGGTCTGTTGAGGCTGGGGAAGGGCGATGTTGCCAACGACGCAGGATCTGGGAACAGGTTGTGCCATTAGGCGCGAAGGTCCTCCTGCCAACCGCACTGGCAGTTGTTTTGAGTGAAATAGCGCGAATTCATCACAATGCGCCTCACAGTCATAGTTTGATCAGTTTTGGCGCATAGAGAACGGCTTCCTCCGAACCACAGATTGTTGCCATGCCTGCCCTGATCCGCCTGCTATTGTCCTTTTTCCTGATGATCTGCCTGATCCTGCCGGCGCAGGCGGTGTCGATCATGGACCCGTTCAATCTTGAACAGGCCATGGATGCCAATGCCGTCAAGCTCGGCGATGGGGTGGCCTATGCCGATGGGCCGCGCAAGAAGCTCGATATCTATACCCCGAAGAACCCCGAGGGCCTGGCGCCGGTGGTGTTCTTTATCTATGGCGGCGGTTGGAAGAACGGGGATCGCGGTGACTACCAGTTTGTCGGCCGAGCGCTCGCGGCGCGCGGATTTGTGACGGTGATTGCCGATTATCGCCTGGTGCCCGAAGTGCAGTATCCGGCCTTTCTTGAGGACAATGCCCAGGCGCTCAAGTGGGTGGAAGACAATATTGCCACCTATGGCGGTGACAAGCAGCGCCTGTTCATCGCCGGGCATTCGGCGGGAGCGTACGGTGCGGTGATGCTGGGGCTCGACCGCTCGTTCTTCCGCGACTATGGCGTGACGATGCCGATCCGCGGGATCGCGGCGCTATCGGGCCCTTATGATTTTTACCCGTTCGAATATGACGAGGTGCGCAACGCCTTCGGCAAAGCCGCCAATCCGGAAGGGACGCAGCCGGTGAACCTCGTGACTCCTGAAACGCCGCCGATGTATCTGGCGAGCGGCACGACCGACCCTATCGTGCGCGTGGAGAACACCAAGACCCTGGCGCAGAAGCTCAAGGATCAGGGTGTGTGGGTGACCGAGCGCTACTACGACGGCTTTGGGCATATGGAGCCGGTATTCGCCATCGGCTCGCTCTGGCGCTGGCGGGCGCCGGTGCTCGAGGACATGGTGGAGTTTTTCTATCGATTCGGGGCCTTCCCGAGCGGGGTGCCCTATGTGGCGGTAACGCCTGACCCGCCGGAAGAAAACTTCCAGCCCATGGCTGATATCATTGCGCAGATGGACCAGATGCTTGGCCGGGTCGACTGACCGGCTCAGGCCGTCGTCCGCTCAATAGGTGGCGCGGAACCAGCGGTCAAAGGCTTCGGGAGGCATGGGGCGGCCCATGAGGTAGCCCTGGCCTTCGTGGCAGCCGAGGTTGCGCAACAGCGCGTAGGCCTGTTCGTTCTCGATGCCTTCGGCACAGACGGTGAAGCCAAGCCCTTTGCCCATCTCGATGATCTGGCGGACGAGGAAATCCCCGCTGCGTGCCTCCCCGAGCGGGCGGACAAAGCTCTGGTCGATCTTGAGCACGTCGGCAGGAATGCGCGTGAGATAGGAGAGGTTCGAGTAGCCCGAGCCAAAGTCGTCGATCGCCACCTTGATGCCGGACTGGCGCAGCGAATTGAGCTGGGCGGTGACGGTATCGAAGCTGCCGGCCAGTGCGCTTTCGGTAAACTCGATTTCGATATGCTCGGGCGACAGATTTGAAGCCGAGCACAGAGCCAACAGCCGCTGATCGAACCCGGATTCAGACAGGTTGATGGCCGAGGCGTTGACCGAAACCCGCAGGTTGCGGCCGGCATCGACAAAGGCGCGGGTCTGGCTGATGGCCGAGCGGAGGACCCAATCGGTCAAAGGCCCGATCAGTGCGGTCTGTTCGGCCAGTGGGATGAATTCGCCGGGCGAAATCAGCCCCATAGTGGGGTGGCGCCAGCGGAGCAGGGCCTCGGCGCCGGTGCAGAGCCCGGTTTCCATTTCAATGCGCGGCTGGAAGTGCAGGCTCAACTCGCCGGTGCGCACCATGGCTTCGGGCAAATCGGACAGGATGCGGAAGGCGCGCAGATGCGCTGCATCGGTGCGGTGATTGTAAAAGGCGTAGCGCTCTTCGGTTACGCGACTGTCCTGGGCGGCGGCGAGGCAGGCGCGAAGCGCTTCGGCAGGGTCGCGCATGTCGCCATCGAGTGGCAACAGGCCGATACCGACGCGGGCCTTGATCGGGATGTCGTTGCAACTGATGGCTTCGGCGAAGGCGCTGGCAACCTCGCGCGCCAAGGCGGGCGCGATGCCGGTGCCATCGTTGCCGATGACAAAGGCGAAGCTGAGAACACTGACATGATAGATATTGTAGGCATGTCCGAGGATGCGCGAGAGCTGCCCGGCGCCGGCGCGGACAAAATCCTCGGAAAAGGCGTGGCCGAGGGCGCGCAGAATCTCATTGTAGTGGCGGGCATCGGCCAGCGTGACCAGCACTAGCATCTTGTCGCCATGCCCGCGCAGGGTGGCAAAGTCTTCAATGAACAGGATGCGGTTGGGGAGCCGCGTGACGTGATCGTACATGCCGATATAGCGCGACATTTCAGCATCGAGCAAAGCATGACGGGGCAGCACGGTGCCATCGTTGAGAAGGGCAGTGGGTGCGGTCCCAATTCCGGCAATAAATTCGGACCGTGCGGACAATCCACGTTCCTCCCTGAGCAATGGCCGACATAGTGCTGGCCCGGACTTAAATAGGGATTAAACCGTATGAGATTCCGCGCGAATCTGACGGGCATCCGAAACAAAATTGATAGAAATCGCGTATCTTGGGTGATGAGCAGATCGGGAGCAGGCCTTGGGCTTTTCACTATTGGGCATAATCAATGCCATCAGCCCCAAGGAAGGCAGTTCGGCCAGGGTGGCCAGGGACATTCCCTTCGGCATTTCACCCCGGCAAAAGCTCGATATCTACGCACCGAGGCAAAGGGCTGGCACGGCATTGCCGGTGCTGAATTTCATCTATGGCGGTTCGTGGAGCGATGGCGACAAGAACCACTATGACTTTGCGGGGCGGGCGCTGGCCAGCCTTGGCTATGTCGTGGTCATCGCCAATTACCGGCTGTTGCCCGAGGTCGAATACCCCGCCTTTCTCAAGGACGGCGCGGCAGCGGTCGACTGGGTGGTCGCCAATATCGGCGGTTATGGCGGCGATGCGGATCGCATCGGGCTGATTGGTCATTCGGCAGGCGCCTATAATGCGATGATGGTGCTGTTCGATCCGGCCTATCTGCGGGCGGCGGGGCAATTTGAGCGCGTGCGTGCCGTGGCCGGGCTATCGGGCCCTTATGATTTTTATCCCTTCGCGGTTCCGATCACGCAACGCACATTCGGTGCGGTGCCCGACCCGGAGACAACCCAGCCGATCAACCTGGTGCCCGATGACGCCCCGCCGGCGTTTCTGGCCCATGGCGATGCCGATACGCTGGTGCTGCCACGCAACACGGTGGCGCTGGCCCGCAAGCTGCGTGAAAAGGGTCGCGTGGTGGTGGAGAAGCACTATCTCGGCACCGGCCACCCGATGACATTGATGCCGATCGGCAGGCTGTTGCGCCACAAGGTGCCCGTGCTGGCAGACCTTGCGACCTTCTTTGACGCGCACCTGCGGTGAATAATCTTCCACGCTGAAATCCTTGCCCCACAAGCGCCGCAACCGCTATGAATTGTGCAGCAAGCTCAGGCGAGACATGGGAGAAATGCGCATGGGATCGAGTGCACTGCGGCTGACGACCAGCCGAACGATTGGTCTGTTGCTGGCGTTGAGCGCGTCGGCGGGCCTTTATTCGACCACGGCGCTGGCCGGGCCGCTGTTTGACAAGTGCGCCGAAGAGGCTGCCAGCCTCTATGAGCCCGGGTTCGAATCCATCGGCCAGGAATTGGGCACGATGAACGCCTCGGCCGCGATTTCGGCGTGCAAGAAGGCGCTGACCGAAGATTCCTCCTCGATCCAGGTCAAGGCCTGGCTGGCCCGCGCCTACTTTGCCGATGGGCAGAAGGACCTGGCGGTGCCGCTGTTCGAGGAAGCCAGCGATGCGGGCAATGTGCTGGCGCAATCGATCTATGGCGACATGCTGATCACCGGGGACGCGGTAAACCAGGACATGGAGCGCGGCGCGCAGATCCTGCAGCAGGCGGCCGATAACGGCTTTGCCCCGGCGCAGAACAGCCTGGGGCTGTCCTACGATTTCGGCGAGGGCGTGGCGCAGGACTATGAACAGGCCTCGCGCTGGTATCGGGCTGCGGCCGAACAGGGAATGCCGCGGGCCCAGTCCAATATCGGGCTGATGTATCAGGAAGGCCTGGGCGTGCCTCGGGACTATGTGGCCGCCGCTGGCTGGTTCCAGCGCGCTGCTGACAATGGCGATGCCTCGGGCCAGGTCAACCTGGGCAAGATCTATCAGGACGGGCTCGGCATTGCCGTCGACTATGCCAAGGCAGCCGATCTCTACCAGAAGGCAGCTGACCAGGGCGATATGTATGGGCAGAACAACCTGGGGTTCCTTAAGGAAAGCGGGCTGGGGACCGACACGGACGTGGAAGGCGCTGCCGCTCTCTATCAACTGGCGGCCGACCAGGGCATGGCGCTGGCCCAGCACAATCTGGCCCTGCTCTATGAGGACGGACGCGGGGTGACCCAGGATTACGACAAGGCGATCGAGCTCTATCGCAGTGCCGCGGAAGGCGGGGAAATGCGGGCGGCGGTGAACCTTGGCCTGCTCTATCTCGACGGGACCGGCGTTGATGCCGACTATGACGAGGGCATGAAGTGGACCAAGATGGCGGCCGATGCCAACCACCCGATCGGGCAGAACAATATGGGCCATATCTACGAAAATGGCCTCGGCGTAACTGCCGACCGGGACGAAGCCCTCAAGTGGTATCAGCTCTCGGCCGACCAGGGGTATGAACTGGGGATCGACAACCTCAACCGCCTGTCGGGCGAGCCGGTCGATGGTCCGACCGAACCCACCGATGCTCCCAAGCCGCGCGACGGCAAGAAGGGCGACAAGATCTCGAACTGATTGGACGACTTTCTGCAAGCCGCCGGTTCCCCAAGGGACCGGCGGCTTTTGTTCGGGGCCGATTAGAGATCGGCCTTGCGCGGCGCAGCGGTTTTTTCCTGATCGCGCCGGTGGGCGATCAGGGTCATGGCGGCGGTGCGATGGGCGGTGGAGAAGAATTCGCGGTGGACCAGGAACCCCACCGTGAGCAGGCTGACCACGATCGCCATCCACTCGGCAGCGAACCAGGCAACGGTGGCCACTGAGAAATAATAGGCGCGTATGCCGGTGTTGAAATTCTGCGCGCCAAGCGCGTTGATGCGCGCGATGGCATCAATCTCGGCCTCCGAGGTGGGCTGGCTGTGATCGATGGCGCCGACCATGATGCAGAAATGATTGAACTGGCGCAGCGCCAGCGTGAAGGAAAAGAACGACAGCACAAAGATGGCCAGCATCACGATCAGGTGCAGCTGCACCTCGGCTTCGGAATGCGCCCGATCAAGCGCGATGTTGGAGACCGCCTGCATCAGACTGGGCAATTGCCCGAAGGTGGCGAACACGGCCAGCACCAGCAGTGCCGAGGTGGAGGCGAAAAAACTCACCGATCCCATCAGGTTGGCCGACAGGATGGCATCGAGCGGGGATTCACGGCGCGAAATATTATAGACCCAGCGGCGTCGCTGCATGGTCATGATCACCGAGAGCGAGGGATAACGCTGTTCGACCAGCGGCACGAGCCGATTGTAGGCAAACCAGCAGATCAACGGAAAAAGCGTAGAAAACAGTGTCATGACAGCCCCCGCTTGCTGGGGGATGTATAACCCGCGCCGCCCGGCGTGGCGACGGGCGGCGCGGGTTTTTCCGGCGGCTAGAAGTAGGGCGGCACGAAATAGGTGACGAAGCGGGCGTCCTCGGGAGCGCTGGCGTCGCGATCGTCCAGCGCCGGATGACCCTTGAGCAGGCCCGCATCGGCTTCGACCCGGGCTGCGCGATCGGACGCTTCGGGGCTGGAGAAGAAGGGCTTTTGCACAATCGGGACGGGACCTGCGGCAAGGTGCCGGTGTCCTGCGTCGCCGGGTTTGAAGATTCCAAACATTGTCCACATTCTGGCTTCCTGCTGAGGCATGAAACGGATGCAACCGAGCCAGCATGCGTTAGACGACTAGATAAGTCGAGAATTAATGTTCTCTTAAGCTGGGGGCGGCAGGAACTGTTGTTCCAATCGAGGGTAAGCCATCCGAGGGGGTGCGGTGGGTCGGCGTGACCCCCCGGCGCCACTGGATCGACTGCCGATCCAGGCCCGTATGCTTTTGAAAATAAACATATTTTCCCATACAGTCAAAAAACTGCCTCGCGAGTGCGCTTTTGCCTTGAGATCGGCGGCGGCACCTCCTATATAGGCGCTGCGTTGCGGCGAAAGCTGACCAACGCTTAGATTTGGCGCGGGGTGGAGCAGCCCGGTAGCTCGTCAGGCTCATAACCTGAAGGTCACAGGTTCAAATCCTGTCCCCGCAACCAAACCATCAAAAGGCGCTCTTTCGAGCGCCTTTTTGTTTTTCCGCCGCATCGTCAAAACTGAATTGCAGCCTTTGCGGCGGCCGCCGACTGAGCAGGGGCCAGGACCCGAACGGTGAGGGCGGGTGCACTGAAGTCATCGGTCCTGTGAATTTTCTGATCCAGACCCCTTGCCGGAGTGAGCACCAAAGATGTGCCGTTGGCGACTGCTGGATGGGCAGGATGGCCACGGCGGCGTGGCATCATTATCATTATATTTCAATATTTTGTGGGTTTCTTGAGCAGGCGAATCCCGCTCGCGAGACCGCGCGGCGGCCGGTCATTTTCCCCATTCTGGCAGGGCGTAACGAACGCGATTGACAGATGTGAGATTTTATCCTTACGTTTGTCCTAACGCGAAGGTGGCCGGGCGGGGAGTGCTTGGGGCCATCGATTTTCAGCTTGAACCATGGCTTCAGAGAACGAATGCCATATGTGGGTTTCTATTGGTAATACGTATTACTGAGGGTAATACGTATTACCGGCGAGGAGGACGGCAGTGGGACGGGAGGGTGTCGGGCGCAGCAGGACCGGTGCAGTGACGTCTCGCGACGTCGCGCTCAAGGCCAATGTTTCGCAGGCACTGGTCAGCCGCGCATTCAGCGGCAATGGCCGTATCGCCCCAGCGACACGCGAACGCATTCTCGGTATTGCCGCCGAGATCGGGTGGAGCCCGAATGCGCTGGCAGCCAGCATGGTCACGGGCGATGCCCCATTGGTGGCGGTGATCACAGCAAAGCTGAACGCTTCGGAATGGCGCACTCAGGTGCTGTCGCATCTTCTGGGTGTGTTTGAAGCCTGGCACATCAAGCCGATCCTGTTTTATGCCGAAAGCGACGATGAAGTGGATCGGCTGCTGGGTGAAACCCTGAACTGGCGCACCCGCGGGGTGATTGTCACGGCAGGCGAGATCAAGCAGAGCCGGGCCAATGCCATCCTGTCCAAGGGTCAGTTTCTGGCCTCGTTGAACCGACCGGCGCATCATCCGGGCGCGTTTGCCGTTGCAACCGACAATGCCCTGGGCGGCAGTATTGCTGCCGACCTGCTGGCGCAAATTGGCAGCGGACATCTACTCGTTCTTGCAGGCCCCAAGGAGTCTTGGGCCAGTGCGCTGCGCACGGAGGGCTTTTGCAGGGTCGCGCAGGTGCGGGGGGTGCAAACCTCAGTCTGGCACAACGATGCCATGTCGATCGAGGCGGGCAAGCAATCGGCCCAAGCCTATCTGGCGCTGCCTGCGGACAAGCGGCCCGGTGCAGTGTTTGCGACCAATGATGCGATGGCGCTTGGTTTTATCGATGGCTTGCGCGGGCACGATGCTGCGGCAAACCTGCCGGTCGTCGGGTTCGACAACCTGCCCGTGTCGGCCTGGACCCCCTATCAACTCACGACATTCGAACAACCAATCGGAGAGATGGTGGACTGCGTGCTCAAGTATATCGAATGGCACCAGCGCGGTGCATTGCCTCAGGAAGCGCCGTCGGTGTCGGCCAGCCATCGTTCGGGTCCCGACGGCGTGCATTATTTTGCGCCGCGCCTGATTATGCGGGCAACCGCGAGGGCGGCATCATGAGCGGCGGCACCGCAGAGCGGGTAGCGCTTGGCAAGGACCTGGCCTTGAAGGCAGGGACAATGGCGTTCGCCGCCTTCGCCGATCCGGACCTCAGCGTTGAAAGCAAGGGCCCCGGCGATGTGGTGAGCGCGGCGGACCTGGCGATCGAACGCATGCTGCGCGCGGCGATCACCGCCGCCTTCCCGGACGATTGCTTTATTGGGGAAGAGTTCGGTGGCGAAGCGGCAGCCAAGGGTTACACGTGGCTGATTGACCCCATCGACGGCACCGTCAACTTTGCCCGGAAATTGAGCTATTTCTGCGTGTCGATTGCTCTTTTGAAAGATTTGCAACCGGTTGCATCGTGGATTTTCGATCCGGTGCTCGATGAGCTGTTCTGGGCTGATCCGGAGGGGCGGGCCTGGCTCGGCGACAAGCCGATCCAATGTGCCCGGCAGGCAGATCTCAGCGAGGCGGTGATTGGCCTCGGCTTTTCGGGCCGTCATGACCAGGCTCTGGGTGGGATTATCGTTGGGCGCCTGTTCGATGCGGGCACCGAAAACCGCCGGCTTGGTGCTGGCGCGCTCTGTCTGGCTCACGTGGCTGCCGGCCGGCTCGATGCCTATTGCGAGCCGCATATGAATCCGTGGGACGCGGTGGGCGGGCTTTATCTCGCCGACTGTGCCGGTGCCAGGGTGATCGATTACGTCGGATCGGATGGACTTGCCAAGGGCGCGCCAAGCTATGCGGCAACGCCTGCCATTTCGGACCGGCTGCTGGCGCTTTTGCCGGCTCCCTTTTCGGGCATTCCGCTTCTCAAAGCGCGTGCACCGGAAGTTCTGACGACGCGTTAGCAAACAAACAAACAGGTTTTTAGGAGGAGATTGACTATGAAGAAGACGATCGCACTGACAATGGCCCTGCTGATGAGCACGGCCGCTTATGCCGTCGAGCCGGTCAATGCTGACAAGTTCAATACCGATCCTGGTTTTGATCTTTCGACGCTGACGGCGGAAAATTTCTACGATGTCCTGGTGCCCTTGGCCAAAGCCGAAGGCACGATGACGTTCTACGATTTCACCGACTCTTTCGGCCCGCTGTTCAACGACCACATCATCCCCGGGTTTGAAGCCAAGTACGGCATCAAGATCGAATATGTCCGCGGCGAATCCGAAGTTGCCAATCAGCAGCTGATCGCGGCGCGCAATTCCGGCGCTCCTGCTCCGGCCGATGCCTATTTTGTCAGCTCGAGCGATCTGCCGCTGCTGTTTGAATCCAATGTGATTGCCAACCTGCCGCTCCACACCCTGCTGCCCAGCGGATCGGCCATCGATCCGGCCATTGCCACCGTCACACGCGGTATCCAGCACAATGGTCAGTTCCTGACCTTCCACCGCAACCAGACCGACATCGTTGTCGATACCCGTACGGTTCCGCTGGAAAGCGCGCCGACCAATCTCGATGCGCTGCTGGCCTGGGCGCAGGCCAACCCGAAAAAGTTTGCCATGACCTCGCCGGCCAATGGCGGCTCGGGCAGCGGGTTCCTGCAGACCGTCTCCTACGCCAAGGTGACGGGCGACGAGTGCCGGGCAACGTTCACAAAGTGGGACATCACCGATGAGCAGGCCGATGAGTTTGCCGCCGGGGACTGCATGAAGCCGGTGTGGGACTATTTCAACGCCCTGGTGCCGGTTGCGGAAGTCACCAACGGCAATTCCGACACGCTGAACCTGGTTGCCAACGGTGCGGCCGCTGTTGGTACGGCCTGGGAAGACATGGCCTATGATTTCATGAGCCGTGGCCTGCTGCCCCCGACCGTGCGCCAGCAACTGCTTGAAGAAGGGCAGGTTGGCGGCGGTGACGGGCTGATGTTCCCGGTTGCCGGGGAGCACCCGGCCTCGGGCCTGCTGCTGCTCGACTACCTGATGAGCAATGAAGTCCAGCTCAATAAGCTCAAGGTCAACGGTTCGCGCTCGGCCCGTACCGATATCGATCCGGCTTCGACCTTCACGCCTGAACAGGTGGCCCGCCTGATCCCGACCGATCAGTTCAGCTCCAGGGCGCTGCAGAACATGCCTTCCAAGCTGACCAGTGCGCTGACCGATTATTTCACCGCAAACATACTGCGCCAGTAGTCGGGCACTTCAGGGCGGCGGCACCTTTTGCCGCCGCCCCCCTAATTTGAGGAGATTGGCAGTGCACGGTTCTATTTCGCTGCGAAAAATTACCAAGGAATTCGGCTCGATGCGGGCGCTCAAGGGGCTCGATCTCGATATTGCCGGCGGCAAGTTCGTCATCCTGCTCGGGCCATCCGGTTGCGGCAAGACCACCATGCTGCGCATCATTGCCGGCATTGCCGACCCCACGAGCGGCGAAATCCGGGTCAATGACAAACGCATTGAGGACGTGCCGCCCGAGAAGCGCAATTTCGGCATGGTGTTCCAGACCTATGCCTTGTTTCCGCATATGACCGTTGAGAAAAATGTCGGGTTCGGGCTCGAAATGCGTCGGGTTCCGAAGGCGCAGATCGCCACCCGCGTTGCCGCAGCGCTCGACCTGGTGGGCCTTGGCACCATGGCCAAGCGGCTGCCCAAACAACTTTCCGGCGGACAGCAGCAGCGCGTGGCGCTGGCGCGGGCAGTCGTCATTGAGCCCGAGGTGCTGCTGTTTGACGAACCCCTGTCCAACCTTGATGCCAAGCTGCGTGACTCGCTGCGCGAGGATCTGCGCGCGCTGCAGCAAAAGCTCGGGATCACCTCGGTCTATGTGACGCACGATCAAGCCGAGGCGATGGCGCTGGCTGACGAGATTGTGGTCATGAAGGATGGCGAGATCGTTGAACGCGGCACGCCGATCGATCTCTATCGCCGCCCAACCTACCGGTTTACGGCCGAGTTTCTTGGCATGACCAATGTCATCGAGGCCCATATCGAGGGCGATCAATGCCGCCTGCCCTGGGGTGAGTACCGGCAGGTCGAAAATCCGGGCGAAAAGGATGTCGAGGGCGTGGCGATACGGCCCGAAGACCTGGCGCTTGAACTGACCCAGACCGATCCGCATGGTGTGATCGAACAGTCCATGTTCATGGGCGCCGCGACCCATTACTGGGTCAAGGTCGCAGACAAGACTTTGCGCGTGATTGCTACGGGTGGCAGCAGCCCCATTCTGCCGCCGGGGCAGAAGGTGCGGCTGGTCGCACCGCCGCTGCTGCACCTGCTCAAAGCGCACAAGAGTGCGCGATCATGAACCACGAGCGGATCAAACTCAGCACGCTGCTGCTCTGCCTGCTGCCGGGTGTGGGCTACCTGCTGGTGTTTTTTGGCCTGCCCCTGTTTCGGGTCATGGTTGGCAGTTTCTCCGACACGGGCGGGCAGTTCCCCACGCTTTCGACCTGGCAGACGCTGTTTTCCAAGCCGGTTTATCTTGATGGATTGTGGTTCTCCCTCTGGCTCGGAATTGCCCCGACGATTGTGGGGCTCTTGATCAGCCTGCCGCTGGCGGCGCTGATGCAGGCGAACGAGACCAGCCGCAACATTTTTGGCGCGCTCTATAAAATTCCCCTCGTGGTCCCCGGAATTGTCGCCGGCTTTCTGGTGCTGGTCATCCTCGATCAGGGCGGCACCGCCTCACGCCTGTTGTCGCCGCTCGGCCTGTCGATGCCGAAGCTCGTTCGCGATCAGTGGGGGATCGGGGTCATCATTGCTTCGGCCTGGAAAGCGGTGCCGTTCATGACGCTGATTATTGGCGGTGCGATGGCGGCCATCAGCAAGGATGTTCTCTCATCGGCGCGGACGCTGGGCGCCGGCAGGCTGACCATTCTGCTGCGCATTCAACTGCCGCTGGCGCAGCCGGGCATCACGGCGGCGGTCCTGCTGACCTTCATCAGTTCGCTCGGCTCCTATGTCATTCCGAGCCTGCTTGGCCCGGCCTATCCGCTGCCGCTGAGCGTTCACATGTTCACCGAAGGATTCCGCGAAGGGAACTGGCCGATGGTTTACGCCATGGGGACGTTGCTGAGCGCGATGGCGATCGCGGTTCTGCTTGCCTACTACACCATTATCGGATCGCTCGGCCGTTCGCCGGCAGGGAGGCAGTGAGACAATGTCCAGTTCCGCCCGTACCAGGCGCTCACAGGCCCTTGTTGGACTTGGCCTTTATAGCTATCTCGGCCTGACGCTGTTTTTCCCCATAGCGGTCGTTGCGCTCTGGGCGTTCTATGACCCGGCCGTTGGCTGGTTTCCGCCGGATATCTTTCCGCGCTCGCTCTCGCTTTCGGCCTGGAAGGAAGTTCTGGCCGACCGCAACATCATCCCCTCGGCCATCCTCAGCCTTGTCGTCTCGGTCATTGTGACAACGGCAACCGGGCTGCTGGCATTTCCCACCGCCTGGGCACTGGCGCAGTTTCCGTTCAAGCTCAAACGGACGGTGGAAGTCTTCGTTCTGGCACCGATCATCGTGCCCGGCATTGTGGTGGCGGTCAGCCTTGGCGAATTGTTTTACCGCTATGGGCTCGCCGGAACGATCGCCGGTGTGGTGTTCGTGCAGATCGTCGGCACCTTGCCGTTCATGATCCGCATCCTGACCGCAACGCTCGAAGGCATTCCGGGTGAACTGATCCATGCGGCGCGTACACTGGGTGCTTCGCAGCGGACGGCGGTGATGCGCATTGCCCTGCCGCTGGCGTGGCCTGGCTTTGCCGCAGGGGGGCTTCTGACCTTCATTGCCTCGTTCGAAGAGTTTGAGAAGAGCTTCATGGTCGGCGCCCCGAAAGTGCAGACCCTGGCGGTGCGGCTTTGGACCTATCTCGGCGGCGACGTGCTGGTGCTGCCGACGGCGGCCGTCGTTACCCTGATCCTGCTTGCGCCCATGATCATCATCTTCATCATCGCCGAAAGGCTGAACAAGGACGATGTGATGGCCGCCGGCCTTGGCAAGATTTGACCTACAATTGGAGACGAGAATGACGTTCAGCTTTCTTGCCGCAGAGGCCGGCCAGGTGCATGTCTGCGGGCATCGCGGCCACTGCATCGGCAGCCCGGAGAATACACTGGCCGCGCTGCGCACCGCGCACAAACTTGGTGCCACGAGCTGCGAAATCGATGTTGTGCTGACTGCCGACGGCGAAATCATTCTGCTGCACGATTTCACCGTCGATCGCACGACGAACGGGAAGGGCGCGGCCTGCTTCCTGGCTTTGTCGGAGGTCAAAAAGCTCGATGCCGGCTCGTGGTTCGATGCCAAGTTTGCCGGGGAGCGTGTCCCGACCCTGCGTGAAGCCATTGCCCTGGCCCGTGAACTCGACATTGGCCTTGAAGTGGAAGTGAAGGAGCAACGCGACTTCAAGGCGTTCAACGAGGCCCTGATGCGCGATCTTGCTGATCCGGCGGACCGTGAGCGGGTGATGATGATCTCGTTCAACCATGCGCATCTGAAACAGCTCAAGACGCTCATCCCAGGCCTTAAGACTGGTGGCATCGCCCATGAGCGGTTTGGTGACCCGGTTGTGGTCTGCCGCTCGGCCGATCTTGACGAACTGTGCATCGATCTTGATGTTTTTGCGCCTGAAGATGCCCGGCGCCTGCACGAAGCCGGAATATCGATCCGCTGTCACGCTTTTAAACCGGCAACGATGGAAGCAGCGGGCAAGTCGGGACTGAAATGGCTCGAGCTGCTGAAGTCATCACTGCGCGATGGGCTTATCGATTCCGTCTCGGGCGATGATGTGGCCTGGCTGACCAAGCTGCGCAACGAGGTTCGGGCGAGCTGAACTTAGGCGGTTGCCGCAAAAGAGAAAGCCGCCCGGAAGGGCGGCTTTTTTGCTTTTTGGCGCTGGCGATCAATCACTCAGCCGAAACGTCGCGCAGGCGGGAGCCCAAGAGGTCGCCGGTGTCGGCGAGGATTGAATAGCCGATGGTGGCAAAGAGCGAATTGATGGTTTTGAGCGTCCGCAGCGTTTCAAGGTGGATGTTGGAGCTGGCAATCGAAGTGGCCGAGCCGGTCTTGAGGCGCTTGAGGTGCAGATTGTAGCTCTGGCCGACGGCTTCGCGCATGCTGTCTTTTTCGAGCATGAGCTGGCGGGCGGATTCGCGATCGCGCGAAACCAGCACATTGAATGCCAGGCGCATATTGGTGAGCACCTGGTGATGAAGCTCATTGAGCTCGCGCCAGCCTTCGGCGGAAAAGTTCAGACCCTGATCGCGGCGCACTTCGGCCAGATGCAGCAGCGTTTTGGTGATGGCATCGCCCACATATTCGAGGTTGATGGCATAGGTGGCCAGATCCTGGCCGATGCGCTCATCCTCAGGGCTGCCCTTGGCGTAGTTCACCTTGGCCAGATAAAGCTTGATATCGGACTGAGCCTTGTCGACCGCCGCTTCCATCAGGCGGGCCTGGCGGATTTTCTCCGGATCGCCGCTTTTGTAGATGTCCATGAGCGGCTGGAGCATGCGCTCGATGATTTCGGCCATGCGCAAAAGCTCGCGGGTGGCGCTGGCCAGGGCCAGATTGGGCGCATCGATCACCTTGGGATCAAGGCACGAAGCGGCCTCGGCCAGCGGCACGGGCGCATCGCCAACCGGTTTATCGCTGACCAGGCGAGTGACGAGGGCATTCATCGGGCGGATCAGCGGAATGCTGATCACCAGCAGGATGGCATTGAACGAGAGGTGCATGATCAGCACCTGGCGCGCCACGGAATCGCCAAGGAACGTGAGGCTGGGGTGGAAGACCTGATAGAGCGCCAGCGCGACGACGGCGCCACCCCCACGCAGCAGCACATTGCCCAGCGTAATGCGCCGGGAATTGACGGCGCCCGAGCGCATCAGGCCATGGGCAATCAGCGCGCCACCCATATTGGCACCCAGCACCAGCGAAATGCCCAGCGCGGGCGGAATGACGCCATGGGTGGCGAAGGTGACGATCAAAAGGATGGACGCCACCGAGGAATGCAGCAGCCAGGTAAAGGCAGCGCCGATGATGAAGGCGGTGATGGCATCCCCGGCAAGATAGTTGAGCGCGACAGGGAGCAATTCGTTTTCGCGCAGTGGGCCGGTGGCTTCGGCGATCATGCGCAGGGACAGAAGGATAAGCGCAATGCCGATCAGCACGCGCCCGCCCTGGCGCAGGTTGCGGCTGTTGCCACGGAAGAACAGGGCACCACCCACCAATAGGAGAATGGGAATGACGAAATGCAGATCGATCGACAGGATCAACACCACCAGCGCCGAACCCAGATCGGCCCCAAGCATGACGGCAATGCCGGTGGCAACGCTGAGCGTGCCATTGGCGGCAAAGCCGGCCGCCAGCACGCCGACGGCGGTGGCGCTTTGCAGGACAACCGCCATGACCAGCCCAATCGCCGCCGCCTTGATCGCCCCGCCCTTGCTGTCGCGCATCAGGCGCGTGAGCACGTGTTCATAAGAGCGCTCCATGCCGGTGCGCACCATGCGCACGGCCCAGAGCAGAAGGGTGACAGCACCGGCGATATTGAGCAGGACGAGATATATGTTCACTTGGCGACCACGGGCTCCCGGGAGGGGTTAGACCCCCCGAATTGAGGGCATGAATCAGGCTTCATACATGGGTTCGAGCGTATCGAACAGTTTGCGGTATTGACCGTAGCTGTGCTCGTAAACTGCACTATTGGCAGAAATTGGTTCAATCCGGGTTAGCGGGATTTCGAGCGCGGCCGAGGCGGCGGCAACGCTGGGTTGCGCCCCGGCGGCGACGGCAGCCAGCAGGGCCGCGCCCATGGCCGAAGCATCGCCTTCCGAGAGCGCTTCGACCGGTTTGCCGGTGAGATCGGACCGGATCTGGGTCCAGACCGTGCTTTCGGCCCCGCCCCCCATGATGCGGATCTTTTGCGTGCCAACGCCCATTTCGGTCATGCGGTCGATGACGTCGCGCATGGCAAACGAGGTGCCTTCGAGGATGGCGCGGGCAAAGTGGCCCTTGGTGTGCGCTGCGGTCATGCCATAGAACGCGCCGCGGGCCGAGGCGATCCAGCGCGGAGCCATGGCGCCCGAAAGCGCGGGAATGAACAACAGCCCATCGCAACCCGGCGGGGCTTCGGCAGCAATGGCGGAGAACTCAACGGCGTCGGTGACCGAGAAGGTGGAGAGGAACCAGCGCACGGCGCCGCCCGACATCCAGCCCGGATTACCCAGGTGATAGTGGCCGGTGGGGAAAGCGTGGGTTTCAACCAGTGTGTTCTGATCGATCGTCAGGGTGTCGGACAGGGCGCAGACGACCTCGCCGGTGCCCAGGATCACCCCAACGGTGCCGGTGCCGGAAAGGCCGCAGCCAATGGGGTTGGAAAAATCATCGCCGGTGCCGACGGCAACCGGGGTGCCGGCTTTGAGGCCGGTGAGTGCCGCGCCGCGGGCGCTGAGCCCGCCGGCCACGCTGGCGGTGGGGGCGATGGCAGGCAGGATGGCAGGATCGATGCCGAAGGCGGCCAGAAGCTCGGGGTCCCAGGTGCCGGTCTTTAAATCATAGACCATGCTGGTGGAGGCCAGCGACGGGTCCATGACGCGGGCACCGGTCAGCGCGCCAACCAGGAACGATACCGGCTGGTGAAAGACCGATGCCTTGCGGCCGTGGTCGGTGTTTTCAAGGCTCCAGCGGATCTTGGCGGCCATGTGGGTGGCATCGAGCACCAGGCCCGAGCGATCACGCACCAGATCAGCATCGATGCCGCGAATGCCGGAGGTGGCGCGGCGATCCATCCACAAGATGGCGGGGGCGAGCGCGTCGCCATTGGCATCGGTGGCAATGCAGCCATCGAGCTGGCCGCATACGGCAATGCTGGCGATATCGGAGGCAGAAAGTCGTGCCTCGGCCAGGGCCCCGGCAATAGCGGGCCGGAGGGCGTTGAGCCAGAGGCTGGTATCCTGCTCGGCCCAGCCGGGTTTGGGATAAACTGGCTGATAGGGAACGCTGGTGGTGCCGACGGGGCGGAGCGCCCCATCGATCACCACGGCTTTCAGGCTTTGCGTTCCAATATCAATGCCAAGGTAGTGCATGCTTCCGGGTGGGCCTTAGATGCTTTCGCAATCCTCAAGGACGCGGGAGAGTTGCGAGAGGATCGAACCGTGATTGCCGCTATATGAGCCGTCAAACACGGCGCTGCCAATGGTGAAAGCGTCGGCGCCAGCATCGGCGATGGCCTTGATGCGGTCGCGGCTGCCTACTGAACCGGCAACGATCAGATAGCCCGAGCCAATGCCCTTGCGGGCGGCCCTGACCAGATCGAGCGGGTCGGCTTCGGTGGCGCGATAGGCCAGAAGGTCTGCACCGGCGCAGCCCTGTTCCATAAAGCTCACGCAATGGGCTTCCACATCGGCCGGCTTGCCGCCGAGCTTGGTGGGGTGCCCAGCCGGGAAGCCAGGGAAGGGGTAGTACTTGGTGTGGGTGCCGGCAATGATGGAATTGACTTCCTTGACCTGGGTGCCGCCAAGCAGGCGGTCAATGCCAAGGTCACGGCCGATGCGGGCCGAATTGAGCGCGGCCTCGGCGGTCTGGGACACCACTTCCATATAGGTGATGGCGCCCATGTCCTTGAGGGTCCTGGTCAACACATGAAGGGTTTCGGGCGGCACGCCGACATCCTTGAAACCGATGTGCTTGATGCCCAGCGGGCGGATCTGCTCAACGACTTCGAGGCAATCCTCGATGGTCTTGTCGTTGCGCGTCAGCATGAAGATGAAATCCATCACAAACTCCAGATCAGAGGGTAGGAACCATGCCGGCCAGACGGCCTGAGTCCGCGGCGAGGTCGAGGAAGGTGTAGCGGTTGCGGATCTCGCCGCATTCGTTGAGCGTCTTCTCGTAGAAGCTGCGCGACAGGTCGATCGATTCAGGGGTCAGATTGGCGCCGGCCGCGGTGAGCACGGACTGCAGGTGTGCCGAAGGCAGCAGCACAGCCGAGAGTTTGTCGCGGATCGAATCCCAATCCTTGGCGATCTTGGCATTGAGCGCTTCGGCCTTCTGGGCATCGATTCGCTTCTGGGCGAATTCGGCCCAGCAGGAGGCGCCAAGCTCGTCACCATAGCGGGCCTTGAAATCGGCTTCGGTGCGGGTGTCGGCACGGAAGACCGGGGTTTCGGCCAGCATACGCTCCTGCAGGCGGGCCATGGAAAGCGTGGTCACGCCCACCTGTTCGCCGTGGTAGATCAGGCGTCGGGTCGAGGGCGAGAACATGTCGAGATAGTGGCTGATCAGGTGTTCGCCCTGGCTGGCGGGGCCGGAATTGCCAATGATGGCAGTGCCGAACCCGGCCAGAACCAGGGTGTTCACCAGGCGCGCCATGGCGCCCAGATCGCCCGAGACCAAATCCTTTGCCTGAGCAAAGAGCGGGGCCTCGTCGTCTCCGAGCAAGTCATAGGGGAGGAGCGCATATGGCTTGCCGAAGAGAAGGTGTGCCATCAGCCAGTCCACCTGGGCGGTGGTGCGGCAGAGGCTATCGCCAAGACCGGCGCGGATCAGCCGGATCGGCGATTCCGCAAGGATCTTGAGATCAAAGAAGGCCCCCACCGGCGCCTGCGCCGGAAGGGAAAGCTTGTGCCCGTGCATGGTGATGGCGGCATTGACCGAGGTGTAGCCGTTCATCGATGCTGCGGTGGCAAACACCGCATAGGGCTTGCCGTCGTGGAAAGACGCAAACTTGCAGACGTCGTTGATGGTGCCCGAGCCGACCGCAATGACCGCATCGGCCGAAACGGTGGCCTTCTGGACCAGTTCAACGGTTTCGCCATCGGGATGGATACCATCCTCAAGCACAACCGACTGCACCTCGAACTTGCCCGCAAGGGCCTTTTCGATGCGCGCGCCCATGACCGCGTGCGTGGTCTTGTCGCTGACCACGGCCAGCTTGCGGCCGAAACCGAGCGCTGCGACCAGATCGCCCTCCGTGCCGGCCAGGGTCGGCTCGATGACGAGAGACTTGGTGGTCACCGAGTAATTCTTGCCGGTTTCCGGGTCGAAATAGGTGCCGTCCAGCAGTTGGTCGATCTTGGGGTTGCGCAGCATGGTCTGTCTTTCCAGGGCTTTTAAAGGCTTAGCAGCAGGTGGGCAGGGTCTTGTCTTCGGGCACCTGCCCATAACCCTTGAAGCGCTCGATCACCACGTTGATCTCTTCGTCGGGCAGGATGTAGGGCACGCCAACCTGCAGCGCATGCCAGTACTGGGCTGCCAGGGTTTCGACCTCGACAGCGAGCCATGCGGCCTTGCGCAGGTCGGGGCCGACGGCGACCATGCCGTGGTTGCCGAGCAGGCAGGCCAGGCGATTTTCGAGGGTTTTGACGATGGTATCGGCCAGTTCCTGAGTGCCCCAGGTGATATAGGGGACGCAGGGAATGGTGGAACCGCCGGCGGCGGCTACCATGTAATGCACGGCCGGGATTTCACGGCGCAGCATTGAAAGTGAGGTGCAGAAGCGCGAGTGCAGGTGGATCGTCGCGCCAACCTCTGGCTTCTTGGCCATGATGTCGCGGTGGAAACGCCATTCGGTCGAGGGCTTGCGCACGCCGTGGTGGGTGCCGTCGAGGTGCATCATGACGATGTCCTCGGGAACCATCTCGGCATAAGGCACGCCCGATGGGGTCATCAGGAAGCCGCCATCGACACGCACGCTGAGATTGCCAGACGTGCCCTGGTTGATCCCCTTGTCGTTCATGAAGATGCAGGTGGCGATCATCTCGCGCCGCAAGTCCTCGTGCTTCATTCGCCTATCCTTTCGGGTCAATGTCTGAATTCAGTTCGCAGTATCCGGATGGAGTGGCGCGCCAGACCAGACGAAGACTGTCATACATTCGGATTTACCAACCCGTGCAACACAAAATGCATCGTCCGGATTGGCTGAGCGAGCGGGGCAAAGCATTGTGCCAGCCCACACTTTTCGTTAATTTGGTGTCTACCACATTGTATGTGGTGAATACAACACTTTATTGGCGGTTTCCCCATGGGGCGGAATTCCATGGGCCCCTGCCCGTCAGGGCGTCGCGATCAGGCCGGCAAGGGTGCGCAGGGCGGTGACAATGCCACGGTTGTAGCCCACTTGCTGCTGGGCCCAGAGCCGCTCGTTGAGCAGGATCCGGGCCAGATCGGCGCCCTCGGGCACCGGTGTATCGGAAGGTTCGCGATACTGGATGACCGGGTTGGGACCCTCATTGGGGCCACGGAAGGCGGGGGCGTAGTAGTCGACCTCGTTTTCGAGCGAGAAGCAGATCACCTGCGGGGCCGTTTCGCCGAGCATGAGCAGTTCGTAAAGCAGCAAGGCCGCCGGCAGTTCGTCCTCGGGGCTGCCCTGCGGCACGCCGCGCTGGCCCCAGCCATTGGGTTCGATAGTCTTGAGGCCGCCCTTGATATGAACCTGGCGCACCCATGGCGCCAGAATGCGCAGGGCTGCCAGCGGTTCTTCATAGGCGTTCCAGGAATTGGTGTAGTCGAAGAGCGTGGCCAGGCGCGGATCGTTGAGCCGGGTGAGGATGGCGGCGATCTCGTCGGCCCGCAGGTCCTCATGCTGCTCGTAGTCGAAGCGCAGGTTGAGCGCATTGGCCTTTTCGGCAATGTAGCCCATATCGGCATAGACTTTTTCGATCACCTCGTTGAGCGGCCCCTCGTGGCGGGCATAGATGCGGATGTTCTCGACCCCGAGGATGCCGGCCAGTTCGCAGACCTTGTCGACTTCCCATTTGCGCGTCGAGCTGATCTCAAGATGCAGCGCCAGCCCCAGCCGCTCTAGCAGACTGCGATAGGCATCGAGCCCCTTGGCATCGATTTTGGACAGGGCGGTGGCAGCGCCATCGTTGATGTGCAGGCAGATGCCGGCCAGCTCGTTGATATAGGCGAATTCGGCATAGTCGGTGATCGAATAGCCGCCATGATCCATGTTGCGCAGGAATGGATAGGAATGGGCAAAAAAGGGCACATTGGCGGTGCGTTCGATCAGCCGGGCGGCGGTTGCCGGGGTGACGGGGGGGCGGGGCGTTTCGCCCGGCGCATTGTGGGCGAGCAGGGCAGACAGATGCGAAAGGGCAGGGTTCAACGGACGTCTCCCGTCTTGAAATGGATTGGCGATGGTTCGTGCGCCGGGTCGGGCCGGGGCAAAAGGGTAAGGGCGGGGCCTAGCGCCGCCAATTGCCAGCGCGCTGCCGGGCTTCGGTAAAGCGGGCGCGCCAGGTCGAAACGCTGGCCGCATCCATGGCCGGTGTCACCACTTTATCGTCACCGCTGCCCGAGGCCGGGCTGGCGGCAGGATCGGTGCCGGTGGCGACGGCACGCCCAAGCTGGGCGGCGCCGATGGCGGTCAGCTCTGCCTCGCCGCGCGAGACCAGGCTGCGCTGGGTGATGCCGGAGAAAAAGGCGGTGAAATAGGACGAGCGGGCCAGACCGCCATCGACGGACAGCGCGCCGCCGCCCGTGCTGGTGACGCCGAGCGCGTCAAGGACTTCGGCGGTGCGGAAGGCGACGCCTTCGAGGACGGCCTTGATCAGGTCAGTGCGCTCGGTGGCCATATCCATGCCGATCCACAGACCGACCGCGCTGCGGTCCCAATGCGGGCAGGCAAGACCGGCCAGTGCCGGGACGAAGAACAGGTCGCGCTCGGCAGCACTGGGGCCTTCGAGCTGGCTGATCTCGGAAATGTCCTCGATGATGCCGAGGCGGCGCAGCCAGTCAACGGCGGCGGCGGCAGTATAGACCCCGCCATCGGCGGCAAAGATCATGCCCTGACGGCTTGGCCAGCAGATGGCAGGAATGACGCCCTGTACCGGGTCTTTCGAGCGGCCGGCCCCAGTGATGGCGAGGGCAAACGCGCCGGTGCCGAAGGTGACCTTGCAATCGCCCTTTGTGCGGCAGCCATGACCATAAAGCGCTGCCACCTGATCGACCATCGAGGCCAGAAGCGGCACAGTGCCCGAGGGCGTCGCGATGTCGCCGATGACTTCCGACGATGAGGCGATTTCAGGCAGGGTTTCGATCGGAACGCCGAACAGATCACACAGCACCGGGTCCCATTGCAGGGTATCGAGGTTGAGCAGCGAGGTGCGCCCGGCGGTGGTGGCATCGGTGGCATAGCGCCCGGTGAGGCGCTCGATGAAATAGGCATCCGACGTGCCAAGGCCGAGTTTTCCGGCCCGGGCCAGCGCGCGGGCGCCATCAACGTTGTTGAGTATCCAGGCCATCTTGGAGGCGGAGAAATAGGCATCGAGCGGCAGGCCGCAACGGGCCGTGACCTCGGTTTCACGCCCCGCGGCCTTGAGGGCGTCGATTTCGGCTACCGTGCGCTGATCCTGCCAGACCAGGGCATTGTAAAGCGGCTCGCCGGTATCGCGGTTCCAGGCGACGACGGTTTCGCCCTGATTGGCCAGTGCGATGCCGTTGGCGCCCTTGAGCAGGGCGATCTCGACCAAGGCGCGGACATTGGAGAGCAGTTCGCGCGGATCGTGTTCGACCCAGCCGGGGCGGGGCAGGTGCTGGTTATGGCGGATGCCGCCAATCTCCTGCATCTGCCCGTCGTCGGCCAGAACAATGCCTTTTGTCGAGGTGGTGCCCTGGTCGATGCCGGCGACGATCATGATGCTGGCGCTTCCTCAAACCCGACTTCAACCGACGTGGCATGGGTCAGGTCGGGCAGGTCGCGCGTCAACCGGATGCGCCGGTGGGGCAGGGCATCGAGCGGGCGGGACTTCCAGATCACCTTGCCATCGACCGCAAGGGTGAATGAGCCACGGGCCCGCCGCCCCATGCGCACTGCCATCTGCAGCGGGCCGGGCGCGCCACCGGGGACGGCGAGGATGGCGGGGACAAGCGAGGTTACCGGGCCGGTGCAGTGGATGCGGATCGAGCGGTCGGCCGCCTGCTGCAGGCCGATCAGGTCATCGGCGATGGCATTGCCGGCCGCGGCCCCTTCTCGGGCGGCCCAGGCGGCGGTTTCGACGGCGCGCAGCACATTGCCCGCCGCATAGAGCCGTGGATCGGGCAGCCGCCAGTGCTGGTCGACGGCCGGGCCACGGGTGCCCGGATCGCGCAACTGGGCGGGCATGGAGCCCATAAGAGAGGCCTCAGGCACGAAACTGCCGGTGAAGATGACGGCGTCACAAGGCACATCCCGGCGGCCCTGGCCCTCGGTCTCGATGGTCACCGAGGCTAGAACCGAAGCGTTTTCGGGGGTGGCGTTGATCGAGATCAGCTGGGTCTTGAGCCAGACCGGAGTGCCAAGGAAAAGACTGGTGAGGATGTCGGAGGGGCGGCGGGCCACAATGCGTTCGCCCGGCTCGATCATGGCGACGGCGCGCACCTTTGCATCGCGCAGCGTCATGATCGACGAAAAAGATACAAGCTCGGTGCCGATGATGATGGGGCGCTTGAAAGGCAGGGTGTGCCCTTCGGCCATCATGCGCTGCAGGGCGCCGGTGGTGAGGATATTGGCCGGGCGGTCGCCGGAAACCAGGCGGGCGCTGCGCGGGGTTTCACGGATGCCCATGGCCAAAAGGATGCGCTTGGGGCGCAGCGTGCGCTCACCCGAGAGTGTCGAAGCGCGCACCTCAAGATCGGACGAGATGGCGGTGACCGTCGTGTTCGAGGCAATCAGGGCCGGATCGACGGCGGCGCGCAACTTTGCCGCGTAGGAGGGGCCAGTCATGGGGCGGAAATAATCGGTCAGCCCGAACGTGGGGTGGGCGCAATAGCGTGGAATGCCCCCAGCCTCGGTCTCGCGGTCGACGACGAGCACATCGGAAATGCCGCGTTGCGCCAGCACGCGCGCGGCGGAGAGGCCGGCGGGACCACCGCCGACGATGAGAACGTCGGGTTCGAGGTTCATTCAGCAGCTTCCGGCAAAGAGGAGGGCGCGGCATCAAGGCCGACAAGGTGCGGGGCGAGGCGCTTGACGGCGCCTGAACAGCCAAAGCCCTGGCAGCGGCCCATCATGACGCGGGTGCGGCGCTTGAGGCCACCAAGCGTACGGGCCGGCAGGTCACCCTCAAGCGCCTCGACGATTTCGTTCTCGGTGACCCACTCGCAGTGGCAGACGATCGGCGAACGGCCTTCGGATTGGTACGGACGGGGACGCGAAGCGGCCAGGTTGTTCATGACCGGCCAGTCGAGATCATCGTCAGCCGGCGCGGCACGCGCATCGCCGAGGATTTTCGAGCCTTCGGTTGCCGCCCATTCGCCAAGGCCGAGCGAGGCGGACAGGCCTGTCGAGCGGATGCCGCCAACCGTGATCCAGTGCATACCGGCATCGGCTTTGAGCTGGAAATCGCGATGCTCGGTGGCGGGCCTGAGACCGGCAAAAGTGGCGGTGACGGTCTGGCCGACAAGCCCGGGCAGCATGGCCTCGCCTTCACCGATGATGCGCTTCAGGCTGGCCTGATCGACATTGGCGTGGACGCGGTCGTCCTGATCATCGGCCGTGGGGCCGAGCAGGAGATTGCCATAGACGGTGCGCGAGAGCAGCACGCCCTTGGTGCGGTGGGTGGGCACCCGCAGGATGATGGCGTTGACGAGGTCATGGGCGGGTTTGTCATAGACAACGAACTGGCCCTTGCGCGGACGGATGGTAAAGCCCGGATCGCGCCCGGCCATCTTTTCCACATGGTCGCCAAACAACCCGGCGGCATTGACCACCAGCGAGGCGGCAAAGGTGCCGGCGCTCGACTTGATGCGCCACTGGTCCTTGACGCGCTCGAAGCCGCTGACCTCGGCGCGGGTGACATAGCGGGCGCCGTGCATAAGGGCCTGGCGCATGTATCCAAGCGGCGCACTCCAGGGATCGATGATGCCTTCATCATCGACAGCGACAGCGCCAAGCGCCCCATCGGCCAGGTGCGGCTCGCGGCGGCGCAGTTCGGCCCGATCGATCACATAGCAGTTCGGAATGCCATTTTCAGCCGCCAGGGCGGCGATGGCCGGAAGCTTTTCGAGCTGCTCCTGATCCCAGGCCACCACCAGCGCGCCGGTGCGGATGAACGGCAGGTTCATGCGCTCGTGAATACGCAGATAGGTGGAAAAGCCGAGCTTGATCATCTCAAGCTCAAGGCTGTCGGTGGGTTCATCAAAGCCGGTATGCAGAAGCGCGCTATTGCCCTTGCTCGCCCCCTCGATGATGTCGCCGCCCTTGTCGAGGATCAGCGTTGACCAGCCGCGAATGGCAAAGGATCGGGCAATGGCACAACCCACAACGCCAGACCCGATGATGGCGACATCATAGGAGGCGCGGTCGGGCGTGTTGGAATTGCCGGTGGAAGCGGAACGATCAGCACTCAACATTGCGGAATCAACTGGGTAGGTTTGACCGAATAGTCATACTAGTGTCATAGAGTGACCAAACAGGCAACGGCGGAAATCGAAAATGAAACCTGAAGATCGGCGCGAGCGTATTGCAGCCCTCGTGAGGCAGGCCAGCCGGGTCAGTGTTGATGAACTGGCTGCGCTGCTGGGCACGTCTCGGGAGACTGTCCGTAGAGACCTGGCGGTGCTTTCCGAGCAGGGTGTGGTGCGCAAGGTGCATGGCGGGGCCGTTCATGCCCAGACCGCTCTCGAAAGCCCGCTGGGCGACCGGCGAGCCACGGCGCGGCTTGAAAAGGTCGCCATCGGGCGGGCAGCGGCGGCGCTGCTGCGCGAGGGGGACAGCATCCTGATCGATGCGGGGTCAACCACCACCTATTTTGCCGAAGAACTCGGGAAAGCCGGGCGTTTCACCGTGATCACCAACTCAACCCTGGTGGCCAACGAATTGTGGAATGCCCCCAAACGCAGCCAGGTCTATCTGATGGGCGGGCTGTATTTCGGCGATAATCATGAGATCCTCGGACCGCAGGTGGTCGAACAGATCCAGCGCGTTTATGCCGATCATGCCGTCATCACCATCGGGGCGATCGATCCTTCCGGCATCTGCATGGACTTCAATGCCGACGAAGCCTATGTCGCCCGCGCCATGATCGCCAGCGCCCGGCACGTCACGGTGCTGGCCGACTCAAGCAAACTGGGCCGACATGCGCTTTTCCAGGTCTGCGGGCCGGAAAAAATCCATCGCCTTGTGACCGATCGGGCCCCGGACGAGGCCATTGCCAGCGTGATGCGCGCCGCTGGCGTCGACATTGTGGTAGCCGACGCAACGATTTGAAGGGAATCGCTGCGTACTCATGACAGTTATGTGGCGTCTGCCACAAAAAATCAGCCCAAACGGTCATGATTGTGTTGACACTATGACTGATTAGTCATTCTATACCCCCGTATGTTGCATATATGATAGCGGCGCAAGGCGTCGCGAACGGGAGTATCAGCAATGCAGACTTCACTGAAACTGAGGGGATGGCGTGGCGCCGCAGCCGCTCTTCTTATGCTCACGGCCGGCGCGTCGTCGGCCTATGCGGCCGCGTGCCCGACCGTAGGGGATCCGCAAGGATGGACCGGCGCGTTTCCGCAGCAGCTCGAAATCGAAGAAGTGACCGCCGCCGGCGCCTCGCTCACCTTCACTGAAAATCCGCTGTTCGCAGACGACGTGGCTTCGGGCAAGCTGCCCCCGGTTGCCGAGCGCCTGCCTGAGCAGCCGCTGGTTGAAGTGCCCTACGCCTCGTGCGGCGTTTATGGTGGCACCCTCGAAGGCGCTGCCCGTTCGACGGAATCGGGTACTGCCGATATCCTGAGCTGGCGCCAGGTTGCGCTGGTCTCGATCTCGGATGACCTGCAGACTATCGTTCCGAACGTGGCCCGTTCCTGGACTTGGAACGACGACTACACCGCCATCACCTTTGAACTGCGCAAGGGCCACAAGTGGTCAGATGGTTCGCCGTTCACCTCGGCCGACGTGGTGTTCTTCTTTGAAGATATCATCAACAACAAGGATATCTTCCCCGACACCACCACGGAATGGGGCGTGAATGCCCATGCCAAGGCAATCGACGAAACCCACGTTGAAATCTCGTTCGACGAGCCCTTCCCGGGTCTTTTGACCTACATGGCCACCAGCGGGAACTACTTCACCCCGTTTGCGCCCAAGGCTTATTTCGAGAAGATCCATGGCGTTTACAATCCGAACGCCGACGCTGACGCCAAGGCTGCCGGTTTCGAAAGCTGGGGCAAGCGGTTCGATGCCATCTATGACAAGTGGATGGACGCTCAGACCGTGACCGCCACCGGCCTCGAAATCCCGACGCTGGAAAGCCATGTGCTTGAACTGGCGCCCGATACCCAGCAGCGCGTGTTCAAGGCCAATCCTTACTACTTCAAGGTGGATACCGCTGGTCAGCAGCTGCCCTATATCGATCGTCACCGCGAGCGTTTCCTGAATGCTGACCTGCAGCTTCTGGCGATCCTGAACGGGGAAATCGACTATAAGGCTCAGGGTACCGAGCTGGGGAACTTCCCCACCATGAAGGAAAACGCCGAAAAGGGCGGCTACGAAATCCTGATGCCTCCGGGCGCCAGCGGTTCGGTCGTTTCGTTCAACATCACCCACAAGGATCCCAAGCTCGCCGCCGTCTATGGCGACCTGCGCTTCCGCCAGGCGATTTCGCACGCCATCAACCGCGAAGAAATCAACCAGGTGATGTATTTCGGTCTGGGCAAGCCCACGCAGGCCCTGCCGCCGAACCTGTCGTTCTCCAAGCCTGAAGACAGCCAGTACATGATCGATTTCGATCTGGACAAGGCCAATGCCCTGCTCGACGAAATGGGCATGGCCAAGGGTGCCGATGGCATGCGGACGTTCCCCGATGGGTCGCCGTTCACCATCCTGTGGGAATACTCCTCACAGATGGCGCGTCCTGAATTCGTCAAGCTGTTCTCGGACTACATGAAGGCCATCGGCCTGAATGTGAACGCCAAGGAAAACACCTCCGAAGCGACCCGCGAAAACGCCAAGGCAGCGATCTCGGACATCAATATGGAATGGGACATTCCGTATGAGCCGACCCTGGTGGCCGATATCGGGCTCTATACGCCCTATTATTCGGACATCTCGCCGCTGTTCGGTATCCGCTGGAAGCAGTGGGCCCAGTCCAACGGCGCTGACGGCGATGAGCCGCCCGCCTGGGCCAAGGAAATGTTCGACCTCGCCAAGGAATGGAAGACCGTGCTGCCGGGCTCTGAACGGTACATGGAAATCGGCCGCCGGCTGATCGACCTGAACCTTGAGAACATGACCATCATCGGCACCGTGGGCGAGCTGCCCAAGCCGATCATCGTCTCCAAGAAGCTGCACAACGTCCAGGCCAACATGCCGACCGTGCACTTCAACTATGGCTACACTGCCCCCTACCGTGCTGAGCAGTGGTACAAGCAGTAAGCTGACTTCGAGTAACGTTGGGGCGCCTCAGGGCGCCCCAATTCCGCGTGCCACCACCGGCTGACCCGCTCCAACTCGAGTTTTGCGCATATGCTCCGCTTTTTTGTCAGGCGCCTGATCTATACCGCCGTGACCCTGTTTCTGGTGTCACTGGCATCCTTTGTCATTATTCAGGCCGCGCCTGGTGACTATGCTGAAATCTATGCCGCGCAGAAGGCTTCGACCGGTGCGGTGATCTCTGCCGAAGAAATCGAATCCGTCCGCCGCCAGCTTGGCCTCGATCAGCCCTGGCACATCCAGTACTACCGCTGGATATCGAATGCGGCGCATGGGGATTTCGGAATTTCCTGGGCCTGGAAGCGTCCGGTTGGCGAAGTGATCGCCGAACGCCTGCCGCTGACGCTGCTGCTGGCCTTCACCACCCTTCTCTTTATGTATGCCGTTTCGATCCCGGTCGGGATCTACTCGGCGGTGCGGCGCTATTCGTTTGGCGACCACGCCTTTTCCTTCCTCGGCTATCTGGGCCTGGCCATTCCCAACTTCCTGTTGGCGCTGGTGCTGATGTATCTCAGCCAGCAGCACCTGGGGCAGAGCGTGGGCGGGCTATTCTCGCCCGGCATGGAGCGTGCACCCTGGGGGTGGCCGAAAATCCAGGACCTGCTTGCACACCTGGTCATTCCGGTGATTGTTCTAGGCACGTCGGGTACGGCCTTCTTGATCCGTGCCATGCGGGCCGCGGTTCTGGACGAGCTCGACAAGATGTATGTGCTGTCAGCCAAGGCCAGCGGCCTGTCGCCGATGCAACTGCTGCTGCGCTATCCGGTGCGCATCGCGCTTAACCCGATCGCGGCGACACTGGGCTGGCGCCTGACCTATGTGATCTCCGGGGCCCCAATCGTTGGCGTGGTGCTGGCTCTGCCTGACATGGGACCGCTGTTCCTCAACTCACTGCTGGCCCAGGATATGTACCTGGCCGGCGCCCTGATCTTCATTTACTGCGCGCTCACCATCATTGGCACGTTCCTGTCGGATCTGCTTCTGGTGGCGCTTGATCCGCGCATCCGGCTCGAGTGAGGCCCTGATGTCCGCTATTTCCGAAGTCAATGGCACCAAGACCCCGGCAAAGGCCAAGGTGAAGGTGCGGCGCACAGACCTGGCCAGCCAATGGCAGCTGATGTGGTGGAAGTTCAAGAAGCACAAGCTGGCCATGGTCGGCATGGTGCTGCTCGGGCTGTTCCTGCTGATGACCATCTTTGCCGAACTGATCTCGCCCTATCCGCCGTTCGAGCGCAATCCGGGCTACGTGGCCGGGCCGCCGATGATGCCGCAGATTGTCGATACGGAAGGCCAGTTCCACTGGCCGCCGTTCGTCTATGGCGTCAAAGCCGAGCGCGACATGACGACCCTGCAGCTCAAGTATGTCACCGATACCAGTGTGCGCTGGGACCTTGGGCTGTTCGTGCAGGGCAAACCCTATAAGCTTTTCGGCCTCGTGCCCTGGGATCGACACCTGTTCGGCACAACCGAAGGCTTTGTGCATGTGTTCGGCACCGACTTTACCGGGCTTGATCTTTTCTCGCGCACCATTCATGCGGCCCGCGCCTCCCTATCGGTTGGTTTTATCGGGGTGACGATTTCGTTCATCCTCGGGGCCGCCATCGGGGGTGTTGCCGGGTACTTCGGCGGCGCGGTCGACAACTTCGTGATGCGCCTGATCGAGTTCATCCGCTCGATCCCGACCCTGCCGATCTGGCTGGCGCTGGCGGCCATGCTGCCGCGCGACTGGAGCCCGCTTGCAACCTATGTGGCCATTACGGTGATCCTCGCCTTGCTGGGCTGGACGTGGCTGGCCCGAACGGTGCGCTCAAAACTGCTTTCGACGCGCAAGGAAGACTTTGTGCTTGCCGCCCGGCTCTCGGGTTGTTCGGACACGCGCATCATTGCCCGGCACATGCTGCCATCGTTCATGTCGTATCTGATCGTTGATGCCTCGATCGCCTTCCCGGAAATCCTTCTGGCCGAAACGTCGCTGTCGTTCCTGGGGCTGGGCCTGCGTGAGCCGGTGGAAAGCTGGGGCGTGCTGCTGTTTGCGGCCCAGTCGATCCGTTCGATCGACCAGGCGCCGTGGCTGATGATCCCGGGCCTGTTCGTGATCGTGGCCGTGATCGCCTTCAATTTCCTGGGTGACGGGCTGCGTGACGCCGCCGACCCCTATTCGAGGTAAATAATGACGCCCAACACCGACAAGCCCGTGCTGAGCGTAAAGAACCTGTCCATTGCCGTGGACGTGGACGGCGCTCATCTGCCGCTGACGCGGGACGTGACGTTTGAAATCGGCCGCGGCGAAGTGCTGGCCCTGGTCGGGGAATCCGGCTCGGGCAAGAGCGTGACTGCGCTGTCGCTGATGCAATTGCTGGGTGCCAATCTCAGGATCGCCAGCGGCGAAGTGCTCCTGACCGGCGATGATGGCCATACGGTCGATGTGGCCAAACTCGGCAATCGCGGCAAGGCCATCCAGGACATCCGCGGCGCGCGGATGGGTATGATCTTTCAGGAGCCGATGAGTTCATTCTCGCCTATTCACACCATCGGCGCCCAGATTGCCGAAGTGGTGACGGTGCATGAGAATGTCGGCAAGAAAGCAGCCCGCGCCCGTGCGGCAGAACTGCTGGGCAAGGTGGGCATTCCTGATCCCGTTGGGGCGCTTGATCGCTATCCATCGGAGTTTTCCGGCGGCATGCGCCAGCGCGCCATGATCGCCCGAGCCCTGATCTGCGGGCCGAGCCTTTTGATTGCCGACGAGCCGACAACGGCGCTCGATGTGACAATCCAGGGGCAGATCCTTGAACTGCTGCGCGGGCTCAAGGACGACCTTGGCATGGCGATCCTGTTCATCACCCACGATCTGGGAATCGTGGCGCAGATAGCTGACCGCGTGGCGATCATGTATTCGGGCCGGATTGTTGAAAGCGGGCCGGTGCGTGAGATTTTCCGCCATCCTGCTCACCCCTATACACGGGCCCTGCTTGAGGCGGTGCCGCGGCTCGGCGATATCGATCATGGTCGTCGCATCCGCCCGATTGCGGGCTCGGTGCCCAATGTCTTCGACGCGCCGAGCGGTTGCCGCTTTCATCCGCGTTGCCCGGTGGCCGTGCTTGACCAGTGTTCGAAAGTGGCTCCGCCGAGCTTTGTCAAAGGCCGGCATATTGTTGAATGTATCCACGGCGCCAAGGAGCTGGGCCTATGACGACCTTGCTGACGATCGACCAGCTCTCGGTGCGCTTTGCCAAGCGCAAGGGCGGGGCGTTCTCCAAGCCGACCGGTTATGTGAGCGCGGTGGACAATGTCTCGCTGAGCATTTCGCAGGGCGAAACGCTGGGTCTTGTGGGGGAAAGCGGCTCGGGCAAGACCACGCTTGGGCTTGCCGTGTTGCGTGGTACAGAACCGACATCGGGCAAGGTGCTGCTCAATGTCGAAGGCCAGCAGATCGATATCACCAGCCTGAAAAAGCATGATCTGCGCGCGGCGCGTCGGCATATGCAGATGATCTTTCAGGACCCCTATGCCTCGCTGAACCCGCGCATGACCGTGCGCGATATCCTCTCCGAGCCGTTGATTGCCGGGGTGCGGCATGGCCGGAAGCTGAGCCGGGCGGAAGTCGACGCCAAGGTGATCGACATTGCCGAAAAGTGCGGCCTGTCACGCGACCAGCTCAAGCGCTTTCCGCACGCTTTTTCGGGCGGACAGCGCCAGCGTATCGCCATTGCGCGCGCCCTGGTGCTGAATCCGGCGCTGGTGGTGTGCGACGAGCCGATTTCCTCGCTCGACGTGTCGATCCAGGCGCAGATCCTGAACCTGTTGTCGGAACTGCAGGAAAGCCTCGGGCTGACCTATCTGTTTATCGCCCACGACCTGGCGGCGGTGGCCTATGTCTGTGACCGCGTGGCGGTGATGTATCTGGGGCAGATCGTGGAGCTTGGCACCACCAAGCAGGTCTATTTCACCCCCAAACATCCTTATACCGAAGCGTTGATGTCAGCAGTGCCCGAGCCCGATCCGGATGCGCCGCGGCGGCCGATTCTGCTTTCTGGCGAGCGGCCGGACCCGGCCAACCCGCCATCGGGCTGCCGCTTCCGCACCCGCTGCGTGCACGCAACCGAAGTGTGTGCGGCCGAAGTGCCCAGGCTGCGGCCGATGGAGGAGGGGCATTCGGTGGCCTGCCACCATGCCGACAAGCTGCAACTGCGTGGCGCACTTGACCTGCGCAACGCCAGCAAAGCGGCAGAACCGGCGTGAGCGCCAGCGGCCGGATCAACGTTCTGCTGATCACGGCCGATCAGTTCCGGGCCGATTGCTTGTCTGCGGCCGGGCACAAGACCGTCAAGACCCCGCACCTCGACCAGCTTGCGGCCGAGGGCACCCGGTTTGCCCAGCATTTTGGCCAGTGTCCGCCTTGTGGGCCGAGCCGGACCTCGCTGTTGACCGGCATGTACCAGATGAACCACCGCTCGGTGCAGAACGGCACGCCGCTTGATGCCAGCCTGACCAACCTGGCGCAGGAAGCACGCACCGTCGGTTATGTGCCGTGGGTGATCGGTTATACCGATACATCGCTCGATCCGCGTCGATTTCACCCCAATGATCCGCGTGTGGGGCGCTATTCAGAGCTGCTGCCGGGGATCATGCAATATGCACCGGGCAGTGAAGAAGCATCTGGTGATAGCGACTGGCGCCTGCACCTGCGCGACCTTGGCTATCCAAACTGGAACCGTCCGCACCGGCAGAAAGACGGGTTCGAGGCCGAAAACCGCGATCGTGGCCCGACCTTTGCTCCCATCGAACTGAAAGCGGAGCATTCCGATACCGCCTATTCGGCGGATCGGGCGATCCGCTTTTTCCGCCAGTTCGAAGCCGAGCCGTGGTTTTTGCACCTGAGCTTCCTGCGCCCGCATCCACCAATCGTGGCGCCGGAACCGTTCCATGACATGTATAGCCTCGAGGATGTGCCGGATTTTCAGGCGCTGTCCAGCCTGGACGATGAAAGGGCGCTGCATCCGTTCATGCCGTTCCGGCTCGAACACCTCGAGATGAACCCCAAGCTGCCCATGGATGGGCCGCACCCCAACGACAACCGGGCCTGGCGACAGGCGCGGGCGACCTATTATGGGCTGGTTTCGGAAATCGACCACCATGTGGGGCGGATGATCGCGGCGCTCAAGGCATCTGGCCAGTATGAGAATACGCTGATCATCTTCACCTCCGACCATGGCGAGATGCTGGGCGACCACTGGTGCTGGGGCAAGGAAACCCCGTTCGACCAGGCGGTGCATGTGCCCATGATCGTGCGATCTCCGTTTGCCGAGGCGTCAGCGCGCGGGAGGGTGGTCGAGGCGTTTTCCGAGCATGTCGACCTGATGCCGACGATCCTTGATTATCTCGATGCCGAGATTCCCCTGCAGTGCGATGGGCGCTCGCTGCGCGCTTTCATTGAAGGTGGGGTGCCGGCACGCTGGCGCGACGATGTGCGCTGGGAGTTCGATTTTCGCTATGTACCCGATGAGCGGTTGGACCAGTACTTTGGGCTCAGCATCGATGAGCTGAACCTGGCGGTGGTGCGGACGAGGACCGAAAAATACGTGCACTTCAGCGCCATGCCGCCGCTCTATTACGACCTGGCATCGGACCGATACGAGTTGAACAATCTGGCGGGAATGCCCGACCACGCCCCGGCCATGTTGGGCATGGCCCAGCGCATGCTGACATGGCGGATGACCTTTAACCGTCGTGAACTGACCGGCATCCGCCTGCAAAAAGGCAAGCAACTGCACGCGGCTCCGTCCCGCCGCCTGTTGTACCAGCCAAAGTCAGCGCTCTAATGAAGTGCGACGTTACCTCAACGCATCTGTGTTGCTACGTAGTCACAGCGCTTTGAGGATTGTCGGACGTTCCGGGCGTTTTCGTTGACTCTGTGATTGGCCCCACATAATCTGTTGAAGATACAACGATTCATGACTGCTTTTGTTGCAGATTGGCCACATTTTCGCGGCCAGCTATTTGAGGGCTTTAAAGTGAAATCCAGTTTTGTTGCGGCATCCATTCTGTTGTTGAGCGCGGCCAGCGCGCAGGCAGCGGACCTTTTCATCCCCATGGAACCGGCTCCTGCACCGGTTTACGTCGATGATCTTTATGACTGGAGCGGGGTGTATTTTGGCGTGCACCTTGGCGGGCAGGCGGTCAATTTCACCAATGCCCCGATCAGCAATGGTAGCGGGTACCTCGCAGGCGGGTTCGTTGGCGCCAATCTGCAGGATGGCAATTTTGTTTACGGTGTCGAGGGCGATCTCGAGTACTCGAGCTTCCGGGTTTTCGAAGGTATTGGCGGTACCGACTACGACGGCGAGCACCTGATCGACTATCAAGGATCGCTTCGTGCCCGCTTTGGCTATGCAGTTGACACGCTGTTGTTTTATGGCACGGCCGGTTTGGCGCTAGCCCATCTTGAGACTGGTTCGTACGTCGATAACGGTGGTGACTTTCGGGGCGGTAGCGACGGCATCCGTTATGGCTGGACAGTTGGTGCGGGCGCTGAGGCAGCACTCACCGACAACCTGATTGCACGTGTGGAATACCGCTATACGGATCTGGGTGTTCAGGATCAGCTCTACGGCGACCCAACCGATGATGTAGGGGTGACTACTCACGCGCTGCGCGCTGGTGTGAGCTTCAAATTCTGACGAAAAAAATGTTGGGCCGGATGGATTAAATCCGGCCCAGCGGTGTTTATGAGTTGTGTGTCAGTTTTCTTGACAATGTGTGGACTTCAACATAGTTTGTGACGGATACAACGAAAAATAACAATTGCATTGACCAAATCACCAAGTTCGGCTGCGACACCCGGCTTGAGTTCACAAAACATTACTCACAAATAGTACTTCGGCGCCGCCTGGCGTAAGCCCGGCGACAACACGGCTACCGTTATTGCAGTGCCCTCTGGGCCGGTAGCCGTGTCCGCCGAGGGTAAAGACCGAAAAGTTACGCCGGTCAATTTTCAGAACATTGTTCGTATGCCCGAATGGGCGCTTCGCTTCCCGATGAATTTGGAGTGCGAGCGTCATGCGGCAACTCCTTTCATGACGGCTATGTTGCGCCGCAAAACGGCCGAGGCGCGCCTGATGCTGGTTTCTGCCATCATCGCGTGACCAAGGTGAGCCGGCAGGTCCGGGCGCAGGCTGACGCCAATGCCGCTGCCAATGAGCGCTTCGAGATTGGTCCGCAGGCTGGTGGACGATGGGCGCGGCGCTGAATGCTCAATGCGCATATGCACATGACCGATAACGCCGGACAGGGCGCTGAAGCGTTCTTGCGCAATCCGGGCCTCCGGGTCGACCAGGTCAAGGTCAGCCAGAATCGCCGGGCCGGCCTGCTCTCGCAGGAGGAGCAGAGATTCGGGTCGATCGAGGCACGATGAGGCATCAAGGCTCAGGCACAGCGACACGCCATGATCGGCGGCAAACCGGGCCAGTTCGCGCCAGGTGGGCACGACAATGCCGTCCCATTGCGCCGACGTGATCGGCGCCAGGCGGGCCGACCACAACCGGGCTTCGGGCTCGGAAACACTGGCATTGTTGATCGCGTAGGGCCGCCCCGGGGCGCTGGTTACCGCGGGCACGCCGAGCAAGGCGGCTAGGCTGATGGCGTGGCGCAACAGCGCCAGCTGGGTCAGCCCGCTTTCGCCCGGTTGCAGTGGATTGCCGGGACAATTGAGTGCAGAAATCGAGATGCCATGCACATCGAGCAACGATAGCAGCGTCTGCCGCCGATGCTTGGAGGCCAGCAGGCGCAACAGGTCAAAGTGCGGCGCATTGGCGGAAACGCCGACGGCAAACTCGATGCGGGAAAACTGGTGCTTATGCGCAAAGCGCAGGCAATCGGCCAATGACAGGTGGGAAAGGCTGCCGGAGTGAAGGCCGATATGCATGGATCAGCCTCCCAGACCCAAGCGGACCAATGCCGACCCGGCCCGATCAAGCGGGTCTGGCGGGGGCACAACAATGGTCCGGGCGTTGAGCATCAGGGTTCAGGCGGTTGCGGGTTGGCGGGTAGCGATCAGGGCATCGGCAATTTCGGCGAAGCCATGGCCGCCGGGGGCGCGGGTGACCCAGGCGGGCTTTGAGGGGATGGTGTCGGCAAAATTCATGACATTGGCCACGCCAACGCCATTGGGGAAGAAACCGAACATGGGAGCATCGTTGGGGCTGTCGCCGGCAAACACCACTTCATCGCGGCGAGCGTCGATATCAAACCCGAACTGTTCGGCCAGGAACTTGCGGCTGGTGGTCAGCTTGTCATAACCGCCATACCAGCCATTGACGTGAATGGACGAGACCTTGGCCACGGCGCCGTGACGCTCGAAGATGCGCACGATATGGTCAATGTCTTCACGCGGCAGGGGCGGCACGTCTTCACAGAAGTCGATGGCCAGGTCGGCTTCACGATAGGCCTGATCAACCGAGATGGCGGCGCCGGGGACGGTGTTGAGGACTTCCGAGGCAATCAGGTTGAGGCGCTCGCGATCACGGGCGCGCTCATCCTGGCTCTTGGCATAACGGCGGATCATACGCTTGCCGGCTTCGTCGTAACGGAAATAGAAGGCGCCGTTTTCGCCCACCACGCCGTCAATGGGCCATTGACGCGCAATCAGGTCGCACCAGCCAGCGGGACGTCCGGTCACCGGCACCACGATGAACCCGGCCTTTTGGAGACGCTCAAGCGCGTCATATGCGATGGCGGGCAGGCGACCCTCATCGGTCAGGGTGTCGTCGATATCGGTCATCACCACCTTGACGCGCGAGCGCTGCGCCAGGGGGAACAGTGCCAGAGGGCGGATCTCTGTCACCGGGGCAATGGAACTGGCCGGGCTGGTCCCGGTAACGGCGTTTGCGTCCATAAAGACAGGCGCTCCAAGCAATATGTATATTCAATGTTGTATGTCCAACATCATAGTTTGTAAATACCAATATCAACTTGATTTTTTTCCCTAGATCATTAGGGTTTGCGGCGTGTTGAAACCTCAACGCGACCCTCCAGATTTTCCTCGCCCGGAGCCCCTCCTGAAATGTCCGAACGGCCCAATATTCTTTTGATCTGCGCCGACCAGTGGCGCGCCGACTCCATGTCTGCCGTCGGTCATCCGAATGTGAAAACGCCCAACCTTGATGCCCTGGCCAAGGAAAGTGTGCTGTTTACCAATCACTTCGGCCAGTGCACGCCCTGCGGTCCCTCGCGCACCAGCCTGCTCACCGGGCTTTACCTGATGAACCACCGGTCGGGCCGCAATGGCACCCCGCTCGATTCCCGGCACACCAATATCGCGCTCGAAGCGCGCAAGGCAGGGTATGATCCAGCCTTGTTCGGCTATACCGACACCTCGCCCGATCCCAAGGGCAAGCATCCGAACGATCCGGCCCTGACCGCCTATGACGAAGGCGTGATGCCGGGCTTTATCACTCCGCTGCACCTGCCTGAGGACATGGGGCACTGGGTGTCGGACCTCTTGGCCAAAGGCTATGATTTTCCGACCGGGCGCGATGAAGTGTTCCGGCCCAAGAAGGGCTTTGTGAAGCCTGCCGATCGTGGCTTCCGCTATATTCCGACCGAGTTTCCGGCCGAACACAGCGAAACCGCATTCCTGACCGATGAATTCCTTAAATGGCTGCTGGTGCGCGAAAACAAGCCGTGGTTTGCCCATTTCGTGTTCTTCCGCCCGCATCCCCCGTTCATTGCGCCCGAGCCCTATAATGCCATGGTGCACCCGGCCGATGTGCCGTTCCCGCCGCGCGCGGCAACGCCCGAGCTTGAGGGGCAGCAGCACCCGCTGCTCAAGCACGAGATTTCCAACCAGCGCCGCCCCGGCAATACTGACGAGGGCAACGACATGGACATGGTGGCGGCCGATGATCTCGAGATCCGCCAGGTGCGCGCCACCTATTATGGCCTGATCAATGAGGTGGACTATCACCTCGGGCGCATTATCCAGCACCTCAAGGATACCGGCCAGTATGAGCGCACGCTGATCATTGTGACCAGCGATCACGCCGAAATGCTGGGCGAGCACTATATCTGGGGTAAGGAAATCTACTTCGACAAATCCTTCCACCTGCCGCTGGTCATCCACGACCCGCGCCCCGAAGCCGACAAGACGCGCGGCACGCGCGTGGATGCACTGACCGAAGCGATCGACGTGATGCCGACCGTGCTCGACTGGATCGGGCTCGAGGTGCCGCGCGAATGCGATGGGGCCTCGCTGGTGCCGTTCCTGCGTGGGGAAAAGCCGGCGGAATGGCGCGATGCGGTGCATTTCGAGCATGATTTCCGCAATGTGCGCACCCAGCGCGTCGAGCAGGCGCTCGGGATCGAATCCGACGAGTGCTGCTATGCGGTGGTGCGTGACAAGAAGTACAAGTATGTGCACTTCCCCTCGCTGCCGCCGCTGCTGTTCGATATCGAGAATGACCCCAACGAAACCAAAGACCTGGCGGGCGACCCGGCCTATGCATCGGTGATGCTGACCTATGCCCAGAAAATGCTGAACTGGCGTCTGACCTCGACGGAGCGGTCCATGACCAATATGCATGTGGGCAAAGGGGGCCTGTTCGTTCGCAGTTAACGAACACTTTAAAAGCGCCCTCATGTGCTTGCCGCAGCCCCCGGGCTGCGGCAATGTCGGGCGTTAGACAAAAGGTTCGGAATGAAGATGGCTACTGCAGGCAAGGTGAAGTCCAAGGATCGGAGGCACGAGGCGATTCTGGCCGAGTTGCGCGCCTCCCCGGCCATTCGCATCGTTGAGCTTGCCACCGCCTTTCGGGTCTCTACCGAAACCATCCGCCGTGACCTTGATGAACTGAGCTCGGCTGGCCTCGTCAGCCGCACCTATGGCGGGGCGACCGGGGCGTTGCTGTCATCCGAGCCGCCGCTCGACGACCGCTATGGCATGAATGAGTTGCAGCGCCTGGCCATGGCCAAGTCCGTGGTCAAGCTGGTGCGCGAAGGCGACAGCCTGATGATCGATGCGGGCGCCACCACCATTTATGTCGCGCGGCGACTGGCGGCGGAATTCAATGACCTGACGATCGTCACCACCAGTTTTGGCGTGGCCTCGGCCTTTGCGGCGAATCCGCAGATCCGCGTGCGCATGTGCCCGGGCGATTATGACCGGCGCGATGGCGGGGTCAGCGGCTCGGACACGGTGGAATATCTCAAGCAGTTCCATGCCAGCCGCACCATTATCAGCGCCAGCCGGCTCGATCAGGACGGCCCGAGCGATTTCAATCCCAATTCGGTGTGGATCAAACGGGCGATGATTCAGTCCTCGGATGAAGCGATCCTGGTGCTTGACCACGACAAGCTTGAAAAGATTGCTTTCGAACGGATCTGCCCGCTACCGGACATCCGGTGGCTGGTGACCGATCGCCAACCACCGGCCAAGCTTGGCGAGGCGCTTCACGATGCCAAAGTGCATGTGTGCGTGCCCGACGTGAGCGAAATCTAGTCTGGCTGTTTCACAATCCTGCATTTTGGCTATTGACTTAGAGCGCGCTCTAAGTGGCAGAGGAGTTTCCGTCTCAAGGACTGGAGGCTTCTGGCCATGTACACGATCGAGGAAACGGCCCAGCGTTGCGGGCTGACCCCCCATACCCTGCGCTATTATGAACGCGAAGGCCTGTTGCCGCCGATTGGCCGCAACCGGGGCGGCCAGCGCCGCTATTCCGATGGCGATCTGGGCTGGATCAATTTTGTGATGCTGCTCAAGGCCACCGGCATGGGCCTGTCACGCATTCGCGATTTCGTTGCCGCTGAACAGCAGGGCCCGGGCGGGGCCAGCACCAAAATCGAAATCCTCGTCGAGCATCAGGATCACATCCGGGCGCAGATGGAGCAGATGTCCCAGTTCCTCAAGAAACTCGAACAAAAAATCCAATATTACGGTGGACGGACATGACTATGCAAAAGCGTCAACTCGGGCGGTCCGGGCTGATGGTGAGCCCCTTTACGCTGGGCTCGATGGAATTTGGCAGCAAGGTGAGCGAGGCCGAGGCGCAATCGCTGTTCGACATGGCGCTCGAGCGCGGGATCAATGTCATCGATACCGCCAACTGCTATACTGGTGGCAAGAGCGAAGAGATTGTTGGCGGACTGATTGCCGGGCGGCGCAGCAAGGTGCTGCTGGCCACCAAGTTTTCCGTGCAGATGGATGCCGGGGACGCCAATTCGGTCGGCACCTCGCGGCACAACGTGATCGAGGCCTGCGAAGCGAGCCTGAAGCGGCTCAAGACCGACCATATCGACATGTTTTACATCCATCGCCCATTCACCCAGAACGCCATCGATGAGACCTTGCGGGCGCTCGATGATCTGGTGCGCGCAGGCAAGGTGCGCTCGATTGGCTCATCGAGCTTTGCGGCCTGGCAGATGATCGAGGCGGCCTGGTGTGCCAAGGAGAACCGGCTTAACCGGCTGACCATCGAGCAGACGCCCTATCACATTCTCGACCGGCGGATTGAGCGCGAAGTGGTGCCGGCAGCGGCCACCTATGGCATCGGGCTGACCATCTGGTCGCCCCTGGCAGGCGGGCTGCTGACCGGCAAGTACCTGAGCCCTGAAGGGCGCGCTGCGGCGCGCCTGTCGCCCGACAACGACTGGGGTGCCAAACACTTCACCCCGCAGGCCAACACGGCGGTGGCGCGGCTAGATGACCTTGCCAAGAACTTTGGAATATCCATGACCGCCATGAGCCTGGCCTGGACCCTTGGCCGTCCGGGTGTCGGATCAATCGTTCTGGGGCCACGAAACCGGGAGCAGTTTGAAGGACAGCTGGCGGCCCTCGAAACGCAGATTCCCGACGAAGCCTTGGCCGAGATCGATCTGATTGCACCCCCGGGGCGGGCGATTGTACCCTACTATCTTGACGACTCCTTCGCCGATTTCCGACCGCACAAATACGGGTGGTGAGCACCATGACCATGCTGACAATGCAGGTACAGGCCTTTGGTGGCCCCGAGGCTTTGGTCCCGGTCGAAGCGCCAGTTCCCGTGGCCGGTCCGGGGCAGGTGCTGATCGAGCAAAAGGCAATCGGGGTCAATTTTGTCGACCTTCAGCACCGCTCGGGCAAGCCCTATCCAATGACCGTTCCCTTCGTGCCCGGCATTGAAGCGGCCGGGGTGATCGCGGCACTGGGTGAGGGTGTGGCCGGTTTCGCGGTGGGGGACAAGGTGGCTTATGGCGGCCCGATGCCGGGCGCCTATGGCCAGTTCGTACGTATCGCTGCGGACAGGGTGATCCCTCTGCCTCCCGGTACTGATTTCGACACTGCCGCAGCGGTCACGTTACAGGGGATGACCGCTCACTATCTCAGTCACGATGCGCATCCGATCATGCCGGGGCAATGGGTATTCGTGCACGCCGCCAGCGGCGGTGTGGGGACCATTCTTGCCCAATATGCCAAGGCCATGGGTGCTCAGGTGATCGGCGGCACCTCCGATGAGGGTAAGCTCGCGGGCATTCTGGAGCGTGGCGCCGATCATGCCATTCTCGTGACGGAGTCAGGTCTGGCGGACAAAGTGCGCGAGCTCACCGGCGGCGGTGTACACGCAGTTTATGACTCCCTTGGCGGGCCCTATTTCGACATGGGCCTCAAGATGTTGCGGGCGCGTGGTTCCAACGTCGTCTACGGACTTGCAGCCGGGCCGATTCCCGCCATCGATGTGAGTATCCTTTCGGGGTTCTATGGCACCGGAAATCGCGGTTCGATCAAGGTGTCCTGGACTTCGCTCGGGGATCATACCGAAACGCACGAGGATCTGATCAGCCGGGCGCACGCAGTCTATGCCGATGCGCGGAACGGGCTGTTCGAGGTGCGGATCGCCGAAGTTATCCCGCTGGCCGAGGCCGCACGCGCCCATGCCGGATTCAACGAAATAACCGCGCGCGGCAAGATCATCCTGCGGCCATGAGCCGGGCTCCGGGGCCGTTTGCGGCCCCGGGGTCTTTAGTGCAAGGGGCGATCATAGGCGACATCGAGAATGTCGATCTCGATATAAGTGAAATCACCGTTGGCCTGCTTCCATACCGCGCTGCCCCTTGCGGGCAGCTCAAGGCCCTCAAACATCGTATAGGCCATAATCGGGGTTTCCCAGGTTTCGATCCTGCCGCTGCCGGTGTTAAAGCGCTGGGCGCTGAAATTGGTGATGCGCCCGGCCGGATCGATGAACAGCGTGCCGGTGGCGCTGACCCCGCGATCGGTGATGGTGACGGCAAAACTCTGGTCGTCGATGCCGACAATGCTGACATTAGAGCCGAGATAAGCGGCTGGAAACCACATCATCTCATTGAGATAGCGCATCAACCCGGCCGGGCCCATTTCCGGCCCATGCTGGTCGGCCACCGGGAACGCGGCCAGCATTTTCATCAGGATAGAACCTTCGCCGTCTAGATAGATGTCGCGCCCCATGACTAAGGGCAGGCCGGTACTGGGGAGGCCGGCCTTCCAGACAAAGGCGGGCGGGTTGGTCGCATAGACCTGTTCGGCTTCGAGCGTCATCCATCCATCCTTTTCGGTGCCTCGGATGCGGCCGGACTGGGTGATGCGGACCAGGGTGGGGATGGTTTTCCCGATGACGCCGGCATGGGTGAAATAGCGCTGGGCGGGAGCAGGCAGGCGCGTGATGTGCTCTTCGGTTATGACGCCGGGCTGCGGTTGCGCCGAGGCCATGACCTGACTGACCTGCGCATCGATCGCTCCACCGAAAAGGGTGTAGAGCCACCAGAGCGTGAGGCCAGCCAGCAGCAGGGTAATGCCAATGATAGAGCCAATGACCTTGAACATGGGACGCTCCGCCGAGATGTTGTGTGAGGGTCATTCTGCGCCCATTCGGCCCGGCCCGCCTTGCGACAGATCAAGGGTTTTCCGAAGCGCGCGGGAGCCCGGTTATCAACAGGATTTCCACAGGCGTCATCATCGCGCTGATCCCGGCTGCATCCGTTCACCATTGTGGCATGGTTAACGGATCGTAAATTCACGTAGGGCGGGCGTGATGGCAGTCGGCGGACAGTGGGCGGATCGTGGTGAGGCCGCTGCGGCGCCGCGAACCTATCGGATAGGCAAGGCGCTTACCGAGCCGGCCGTTGCGCTGGCGCTGTTGATTGTGCTGATGCCGCTTCTGACGATCATTGGGCTGCTGCTAAAACGGTCGGGGCCAATCCTGTTCCGGCAGACCCGTCTTGGTCTGCATGGGCGGGCCTTCACGATCCTCAAGTTCCGTACGCTGCCGCCGGACCGATGCGATGCATCAGGGTTGACACCGCCGGGGATGCCCGATGCGCTGGGGCGCTTCTTGCGGCTCTCGGGGCTCGATGAATTGCCACAACTGATCAATGTGCTGCGTGGCGATATGGCGCTGGTCGGCCCCCGGCCGCTGGTGCCGGGGATGCTCGTGGGGGCAGAACGTTATGACATGTTGTTTGCGCGCTTCAGCGAGCGGCTGGCGGTGCGGCCCGGATTGACCGGCCTGGCGCAGATCCATGGCATGCGCGGGCCGCTGACCTGCCGCCGGCAGGCGGCGTTGCGGTTGGCGCTCGACCTCGACTATGTTGCCCGGGCTTCGGTGTGGCTCGACCTAATGATCATTGTCCGCACTCCGATTGAACTTCTCCGCGGTCTGCGCCATCAGCCCGATGTTGCGGCAGACGCGCTGAGCCTGCGGCGGTAGCGAACGCGTCGCTCCTCCGCAAGACTGAGAACCGTGATAATTTCGGTCTCGGGCCGACGGGCAGCGTCAATTGCTGCCACGGCGACGCGCGCCTCCTGCTGGCCGGTGCCGGCCCAACGTATCAGTAGGGCGATCGCATCGGCATGCGGGGCCAGATAGAGTGGATCAACAACAACCGCCGCAGGCGAAGCGTCGAGAATGATGATATCAAAGCTCTGCCGCGCGGCAGCGAGCATGCGCGCAAAGGCTTCACCGCCCAGCAGGTGGTCGGTCGCGGTGTCGCTGCCATGGGCGCCGAGCGCGATGCGCACGCCCGATAGCGGGTCGGCAGCCAGAACGGACATAAGGGGCACCGAGCCGGGCGATGCGGCAAGGTATTCGAGAAGTCCGACATCGGGTTCGAGGCCGAGCAGGCGGTGCAGGCCCGGCTGACGCAGGTCTGCATCAATCAAAAGCACCGTACGCCCACCTAACGCATAGGTCCGAGCCAAAGCCAATGCGGTTGTGCTCTTGCCCTCCCCGGGATCGACAGAGGTGACCAGCACGACGGCGCCCGGTTCCGTGCCGCGCTGGCGCCGCAGGGTTTGATCGATGCTCACCTGCAGGCGGCGGATGGCTTCGGCAAAGCCGGACAGGGGCGCGGTGATGATCAGATCGGCCGGGGTTTGTCCGCGCTGCAGATCGCGGTGGCGCGGCAGGCTGGCGGTGTTTTGGGCCTTCAGCACCGCCTGTATTTGGGCGCGGGAGGTAAAGCCACCGAATACGTTTTCGTAGAGCAGGGCAAGGGTCAGGCCCAGCCCCAGGCCGGTAACAGCCGTTATGGCCATAAGCAGGATCGTGTCGGGAGCACTGGGGGTGCCGGGTGGGAAGGCCTCCGAGACAATGCGACTGTCGGCGAGTTGCAGGTGCGACTGGGCCTCAAGTTCGTTAAGGCGCGCCGACAGGGTTTGATAATGGCTGCGGGCCTGCAACACAGCCTGGCTGCGGGCAAAAACGCCACCGGCATCGAGCGGGTCGGCGGTGCGCGCTGCCGTTTCCGCATCAGTCAGGGCGGCGCGCGCCGTATCGAGCCGGGCAGCGATGATGTCGCGGGCGCTTAGGGTTGCAGTGATGCGCGCCTCAAGCTGGGAGCGGATATAAGCATTGGCAAGGGCGTTGGCGATGCGCGCCGCCTTGAATGGATCGCCCGATCGAACGCTAACGGCAATCACATAGGTCAGGCCACGCCGTTCGATGCTGATGGCTGCCCGTAGCCGGTTCAACGCATTCTGGGTCAGCGCAACCGGGGTCACCTCGGTTGGCTGGTTCAGCCCCACAAGGCCAAAGAGGCGCGACCACCAGTCGGGCGAGGGGCCGAATTCGGTGTCCTGGAGCAGTTCAAGTTCAGCAATGACAGCCAGAAGGGTGGTGTCGGAGCGGATGATCTCAACTTCGCTTTCCACCCGGGCCGTATCGTTGAGCGGGCGGGATTGCGTTTCGGCGGTCAAAAGGTCACGTGGTCCCGGATCGACCAGTACCAGGGCAGTGGCCTGATAGACCGGTTGCATCTGGGCGAGGGCGAGCATGCCAGCCGTGCTGACCAGCAGCAGCGTCAGCGCGATCATCCGCCAGCGCCGTTGCAACAGGCCGATCAGCCCGCGCAGGTCCAGTTCCTGATCGTCCACCGATGCCCCCGAGACCCATATCGTGCATAACCTGGCCGCATGACGGCCCCGCCTCTTGACAAGGTGCCACAGGCCCCGTTGTCTGACAATCATCAGTGGAGGGACTGATGGGATCATTCCTTAGGGTACGTAAGAAACTGCCGAAACTGGCTGAAGGGCCGGGAAAGGCAACGTTGGCGCTCAACGCCGAGCGGCGCGATCTGAATGCGGAGATTGCGCGGGCGCTGCTGGCCAATCCGGACCGGCGGCTTGGCACGCAGCCGTCCGATTATGCTCTGTTTCAAATGTTGCAGCTATTGGGTGAGGATACGCCGCCCCGCCGGGAGAGTTAGCCTTCAGCTGGCTCGACGCCAGGCGTCGTGGGAGATGAAGGCCTCGAGGTCGGCGGCGCTCATCGGGCGCGCGAAGGCATAGCCTTGCAGGATATCGCACCTGATCTCGTCCAGGATGCGGGCGTGTTCCATGGTTTCCACCCCTTCGGCGACGACGCCGATGCCCAGCGACTGGCCGATCTCGATGATCGATTCCACCAGATGCCGCTGCGAGGGTGAACTGACAATGGGCTCGACCAGTTGCCGGTCGATCTTCAGGCGGTTCGGCTTGAGTTTGAGCAGGCTGACGATCGAGGCATAACCGGTGCCAAAATCGTCGATTTCGATATCGATGCCGAGGTCTTTGATCTGGTCGATGTTCCAGCCGACGATCTCGTCGCTTTCGTCGAGATAGATCGATTCCACCAGCTCGAACGCCACCGTGCCCGGCTTGATGTCGAGTTCACGCAGACTGGCAATCAGGTTCTCATCATGCAGGCGCCGAGAGGACACATTGACCGAAATGCGCGGCAAAAGCTTGTGTTCGACGTTGAGACGCCGCTGCAGATCCAGCGCCTGGCTGAGGACGAGGCGGTCGATATTGGCCAGCACATTGAGCTCTTCGGCAATGCGCAGGAAATGGTCGGGGGCGAGCAGGCCCTGGCTCGGGTGCTGCCAGCGCACCAGGGCTTCGACTCCAATCAAATCGAGCGTTCTGGCATCGAACTGGGGCTGGTAGTAGGCCAGGAACTCGTTGCGTTCGAGGCCGGACAGGATGTCATCGGCGACCTTTTTGGTGGTCACGATCTCGGCCTGCAGGGCATCGGAGAAAAATTCGTGGCGGTTTCGGCCGCGGCTCTTGGCGCGATAGAGCGCGATATCGGCATTGATCAACAGCCGGTTGGCATCAATGCCTGCTCCCGCCTCGGTGGCGATGCCGACGCTGACCCCGAACCGGCATTCGTGGCCCTGATAGGCGACCGGGTCGCGCATGGTGGCGATGATGCGGTCCGCCAGAGTGGACAAATCACGCGGGCGGCCCTTGGAATTGCAGACGACCACGAATTCGTCCCCGCCAATGCGGGCCACAAAATCATCGTCGCGCACCTTGTCCTTCAAGACCTGCGAGGCATGGACAAGCATGGCGTCGCCGGCGGCGTGCCCGAGCGTGTCGTTGATCTGCTTGAAGCGGTCGAGGTCGATATGCAGCAGCGAAATGGAACCGCCTTCGCGACGGCAATGGGCGGCGCGCTGCTTGAGCATCTGGTCGAGATAGCGCCTGTTAGGCAGGCCGGTCAGAGAGTCGTGCAGTGCGTTGTATTCGATGCTGGCCTTGGCCACTTCCAGCTCTGCATTGCGGGCATCGGCCTGGCTTTTGGCGCGTCGCAGGTCCTCGTTAAGGGCGACGTCGGCAGACACATCCCAGTTCACCCCCACGATGCGCGGCGGTGCGCCCGGCTCTTCGTAGATGGCGCCAATAGCGCGGATGTTGCGCTCCTGCCCATCGGGCAGAAGCAGGCGGTACTCGGAGTAATACCGGCCCCTAGAATCGAGGGCCTTACGGAAATCGAGCGAGGCGCGATCGGCATCCTCGGGGTGCAGGGCCTTGCGCCAATCGTGGTAGGAGCGCTTGCCGCCGTCGGTGGGCAAGCCGTAAAGTTCGTTCATCCGGTCATCCCAATGGAGATCGCCGGTGGCGATATCCATTTCCCACACACCGACCTTGGAGGTATCGAGCGCAAGCTCGAGGCGGCGTGAAAGGCGGGCCAGTTGCTGTTCGCGTTCGCGCAACTGCTTGATGTTGATGTGGCGCTCGGCAATCAGGCGGCCCGAGATCAGAAGTGGCACCACCACCAGGGCCGCAGCGATCAGCATGGCCAGCCGCAGCATCCAGGCGTTGGGGGCCGTGGTCTGCCAGCCACCGGTTGGAATGGCCGATATCTGCCAGGACCCGGCGGGCAGAAAAACGTCGGCGGTCACCGGGTCGCCGGAAATGACCGAACCGGGCCCAAAAAAGCGGCTGCCCTTGGAGCCCTGCGCATCTCGACCCGAAATCGCCAGGACAATGCCAAGTCCGGGGTCGGTGACGCCGCTGTCGGCGTAAAGCCGGTCGACATCAATGACGGCCGAGACCAGGCCCCAAAACTTTGGCCTCCCGAAATCATCGGGTTGATAGACCGGGAAACGGCCCACAAAGCCTTCCCCGCCCTGCACGAGCTTAACCGGGCCGGCGAGCACGAGTTGATTGTGCTGCTTGGCGCGCATGGCGGCGTCGCGCTGGGCCGGATTCGTGCGATAGTCGAGCCCTAGGGCGCGTTCGTTACCGGCCAGCGGATAGACCATGGTCACCACCATGCCCGGTGCAGCGGCGACGGAGCGCAACTGGGAATCCTGCAGGAAAAGGTTCGCGGCCAGCGAAGTGAAGCGCGGTGCCTCGATATCGGGCTCAGTACTGATGACGCTCACCAGACCGCGCACCAACTGGATATTGGCGTTGATATTGCCCTCAAGCCGGGCCCGGATGACATTGAGGCGGGCGAGCACTTCGGCACGCTGGCTCTGTGCGAACAGCACGCCGTTCTGATAGTCGGCAAAGGCTCCGCCTGCGACCATGACCAGCAGGGCAATGACCGCAGGGATATTGCCCGGCCGCCAGACCAGCGCCGCCCAATGCCCGAATTTGCTGCCCTTAACCGCCAAAGTGCACCGCCATACCCATTCTGGGCTGATCCAGAGGCTAGGCTCGATGCCTTAAGGTAGGCTTTCAGCCCGGGGCGGGTGTCTGACCAAGCCGTGGACTGGTTAATCGCCAGCTAACGGCGCGCCGCGCACAATGCCGACCGCAGCCGTCTGGATTTTATGCCCCCGACCGCTTAGACAGAATGCGGACAAGGGCGGAAGAGCATGGCACGGACCGATATTGCGCGGCGGGTGTATAACCACACCTGGAAACTCGACCCCATCGTACGCAGCCTTCTCGATACCGATTTCTATAAGCTTTTGATGCTGCAGATGATCTGGGGATTGTATCCCAAGGTCGATGCGACCTTCTCGCTGATCAACCGCTCGACAACAGTCAGGCTGGCCGACGAAATCAATGAGCAGGACCTGCGCGAACAGCTCGATCACGCCCGTACGCTGCGCTTTAGCAAAAAGGAAATGATCTGGCTGGCGGGTAACACCTTTGCCGGCACCAAGCAGATCTTTTCACCGGATTTCCTGCGCTGGCTGGCCGATTTCCGCCTGCCCGAATACCGGCTTGAAAAGCGCGACGGGCAGTTCGAGCTCGAATTTTATGGTCCCTGGATGTATTCGACGCTGTGGGAAATCCCGGCGCTGGCGATCATCAACGAGCTGCGCTCGCGGGCGGCGCTGAAGGAATATGGGCCGTTTACCCTCGATGTGGTTTATGCGCGTGCCAAAGCCAAGATGTGGGAAAAGGTGGAGCGGCTCAAAAAGCTGCCGGATCTCAAGATCTCCGATTTCGGCACGCGGCGGCGGCACTCGTTCCTGTGGCAGCGCTGGTGCGTGGAGGCGCTCAAGGAAGGGCTCGGCGGGGCGCTGACCGGGACCTCCAACGTGCTGCTGGCCATGGATACCGATCTTGAGGCGCTGGGCACCAATGCCCATGAATTGCCCATGGTGCTGGCAGCCCTGGCCCGCAATGAAAAAGAGCTGCGCTATGCGCCCTATCAGGTGCTCGAGGACTGGCGGCGCTACTATAACGGCAACCTGTTGATCGTTCTGCCCGATGCCTTCGGCACGGCCGCATTCCTGCGCGACGCGCCCGACTGGGTGGCGGACTGGACCGGCTTCCGCCCCGACAGCGCGCCACCGATCGAGGGCGGGGAAAAGATCATCGAATGGTGGAAGGCCAGGGGCAAGGATCCGCGCGACAAACTGCTGATCTTTTCGGACGGGCTCGACGTCGACATGATCGAGGATGCCTATCACCACTTTCATTCCAAGGTTCGCATGACCTTTGGCTGGGGCACCAACCTGACCAATGATTTTGCCGATTGCGCGCCCAACACCAATCACCGGCTCGAGCCGATCTCGATTGTCTGCAAGGTATCCGAGGCAGATGGCCGTCCAGCGGTCAAACTCTCGGATAATCCGCGCAAGGCCACCGGCACGCCAGAAGAGATTGCCCGTTATCTCGGGATTTTCGGGTCGGAAGACTTCCAGGAAATTCCCGTCAAGGTTTAGGCAACCCTGAGCCCATAGGCGCGGAGCAGGTCGGTGGCCTGGGCTTTGGAGATCAGCGCGCCCTTGAACATGCGGGCATCGTTGAGCTCGATGGCACCGAGGTCGCAGCCGCGCAGGTCGGCACCGGCGAACTGGGTGTTTTTCAGAACCGCGTCCCGCAGCGAGCATTTTTCGAACTCGGCGTCACGGAAATCCACCCCGGTCAGGTCGGCATCGGAGAAATCGAGTTCGGTGAGTTTTTGCTTGCGAAAGCTCATACCTGAAAGCGTGGCATTGACCAGCAGGCAGGCCGAAAACGTCAGGTCCAGGGTAGCCGCTCCGGCAAAATTGGCGCCGCTGAGCTTGCAGCCGGTAAACCGCGCCTGCGTGAGCTTGGCGCGGGAGAAATCGGCGGCTGTCAGGTTGCAGGTGTCAAACTGGGCCTCAATGCATTTGGCGCCGGAAAACTGGGCCTTGCTGGCATTGCAGCGGACGAGGCGCGCCTCGGTCAGGTCGGTCCCGGTAAAGTTGGCGTCGCTGAAGTCGCAGGCCGAGAATACCGCCTCTTCAAGCGCCATGCCTTTCAGGTCGGCGCCCTTGAGATCGCAGCGCTCGAAGCTGCGGGTCCGGGCATCCAGCGCGGACTGCAACGTGGTACGGCTCAGAACAGTGTCGGACAACATGCCAGGGTCCCGGGTGCAAGGTGGGCAAGCATTTGCACTCATGGCCGGAGCCGGTCAACGCCTACCAGGGAATAGTTGCCCCGGTATAGTCGAGAAAGCCGCCAGTCTGGCCCGGGTCTGCCGTGTCGATGACCGCCAGCAGGTCTGCGGCGGCGATGTCGGGGCTGCGCGCAGGATGCGAGGGGCTGGCAAAGGGGCGCGAAAGCGCTGTGTCGACCGAGCCTGGGTGAAGCGCCAGGCAAACGGCGTCAGGCCGGGTGCGGGCCAGTTCGATGGCGGCGGTATGCAGGAACTGGTTGAGGGCGGCTTTTGCGGCGCGATAGCCATACCAGCCGCCAAGACCGTTGTCGCCGATGGAGCCGACCTTGGCCGAGAGGGCGGCAAAGACACTGCGGCCCTGCCGGGGCAGCAGGGGCAGGAAGTGCTTCATGACCAGCGCCGGGCCGGTGGCGTTGATCGCCAGAGTTTGGGCAAGCCGCGCAGCATCGAGCTGACGCCAGCTTTTTTCCGGTGCGATGGTTTCGGTATGGAGCATGCCGGTGGCCACAATGATCAGCCGCAGGTCGGCCCCGGACGCGGCAATTGCAGTAGCCGCGTCGGCGATTGTGGTTTCATCGAGCAGGTCAAGGCGTGGACTGGTGGACCGCGACAGGCCGATGACCGACCGGAACTGTCGGGTTTCGACGAGGTTTCGGTGTAAGGCGCTACCGATGCCGCCAGTGCTGCCGATGACCAGCGCCGTTGCGCCGGCGGGGAAGGACGATAGGATCATGTTGGCTCCTTGGTCCCTTGCCTACGGCGGGGAAAGGCGGTTGGTTCACCGGGTTATTGTTCGATAGGCGGCGACAATCAGATACCGGATGCCGGGTTTATCGAACCGAGGTTTGGACCCATATCAGGTGCCAAGCAAGCGCGCCGATTGGGCGCGAACGAAAGGATCGCAAAATGCTCCACCAGATCAAGGGCCTGCATCACGTTACTTCGATGGCGCGCGATGCGGCGCAGAACAATGCGTTTTTTACCGACACCCTCGGCCTGCGCCGGGTGAAGAAGACCGTCAACTTCGACGAGCCCAGTGTCTACCATCTCTACTATGGCGATGAAGTGGGCACGCCCGGTTCGGTGATGACCTATTTCCCCTTCCCCAACATCATTCGTGGCCGTCTGGGCACGGGCGAGGTTGGCACCACGGCTTTTTCGGTGCCGGAAGGGTCAATCGGCTTCTGGGAAGGTCGGCTGGCAGAGCACCGGGTGGGCGATCTCGTCCGCGCCGACAGCTTCGGCGAAAAGCGCCTGCACTTTCGTGGGCCGGATGGAGATCACTTTGCACTTGTCGAGGCTCAGAACGATCCGCGTGCCGCGTGGACCGGCGGTGGGGTAGGCGGCGATGTGGCCATCCGTGGCTTCCACTCGGCCTCGTTGCGCCTGCGCGACGGCGGCGCCAATCAAGCGCTGCTCCAACTGATGGGCTATCAGGTGGCCGACACACATGAGGGCATCACCCGCTTCGTGCTGCCGGGCGGCAATGGCGCCGACACCATCGATGTCGAAGTGCTGCCCGAAGTAGGTCGTGGCGACCTCGGTGCCGGCTCGGTGCATCACATCGCCTTTGCGGTCGAAAATCGCGCGGCCCAGCTCGAGGTGCGCAATGGGCTGATCGACACCGGTTTCCAGGTAACCCCGGTGATCGATCGGGATTATTTCTGGGCCATCTACTTCCGCCCCCCGGGCGGGGTGTTGTTCGAGATCGCCACCAACGAGCCCGGCTTCGACCGGGATGAGGATGTGGCGCATCTGGGGGAAAAGCTGATGCTGCCGAGCCAGCATGCGCACCTGCGGGCCCGGCTTGAAGCGAGCCTGCAGCCGCTGGAGGTTTGAATGGACGCCAAGTCTTATGTTTTTCGCGAAGAGGCGGGGGCGGGTGACAACCCGCCGCTGCTGTTGGTTTTCCACGGTACTGGTGGGGATGAGAACCAGTTTTTCGAGTTGGGCAGCCAATTGCTGCCCGGCGCGCGGGTGATTGCGGTGCGTGGCGATGTGTCCGAAGGCGGGGCGCTGCGCTATTTCCGCCGCACTGGCGAGGGCGTCTACGACATGGACGATCTGGCGTTGCGCACCGACAAACTCAAAAGGTTCATCGCGGCCCAGATCGGGACGGTCAGGCCATCAGGGGTATTTGGCTTTGGCTACTCGAACGGGGCCAATATCCTGGCGTCAGTGCAGTTCGCTGCTCCGGAGCTGTTTGACCGTACGGTGCTGCTGCATCCGCTGATCCCGTTCGATCCGGCGCCGCAACCCGGCCTTGTGGGCAAGCGCGTGCTGATCACGGCCGGGGAACGAGACCCGATCTGCCCGCCGCAGCGCACGCAGGTGCTGGCCGACTATTTCGAGACGCAGGGCGCGACGACCAGCGTGCTCTGGCATGCGGGTGGGCACGAGGTGCGGCAGGAAGAGTTGCTGGCGGCCCGCGACTGGATGGCTAGTCGATAAACTCCACTGGCACGCCAGCGGTGACCATGCGGGCCAGTTCCCTGGCATCCCAATTGGTCAACCGAACGCAACCGTGCGACCCGACCTTGTCGATCAGGGACGGTTGCGGGGTGCCATGAATGCCGAAGGTGGGCTCGGACAGATCGATCCAGACCGAACCCACCGGGCCATTCGGCCCGGGTGGCAGGACGAGCACTTTTGTGTTTTCGCCCTGCTGGAAATTGATCTTCGGATTATAGGTATAGGTGGGGTTGATCGCCACGGCCTCAACCAGATGGATGCCCGATGGAGAAGGGTTGTCGGGGCTCCCGATTGTCGCAGGATAGGCAGCGATCAGGCGCCCGTCCTGACCGTAGGCGCGCAACTGGCGCATGCGCTTGTCGGCTTCGATGCGGGCAACTTTGCCGCGCAGGTCCGGGCCATAGGCGGTGACGAACACTGCTTCACCGGCCTGCCATGTTGCCCGGGGATTGAGCGCCCGCAGGAACTTTTCATCCATATGGAAGCGCTCGCCGAGGAGTTCGGGCACGGACTGGAATCCGAGGCGGTCGCGCAGGGCCAGTTCGGCATAATCGCGCGGCAGCGGCGCGACCACGGCGGCGACATCCTGTTCGAGGATTGTGTAGGTGCCCACGGCCGGACCGCCCTGATCGAGGGTGGCAAGCATACGGGCATCGAGCTGGCCATCGGCGGGCAGGCCCTGCATGGTTTCGAAGGCCGCGATGGCCTTGCGCACATTGAGCCCATCAAAGCCGTCGATCACTCCCGGCGAGGCGCCGGCGCGGTCGAGCAGCACCTGCAGGCGCACCATGGCCGGATCGCGCCAGGGTTCTGGCTTGGCCCCGGGCAGGCTGCCGGTGGTGATTTCAGCGTCCGATTGCACCACCGTCGGCCGGCGCACTGGATGAAGAAGATGCTCGAGACTGGCGGCGTTAATCGCCTCCGGGGTCAACGCGGCCGCGGTTTCGATGACCAACTCCTGCTGCGCTCCAGTCTGCGCGGCGGCGGCGTCGACCATTGCGAGCGAAGCCAACAGGGTGCTGAACAGCAGTGATTGAACATAACCCATATCAGGCACCCCGGATGCTCTGCTGGCACAACCGCTGGGCAAGGCAAAAGCTGCGCATCCCCAAAGCTTAAGGCCTTAGAGTGCGCATCGTTATGGTTAGGATTGTGTTAAAGCCGCGCAGAAACACCTAGGCGTGCAGGTCTGCCCATTCAGGGTGGCGGCGGAACTGGGCCACCACATAAGAGCATACCGGACGGATCAGGTTGCCATCGGCGCGGGCATCATCGACGCCCTGCTGGACAAGCCGCCGGGCAATGTCGGTGCCGCGGAACTCGGGTGGTACGAAAGTGTGGTCGATGGCCAGCACATTGCCAGCGCGCTGGTAGGTCATTTCGGCTTCGAGCCCGCCTTCGAGATAAACGACATAGCGGCCAGATGTACCTTTGTCCTCGCGGACGATTTCAAATCCAGACATGAATATCCTCAGATACGGGTGACGTCGCGCGCCAGTTCGGGGAACAGGCCCCGCTCAGTCAGGAACGGGTGGATCGCAAGGGCGGCGATGATGGCCTTAAGCGCCAGGTCGCGTTTGCCCTGCGCCAGAAGGATGAGCGACTGGCCCGACAGGGCACCGAAATGGCGCGGCTCAAGCTCCAGCGTCTTGTCGATATCGGCCAGTGAGGCCTCAAAATTCTGCATCATATAATAGGTGGTGGCGCGCTGGTTCCACGCCTCGGCATAGGTCGGATAATCTTCGATCAGGGCATCGAGCAGGTCGATGGTGCTCTCGAAATCGTAGGACGAGCGTGCGTCCAGAACGATCTTCATACGGGCTGCCAGTTTTTCATCCGAAGGAACGGTCCAGATCTTCCAGATCTGCTGGTCGATGGCCTGGGCGGTGGCGGCATCGGGTGCGGCCTTGAGTTCGGCAAACAGCGTGTCGAGCCTTGCCCGGTCTGCGGCCTCGTCGGCCTGCGAGAGCATGGGCAAAAGCCCCGCCATCCCAAAGATGAGGGGAACAAGCAGCCAGCGGAGCACGGTCACGATCCTGCGCATGCCATCAGCATCGCGCCGCCCGTGCCACCGCGCAAGTGAGTTTTTCGTGATGCTAGTGGCTGGCGCCCGGTTTGCGAAACCGCGCTTCGATCCCCTTGCCCAGCGGGCCGAGGAAGGGCGCCAGGGCAAGCAGGATGTTGCGGTGGAAATGGATCAGCAGGTAGAGCACGGTCAGGACGGCGGCGCCAACGATGATCACCAGTTCGAGGCTGAGGCCGATCGACTTGAGCCAGGCGGTCAGCAGCATGCCGGGCAGGATGTGGGCCGCAGCCCAGGCAAAAGCCGAGATCACATTGATCACAGTGAAGTACTTGTAGGGCATGCTCATCATGCCGGCGATGCCGGGCACCACGGCCTTCACCCCGGGGATAAAGCGGCCGATGAACACCGATTTTCCGCCATGCCTGGCAAAGAACACTTCGCCCTTGGCGATCAGCTCAAGATAGTTGCGGAATGGCCAGACGGTCTTGATCCGGTCCTTGAGCAGGAAACCGACGGTGTAGGAAATCGCATCTCCGATCACAGCGCCGATAACGGCGGCCAGATAAATCGGCCAGAACGGCAGCGTGCCCTGAGCGATAATGCCGCCGACCAGCAACAGGACCGGCGTGGATGGCACCAGAAGGCCGAGGATAAATACCGCCTCGCCGATGGCGACGAGGAAGATGAACAGCATCGAGAGCCAGAAATTGTCGGAAACCGAGTTGAGGAAGGCTTCAAGATAGCCCGAAAGCATATGGAGAAAATCGAGCATGCAGCCTGGCCTGTCCCTTGGTGTCTTCGTCAGCGTCTGGCCCCACAAGGGGTCATGATTCCTTCTAGCACGGAAAAGCTGAATGGAAATGAACGGAGCGCGCAAACGTGATGATGCGACGCCCTGGGGCTTGCATCGGGGCTCCGGTCTGCCAATCATGGACCCAACTTGAGGAGTTTTCGATGTCCCTGCCCATTCACCACATGATTGCCTCGGGTCCCCGCCCGGTGGCTCCGTTCTCGCATGCCGTCGAGGCCGATGGCTGGGTGTTCATCACCGGGCAGATGCCCACCGACCCGGACGCGCCCGATGCACCCTTGCCAGTGGGGGTGGAAGCACAGACCAGGCGGGTGATGGAAAACCTCAAGATCGTGCTCAAAGGCATCGGGCTGGGGCTCGAGAATGTCACATTCGTGCGCATCTACCTTACACAGTTCGAGCGCGACTATGCGGCCATGAACGACACCTACAAGGCCTTTTTCGAGCCCGGCAAGCTGCCGGGCCGCACCACGATCGGGGTCACGGGGCTTGCCGTGGGGGCGCTGGTCGAAATCGACATGATCGCCCGTCGTCCCTAGAGCCAGGGCGACAGCAACCATCCGGCAAGCCCGAGCAGGCCGACTACGAGCCACGGTGGCGTGCGGGCAAGTGTCAGCAGCCCGAGCCCTGCGAGTGCCAGTGCCAGATCACGCGGGCCGGTGACGGCACTGGTGAATACCGGATCGTACAATGCGGCGAAAAGCAGGCCCACCACTGCGGCGTTGGCGCCATCGAGACCGGCGCGCAGGCGGGGCAGGGTCCTCCAGCGTTGCCAGAGCGGCAATGTGCCAAAAACCAGCAGTATGGCCGGAATGTAGACGGCAAGAAGCGCGATGAGGCCGCCGCCGATGCCGTTGGGCGCGACGGTCTGCGCGGCGCCAGCGAAAGCGGCAAAGCTGAACAGCGGTCCTGGAACGGCCTGTGCCGCGCCATATCCGGCAAGGAATGTATCGGGCCCTATCCAGCCCGGAGCGACCAGTTCGGCCTGCAGCAGCGGCAGAACGACATGCCCGCCGCCAAACACAAGCGAGCCGGAGCGGTAGAATTTGTCGACCAGCGCCAGGGTTGGATCAAACCGGGCAACGACGGGCAGAATGACAAGCAGGGCGGCGAAGACCGCGATGAAGGTCAGGGCAGTGCGGGGCTGGCCAGATGCGGGTGCAACTGCGATGCCGCCGCCTGCCGGGACATTGCCTGCCCCCCAGAGGACGGCGAGCAACAGCACGCCAAGCTGGGTTATACTGGCCGGCACCAGCAGCATGGTGGTGGCTGCGAGCACGGCCACGACCCGGCGCGGACGGTCCGGCGTCAGCGCCCGTGCCATGGCCCAGACCGCTTGCGCCACCACCGCAAGCGCAGCGAGCTTGAGCCCGTGCAGTGCGCCGGCCCATGCGCCCAGATCAACCCGCGTGATACCAAGTGCCAGCGCCAGCATGAGGACCGCCGACGGAGCGGTGAATCCGACAAAGGCAGCAATTCCACCGGCGTACCCGGCGCGCTGGGTGCCGATGGCGATGCCGACCTGGCTTGAAGTGGGGCCGGGCAGGAACTGGCAGAGGGCCATGATATCGGCGTAGTCGGCATCCGTGAGCCACGCCAGGCGGGTGACGAACTCGGTGCGGAAATAGCCAAAATGGGCCACCGGCCCGCCGAAGCTGGTGAGCCCCAGCCGCAGGAAAATCCAGAAGACCTCAAAGACACGTGCCATGGCGCTCTCTCATGCCAGTGGCAGGGTGCGCGATCAAGACCGGCAGCAAAAGGGCGCCGTCGTGGCGCCCTCATTACCTTCGATGCGTGCAGGTCACGCCGAGTAGGCGACCGCTGTCTGCTTCTGCTCGCCGAGACCGGCGATGCCCAGATGCATGACATTGCCCGGCTTGAGCCAGACCGGGTTCGGCTTGACCCCCATGCCGACGCCCGGAGGGGTGCCGGTGGTGATGATGTCGCCGGGCTGCAGGCTCATGAACTGGCTGATGTAATGCACCAGATGGGCCACCCCGAACACCATGGTTCTGGTCGAACCGTTCTGGTAGCGGTGGCCGTCGACTTCAAGCCACATATCCAGGTTCTGCGGATCGGCAATCTCATCGCGCGTCACCAGCCATGGGCCGATGGGGCCGAACGTGTCGGCCGATTTGCCCTTGACCCACTGGCCGCCGCGCTCGGTCTGGAAATGGCGCTCGGAAACATCGTTGACCACGCAATAGCCAGCGACGTGATCGAGCGCGTCCTTCTCGTCGACATAACGGGCTTCTTTGCCGATGATCACGCCGAGCTCGACTTCCCAGTCGGGCTTGATCGAGTTTTTCGGGATGATGACGTTGTCATAGGGCCCGCAGATGGCGCTGGTGGCCTTCATGAACAGGACGGGTTCCTTGGGCACGGCCATGCCACTTTCGGCGGCGTGATCGGCATAGTTGAGGCCGACGCAGATGAACTTGCCCACGTTGGCGACACAGGGGCCGATGCGGCTGGCGGCATCGAGCTTGGGCAGCATGGCATGGTCAACTGCGCGGATAGCGGCAAGGCCTTCCGGAGTGAGAGCAGCGCCACCGATATCGGGGACGATGCCGGACAGATCGCGGATCGAACCATCCCCTGCCAGGATCGCGGGCTTTTCGGCACCCGGGGCACCAACACGCATGAGCTTCATGGGTCAATTCTCTGTTTATGGATGGATGTGGTTTAAGGCGGGAGCCCGTCTAAGTCGAGGGCGCCCGAGCCCGATTCCGTTCGGCTGCGCCTTAGACTTATGGCGCAATCACGCCCTTGGTCAGGATGACATTGCCATAGAGCCGACGCTCGCCGGTCTGGACGATGGCGTAGCTGGAGTTGGCGCGCTCATAAAAGGCGAAACGCTCAAGCGAAGACAGGCCCATCCTGGGTTCGTGCTTTTTGATGATGGCTTCGAACTCGTCCATCACCGGCATGCGCTTTTGCGCATCGCCCACCACCTGCATGCAGACCGCTGGATCGGCGACAAAGGTATCGAGCGGCATCAGAGTGAGAACGGCGTCCAGCACATCGGAGGCCGAATGGCCATCGAGACGCACCAGTTGGGGGCCAGCACTGTCCCCGGGATAGTTGGCATCAACGATGACGATCCGGTCGCCATGCCCCATCGCCTGCAACACATAGAGCAGATCGGGACCGAGAATGGGCGGAATTCCTTTGAGCATGGCGATCTCCTCGTCGGTGAAGTTGCGGCCGGTCAGCCGAATGGAAAGCCGTCATAGCCTGGCGTATCGAGCATCTGCTGCCCGTCGGCAAACAGTTCAGGATGCAGCCGGGCAAAAGCGATGAGTTCGACCATCACCGTGTCGATATGGCGGCGCAGCGCGGCGGCGGCGGCGGGCGGGTCCGCTGCGATGATACCATCAAGGATGGCCTGATGCTCGGCAATGGTCACCGAGAGGCGGCGCGGATTGAGGATCAACCGCCGGGCGCGATCAAGATTGGCGCGGGCATTTTCGATCACGACCTTGATCTTGATAAAGCGCATGGCGCCCAGGATCAGGTGGTGAAATTCGAGATCGCGCTGGTGAAAGCCATCATTGTCGTCGATTTCGGCGGCGGCGCGCTGGTAGCTCATGTTGCGCTGAAGCTGCTCGACAAGGCCCGGGGCGGGGTTGGAGACGACGATGCGCACCGCTTCGCTCTCGAGCGCCTTGCGGATCACCATATATTCGAGCACGTCGGCAATGCGCACCAGCGACACGGTGGAACCGCGCTGGGGCAGGATATCGACCAGACCCTCGGCCTGCAGGCGGGCCAGCGCCTCGGAAACCGGGAAGCGCGACACACCGAGCCGCTCGCAGATGGCGCCTTTGTCGAGCACCTCGCCGGGCGCCAGATCGAGCCGGACAATGGCATCGCGCAGCGCATCGGTCACGTAAGAGGTGACGTTGCCCCGCGAGGGCGAGGCCGGCGGCAAAAGAAATCTGTAGGAACTGGTCGCCTGGTTCATGCTAACATGTTAGTTTGAAGTGTGCCGCGTTGCAATGCGCTCCCTGACTACGCTGCCGAAGGGTGGCTAGACAAGAGCAGGGCGCGGCCGTCCAATCCGATGCTGCATGCCAAGGCTGATCAAATGACCGATACCGACGTTTTGTCCCGCCCCAGAACCCTGGTGCTGAACCCCTCTGACACCGTGGGTGTGGCGCTGGCCAATCTTGAAGCCGGTTCCACGCTTGAGGACGGAACGGGGATTCCCATCCGGGTGCCGCGCGGCCACAAATTTGCGCGCCGGGCGATGGCCGAGGGCGAGGCAGTGACCAAGTTCGGGCAGATCATCGGCTTTGCATCGCGGCCAATCCCGGTGGGCGAATGGGTGCATGAGCACAATTGCAACATGGGGCCAGAGGCAGGCGCCTTTGCCCGCGACTATGACTTCTGCGCCGGCGCGGTGGCACCGGACATGGTGCCCGAAATGGATCGCAGGACGTTCGAAGGCTTCCGCCGGGCCAATGGCCGGGTCGGCACGCGCAATTACCTCGGCATTCTGACCAGTGTGAATTGCTCGGCAACGGTGGCCAAGTTCATGGCCGAGGAAATCACCCGCTCGGGGATCCTTGACGATTACCCCGGCATCGATGGCGTGGTGCCCTTCGTTCACGGCACCGGCTGCGGCATGGAAAGCCGGGGCGAGGGCTTCGATATTCTCAAGCGCACCCAATGGGGCTATGCCACCAATCCCAATGTCGGGGCCGTGCTGCTGGTCGGGCTCGGCTGCGAAGTGTTCCAGATCGGGCGGATGAAAGAGCTCTATGGCATCACCGAGGGCGAGGCCTTCCAGACCCTGACCATTCAGGAGAGCGGTGGCACGCGGGCAACCGTGGCGCGCGGGGTCGAGCGCATCAAGGACATGCTGCCGGGCGTCAACGCTGCAAAGCGCGAAACCGTTCTGGCATCGGAACTGATCCTGGCGCTGCAATGCGGCGGATCGGATGGCTATTCGGGGATCAGCGCCAATCCCGCGCTCGGCGTTGCGACAGACCTTTTGGTCAAGCAGGGGGGGACGGCGATCCTTTCCGAAACCCCTGAGATTTATGGTGCAGAACACCTTCTAACCCGACGCGCCGCCAGCCGGGCGGTGGGCGAAAAGCTGATTGAGCGCATCCATTGGTGGGAGGATTATACTGCCCGCAATCACGGCGAGATGAACAACAACCCATCGCCAGGCAACAAGCTCGGTGGATTGACGACCATCCTTGAAAAATCCCTCGGTGCGGCGGCCAAGGGTGGCACCACACCGCTGACAGCGGTCTATGAATATGCCGAGCAGGTGCGCGACAAGGGCTTTGTATTCATGGATACACCCGGTTTTGATCCGGTATCGGCGACCGGGCAGGTGGCGGGTGGGGCCAATGTCCTGGCTTTCACCACCGGGCGCGGTTCGGCGTATGGCTGCAAGCCAGTGCCCTCGATCAAGCTCGCGACGAACTCGGACATCTACCATCGGATGAAAGAGGACATGGATATCAACTGCGGCGATATCGTCGAAGGCGTGTCGCTGGAGGACAAGGGTCGCGAGATTTTTGAAATGGTGTTGCGGGTGGCCTCGGGTGAAGAAACCCGGTCCGAAGCGCTCGGCTATGGCGACAACGAATTCGTCCCCTGGCAGGTCGGGGCGACGATGTAGGGAGTGCCCTTGACCTTCCCATGGTTGGAAGCCTTATGTGGGATCGTAACAGAACCTGAGCGTTCCTTACGTGAGGCCCAAAATGACCGACACTGCACCCGATTCCATCGTTCGCGACCCCATCTGCGGAATGACCGTCGACATGGGCAAGACCCCGCACCAGCATGTGCATGAAGGGCGGGAATTCGGGTTCTGCGGCGCCGGCTGCAAGGCAAAGTTTGTAGCGGCCCCGGCTGACTATGTTACCGCGAAGGATCCAGTATGCGGGATGAGTGTCGACCGGGCCAGCGCCCGGCATATGCTCAAGCACGAGGGCCGACGCTTCTATTTCTGCTCGGCAGGGTGCCTGGCAAAGTTCGAGGCCGATCCTGCCAAATATCTGGGCGATCAGCCGTCGCCAGTGCCCATGCCCAAGGGCACCCAATATACCTGCCCGATGCATCCCGAAGTGATGTCGGACAAGCCGGGTGACTGCCCCAAATGCGGCATGGCGCTGGAGCCTATGGGGGTGAGTGCGGAGGCCGAGGCCAATCCTGAACTCGTTGATTTTACCCGCCGGTTGATGGTCTCGGCGGCGCTATCGGTGCCGTTGCTCGTCATTTCCATGGGGCCGATGCTTGGCTTGCCGGTGCGCGACTGGCTGGGCGAACGGGTCGCAAGCTGGCTCGAACTGGCGCTGGCAACTCCGGTGGTCATCTGGGCGGCACTGCCATTCTTCAAGCGCGGCTGGGCCTCGGTGGTGAACCGGAGCCCGAACATGTGGACCCTGATCGCGCTGGGCACCGGGGCCGCCTATCTGTTCTCGGTTGTGGCCGTGCTGTTCCCCGGGCTCTTTCCGGCTCACTTCACCCATATGAACGGGGCGGTGCCGGTCTATTTCGAGGCATCGGCGGTGATCATCACCCTGGTTTTTGCCGGTCAGGTGCTCGAACTGCGGGCCCGTGAACAAACCGGCGAGGCGCTGCGCGCCCTGTTCAATCTTGCACCCAAGACGGCCCGGGTCATTCATGGCGATCATGAGCACGACGTGCCGGTTGAAATGGTCAGGGTCGGCGACCGGCTGCGGGTGCGCCCCGGCGACGGCGTGCCGGTGGATGGCGTGGTGCTGGAGGGCCATTCCTATGTCGATGAATCCATGCTCACCGGCGAGCCGGTTCCGGCGGAAAAAGCCCCCGGCGAAGCGGTAACCGGCGGCACCATCAATGGCGAGGGCAGTTTTGTGATGACGGCCCAGCGCGTTGGGGCCGAGATGCGCCTGAGCCAGATCGTGGATCTGGTGAGCAAGGCCCAGCGCAGCCGCGCCCCGATCCAGGCACTGGCCGACAAGGTGGCGGCCTGGTTCGTGCCAACCGTGGTGGCCGTTTCGGTGCTGAGTTTTGGGCTGTGGTGGGCGCTGGGTCCGGACCCCAAGCTGGCCTATGCGCTGGTGGCGGCGGTTTCGGTTTTGATCATTGCCTGTCCCTGCGCCTTGGGTCTGGCAACGCCGATGTCGGTGATGGTGGCGACCGGGCGCGGGGCGCGCGCCGGGGTGCTGATCCGCGATGCCAGGGCGCTTGAAGGCTTTGCCCGCATCGACACGCTGATCGTGGACAAGACCGGCACCCTGACCGAAGGCAAGCCAACGCTCGGCACCGTGGCCGCCATCAAGGGGGTGGACGAGGGGTTCGTGCTCGGGGTTGCGGCAGCGCTTGAAAAGCATTCCGAGCACCCCATCGGATCAGCCATCGTTGCCGGAGCCAAATTGCGCGGCGCGCGCGAGCAGGTGGCAACGGGCTTTGGTTCGGTCACCGGTCGCGGCATCTTTGGAAGCGTCGGCGGGCAGACCGTCAGTGTGGGCAATGCAGCGTTCATGGCGGCGCAGGGCCATGGGCTCGATGAAAAGTTCACCGCCTTCCTGTCAACGCCGCAGTTTGCCGGCCAGACCGTGGTGCTGGTGGGCGAAGGCGAGCGGGTGATCGGAGCCATCGCCGTTTCTGATCCGGTCAAGCCAGGCGCGCGCGCCGCCATCGACTGGCTCAAGACCGACGGGATCACGGTGATCATGGCCACAGGCGATGCCCGAAGTGCTGCCGAGGCGGTTGGGGCAACGCTTGGCATTGATCGGGTGGAAGCCGGGCTTTCGCCCGAAGACAAGCATGACCTGGTTCTGAGGCTGAAGTCCGAGGGCAGGAAAGTCGCCATGGCCGGAGACGGGGTCAATGACGCCCCGGCCCTGGCCGCCGCCGATGTCGGCATTGCCATGGGCTCGGGCTCGGATGTCGCGATCCGGCAGGCCGGGCTGACGCTGATGAAGAGCGATCTGTCCGCTATCGTGCGTGCCCGCAAACTGGCACGAGGCACGCTGAGCAATATCAAGCAGAACCTCTGGTTTGCCTTCGGTTACAACACGCTGGGCGTGCCGGTGGCGGCCGGCATCCTGTTCCCGCTGTTTGGATGGTTGCTGTCACCAATGCTGGCGGCGGCCGCCATGAGCCTGTCCTCGGTCAGCGTGATTGGCAATGCCTTGCGATTGCGCGGAATGAAACTCTAAGCGCGCCAGTGTGCCGCAGCGCGGGGAATGCGGATGGCGTTGACAGCGTCCAGGCATTCTCTTACTTAAGATTATGCTTAACCAAGATAGTGCCGCTCTCGACTTGATGTTCCAGGCGCTCGCCGACCCCACCCGGCGTGTGATGGTTGAACGCCTGAGCCGCGGCCCGGCCTCGGTCAGCGAACTGGCCAGGCCCTTCGACATGTCGCTGCCCGCCGTGGTGCAGCATCTGCAGGTGCTCGAACAAAGCGGCCTCGTGCGCAGCCAGAAACAGGGGCGCGTACGCACCTGCACGATCAACAGCGAGGCGCTTGGCGAAGCCGAGCAATGGCTCAATGAACGCCGTGTCCTTTGGGAAGGCCGCCTCAATCGGCTTGAGGCTCTGCTGGACGGGACGCACACCGAAGGCCAGTAGGCGGCGTTTAAAACGTTCGAAGCTGCTTTCGGCGCGGCACTTTCGTCGCATTGACTGCTAGCATGTTAGTGGCCTAGAACTCGCCCATTCCATGGGAGCTGGTGGCCAATGACGACGCTTGAGAATGTGTTGACAATCGACGAACTCAAGCTGCTCGCCAAGCGCCGCGTACCGAAAATGTTCTTCGACTATGCCGATTCCGGGTCGTGGACCGAGGGCACCTATCGGCAGAATGAAACCGATTTTGAACAGATCAAGTTCCGCCAGCGCGTGGCCGTGAATATGGAGGGCCGGACGCTCGGCACCACCATGCTGGGTGAAAAGGTCGCCATGCCGGTGGCGCTGGCACCGACGGGCCTGACCGGCATGCAGATCGCCGATGGCGAGATCAAGGCGGCAAAGGCGGCCGAAAAGTTCGGCGTACCGTTCACACTTTCGACCATGAGCATTTGCTCGATCGAAGATGTGGCCGAAAATACCAGCAAGCCCTTCTGGTTCCAGCTCTATATGATGCGCGACCGTGGTTTTATCGAACGGCTGATCGACCGGGCCAAGGCGGCCAGGTGCTCGGCACTGGTTTTAACCATGGACCTGCAGATCCTGGGGCAGCGGCACAAAGATATCCGCAATGGCCTGTCCGCCCCGCCCAAATTTACCCCGCGCTTTGTGTTTGAAATGGCTATCAAGCCGCGTTGGGCCCTCGGCATGCTGGGCACCAGGCGTCACACCTTCCGCAACATTGCAGGGCATGTGGAAGGGGCGGGGGACCTTTCCAAGCTTTCAGCCTGGACGGCCTCGCAGTTTGATCCCACGCTCTCCTGGTCGGATATCGCATGGGTCAAGAAACGGTTTGGCGGCAAGGTGATCGTCAAGGGCGTGCTCGATCCCGACGATGCCCGGGCAGCGGTGGCCAATGGGGCCGATGCAGTGATCGTTTCCAACCATGGCGGGCGTCAGCTTGACGGCGCGCCATCCTCGATCCGGGTGCTGCCGGAAATTCTCGATGCGGTCGGCAAGACCACGGAGGTCTTCTTCGACGGCGGTATCCGGTCCGGTCAGGATGTGCTCAAAGCCATGGCGCTGGGGGCGAAGGGAACGTTTATCGGCCGGGCCTTTCTCTATGGTCTGGGCGCGGGCGGCGAAGAGGGCGTCACCCGGGCTCTCAGGATCATCGAGCGCGAAGCCGATATCACAATGGCCCTGATGGGCGAACGCGACATCAACAATGTCGGACTGCACAACATCTATTCAAACGGGCTTCTGGCGAAAAGCTGATCAGGTCTTCTGGCCGGAAAAGGCGCCGAAGATGCCGAAATAGCTGCGCAGGAAGCTATCGGGCCGCCAGGTCATCTGCTGATAGACATCCTTGGCCACCACATCCATCTGCGCCTTGGGCAGGTCACCCACCACCGTGCAGGTGATCGACTGGTTGGCCCAGTAGAAGGCCTCGAGCCCGTTCTGGTTGGCCAGTTCGAATTCCGGCCCCTCAGTGTCGAGCGCGGCGGTGACATAAACCGTCACGCGCTGCCCATTGGCGTTTTCATACATCAACTGCGCAGCAGGTCCGGATGCCGCGGCCGCGTCGGGCGGCAGCAGGCGACCACCAACCAGAGTAAAACCCTGGCCATCAAGGTTCGGAGCGCTGAGCGGGCGATCGATCCGGGCCGACAGCCAGGTCAGCATATGGTCCTTGTCGGTCGCCGCCACTTCAACGGCATGACGGGTTTCACCCACATAAAGCGCGTGGGCAAAGACGGCCGATTCGATCAGCCGTTCATAGGGTGCGGCGGGAGGATTGAGATAGTCGTTGCCGACCCAGCCAGCCGTGCCGCCAATGGTGAGCATGATCATGGCGGCAGCCGCAAAGCGCACGAACTCGCTGCGCCGGCGCGGCAGGCGCTGGGCCAGCCGTTGCGGACGCAACCGCTCGGGTACTGGCTCGGCGGTCACTGGAAACAGGGCATTGATCGTCTGGTTCTGGCGGCGCCAGAGTGCGACTTCGTCGGCCTTGACCGGATTTTGGGCGAGGAAGGCTTCAACCTGCTGGCGCTGGGCGGGATTGAGTTGCCCATCGGCATAGGCGTGCAGCAAAGCGTCGGTCATCGGCTGGTTCATTTGACGCTCCTCAGTCTTGGTTCTTCGCCACCGCCGGTGGCGACGCGCAGGGCGGCACGGGCGCGCGACAGACGCGACATCAGGGTGCCCTGCGGAATGCCGAGCACCCGCGAGGCCTCGGCGTAGGAAAAGCCTTCGAGCACCACCAGCAGCAGCGCCTCGCGCTGATCATCGGGCAGGGCATCGAGCGCGCGCGCCATTTCGGCCAAGGCCAGCCGCCCCATCTGCGGGGCGGGGATCGAGGGTTCGACCAGCATTTCATCCATGGATGTGAAGCCGGATTCGCGGCGGCGGCGGCGCAGATCGTTGCGATAGATGTTGAGCAGCATGGTGAAAAGCCAGGCCTGCACAGGCCCGGTGGGCTGGAACAGGCCCTTCTTGCGGATGGCCCGCTCGATGCAATCCTGGACGAGGTCGTCGGCAAGGTCGGCGTTGCGCGTCAATGCGCGCGCATAGCGCCGCAAAGCCGGTACGCACAATTCGATCTCGTCCAGGAATGCCTGCATCGCTTGGTCTAGGCCTTATTCGACCGCAACATGCCACACGCCGCCGACACCGTCGCCGGTCATGTCGCCAACTGCCTTGTCGTTCATCCACAGATACAGCGGCCAGCCCTTGTAGGCCCAGATCTTGGTGCCGTCCTTGCGGTCAACGATGGTGAAGTCGCCTTCGGCCATCGCGGCTGCATCGGCAAAAGCCGGCGGCCACTTGACGGCGCACTCGTCGTAGCAGTTCGAGACACCGACGGCGTCCTTGTCGAAAGTGTAAAGCGTCATACCATTGGCGTCGGTCAGGATCGACTTGTCGCCGGCCATGGCCGACTTGATGGCACCACCGACATAGTCAGCGGCAAGGGCAGGCGAAGCGAGCAGGGCCAGCACGGCAGCGCCGGCGAAAATCTTGTTAAAATTCATGATGTCCTCCGAAAGCGAGGCGCTTGTTGCGTCTCGTAGCAGGTTCAACACCAGCGTCCTGAACTTATTCCATCAGCCGATAAATTTATTTGATGTTGCTAATGTAACCGACCGGAGTTGCGGCGGCGCGGGGTGCAGGGCATGAAGGGGAATGATCCCGTCCCGCCCCGACCCAGATACTGACGCTCTTGATGATGATCTCGTTGTCGACTTCGTCGGCGGCGCGGTTGGCCATCGGCTGCGCTTCGGCGGCGGGCGCGGCCAGGATCTGCCGCGGGCGGCGGGCTTTGTCCGCGGACAGTCTCCCAGCATTGCCGATGCGACGGCCGGGCTCGGGCGCGATGCGTTTCTGCTGGCGTCGCTGGGGGCAGAGGTCACGCTGATCGAGCGCTCACCCGAAATGCACCGGCTGCTCGCTCTTGGCATGGAGCGGGCACGGCAGGCGGGAGCTGAACACGCCGCGATCATGGCGCGTATGACACTGATCCTTGGTGATGCACGCGAGGTGCTGCCAACGCTGTCCCCCGATGTGGTGCTGGTTGACCCCATGCATCCGCCGCGCAGGAAATCGGCGTTGGTCAAAAAGCAGATGCGCCTCATCCGCGACGTTGTCGGCCCCGATCCGGACGCGCTTGAGTTGATGCAGGTGGCTCTGGCCACGGCGGGCAAACGGGTGGTTCTGAAATGGCCGCTGCGTGCCGATCCGCTGCCCGGGCTGCGGGCGCCTTCGCACCAGATCAAGGGCAAGAGCCTGCGGTTTGACGTGTTCATGGTCGGCCAGGGCTTCTCCAAACCCTGACCGGTCTGTAGGGTGATCGGGTGCGCTGCCGTCATTCATCAATCAGGACCTTCCAATGGCGACCCCCCAGACCGATCGTGTCATTGTCGACCTCACCATCGCCGCCCCGATCGATACGGTTTGGCGGACCGTGACCGATCCCGACCAGATCAGCAACTGGTTCGGCTGGGATGCCGAAACGCTCAAGGACGAGATCGACTTCATCTTCGTTCAGCACGCCCGCGCTGATGCGGAGCGGCATGTGCTCCAGTTCGATGAGTATGAGGGTATTAGGGACCGGTTCGAATTGACCGGTGAGGGTTCCGGCACGCGCCTGCGCGTCGTCCGGACCGGGCCCGCCGAGGATGGTGTGGAGAGCCAGTTCGACGAGATGGTGGAAGGCTGGCTGACCTTTGTCGAGCAACTGCGTTTCGGGCTCGAACGGCATCGGGGCGAAAGACGCCGGACGCTGTATTTTTCCGGCAGGGCGCAACGGGCGATACCGCTGCCGCAGGCAGCACTCGGACTGGATGACAGCTCCTTGGGCAGCGCGTCGCTGCCGACAGCCGACCGGGTGCAGGGGCCCGCCTGGCACAGGTCAGCCTTCCAGGCCGGGATTGCCGTGCCCGGCTGGGGGCAAGGGTTGCTGGTGGTCATGGACCGGCCGGTAACGCCCGACCGGCCGTTTGGCGGCGGCTCGGCCGTGCTGACCACGTTCGGGCTTGATGATCAAACTTTTGAAACGCTGCGCAACCGCTGGGCGGCGTGGTGGGCGGAACGCTATAGCTAAAACGGTCAAAAAAAGGCCCATGGGCGAATGCCCAGCGCCCTAGGAATTGCCCAATCGATGCGGTAAATCTGGCGAAGGGCATTTTCTGGAGGAAGCATGTTTGTTGTCGGCGGAGAGAGCCTGATCGATCTGGTGAGCCAGCCGATCGGGGCGGATGGTGTGTTGCACATGACCGCGCATCAGGGCGGATCGCCCTATAACTGCGCCATTGCACTGGCCCGGCTTGGCAACGACAGCGGCTTTCTCTGCCCGATCAGCAAGGATGGGTTGGGCGGCTTTCTGCTCGGCCCGCTGGAGGCGGCGGGCGTCAAGCTGCTGCTGAGCGAACGGGTGCGCGCCCCGACGACGCTGGCCGTGGTAACGCTGAATGAAAAGCGCGAGGCGCGCTACGAATTCTATCGCGGCGCCGAACGGGATTTCAGCCGCGATGGCCTGATCGCCGCGCTGCCTTCCGTGCTCGATCTCTATCAGGTCGGCGGCTTCTGCCCCATCGAACCCGAAGACGCTGAAGTCTGGATTGATGTGGTCAAGGCAGCGGCAGCCAGGGGCGCGGTGATTTCGATCGACCCCAATGTCCGGCCCTCGCTGGTAGCCGATTTTGCCGCTTACAAACAGCGCCTGTCCGGTTTCCTCGACCTGGCCCACATCATCAAGATGAGCGAGGAGGATCTTGCTGCGCTCGATCCTTCACTCTCCATCGAGGCCCATGCCGCAGCCCTGCTGGCCCGGCCGGCGTGCGAACTGGTGGTGATCACGCTGGGCGACAAGGGGTCGCGCGCCTTCACCGCCAGCGGACGCGGACAGGCGGGCATCTGGTCGCCGCCGGTGTTCGGTGACACGGTGGGGGCCGGCGACAGCCTGATGGCGGGCATTCTCAGCATCCTCTCCGAGCGGGGCGATCTCAAACCTGGGCGGCTCGGCGCGCTTGATGCTTCGGCGCTCGAAACCGTGCTGCGTTTCGGTGCGGTGGTCGCCGGGCTCAATTGCGGGCAGAAGGGCTGCAAGCCGCCGACCCGGGCCGAAGTCGATGCCGTGCTGGCGGCTCACTGAGACCACACGCCGAGTTTATCGCATGTGACTGGCGTTTCTCTGGTTTTCCGCGTCATGGTGCGGACGACAGGGGGGCGGAACGTGCTCGATTTCGTGCTGGCATTCGGTGCCGGACTTTTAACACTGATCAATCCATGTGTGCTGCCGCTGCTGCCACTGGTGGCGGCCTCGGCGGTGTCGCGGCACCGGCTCGGGCCGCTGGCGATGGCGCTGGGGTTGGCCGTCAGCTTCACCGTTTTCGGCATGGTGGTGTTTGCGCTGCTGCGCGCCACCGGGCTGGTTCAGTCCGATATCACCCTGATCGGGGGATGGTTGATGATCGGCTTTGGCCTGGTGCTGCTGGTGCCGCAGGCGCAGGCGCAATTCTCGCGGCTCGCTGGAGCCACGGCCGAGGGTGGCACACGGCTCATCGGGCAGGTCGAAGGCCGCGGGCTGTGGGGCGAAGGCGCGGCGGGGGCCCTGCTCGGCCTCGCCTGGTCGCCCTGCATAGGCCCCACACTGGGTGCGGCCATCGGCTTTGCCGCCAGCGGCGAAAACCTGCTTTATGCGTTTGGGATCATGCTGGCATTCTCTGCCGGAGCGGCCGGTGTGGTCTTGGCCCTCGCTTATGGCACGCGCGGCCTGATTGCCCAGCGCAAGGCCTGGCTGATGGCGATCATGCCGCACGCCAAGACCATCCTTGGCGTTGGCCTGATCCTTGTGGGGCTGGCCAGCGTTCTGCATTTCGACCGGATTGCCGAAGCCTGGGCAGTCGAAAACCTGCCTGCCTGGCTCAATGACCTCTCGGTTAGTCTTTGAAAGGACCTGACATGAACACGCTTTCCCGCCGCAGCCTTCTTGCTCTGGTTGGCACCGGACTGGCGCTTGCTGCCATTCGTCCGGCACTGGCGCTGGGCGTTACCGACTATACGCCGGAGGTGCTGGCGGCCGCCAAGGCCTCTGGCAAGCCGTTCCTGCTTGATTTTTACGCCACCTGGTGCAGCACCTGCAAAGCCCAGGAGCGGGTGATCGAGGGGCTGGTCTCGGAAAATCCCGCCTATGCCGGGGTCACCATCATCCGCGTCGACTGGGACAAGGAAGAGCGTGGCGACCTGGTCAAGAGCCTCTCCATTCCGCGCCGCTCGACCCTGGTCGTTCTTAAGGGCGAGGCCGAACTTGGCCGCATTGTGGCCGGCACCGGCAAGGCCGAGATCGCAGCGCTGATGGACCTGGCGCTTTAACTCACGCCCTCGTCAGTTGCCGCCTCCGTGTCCGTCTGATTTGATCAGGCGGGCTTTGGAGGGTTGAGCATGTGGCGCTGGGTAATTGGTCTGGTGATTGTGGCGGGCGTCGGATTTGGCGCCTATATGCTCAAACCGGTCACCGGCCCGGCGATTGATCCAGCTATTGTCGGGGAGGCTAAACGCGGGGAATACCTGATCCGGCTCGGTGGCTGCGTTGCCTGCCACACCGACGGGCAAAGTGGTGGCGCCTTCCTTGCGGGTGGTGGACGGCTGGCCACGCCTTTTGGCACATTTGTCACGCCCAATATCACCTCGGACAAGTCCGCTGGGCTGGGCAACTGGACGCTTGCGCAGTTTGATGACGCCATGCGCAATGGGCAGGGGCCCGATGGGCACCTTTATCCCTCGTTCCCCTTCGACAGCTACACACTGATGAGCGATCAGGAAATTGCCGACCTGTTCGCCGCCCTGCAGGCCGTGCCCGCTGATCCAACGGTCCAGCCACCGCACGAGGTGAGCTTCCCGTTCAATATCCGGCTGGCGATGGCGGGCTGGAAGAACCTGTTTTTTGCCCCCGGCCGCTATCAGGCCGATCCATCAAAATCCGAACAATGGAACCGGGGCGCCTATCTGGCCAATGGACCATCCCATTGTGTGTCGTGCCATTCGCCACGCAATATTTTCGGTGCGCTCGAAGCGGGCAAGCATTTCACCGGCAATCCCGCCGGTGGCACGGGTGGTCGCGCTCCCGCCCTGACGCCCGAAGCTCTGACCGCCGAAGGCTATGACGTGCCAACGCTGGTCCAGACCCTCAAGGATGGCTTCACCCCCGGCTTTGACGTGCTGGGCGGCGCCATGGGCGAAGTGATCAAGGACGGCACGTCGTTCTGGACCGACGAGGACCTGACGGCGGTGGCCACTTACCTGCTGGATGCTGAATAGAGTTCAAGCCCGGGCGCGGATGGCGAGGGCCTCGTCGAGCGTCATCGTGGTGTGGTGCAGCCAGGCGGGGTCTTCGGCGGGGAAATCGGTGCGGAAATGCCCGCCCCGGCTCTCGGTGCGTTTGAGCGCCGCCGCCGCGACCAGGGTTGCCGAGGTGGTCATGTTCAAGAATGAGCGGGTGACCCCGGAGCTGCCCGTCTCAAGCTCAGCGATGCGGCGCAGCGCTTCGCGCAGGCCAGTTTCATCGCGCTCGACGCCGACAAGATCGGTCATGACATGGCGCAGGTCCTGCACCGGGGCGAGGTTGCGCAGGCTCTGCTCATAGGCCTCGCCCTGCTGCTCGTTCCAGGCAATCCCGGCAAAGGGCGGCATCTGGGTGCGCACCGGTTCAAGCCCGCCGATATCCTCAGCGATGCGGGCGCCATAGACGGCCGCTTCCAGCAGGGAATTGGAGGCCAGCCGGTTGGCACCATGCAAGCCAGTACACGAGGCCTCGCCGCACACCCACAGTCCGGGCAGCGACGAGCGCCCGCTCTCGTCAACCTTGACCCCGCCCATGTGATAATGCGCCGCCGGGGTGACGGGGATCATGCCGTTGACTGGGTCAATACCGGCATCGGCGCAGTATCTGGCCACGGTGGGGAAGGCGGTCAGGATGCGTTCGCCCAGCACCTGCCGCGTGTCGAGGAACACCTTCCGCCCGGCCTTGATCTGGCGGAAATTGGCGCGGGCCACGATATCGCGCGGAGCCAGCTCGGCATCGGGATGAATGGCGGGCATGAAGCGCTCGCCGAGGTCATTGACAAGGATCGCCCCTTCGCCGCGCAGCGCTTCGGTGGCGAGCGGGACCGGATCGGCACCGGTGGCCATGGCGGTGGGGTGGAACTGCACGAATTCGGCATCGGCAATCAGGGCACCTGCCCGTGCCGCCATGCCCATGGCATGCCCTCGGACGCCGGGCGGGTTGGTGGTGACGGCATAGAGCCCACCAAGGCCCCCGGCGGCCAGCACCGTGGCGCGGGCGCGCACAAAGATCGGCTCGCCATATTTGTCGCCAAGCTTGCGGGCATAGACCCCGATCACCCGCCCATCGGCACGCGCCAGATCGATTACGGTGATGCCTTCAACCACCCGGATCGAGGGCGTGCGGCGTACCTCGGCGATCAGCGCCTGCATGATGGCCCAGCCGGCCCGGTCGCCCTCGACCTTGACGATGCGGTTCTGCGAATGGGCCGCCTCGCGCCCGAGCGTTAAGTTGCCGAAATCGTCGCGATCGAACGGGGTGCCCCAACGCGCCAGATCCTCGATGCGGGCCGCGGCCTCGGCGGTGACGGATTCGGCGACGCCATGGTCGACAATTCCGGCACCCGCCATTTCGGTATCGAGGGCGTGGGCATGGGCGCTATCCCCACGCCCCACGGCTGCCGCCACGCCACCCTGGGCCCAGGCCGATGAGGCGCCCGAACCCAGCGGCTTGGGCGAGAGCACTGTGACCGGGCGCGGGGCCAGCTTGAGGGCGCAGAACAACCCCGCCAATCCGGCCCCGACGATCAGGGCGCCATCGGCATTGAGCACATTGTCGGAAAAGGTCATCGCGCGGCCTCTGGTCGAGCAGGGCGCAGGCGCGCCGGGATAAGGGTCGTGACTAGTCTTTTTTCCGGCTCATGGCGATCATGCGGTCAACCGAAGCGCGGGCGGCGTCCTGGATGGCGGGGTCGATCAGCACTTCTTCAGTGTTGGTGTGCAGCGACCACAGGATGTTCTCCAGGTTGATGCGCTTCATGTGCGGGCAGATATTGCAGCCACGCAGGAACTCGACCCCCGGGCTTTCGGCCGCGACATTATCGGACATCGAACATTCGGTGACCATGACCACGCGCGGGGGCTTTTCGGTCTTGACCCAGTTGATCATGGCCGCCGTCGAGCCGGCAAAATCCACCGCATCGATCACCTCGGGCGGGCATTCGGGGTGGGCGATGATGCGGGCGCTCGGATAGGCGTTGCGCAACTCGGCAATGTCGGCGGCGGTGAAGGTCTCGTGCACCTCGCACGAGCCGGCCCAGGTGATGATCTTCTTGTTGGTCTTTTTGGCGGTGTTCTGAGCCAGGAACTGGTCGGGGATCATGATGACCGTGTCGCCATCGACGCCGTTGACGATGTCGGCCGCATTGGCCGAGGTGCAGCACACGTCGGTCTCGGCTTTCACGTCCGCCGACGAATTGACATAGGTCACCACCTGCACCCCCGGATACTGGGCCCGCATGGCGCGTACATCTTCGGCGGTGATTGAGGAGGCCAGTGAGCAGCCAGCGCGGCTATCGGGGATCAGCACGGTCTTGGATGGGTTCAGCAGCTTGGAGGTTTCGGCCATGAAGTGCACGCCGCACTGCACGATGGTGCCCTCGGTGACCTTGGTTGCTTCGATGGCCAGTTGCAGGCTATCGCCGACGATGTCGGCGACCCCGTGATAGATTTGCGGGGTCTGGTAGTTGTGGGCGAGGATAACCGCATCCTTTTGCTTTTTGAGCCGGTTGATCTGGAAAATCAGCGGCGCAAAGAATGGCCATTCAATCTCGGGGATCTTGCCTTTGACCTTTTCAAGAACGGGTGCGGTCTCGCGCGCCACCGCGTCGGAGAACTTGAGGTCATAGGATTCGGCAAGAATGGCGCGGGCCTGTTCGAGCGGGGTTTCGGCGTTGATCAACTGCACCATGGTCTGCCTTTCGAGCCGCTCGGGTTGGGCGGAACTTAGGGATTTTGTTCGCCCATTTCAATCAACGGGGTTGCGCCTTTCTCACCAAACTCCTAACCCTTTTTTCCAAGGTCCAGAGCGAGTTTTCCCATGCCCCAAGATGCTGCCCGGCTGCGTGCCCTCCTCTCATTGGCTCCGGTCGTGCCGGTGATCATCCACGATGATGTGTCGACGGCGCGGGCGCTGGCTGAGGCACTGGTGGCTGGCGGCCTGCCACTGCTGGAAGTGACGCTACGCACTCCCAATGCGCTCAAGGTGATGGCAGAAATGGCCAAGGTCGATGGTGCGGTGGTGGGCGCAGGCACGGTGCGCACGGCCGAGCATATGCGCCAGGCGGTCAACGCCGGTTGCCAGTTCCTGGTATCGCCCGGTGCGCCGCCGCGTCTGCTTGATGCCGCCGAGGATGTAGCCATTCCGCTGCTACCCGGCATCGGCACGCCGACAGAGGCCATGGCGGCCGCTGAACGTGGCTACAGTTTCCTCAAGTTCTTTCCCGCCGAAGCCATGGGCGGGGTGCCGGTGCTGAAAGCCTTCGCCTCGCCTCTGCCGGACATTACCTTCTGTCCCACCGGCGGCATCGACTTGACCAAAGCCAAAACCTATCTGGCGCTGCCCAATGTCATCTGCGTGGGTGGTTCGTGGGTCATTCCGGCCGATGCCTTGGCCGGGCAGGATTTTGACCGCATCGAAACCCTTGCGCGGGAAGCGGCCAGCCTTTTAGCATGAGCAAGTCGGCGGGCCTGAGCCATCTGCGTGTCACCATTGCCGGGGAGGCCTATATCGGGCCCGGCCGCGCCGACCTGCTTGAAGGAATCGCAGCGACGGGTTCGATCACTGATGCCGCCAAGTCCATGGGCATGAGTTATAAGCGCGCCTGGAGCCTGGTGCAGGCCCTCAACGATGGGTTTGGAGCGCCGCTTGTCGTCACCGCGCGCGGCGGGTCCGGGCAGGGCGGGGCCGGCCTGACACCGCTTGGCGAAGCGGTTCTGGCTCGCTATCGCCACATGCAGGACGCAACCCGCGCCGTCATTGCCGAAGATTTGATCGCCTTGCAGGCCCTGATCGATAGATACTGACGGAAATAACGCTTGCCCGCCGCCCGGTCATTTGCGAAGAGCGATATGTATGACAAAACATATTGAGGGCGCGATGCGCGTGAGAAATCTGGTTCTGGCGGCAGGTCTCATGCTGATGGCATGGCCTGTCGCAGCGGTGCAGGCCGCAAGTGTCCATGTCGCTGTCGCTGCAAACTTCACCGCGGTCGCCGAGGTTTTGGCAGCGGATTTCAAGGCGCGAACTGGCGATGAACTCATACTGTCGTTTGGCGCCAGCGGGGCCCTTTACACCCAGATTACGCAGGGCGCGCCGTTCGAGGTATTCCTGTCCGCGGACTTAAAGCGGCCCGAACAGGCTATTGCCGATGGTCTGGCGGTCGAGGGCTCGGACTTTACCTATGCGTTGGGCCGACTGGCGCTTTATTCGGCATCCGTGCCGGTGGGCGAGGCGGTGCTCAGGGCGGGCGGTTTCGCGCATCTCGCCATTGCCGATCCTGAAACAGCGCCTTATGGCGCAGCGGCTATCGAAACGCTCAAAGCGCTTGACCTCTATGATGCCCTGGCACCGAAGCTGGTGACCGGCACCTCGATTGCACAGGCCCTGCAGTTTGTCGAAACCGGCAATGCTGAGCTCGGCTTTGTGGCGGCAAGCCAGGTGGCGGGCAGGCCCAACGTCTGGCTGATCCCTGCCGATATGCATACCCCCATCGCCCAGGGTGCGGTTCTGCTCAAGACGGGCGCGGGCAATCCATCGGCTGCCAGTTTCCTCACCTATCTGCGATCGGCCGAAGCAGCCGCCATCATCGAGGCGGCGGGCTATGGCGTAGGCCCGTGAAACGGAGGCGGGCGCGTGCTCAGCTTTGAAACCGTCTGGCCGCCTGTTGCACTGACGCTGGCGCTGGCCAGCATCACCACCGTGCTGCTGCTGCTGCTCGGTACGCCGCTCGCCTGGTGGCTGGCGCGGTCGCGGGCCCGCTGGAAGACGCTGGTGGCCGCCATTGTGTCCCTGCCGCTGGTGCTGCCGCCGACGGTGCTGGGCTTTTATCTGCTGATCGCTCTCGGGCCTTCGGGCCCGGGTGGTGCGGTGGCAGGACTTTGGGGCGGCCGGACTCTGGCCTTTTCGTTTCCCGGTCTGGTCATTGGCTCGGTCATCTATTCGCTGCCGTTCGTGGTGCAGCCGATCCGTAACGCCTTTGAAGCCATGGGCGAGCGCCCGCTCGAAGTTGCGGCCACCCTGCGCGCCGGGCCGTGGCGGCGATTTTTCACTGTTGCCTTGCCCCTGAGCCGGGCTGGTTTGCTGTCCGGGGCGGTGCTCGGCTTTGCCCATACGGTGGGTGAGTTCGGCGTGGTGCTGATGATCGGCGGCAATATTCCAGGCCAGACCAAGGTGCTCTCGATTGCCATTTACGATTATGTCGAGCGCCTGCAATGGGCCGAGGCGCATGTGCTGGCACTGGGCATGGTGATTTTCTCGTTCGCAGTGATCGCGCTGGTCATGCACATCGACCGCCGTGCCGGGCGGGTGGCGCCATGACGGGTCTTGCGGCGCGCTTTGCGGGGCGGCTCGGTTCCTTCTCGCTTGATGCCGCGCTCACCGCGCCAGCGGGCGGGGTGACGGCGCTGTTCGGTCCGTCTGGCTCGGGCAAGACCACAATCCTGCGCGCCATCGCCGGGCTCGAACACCTGCCGGGGCACTGTGGGCTCGGCACGGCCATCTGGCAGGATGAGGTCAGCTTCGTGCCAACCCATCGGCGGGCGCTGGGCTATGTGTTTCAGGAAGCAAGCCTTTTCGGACACCTCTCGGTGCACGGAAACCTTGGTTTTGGCATGCATGATACCGCAGCTTTTGAACAGATCGTTGATCTGCTCAAGCTTGCCCCGCTGCTCGAGCGCGCGCCGCAGAAACTCTCGGGCGGCGAGCGGCAGCGCGTCTCGCTCGGGCGGGCCCTGCTCAGCAAACCCGATATCCTGTTGCTCGACGAGCCGATGTCGGCGCTCGACCGGCAGGCCAAGGCCGAGATCATGCCCTATTTTGCCGCGCTAAAACGCAGGCTCGATATTCCAGTCATTCTGGTTAGTCACGACATGGGCGAGGTCGAGCAACTGGCCGACCACATGGTGCTGTTGGCGGACGGGCGGGTTGTGGCCTCTGGTCCGCTCAATGCTGTCCTTACCAGTGATGCGGCCGGGCTCTGGCGCGAACGCGATGCGGTCAGCGTGCTTGCGGCAACCGTCACACATTTCGATAGCGCCGATCAGATCACGAGCCTTGACATTGGCGGGCAGACCCTGCTGGTCGGCGGGCGGGCCGGTGAGCCGGGCGAGCCCGTGCGGGTGCGGATCGGCGCGCGCGACGTCAGCCTTGCCACCATCCGTCCCTCGCAGACAACCATCCTCAATTGCCTTTCCGCCAGCATTGTCAGCATCGAAATGCTCGTTGGACCGGACGTGGCGGTGGCATTGCGTGTCGACGGGCAACCGCTGACCGCGCGCGTCACACGCCGCTCAGCCCACGCACTTGGGTTGGCCGTTGGGCAGGTGGTCTATGCCCAGGTCAAGGGTGTATCGGTGCTGGTGCCCTAAAGGCGCAGCAATTGCACGAAGCGCTTGAGCGTGCTCGAGAGGCTCTTGCGCTTTTTCGGGCTGAGTTCGCCGAGCAGGGCATTCTCTAGCTCAAGCCAGTTGTCGGCCAGAATGGTGCGGATGCGCTCGCCGCGTTCGGTGAGCACCAGCCCGGGGGTCAGTTCCGGACCTACGGCTTTGCGGGTGATCAGTTCGCGCTCGATCAGGCGGGCCAGCCGCTTGTCCAGCGCTTCGGCGGGCACGCCGATTTCACCGGCGAGGCCAGCCTCGCTCAGCCCTTCGTCCTCAGAGAGAACGAACAGCACTGCGTCGTCGCCGGGCTCGAGACCGCGTTCGCGCAGCGGCACCAGCAGCGCCTGATGCGCGAGTTGGCCGGCCTGGATCAGCCGATAGAGCGTCGAACGTGGATTGGGCTTGGACATGGGCGGGAAAATAGTCCGAACTCCGTCAACAGGCGATGAATGGCGCATTCTATCGTTAATCCAGCGGCTTGGGGCAGAAATGTAGCGCCCAAGGAGGGTGCCTTGATTGTTCACCTATTCCGATTCAGTTAAGCCATGCTGCATCGGGAATGGAAACAGACGCCGGGAGTTGTGACCATGAGCCAGGACCTGTCGCGCATTCGCGCCTTTGTTCAGGTGTTTGATGCCGGTGGCTTCTCGTCGGCGGCGCGCCAGCATGGGCGGTCCAAGGCGCTGTTGTCGAAGTATGTTACCGATCTCGAAGACTATCTCGGTGTGCGGCTGATGAACCGCACCACCCGCAAGTTGTCACTGACCGAGGCGGGCGAGGCCTATTATCGCGAGGTCAGCCAGCTCATCCAGCAGCTTGATGACCTTGATGCTTCGATCTCGGACCAGACGACCGCGCCGCGCGGCCTGTTGCGGGTCTCGGCGCCGCGCAATTTTGGCGAGCGCACCCTGGCGCCAGCGATCTTTGCCTTCATGATCAAGCATCCCGAAGTCACCCTCGATCTGCGGCTTGAGGACCGTTATGTCGACCTGGTCGACGAGGGCATCGATGTGGCGCTGCGCATTTCAACGCTGCAGGATTCCTCGCTGATTGCCCGCAAGATTGCCGATATGCATCTGGTGGTTGCCGGTTCGCCTGACCTACTGGCCCGGTACGGTGTGCCCCGGACGGCCGAAGCGCTGCGCAACCTGCCCTGCATTGTCGATACCAACCTGCAGGGCCAGGCCAACTGGCGGTTCGAGGAAGGCGGCAAGACCGTCTCGGTGCATGTCAGCGGGCCGGTGCGGGTCAACTCACCCTTGGCGGCAATGGAGGCGGCAATGGTTGGGCTCGGTTTTGCCGCATTGCCATCCTACCTCGCCGAACCGGCCGTGGCGGCGGGCAAACTGGTGCCGGTCCTGCAGTCCTCGATCCCCGATGGGCAGACGCTGCAGGCGGTCTACCCGCACCGGCGGCACCTTGCCGGCAAGGTGCGGGCACTGATCGACCACCTGGTCGCCTGGTTTGAAATTCATCCGGTGCACTAGCACCTTTCGGGAGCCTGCCGCCTGATGCGTCGCATAATCCTCGCCCTTGCCGTTGTTATCGGAGCCCTGACCACCGCGGCATTGGCGCATCCGCATATTTTTGTCGATGCCAAGGTGCGGGTCATCTTCAATGCCAATGGCGAAGTTGCGGGCATTCATCATGAATGGACGTTCGATGAGGCCATGTCGGCCTGGCAGATCCAGGGCCTTGATACCGACAACGACGGCACGGTGACCCGGGCTGAAATGCAGGAGCTGGCCGATGAAAATATGGTCGGGCTGTCCCAATACTATTTCTACACCTTCGCCGGAGAGGGCGACGAGAGCCTGACATTCGTCGACGGCACCAATGCCAGCTTCGACTACCAGAATGGCCGTACGACCCTGGCCTTCGATATCGCTGTCGAAACGCCATATCGGATCAAGGACACGCTCGAACTGGCCGTCAATGATCCCGAATATTACGTCGCCATCACCACGCCGGACCTCAATGCGGTCAGCCTCGATGGGGCGCCGGAGGGTTGCGTGGCCAGCCTGCAACCGCCGCGCGAGCTGGACCCTGGCGTGGCCGAAAGGCTTTATGCTCTCGGGCCCGATGTTACTGAACTCCCACCCGACCTCGCCAATGCCATGCGCGGCGTGCAGGGCGCCATCCTGATCAAATGTGCGGGCGGCGCACCGGTTGGGGCCGAAACGGCCGTTGAGGCTGTAACCGCAGTTGCCGACAGCAAGCCGGTGCCGTTTGGCGGCCCGCCGCGCGAGCCGGGTGTGGCCATGCCGCAGGGCGGGATCTTTGGCTGGATCAATACCCAGCAGAAGGACTTTTATGCAGCCCTGACTGCGGCGCTCGGGCGCCTCAAGGCCGATGGCACGGCTTTCTGGCTGCTGGGGTCGCTGAGCTTTGCCTATGGCGTGTTTCACGCCGCCGGGCCGGGCCATGGCAAGGTGGTCATCTCGTCTTATGTGCTGGCCAATGAGCGGCAGTTGCGCCGTGGCGTGCTGCTCAGCTTTGCGGCAGCGCTGATGCAATCGCTGGTTGCCGTCGTTTTCATCCTGATTGCGGGTATGCTGCTGAACCTGACCAGCGTTGCCATGTCCGATGCTGCCAACTGGATCGGGATCGGATCATACCTGCTCGTTACCCTCCTCGGTATCTGGCTGATCGCCCGCAAGCTCTTCGGCATCGGGCATGCGCACCATGGCCATCATCACCATGACCACGACCACGACCATGATCATCACGATCATGCGCATCATGACCATGCCCACATCGTGCCCGCTGCGGTGGCGACGGCGGGATGGCGCGAGCAACTGGGCGTTGTTCTGGCTGTGGGACTGCGGCCCTGTTCGGGGGCGCTGGTGGTGCTGGTGTTCGCGTTGAGCCAGGGGGTGTTGGCGGCGGGTATTGCTGCGGTCTTTCTGATGGGGCTCGGCACTGCCATCACCGTTGCCGTGCTTGCCTCGGTGGCGGTCTTTGCCAAGGACCTTGCCCTGCGCGCCGGTGGGCGGGGCGGAAAGCTGGCTGCGTCGCTGGTTTGGTGGTTCGAACTATTCGGGGCGCTGGCGGTGTTCGGCTTCGGCGTCCTGTTGCTGATCGCCAGTTTGTAGCACTTGCCGAAATTGCGCCGATCACAATCGGCAACCATTTGCCGGTGTTCACGTTGAGAGGGGGAAGGCAGTTGCCCGACGCGACCTGCCCCTCTCAAGTGCAAGGAGTATATTATGAAATTCTCAGCTCTTCTCGCTCCCCTCGCCGTTGCCGCCACTCTTTCGGTCTCGGGTTTTGCCCTTGCCGACACCATGGTTGCTGGCATGAATGTATCCGATGCCGACCTGCCTAAGGTGCAGGCCCGTTGCGATGAACTCTTCACCTCGAGCTCGACCATGGGCACGACTGAAGACACCAGCGCAGCGGACCCGGCGGCTCCGGCCGACATTAACGATGCTCCCGAAGTCGACGGTATGGATCAGGCCACGACCACGATTGACCTCGAAACTCTCACCCTTGAGAACTGCAAGGAAGCCGGCCTGATCAAGTAAGGTTTGGGTTCTGGCGATGAAAGCGGAGCCCTCGGGCTCCGCTTTTTGTTGCCCGCGACACTGCGCGCCTTGCGCGGAGCGGGGTTCGGGTTAAGTTGCGCGCCTTAGAGAATTTCCAAACTGCAGGCGTCCATGTCCGAACATCTTCCAGCCGGCCATCCGGCGGTCAAAGCCCCCAAGATTGGCGTTCTGCTGCTCAATTTGGGCACCCCCGATGCCACCGATTTCTGGTCGGTGCGGCGTTACCTCAAGGAATTTCTCTCCGACCAGCGGGTTATTGAAACGCCGCGCTGGCTGTGGTGGCCGATCCTGAATGGCATCATCCTGACCTTCCGGCCTAAGAAGAGCGGGCACGCCTATGCCAAGATCTGGGACAAGGAACACAACGATAGCCCGCTGCGCCTGATCACCAGACGCCAGGCTGAAAAGCTCGGCGAACGGCTTGCAGGCGACGGTGAGGTGATCGTTGACTATGCCATGCGCTATGGCAATCCCAGCACCCGCTCGCGGCTCGAAGCGCTGCAGGCCGCCGGATGTCAGAAGATACTGCTGGTGCCGCTCTATCCGCAATATTCGGCAACAACCACCGCCACGGCCAATGACAAGGCCTTCGACGCGCTCAAGACAATGCGCTGGCAACCGGCGGTGCGCACGGCACCGGCCTATTTCGAGGATCCTGCCTATATCAAGGCCCTCGCCAACTCGATCGCTGAAGGCGTTGCCGGGCTCGACTTCACCCCCGATCTGGTGATCACCTCGTATCACGGCATGCCGGTGAGCTATCTTGAACGCGGTGATCCGTATCACTGCCAGTGTTTCAAGACCACGCGGCTGGTGCGCGAACATCTGGGCTGGCCCAAGGAAAAGCTCATGGTCACCTTCCAGAGCCGGTTCGGACCCACCAAGTGGCTGCAACCCTATACCGACAAGACCTTGGAGGAACTTCCGGCCAAGGGCATCAGGAAAGTAGCGGTACTGGCGCCGGCGTTTTCGGCCGATTGCATTGAAACGCTTGAGGAAATTTCAATCGAGGCCAAGCACTCATTCATGGAAGCGGGCGGGGAGCACTTTGCCTATATCCCATGCCTGAACGACAGTCCGGGCGGCATGGACATGATCGAGTCCATTGTCCGCCGTGAACTCGGCGGCTGGCTCTGAGCCGATAGACCGGTGAATCCGGGTCCGGCGCGATTGCGCCCGGCCCCTTCGGCCCTTACATTCGCTCCCGGGAAATCGACCCTTGAATGCTGGAGGTAGGGATGGACGGGCTAAGCATTGTTCTGATCGGGCTGGGCATCCTGGCCGTCCTGGTGCTGTTCGCCGGCGCCAAGACCGTGCCGCAGGGCTATAATTATACGATCGAGCGCTTCGGCAAATATACCCGCACCCTGCAGCCCGGGCTCAATCTGATCGTGCCGTTCGTCGATGGCATCGGCAAGAAGATCAACATGATGGAGCAGGTGCTCGATGTGCCCCATCAGGAAGTGATTACCCGGGACAATGCTACGGTCACCGCCAACGGCGTGACCTTCTACCAGATATTCGATGCGGCGGCCGCCGCCTACGAGGTTTCCAACCTTGAGATCGCGATCCTGAATCTGACCATGACCAATATCCGTACGGTGATGGGATCGATGGACCTTGACGAGCTCCTGTCTAATCGCGACGAGATCAACCACAAGCTGCTCAAGGTGGTGGATGCAGCAGTGGCGCCCTGGGGCCTGAAAATCACCCGCATCGAGATCAAGGATATCGATCCACCCAAGGATCTGGTTGAATCGATGGGGCGGCAGATGAAGGCCGAGCGCGAAAAACGCGCCTCGATCCTGGAAGCCGAGGGCCGTCGCCAGAGCGCCATCCTCCAGGCTGAGGGTGCCAAGCAGGCTCAGGTGCTCGAAGCCGAAGGTCGTCGCGAGGCCGCCTTCCGCGATGCCGAAGCGCGCGAGCGTTCGGCGGAAGCCGAGGCCCGGGCAACGCAGGTGGTCTCGGAGGCCATCGCTGCCGGGGATGTTCAGGCCATCAATTACTTTGTGGCCAACAACTATATCCGCGCGCTTGAGAGTCTCGCCAAGTCGCCGAACCAGAAAGTCCTGATGCTGCCGGTCGAGGCCGCCAGCGTGATCGGCGCTATTGGGGGCATTGCTGAGATCGCCAAGGAAACGTTCGGTGAGCGTTCGGCCTCGCGCAACACCCCCTCCCGCCCGCCCTCGACGGGTGGTTGATCGGAACCGGAGACAGACATGGAAGTTCTGAACTGGATTGCCGGTTATGGCGCCTGGAGCTGGGTGATCGGGGGGCTGGTGCTACTGGGGCTGGAACTGGTGGTGCCCGGCGGCATCCTGCTCTGGCTCGGCATGGCCGGTGTCGCCACCGGCATAGTTGCGTTCGTGATCCCGATCAGCTGGCCGATGCAGGCGCTGGTTTTTGGGGTCCTGGCGCTGCTGGCGCTGTTCGCCTGGCTCAAGCTGTCGCGTGGCCGGGCGATTGCCACTGACCGACCCTATCTCAACCGGCGGGCCGAGCGCTTCGTGGGTCACGAGGCAGTGCTCGATGAACCGATCCGTGACGGCTATGGCCGGGTTGCGCTGGGCGACACGGTCTGGCGCGTTGCCGGCCCGGACCTAGAGGCTGGGCGCAAGGTGCGGATTGTGGGGCACGATGGGGCCGTGCTCAAGGTCGAGGCGCTCGGCTAGGGCGTCAGGTCCAGCGGTACCGGGGGCTGTTCGTAGATGATCTCGATCGCCACCCGCTCGTTGGCGGCCAGATAAGGATCGTTGGGGAAAAACGGCTCGGCATCGCCGCGGCCCGTCACCCCGGCAATGCGATCATCGGGCAGGCCGAATTCTTCCAGTATCTGCCGCACGACGTTGGCCCGCTCCGCCGAGAGTTCCCATTTGCCGAAGTGCGGGTTGTCAAAGCGCGTACCGGCGGCAGTGTGGCCGGAAATCCGGATGCCATTGGGCAGCCGTGCCAGCGCCGGGGCCATCGCGGCCAGTGCCTTGCGGGTCGCTTCGAACGGATACTTCGAACCTTCCGGGAACATGGCCCGCCCATCCTGATCGGCAATCAGGATATTCAGCCCCTCTTCGGTTTCCTCGAAAATGATGTTGTCCCTGAACGGGGTCAGTTCCGGCATGTCCTGCCAGGCCTGTTTCAGGCTGGCGGCTGCCAATGCGAACTGGGCTGCCCGGTCGATATCGGTTTCATCCTTGGAAAAGCTGGCGGCCAGTTCGCCTTCAGCGCCGCTATCCTTGAGCTTGGCGGTGCTGAACTCGGTTTCGGCTTCGGTAGGGTCGCGGGTGACTTGCAGCACATAGTCGCGCTCGGGGTTGCCCTCGCGCTCAATCACCCCGGCGAGGAAGGAGTATGAGCGCATGCCAAAGGCATCCTGCACCGATCCGGTGGCCTGGTTGAGCTTTTCCTGGTCCTGCACCGAGAACGAGAGCAGCATGACAAAAAAGGCCATCAACAGGCTCATCAGGTCGGCAAACGACACCACCCACGATCCGCCATGGCCGCCGCCGCCCGCTTTCTTGCGGATCACGATGCCGGTTTTGCGCGTCATGCTGCGTCCAGCACCTGGTCGCGCGAATGCAGCGGCAGGTAGCTGGCCAGTTCATCGCGAATGGCGGTGGGGTTCTTGCCCTCGCGGATCATCACCAGGGCTTCAATGATCAGGCTGCGATTGGTGCCTTCTTCGGTGGCGCGGTTGCCCAGTTTGTCGGCAATGGGCAGGGCGATGACATTGGCCACCACCGCACCATAAAGCGTGGTAAGCAGGGCAATGGCCATGCCGGGGCCGATCTTTTTGGGATCGTCCATATGTCCGAACATCGATACCAGCCCGATCAGCGTGCCCACCATGCCCATGCCGGGGGCGGCATCGCCGAGGGCCTTGTAGATTTCCTTGCCGCCTTCAAGCCGCTCGTGGTCGAGGTCGCGCTCGCGTTCGAGCGAGGCCCGCAGCGCCTCAGCGGTAAACCCATCGGCAATCATGCGGACGCCGCGGCTGAGGAAGGGATCGGAAATGAACACCTGCTCAAGCGCGATCGGGCCCTTGCGGCGCATGCGGTCGGCCAGGTCGGCCAGTGTATCGATCAGCGACACGGTCGAAGTGTGCTTGAAGAACAGGGCGCTGCGAAAGGTCGCCATGCCGGTGACAAAACCGGAGAGCGTATAGCGCCCGACCACGGCCATGGTGGCGCCGCCAACCACGACAATCAGCCCCAAAAGATTGAGGAAGTTGAGCGGGTTCGAACCTTCAAGAAGGATGGCGGTCACCAGCAGAAGCAGCCCGCCAAACAGCCCGATCAGTGTCGCAATATCCATTTGGGTGCCCCCCACAACAGTCTTGTGCAATGGAGCGATCATGACCGGCAGGCAATAAAGTCGCCTTAAGCCACACAGTTAACAGGCTGTGGCTGCTGCTATTTCTGCATGAGGCAAAGCTTTGTTAACCACGACATGAAACGATTGCTTAGCAAATGCATCGGAGTGGCGCCTTGGCCGTGGTCAGGTCAACCTGGAAAGCTGGGCTGTCGGCACTCGCCATTCTGGCGACGGGCAGCGCCGTGCTGGCCGCTTCCGATCACCGCCCTGGTGATGGCTCGGGAACGAATAATCCAGACCTGATGACCGGCGGTTTTGACAGCCGCCTTGGCGGTGCCCCCGGCACAGAACCCTACCACCCGTTCGTCAATATCGACTGGAGCCTTGGTCTGCGCGGTGCTTACACCATTGGTCCCTCCGGCGGGCGATACGAGACAGTGTTGACTCCCACCCTGTCGGGCAGCTTTGATGGTGGACGCTGGACCAGCAGCTTTTCGGCCACAGCCGACCTTGTCCGCGAGCAGGACGGAGAGCCCCGGCTCTCAAGTCTCAGTCTTGACGGGGTCGGCATCTATCAGCTCGATTCCGTCACCCTTGCCAGTGGCAGTGCCAGACTGTCGCTGACCCAGAGTGCTGCCGATCCCGATGGCACGCCGACTTCGGTTGCCATCGAGCCAATCGTGACCGGGGCCAGCCTCGGCGGCGAAATCACACGGCAGTTCGGGCGCTTCAACCTGACAGGACGCGGCAGTTTCGACCGTTCCGTCACCGGCCCCTCGACGCTGACCGATACCAGCACGGTCGAGAATGCCGACCAGAACGTCACCTTCTATGGCGGCGGGTTAAGGCTCGGTCTTGAGGTCACCCCGATCTGGAGCGTTTTTGCCGATGGCGAGTTCGGGCTTGAGCGTTTCGACCAGCCTTCCAAGACCCTGCTGGTCAAGCTCGACAGCACAACTTATGCGCTCAGGGCGGGTGTTGCCGGGCAATGGAACGATGTGCTCTCGGTTGAAGGCTCGGTCGGGGTGTCGCTGCGCCGCTTTGCCGATCCCGGTCTCAGCGATGTCACCGCTACTCTCTACGATGCCAGCGTCACCTTCCGGCCCGACCCGACACTGACGTTGACCGGCGCTTTTTCGACCAGCATCGATACCCCGGGCAGCGGGAGCGGGTCGGCGCGCATCAGCTATGAGGCGACGGGCGAATTTGCCTACGAGGTCAACCGCTGGCTGTCACTGCGCGGTTCGGTAGGCTGGAATCATGCCACATTCGCAGGCAGTCCGGTCGTCGAAACCGGCTATGATTTCGGGTTCGGCGCCGATTACCGGGTCAACGCCCATACCGCGCTGACCGCCGATTATACCTTCAGCCATTCCGAGACGACGCCCGATCCGGCTGAGGACACGCATGTGATTGCGCTCGGGCTCATGCTTTCGCGCTGAAGCCGAGTTCGTTGAGCTGATCGAGAAAGCCGTCCCGGATATCGTCGCGGTCGAGCGCAAACACCACATTGGCCGTCAGGAAGCCGATCTTGGAGCCGCAATCAAAGGAGCGCCCGGCATATTTGACGCCGGTAAAGCGCTGGGTTTCGAGCAGGCGTACCATCGAATCGGTCAGCTGGATTTCCCCGCCCGCCCCGCGTGTCTGGGCGGCAAGAAGGGAGAAGATTTCGGGCTGCAGGATATAGCGGCCCGAAATGATCAGGTTCGAGGGCGCATCCTCGCGCCTGGGCTTTTCGACCATGCCAGTAATGGCAAAGTTCTCGTCCGGCCCGTCGCCGCGCGCCACAATGCCGTAGGAGGAGACTTCGGCCGGATCGACCTCTTCAACGGCAATCACATTCCCGCCGGTTTGCTCATAGGCGTCCATCATCTGCCTGAGCACGCCGGGGCGGGCGCGAAAGATCATATCGGGCAGCAGGAGGGCGAAAGGGTTGTTGCCCACCAGATCGCGGGCACACCAGACAGCGTGGCCGAGCCCGAGCGGCTCCTGCTGGCGGGTGAAGCTGGTCTGGCCTGCTGATGGCAAGTCCTTTTTCAGTTCGGCCAGGGCTTCGGTCTTGCCGCGCGATTCAAGGGTGAACTCAAGTTCGAACTGCTTGTCGAAATGGTCCTCGATCACGGCCTTGTTGCGGCCGGTGACAAAGACAAAATGCTCGATGCCGGCCTCGCGCGCTTCATCGACCGCATACTGGATCAACGGCCGATCGACGACGGGCAGCATTTCCTTGGGCAGGGCCTTGGTGGCGGGCAGGAAGCGGGTGCCAAGACCGGCGACGGGAAATACTGCTGTGCGGACACGGTGCGACAAGGAGATCTCCGTTGCGATGCGCGAGACATAAAAGGTATCTCAACGCCTTGATTTTAGTATGCGCATAAAGGCGAATTTCGCCCAAAACGCAAGTTTGTCCAAGGGAGATGGTTCATGACTGTGCTGGTCACCGGCGGGGCGGGATATATTGGCAGCCATATGGTGCTGCGGCTCGCCGATAGCGGGCAGGATGTGGTTGTGCTCGACAACCTGACCACCGGGTTTGATTGGGCCATCGATCATCGCGCAACGTTTGTGCAGGGCAATGCTGCCGACATGGATGTCGTCGGCGATGTGATCGCCACCCACAAGATCAGCGAGATCGTGCATTTCGCCGGGTCCATCGTGGTGCCGGAATCGGTCACCAACCCGCTCAAATACTACGGCAACAACACCGCCACCTCGCGGAACCTGATCGAGGCCGCGGTCAAGGGCGGGGTCAGGCACTTCGTCTTTTCGTCAACCGCTGCCGTCTATGGCATGACCGGGCTGGCGCCCGTGGTCGAAGATACCCCGCTCAACCCCATGTCGCCCTATGGACGATCCAAGCTGATGACCGAGTGGATGCTGGCCGATGTGGCCGCCGCCCATCCGATCACCTATGGCGTGCTGCGCTATTTCAACGTGGCGGGCGCCGATCCCAAGAAGCGCTCGGGCCAGTCTACGCCCATGGCCACGCACCTGATCAAGGTGGCCTGCCAGACCGCGCTCGGGCAACGCCAGAAGATGGATATCTTTGGCACCGACTATGAAACGCCCGATGGCACCTGCGTGCGCGACTATATCCACGTCACCGACCTGATCGAGGCCCACGCGCTGCTGCTTGAGCACCTGCGCGATGGCGGGGAGAGCACCACCATCAACTGCGCCTATGGGCAGGGCTATTCGGTGCGCCAGGTTATCGACACGGTCAAATCGGTGTCTGGCATTGATTTCAAGGTCGATGAGGGTCCGCGCCGCGCCGGTGATCCGGCTTCGATCACGGCAACCGGTGAAAAGGTCCGTAGCCTGCTCGGCTGGGTGCCCCAGCACGCCGATCTCACTGAAATGGTCACCCATGCCTATGAGTGGGAACGTTATTTGGCCACACGCAACCGCTAACGGTTGCGGGTGAACCGGCATGGGGAAATGATGATGGCGCGTGTTCTCGTTCTTGCACTGGCATTCTGCGCGCTGACCTTTCCGGCCCTGGCGCAGCCGGTCGAGAGCTTTGCGTCGTTTCTCAAGTCCTTCGAAGCCACTGCCGTCGCTGCCGGGGTGGATCGCGCCGTCTACCGGCAGGCAACCGAAGGCCTGACCCCCGACCCCAACGTGCCCGAACTGGTGACCAGCCAGCCCGAATTCACCACCCCGATGTGGGATTACCTCGAAAAGCGCGTCAATGCCGACCGCATCGCGCGCGGTAAGAAGGCGATGGCCGGGCGCGCGGAGCTGTTCGCCGCAGTCGGGCAGCAGACCGGCGTTGATCCCGCCATTCTCGGCGCAATCTGGGGGATGGAGACCGATTATGGCGCCGTGCTCGGCAATGGCAAGCTGATCCGCCCCATCATCCGTTCGCTGGCTACCCTGGTGCATCAACGGCGCGGGCGGCTCAAGGAAGACGAGGCCGATTTTGTCGCTGCCCTGCTTCTGGTGCAGCGCGGCCCGCTGACGGCACAAACCCTTGTTGGGTCCTGGGCCGGGGCCATCGGGCACCTGCAGGTCAATCCGTCCAATGTCATTGCCCATGGCAGCGACGGCGATGGCGACGGCAAGGTCGACCTGCACAATTCCCTGCCGGACGCGCTGGCGACGTCAGCAAAGTTCCTGCTCGACCTCGGCTATCAGCCGGGGGTGGACTGGGGGTTTGAAGTCAGCGTGCCAGAGGGCTTCGATTACCTTCTTGCCACCCGCGAGCAGTTGCGGCCGGTGAGCTTTTTTGCCGAACGCGGCATCACTCGCGTCAAGGGGCGTCCTTTTGCCGACCCAAACCTGCCGGTCTTTCTTTATGTACCGGCCGGCCGCGATGGACCGAAATTCCTGATGACGCAGAACTACCTGGTCCTCAAGGGCTACAATTTCTCCGATAGCTATGCCCTTTCGGTGGCGCACATGGCTGATCGGCTCAAGGGTTCCGGCGGCTTTGTGTCCGACTGGCCTCGCCGCACCAAATTCCCCAACCTGGCCCAGCGCAAAGGCATTCAGGAGGCGCTGATCCGGCTCGGGCTCTATCAGGGCAGTGTTGATGGCCGCATCGGGCCTGTCAGCCAGCAGGCCTATGCGCAGTTCCAGGCGGCGCGCGGGCAGGTTGCCGACGGGTTCATCACCCTTGAAAGCTACAATGACCTGATGGCTGCCAGCCAATAGGCAGTCACAGTTTTGCCAGCGGGGCTTGGTTAGTCTGCGCAGGATTTGCTAAGGACAGGCATGAACACCAAGGCGATCAAGCTTTTTGTCATCGGTCTGGTCCTCGCAGCGCTGCTAGCTGGCGAGGTGGCGACGAGCTTTGTTTTTGCGCAGGACACCATCGTTGTGGCGCAGGAACAGGCACAGCCCCCGGTCAAGAAGAAACGCCGCACCCTCATGGACATGTTGTTTGGCCCCAAGGAGCAGGAACAGGTGGCGGTGCCGGTAGAAGAACAGGCCGCGCCCAAGCCCAAGGCGCCGGTGGCCAGCCTGCCACCGCCCAAGCCCAAGGTCGAAAAGGCGCCGGGCGCCACACGGCTCGCCATTTTCGGGGACTCGCTAGCCACCGACCTGGGCAAGGCGCTCGAACGCTTTTATGCCGAAGACCCCAACATCACCATCATCCCCCAGGGGGTGGGTTCGTCGGGTTTCGTGCGCGACGATTTTTTCGACTGGAACAAGGCTATCGGCGAACAGATCGCGGCCAATAGTTTCGATTTGGCGGTCATGATCATCGGCATCAACGACCGTCAGACCATCAATGCCGATGGCAAGAGCTACAAGCCTTTGACCGAGGAGTGGACGCGGCTCTATTCAACCCGCGTCAATGGGGTTCTCAGTCAGTTGCGCGCCGCCAACAAGCCGGTGATCTGGATTGGCCTGCCGCCAATGAGCAAGGCCGAGTATTCGCAGGCCATGAGCCAGATCACCGCCCTGCAACGGCTGGCCAGTTTTTCAGGCGGGGCGGAATTCCTCGATATCTACGAAAAATTCGCCGACGAAGAGGGCAAGTACTCCTCCTTCGGCCCGGACCTGAACGGCCAGCGCGTGCGCATGCGCAAGGATGATGGCATCCATTTTTCCGCTGCGGGTGCCGACAAGCTCGCGTTCTATCTCAGCCAGTCGATCAAGCTGTTCTATCGCGGCGGCGGGGTGAGCATTGAAGTGGCCGATCCTCTGGCCGGCACCGATGCCGCGGCCATGGTGCGCCTGCCCTATCAGGGACTCGGTCAGATCCGGCTGCTGGAGGTTGCCGGTGCCGTGGTCAGCCTCAGCCGCACACCGCCACGCGCCACCGACCTTTTGACCGCCGCATCCGCGCCGCAGGCCAGCCAGAGTTTTGATCTGACCGCCCTGATGCAGGCACCCATCGGCCGGGTCGATGCCTTCGGGGTCGGTATCGATGCGGCGGCCGCTGCGCAAAATGCCGGGGCCGACTGAGCCCCGGCGCGCTTATCGCGGCAGGTCCGACTTGCCCATCAGGTCCAGATCAATGGCCCTTGCCGCCTGGCGCCCTTCGCGGATGGCCCAGACCACCAGCGATTGCCCACGGCGCATATCACCGGCCGCATAGACCTTTTCGACGCTGGTGCGGTAGGTGAACGTATCGGCAAAAAGGTTGCCCTTCTTGTCGAGATCAGCACCCAGTTCGGCCAGCATGCCCTCGTGAATCGGGTGGGCAAAGCCGATGGCCATCAGCACCAGGTCGGCCTTGATGACAAATTCCGTGCCCGGGATCGGCTTGCGCGAGCGGTCGACGCGGGCGCATTTGACCCCCATCACATTGCCCCGGCTATCGCCGACAATTTCCATGGTGCCAGCCGAAAACTCGCGGATGGCGCCTTCGGCCTGGCTCGATGAGGTGCGCATTTTCACCGCCCAGTTTGGCCAGGTCGACAGCTTGTCCTCGACTTCGGGAGGCTGGGTGCGCACGTCGAGCTGGGTGACGGCAATCGCCCCCTGCCGGAAGGCGGTGCCCACGCAGTCCGAGGCCGTGTCGCCCCCACCGATCACCACCACGTGCTTGCCGGCGGCAATAATCGGAGCGTCAGTGACCTCTTCATAGCCGTTGCGGCGGTTTTGCTGCACAAGATAGGGCATGGCAAAGTGCACGCCGGCAAAGTGCGTGCCTTCGGCTTCAACCTTGCGCGGGTGCTCCGATCCGCCAGCCATGAGCACCGCATCATAACGGGCCCTGAGTTCGGAGAGCGGGCGGGTCACGCCGATGTTTTCATTGTAGTGGAACGTCACGCCTTCGGCCTGCATCTGGGCGATGCGGAAGTCGATGTGTTCCTTTTCCATCTTGAAGTCGGGAATGCCATAGCGCAGCAGGCCCCCGGCCTTGGGTTCGCGCTCATAGACATGCACATCGTGCCCGGTGCGTGCCAACTGCTGGGCGGCAGCCAGCCCCGCCGGACCCGAACCGATGATGGCGACCGATTTGCCGGTCTTGGCGGTTGGTGGCTGCGGCTTGATCCAGCCGTTGCGGATTGCCTTGTCGGCAATCGACTGTTCCACCGTCTTGATTGCAACCGGTGAGTCCTCAAGGTTGAGCGTACACGCTTCCTCGCAGGGCGCGGGGCAGATGCGGCCGGTAAACTCGGGGAAATTGTTGGTCGAATGCAGGTTACGCGCCGCCTCTTCCCAGTCGTTCTGGTAGACGAGGTCGTTCCAGTCCGGGATCTGGTTGTTCACCGGGCAGCCGGTATCGCCATGGCAATAGGGCACGCCACAATCCATGCAGCGGCTGGCCTGGTCCACGACGGCGGCCTCCGACATCGGGATGGTAAACTCGGAAAAATGCCGGATACGGTCGGACGCCGGCTCATAGCGCGGTTCCTGCCGATCGATTTCGAGAAAGCCTGTTGCCTTACCCATCTGTGCTCTCCCTTACTCTGCTGCCACGCCAACGCCGGCGCGGCGCTTTTCCATTTCGCGGATGGCGCGGCGGTATTCGACCGGCATGACCTTGACGAATTTGGGCCGCATCTCGACCCAGTTCTCCAGAATGTGCCGGGCCCGCGTCGAGCCGGTATAGTGCAGGTGATTGGCGATCAGCTGGTGCAGCCGTTCGTCATCATGCTTGGTCATGTCGCCCGAAATATCGACGCGGCCGTGCCATTCGAGATCCCCGCCATGGTGGTGGAGTTGCTGCATGAGGTGTTCTTCCTCGGGCACCGGCTCGAGATCGACCATGGCCAGGTTGCACCGCGAGCGGAAGGTCTGGTCTTCATCGAGCACATAGGCAACACCGCCCGACATGCCAGCGGCAAAGTTGCGGCCGGTCTGGCCGATCACCACGACAACGCCGCCCGTCATGTATTCGCAGCCATGATCGCCCGTGCCTTCGACGACCGCGACGGCACCCGAGTTGCGCACGGCAAAGCGTTCCCCGGCAACGCCACGGAAATAGGCCTCGCCCGAGATGGCGCCGTAGAGCACGGTATTGCCGACGATGATCGAGTTTTCCGCCACCAATTGCGACTTTGCGCTTGGCCGCACGACGATGCGTCCTCCCGAAAGGCCCTTGCCCACATAGTCGTTGGCATCGCCCTCAAGGTCGATGGAAACTCCCGCAGGCAGGAAGGCGGCAAAACTCTGCCCGGCCGTGCCAGTGAGCTTGATGGCAATCGTATCTTCCGGCAGGCCCGGTTCGCCATAGGCGCGCGCCACCGCCCCGGCCAGCATGGCGCCGACCGAACGGTTCTTGGAGCGGATCGGCATATCGATCTTGACCGGCGTGCCATGTTCAAGCGCGGGTTTTGCCTTCTCGATCAGTTCGAGATCGAGCACGGAATCAAGGTGATGGTCCTGCGTCTCGGACTGATAAAGCGTATCGCCGCCGATCGACTGGGGCTTGTGGAACAGGGCCGACAGGTCGAGCCCACGGCCCTTCCAGTGGTCCTGGAGCCTGGTCTGGTCGAGCAGGTCGGAGCGTCCGATGATATCGTTGAGCGTGCGCGCGCCGATTTCGGCCATCAGCTTGCGCAGTTCTTCGGCCACAAAGAAGAAATAGTTGATCACATGCTCGGGCGTGCCCTTGAAGCGCTTGCGCAGTACCGGGTCCTGGGTGGCAATGCCAACCGGGCAGGTGTTGAGGTGGCACTTGCGCATCATGATGCAACCGGCCGCGATCAGCGGGGCGGTGGCAAAGCCGAACTCGTCGGCCCCCAGAAGCGCCCCGATCAGCACGTCGCGCCCGGTCTTGAAGCCGCCATCGACCTGCAGCGTCACCCGCGAACGCAGGCGGTTGAGCACCAGCGTCTGGTGGGTTTCGGCAAGGCCGATTTCCCAGGGCCCGCCGGCATGCTTGAGCGAGGTCAGGGGCGAGGCACCGGTGCCGCCATCAAAGCCTGAAATGGTGATGTGGTCGGCCCGCGCCTTGGCGACGCCTGCAGCCACCGTACCCACGCCCATTTCCGACACCAGCTTGACCGAAATGGCCGCCTGCGGGTTGACGTTCTTGAGGTCGTAGATCAGTTGCGCCAGATCTTCGATCGAATAGATGTCGTGGTGCGGCGGTGGGGAGATCAGCCCCACGCCGGGCGTTGAATGGCGGGTCTTGGCGATCACCCAATCGACCTTATGGCCGGGCAGTTGCCCGCCCTCGCCGGGCTTGGCGCCCTGGGCCACCTTGATCTGGATGACATCCGAATTGACCAGGTAATCGGTGGTCACGCCAAAGCGGCCTGAGGCGACCTGCTTGATCGAGGAGCGCAGCGGGTTGCGCGATCCATCGGGCAGGGGCTTGTAGCGGTCGGGTTCTTCTCCGCCTTCACCGGTGTTGGATTTGCCGCCGATCCTGTTCATGGCCAGCGCCAGCGTCGAATGCGCCTCGCGGCTGATTGAGCCAAAGCTCATGGCGCCGGTCACGAAGCGCTTGACGATCGCGGCGGCGGGTTCAACCTCGTCAAGGCTGATCGGACCGGTTTCGAGCGGGCGCACCGAGAACAGGGTGCGGATGTTCTTGAAGCGCTCGTCGCCCTCGTTCATCGCCTTGGCAAAGGCATCGTAGTGGGCCTGCGCGGCTTCCGGCGATTTGTCGGCACCGCGCACCGCGTGCTGGAGATCAGCCACGTTGTTGGGTCCCCAGGCATGGGCTTCGCCACGGATGCGATAGGCATATTCGCCGCCCACATCGAGCGCCTTGCGCAACACGGCATCGTCGCCGAACGCCAGCTGGTGGCGGCGCACGGTTTCTTCAGCGACCTCGGCCAGTCCCACGCCTTCGAGCGCAGTGGCGGTGCCGAAGAAGTAGCGCTTGACGAATTCGGCCTTCAGGCCAACCGCGTCAAAGATCTGTGCGCCGCAATAGGACTGATAGGTCGAAATGCCCATCTTGGACATGATCTTCAAAAGACCCTTGCCCACCGACTTGATGTAGCGCTGCACCACCTCGTCGGCTTCGACTTCGGCGGGGAATTCGCCTTCGGCCTGCATGGCCGCCAGCGTTTCAAAGGCGAGATAGGGGTTGATCGCTTCAGCACCATAGCCTGCGAGCATGGCAAAGTGGTGCATTTCGCGGGCTTCGCCGGTTTCGACCACCAGGCCCGAGGACGTGCGCAGCCCCTTGCGGATCAGGTGGTGATGCACCGCTGCCGTCGCCAGCAGAGCGGGGATGGCGATCCGATCTGCCGCCACCAGCCGGTCGGACAGGATGATGATGTTGAACTCGCCGCGCACGGCGGTTTCGGCTGCCTCGCAGATGGCATTGAGCGCCTGTTCCATCCCCGTTGCGCCCATGTCGGCGGGATAGGTGATGTCGAGCGTTTCAGTCTTGAACTGGTTGTCCTGCATGTCGCCGATGGCGCGGATCTTTTCGAGATCCTCGTTGGTCAGGATCGGCTGGCGGACTTCGAGCCGCTTTTCGCTGGCCAGGCCCTCAAGGTCAAACAGGTTCGGCCGCGGCCCGATGAAGGATACCAGGCTCATCACCGATTCCTCGCGGATCGGATCGATCGGCGGGTTGGTGACCTGGGCAAAGTTCTGCTTGAAATAGGTATAGAGCAGTTTTGACTTCTGGCTCAGCGCCGAAATCGGCGTGTCCGTGCCCATCGAGCCGACCGCTTCCTGACCGGTGGTGGCCATCGGGGCCATCAACAGCTTGAGGTCTTCAGTGGTGTAGCCAAAGGCCTGCTGCCGGTCGAGCAGGCTTTCAGAGGTCTTGGGCGCTTTGGGCTCGGTTTCGGGCAGGTCTTCAAGGAAGATCTGCGTGCGTGCCAGCCATTGCTCATAGGGGTTGGAGGTGGCAAGCGTGCGCTTGATCTCGTCGTCCGAAATAATCCGGCCTTCCTCAAGGTCGATCAGCAGCATGCGCCCGGGCTGCAGGCGCCACTTTTCAACGATATCTTCCTCGGGGATGTTCAGGACCCCCGCTTCTGAGGCCAGCACCACGTGCCCTTCGCGCGTCACCAGATAGCGGGCCGGGCGCAGACCGTTGCGGTCAAGCGTTGCCACCACATAGCGCCCGTCGCTCAGCGACATGGCCGCCGGGCCGTCCCAGGGCTCCATGAGCGCTGCATGATATTCATAGAAGGCCCGCCGCTGCTCATCCATCAGCGGGTTGCCGGCCCAGGCTTCCGGGATCAGCATCATGGCCGCATGTGGCAGCGAATAGCCGCCGCGCACCAGAAATTCGAGCGCGTTGTCAAAGCAGGCCGTGTCGGACTGGCCCTCATAGGAAATCGGCCAGATCTTTTCGATATCCTCGCCGAACAGTGGCGAAGACACCGAAGCCTGACGGGCCGCCATCCAGTTCACGTTGCCGCGGATGGTGTTGATCTCACCATTGTGGGTGGTCATGCGATAGGGATGCGCCAGCTTCCAGGAGGGGAAGGTGTTGGTCGAAAAGCGCTGATGCACGAGCGCAATGGCGCTCTCAAAGCGCTCGTCCCGCAGGTCGGGATAAAAGCTCCCCAGCTGATAGGCGAGGAACATGCCCTTGTAGACGATGGTGCGGGCCGACATCGAGACGACGTAAAAGCCGTTGTCGCCGGCCACTTCGGGCAGGGCGGCATAGACTGTGTTCGAAATCACCTTGCGCGTGATCAGCAGCTTGCGCTCGAAATCATCAAGGCTGAGCCCGGCCGGCCGGGCAATGAACATCTGCTCAATCAGCGGCTGGGTGGCGATCACGCCTTCGGACAGGCAGGAATTGTCGGTCGGCACGGTGCGGGCGCCAAGATAGGTCAGGCCTTCCTGGGCGAGGCAAGCGTGGATGATCTCGACACAGCGTTCGCGCAGGGTCCTGTCCTGCGGGAAAAACAGCATGGCCGCCGCATACTGGTGCTTCTCGGGCAGGGCAAAATCGACCACGGCCGCGAGGAAGGCATGCGGGGTCTGCACCAGGATGCCCGCACCGTCGCCCATTAGCGGATCGGCCCCGGTCGCGCCGCGGTGCTCAAGGTTCTCGAGGATCTCGATGCCCTTTTCCACCACTTCATGGCTGGGCTTGTTCTTGATGTTGGCAATCATGCCCACGCCGCAGGCATCGCGCTCGCGCGACGGATCATAGAGCCCCTGCGCCTCGGGCCGCCCGGCCGGGACGCTGGTTTTACGGGCATTGGTTCCGGTCGCAATTGTGCTTGTTGTTCCGGTCCGCAGGTGTGCCATGGCGTAAATCCTTGCTCTATGAGGTCAGTCGTAAAATGTCCGGAGGAGTCCGGACGGGTCATTCCTTTCGTGGGACACGCCCTTGGCTCGGGACGTACCTTGAGTGTACGGCTCGAGCGCTGCGGCGCAATCCATTCTCGTGGGGAGCGGCTCTGCATCCAAATGGCCGCTCATTCGGGCTTTGAGCCCCGCCACTCCGTTTCCGCTTTCGATAAGCGGTCCAGCCGGTGCGGCGTGCAGCCAGGCCCGGGAGACGGGTAGGCTGCGGGTGGAGCCGGGGCGGCTCCCTATCTGGACATGCACCGGGTGATAAACCGGGCCCCGTCATGCGGGCGGCATGTCCTTGCGGATGCTATCGTTTCGAAACGTCCATAGCGTTGCCCCTTTTCCTACACAGGGAGTTTCTGCGATCAGGCAGACCTACGCGCGGCCTGCAGATTGCTCAAAATCACTGCATTTAATGGACAATAATGCTGTCCTATGTCGGCACAGTGTCACACTTCCCCCGGCTGGGCAAGCGGGCGGACACACTTTTTTGGGCAAGGCCTACAAAAAAATAGGAAAAGGCCAACTACGAATAGGAATTGGTAGGCATTGTGCAGGATAATGCAAATGTCGCAGCCGATTCGGTTGATCGTGAAGCATCACGACGGGGTGGAAGCCAGTGGCCACCAAGGCCTGCCAGCCTCCACCCCGTGCCCTGCCAGGAGTGGCGGCCCGGCAGGATGGGGCAAAGTCCTATTCGAGATGCGCCCTTGGACCGGTAGGCTGTATCAGCGCTTTCGGACAATGAAATTGAACAGGTGCCAATGCTTGGGCGCGCCGTTGAGCGTCTGGCCATCGCGCTCTTCTTCGCAGAACATGATGTTATCAAATCCGCGAAGCAGGGACCTTGCTTCATCCACATTGTGGAAGGTCATTTCGTCAGTTCCCACCCAGTCGTCACGGTCACCAAACAGCTGACCCGTCAAGATGCCATTGTGTTGCAGCGAGGCGGCGAGGTCAGCGAAAACCCGCCCAAACGCAGTTTGCCTGATAAAGGGCAGTGCGTACTGGGCGTTTATCAAATCGAAGGCCGATGCAGGGAACGCATAATTTTCGAAACTTGAGATCGAGTAGGTGAATCGGTCTGCAGGCAGTGTCTTTGCAACAGCTTCAGCGATTGGCTCACCATCCAGGGCAATTGTGTGCGCAAAGCCCTCATCAACGAGAAACCGGCTGTCAGTGAGGGCACCCGATCCGAAATCTAACGCGCGGTTTCGATTCTTTACGTGTGCTAGAGCATCGACAAGCAGCGGTCGCGGAGGCCGATCGCGCGCCCGCTCCGCATACTTGTACCACCCCTCGAAATTCTCATCGAATTTGGCCATGCGGCATTTTGCGGATTCGAGGCATGCGTGGCAAGCGAACAGCTATTCGAGATGCGATTTGACGAACCAGAGCGATTTGTCGAGCGCGCGGGAATAGGCGGTGAGGATGTCGGCAGAGTCGGCGTCGCCGGCTTCATCGGCGGTATCGATGGCGGTGCGGGCGCTCCTGGCGGCGGCCGCATAGCGTTCGGCGACGGCAGAGAGGTGGTCCGGCACCTTGCGGATGTCGGTGGGATAGGGGGCAAGAGTTGTGGCTTTGGCTACCACCTGGCTGGTGCCGAGGGCAATGCCATCGAGCTGGGCGACGCGCTCGGCGATGGTATCGGTATGCACGTCGAGCTCGGCCCGCAGGTCATCAAGCATTTCATGCACGGCGATGAACTGCAGGCCCTTGAGGTTCCAGTGCGCCTGCTTGACGGCAAGCGAGAGATCGAGCGCATTGGCCAACTCCGCATTGAGCAGGGCGCTGACGGCGTTCTTGGTGTTCGATTTCAGATCGATGGACGGGGTTTTCATGACGCTGACCTTGATGCTTGAAAGGGCGTGAGCGCACGCGCCACAGGGCGGTGCATTCACCCCACCAAAACCCGCATCCGCACGGCTTGGTTCCCTTGCTGACGACGCCCTGCGCAAACAAAAGGGCGCGGCGCATCGCGCCACGCCCCCTTCGCTTCGATGGGCTCGAGCTTAATTGACCGACTGATCGGTGATCGCGGGCTTGGCCGTGCCGATCTCGATCTTGCGGGCCTTTTTGCTCTCGGGCAGTTCGCGCTTGAGTTCGACATGCAGCAGCCCGTTTTCGAGGGTTGCACCGGTCACTTCCACATAGTCGGCAAGCTGGAAGCGCAGCTCGAAGGCGCGCTCGGCTATGCCGCGATGCAGGAACTCGCGGGCTTTGTCCTCGGTTTCAGGGGCCTTGGCGCCTTTGACGACCAACCCGTTTTCCTTGCTCTCGATGGCAATGTCGCTGTCGGCAAAGCCGGCGACGGCAATCGAGATGCGATAAGCATCCGCGCCAAGGCGCTCGATGTTATAGGGCGGGTAGGTCTTGGCTTCCTGGCCAACAAGGCCATCGAGGCGGCTGAACAGACGGTCAAAGCCGACGGTCGAACGATAGAAGGGGGAAAAATCCACGGTCTGCATTTCACATTCTCCTTGAGCAACGTGTCATCGGGCCTGCCGGAAACGCTCCCTCAATAGGCAAGCGTTCAACTCCGTAACCCGGTCCCCGGTTATCCGGCGGACGGCTGAGATGTAGGTGCGTACGCTGGCGGTTCAAGACCCTTTTGATGCCTGAACGCAATATGAATGTCTGCCTCGGCATCGGTTCAGGTTGGGCGGGCTAGAACAGGATCGTGCAATGCATCACTTGCTGATCACCGCACACGCAGCGTCCGTCACCCGCCCCCCGCACGGCGTTGCAATCAAAAGCCAGCAGTCCCAAACGGGATTGCTGGCTTTCTCTTTTCTGGCGATTGCAAGCGCGGTTCTGCCGACCTATCACTGGTTGAATTCTCAGGATGCTCCATGAACGCCGTCGATCCCCAGGGCCCCAGGCTTGCTGTCGTCCCCTCCAATCCGGTGCCCGAGGGCGCCCGGATCGGGGTATTTGAAACTACCGACAAGGTGCGCCTTCGCTATGGGCTGTGGCCGCGGACTGGCGGGCCGCACCGCGGCACGATCTGCCTGGTGCACGGACGCACCGAATTTATCGAAAAGTACTTCGAGACCATCGCCGATTTTCAGTCGCGCGGGTTTTCGGTGGCCACATTCGACTGGCGCGGACAGGGCGGGTCGGACCGGCTGATCCGCAATCCCAAACTGGGCTATGTCGATACATTCGATGACTACTGGACCGACCTGTCGAGCTTTCATGGCCAGATTCTGCTGCCCGATTGCCCGCCGCCGTTTTATCTCGTGGGTCACTCGATGGGTGGCATGGTGTCCCTTCTGGCCGCCACCCGCGATCGCATGATGTTTGACCGCATCTTCCTCTCGGCCCCCATGGTTGGGCTTGACCGCCAGCCCTTCGGCACGCAGGGCATGGCCAATCTCTGCGATGCACTGTGTTTTCTGGGCCTTGGTGCGGCCCCGATTGCACGCAAGGCCGATCGCCCGGCGTCCGAGGCCACCTTTGCCAACAATCCACTGACTTCGGACATCAACCGCTATCTGCGGTCAGTTGATGTGATCAAGGCGCGGCCCGACCTGGAAGTGACTTCGCCGACTTTCCGCTGGTCAGCGGCCGCGTTCCGCGCCATGGCCATGGCCGGGCGCGATGATTTTCCCGCCAAAGTCAGCATTCCGCTCCTCATGCTGGCGGCGGCCCGCGACGAGGTGGTTTCAACCCATGCCATCGAAACGCTCGGGCTGCGTATGCGCACAGGGCGGCATGCCGTGGTCGCGGGGGCACGCCATGAATTGTTCATGGAAAACGACACCATCCGCGGCCAGATCCTTGCCGCCTTCGATGCCTTTATCACCGATCAGACCGGCTGAAGCCCGGCAAACCGGTGCTTCAGCCAAAGCCTGAACGGATCGTCCTTAGGCGCCGAGGATCCTGAGCGCCGCCGCGTGCAGTTCCGGGGTGGCGGCAGCAACAATATTGCCGCCATTTTCCGGGTTTTCGCCCGTCCAGGTGCTCACCACGCCGCCCGCGTTTTCGATGATGGCCACCATGGGGGCAATATCGACGTTCTTGAGCCCGCCTTCGACCACCATGTCGACATGCCCGCCCGCGAGCGCAAAATAGGCATAGCAATCGAGCCCGTAGCGGGTCTGCAGCGCCTGGTTGCGCAGGGTCAACCATTTGGCCTGACGCTCGGGCTTTTCGAATTGCTCGGGCGAAGTAGTGGCCAGTTTGGCGCGGGCCAGGTCCTTGACGCCGCTGGTGCGCAGGGTCCGGGTTTCGCCATTGCGGTGATAAGTGGTGGCGCCTGAAATCCCGATGATGGTTTCTCCGGTGAACGGTTGCGCCATCAGCCCGGCAACGCCCTTGCCCTGGTGCAGCAGCCCCACCAGCGTGCCCCAGACTGGAATGCCCGAGATGAAAGCGCGCGTGCCATCGATGGGATCGACCACCCAGTTATAGACGCTGTCGGACAGCTTGGGGTCCCACTCCTCACCAATGATGCCGTGATTGGGGAAGCGTTCGCTGATCACCTTGCGAATGGCCATTTCGGCCTGCTTGTCCGCCTCGGTCACCGGGTCGAAGCCACCGGCCCACTTGTTCTCCACTTCCATGGTGGTGCGGAAGTATTTCAGCGTCAGTCCAGCGGCCGCATCGGCCGAGGCCAGCAGGGTTTGGCGGACGGCTTGCGGGTCAAGCCCACCCAGGGGGTCTAAGGTCATGTGTGCCTCGGGAAATGGGGTCGAAATATGCTGTCTGGCTAACGGCAAGTGCTGCACGCTGCAACCGAAATAGTCCCAAATACTAGTGGTTCCGAGCGCTGATTCATTTTTGCAACAGTTTTGTGACGATGACTGTGAACAATCGGGTGCTGCTTGATCAAATGCCCAAATCAGTTCAGCACAAGAGGGCATGATGGTCGGTGGCTCTCAGGGCGTCGTGGCAGGTCCACGGAGTAGAGCCACCCGCGTTTCCTCCCTTGACTGGGCCGCCTCGGCGGCCCGATCTTTTTGGATTGCCGCTATTCAGCGGCGGCGCTTTCATCGATCCGCTGCGGGGCCGAAAGGCTCGAAAGATCCAGCCCAATCAGCGCGAATATCATTCGCTCGATGATCTGGCGCATGGCCGGAAAGCCGTCATTGCGATTGAGCGTCGCCTCATTCATGTAGAGATGCCGCGACACCTCGACCTGAAGCGCATGCACACCATATTGCGGCCGTCCGTAGGAGCGGGTGCAATAGCCGCCCGCATAGGGCCGATTGCGCGCCACCTTCAGGCCGGCGGCCGAAAAGATGGTTTCAACCAGTTCGACAATGGCAGGGGCGCAACTGGTGCCGTATCGGTCGCCCAGCACCACATCGGGGGCAGCTCGGTCATTGCCGCGGGCCAGGCGCGGCATCGAATGGCAGTCGATCAGGATGGCGACGCCGAACGTGTTGAACGCTTCGCCCAACAACTTCTGCAGCGTCATGTGATAGGGCTGGTAAATGCCTTCGATGCGCATGCGCGCGTCTTCGATGGAGAGCCGGTCGCGATAGATCGGTTTGTTCTCGGCGACGATCCGGGCCAGCGTCCCCAGACCTGCGGCCACCCGCGGACTGGTGGTGTTGCAATTCTCGTGCAGGGGCTCGATGAACATGGCCGGGTCGAGCTCCCAGGGCTCCCGGTTGATATCGAGGTAGGCCCGCGGGAAATGCGCGCGCAGCAGCGGCGTACCGAGGTGCGGTGCCCTGCCATAAAGTTCGTCGACAAAAGCGTCTTCCGACTGCCGGATCGAGAGATTGTCGAGCCGGGTCATGTTGAGGAAGCGTTCGGGATAGACCCGGCCGGAATGGGCGGAATTGAACACCAAAGGAGCCGTCAGCCGCCGGGGGCGGATGGTCTCGAAAGCGGGACTGTCCCAGTAGTCGGACTGCAACCTGCTCCTCCCCACGGCATGGCCGAACCAGATGCCGAACCAGTGGCAATCACTGTGCCTTTAATGATGCCGGTTGTCCATAAGTGCGCAAATGCGTGCGCATCAAAGTGATGCCGGATTGCGAAATGAAAAACTTACATTAAACATCGGGCTATAAAGTCCACGGCAAGGCCGCCGGGACGCGCGGTCAAACGAGGTTTCAATGAAGCGTATCCTGCTCGCTGAAGACGACAATGACATGCGCCAGTTCCTGACGCGTGCGCTCAAGAATGCCGGCTATGAGGTGGTTTCGTTCGACAATGGCCGCTCGGCCTATGAGCGGCTGCGCGAAGAGCCATTCGCGCTGCTGCTTTCCGATATCGTGATGCCCGAGATGGATGGGATCGAACTGGCGCGGCGCGCCACCGAGCTTGATCCCGATCTCAAGGTCATGTTCATCACCGGTTTTGCAGCGGTTGCGCTGAACCCCGACAGCGATGCGCCCAAGGATGCTTCGGTGCTCTCCAAGCCCTTCCACCTGCGTGATCTGGTCAACGAAGTCGAGCGCCTGCTGGCCGCCTGAGAAGTCCGGGCGTTGGTGCGTTTGCCCTCTTGACCCCGGCTCGGGTTTTATGGTCTATCCCGCGCAACGGACGGCGCCCGGCGCCGCCCGGCCTAGAGATGGGCGTATAGCTCAGCGGGAGAGCACTACGTTGACATCGTAGGGGTCACTGGTTCAATCCCAGTTACGCCCACCATCTCTTCTCCCCGGCCTTGCCGGGTTCGGTTCTACGGAATCGGGTGTGTAGCTCAGCGGGAGAGCACTGCCTTCACACGGCAGGGGTCACAGGTTCAATCCCTGTCACACCCACCATTTTCCGAAGCTCAGACGCATATAGTCGCGTTCTTAAGCAGTTTCGTTGTCGCAACTGTGATCGTAATTCTTGTTACTTGACCCCTTTTGCCACTGCTGGGAAGGTGGGTCTGAGATATAATTCTTCGACGGAGAGCATAGTCGACACACTTGGTCCGCTGTCGCTTCCACCAATCTTTGGAGAATATCATGAATCTCAAGCCACTTGCAGCTTATGCTGCCGCCGGTGCCATGCTGGCAGGTTTTGCCACAGCGCCTGCCGTCGCACTTTCGCCTTCCGAACCTGGGTACTACAATGATTGTGCCGCTGCTTATGTGGCCGATCCTGCGCTCTATGATCGGGATTGCACTGGCGAGAACGGAAGTTCGCTGACTGGTCCGGTTGAGCCGGGCCAACAGCCCGACCCCTGCCAACTTGGGCAAAACGAACTTAAGTTTGGCGAATACTTCCACGTGGCGGTCGAATTGTGTTTCGAGCCCAATTTCACCTAAGCGGCCTGGCTGAACCGGCCTGCCTTAGGCGTCCGCTTACGAGCGGGCGCTGCGCCTTATGGCGCCCCGATGCACCGGCGCGCCGCCACCGGGAAAAGTCATCTTCCACAACTTGCCGGCATAGTTGGGCTCGGCGCTTGAGGCCAGCACACTGGCGTCAGTGATCCAGAGCGTGTCGCCATCGAAGACAAGGTTGGTCGGGCAGCCGCCCGAGCGCACGAAGCCCTTGGGCGTGCCGTCCCGCGCCAAAACGTGAAAGCCTTCGCCCACGAGGTCTGTCACCAGCAGCGACCCGTCGGCGGCAATGGTGATGCCATCCAGGATCGGGTTCTTGCCTGGCATGCGTCCCAGATCTTCGATGCGCCCGTCGGGTGTCAGGCGCTTGACGTGGCCGGTATAGGATTCGTCCCAGACGATCGATCCGTCCGCTTCCACCACCACCCCATTGGGAAAGGTCGGCGCTTCGAACCGCACTTTCACGCTCGCCGTTCCGTCGGGGGCGATGGCGTGGATAAAGCTCGGGTCCGGATTTGAAGGGTTGTAGGTGCCCGGATCGGTAAAGACCAGCGAACCATCGGGTGCAAACACCAGGTCGTTGGGGCCGTTGAGTCTGATGCCCTCGACCTCGGTACAGATGATCTCGGCCTTGCCACCCGGCATCACCCGCTGGATGGACGGCACCGACATTTCCGCGGCCCGCCATGGCCCGACCGTGCCGCCATTCTGGCAGACATAGAGCGCGCCATCCGAACCGAGCACGCACGAGTTAGGCGCTCCGGCAGTATAGGCGAGCCGGCGCGCCTTGCCGTCCTTGCCCACCACCGTCAGCTGGCTGCGATAGCTTTCGACAAACACCACGCTGCCATCGTCAAGCACGGTTGGGCCTTCGGGCCAGCCGAGGTCGGCGGCCACCAGTTCGGGTGTGAGGTCATAGTTCATTTGACAGCTCCGGCGGTCAGCCCGCGCACGATGTAGCGCTGGACGAATAGCGAAAAGATCAGGATGGGAATGACCGTGACCACGCCCACCGTGGCCGCGATATTCCAGTCGATGGGGCGCTGTGCGCTGATCAGCGTGGCCGCGCCCAGCGAAATCGTCTGGTAGGCGCGTGAATTGATCACATAGAGGGCAACGAGAAACTCGTTCCAGATAAACAGCGCCCCAAACAGCGAGGCGGTCAACAGGCCCGGCCGCACAATGGGCAGCATGATGCGCCAGAGGATCAGCACATGGCTGGCGCCATCGATCATGGCGGCCTCGTCGATCTCGCGCGGCACTTCATCGAAGAACCCGATCATGATCCAGACCACGAGCGGCAGCGAGAACGAGACATAGGGCAGGATCAGGCCAATATAGCTGTCCTGCAGCCCGGCGGTTTTGACCATCAGGAACAGAGGAATCGCCACCGCGATCGGGGGCATGAAGCGGAACGACAGGATGGTGCTGGCCAGCGACTCCGAATAGCGGAACTTTAATCGCGAAAAGGCGTAGGCGGCCGGCGTGCCGATGACGATGGCAATGGCGGTCGAAATCGAAACCACGATCAGCGAATTGAGTGTAAAGGTCAGCATGCCTTGGCTGAACAGCACTTCGGAGTAATTCTTGACGATCTGGGGCCAGTTGAAGTTGAGCGTCGGGGGCACCTGCGAGGGGATCTCGATACGCCGCTTGGTCGAAAGCACCGCCATATAGAGAAATGGCGCAATTCCGATCAGTCCGATGGCAATCAGGGTCAAATAGGCCAGGATCCTTTTGGGGCGCAGTGTCATCTTCAGCCCTCCGAGCGGATCTTGACGTAGCGCAGCATCACCGTTGTGCCCACCGACAGGATGATGAGCATGGCGTAGGCGATGGCGGCGGCATAGCCATAGTTCTGGAACTGGAAGCCGTGCTGGAAGGCAAAAAAGCTCAGCGTCGTCGTGCCGCGCGCCGGGCCGCCATAGCTGAGGCCGAACACCAGGTCGAACGAGCGGAAGGCGTCGACGGCGCGGAACACGGCGGCAAAGACGATGGCCGGCATCAGCATGGGCAGAGTGATGCGGCGGAAGATCACCCAGGGTCCGGCACCATCGACATTGGCGGCCTCAAACACATCGAGCGGCAGGGCCTGCAGGCGGGCAAACACGATCAGGAACACAAACGGCGTCCACTGCCAGGAATCGACCAGCACCAGGGTGACGATGGCCATGTTGATCGAGCCCAGCCAGTCGGGCGGTTCAAGCCCGATCAATCGGATCGACCAGTCGATCAGCCCCCAGTCCGGGTTGAGCAGGGCGCGCCACATCAGACCCACGACGATCGGGGTCATCAGCATGGGCAGCATCAGGATGCCGCGCACGATCCAGGCGCCCTTCAGGTGCAGGTTAAAGAACATGGCCAGCGCGACGCCCGCCACCACCTGGATGCTGACCGCCAGCACCACCATAATGGCGCTGTTCATGGCCGCATTCCAGAACAATGGATCGACCAAGAGGTCAGCGTAGTTTTTCAGGCCCACCCAGTTCCCGCCCCCGGCGGCCGCGCTCATGTCGGTAAACGACAGGCGCAGGCTGTGGAACAGGGGGTAAATGGCGAAGGCAAACAGATAGATCACGCAGGGCCCGAGGAGAAGCCAGATGGCTTTCCTCGGGTTGTCGGGCTTGCCGAATGGTGAGCGGGGCGGGTTGGCAGCGATGGTCATGAACGGGCCTTTCGCGTTTCCAACTCGTCCCGCATTGGTCAGGCCAGGTGGCCGGCTTTGCGCAGCATGTCTTCCCACTGCGCCTGTACCTTGGTGCAGGCGGTCTGGGCGTCCTGGATGCCGAGCAGTGCCGAGTTGAACTCCACGTTCATCACGTCATTGAGCTGGAAGCATTCCGGGATGCGGGCGGTGGGTAGCAGTTCCGCATTCGAGGCCGCCGCCAGGGCGTCGGTCAGGTAGGGGAACTTTTCGAGCAGTGCCGGGTCGGTGAACGCCGAAGTGCGGCTGGCATCGATCTGGTATTTGTCGACGAGGTAGTTGTTCACGCGCTTGCTGGTGAACCACTGCAGGGCCAGCCAGGCGGCGTCCTTCTTGGCCGGGTCGGCATTTTTGGGAATGCCAATGCCCCAGCCACCCTGGATGGCGCGCGGTGTCTGGCCCGGATCGGCCGGAACCGGACCCGTACCAGTCTTGTCGGCGACCAGCGATTTTTCCGGATCGAACACCGGCCCGGCAATTGTGGACCAGAAGATCATCTGGGCGATCTTGCCGGTCGAGAACCCGTCGACGTTTTCGGCAAAGCCGTATTTGGTGACGTTCTTGGGCGCATAGGGCAGCAGATCGATCATCATCTGCAGCGCTTTGACCCCCTCGGGTGAATCCACGTTGGGCTTGAAGTCTTTGGTCTTGGGATCACCGCTCATCAGCGTGCCGCCGATGGTGATGAAGCGGGCAAACCAGTCCACCAGCGCCAGCGAGAAGTCGTTGGCCCCGATAAAGCTGGCCCCCGCCACCTCATCGGTATTGAGCGCCTTGGCAGCGGCGGCGAATTCGTCCCAGGTCTTGGCCGGTTGCAGACCGGCAGCCTCGAACAGGTCCTTGCGGTAGAAATAGATCACCGAACCCGAATGGGTGCCGGGAATGCCATAGACATCCGAGCCCTGGCCGACGACGCCATTGGCCATGTCGAAAATGCCGACATTGCGCAGCGCGGGCTGCAGGAAGTCGGCAAAATCCCAGTCGGGCGCCGTCTTGGACGGATCATCGATATAGGCATTGAGCTGTTCATAATAGCCCGCGCCTACCTGCTGGGTGGTCAGGAAGCCAAGATACGAGATCACGTCATAGGCTGATTGCGGCGCCTGCAGGTTCTGCAGGGTCTTTTCAATCAGCGGCCCCAGGGCCGGGGCGGTTATTTCGATGCTCATGCCGGTCTCGGCCTCGAACTCGGGCACGAGGTCGGCAAAGGCACGGTCATCGCCTTCACCGCCCACCATAAGCAGGTTGATTTTGGTGCCGGCAAACTTCTTCCAGTCGAAGTCGGCACCGAATGCGGCAGTCATGCCGAGCGGGCTGAGCACGCTGGTGCTCAGGCCCAGCGCGCCCAAGGCGCGCAGCACGTTGCGACGAGTAGCCAGGAATGATGCTGGCGGACGTCCGCTCTGGTCGTTGTCGTCCATATCTCCCCCCTCTGAGGCGTTCCGGCTGGCGCGTTCCTGGCCAGTCCGGGCTGCAGCTAGCCACAGAGTTGAGAGTTAGTCAATCGATTGCTTAATTTGCTCGATTTTCTAGTCAATCGTTTGGGTCTTGAAGTTTCCCCCGAAAGCGCCTTTTCTGGTTCCAGCGGGTCGGCAGGGCCCTGGAAGGCTGTTTTCGGTCGAGGGGGGAGCGTTTACGATGAACGGGAAAAACAGTGTGGTTGTCACCGGCGCCGGGACCGGAATCGGTTTTGCCATCGCGCGGCGACTGGCGGCGGATGGCTGGTGCGTGGTGGGTCTTGAACTCGACGCACAAGGTGCCGACCGCCTTGAGGCCATGCTGGGGTCCGGGCACGCCGTGGTGCGCGGCGATGCCGCCGATCGCGCCGTGCTCAAGGCGGCGCGCGAGGCGGCCGATGCGCTGGCCCCGCTCTCGGGCTGGGTCAACAATGTCGGTATTGCCGTGATGGGCAATTTGCACGAACCCGACGAGACCGCTGTCAACCGCGTGATTTCTGTCAACCTGATGTCGCATTTCTGGGGCGCATCCGAGGCGATCAGTACCTGGGTGTCGCGCAAGAGCACTGGTGCCATCGTCAACGTTTCGTCGGTGCATGGGCGGGCCGCTTTCAACATGTGGGCCGCCTACGATGTCGCTAAGGCCGGGGTCGATGCGCTTTCGCGCTATATCGCGGTCGAATATGGGCCGGTCGGCATCCGCGCCAATTCGGTGGCGCCGGGTGCCATTCGCACCCCGCTGGTCGACAAGGTGATTCGGGAAAGTCCCGACAGCACCATGGCCGAACGCGAAATGTCGATCATTCACCCGCTCGAACGCATCGGCGAACCCGAGGAAGTCGCCGCTGCGGTGGCCTGGCTGCTCTCGCCAGAGGCATCTTTTGTGTCTGGAGAGTCTTTGGCTGTGGATGGCGGATTGACCGCGCGCGCCTATCGGTATGAACCTGACGCCCAACTGGTATCACGCTACAGGAGCGGCAAGACTTGAAGCAGGGCGATAGCGATAACCCAAAAAGACGCGAGCCGGTGCGGCCGGCAACGCTGAAGGATATCGCCCTGGCGCTCAAGGTGGATACCTCCACCGTGTCCAAGGTGCTCAGCGGCGGTGGTATCAGTGTCCGCCCTGAAACGCGCCAGGCCATCATGGATGAGGCGCGGCGTCTGAACTACCGTCCGCATGCGCTGGCCCGCAACCTGCGTACCCGCCGCACAGGGGCGCTGGGTATCCTGCTGCCCAACCTGATGAACCCGGTCTATGCCTCCATCGTGCGCGGCGCGGTCCGCCGGGCTGAAGAGGTGGGCTATGTCATGCTGGTGGCCGATGTCGATGACGAGGCGGCCTCGACCTCGGTCTATCTTAAGCTTGTCAGCGAGCGGCGCGTCGATGGCATGATCATTGCCGTCTCGGCCCAGTCGCCCGAACTGATCGCCGCGCTTGACGACAATCCGATCCCGCATGTCTTCGTCAACCGCCGCGCCAGGATCGGGCGCAGCGTCACCGTCGATGATTTCGCCGCCGCCTATATGGCCGCGCAGGTGCTCTACGATGCCGGCCACCGGCACCTGGCCTTTATCGGCGACAACGATGATCTCGATACCGCCCAGCGCCGCCGCGCCGGGTTTACCAAATTCTGCACTGAAGCGAAGCTTCCGCCCTTCGTTGACCTCGTCGGTCCCTATTCGCGGCGCGGTGGCTATGATGGGATGATGCGGCTGCTCGACATGCCCGATCGCCCCACGGCAGTCTTTGCTTCCAACCTTTTGGTCGGCATCGGCTCGGTGGCGGCAGCGCGGGCCCGCAAGGTCAAGGTGCCGCAAGAGCTCTCGATCATCACGCTCGATGGCGAGGATGCCGAATATACCTCCCCGCCGCTGACTGCGATCGCCACCGCGCTTGGCGAAATGGGTGCCCGCGCCGTCGATGAGGTCGACGCTATCCTGCATGGCCGTGAGCCTCAGGATGTGGTGATTGAAAGCCCGCCCCGGCTTATCGAACGCGCCTCGGTGTCGGCGCCCCGGGCCTGAGTCAGTCCTGTTCCGGACCGGCGACGATCCCGCGATCATGCAGGCCCGCAATTTCCGCCGCCGAAAACCCGAGTTCGCTCAGGATCTGCTCGGTATGCGCCCCCGGCACAGGCGCCGGTTGTGCGGGCAGGCGATCGGCGCCCGAAAGCCGCAGCGGCGATGCCGCCGTCAGCAGGTCGCCGATGCCGGGGTGGCTGACCCTCTCGAACAGGGCATTGGCCTCAGACACACGCGGGTCATCGCGCAGCGCCTGAGCAAAGCTCTGGTATGGTCCCCAGGCCACGCCATGGACGGCAAAGCGTTTGCGCCAAGCACCCAACGGCTCTGCAGCAATGATCGGGGCCAGCGCCTCCACAATCGCCTCGCGCGCTGCATAGCGGCTGGCTTCGGTGCCAAGCGCTTCGCCGGTTCTGGCCGTGATCGTTGCTGTGTCGAGCCGTGTTGCCGTCACCAGCGCGCTCCACTGCCGCGCCGTTAGTCCCATCAGCATCACCCGCCGCCCATCAGCGGTGAGAAAATCATGCCCGAAGGCACCATAAAGGTGGTTGCCATCCGGACTGGCCGTCGTGCCCAGTTCGGCCTGCCCGAGGCGCCCGAGATAGCTTGCGGCGGCAAAGGCCACGTCCGAGAGCGCCATCTGCACCAGTGCGCCTTCCCCGGTCCGGCTGCGCCGGCGTTCGGCGGCCAGAATGCCGACAGCGGCCATTTCGCCGAGCGCAATGTCCCAGGCCGGCAACACGGCGTTGACCGGCGTGGTCCCGCCGCGCGGTCCGGTGATCAGCGGAAAGCCGGTGGCGGCATTGACGGTATAGTCGACCTCGCTGCTGCCATCGGCATTGCCGGTCAGCACCACCATGATCACATCGGCGCGCCGGGCCTTCAGCGCCTCATAGCTCAATGCCCCGCGCACTGGCAGATTGGTCAGGAATATCCCGGCATCTGGCCCCGGCGCGGTGATCAGCTGCGCCACCAACTCCTGCCCTTCGGGTGAGCGCAGGTCGATGCGGATCGAGCGCTTGCCCTTGTTCATCCCGGCCCAGAACAGGCTTTTCCCGTTCGGCGCCAATGGCCAGCGCTGCCGGTCGAGCGCCCCGCCGATATGGTCGTAGCGGATCACGTCGGCCCCGAGCTGGGCCAGTGTCAGCCCGCCCAGCGGGGCGGCGACAAAGGCCGAGCCTTCAACAATGCGCAGGCCCGAGAGGATGCCGCCGCTCATGCAAACAGTCCCGCAAAGCCCCAATCGAGCACCGAACTGGTGCCCGCGCCGTTGCTGGCGGTTACCAGCACCCGGATATGGGCCAGTCCGCCGTCCCCGGCACGGGGCTCGGTGCGCTCGATGGTGATGGTGGAATGGAGCGTATCGCCCTCGCGCACCGGGCCGGTATGGTCGCAATGGTGCCAGCCGAGCACGGTGATGATCGATGGCAGGGCGCGGGTCACCTGCGCAAGCGCCAGCCCCACCGTGTGCCCGCCATAGACCAGCCGCTCGCCGTTCCCGATTGCCGCATCGTGGTGGATCGCCGCCAGGTTCATGGTCAACCGTGCCAGTTCCGGCGCGTTGGAAACCAGATCGCCCGCCGTCACAGCGTAAATGGCTCCCACCTTCAGGTCGGCAAAATGCGGGCCGCTCACGTTCCCGCGATACTGCGCCAGGTTCCAGCCGACCACGGAAGCGCTCATGTCGAGGTCCCCGGCCTGCGGATCGATCAGGCCCTTGGGTTCTGCTGCCGTCTCAGCACGAGCCGGCAGCATGGCGCAGCGGAAAAAATCGAGCACGGTGCGGTCATCCTGATCGCTGGTCCGCATGCGCATCACCACCAGCCCGCGCGGCGGCCGTCCCGGCCTGGAGCTGGCCGGACGCAGCCCGACGATTTCGGTCACGGTGTGCAGTGTATCCCCGATCACGGGCGCGCGGCGGAAGACCAGGCCGCGATAAAACAGGTTGGCAATGGCGCGCTGGGTCACCAGCGTTGATTGCCCGATGGCAAAATCCCACACCACTGCCGGGGACGCCAACGGGGAGGCCATGCCGGTGACGCGGGCCGACAGCTCAGGGTCGAACGGAAGACGCAGCCGCCCCCCCACAATGGCGTGGTGGCTTGCCGCCAGCCCATCGGTGAGCCTGATCCGTGGGGCAGTATCGAAGCGGTCGCCGAGCGACAGGTCATCGAAAAACGGGCCATCAGTGCCGGGCGAAAGCAGGGCCTTGTCATCCGGCATCGTCAGCCTCCACAAACGAGAGTACGCGCATCGCACCGCCGCGCATGGCCTCGTCAATCATCTGCCCGTCAAGAGTTGCCGCACCTTCACCCAGCGCCAGCGCCGCATCAAGTCTGGCAATCAGCGCTCGCGCCCGTGCGACCACCTCTGGTGCCGGGGTGAAGGCGTCGGTGATCGGGTGCACCTGCGCAGGGTGGATAGCCCATTTGCCATCAAAGCCCATGGCCGCGGCCGCGCTTGCCGCAGCGATGAGCCCCGGCTCGGCCTGCGGACCCAGAGTAAAGTGCGGCCCGTCAATCGCCCGCAGTCCATTGGCTCGGGCCGCAACCAGCACCCGGTCCTGAATTGATTGCCACGAGCCGTCCGGGCTCCGGCCCAGCGACGAGGCGAGGTCTCCATAGCCGAGGATCAGGCTGTCGAGCCGCGGACTGGCTCCGGCAAGCGACTCAAGGCCGCCTAATCCCCGCGCTGTCTCGATCAGCCCCTGCACCCTGATCTTCCCGTTCGGATCAATCCCGGCCAGCAGCCGGTCGAGAAAGGCCAGGTCATCGGCGCTTTCGAGCTTGGGCACAACCAGGCTCAGCCGCTCATGCCCGGCTTCGGCCATGGCAATGATATCCCGGTGGCACCATGGCGTGCCGATGGCATTGACCCGCACCGCCACCTGCCGCCCGGCAAATCCGGCCCGCCCGAGAGCGGCCAGCACCAGGGCGCGGGCCCGGTCCTTGGCCTCGGGAGCCACGGCATCTTCGAGGTCGAGCACAATTTCATCAGCAGCAAGCGTTGCGGCCTTGGCCAGCATTTTTTCCGATCCGCCGGGAACGACAAGGCAGGCGCGGCGGCGCGTCGGGAGACGCTTCATTGTCGAGTTCCTTCTAGCGCATGGCCGGGTCCGAGGGGTGCCGGGCCAGCGGCCTGACCGTCGCGGTCAGCCATGGATAAAACGGCAGCGAGGCGATCGCATCATGCAGCGCTGTGGCGTCGGACGCTTCCCATAGTCCCACATTGGCCCAGCGGCCCGGAATGCGCCAAAGTCGCCGCACCGTGCCGGCGGCCGCCAGTTCAGCGGCACGCCGGCCTTCGGCTGCGATCAGTTCGGCCTTTTGTGCCGGGTCACCGTCAGGCGGCCATTTGACCTCTATTTCGACCAGAAACTCCACTTGCGGTCTCCTCCGGCCGAATTGGCATCAACATGGGCCAGGATCTGCTCAAGCCCCGGTTGCTGAGAGGCCAGGGCTTCCTGCGTCGCCGCTTCCACCGCGTCACGCACATCGGTCCTGAAGCCCTCAAGGCTCCCCGTGGCAATCGCGCCCTCCGCCTCAAGGCGGCTCGCAAAGATATTGATCGGGTCGCGCTTGAGCCAGGCATCGAGCTCACCGGCCGGGCGATAGGTCGCCGGGTCGGAACGCGAGTGGCCCGAATAGCGGTAGGTCTTCATTTCGAGAAGGCTCGGCCCGTCGCCGCGCCGGGCCCGCGCCACCGCATCGGCCATGGCGGCGGCCACCTTATCGGCGTCCTGTCCGTCCACCACCACGCCGGGCATGTTGTAGCTGACGGCGCGGATGGCAATGTCCTCCACCGGGGTCGAGAGCTGGATACGGGTATATTCGCCGTAAAGGTTGTTCTCGCAGACAAAGATCACCGGCAGCTTGCGGATGGCAGCAAAGTTCAGTGCCTCGTGGAAAGCCCCGATATTGGTCGAGCCATCGCCAAAGATCGCCACCGCCACCCGGTCCTTGCCGCGGGCCTGTGCCGCCATGGCCGCCCCGCACGCCACGGGCAATCCGGCCCCGACAATGGCAAACGTCGGCAGCAACCCTACCTCGGGCTCGACCAGATGCATCGACCCGCCAAGGCCACCGGCACAGCCGATCTGGCGGCCGCAGATTTCTCCGATCACCCCGGCCGGGGTCACGCCCAGCGCCAGCGCATGGCCGTGCCCACGATAGGTGCAGGTCACGATATCATCGGGATCGATGGTGCGGGCAATACCTACGGCCACCGCTTCCTGCCCGCTAGCCAGGTGTGTGCTGCCGCGCACAAAGCCGTCAGCAAACAGCTTCTGGATGCGATCTTCTACCGCGCGGATTTCGATCATGCGCATCAGCTGCTCGACGCGGTCGGAAAGCGCGTGGCGGCGGGCCAGCGGCGAATTCGAGTTCGAAAGCGTCATGATGCGGTCCTCCACCAGGGCAGGGGGGCTGTGTTGGTCCTGACCAGGGCCGCCACCTGTTCGGAAACATAGGCGGCGTTGGGCAGATAGCGGGCTTCGAGCGTACCGTTATAGGGCACCGGGGCGTCGGGCAGGGTGATGCGGTGCGGTGGTGCCTTGAGCTTGCCGAAGGCATCGGTCGAAATCGCCGCTGCCACTTCGCCACCCCAGCCGCTGCCGACGGGTGCTTCTTCCAGCGTCACCAGCCGGCCGGTGCGCATTGCCGATTCAAGCACGGTCTTGCGATCCCACGGCCAAAGGGTCAGCAAATCGATGACCTCGATGCTGCCATCCGAATTGGCTGCCGCTTCCCTGGCCACGCGCACCATGGCGCCACAGGTCACCAGCGTCACGTCTTTGCCCGGCGTCACGATCTCGGCCTGCCCGAGCGGAATGCGATAGGTCTTGTCGAACTCATACTCTTCGCGCTCGGCATAGAGCACGCGCGGTTCAAGCACGACCACCGGATCGGGGTCCTCAATGGCCGAGCGCAACAGCCCATAGGTGGTGCGGGCATTCGAGGTCACCACCACCTTGAGCCCCGGCGTGCCGCGGAACCAGTGGTCGAGCATTTGCGAATGCTGGCAGCCAAAGCCCTGTCCGGCCCCGGCCGAGGCCCGCACCACCAGCGGCGTCGTCAGCTTGCCGCGCGACAGGTAGCGCATGGTGGCGGCCTGCGTCGTCAACTGGTCGAGCGCCACGCCGATGAACTCGATGAACATCATCTCAACGACCGGCTTCAGACCGCAGACCGCAGCCCCCACCGCTGCGCCCATAAAGGCCATTTCCGAAATCGGGGTGTCGATCACCCGCTCGGGCCCATGCACGGCCAAGAGCCCTTCGGTCACCTTGAACGGGCCACCGGCGGCAGCAATGTCCTCGCCCATCACGATCACGCTGGGATCGTCGGCAAGCGCATCGTCGAGCGCCCGCAGGACCGCCTGACGTATCCAGATCTTGGCCAAGTCATTCTCCTCCCATTCAATTCCGGTTGCAGCCTAGCAGCCCAAACTACAAAATCAATCGATTGACCGACGAGCTATACTTATTGCCTATCGGTATGTGCTCACTCAGGCTTGAAGCTGCCGAAGGCCTGCGCGGTTTCGATCAGCTCCACCCGGAACCCATCGGGGTCGATCAGGTAGATAGCCTTGCCGCCCTTGTTGGGGCCAATGGTCGGCGTCACCGGTTCGGAGACCGCATGGACCCCGCGCGATTTGAGATAGGCATAGTATTCGACGAGGTTGTCGACGTTGAAGGCGATGTGCCCGTTGCCGACATTGCCATTGCCCATGTCCACCGGCACCTGCTCGATATTGCGATATTCGAGCAGTTCGAGGCAGACGTCGGTGCCCGGCAGCCGCAGGATCGCGCCATGCAGGTCGACCTCAGGGTACCCCACCAGTTCCCCGATATAGGGGGCCTTGGGGTTCCACTGAAACGCCAGTTCAAACCCCAGAATGTCGCGATAAAAGGCCAGCGACTTCTCGATCGAGCGGACGGTAAAGCCGGTATGGTGGGCGCGGGTGATCCTGGCCATGGTCTGTCCTATTGGGTCATGTAGCCGTCATCGCACATCACCACATGCCCGGTGACAAGCTCAGAGGCGTCACTGGCCAGGAACACCGCCGTGCCCACCAGTTCGCGGGGCAGGCCGAGGCGCGGGCGCAGCATGCGGGCTTTGATGAAGTCGGCGGTGATGGAGGATGTGGTGCCCGCCGCTTTGGTGAGCGGGGATTCCATCAGGGTCGGGCCGATGCCATTGACGCGCACGCCGCGGTCGCGCCATTCGAGCGCCAGCCCGCGGGTGATCTGCAGCACTCCGCCCTTGGACGCCAGGTAGGCGCTGGCCCATGGATAGGCGGTAAATGAGCCGATCGAGGCGATATTGATGATCGAGCCCTTGTTCTGGGCCAGCATGGCCTTGCCGAAGGCCTGGCAGCAGAAATAGGTGCCCTTGAGATTGAGATCGAGGATGAAGTTGAACTTGTCTTCAGGGAAGTCCTCGGCCGGGCTGCGGAAGGCCGAACCGGCGCTGTTGACCAGAATATCGACATGGCCGTGGTCGGCTACCACCTTTTCGGCCAGCGCAAAGCAGGCATCGCGTCGGGTCACGTCGAGCGGAGCAATCTCTGCCTTGCCGCCCTGTTCGGTTATGGTCTTGAGCGTTGCTTCCGCTCCGGCCATGTTGACGTCGGCCAGTATCACCGTCACCCCGAGCTGGGCATAACCCATCGAGATGGCGGCCCCCAGCCCGCTGCCGGCCCCGGTTACCACGGCAACGCGCCCGGTCAGGTCGAACAGGGTCCTGGCATAGTCGGCGGGAACGCTTGGTTCTTCTTTCATTGCAGTGCTCAATCCAGAATGTGGTCGGGGTCCTGATGCGGCTGGCTCAGGGCCCAGTCGCGGTTGATCATCTGGCCAAAGCCGGGGCCCTGCGGCAGCGGCTGCATCAGCCCGCCAGCGGTGATGGTGGGCTGGGCCAGGCTGTCGGCATAGGGGTCAACGCCCGTCCAGGGCACGCCCCATTCGACCGGCTTGTCATCAAAGCCCCAGGCGCTGAACACCTGCGAATGCACGTGGGCAAACATGTGCGGTCCGAAATCGACCTTGGCGGCAAGACATTCGTCGATGATGGAGCGCGCCCCGGTAATCCCGCCCATGCAGGTCAGGTCGACACGCACCCGGTCGACCGACCCGGCCATGATCAGTGCTTCGGGATAATACGAGCCCCCCTGTTCGTCGCCCTGCCAGATCGGCATGGGCACGCGTTTGCGCAGTTCGGCGAGCTTGCGGGCATTGCCGGGTGGGAAAATATCCTCGATGCACCCCATGTTGAGGTCGGAGAGTTTATTGGCATAGCTGGCCGCGTCATCGACGCTTGAAAACATCCACACCAGGTCCGTACCCAGCCAGGCATCGGGGGCGGCCTTGCGGGCCGCGCGCAGGCGCGCTTCGGATTCGGCCAGCGTCACGCCCATCGGCGCCTTGAAGCGCCGCCAGCCGTCGGCATAAAGGCCTGCAACCTGTTCGAACACCTTTTCGGGCGGCATGATGGCAGGCGGATAGCCGATAATGGCGGTGGCGGGCATTGGCTTGGCCTTGCCGCCGAGGAATTCGGCAATCGACTTGTCCGCCATCTTGGCCGCAAGATCCCAGGCCGCAAGGTCAACCTGTGAAAGGGCGCGCAGTCCCACCCCGGCGCTATGCGAACCATAGGTCCGGCCCTTGGCGGTCTTGAAGGTCTTTTCGCGGTCGGCCACGTCGGTATCGAGATAGACCGGGGTGATTGACTTGCGGATCTGCTCGGCCACCGCGCCATCGCGCGTCAGGGTGAACGACCAGCCCTCGTGCCCGGAGGCCGAGCGCATGCGCACCACGACGAATTCGCGGTGCTTCATCACCCAGTCGCCAAAGATCACCGGGGCCGGCAACTGCCCCTGGATGGTGGCAACCTGGATACTGGTGATGGTCGATTGCGCTGGCATTGATCCCCCCTCTGAGCCCCGAAACGCGGCTGATTGGGCGGCACCTTAGCTGCAACATTCTACATGGTCAACCGATTGATTAAATCTAGTCAAACGATTGACATGATAGAAAACCCGTCATAGGGTCTGGCCAGTTTCAGGCCGGTCCGGTCGCTGGGCGCATGCCCGCTGCCGGTGTCGCCCGGTCCTTGGGAACGGTGTGCGGAGCACCTGAACTCCGCCAATTGGGAGGGGAAAATGACACTCAGTAAGACCATGGCTCTGGCTTCGCTTGCCGCCATGTTGCTGGCCGGGAGCGCCATGACGGCGCAGGCCGAAACCGTGCTCGAATACTGGACCTGGAACAACGAAGGCGACTACGTCAAGGTCGACGAGGCTGCCATTGCGCGCTACCAGGCCGCGCATCCGGACATCAAGGTGCAGGTCACCTATGTCCCCTATGCCGACTATATGACCAAACTCAAGGCGGCGCTCGCCGCCAACCAGCCGCCCGACATCTTCCAGGTGCCATGGGACAGCGGCTTCCGCGACCTGGCCGACAGCGGCAAGCTTGCCCCGATGGGTGAGATCCTCAATACCGGCTTCCCGGCGATCTCGCAGAGCGCCAAGGATTTCGTCACGCTCAATGGCGAGGTCTGGGCCCTGCCGTTTGACCTCAACACGCTCCAGATCGCCTATAACAAGTCGATCTTTGCCGAGCACGGGTTGACCCCGCCTGCCACCAATGACGAGCTCAAGGCCGCTGCTGCCAAGCTCAATGAAGCGGGCATCTTTGGCATCGCCCTTGGCACCAAGGACAAATGGGCCGGTGGCGACACCTGGTTTGCCCAGTTGGTGTATGCCGATCCCACTGGTACCAAACTCGCCGACGCCGATGCCGGCAAACTTGCCTGGGATGATGCCGCCTTCACCGCCGCCGGTGATCGGGTGGCCGACCTTGTGGCGTCGGGCGTGTTCGCGCCGGGTGCCAATTCGATGGGGGCCTTCAATGAATCGCTCGATCTGTTCGTCTCGGGCGCCTCGGCCATGTTCTATCCGGTCGGCAACTTCATTTCGGGTGGCATCAACGACAAGGTCGGTGGCGAGTTCGAATGGGGCCTGTTCCCGTTCCCCGGGGATGCCGGGCAGACCCCGAACCCCACGGGCGGCATTGCGCGTATGTTCTCGCTGCCCGCCGGAGGCACGGATAACGAGGCGGCGGCCGATTTCCTGCGCACTCTGACCGACGACGAGGGCGCCAAAACGCTGGTTCAGTACAACTTCATTCCGTCCTGGCCGGTCGAAGTGCCCGCCGATGCGTCTGAATTGTCCAAGAACTTCATTGCGGCCCAGGCCTCGGCCCGCAGCCGCACCATCTACACCCCGCCGGTCAACGCGGCGCTGCTCGATGGCATGCAGAAGATCTTTGATGGCGCCGCCAAGGGTGCCGACCTGACGGCCGCCATGGCCGCAGCGGCACAGTAACCAGGCAACCGGGCGGAAGGGGAGGCTGACACATGACTGCCAGTCCGCTCGGAACACTGGTTTCTGCCAGCCCGGTACGGCGCCCGCGGCGCCGTGCCAATCCCACCACGGTCAGCCTGTTGCTGGCGGCCCCAACGCTCTGCCTGTTCCTCGGCTTTGTGGCCGTGCCAGTTGTAGCAGTGGTCCTGACTTCCTTCACCCGCTGGACCGGCTTCGACATTTCCGGAATTGAATGGCTCGGGCTCGAAAACTACTCCGGGCTCCTGAGCGACCCCACCTTCCTGCGCGCCTTCCTCCACACCCTGATCTTTACCGTCGCCACCACAGTGCTGCTCAACGCCGTCGGGCTCGGGCTGGCGGTTCTGGTCAACACCCGCGCCCCGGGCACCGCCTTTCTCAAGGCCGTGCTGTTCCTGCCGGTTTTGCTGTCGCCGGTCATTGTGGGGCTGATGTGGTCGGGGCTATTGCGCGGGGTCGGGGGTGGGCTCAATCAGTTCCTCGATCTCATCGGCCTGATCAACCAGCCGGTGTTCTGGCTTGGCGATGGTCGCTTTGCGCTCGCCGCCATCATTCTGGCCACCCTCTGGCAGTTTGCCGGCTATGACATGATCCTCTACTACGCCGGGCTGCAGAACGTGCCCGATACCCTGCTTGAGGCTGCCGATCTTGATGGGGCGCGCGCCTGGACCAAGTTCGTCCATGTCGTCATGCCCTCGCTCTACCATGTGATGTCGGTGGTGGTGCTGCTCAACATCATCGGCGGGCTGCGCATCTTCGATATTGTCTATGTCATGACGCGCGGTGGCCCCAGCCGGTCCACCGAAGTGCTCGCCACCTACATGTATGAGCAGGGCTTTCAGCTCAATGCCATGGGCATGGCCTCGGCCATCGCCGTCATCATCGTGCTGCTGGCCATCGGGGCGAGCGTTCTGCGCTTGCGGGTGCTCCGCCATGTCTGATGCGACCTTCCCCACACCGCACCGCGAGCGCCGCAGGGCCCGCCCGTTCATCACCCTGATTGCTTTGACGCTCTCGATCGTGGTGCTCACCCCGGTGCTCTGGGTTCTGGCGCTCTCGCTCAAGACCAGCCGCGAAACCCTGCGCCCGGGGCTCATCCCCACCAATCCGCAGCCGGGCAATTATCCCGAGGCCTTCACCCGTTATGGGCTGGGGCAGATGTTCCTCAATTCCGGCTTTGTCACCGTCGGCTCGGTCATCATCACCGTGGTGGTGGCGATGAGTGCGGCCTATGCCTTTACCAAAATCCCGTTCAGGGGCAGCGAGGCGCTGTTCTCCCTGCTTTTGATGGGCGTCGTCATCCCGCCCTCGGCGCTGGTGGTGCCGCTGCTCATCGAAATGCGCCATCTCGGGCTCTACGACACCCGCACCGGGCTGATGCTGGCCTATGTGGCCTTTGGCCTGCCGATCGCCACCCTGGTGTTTCGTGGGTTCTTTGCCTCCATCCCGCACGAGATCATCGAGGCGGCCCGGCTCGATGGCTGTTCGGAATGGCAGATCCTCTGGCGCATCCTGGCGCCCATTGCCAAGGGCGCCATTGCAACCGTCGTCATCCTTCTGTTCCTGGCCAACTGGAACGAGTTCATCCTGGCGCTGGTGCTGCTGCGCGATCCGTCCAGTTTCACCCTGACGCTGGGGATCAATGCCCAGCTCGGCCAGTACACCTCCGACTATCACCTGATCGCTGCTGCCTCGATCATTGCGGCCGTGCCGGTGTTTGCCACCTACCTGGCGCTGCAGAACCAGTTCGAGCGCGGTGTTGCCGAGGGGGCGCTCAAATCATGATCCGCTTGTCCAACCGATTGGCCACCCGCACGGGCCGCGCCAGAACCGCAAAGAGTGTCTGATGGGTTCGATCTCACTGAAAAGCGTCGGCAAGACCTATGCCGGAAACACCGTGGCGCTGCGCGACGTCAATCTCGAGATCGCCGACGGCGAGTTCGTGGTTTTTGTCGGGCCATCGGGCTGTGGCAAGTCGACGCTTTTGCGCATCATTGCCGGGCTTGAAACCATCACCGCCGGCCAGGTCGAGATCAATGGGCACGTGGTCAACGATGTTGCTGCCCGCGACCGCGATATCGCCATGGTCTTCCAGTCCTACGCGCTTTATCCGCAGATGACGGTGCGTCAGAACATTGCCTTCGCCCTTGAGCTGCGCAAGCTGCCCAAGGCCGAGATCGACCAGCGCGTGGCCGAAGCCGCCCGCATCCTTGATCTGTCAGACCTGATGGATCGCAAACCGAAACAGCTGTCGGGCGGTCAGCGCCAGCGTGTCGCCATGGGCCGCGCCATTGTGCGCAATCCAGAGGCATTCCTCCTCGATGAGCCGTTGTCCAATCTTGACGCCAAGCTGCGCGTGCAACTGCGCGCCGAACTGGGGCGGCTCCATGCCCGGCTCGGCACCACCACCATCCATGTCACCCACGATCAGGTCGAGGCCATGACGCTGGGCAGCCGGGTGGCTGTGTTCTCGCGCGGCGCGCTCCAGCAATACGACACCCCACATGCGCTCTATCACGCGCCAGCCAATATCTTTGTGGCCGGTTTTATCGGCAGCCCGGCCATGAACTTCATCGAGGCCCGCGTCACCGCCACCGGGCCGCAGGTCACCCTGGCCATCGGTGGCGCCAGCCTTGCGGTCACGCCGCGCTCGGCGTCCTCGGCCTTCGAGATTGGCCAGCCGGTGGTGGTCGGGGTGCGCCCCGAGCATCTGGGCTGGCGGGCGGCTCAGAATCCCGGGCTCGGCGCCCGCGTCGAACTGGTTGAAAAACTTGAACCGGAATCCTTTATTGCCCTGCGCCTTGCCGATACCGGTGTCGCCATCCGCATGGCCGACGACTATGCCATCGGCAAGCCCTTCGATCCGGCCGAACTGGTGCGCGCGGATGGACGGCTGATCACCATGCGCGTTCCCGCCGACGCCCTGCCGCCGCGCGAGCAGGTGCTCGAACTGGTGATTGACGCTGCCCATGTCCATCTCTTCGATCAAAAGACCGGGCTGGCCCTATGAGCGAAAAACTCTTTCCCAACACGCCCATCGGGCTCGAAAAGATCGAAACCTTCGCCTTTGGGCTCGATCATTCCGAGGGCATTGCGCTAACGCCCAAGGGTGAGATTTACCTCGGCGGTGAGGCCGGGCAGATCTATCGCATCGTCGATGACAAGCCGGTCGAAGTGGCCAATACCAAAGGCTTCCTCCTCGGCCTTGCTGCCGATGCCGAAGGGCGCATCTATGCCATCGACAATGTCGCCAAGGCGGTCTGGCGCTACGATCCGTGCAGCGGCGAACTCGTCAAATGGGCCGAGGGTCCGAAGGGACATCCCTTCGCCGTGCCCAATTGGGGGGCCTTCGACCGGCACGGCAATTACTATCTCACCGATTCGGGCGGCTGGATGGAGGCCAATGGCTGCATCTGGATCAAGCGACCCGGCGCCACGCCCGAAGTCTGGACCCGCGCCAGCGCTGCTTTCCCCAATGGCTGCTGCCTCTCGCCCGATGGCAAGGCGCTTTATGTGGCCGAGAGCGTGCCCGGCGCCATTGTCGAGATCGCCATCAATCCCGACGGCAGCGCCGGCACCCGCCGCGTGATCTGCGATCTTGGCGTTGCCGTGCCCGATGGCATTGCCCCCACCACCGATGGCGGGCTGGCCATTGCCTGCTACCGGCCCGATATTCTCTATCACTGGCACCCGGCGCGCGGGGTCAGCGTGCTCGCCGCCGATCCGCGCGGCACGGTCCTCGCCGCGCCGACCAATGTGGTGTTTGCCGGTCCGGGGCTCAAAACCCTGATCGTGCCCAATCTCGGGCGCTGGCACCTGTCGCGGGCCGATTTCGGCCTCTCCGGGGTGCCGCTGCACTATCCAACCGCCGCCCAGCTCGGCTCCTGACCTGAACCCCATTGATCTGAGAAGGCCCAGATATGCGCACCACCCTCAAAATGCCCAAGGTCGGCGATGCCGTTGATGAAGTGGTCATCGCCGAAGTTCTGGTGGCTCCCGGCGATGCCGTCACCGAGGGGCAGGTGATCTATGTGGTGGAAACCGACAAGACCCAGGTCGAGGTGCCATCGCCGTTTGTCGGCACGGTGCGCGAGGTGCTGATCAAGGCCGGCGATGATGTGCGCACCGGGGCGCCAACCCTGGTTCTGGAGAACTGACATGCCCACCGCCCACGTCGCCCGCAACGAGCGGTTCGGCGGCTATCTCGATGAGTATGCCCCCGGCGACACTTTCAGGCACTGGCCCGGCAAAACCGTCACCGAGGCGGACGATCACCTGTTCTGCCTTCTGACGCTTGCGGCCAGTCCGCTCCATATCGACCGCCACTATGCGGCAACCGAGATGGAGCAGGGGCGTAACGTGGTGGTGGGTACCTTCGTTTATTCCCTGCTGCTCGGCATGAGCGTGCCCGATATTTCGGGCCGCGCCATTGCCAATCTGGGGCTCAGCGAACTCAAGCACGTCGCCCCGCTGTTTCATGGCGATACGCTTTATGGCCAGACCGAGGTGCTTTCCGTCCGTCCGTCGGCCACCCGACCGGGGCAGGGGATTCTCAGCGTCAGGACCGATGGCTTCAATCAGGACGGGCTCAAGGTGTGCACGTTCACGCGCGCGGTGCTGCTGCCCATGCGCCCAAAGGGGGACCAGTGATGGACAAGCCCAATCCCGATGCCCTCGATGGGGTCAGGGTCATTGAACTGGCAACCGTGGTTGCCGGTCCGGCCGCCGGCAAATACCTGGCCGATTTCGGGGCCGAGGTGATCAAGGTCGAGGCCCCCTCCGGCGACCCCACCCGCCGCATGGGCTGGGTCGGGCAGGGCGAGGCGGATTCCTACTTCTGGAAACTGGTCAACCGCAACAAGCAGGTCATCTCGCTCGATCTCAAGGCCGAGCGTGGCAAGCAGGCGCTGTGGAAGCTGGTTGATGGGGCCAGCGTCCTGATCGAGAATATGCGGCCCGGCAAGCTCGAGGCCCTGGGCTTTTCGCCCGCCGAACTGCTCAATCGCAACCCGCGGCTGGTCATCCTGCGCGTCAGCGGTTTTGGTCAGGATGGGCCCTATGCCATGTTCCCCGGCTTTGCCACCATCGCCGAGGCGCTGAGCGGCTTTTCCGGGCTGATCGGAGAGGCCGGCGGCCCGCCGCTCCTGCCCCCCATTGCCGTTACCGACGAGGTTACCGGTCTGGTCGGCGCCTTCTGCACCATGGTGGCGCTGCGCCATGCCGAGCGCACCGGGCAGGGGCAGGTCATTGATGTCAACCTTTTGAGCTCCATGTTCCAGATCATGGGCCCTCTGCCGTCGGCCTATGCGCATATGGGCTATCTGCAGCCCCGGCTCGGCTCGGGCATTCCCTATACCGTGCCACGCGGCACCTATCGCTGCTCGGATGGCGCCTGGATTGCCATATCCAGCTCGTCCGACAGCGTGGCCAATCGCGTGCTCGAACTGCTGGGTTTGACCGGTGATCCGCGCTTTGCCAGTTTTCAGGCCCGCAGCGCCAATCGCGAGGCGCTGGAAAAGGCCGTCATTGACTGGGTGGCCCAGCGTCCGCTCGATGTGGTCATGTCCGAGTTCCGCCGCGCCGATGCCGCCATTGCCAAGGTGCTCGACATGAAGGACATCTTTGCCGATCCGCACTTTGCCGCCCGCGACATGATCGCCGAGGTCGACGGCATCAAGATGCAGAACGTGGTGGCCAACCTGTCGAAAACCCCGGGCCGCCTGCGCTTTGCCGGTCGTCCGTTCAATGCCGATACCAAGGCGGTGCTCGCTTCGATCGGGGAAACGCCGGAGGCGGCAAAATGAACCTGCGCGTTGCCGTCATCGGTTGCGGTTTTCAGGGGCGGCTGCATGTGCAGTGCCTTTCGGCCCTGCCCGGCGTCAAGGTGGTTGCGGTGGCCGACACCAATCCCGAGCGGCTCAATGGTGTTGCCGATGAATTTGGCGTACCCGGCCGTTTTGCCGACTATCGGGCTCTTCTGGCCGCCGGGTCCTACGACCTTGTGACCATCTGCACCATGCCCGTGCACCACGCGGCCATGACCATTGCGGCCTTCGAGGCCGGGGCGCATGTGCTCTGCGAAAAGCCGCTGGCGCTCAATGCCACCGAAGGCGCCGCCATGGTCGCGGCCGCCGAAAAGGCCGGCAAGATTCTGGCCATCGGCTTTAACATGCGCTTCACGCCCAATGCCCGGGCCATTGCCGGGTTCATTGCAGCCGGCCAGTTCGGCGCACCGGTGCACACCCGCGCCTGGGCCAAGGCCTCGCAGGTGCCCTGGTGGGGCGAGCACTATCGCAAGGAAATTTCGGGCGGCGGTGCACTGGCTGCCACGGCGGTGCATTTCCTGGATATGTCGCTCTATTTTGCCGGCTTCCCCAGGCCGCTGACCGCCTCGGCTTCGGCGGCCCGGGTGTTTCCGCGCAAGCGCGGTGATACCGCACCCGATGAGTTGGCCGCCCAGCGCTTTACTGCCGAAGACCTGATCAGCGCCCATGTGCGCTTCGAGAACGGTTTCTGGTTGACGCTTGAAGGCTCATGGATCGACAACCAGCCCAGTGTCGATGGCGTGCCCTCTTGGGATTACAGCCTTGATGCCATTGGTCAAAAGGCACAGGCTTGGTTCGACCCGCTGGCCATCAGGGGCGAAACCACCGGTGGCGAGATCACCAATTTATTGCCCGCAGGCACGCCATCGGATGTGTCATTTCCACCCTCGGTTGCCGCCCTGATCGCTGATGTGGTCGGCGCGGTGCGCGAGAACCGGCCCCCGCTCGTTACCGGGCGGCAGGGGCTGATGGTGCAGCAGATCGTCGATGCAATCTATCAATCCGCAGCACTTGGTCGCGAAGTGCCGGTCGGTAGCTAGATCGGCTTGAGCCTCTGGCCGAGCGGATCGGCAATGAAGGCAAATTCATGCGCCAGGCCGGGGGCAGCGGCATAAACCGGTCCGCCATGGGCCAAGGCATCGCGCATGCCCGGCATGCGCACCACTGCGCCGGCCTCATGGGCAATCAGGGCACCGGCCAGCATGTCCCAGCTGTTGAGCTGGAGTTCGTAGTAGAGATCGGCAATCCCGTCTGCCACCCGCACCAGCCCGATGGCGGCGGCGCCCATGCGGCGATAGTCGATACCCTTTTCGTAAAGCGTCTTGAGGATCACCAGATAGTCATCAAAGCTGGTGCGGCGCGAATGGCCCATGATGGCGATGGCCTTGGACGGATCATTGACCTGCGAGGCCCCGATCTTCCTGCCATCCTTGAAGGCGCCTTTGCCGCGCACGGCCGAATAGACCGCGTCCTGAGCCGCATCGTAGATGGCTCCCACCATCACCTGGTCGCCGACCACGAAGGCGATCGAAACCCCCCAGTGCCGGAAGCCGCGCATGAAATTGGTCGTGCCATCGATGGGGTCCACCACCCACACGCCGGTATCGAGGTCGGCCCCGCCCGATTCCTCGCCGATGAAGCCATCCTCGGGAAAATGGGTGTTAAGCGCGGCGCGGATGCTGTCCTCGGCCTGCTTGTCGGCCACGGTCACAAAATCCTGCAACCCCTTGTTTTCCACGCGCAACGCGGCGGCCCCGGAATCGCGGCGGAAGTTGGAGGCATCGCGCCCGACCTTGCGGGCAAGCTCAATGGCAATGGCAGCGCGCGCATCGAGATCAGGCAAAACAGTATCAAAGGGCATCAAGCCGTCCTTCGTGAAATCAGGCGCACGTCGGTAAATGCCACGCGTGCGGTCAAATCGGGTTGTTCCATGCGGCTGATCAGCAGCGCCACCGCCTGTTCGGCCTGCACATCGCAGGGCTGGACGATGGTGGTGAGCTGATAGGCATCCCAGCGCGCCTGGGGAATATCGTCGTGACCAATTATGCGGATGGGTTTTGAGCCCGAGAGACTACCGTCCCGGCGCAGCCGGTCGATCACCCCGCAGGCCATGTAGTCGTTGGCGCAGAACAGGCCGTCGATCCCCTGCGCCTCCAGCGTTCCGGCAAATTCAAAGCCATGGGCGTAGTCGTTGATCGGCAGTTCGATGCTGGTGGCGGGCACGCCCATGGCCAGGCAGCGCGCCGTAAAAGCTTCGGCGCGGCGGCGGGCGGTGTAGGATATCGGCGAGGCTGCCATCATGCCCGGGCGCTTGACGCCGATCCCGATCAGGTGTTCGGCGGCCAGACGGCCGGCGGTCTTGTCGTCCGACACCACGCGATCAACAAACGGCATGTCGTCGCCCTTGTTGATCAAAACGATCGGCACGCCGGCAGCGGCGCATTCTTCGCACAGCGCGGTGGGCGGGGCGTCCGAGGTCACCAGCACGCCCGAAACCGAATAGTGCAACAATTGCTCGATGGCCCAGGACGGATCGTCCTTTTCGGGAGCAGGCAGCAGTACGGGGCGGAAGTTCTTGGCGATCAGGGCGCGCGAAAGCTGCTCGATCTGCATCGAGCGGAACGGATTGTCCATGCCGGCCGCCACCAGCCCCACCAGGTCCGAGCGCTGGTTGATCAGGCTGCGTGCCAGGTAGTTGACGCGATAGCCCACTTCCTTGGCGGCCTTGTAGACTTTCTCCCGGGTCTCCGCCGAGACGCTGGCATTGGGGGTGAAACTGCGCGACACAGCCGCCCGCGACACTCCGGCAAGCCGGGCAACATCGTGGGACGTCACTGATTTGGAGCGCGGTTTTTTGATCGTCATGGTCAGGCCCGTTGGGCGCAGTGCGGGGTAGGCGGGCCCTCTGCTACAAGGGCCTGCCGCATTGTGAAAGCCCGTTTGGCAAGGCCGGGCAGGTTATGCCCGTCAGAGTGCCAAACAGGTCTGGCCGTGCCCCCCGGCGCACACTCGGCCGTCCGGTTGTCGCCGGTCAGGAGGGGCAGGGCCGATTGGGTCATAGGCGCGTGCCGTTCTCGGTGAACACCATGATCTTGTCGCTGGCGGCACCCCAGGTCACCTTGTCGCCTACGGCAATGTCGCCGCGCACCGGCTGGATGGAGCGCAGCACGCTGCCATCCTCGAGCTTGACGTCATAGAGGTTTTCGCGGCCCTGGGTTTCCACGAACACCACCGTGCCGGGCACGGTGGCATCGCCATTGGGGCCAAAGTCCTCGGGGCGGATGCCCAGCGAGAGCTTTGTCCCGGCGGCGGGCGCCGCAATTCCCTTGGGCAGTCCCAGGGTGATCTGGCTCTTGTTGAGCGCAAACTTGGCCCCGTCCGAAGTCCCACGAAGGAAGGCAATGGGAGGGTTGCCCAGGAACCCGGCGACGAATTCGGTGCGCGGATTGTGGTACATTTCGGTCGGGGTTGCGATCTGGATGATTTCACCGGCATCCATGATGGCAATACGGTCGCACATGGACATCGCTTCCACCTGATCATGGGTGACCAGAATGGCGGTGATGCCCGTTTCAAGCTGGATGCGGCGGATTTCCGAACGCATTTCCAGGCGCAGCTTGGCGTCGAGATTGGCCAGCGGCTCATCAAGCAGCAGCACGTCCGGCTTGCGCACCAGCGCACGGGCCAAGGCCACACGCTGCTGCTGGCCGCCCGACAGCTGAGACGGTCGGCGGTCCATGAGCTTTTCGATGTGCACCAGTTCGGCGATGGCCTGAACCTGCTTCTTGATCTCGGCCGCCGGGGTCTTTTTGACCTCAAGGGGGAAAGCAATGTTCTGGGCCACGGTCATGTGCGGATAAAGCGCATAGGACTGGAAAACCACGCCCACATTGCGCTCCTGGCTCGGGACATTGGAAATGTCCCGTTCCCCGAACAGGATGCGGCCGCCGGTGATCCGGTGAATGCCGCAGATGGCGAACAGGGTCGTCGACTTACCGCAACCCGAGGGGCCGAGGAGGGCGAGCATTTCGCCATCCTTGACCTCAAGGTTCATGTTCTCGATGACCTTGGTCTGCCCAAAGCTTTTAGAAAAATTGTCGAGCAGAATTCTCATCAGCCCTTCGAGCCTCCGCCATAGATGTTCATGAGGTGCTTCTGGAAGAAGAAGAACAGGATCAGCACCGGTATGATGTAGAAGACGCCAACAGACTTGAAGAGCGCCATATCGAAATTGTTGTCGTCCGCAATCAGGGACGCCAGATAGACCGAAAGCACCTGCACATCGGCATTGGGTGCCAGGGTCCGCGGCAGGATGAATTCACTCCATCCCGACAGGAACGAGAAGAGGCCCAGCGCTGCCAGCGCCGGCTTGACCTGGGGCAGCACCAGCCGCCGCCAGACTGTGAAGCGTCCGGCGCCATCGGTGATACCGGCCATCTCGATTTCCCAGGGCACGGTGTCGTAGAACCCCTTCATCAGCCAGATCCCGAGCGGCAGCTCGAGCGCGGCCTTCACCAGGATCACCCCGATCAGTGAGTTGTAGAGCCCCACCATCTGCAACACGAGGAAGATGGAAATGATCAGCGTCACCGAGGGGAAGGCGTGCAGCACCATGATGCCGGCCAGAAAGAAGCCCCGGCCGGGGACGTTAAGCCGCGAGAGCACGTAACCGGCCATTGAGGACACGGTCAGAACGATCAGCGTGGTCGCCGAGGCGAACAGCAGCGTGTTCAGCGTCACCAGCCAGATCGAGGCCTTGCCCGGGCGGTCCTGCCAGAGAAAATCCCAGTGCCGGAGAGTGAACGAAGACGGGATCAGCGAACCGGCGGTGGTATCGGTCACCGTGTCCACGAACAGGAAGATGTACATGAACACCAGCGGCGCACTCACGAGGGTGAGCGCCAGGATGACCGGCCAGTTCTTGAAGTTTGCTGAGGGAAGCGCGTTTGACATTTTTACTGCTCGATCAACGGTTTGGCGACGAGCGCGTTGTAGTTGAACACCCTGAGGTAGATCAGGGCGAGGATGATGCCGACCGTCACCAGCACCAGCGCCATGGCGGTGCCAAGCCCGTACTGAAGGTTGCCGGAATAGTTCGAAAGAGCCGTCAGGTAGGTGGTCAGCGCCCAGACTTCGGTCGTGCCGCCCGGTCCACCTTCAGTGGCAAGGAACAGCAATTCGAACGAGGTCAAGAGCGAGAGCGTCTGGTAACAGGTCACAAACAGCAGCGGCCAGCGCATCTGCGGCAGGACGATGCGACGGATCTGCTGCCAACGGCTGGCGCCATCCACTTCGCTGGCCCAGAACTGGCTTTGCGGAATGGCCTTGAGCGCCGAGGAAAACACCAGCATGCCCATAGAAGCGCCGACAAAGCCGTTCATCATGATCACGAAGAACCAGGCATTGGTCGGGGTATCGAGCAGGTAGTTCTTGGAAGGCGCGCCGAACATCTGGAAAAAGGTGGACAGGAAGCCGGTGTCCCAGGTCAGCCATTTCCACATCAGCACATAAATCACCGGCGGTGAGATACGCGGCAACAGCCAAATGGCGCGGAATATCCCCGCCGGCCGTTCGGGCAGGTAGTGGGTGGTGATGGCGAGCACCATGGCGTAGGTGGTGTTGAACACCACAAGCGTCAGGGTGACGTAGAAAGCGGTGTTGAGCAGGATGCGGATCGTATCGCTCGAATTCCACAACTGGGTGAAATTGGCGGTGGTCCAGACCCATCCGGTATAGGTGATGGTGCCTAGCCGGGTCTTGTCTTCGGCGCTCAACGTAATGCCAAGGCCCTCGACGGCTGCAATCAGCGCCTCGGGGCTGTTGTAGCGAATATTGGTCACCGAGCGGTTGAAGCTCTCGGACACTTTTTTGACGTCGCGCGTCGATAGGCGAGACTTCAGGCCCTTGAGGTCACGCTCGATGCTGCGCCGGTCAGGATAGACCTTGTCCAGGTACTGGCTGCGCAGTTCATTGATCACAGCGGCATCGATGTCGGCTGTTTCCAGCGCGGCGAGGCCAGCTTCGTCGATGACGTATTTGGGTTCCTCAAGCTGGGCAGCCAGCTCGGGCATTTCGGTTTTCATGCGCTGGATGGAGGTCGGGCCGACCTGATAGGCGCCACCGGAAATGCCGGTGGAGGTGCTCATGTTGGTGAACGAAAAGACCGCCGTCAGCACCACGGGTATCAGGAAAAACACCACCACCATGATCAGGGCGGGAGCGATCAGCGTCAGCGCAAGTATTCGGGATTTGGTCATGGCATAGATCCGGCTGCGGCGAGGGTGGGGCGCTGCCAGTGGCAGCGCCCCCGATGCGATAATCGCTTAGCGGATGACGATGGCGTCGCCGAGGGCGTTCTTGAGTTCGCCTTCGAGATCGGCAATCGCCTGGTCGACCGTCTTGGTGCCGGTCCAGGCAGCTTCAAGACCGCCCCACATTGCGTTCCAATAGGTGCCGAAGTCGGCATTGTTGGGCATTGCGTTGGCGAAGGGCAGCAGCGCGGCGGTTGCCTCGGATGCCCAGCGATCGGACGAGTACAGTTCGATCTGGGCTTCTTCCGGCGAAATGCCAAGGTGGGCCGACTTGATCGCATGCAGAACGTTGATACGCGGTTCGGACGCGATCTTGATCAGCTCGGCCGAGATTTCGGTGAGCTTTTCGTCTTCGTTCTTGGTCAGTAGATAGACCAGCGGGTGGGTCAGGGTGTTGGCCTTGCCACCTTCACCAGCCGGGATCAGCGAGAAGCCGACGCTGCCGAAGAAGTCAGACAGGCCTTCCTTGCCGGTATAACGCGAGTAGTGCCAGGTGCCGCCGTGCCACATGCCGGCCTTGCCGGTTGCAACTTCAGCATACCACTGGTCCCATTCGGTGCCGATGTGGTTCTTCTTGGTGACGCCGGCAGCGACGGCATCCACGAAGAACTGGTAGAACTTGGTCATCGAGGCCTTGTCGAAGACGAGCTTGCCGTCTTCTTCCATCACGCCGCCGAAGGAGGTGTAGAACTGCCAGAAATCGGGGCCGTTCGAAACGCGCGGGTAGAAGCCGTAGCCGGGCTGCACAACGCCGGCATCCTGCATCTTCTTGGCGTCTTCGATCACGTTGGCCAGGGTATATTCGCCGGCCTCAATCTTCTTGGGCAGCGCATCGATGTCGGCATCGGAATAACCGATGGCCTTCATGTGCGACTTCCAGAAGAAGAACGGGCGGGATTCAGCGTCCTGCGGAATGCCGTACTGCACGCCACCATAGGACGAGATTTCCATCAGGTTCGGGTAGATGTTCGAGAGCGGCCATGCATCCAGGTCGAGATAATCTTCGACCGGCACGATCAGGCCTGACTGGGCCCAGGGGCCGATATCTTCGTGGCCCGAGACCACGATGTTCGGGGCGGTGCCCGATTCAGCCGACAAGGTCAGGGCCTGCTTGAAATCGTCCCAGCCGTCATAGGGAGTCTTTTCAATGGTGATATTGATTTCTTCGCCGCGGATGGCTGCTTCGCGCTCATAGAAATCGGCAGCGATCTCAATGGCGTCGAGGCGATAGGTGTCCGCGGGGCCGGTGCCGCCAGACCATACCTTGATGGTGACGTCTTCGGCCAAAATCGACGTTGGTACCGCAGCAACGAGCGCGGCAAGCGCGGTTGTGCGGAGTAGATGCTTAAGAGTGGTCATTCAAAGTTCCTCCAGATTCGGCAAAAGCCTGACTGTTGATTGAACTGCGTACGATGGCCGGGTATCGGCCGCCGATCGCGCGCTCGTCTTGGGCTTTAGGGACGTCGCGTGACACACGCGTGACAAAATGCGTTGAATTTGTACACGTGCACAAAAAGTCCCTGATCTCCCCCCGGACATCGCGTTGTACACGTGTACACTGTCAGGAAATCAAAACCTGAGTCAATACAGTTTCTACGCATTACGACCTATCCGTGGGAAAAGTGATAGGTCGTTCATATTTGATGGCGAAAATTCCCTTTTAATTGGAATAACTTAAGATTGAAGGTCATTGGGCCGATCCCGTGAATCTCGCGTTGGCATCTGCCGGAAGTCCGCACCGCTCGGCTGACCTGGCGGCTTGAAAGGAAATGCGCATACTAACCTCTTTACGGCTCGCCCGTCTGGCCGATCAGGCGGGTGCTCGCAGAATCGTTACGGTCGACATAGGCGCGGTTTGCTATCCGGACTTGGCGCAGCACGCCCCACCCCCCATATTCGCCCCATGAGTTTTCTCACGCGCGATCTGTGCGTCACCCCCATCGACGCCTTTATCGATCCGGTGCAGCCGCAATCCCGCGCCATCATCACCCATGGCCATGCCGATCATGCCCGGCCCGGCAATGGCGCGGTGCTGGCCACCCCCGATACCATTGCCATCATGAAAACCCGCTATGGCGAGGGCTGCGCCGGGCGGTTCCAGGGTCTCGACTATGGGGTGCCGCTGCTGGTCGATGATGTCACCATCACCTTCTTTCCCGCCGGGCATATTCTGGGCAGCGCCCAGGTGCTGCTCGAACACCAAGGCGAGCGCATCGTGGTCACTGGCGACTACAAGCGCCTGCCCGATACCACCAGCCAGCCTTTCGAACTGGTGCGCTGCCATACGCTTGTCACCGAGGCGACCTTCGGCCTGCCGGTGTTCCAGCATCCCGATCCGCTCGATGAAATGCGGCGGCTGCTGGCTTCGCTCGCGCGCTTTCCCGAGCGCAGCCATGTCATCGGCGCCTATTCGCTGGGCAAGGCACAGCGGGTCATCGCTCTGCTGCGCCAGGCCGGTTACGACCGCCCGGTCTACCTGCATGGTGCTATGATCGCGCTTTGCACGCTCTATCAGCAGCGCGGCATTGACCTTGGCGAACTGGTCTGGGCCACCGATGTCGACAAGGCTACATTGGCCGGGCAGGTGATCATCGCACCGCCCTCGGCGCTCAAGGACCGCTGGAGCCGCCGGCTGTCCGATCCGGTCCTCGCCATGGCGTCGGGCTGGATGAGCGTCAAGCAGCGCGCCCGCCAGTCCGGGGTCGAACTGCCGCTGATCATTTCCGATCATGCCGACTGGAATGAGTTGCGCCAGACCATTGCCGACACCGGGGCCGGGCGGGTCTGGGTTACCCATGGGCGCGAGGATGCGCTGGTCTATCACTGCCGCCAGCAGGGTCTGGAAGCCTTGCCGCTTAACATCGTTGGTTATGAGGATGGCGGGGAGGCCGACCCGTGAAGCGCTTTGCCCAGCTGCTCGAAGTGCTCGCCCTCACCCCCTCGCGCAACCGCAAGATCGAGGCGCTGGTGGAGTATTTCCGCGCAACGCCCGATCCGGATCGCGGCTATGCTTTGGCCATCCTCACCGGCTCGCTGAGTTTCAAGAACGTCAAGCCCGCCGTCCTCAAGCAGGTGGTCACCGCCGAGGTCGATCCGCACCTGTTTGCCCTGAGCTACGATTATGTGGGGGATCTTGGTGAAACTATCGCCCTGATCTGGCCCCACCATGCCCCCGATGCCGATCTGCCCGGCCTTGCTGCGCTGGTCGCCCTTTTCAACACCACCGCCAAGGCCGAACTGCCTGGGCTGATTGCCGGGCTCCTCACCTGTGCCGGCATCAACGAGCGCTGGGCGCTGGTCAAGCTCGCCACCGGGGCGCTGCGCATCGGGCTGTCGGCGCGGCTGGCCCGCACCGCGCTGGCTGAACTCAGCGGCATTGACCTTCAGGAGATCGAGGAAATCTGGCATGGGCTCGAAGCGCCGTACCTCAACCTTTTCGCCTGGCTCGATGGCCGCGCCGCAAAGCCCGCCATCGATCCGGATGCGCGCTTTCACCCCATGATGCTGGCCAATCCGATCGATGAGGAAAAAGACCTTTTGGCCCTCGATCCGGCCGATTTTGCCGCCGAGTGGAAATGGGACGGCATTCGCGTGCAACTGATCCTCGGCGAGGGCACGGTGTCACTGTTCTCCCGCACCGGCGATGATATTGCCCCGGCCTTTCCCGATATCACCGAAAATGTCTTTGGCCGCGCCGTGCTCGACGGCGAACTGCTGGTCGGGCAGGGGTTTGAAGCGGCCCCGTTCAACGATCTCCAGCAGCGCCTCAACCGCAAGATCGCCACGCCAGCGCATCTGTCTCAGTTTCCGGCCTTCATGCGGGTTTATGACATGCTGTTCGCCGATGGCGAAGACATCCGGCACCTGCCGTGGTTCGAACGCCGGGCCCGGCTCGAAGCCTGGTTTGCGCGCCATCCGCAGACCCGGCTCGATCTCTCACCGATGATCGATTTTGCCGATTGGGCGGCGCTGGCCGATCTTCGCCGCCGAGGTGCCGCCGAGCATGGGCATGAGGGCGTCATGGTCAAGCTGCGCACCGCGCCCTATGTGCCCGGCCGTCCCAAGGGCCTGTGGTACAAATGGAAGCGCGAACCCAATGTTGTTGATGCGGTTTTGATGTATGCCCAGCGCGGCCACGGGCGGCGATCATCTTATTATTCCGATTTCACCTTCGGGGTCTGGCGCGGCAACGAGATCGTGCCCATCGGCAAGGCCTATTTTGGCTTCACCGACGATGAACTCAAGCAGCTCGACAAATGGGTGCGCAACAACACCACCCAGAGCTTTGGGCCGGTGCGCGAGGTCAACAAGGCGCTGGTGTTCGAGGTGGCCTTCGACAGCGCCCAGAAGAGCGGCCGCCACAAATCCGGCATTGCGCTGCGCTTTCCGCGCATCAACCGCATCCGCTGGGACAAGCCTGCCCACGAGGCGGCGCGGCTTGAGGACATGGCGATGTTCCTAGGCGCCTAGGGCGCGCTCGGCGGCCAGCTTTCGGATTTCGCGCAGCTCGGTCATGGTGGTCTGCAGGTCCTGCATCTGGCGTTCGAGCAGGGCCAGCCGCTGGTCGACCAGTTCGGTCAACAGCGTCACCTGCTGCCCGCGGTCGGCATCGTAGAGCGCCAGGTATTCGGAAATGTCGCGCAGCGAAAACCCAAGCCTTTTGCCGCGCAGGATCAGGATCAGCCGCGCCCGGTCGCGGCGGCGGAACACGCGGGTGCCACCCACCCGCTCAGGCTCGATCAGGCCCTTGGCTTCATAGAAGCGGATGGCGCGGGTTGAAATTCCGAACTCCTTGGCGAGGTCGGCAATCGCGAACAGGTCGCGATTCTCACTTTCAGGCCGGTTCACTGTGGTTTGCCTTTGCTGATTTGTAGTCTTCGCGCAGGTCCTTCTTGGACAACTTGCCAATCAGGGTCTTGGGCAGAGACTCCCTGAAGATGATTTCGCGCGGCATTTCAAGCTTGTTGATGATGGCGCCGAGGAATTTCTTCAGTTCCTGCTCGGTCACGCTCTGCCCGTCGCGCAATTTGACATAGGCCACTGGGGCTTCGCCGCGATAGGTGTCGGGCACGCCGATCACGTTGCACTCCTCAACCGCCGGGTGGCTGGAAAGGGCTTCCTCGATCACGCGCGGATAAACATTGAAACCCGAGCAGATGATCAGGTCCTTGATGCGGTCGACAAGGAAAACAAAGCCGTCGTCATCGATGGTGCAAACATCGCCGGTGCGCAGCCAGCCATCGACAAAAGTATCGCCGTCGCGCCCCTGCTGACCGAAATAGCCGATCATCACCTGCGGGCCCTTGACCTGCAGTTCCCCGCGCTGGCCCGGTTCGGCCTGTTTGCCGGTTTCGATGTCGATCAGCCGTATATCGGTGCCCGGCAGCGGCTGGCCGATGGACAGCGGCTTGGAGCGGGCGCGCAGGGGCGAACAGCAGACAACCGGGCTCGCCTCGGTCAGGCCATAGCCTTCGGCAACGATGGCCTTGGGAGCGACTTTGGTGAAGGCGTCGCGCACCTCATTGGGCAGTGAGGCCCCGCCCGAAACCACCACTTCGAGGCATTCAAGGATCTTGCGTCCTTCGGCGTTGACCCGGGTCAGTGCGTTGAGCAGCGTCGGCACGGCAAACAGCACATTGGGCCGGGTGCGGGCCAGCGCGCTGAGGAAGGGCTTGAGCTCGAACCGGGGCAGGATCACCAGTTGCGCACCCGAGGTCAGGGGCACGTTCATGCAGGCGGTCATGGCAAAGATGTGGAAGAACGGCAGCACCGCCAGCACCCTGGTGGCGGGATTGAACAGGCCCACACCCCACTCGTCGATCTGGCTGAGATTGGCGGCGATATTGGCGTGGCTGAGCATGGCGCCCTTGGGCAGGCCGGTCGTGCCTCCGGTATACTGCTGCACGGCCACGTCATTGGCCGCATCAATGGTCACGGGCACAGGCGTGTCCTTGCGTGCCAGCATCTGGTGGAACCAGGTCACCTTGCCGGCCACGGCCGAGTTACGCACATCAGCCAGGTCCTTGCGCTTGGCGATGGTATAGAGCAGGCGCTTGACCGGGGGCAGGGCGCTGGGGAAATGGCAGACGATCAGCTTTTGCGCATGGCCCTGCCGCACCAGTTCGGCAGCCTTGGAGAACAACTGCTCGAGATCGAGCGTGATCATCACATCGGCCTTGGCATTGCCCACGATGTGCCCGAGTTCGGGCACGGTATAGAGCGGGTTGCAGTTGACCACCGTGCCCCCGGCGCGCAGCACGCCATAATAGGCAATCACATAGAATGGGGTATTGGGCAGCATCAGCGCCACCCGGTGACCTTTGGTAACGCCAAACTGGCTCTGCAGCGCCCCCGCAAAGGCATTGACCGCCTCGCCAAGCGCGCCAAATTTTGTCGTTGCGCCGAGGAAATCGAGCGCCACTGCGTCGGGCTGTCGGGCGCACATGGCCAGCAATTGCTCATGCACCGGGGTGGTGTCGATCGGGATGTCCCAGCTGATGCCATCGGGATAGTGCTCGATCCAGGGGCGGTGAGTGTTGCCGGTCGCCGTGTCGGCCATGCAGTATCCCTCCTCGTGGCACCCGTCTTTGCGGGCGCGGTTCTCCATCCCGATCCGGGTCGTACCCGGGCGAAACTCTGCGGTTCCGTTCAGGCGACTATCTCACCAGCTGACGTTAACGTCAAACCGATGCGCGCCTGTCATCATCTGCCCTTGCGAGAGGATGAGTGGGCGTCGACTCGCGAGCCCATAACGGCATTAAGTTGACGTATACGTAAAGCGGTGTATTCTGCGCCGAACAGCTCAGGAATGCGTTATAACTGCACCGGGCATGCTTGGAGAGGAAACCATGATGACATTGGTCCTGCTTGCAGTCGTGTTGGTTGCCGTCGCGGTGCTGGCCATGCGCCAGGCACCGCTGATCACCTGGGGCCTCGCCCTCCTCGGCATTGGGCTTATGAGCCGCATCAGTGTCTGGCCGCCCGGTTTTGCCACCGATACCGTGGGTCTCATCCTCGCCTTCCTCCCCGGCGCTCTTCTTCTGGCGCTGGCGATCACGCCGCTGCGCAAGCTCGTTGTCACCGGGCCTGCCTACAGCATCGTCAAATCCATCCTGCCGCGCGTCAGCCGCACCGAACAGGAAGCCCTCGATGCGGGCACCGTCGGCTGGGATGCCGAACTGTTCTCGGGCCGCCCGCATTGGGACAAGCTTCTGGGCATCCGCCCGGTCACGCTGACCGACGAGGAGCGCGCCTTCATCGATGGCCCGACCGAACAGGTCTGCGCCATGATCGATGACTGGGACATCCGCCACAACCGCACCGACATGCCCCCCGAAGTCTGGACCTTCCTAAAAGACAAGGGTTTTCTCGGCATGCTGATCGCCAAGGAGTATGGCGGGCTCGGCTTTTCGGCCCAGGCGCAGTCGATGATTGTTTCCAAGATCGCCAGCCGTTCGGTCGCGGCCGGCATCACCGTCATGGTGCCCAATTCGCTCGGGCCCGGCGAATTGCTGGAAAAATACGGCACCACCGAACAAAAAGACAAATACCTCGCCCGGCTGGCCAAGGGCCTCGAAGTGCCGTGCTTTGCCCTCACCGGCCCCCATGCCGGGTCCGATGCCGCCGGCATGCGCGACGTGGGCGTGGTCACCTATGGTACCTACGAGGGCAAGAAAACCCTCGGGGTCAAGCTCAGCTGGGACAAGCGCTATATCACCCTTGCCCCTGTCGCCAGCCTCCTTGGCCTCGCCTTCCACCTCCACGATCCGGAAAACCTTCTCAGCAAGGGCGAGCATGTTGGCATCACGCTGGCGCTCGTGCCCGCCGACTATCCTGGCGTCGAGATCGGGCGCCGTCACTTCCCCGCCCGCTCTGCCTTCATGAACGGCCCGACGCGCGGCAGGAACGTCTTTATCCCGATGGATTTCCTCATTGGCGGTCCCGACTATGCCGGGCAAGGCTGGCGCATGCTCATGGAGTGCCTGTCGACCGGGCGCGCCATCTCGCTGCCTGCCATCGGCTCGGTGTCCATCAAGCAGAGCCTGCGCGTCACCTCGGCCTATGCTCGTATCCGCCGTCAGTTCGGCATTGCTATCGGCGCCATGGAAGGCGTTTCGGCCCCGCTCGGGCGGCTGGTCAAGCAATCCTATCTGTTCGAGGCCGGCCGCCAGGTCACCGCTTCCATGGTTGATGAAGGGCAGAAACCATCTGTCCTGTCGGCGATCCTGAAATACCGCACCACCGAAGCCATGCGCCAAGCCATCAACGATGCCATGGATATCCACGGTGGCCGCGCCATTCAGGATGGGCCCTCGAACTATATCTTTTCGGGCTATTCAGCCACGCCCGTCGCCATCACCGTTGAGGGCGCCAATATCCTGACCCGCACGCTGATCACCTTTGCCCAGGGCGCCCTGCGCGCCCACCCGTTCCTCTACCGCGAGATCGAGGCCGTCCAGCACAAGGACCGGCGGGCCGGCCTTGCCGCCTTCGATGCCGCCTTTGGCGGCCATGTCGCCTTCATGCTGCGCAACATGGCCGGTAGTTTCCTGCACGGGGTCAGCAATGGCCGCTTTGCCTCGACCCCGGTCGATCACGAAATGGCGCACTGGTATCGCCAATTGGCCCGTTATGCGCAGGCCTTTGCGCTGGTGGGGGACTGGACCGTTGCGTTCCTCGGCGGCGACCTCAAGCGCAAACAGCAACTTTCGGGTCGCATGGCCGATATCCTGTCCGATCTCTACCTGCTCTCGGCCACGCTCAAGCGCTATGAGGATGACGGCCGCATTGTCGAGGATCGGCCGGTTGTCGATGCCATAGCCCGCGACCTGATCGCCTCGATCGAAGGTCACTTTGGGGCTTTGTTTGCCAATTTCCCCAACCGGTTCCTCGCCAATCTCATGCGCGTGCTGGCTTTCCCGCTCGGGCGCCACGCCAAGCCCGAAACCGACCGCGCCAACAACCGGCTGGCTCGGGCCGTTCTGGCACCCGGGGCTTTCCGCGACCGCATGACCACCGGCACCTTTGTCAGCTTCGACCCCAAGGACCCAACGGGCCTGCTCGAGGACGCGCTCAAGAAGGTGGTCAGCGCCGCCGAGATCGAAACCAAGTTCATCCGCGCCATCAAGAAGGGCATCATCGAACGCCGACTTGATCGCGACGCCATCTCCGATGCCATCACCGCCGGGGTCCTGACCCAGGAGGAGGCGGCGATCCTGCGCACCTGCGACGAAGCCACCGACAAGGTTATCCGCGTCGATGATTTCGACACCGCCGAGCTGGCCCGTCCAGCCATGCCGGTGCCGCTCACCATTGATGCGGCCGCCGAGTAGGCGACCCATCCCTTCCATCCCCCGACGACAGGAGCCGCTGCGTGCCCAATCCGCAAATGCCCCAGTGCAAGCATTGGCGTTTCGAAATCGATGTCGAAAAGCTCGGCTGGCTGACCATCGATGTGGCCGGTGCGTCGGTCAATACCATCAGCCGTGAAGCCACCGCCGAACTCGAAGCCCTTGTCACCCATATCGAGGACCTGGCCCGGAGCGGGGAGATCATCGGGGTCATCCTGCTTTCGGGTAAGGACAGCGGCTTTGTCGCCGGGGCCGACATTTCCGAGTTCGACCAGATGGCCGATTTTGCCATCCTGCCCGATGCCCTGCGCCGCACCCATGCGGTGCTGGCGCGCATCGAAAACCTCAAGGTGCCGGTCGTCGCTGGCATTCACGGTTTCTGCCTAGGGGGCGGGTTCGAACTGGCCCTTGCCTGCCACTATCGCATCGCCGTCAACACCGATCAGACGCGCATCGGCTTCCCCGAAGTCAATCTCGGCATCTTCCCCGGCTTTGGCGGCACGGGTCGCTCCATCCGCCAGGCCGGGCCAGTCGATGCCATGCAGATCATGCTCACCGGCCGCCTGCTGAAAGCCGGGGCGGCGCGCGGCATGGGGCTGGTCGATCAGTTGGTGCGTCATCGCGACAGCCTGCGCTGGGCGGCCCGCAAGGCGGTGCTGCAGAAGCGCAGATCGAAGCCTGCGGGGATCTTGAAATCGCTCATGGCCATGGGCCCGCTGCGCGGCTACCTCGCCACCAAGATGCGCAGCCAGGTGGCTCGCAAAGCCCGGCCCGAGCACTATCCGGCCCCCTATGCGCTGATCGATCTCTTCGAGGCCCATGGCAACGACTGGCGGGCCATGATCCGTGGCGAGGTCGATGCCTTCGTGCCGCTCATGGGGTCCGACACCGCCACCAACCTGCGCCGCGTGTTCTTTCTCTCCGAGGGTCTTAAGAAGCAGGGCGTGCGCGGTCAGCCCAAGCCGACCTTTTCCCGCGTCCATGTCGTTGGCGCCGGTGTCATGGGTGGCGATATCGCCGCCTGGTGCGCTCTGCGTGGGTTGGAAGTTTCAATACAAGATATAGATATTGATCGTCTGCATAAAGCAATTGCTCGTTCCCATACACTTTTTGCTAAAAAGCTGAAATCTCGCACCGAACGTCAGGCCGCAGAGGCCCGGATTCTGGGCGATACAGCCGGAAAAGGAGTTTTTCGAGCCGACGTCATCATCGAAGCTGTGGTCGAAAATCTCGAGGTCAAGCACAAGGTCTTTGCCGATCTCGAAGCCAGGGCCAAACCCACGGCCATCCTTGCCACCAACACCTCTTCGATCGAGCTTGAGCGCATTGCCGAGGGCATGAAAAACCCCGAACGCCTGATCGGCCTGCACTTTTTCAATCCCGTCGCGCAATTGCCGCTGGTCGAGATCATCCGCTCCAAATTCAACTCCGATCATACCGTCGCGCTCGGGGCCAGTTTTGCACTGGCCATCGGTAAGAGCCCGGTGCCGGTCAAGAGCGCCCCGGGTTTCCTCGTCAACCGTGTGCTGATGCCCTACATGCTGGCCGCCGTCGAACGGGTGGAACGGGGCGAGAGCAAGGAACTCATCGATGCCGCAGCCGTCGCCTTCGGCATGCCCATGGGCCCCATAGAGCTCATGGATACCGTTGGGCTCGATGTGGGCCAGTCGGTAGCCCGGGAACTTGGCCATGCCGTGCTCGATACCAGTCAGTTTGCCGCTCTGATCGCCGCCAAAAAGCTCGGTCGCAAGACCGGGCAGGGCTTCTACACCTGGGAAAAAGGCAAGGCCGTCAAAGGGCCGGTGCCAGAGCATGCCGATCTGGCCGGGCTCGGGCGCGAGCTTGTGCAGCCCCTGATCAATGCCACCGAACTGGTGGTCAGCCAGGGCACCGTCGACACACCCGATATGGCCGATATCGGGGTCATTCTCGGCACCGGATTTGCCCCCTTCCTCGGCGGGCCGCTCAAGGCCCGGCGCGACGGCAAGGCGTAAGGACACGATCATGACCGAAATCAGAAAAGTTGCCATTGTCGGCTCGGCGCGCATCCCGTTCTGCCGGGGCTTTACCGGCTACAGCGGGCAGTCCAATTTCTCCATGCTGGCCACGGCGCTGAGCGGGCTTGCCGAAAAGTACAATCTCAAGGGCGCCCAGATCGGCGAAGTGATGGCTGGGGCCGTGATCGGGCATTCGCGCGACTTCAACCTCGCCCGCGAAACCCTGCTCGATGCCGGGTTTTCCCCGCGTACCCCGGGCACCAATATCCAGATCGCCTGCGGCACCAGCCTGCAGGCAGCGCTCGTCCTCGGTGCCAAGATCGCCACAGGCGAGATCGACAGCGGCATCGCCGCCGGGGCTGACAGCGTCTCCGACAGCCCCATTGTCTTCGGCGACCGCTTCCAGCACAGGCTGGCCACCCTCAGCCGCGCTCACGATCTCAAGGGACGCCTGAAGGCCTTCAAGGGCTTTTCCTTCGGCGAACTCGCCCCCGTCGCGCCCTCCACGCAGGAGCCGCGCACCGGCCTGTCGATGGGCGAGCATTGCGAGCTGATGGCCAGGCAGTGGGGTATTTCGCGCCAGGAGCAGGACGAATGGGCGCTGGCCAGCCATCGCAAGGCCGCCGCAGCCTATGATACCGGCTTCCACGACGATCTGATCGTGCCCTGCGCCGGCATTGTCCGCGACAACAATGTGCGCGCCGATACAACGCTTGAAAAGATGGCCACCATGAAACCTGCGTTCGACAAGCGCTCGGGGCAGGGCACCTTGACCGCGGCCAATTCGACCCCGTTGACCGACGGCGCCTCCTCGGTGCTGCTGGCCAGCGAAGACTGGGCCAGGGAACGAGGCCTGCCGATCCTGGCCTATCTTAGCATGGGGGCAGTTTCCGCCAACAATTTCGCCGCTGGCGATGGGCTGCTGATGGCGCCCACCATTGCCGTGTCCGACCTGCTGCGGCGGTCCGGCCTTGGCTTTGACGACATGGATTTTGTCGAAATCCATGAGGCCTTCGCGGCCCAGGTTCTCTGCACCCTGAAAGCCTGGAACGATAAAAATTACTGCCAGACCGTTCTTGGGCGGGATAAAATTCTGGGGAAAATAGATACAGATCGGATCAATCCGAAGGGGTCGAGCCTCGCCTATGGCCACCCTTTCGCCGCTACCGGTGCCCGGATACTGGGGCTTACAGCCAAGATTCTGCACGACGAACAGAAATCACGCGCGCTGATTTCTGTCTGCACGGCCGGCGGCATGGGGGTTGCCGCAATGGTCACCCGCGCGACGTGAGGTTTCACTTGTAAGTTTGAAAAAAGGCAGGTTAGTTTCCTGCTTACTCGTAGCTGGGGTAATTACCCCGGCGCGACGTCGGCTAAACCGGGGCATGGACCCCGGATGGTGAATTTCCACCAAGACGATAAAACACAAGGAGATGGACCTCATGAAAATTACCCCGATCCTGAAAGCTGCTGCCCTGGCGAGCGTCTTCGCTCTCTCGATGGCGCATGCTGCTCAGGCCGTGACGCTCAATACCGCCAATGGCGGCGAGCCCGGCTCGATCGACCCGCACAAGGTTGCCGGCGATTGGGAAAACCGCATTGTTGGTGATTACCTCGAAGGCCTGATGGCCGAAGACAAGCAGGGCAACCCCATTCCTGGCCAGGCCGAGTCCTATACCTTGTCCGATGATGGACTGGTCTACACCTTCAAGCTGCGTCCTGGCATCACCTGGACCGATGGCGTGCCGGTGACGGCGCAGGACTTCGAGTTTGCGTTCAAGCGCCTGTTCGACCCCAAGGAAGCCAACGAATACGCTTACCTGCAGTACCCGATCAAGAACTCGGCCAAGATCGCGGCGGGTGAGATCACCGATTTCAATGAGCTCGGCGTCAAGGCACTTGATGACACCACGCTTGAGATCACGCTTGAGGCTGCCACTCCGTTCTTCCTGCAGGCTCTTACGCACTACACCGCCTACCCGGTCCCCAAGCACGCCATCGAGAAGTTTGGCGCAGACTGGACCAAGGTCGAGAACATCGTAGCCAACGGCCCGTTCAAGATTGTTGAGTGGGTGCCGGGCTCCTTCATCCGTTCGGTTCGCAACGACAGCTACTACGATGCGGCCAACGTCAAGATCGACGAAGTCACTTATAACGTGACCGAAGACCTTGCTGCGTCGCTGAACCGCTATCGCGCCGGTGAGTTCGACATCATGACCGACTTCCCGTCGGATCAGTATGAACTGATCAAGGAACAGCTCCCGGGTCAGGCGCACGTGGTGCCGTTCCTCGGCATCTATTACTACGCCATGAATCAGGAAAAGCCCGAATTCCAGGACATCCGTGTTCGCCAGGCGCTCACGATGGCGATCAACCGCGACGTGATCGGGCCTGATGTGCTCGGCACCGGCGAACTGCCGGCCTATGGCTGGGTGCCGCTTGGCACTCCGAACTACGAAGGCGAAGCTTATATGCCTGAATGGGCCTCGCTGCCCTACGAAGAAAAGGTGGCCAAGGCGGCGGCACTGATGGCGGAAGCCGGTTATACGCCGGAGAACCCGCTCAAGATCCAGCTGCGCTACAACACCAATGACAACCACCAGCGCATCGCGGTGGCCATTGGTGCCATGTGGAAGCCGATCGGGGTTGAGATTGAGCTGTTCAATGCCGAAACCGCCGTGCATTACGATGCGCTGCGCGCCGGTGATTTCCAGATTGGTCGTGCCGGCTGGCTGATGGACTATCCCGATGCCTCTAACACTCTTGACCTGCTCAAGACCGGCGTCGAAAACAACTTCGGCAATTTCTCAAATGCCGAATACGACGACCTGATGGCCAAAGCTTCGTCTGAACAGGACCTCGTCAAGCGCGCTGGGCTCATGCACCAGGCCGAAAAGATCGCCATGGACGCTTTTGCGGCCATTCCGATCTACTGGTACGTGTCCAAGAACGTTGTTTCGCCCAAGATTACCGGTTTTGAAGACAACGCCAAGGACGTGCACCGTCACCGTTGGATGACCAAGTCCGAGTAATCGTCAGACTGATATGACCGGGGCGCCTGCCAAAGGCGCCCCGGCTTTCATTTGGAGGTGGCTTAGATGTTTGGTTACGCGATCCGTCGTGTATTTTCAGCGTTGCCGATAGCTTTGATAGCGGTGACGGTGTGTTTTTTCATATTGCGAGCGGCGCCTGGTGGACCGTTTGATGGGGAGCGCGCGCTTCCTGAGGCGATTTTGAAGAACCTTATGGCGCACTACAACCTGGATAAGCCGATCTGGGAACAGTATGTGCTTTATGTGTGGGGCCTGTTGCGGGGCGACCTTGGTCCCTCGATGGTGACCAACGATTTTACCGTGGCCGAGATCATTGCGATCGGCATGCCGTTCACGCTGCGCCTGGGGTTCAGCGCCTTCATCATTGCCACGGTGGTGGGGGTGATCGGGGGCATGATCACGGCGGTTTACCAGAACAAGTGGCCCGATTATCTGTTGATCGGGGTCCTGGTGATCGGGATCATCATTCCGAACTTTTTGATGGCAGCGCTGTTCCAACTGCTGTTCGGGGTTTACCTCAAGTGGCTGCCGGCAGGCGGGTTCGTGAACGGCTCGATCTGGCACATGGTGATGCCGGTGACGATCCTGGTGCTGCCGCAGGCGGCGCGGATCTCGCGGCTGATGCGCGGCTCGATGATTGAGGTCTTGGGCACCAACTATGTGCGCACGGCGCGCTCGAAGGGGCTGGGGGCACGGCTGGTGCTGGCACGGCACGCGATCAAGCCGGCGCTGATCCCGGTGGTGTCGTATCTGGGGCCGGCACTGGCCTTCCTGCTCACCGGTTCGCTGGTGGTCGAACAGATCTTTGGTCTGCCCGGGATGGGCAAGTACTTCATCACCGGCGCGCTCAACCGCGACTATGGGCTGGTGCTGGGAACGACGGTTCTGTTCGTGTGCATCATCCTGGTGCTGAACCTTGTTGTGGACGTGGTCTATGCCTGGCTGGACCCAAGAGTGAGGTATCGCTGATGGCCCTGATTGCTGGAAAAGACGAGATATTGACCGCCTATGCCGCGCAACTGGCCAAGGAGGCGCCCAAGGGTCGCTCGCTGACCCAGGATGCGTTCCGGCGCCTGGTGGCCAACAAGGCGGCCATGGTGTCGCTGTTCATCCTGGCGGCTGTGATCGTGCTGGCCTTCTTCGGGCCGTACTTTTTGCCCTGGGGCTATGAGGAGATCGACTGGTCGGCCTATCGCAAGCCGCCCAACTTCGAGACCGGGCACTACTTCGGCACCGACCAGAACGGGCGCGACCTGTTGGCGCGCGTGCTTTCGGGCACGCAGATGTCGCTGATCGTGGCCGCGGTTGCCACGCTGGTGGCGGTGTTCATCGGGGTGATCTACGGGGCCGTGGCCGGCTACTTCGGGGGCAAGGTCGATGCGGTCATGATGCGGTTTGTGGATGTGATGTATGCACTGCCCTACATCCTGTTCGTGATTGTGCTGGTGGTGATCTTCGGGCGGCATCCGGTGCTGCTGTTTGTGGGGATCGGGTGCCTTGAATGGCTGACCATGGCCCGGATCGTGCGCGGGCAGACGCTCTCGCTCAAGCAGCGCGAGTTCGTGGAAGCGGCCAAGGCGGGCGGGGCCAAGCCGTTCACCATCATCATCCGCCATATCATCCCCAACCTGACCGGCCCGGTGGCGATCTATGCCACCCTGACCGTGCCCGAGATCATCCTGACCGAGAGCTTCCTCTCGTTCCTGGGGCTGGGCGTGCAGGAGCCGCAGACCTCGCTGGGCACGCTGATCTCTTATGGGGCCAAGGTGGCCGAACCGATGCCGTGGATGCTGCTGGCACCGGCGGTATTCCTGATCGCGATGCTGATGTCCCTGACCTATATCGGGGATGGTCTGCGCGATGCGCTCGACCCCAAGGACCGCTGAGATGGCCCAGGTTCTCAGAGTTGAAGAGCTCAATGTCAGCTTTGCGCTGCACGAGAGCGAAGTGCAGGCGGTGTCGGGGCTGAACTTTACCCTCAACCAGGGCGAGACGCTTGCGGTTGTGGGCGAGAGCGGTTCGGGCAAGAGCCAGGCGTTCCTGGCCATCATGGGGCTCCTGGCCAAGAATGGCCGGGCCTCGGGCCGGGCCATGCTGGGGGATGTGAACCTTGTGGGGCTCGAACCGGGCAAGCTCGACCTCTACCGGGGCCGGGACATTGCCATGATTTTCCAGGACCCCATGACAAGCCTGAACCCCAGCCTGCGGATCAAGACGCAGCTGGCCGAGGTGCTGGTGCGCCATCAGGGCTATGACCGGGGCAAGGCGGTGCGCTCGGCCATCGAGATGCTCGAGCGGGTGGGCATGCCCGAACCGGTCAAGCGGGCCAATGCCTATCCTCACGAGCTGTCGGGGGGCATGCGGCAGCGGGTGATGATCGCCATGGCGCTGTTGTGCAAGCCCAAGATCCTGATCGCGGATGAACCCACGACCGCGCTCGATGTGACGGTGCAGGCCCAGATGCTGGACCTGTTCAAGACCCTGACCAATGACTTCGGCACGGCCCTGGTCATGATCACCCACGATCTGGGGGTGGTGGCGGGGCTGGCCGACCGGATGATGGTGATGTACGGGGGCCGGGCGGTCGAGAAGGGGCCGGTTGACGGGCTGTTCTATGATCCGCGCCATCCCTATACGCTGGGGCTTTTGCATTCGACCCCGCATGTGGCCAAGCGGGCCGCCCGGCTCGATCCGATCCAGGGTCTGCCGCCCAGTCTTGAGCATCTGCCGGTTGGGTGTGCGTTCAACCCGCGCTGCGCTTTCCGGTTCGACCGCTGCATCAGCGAGCGGCCGGGGCTCAGCCCCATTGAAGGGGGGCGGGAGAAGGCGTGTTTTTATGAGGGCAAGCTTGCCTATGAGGAGATCGTGGCATGACGGTCCGGACTATGGATAGCCCCGACCTGTTGCGGGTCGAGGGGCTCAAGAAGACGTTTTCGATCTCGGCGGGGCTGTTTGCCAGGCCGCTGACCCTGACAGCGCTGCAGGATATCTCGTTTACGGTCAAGGCCGGGGAGACGCTGGGGATCGTGGGGGAGAGCGGGTGCGGCAAGTCCACGCTGGGGCGGTGCATCCTGCAACTGCTCTCGCCCGAAGAGGGGCGGGTGCTCTGGCTGGGGCAGGATATTGCGAGCCTGTCGAACGAGCAGATGCGGCTCAAGCGGCGTGACCTGCAGATCATCTTCCAGGACCCGCTGGCTTCGCTCAACCCGCGCATGACAGTGGGCGATATCATTGCCGATCCGCTGCGCGCGCTCATGCCCGAGCTCAATGCCGAGCAGCGGCGGGGCAAGGTGCTGCGCACCATGGAGGCGGTCGGGCTGTTGCCCGAGATGATCAACCGCTATCCGCACGAGTTCTCGGGCGGGCAGGCGCAGCGCATCGGCATTGCCAGGGCGCTGGTGACCGAGCCCAAGCTGATCGTGTGTGACGAGCCGGTCTCGGCGCTCGATGTGTCGATCCAGGCCCAGATCCTGAACCTTCTGAGCGATCTTAAGGACGAGTTCGGGCTGACCCTGATCTTTATCAGCCACAACCTCAGCGTCGTCCGCCACGTCTCGGACCGGATCATGGTGCTCTATCTGGGGCGGATCGTCGAACTGGCCGATGGCGATGCCATCTACAACGATCCCAAGCACCCCTATACCCGCGCCCTGCTCACCGCCGTCCCCATCCCCGATCCCCGCAAGGCCCGCCAACGCTCCATCGACGGTCTCCTCGGCGAAATCCCTTCACCCATCAAACCTCCATCAGGTTGCACTTTCCGCACACGCTGCAAGTTCGCTGAAAATCAGTGTGCCGAATCGCGCCCCCCGCTTGAGGTGCTCGAGAGCGGCCGCACCGTGGCCTGTCACCGATGGAAAGAACTCGACCTTCCCGCCGGGGCATAGCGCGGCAGCCCCAGACCCAATCACGGACATCGCAAACCCCGGCTCAGTCACTGAGCCGGGGTTTTTGCATTTGGACATTTGAGCGGGTCTCTCACTTGCCTTGTACTATCTGCCAGTAGGTTAGTAAGAATGGATAGTAGAGAGTAATAATGGCAATTACATTCTATAGGTTACAGAAAAATATGATCGAAAAGAGCGAATTACATGGCGCTTTTACTTGTCTTGCTCTCAAAATGAAGCTTAGTTTTGCGCGCCGCGACGCCAGGGAGGGATTATTCCTGCAGGCCAGTCGGCTGGGCCGGGCGAATACCCGGACGCGGGGCCCACCGCGCTTAGAAGAAACTTTGGAGATGGAACTCATGAAATTGACGCCAGTTTTGAGGGCTGCGGCCCTTGCCAGCGTATTTGCACTTTCAATGGCACACGCGGCCCAGGCCGTGACGCTCAATACCGCCAATGGCGGCGAGCCCGGCTCACTCGATCCGCACAAGATTTCTGGCAATTGGGAAGATCGCATCGTCAGCGACTATCTCGAAGGCCTGATGGCTGAAGACATCAATGCCGAACCCATTCCGGGGCAGGCCGAGTCCTATACCCTGTCCGATGACGGGCTGGTCTACACCTTCAAGCTGCGTCCGGGCATCACCTGGACCGATGGCGTGCCGGTGACGGCGCAGGACTTCGAGTTTGCGTTCAAGCGCCTGTTCGACCCCAAGGAAGCCAACGAATACGCTTACCTGCAGTACCCGATCAAGAACTCGGCCAAGATCGCGGCGGGTGAGATCACCGATTTCAACGAGCTCGGCGTCAAGGCACTTGATGACACCACGCTTGAGATCACGCTTGAGACCCCGACCCCGTTCTTCCTCAAGATGCTGTGCCATTTCACGTCCTATCCGCTGCCGCGGCATGTGCTCGAAAAGCACGGCGCAGACTGGACCAATGTCGAAAACCTGGTTGGCAACGGCCCGTTCAAGATCGTCGAGTGGGTGCCCGGCTCATATATCCGCGCCACCAAGAATGACAGCTACTATGATGCGGCCAACGTCAAGATCGATGAAGTGACGTTCAATGTGTCGGAAGACCTTGCCGCCGCGCTCAATCGCTATCGCGCCGGTGAATTCGACATCATGACCGATTTCCCGACCGACCAGTATGAGCTGATCAAGGAACAGCTCCCGGGCCAGTCGCATGTCATCCCGTTCCTCGGCATCTACTATTACCTGATGAACCAGGAAAAGCCCGAGTTCCAGGACATCCGTGTTCGCCAGGCGCTTTCGATTGCAGTCAACCGCGACGTGATCGGGCCTGATGTGCTCGGCACCGGCGAACTGCCAGCCTATGGCTGGGTGCCCGAAGGAACCGCCAACTATGAAGGCGAATCCTATATGCCCGATTGGGCCTCGCTGCCCTATGAGGAGCGTGTCGCCAAGGCTGCGGCACTGATGGCGGAAGCCGGATACACGCCGGAGAACCCGCTCAAGATCCAGCTGCGCTACAACACCAACGACAACCACCAGCGCATCGCTGTCGCTATCTCGGCGATGTGGAAGCCAATCGGGGTTGAAGTCGAGCTGTTCAATGCCGAAACCGCCGTGCACTACGATGCGCTGCGCGCCGGTGATTTCCAGGTGGCCCGTGCCGGCTGGCTGCTCGACTATTCGGACGCGTCCAATGTGCTCGATCTGCTCAAGACCGGCGTCGAGAACAACTATGGTCGTTATTCCAACGCCGAATTCGACGCTCTGCTCAAGGCCGCCTCGACCGAGCAGGATCTCGTCAAGCGTTCCGAGATTCTGCACCAGGCCGAAAAGATCGCCATGGATGAGTTCGCCGCCATTCCGATCTACTGGTATGTGTCCAAGAACATTGTCTCGCCCAAAGTCAGCGGGTTTGCCGACAATGCCGACGACATTCATCGTCACCGCTGGATGAGCAAGTCGGAATAGAACCGACTTGTCCATTGCTTGAATGGGCGCCCCGCAAGGGGCGCCCTGACCGGCATTATTGAGGTGGCTTAGATGTTTGGTTACGCGATCCGTCGTGTATTTTCAGCGTTGCCGATAGCTTTGATAGCGGTGACGGTGTGTTTTTTCATATTGCGAGCGGCGCCTGGTGGACCGTTTGATGGGGAGC
>JAYRZB010000007.1:0-191764 GCA_041916675.1 Devosia sp. | reverse complement strand
TTACCGCGGCTGCTGGCACGAAGTTAGCCGGGGCTTCTTCTGTGGGTACCGTCATTATCTTCCCCACTGAAAGAGCTTTACAACCCTAAGGCCTTCATCACTCACGCGGCATGGCTGGATCAGGCTTTCGCCCATTGTCCAATATTCCCCACTGCTGCCTCCCGTAGGAGTCTGGGCCGTGTCTCAGTCCCAGTGTGGCTGATCATCCTCTCAGACCAGCTATGGATCGTCGCCTTGGTAGGCCATTACCCTACCAACTAGCTAATCCAACGCGGGCTCATCCAATTCCGATAAATCTTTCCCCCTTAGGGCGTATACGGTATTAGCACAAGTTTCCCTGTGTTATTCCGTAGAACTGGGTAGATTCCCACGCGTTACTCACCCGTCTGCCGCTCCCTTGCGGGCGCTCGACTTGCATGTGTTAAGCCTGCCGCCAGCGTTCGTTCTGAGCCAGGATCAAACTCTCAAGTTTGAAATCTGACTTTTGTCGACGCATGCACGTTTACTTGATTGACGAGGACACACACCTAATCAAACCCAGAGCAAGCTCTGAGCAATTTGGTAGTGTACCTCTTAGAAACGTGCACCGCCGAAGTCGCTTAACTTACTCACCGGATTTGCATCCGGCTTTCGGTTCGCAAGAACCTCGCCGTCCACGTTTCTCTTTCTTCCATCTTCACACTGTCAAAGAGCTGACCCTGTGCCCTCGCGGACCGCAACGTCGGTGGAAGCCGAGCTTCCGAATTTTAGCGAACAGAACTTTGTTCCGGTTGCCCGGCAGCAGTTCTGCCCTTTCAGATTACGTTGAACAGTGGGAGCGAGTGCCGCTCGACGTCGTCAACGTTGCGGGTTGTATTCGAGACGTTTTCGTCTGTCAACACCCTATTTTCAACTTTCGAAACTCTCGAACTTTGAAAACCTGAGAAGCGAAATTTCTTTTGTTTCTCAGTGGTTTGCTTCGGTCGTCGCCGCGTTGCCGCGCCGCTGCCTCAGCGATGGGCGGGTTATAGGGGGACCCCTTTTGGGTGTCAACGGCCTAAAATGACAAAACCGACATTTTTGCTGAAAATACCCCGGCGTAACCACTTGTTCACCCGGTAACATATTGATCTTACTTAGATAATTGAGCTTCGACGAGAGTTATCCACATCGTCTCGCTCGCCCGATCCCGGTGATCTCATGGGCATTTTGCTCATTCACGTGCCGGAATCGGGTTGCCGCTCCGGTCATCGTTATGGGCTTTGCCCACTCTTTCTGTCCCTGCCCCCCGGGTGTTGGCCTGCTCTTGATCGTTTGCAGGAGGTTCCCGGACTCATGGACGAAAGCCTCAGCATTCGATCATGATGATACGGAACCGCGCTCGCGCGCACGTGAGAGATGCCGCCTCAACTACCCGTGGCCTAGTTTTGCCGCATTCGCAGCCGATCAGAGGGCGCCTTGGGTTGACAGGATGGGGCCTGGGCGTCATCCCTTTGCAGCCCGGCGTTGTGTGGGCGCGTTGGAACGGACTTCAGAGACCATCTGCTAGGAAACGGCGTTGAACGCTGCCACGCAAAGAAATCGCCATGCCGCGCTGCTGAAGGCCAGTGGCTATGAAGATGGCCCGGCCCTGACGGTGCAATCGACCGACGGCGAGATTCCGCATGGGCGCGAACTTTCCTTTGCCTGGCTGACCGGCACGGTTCTGACCGGCCTGACCAGCGTTCTGTTGATGGGCGCTGCTCTTTATGTCTCGTTTCAGGGACAGGATACGTTCTCGACCGCTTATGAAGCGCTCCAGATCGTCACCGCTCCGTCCAATGCCGTCACCGCCAATGAAGTGATCAAGTCGGACCGGCCCAAGCCGGTGGCCCGTACCCGCTCCGAGCTCGAGATCGTTGAAGCCTCGATCCGCGAAACCGTCGATGGCCGCGATATCATCCGCAAGCAGCCGTTCTCGCGCCTCAAGGCAACGCTGGCCACCGCCGCCACCTCCCTGTCCGATGATGTACCGGCCTATGATCCGGTGGCCATGATCAGCGCCGGCCAGCCCAGCCAGTCCGATGACGCAGCGAGCGCCGTCAATACCGATATCTATGCCGCCGATGTCGAAGGCGAGGTCGCGGTTAAGCTGGCGTCCATGCCCATGTCGCTGGTGCCGCCGCGCGCCATCTCCGATCAGATTGCCGCCGACTTTGTGCGCACAACGGTTGAGGGCGCCTATACCGAGCAGGAAGGCGCCACCGCCATGCTCGCCTATGCCTCGCCCGATGGTTCCCTGCGCGATCTGGGTGCGGTCGATGGCGGCTCGGTGATCTCGGGGATTGCCGAGAATGTCACCGCCGTCCCCAAGACCACAACCGCCGACGAAGCCGGGCTCGGCCGCAGCGAGCGCATGCTGACCATTCCCAAAGAGGTCAACTTTGCCGAGTTCCTGCAGAAAAACGGCTTTACCGAGCAGCAGGTCGAACTGATCCGCGATACGCTTGAGAACGTCTATCCCGCCGAGAGCCTGCCACGCGGCGCGCGCGTTCGCATCCTGTTCGGCCCTTCGCGCACGCTCGACAGCCTGATTCCATACCGGCTCAGCCTTTACATGCACGACCAGGCCTCCAACACCGACAAGCACGCGGCAACCGTGGCCCTGACCGATACCGGGACTTATGTTCTGGGCCTGGCTCCGCCCGACAAGCCTTTCCCCGAGGAAGACACCGAAGAAGTCAACGTCGCCAACCTGCCCACCATCTACCGCGCCATCTGGGAAACCGGCCGCAAGCACGACGTGCCCGATGCCACCATCCAGCGCATCGTGGGCATGTTCGCCTATGACCTCGACCTGACAAAAAAGATCACGGCGGGGGATTCCATCGAAATCCTGCAGACCGCCGCCGACCCCGAGGGCAAGCAGGAGCTGCTCTATGTGGGGCTGAACCTGGGCTCCTCGCTCAAGGAACTGTTCCGTTTCCGCGCCGATGACGGCACGGTCGATTTCTTCGATCCCGATGGTGAGACCGGCAAGCGCTTCCTCACCCGCCGACCGCTGCAGGGCGGCGGCACGCTGCGCTCACGCTTCGGCTATCGCATCCATCCCATCTTCAAATCCCGCAAACTCCATACCGGCGTCGATCTGGCCGCCAAGACCGGCACCCCGATCTATGCCTCCGGCGATGGAGTTATCGAGAAATCCGGCTGGTCCTCGGGCTACGGCAAGTACGTGCTCATCCGTCACGTCAACGGCTTTGAAACCGGCTATGGCCACATGAGCCGGATTGCCGACATTTCCAAGCCGGGGGCCCGCGTGCGCCAGGGCCAGATCATCGGCTATGTCGGTTCGACCGGCTATTCCACTGGGCCGCACCTGCATTTCGAGATCAAGATCAACGGCAATTTCGTTGACCCGCTCAGCGTCAAGCTGCCGCGCGATAAGTCCCTGCCCGCCCAGTACGAGCAGCGCTTTGCCCAGACCGTCACCCAGATCCGCGAATTGATGAAGCGCGACGCGGCTCCGATCTCGGTGGCCTCGAACTAGGCCGACCCCGCCCTGTTCCGATCCGGACGTGTCCGGCGCTCAAGCGTTGTCCAGGCAATCACCGCCGAAACCAGCGCCAGGCCCGATGTGATCACCGCAATGGTGATAAAGGCAGCATTGGTCGCTCCCACCCGGGCCGCTTCGCTCTCGGCGCCCAGCTGATCGGCCGCCGGCACCTGCCCGAAGCTTAGTCCGGCTGCACCGGTATCAGCGACGCCGGTCTGGAACACCAGCGAGGCCACCCCGCCCATCAGCGCCACCGCCAACAGGCCCGCCGCCCGCGCCACCGCGTTGTTGATTGACGAGGCAATGCCGGTCTGCCCGTCGCTGACCGCGGTCATCACCGCGGTTGAGAGCGGCGACACCACCAGCCCCATGCCGATCCCCATCACCGTCATCGGCGGCAAGACCCCAAGCCAGATCGATTGCAGCGGTGTCAGCAGCGCCAGCCCGGCAAAGCCAATTGCCACCAGCACTGACCCGGCTGCGATCAGCGGCCCCGGCCCATGCCGGTCCGCCAGTCGCCCCGCCCATGCGGAGAGCAAGGTCAAAGCGATCCCGATGGGCAAAAAGCTCACCGCCACTTCCGCCGGGTGAGCGCCCCAACCGGCAATCGCGGTCATCGGCAGGTAGAACGAGATGGCCGCCAGCGCAAAATAGAGCGCAAATGTCAGCCCATTGGCCCCCGAAAATCCGCGGGCCGCAAACAGGGACAGCGGCATCATCGGGTCCGGCGTCCGCTCTTCCCAGAAGAGGAACCCGGCCAGCAGCGCAACACCACAGGTCATCAGCATGATCAGGAACGTCAGATCGGGCTGCCCGGCCCCCTCGCCGCTCAGGGCCAGGGTGACGCATAATAGCCCCGCCGTCGCCAGCAGCCCACCCACCACATCGAGCCGCCGCCCGCCTTCAGGCACATCGGCGGGCACCCGGGCCAGCAGCAGCCATAAGGCGGCCAGCCCCAGCGGCAGGTTGATGGCAAAGACCAGCCGCCAGCTCCAGTCCCCGAGCGCACCCAGCACGAACCCGCCGATAACGGGGCCGAGAATCGTTGTCAGCGACGACGCCGCCGCCCAGGTGCCGATGGCCCTGCCGCGCTCGTCCTTGGGGTAGGCCCTGGCGATCAGGGCCAGGCTCCCCGGCACCATGAAAGCCGCTGCGATCCCCTGCAGCCCGCGCGCCAGAATCAGCAGCAACGGGTTTGGTGCCACCGCGCAGATCAGCGAAGCGATGACAAACAGGCCAATGCCGATGGTAAATACCCGCCGCAGGCCGAACCGGTCACCCGCCGCCCCGCCGATCAGGATCAGCGAGGCCAGGAACAGCATATAGCCGTTCGAAACCCACTGCGCCTCGGCAAGGCTCGCCCCCAGGTCGGCCCGGATCGCCGGGGTTGCGATCGACATCACCGACCCATCGATGAACGCCATCGAGGATGCCAGGATCGTTGCCGCCAGCACATACTTGCGGCGATCGGGTGGGCAGAACGGCGCTGATTCTGTTGGTGCGATGCTCATAGCCTCAATCCTATCGGGCATCCCAGCCCCGCGCCACCTGCGTGTCTCCCTCCCTCTTGCGGGGGACTGTTTAATTGGAGCGCGCCGCACCCCCACCTTGATCTTCCCCCTGGCAGGGGGAGGATCAAGGTGGGGGTGAGTTAGGCACTTCCTTCGCACACTGAACCCCAGGCCCCCCACCGCGGCTATCTTCTCCGCCGCAAAGCCGGTTTTGCTACCATCGCGCTTACCCCTTCACCTCCACCCAGACCGCCATTTCATTGCCGCCCGGCTCGCGGAAATGGAAGCGTCGCCCGCCGGGGAAATCAAACGCGGGACGGGTGATCGCACCACCGGCCGCCAGCACCCTGCGTTCGGCCTCCACCAGATCATTGGTCCGCACAATGGCCAGCGGCGCACCGCTGCGCCCGGCATCGGCGTCAATGCCGGCAGCGATTCCGGCATCGTCGATCCCCGTATAGAGCGGGCCATAAGCGGTAAAGCGCCAGCCAAAAGCCTCTTCGAAAAAGCTCTTGCTCGCCGCCCCGTTGGCCGAGGGAAACTCGAGATAGTCGATCTGGTAGGTCTGGCCCAAAGCCTGCTCCTGCTATTTGCCCGCCCGGGCCGAGCGCATGCCCGGGGTCTTGGCGATGGCCTCGTTTTCGATCATGTCGTGATATTGCGCCGTCTCCGCCCCAAAGAGCGCCACCCGTCCCTCGGCATCGTGATGCACGCCCCAGCCATAGGTCTTGACCAGCGGCGAACTGCGCAGGCAGGGCTGGCCCTTGGAAAAGAACGCGGCCCGCGCCGCGGGCCACTCGGCCTTGTCGATGCCGCTGCGCTCGGCGAACACTTCAAAGATCAGGTCATCGCTGGTGCGCGTATAGGGCGCCGCCATCAGCTTTTCATACTGCATGGCCGCCACCGTGCCCGGCTTGGGCGGCACGCTGCCTTCAGCCACCGGACAATCCGGGGCAATTTCGATCAGGGTGTTGAAATAGTTGGTCGTGTGCGTCTTCATGATTTTGTTCTCTATTTGTTCTAAGTTAGCGCAGCCAAAATCTTCTGGCAATCCCCTTAACGCGGCCGCTGGCATGAGAAAAGGGCGGGCCCATGGCCCGCCCCAGCAATCAGTGCACGGTTTCGGCGGCGCTGGCCGGGGCCAGCACCAGTCCGTCGTCTCCCACATCCACCGCCACGTGCTCACCATCGCTGACCCGACCGGCGAGGATCGCATCGGCCAGATGGTCCTGCACTTCACGCTGGATCACCCGCTTGAGCGGACGGGCGCCATAGGCGGGGTCATAGCCCTCATTGGCCAGCCAGTCGCGGGCCGCCGGGGTCAGGGTGACCTCGATCTCCCGATCCTTGAGCAGGCTCTGCAGCCGCGCAAACTGGATATCGACGATGGCCCCCATGTGCCCGCGCTCGAGCCGGTGAAACAACAGGATCTCGTCGATCCGGTTGAGGAACTCGGGCCGGAACGCCGCCTTGACCGCATCGAGCACCTTGCCGCGCGCCAGCTCCACCGATTCCCCGTCCTTGAGCACCGACAGGTATTCGGCCCCGAGATTGGAGGTCATGATGATCACGGTGTTGCGGAAATCGACCGTCCGTCCCTGTCCATCGGTCAGCCGCCCGTCGTCGAGCACCTGCAAAAGCACGTTGAACACATCGGGATGGGCTTTCTCGATCTCGTCGAACAGCACCACCTGATAGGGGCGGCGGCGCACCGCTTCGGTCAATACCCCGCCCTCGTCATAGCCCACATAGCCCGGAGGCGCCCCGATCAGGCGGGCCACCGAATGCTTTTCCATGAACTCGGACATGTCGAGCCGCACCATGGCGGTTTCATCATCGAACAGGAACTGCGCCAGGGCCTTGGTCAGTTCGGTCTTGCCCACCCCGGTTGGCCCGAGAAAGATGAACGAGCCGATCGGCCGGTTCGGGTCCTGCAACCCGGCCCGCGAGCGGCGCACCGCCTTGGCGACGGCGCGCACGGCCTCTTCCTGCCCGATCACCCGGGCCCCGAGCGTCTCTTCCATGGCAAGGAGCTTTTCGCGCTCCCCTTCGAGCATGCGATCCACCGGAATACCGGTCCAGCGCGACACCACCCCGGCAATGTGGCTGGGGGTCACGACCTCTTCGACCATGGCAGCATCCTTGACCCCGTCGCCATTGGCATCGTCGGCCGCCTTGATGCGCTTTTCGAGATCGGGGATCACGCCATAGGCAAGCTCGCCCGCCCGCGCCAGGTTGCCCTGCCGCTGCGCAATCTCAAGCTGGCTGCGGGCGGCGTCGAGCTCTTCCTTGAGCTTCTGGCTGCCCGAGAGCCGCTCCTTTTCGGCCAGCCACTTCTGGCTCAGCCCCTGCGCCTGTTCTTCAAGGTCCGAGAGCTCGGCCTCGAGTTTCAACAGCCGCGATTTCGAGGCATCATCGGTTTCCTTGCGCAGCGCCTCGCGCTCGATCTTGAGCTGCATGATGCGCCGGTCCAGTTCATCCAGCGCCTCGGGCTTGGAATCAACCGCCATGCGCAGCCGGGCTGCCGCCTCGTCCATCAGGTCGATGGCCTTGTCGGGCAGGAAGCGGTCGGTGATGTAGCGGTTCGACAGCGTCGCCGCGCTCACCAGCGCCGAATCCGAAATCCGAATGCCATGGTGCAGCTCATACTTTTCCTTGAGCCCGCGCAGGATCGAGATGGTGTCCTCAACCGTGGGCTCTTCGACAAATACCGGCTGGAACCGGCGGGCCAGCGCGGCGTCCTTTTCCACATGTTTGCGATATTCATCGAGCGTGGTTGCGCCCACGCAATGCAGTTGCCCCCGCGCCAGCGCCGGCTTCAAAAGGTTCGAGGCATCCATGGCCCCTTCCGATTTGCCCGCGCCCACAAGCGTATGCATCTCGTCGATGAACAGGATGATCTGCCCATCCGCCGATTCGATTTCGTTCAGCACCGCTTTGAGCCGTTCCTCGAACTCGCCGCGATACTTGGCCCCGGCGATCAGCGCACCCATGTCGAGCGCCAGAAGCGATTTCTTTTTCAGGCTCTCCGGCACATCGCCATTCACGATCCGGATTGCCAGCCCTTCGGCAATGGCGGTCTTGCCCACGCCGGGCTCGCCGATCAGAACCGGATTGTTCTTGGTACGGCGGCTCAGCACCTGGATTGTACGGCGGATTTCCTCATCGCGCCCGATCACCGGGTCGAGCTTGCCGTCGCGCACGTCCTGGGTCAGGTCGCGGGCATATTTCTTGAGCGCATCATAGGCATTTTCCGCCGAGGCCGAATCCGCCGTGCGCCCCTTGCGCAAGGCTTCGATCGCCTGGTTCAGCCCCTGCGCCGTCACCCCCGCCGAGGACAGGATCTTGCCCGCGTCGGTGTCCTTTTCGATTGCCAGCGCCAGCAGCAGCCGTTCGACGGCCACAAAACTGTCTCCGGCCTTCTGCGCTGCGCTTTCGGCGGTTTCAAACACCCGCGCCAGCTCGCGGCTCAAATAGAGCTGCCCGGCATCGCCGGAAACCGCCGGGATCTTTTTCAGCCCCGCTTCCACCCCGGCCCGCACAGCCCTGGCATCGCCACCGGCGCGCTCGATCAGGCCCGAGGCCAGCCCTTCTTCGTCATCCATGAGCACCTTCAAAAGGTGCACCGGGGCAAATTGCTGGTGGCTCTTGCCCAGTGCCGCAGTCTGGGCGCTCTGGATAAAGCCACGGGCCCGTTCGGTATATTTTTCAATGTTCATGCCAACTCTCCTTTGCCGCACGCTGGCCCGCCCGAAAGGCACGGCACCAGTCGCCGAAATGCCGGTTGCTACCGGCCCTTGGGGCGCCCGCTCAGCGGCGCTGCCCCTCTTGCCTTCGATATAGGTGCGCTTGGCAAAAACAAAAGGCCGGGATCGCTCCCGGCCTCAGATTCTCTTGGTGCTAGGCGCTGGCCCTACTCCGCCGCGGTCGGCGTGCCGCCCGCCGTGATAAAGGCTGGCAGTTCGCCGAGGTCGGGCTGCGGGGCGCCGGCCGGATCACCTTCGCCTTCCAGCGCCAGCCGGGTGCGGCGGCGCGGACGGCGCGGACGGCGGGCTTCGCCCTCCTCACCGACTTCGGCGGCGGCATCAGGAGCAGGGGCAACTTCGGCTTCCACCGGGGCTGGCACCGCCGGTACCTCACCGGCCACCGCTTCCACAAACGCCGGGCGCTCAAGGCGCGGCTGGCGGTCCTCACGGCGCGGACGGCGGTCTTCGCGCATCGGGCGGTCTTCCCGGGGTTCGCGGTCCTGCCGGGGTTCACGATCCTGGCGCGGCTCGCGGTCCTGGCGCTGGGCCTCTTCGGGAATGCGGGCATGCTGTTCGAGGCCGTCGACGATTTCCTCGCCGTCCTCGTCCCCGTCTTCCATGTCCTGGCCAAACTGGTCCGTCCGCATCATGCCCTGCGGCTGCGCCGCCGAGATAATGCGGAAATAATGCTCGGCATGCTGGAAATAGTTCTCGGCCATCACTGAGTCGCCCGAGGCCTGCGCGTCGCGCGCCAGCTGCACGTATTTTTCAGCGATATGGGCGGCGGTGCCGCGCACCTTCACGTCCGGGCCGTTGCTCTCGAAGTTCCGGCTCAGCGGGTTCAGATGCTTGCGGCCGCCATTATTGTTATTGTTGTTGCCCCGGCCGCGCGACCGGTTCTTGTTATTCGGGTTTTGCTGTCCTGGTCTCATCTGATCGCTTCAAGCGTTGGGAAAATGGTTCTTACGCGCGGTCTTTCACCGCCTGTGCCGCCGGACGCTGCGGCCCCTGAGAGCGCCGCTAGAGGCCGGATCGGAATTTCTCGCATCCCGCAAGCTGCCGGACATGCCACTTTTGCATCATCAAGACGGGCCGGTTCCTTGCCGGTGCCGCGCTGCCAAAATGCATCGCAAATGAGCGGGTGACTGTCTTTGGGGCGCTCATTGCGCCACCAACAGCAACTGGAAACTACCGTGTTCGCCACAGCTTTCCAAGCGGAAAATGCTCCATCCCTTCCGCCCTGCTGTTTTCAAGGATGGTGAGCAATCACCATCCGATCAAGTCCGGCCAGATCGTTTTCCACTTGCACATTGGCAAAACCGGCCGCAACCAGCAGGTTTTTCACCGCAACCCCCTGCCCGGCCCCGATCTCAAGCGCCAGCATGCCGCCTTCCGTCAGGTGCCGCAAACCCTCCTGCGCCATCACCCGATAGGGCCCGAGCCCATCAGCGCCCCCATCGAGCGCCAGATGCGGATCAAAGCCGCGCACCTCCACCATCAGGTCGGCAATCGCCGCGCTTTCGATATAGGGCGGGTTCGACACAATCAGATCGAAGCGCTCGCCCGCCACCGGCTCAAACCAGCTGCCTTCGCGCAGGGCCAGCCGCCCCTCGAGCCCGTGCCGCGCCCGGTTGGCCGTGGCCACCTTCAGCGCCTCCGGGTTGAGGTCAACCGCCACCCCCACCGCATCGGGCAGGTTGGCCAGCGCCGCAATGGCAATGCAGCCGGTCCCGGTGCCCAGGTCGAGCAATCGCGTACCCTTACGACCGCGCAAGAACCCGATGGCGGCGTCCACCAGCATTTCGGTTTCCGGCCGCGGCACCAGCGTGCCCGGCCCGAGGGCAAAGTCGAGGCCATAAAACTCCTGTTCACCCAGAATGCGCGCCACCGGCTCGCCCGCCAGCCGCCGCGCGGCGAGCGCATCAAGCGCCGCCAGGGCGGCCGCATCGGCCGGCGCATTCTCGTCCGCCAGCATGCCCATGGCATCGCGCCCAAAAGCGGCCTGGGCCAAAAGCTTGGCATCAAGCTCGGGGGTTGCAAGGCCTGCGGCGCGAAACCGGTCGCGCACCACGCGCCAGGCCTGCCCGATCCGGATCAGGGCGCCTGCTCCATGGCCGCCAGCTGGCTCGCCTGGAAGTCGGCAATCAGGGATTCGATCAATTCGTCGAGCGCTTCCCCGATCATCACCTTGTCGAGCTTGTAGAGCGTCAGGTTGATCCGATGGTCGGTCACCCGGCCCTGCGGGAAGTTGTAGGTGCGGATGCGCTCCGACCGGTCGCCCGACCCCACCTGCTCGCGCCGCGCTTCGGACCGGGCGCTGTCGCGCTCGTGCCGCTGCTGCTCATAAAGCCGGGCCCGCAGCACCTGCATGGCCAGGGCCCGGTTCTGGTGCTGGCTCTTCTGGGCCGAGGTCACCATGATACCGGTGGGCAGGTGGGTAATGCGCACCGCCGAATCGGTGGTATTCACGTGCTGGCCGCCCGCGCCCGAGGCGCGCATGGTGTCGATGCGGATATCCTCGGGCTTGATATCGATGTCGATCTCCTCGACCTCGGGCAAAACCGCAACCGTTGCGGCCGACGTGTGAATACGCCCCGAGGCTTCGGTGGCCGGCACGCGCTGCACCCGGTGCACCCCGCTTTCGAACTTGAGGCGGGCATAAACCCCCTTGCCGGCGATATTGGCGATCACTTCCTTATAGCCGCCCATTTCGCCCGGGCTTTCTTCCATCACCGTCAGCTTCCAGCCATGCTGGTCGGCATAGCGCTGGTACATGCGCAACAGGTCTCCGGCAAACAGGGCCGCCTCATCGCCGCCGGTTCCGGCCCGCACTTCGATGATCACGTTCTTGGCGTCGGCTTCGTCGCGCGGCAGCAAAAGGATGCGGATATCCTGCTCCATCTGCTCGAGCTTTGGCTTGAGTTCGGCGATCTCGGCCTGCGCCATCTCGGCCATTTCCCTGTCGTCCGAGCCTGCCAGCTCGACCGCCGCCTCCATGTCCGCCAGCGCCTTCTGGTAGATCATGATCGGGCGCACCACCGGCTCGAGCTCGGCATATTCCTTCGAGAGCCGCACATATTCGTCCGCCGATGGGCCCGAAGACAGCGCCGCCTCCACGCTGGAAAAGCGGCGTTCGAGAGCGTCAAGCTTGTCGCGAGGCAGAGATGCCATGAATACGGTTCCGCAAAAGGTCGGTTAAATCGAAAGGCCCTGGCGGCCGGCCCAGTCGAGCAGCAGCGCGCGAATGCCCACCCCGCTCGCTCCGTCCAGCAGCGCGGCGGCCACCGAGGCCTGGATCGGCTTGAGATCGAGCCCGAGGATCATTTCCTTGATCGGCCCGATCGAGGGCGGGCTCATCGACAGCCGGGTCATGCCGATCGCCATCAGCGCCAGCGCATCGATCGGCTTGCCCGCCAGTTCCCCGCACATGGTCAGGGGCACATCATAGCGCGCCGCCATGTCAACGATATGCCGCAGGGCCCGCAGGCGCGGCACGGCGATCGGATCGTAATTCTTGGAGACGCGCGGATTGGCCCGGTCCGATGCGGTCAGGAACATCACCAGGTCATTGGAACCAATCGAGACAAAGTCCGCCTCGGGCAGCAGCTGGTCCAGCTCCCAGAGCAGGGATGGCACCTCGATCATGGCGCCCAGTTCAAGCTTGACCGGCACCTTGTGCCCCTGGCGCTTGAGCCGCTCGATTTCCTTGTTGAGGACAACGCGCGTCTGCCGGAACTCGAAGGCCTCGGTGACCATGGGCACCAGGATCTTGAGCGGCCGCCCGTCGGCTGCCATCAGCAGCGCCCGGATCTGGGTGCGCAGCAGCCCCGGCCGGTCGAGCGCCAGCCGCAGCGAGCGCCAGCCCATGGCCGGGTTCTCTTCCACCGCCGAGCGCATATAGGGGATCACCTTGTCCCCGCCGATGTCGAGCAGGCGGAATACCAGCGGCCGGTCCCCGGTGATGTCGATGGCCTGCTTGTAGAGCGCAATCTGGTCGTTGAGCTTGGGCAGCTTGCTGGCGATCATGAACTGCAGTTCGGTGCGGAACAGCCCCACCCCGGCCGCGCCCGTCTCATCGAGCATGGGAAGGTCGGCCACCAGGCCCGAATTGTGCAAAAGCGTGATCGCAACACCATCGCGCGTCACCGATGGCTTGCCGCGCAGTGCGGCATAATGGGCCCGGCGCTTGGCCGAAAGCCGCACCTTGTCGATATAGGTCTGCTCGACCTCCGGGGTTGGGCGCAGGTGCACAATACCGGCGGCGCCATCGATAATGATGTCATCCCCGCCTTCGCAGATCGAAACAATGTTTTCGGCCTGCCCCACCGCCACCAGCCCCAGCGAGCGGGCAATGATGGCCACATGCGCCGTCGGCCCGCCCTCTTCGAGCACCACGCCGCGCAGGCGCGTGCGATCATATTCGAGCAGGTCCGCCGGCCCCATGTTGCGGGCCACCAGGATCGAGTTCTCCGGCAGTTCCTTGCCAAACAGCGCCTTGTGATCGCCGGTCAAGACCCGCAGCAGGCGGTTGGCCAGGTCGTCGAGATCGTGCAGGCGTTCCTTGATATAGGGGTCGGTCGACCGCATCATGCGGGCGCGGGTGTCGTTCTGCACCCGCTCCACCGCCGCTTCCGCCGTCAGCCCGTTATTGATCGCCTCGGTCATGCGATCGACCCACCCGCGGTCATGGGCAAACATGCGGTAGCTCTCAAGAATCTCGCGATGATCCGAGGACGGCTGCATGTCATTGTGGTCGAGCATGTCATCGATCGACATGCGCATCGTCTTCAGCGCCTGGTCGAGCCGGGCCTTCTCGGCATCGATATCCTCGGCGATGAAATTGGTTACCACCACGCGCGGGTCGTGCAGCACCACCTGGCCCAGCGCCACCCCATCGGTAAAGCCGACACCGGCAAAGGTGCGCGGCCGCCGCAGGTCGATATCCGAGCCGGGCTTGACGAGGTTATCGAAGTCCGAAGTGGCGATCATTTCGGCCAGGATTGTTGCCGTGGTCAGAAGCGCCTCGGTTTCGTCCTCGCCATAAATGCGCTTGTCGCGGTTCTGTACCACCAGCACGCCCAGCGTCTGCCCGGCGCGCAACACCGGCACCCCGAGAAAGGCGTTGAACGGGTCTTCACCGGTTTCCGGGCGATAGGCGAAGGCGGGGTGCTCGGGGGCGCTTTCAAGGCTCAGCGGTTCGGCCTCGGCCGCGATCAGACCGACCAGGCCCTCGCCGAGCCGCAGCGTCGTCATGTGCACGGATTCTTTTTTCAGCCCGCGCGTGGCGAAGAGCTCAAGCGCGCCGTCATCGCGCAGCACGTAGAACGAGCACACATCGGCGCGCATATTGTCGGCGATCAGCTGGACGATCTTGTCCAGGCGGTCCTGCGAACCCAGGGGCTCCGCCATGGTTTCGCGCAGCTGCCGCAGCAGCACGCGAGGACCGCCGATCGTTGTGGCCATGCGATTCTTGGCAGCCGGTTCCGGCTACCTCCCTCCGCGCTGAACCACACGACTCACAAAGCGTGCGGCTCAGGCGTCTTTCCTGTCCAGACCGTAATACGTATGGAGGGCCCGCACCGCAAGCTCGGCATATTCATCTTCGATCAGAACCGAGGTCTTGATTTCCGAAGTGGTAATCAGCTGTATGTTGATGCCCTTGTCGGCCAGCGCCTTGAACATCGAGGACGCCACCCCGGCATGGCTGCGCATGCCCACGCCCACCACTGAAATCTTGGCCCCGCCGCGCGAGCCGGAAATCTTGGCATATTCGATGCGGTCGCCCGCCGCCTTGATCGCACCGATCGCCTTGTCATATTCGCCATCGGGCACGGTAAAGGTGATGTCGGTCACCTTGCCGTCGTCCGAAATGTTCTGGACGATCATGTCGACAACGATCGCCTCATCGGCCAGTGCACCAAACACCGCGGCGGCGACCCCGGGCTTGTCCTTGACATCGCGCAGGGTGATCTTGGCTTCGCCGCGCGCCAGCGTGACACCGGAAACGATCTGCTTTTCCACGATTTCATCCTCATCACAAACCAGCGTACCCGGCACGCCGGGCAATCCATCCGGGCCCACCTGCGGGGCTTCGGGGTCATCAAATGTCGAGCGCACCACCAGCCGCACGCCCTGCGCCATGGCCAGCTCCACCGAGCGGATCATCAGCACCTTGGCGCCGAGCGAAGCCATTTCGAGCATTTCCTCGAACGCGATCTTGTTGATCCGCGTCGCCTTGGGCACGATGCGCGGATCGGTGGTATAGACCCCGTCGACATCGGTATAGATATCGCAGCGGTCGGCCTTGACTGCCGCCGCCACCGCCACCGCCGAGGTATCCGAGCCGCCGCGCCCCAGCGTCGTGATCCGGCCCTTGGGCGAAATCCCCTGGAAACCGGTGATCACCGGCACGATGCCCTCTTGCATCCGCGACACCAGATTGTCGGGCGGAATGGCCATGATGCGCGCCGCCCCGTGGGCGTCGTCGGTTTCAATCGGCACCTGCCAGCCCGAGAACGAGCGCGAGGGAATGCCCATCTCCGAAAGCACGATGGCCATCAGCCCGGCCGTCACCTGCTCGCCGGAGGCCACGACGGCATCATATTCGCGCGCATCGTGGATCGGGGCGGCCTGCTTGGCCCAGGCCACCAGCTGGTTGGTCGCCCCGGACATGGCCGACACCACCACGCTAACCTGATTGCCGGCATCGATCTCGCGCTTGACGTGACGTGCCGCCTGGCGGATGCGTTCCACATCGGCGACCGACGTGCCGCCGAACTTCATAACGATACGGGCCATGCTCGTTCCCGGAAGGCCGCCCTGCCCTTGGCTGCGGCGCTGATTTGCTCGCGCGCTGGATTGCCACAAAGGCCGCGGGCAATCAACCGTTCCGGGCGCGTCAGGTCAAGATTTCTGGCACCTGCCGGGTGCGACGCCCCGCCCCTTGCCACCCCGGCGGGCGCCGGGCTCTAATGGGGCACCAGCAAGGACACCGCCATGACCGCCACCACCATCAATGACGACGAGATCGAAAAGTTCGGGCGCATGGCCGAGCAGTGGTGGGACCCCAAGGGCAAGTTCAAGCCGCTGCATAAGTTCAATCCGGTGCGCCTGACCTATATCCGCGAACGCCTGCTCGCCCATTTTGGCCGCGACCCGTCCCTGCTGCGCCCCTTCGAGGGCCTGCGCATTCTCGATGTGGGGTGCGGCGGCGGGCTGTTGTGCGAACCCCTGACAAGGCTCGGCGCCACGGTCACCGGCATCGATGCGGCCGAGCGCAACATTGCCGTGGCCCGCATCCATGCCGCCCAGTCCGGCCTTGCGATCGATTATCGCGCCACCACCTCCGAAGCGCTGGTGGCGGCGGGCGAAACCTTCGATGTCGTTCTGAACATGGAAGTGGTCGAGCATGTCGACAATGTCCCGCTCTATATGAAAAGCTGCGCCGACCTTGTCGCCCCCGGCGGCCTGATGTTCACCGCCACCATCAACCGCACCGCCCGCGCCTTTGCACTCGCCATTGTCGGAGCCGAGTATGTTTTGAACTGGCTGCCAAAGGGCACCCACACCTATTCGAAATTCCTCACCCCCGACGAAATCGCCGCCTATCTCAACCGCAACGGCCTCAGGGTCGTCGACCGGTCCGGCGTCAGCTTCCATCCCCTCGCCGATGAGTGGCGGCTTTCGTCAGACCTGGGCGTCAACTACATGATCCTGGCGGCACGTCCGGCTAAGTAGAATTACTTACCGGCGATTTATAGTTGAGCATTTCGTCATTTTTAGCACAACTATAAAGTAATAACCTGAAGTTCACTGAGTTTTCACACCTTTATTGTTAGTCTTTCCGGAGCAGCAACTGCTTGCGGCAGACGATAAACGTGAAATTACTTAGGAGAGGCTTCATGCCCATGACCAATCAGTTTCGTGCCTATGTAGCCAGCGCCACCCTCATGCTCGCGGCAGCCTTCGCGCCCGTCGCCCTGGCGCAGAACGAATTTTCCGCTCCGCTGACCGAATTGGCCAATTCCGAAATCCGTGCCATTGCCGCCGATCCGGCCCTGATCGCCGCCATCAAGGCCCAGAACGCGGTTACCTCTGCCTATGATCAGGCCCAGATCGATGCGCTCGATACCCAGTGGCGCGCCGAGGTCTCGGCCTCAAGCAAGCCATTGATCGATGCGACCCTGGCCAATCCCGCCTCGGCCTACCTCACCGGCGTCAAAGAGGCTTCGGCCGGCAAGTTCACCGAAATCTTTGCCATGGATGCCAAGGGGCTCAATGTCGGCCAGTCCGATATCACCTCCGACTATTGGCAGGGTGACGAGGACAAATGGAGCCAGACCTTCCTTGTCGGGCCCGATGCCGTGCACATCTCCGATGTCGAGCAGGATGAAAGCACGCAGATTTTCCAGAGCCAGGTTAGCGTGCCCGTCGTCGATGGCGGCACCGTGATTGGCGCCATCACCGTTGGCGTCGACATCGCCGGCCTCTAGGCCTCATCAGCGGCTGCCTTCGGGGCAGCCGCTTCTTCTTCCATATAGGCAAGACTCCTCATGGCGCTGAAGCTCTCGATCACACTCAAGATTCTCCTGCTGGTGCTGGCCGCCGTGGCGGCGGGCATTGCCGGCATCGTCTGGTTTGCCTCCAACCAGAACCAGTCGCTGCTGCGGGTCGAGTTCGGCGAGGCCGACGTCACCGTTTCCATCGCTTCCACCGAACAGCTCGCCGGCGCCATCCGCTTTGGCAAGGCCGACACGCTGACCACCGTTTATGACAACCTCACCGCTTCGATCGGCGCCCAGTTTGCGGCAGGCGCCAGTTACGGGCTTGAGGCCAACCGCATCGGCGCCACCGCGTCCGACGAGGCGCATGCCGCGGTCATGGAAAGCCTTGCCGCCCAGGCCATTGCCGATAAAGCCACGCGCCAGCTCAACCAGGGCGCCATATCCTATGTTGCCGTGCCCGCCTATTTCGGCCCGGACAAGGCCATGGTCGGTGCTGCGGTTTTTGCCTGGGATCGCAGCGCCAATTTCGCCCGCGCCACCGAAACCACCCTGATCACCATCGGCGTCGGCCTCGGCCTGCTTGCCGCCATCGGCGTGGGGCTGGCGCTGTTTATGCGCGCCCTCGTCACCAAACCCCTGCGCCGCATCGTTGCCAGCGCCACCGCAATTGCCGATGACCCTGCCGCCATTGATGTCGTTCCCGGTGCCTCCCGCGCCGACGAGCTTGGCGCCATGGCCCGGGCCGTCGAAATCTTCCGGGAAAACGGCCTGCAGGTGGCGCGCCTCACCGCCGCCGAAGCCGCCCGCATCGTCAAGGATCAGGCGGCCCGGACAGAAATGATGCAGACCCTGCAACTGGCCTTTGGTGAAGTGGTCGATGCCGCCATTGCCGGCGATTTTTCCAAGCGTGTGGCGGCCGAATTCCCCGATGCCGAACTCAATGGCCTGGCCGAAAGCGTCAACGCGCTGGTCGAAACCGTCGATCGCGGGCTCAGCGAAACCGGCACCGTGCTCGCGGCCCTGGCCCGCACCGACCTGACACAGCGTATGCATGGCAACTATGCCGGGGCTTTTGCCAAGCTCAAGGCCGATACCAACGCCGTCGGCGACACCCTGACCGGCATCGTCACCCAGCTGCGCCAAACCTCCCGCGCCCTCAAAACCGCCACCGGCGAAATCCTCTCGGGCGCCAACGACCTGTCTGAACGCACCACCCGCCAGGCGGCCACCATCGAACAGACGTCCGCCGCCATGGAACAGATCGCCGAAACCGTCGCCGCCAATGCCGGCATGGCCGAAGACGCCTCGGCAAAAGCCCAGTCGGTCTATGTTGCTGCCGAAAAGGGCGGTACCGTGATGGGCGAGGCCAATGACGCCATGGACCGCATCACCCAGTCCTCGGCCCGCATCTCCAATGTCATCGGGCTGATCGATGACATCGCCTTCCAGACCAATCTTTTAGCGCTTAACGCCTCTGTCGAGGCCGCCAGGGCCGGCGAGGCAGGCAAGGGCTTTGCCGTGGTGGCAGTGGAAGTGCGCCGCCTCGCTCAATCGGCCGCCGAAGCCTCCCGCGAGGTCAAGGTTTTGATCGAACAGAGCGCCACCGAAGTGCGCGATGGCTCAAAGCTCGTTGCCGACGCCGCCGCAACCCTGACCGGCATGCTTCAGGCCGTGCATGACAACACCACGCTGCTCGAACAGATTGCCCGCGCCAGCCGCCAGCAGTCGCAGGCCATCGGCGAGGTCAATACCGGCGTGCGCCAGATGGACGAGATGACCCAGCACAATGCCGCCCTGGTCGAACAGACCAACGCCGCCATCGAACAGACCGAAGCCCAGGCCAGCGAACTCGACCGGGTGGTCGATGTGTTCACCATCGATGCCGCCCAAAAGAACCCTGGGCAGAAGCCACAGCCCGTCCGGCCGCAGCGCCCGGCCCGGGTCTACCTCTCCGAAGGCAACGCCGCCATCGCAGAGGACTGGGCCGAGTTCTAACCATCTGCTGACAGCTTCTGTCAGGGCCCCGGCCGCACAAGGCTGGTGTCCAACAGGAGCCCGCCATGCCCGCCAGTCTTGAAATCGTTCGCTTCCGGATTCACGCCACCGCGGCCGCCTTTCTTGCCGCCAATGCCGACGTCAATGACTGGCTCGACCGCCAGCCCGGCTTTGTGCGCCGCACCCTGGCCTCGGATGCCGACGGCAACTGGACCGACGTGGTCACCTGGCTCAGCCACGCCGATGCCCTTGCCGCCGGTGAAAAGCTCATGGCAGAAATGGCATCAAGCCCTTTCATGTCCATGATGGTGCCCGAAACGGTGAGCATGTCCCATGCCGAAATCCACCTTGCCACCAGTTGAGCGACAGCCCGTGCCCGGCTTTGCCGAGGCCCTTGATGCGCTCCTCGCGCCAAAGCCACCCGCCATCGCCCGCCTTGCCCGCGACCTGCTCTCGGTGCTGTTTGCCATCGCGCCCGACCTGATGCCCAAGGTCCAGACCGGCTGGGGCTCGGTCAACTTCCGCCACAAGCGGGCCGGGTTCATCTGCGCGGTCTTTCCCTATCCAGACCGCGTCTCGCTGATCTTCGAACACGGCCGCCAGCTCTCCAACGATGCAGGGCTTTTGCAGGGCGATCACCGCCAGATCCGCTTCATCCCCTTTGTGCCCGGCGACACCATCCCCGCCGACGCCCTTGCCGCCCTGATCGGCGAAGCCATCGCGCTGCGCGGCTGACGTTTTCATTTGCCCGGGCGGCCTGAAATCAGCGATAATGATATGAGTATCCGCAAAAGGCGGAAAAATCCCAGCAGTCAGAAAAAATAGCTATATATTTCAATGGCTTCATACTATGATACCGCACCAGTTTTCAAAACTTTGTTGCGGTGTTGTCGACAGATTTGAAATCTCTGCTCACCAATTTTCAGAAGTTGAAAGTTACCGTAAATGCGCGTCAAAACCCTGGCCCTCGCCGCCCTGCTCTCAGCCCTTGCGCTCCCGGCGTTTGCCGATGAAGCGGCCCTGCTCGAACTGGCGCGCACCAGCCTTGCCGCCATCGCCACCGACCCGGCCCTGATCAAGGCGGTCAAGGACCAGAACGCCATGTCGGCGGCCTATGAGCAGGCCACCATCGACGCCTTCGATGGCTTCTGGAAGTCTGAGGCCGACAAGGACACTCACCCCTATATCGATGCGGTGCTCAACAACACCGCTTCCAAGCGCCTTGCCGCCGCCATCGGTGAAGACCCGCGCCTCACTCTGCTGCTCGTCCTTGATGCCAAGGGCCTGAACGCCGGGGCCACTGGCATGGTCGATGACTACTGGCAGGGCGATGAAGACATCTGGCTCAAGAGCGGCGGCGCCGGCCCCGATGCCGTCTATGCCGGCCCGGTGGCAGAGAACCCCGAGACCAGGGCGCTGGAAGCCGAGATCGCTGTTCCCGTCCTTGAGAACGGCACCGTCATCGGCGCCCTTGTCGCCCGCGTCGATACCGGCAAGCTCTAAGGCCCAACCATGTTCAGCCACATCACCGTCGGCGTCTCCGACCTCGGGCGCGCCGGGCGCTTCTACGATGCCATTCTGATCCCGCTTGGCCTCGTCCAGCGCAAGGTCACCCCCGATGGTGGCCCCGCCTCCCTGTGCTGGATCGTGCCCGGCCAGGCCCTGCCGCGGTTCTATGCCTACGAACCTTTCAACCGCCTGCCCGCCAGCGCTGGGAACGGCACCATGATCGCCTTCCTCGCCCCCTCGCCCGAAGCGGTTGATGCAGCCTTTGCCGCCGGAATTGCGGCTGGTGGCCGCGACGACGGCGCCCCCGGGCCGCGTCCTCACTATGGCGATGGCTACTATGGCGCCTATCTGCGCGATCCGGACGGCAACAAGATTCACCTTGCCTGTCGCCGCGATCTGATCTTGAGCTAAGGCCAAACCGGACCGCTACTGATGACCATCGAAAACCTCAACCAGCTGCTGCTGGTCTACCTCACCTACCTGATCGCCACCGCCAGCCCGGGGCCGAGCAACATGGCCATCATGGGCGTGGCCATGAGCGAGGGCCGCCGCCCGGCGCTGGCGCTCGCCTTGGGCGTGGTCACCGGTTCGATGTTCTGGGCGGTCCTCGCCGCCACCGGCATATCGGCGGTGCTCGCCACCTATGCCAGCGCCCTTGAGGCGATCAAGCTTGCCGGTGGGCTTTACCTTTTGTTCCTCGCTTACAAATCGGCCCGTTCGGCGCTGACCGCCAGGCCGGTTCAGGCGCGCTCCAGCGCCACCGGGCAAAAGCCCGAATACCTCCAGCTCTACCGGCGCGGCGTGCTGCTGCACCTGTTCAATCCCAAGGCCGTGCTGGCCTGGATTGCCATCATGTCGCTGGGCCTGCGTCCCGATGCCCCCGCTTACACATTCCCGCTGATCGTGGCCGGTTGCGCAGCGCTTGGTATCGTCGTCTTTGGCCTTTACGCACTGATCTTCTCGACAGAACCCATGGTCCGGGGCTACCAGAAGGCGCGCCGTGGCATCGAAGGGGTGCTGGCCATCTTCTTTGGCGTTGCCGGCATCAAACTGCTGTTATCGCGAACCTGACCGCGCCCGCCCGGGCTGCGGCCTGTGGAGAGGAACATGAAGCGCATCGGACTGGTGGCCCATGACGGCAAGAAGGACGAGATCGTGGCCTGGGCCCTCCGTCACCGCGATCAGCTGGCCCGTCACCAGCTCTACGGCACCGGCACCACCGGCGCCCGTATCATCGAGGGCACCGGGCTGGCCGTCACCTGCCTCAAATCCGGTCCGCTCGGGGGCGATGCCCAGCTTGGCGCCATGATCTGCGAGGGCAAGCTTGATGTGCTGGTCTTTTTCATCGATCCGCTTGCCGCCCTTCCGCATGATGTCGACGTCAAGGCGCTGACCCGGCTGGCAACGCTTTACGATGTGCTCCATGCCTGCAACCGCGCCACCGCCGATGCTGTCCTCAGCGTGATTTGACCCCGTCCAGCATTGACCAGACAAGACGCTTATGAGCACATGCGCTCAACAGCCGTAAGAGCTGTATATGGGGCAGATACAGGGCGGAATATTGTCTTTCGACGCAGTCATCGACGTCAGGAACGTCACCAAGCGCTTCGGCGGCCTGACCGCCGTTTCGGATTGCTCACTCCGGGTTGAGCGCGGCTCGGTCACCGGGCTGATCGGCCCGAACGGGGCGGGGAAATCGACCCTCTTTAACATCGTCGCCGGCAATATCGTGCCCGATAGCGGCGAGGTGATCTTCGATGGTGCCGATGTCACCGGCATGAAGCCGCACCAGCTGTTTCACCGCGGCATGCTGCGCACCTTCCAGATCGCCCACGAATTCTCCAATATGACGGCGCTTGAAAACCTGATGGTGGTGGCCGCCGACCAGCCCGGCGAAACCCTGGCCCAGGCCTGGTTCCGCCCCGGCCTTGTGCACCGGCGCGATACCGAGGTGCGCAAGAAGGCTCTCGATGTCATCGATTTCCTCAAGCTCTCGCATGTTCGCAACGAACTGGCCGGCAATCTCTCAGGCGGGCAGAAAAAGCTCCTCGAACTGGGCCGCACCATGATGGTGGACGCCAAGGTGGTGCTGCTCGACGAGGTGGCCGCCGGCGTCAACCGCACATTGCTCCAGGACCTTGCGGCCAATATCACCCGCATGAACAAGGAGCTGGGCTACACCTTCTTTGTCATTGAGCATGACATGGACCTGATCGGCCAGCTCTGCGACCCGGTTATCGTTATGGCCCAGGGCACCAGGATCGCCGAGGGCCCCATGGCCGAAATCCGCGCCAACCCCGAAATCATCGAAGCCTATTTCGGCTCTCCGGTGGAGGCCGCGTAATGGCACTGATTGATCTTAAAGGCGTTGTTGGTGGCTATGGCGGCGCGCCGATCCTGAACGGGGTCAACATCGCCATAGACCAATCCGATATCGGGGTGATCGTGGGGCCGAACGGGGCGGGCAAGTCGACCACGCTCAAGGCCATTTTCGGCCTGCTCAAGGTCACCGGCGGCACCATTACCTTTGACGGCAACGAAATCGCCAATTCCCTGCCCGACCGGCTGGTGCCCATGGGCCTGTCGTTCGTGCCGCAGGAAAAAAACGTCTTCACATCCATGAGCGTGCACGAGAACCTCGAGATGGGTGCCTTTGTCCGGCGCGACGATTTCGCCGACACCCTCACCCAGGTCTACGACATGTTCCCCCCGCTCAAGGAAAAGCGCCGCCAGCCGGCCGGTGAACTGTCCGGCGGGCAACGCCAGATGGTGGCCATGGGCCGGGCCCTGATGAGCCGGCCCAAGCTGCTCATGCTCGACGAGCCTTCAGCAGGCCTGTCGCCAAAATACGTGCTCGAAATCTTCGAGCAGATCGTGCTCGTCAACAAGGCCGGTGTTGGCATTCTCATGGTCGAGCAGAACGCCCGCCAGGCGCTGGCCTTCGCCTCGAAGGGCTTTGTGCTGGCCGGGGGGCAGAACCGTTTCACCGGCACGGGGGCGGAACTGATCGCCGACCCGGAAGTCGCAAAAAGCTTCCTCGGGGGTTAGGGCCATGGATGAACTCGTCTTTTTTATCAACAAGGTCCTGGTCTCGGGCGCAGTGCTCGGTTCGATCTATGCGCTGGGCGCCATTGGCATCACGCTGATCTTCGGCATCCTGCGCTTTGCCCACTTCGCCCATTCCGAACTGATGACCGGCGGGGCCTTCATCGCCTTCCTGCTCGCCCTCGGTTTTGCCGCGCTCGGCATTCAGGCCCCCATTCCCACCGGCTTTCTGGTCCTGCCCATTGCCATGGCGCTCACCGCGCTCCTGGCGCTCGGCATCGACAAGGGCTTTTATGCCCCGCTGCGTCGGCGCGGTGCCAAGCCGGTTACGCTGCTGATCGCCTCGATCGGCGTTACCCTGATGGCCCAGGGCCTGATCCGCCTGTTCTTCGGCACCGGCACCTGGAGCTTTTTCGACTATGGCGAAGCCAAGAGCCTGATCCGCATCGACATGTCGATGTTCGGCGCCACCCGCCCCATCACCTTCAGCCAGCCGCAGCTGCTCATGGTCATCGTCACCATCATTGCGGTGCTGGCGCTGCATTTCTTCCTCACCCGCTCGCGGCTGGGCAAGGGCATGCGCGCCATGGCCGACAATGCCGATCTGGCGCAGATTTCGGGTATCAATACCGCGCTGGTGGTGCGGGTCACCTGGATCATCGCCGGGGCGCTGGCCTGCATGGCCGGTACCATGCTGGCCCTCGATGTCACGCTCAAGCCCGATCTGGCCTTCAACATCATCCTGCCCATCTTTGCGGCCGCCATCGTTGGAGGGCTCGGGCAGACCTATGGCGCCATCGCCGGCGGCTTCCTCATCGGCTTTGCCGAAACGCTGGCGGTGTTCAACTGGTCTATCCTTTTGCGCCCGTTCAAGGACAGTTTCCCAGCCTGGTTCACCCTGCCCAACGACCTGTCTCTGGTGCCCACCGAATATAAGCTCACCGTCGCCTTTGTGATCCTGGTGATCACATTGCTCGTGCGCCCCACGGGTATTTTCAAGGGAGCCTCGACATGATCCGCCGCGGCCTCTTTATGTTCGCGGGCATCTTTGCCCTCATCATCGTGGTCGCTTTGGCCATGGGCATTCCATTCACTACCCGGCTGATGGTGGAAGCCTTCGCCTATGCGCTGATCGCGCTCGGCCTCAATATCCAGTGGGGCTATGGCGGGCTGTTCAACTTCGGCATCATGGGCTTTCTCATGGTGGGCGGCTTTGCCACCCTGTTCATTTCCTATCCCATCAACCCCACCTTCTGGGGTTCGGAAGGCCCGGCCATGCTCGGCCGCGCCCTACTGGCCTTTGCCATCGGCGCAGCGCTGGTGCTGGCGGCCCGCCAGAGCCACCGCATCGGCATCAAGGGCGGCTGGAAAGTGGCCCTGACAGTTCTGGTCTGGTTTGCCGCCTACATCATTTATCGCAGCCAGATCGACCCGGCCGCCGCCTATATCGAGGCCAATTCCGGCTTTGTCGGCGGGCTCGGCCTGCCGCCTGTCCTCGGCTGGCTGTTCGGCGGCGTGCTCGCTGCCGGCATCGCCTATCTAGTGGGCAAGATCTGCCTTGGCCTGCGCACCGATTATCTCGCCATCGCCACCATCGGCATTTCCGAGATCATCCGCGCCCTGCTCAAGAACATGGACTGGCTGACCCGTGGCACGCTGACCGTCTCGCCCATCCAGTGGCCGACGCCCCTGCCGCAGGACCTGCAGGCCTCCGGCATGGATATCAACTCGTCGTTCATCATCGCCCGCGCCGGGTTCCTGGCGGTGGTGGTGGTCTTTATCCTCGTTGCCTTCGTCCTCATCCAACGCGCCTATGGCGGGCCCTGGGGCCGCATGATGCGCGCCATCCGCGACAATCACATCGCCGCCGGTTCGATGGGCAAGAACGTCACCGCCCGTCAGCTTGAAATCTTCGTGCTCGGCTCGGTGCTCATGGGCATTGGCGGAGCGATCCTCGTCAGCTTCGCCCAGATCTATGACCCCTCGAGCTATCAGCCGATCAACCACACCTTCCTGTTCTGGGTTATGGTCATCGTTGGTGGCGCGGGCAATAATTGGGGCGCGCTGCTCGGCGGGCTGCTGATCTATATCACCGTCGCCATGTCCGATCCGGTGGCCCAATGGCTGTTCACCAACATCTCCCACCTCACCGAACAGATCGGGTGGGGCGCCATCCCCGAGATCGAATCGCGAGCTCTGCAGATGCGCGTCTTCGTCCTCGGCGTCGTAATCACCCTGGCTCTGCGTTATGCGCCCCGGGGCCTGATCCCCGAAGTGGTGCGTCGCGAAGCCTGAGGCGCTATTTGCGGGCGGTCACCCACAGCCAGTCGATGTCCTGACGGTCAAAGCCGGCGCCGGTTGCGTTCTCACACGCCAGCGCGGCCCAGGGGGCCGCGCCTTGATAAGCCGACATCAGTTCTGCTCTGTCAGGATAGCTGTAGAAGCGGGAAAACCCGTCCCTGCCTTCGCCCAAGCCTGCCTTGTAGCTGGCCACAAACCATCCCCCCGGACGCAGGGCTCTGTGCACCCGCATCAATACGTCCGGCAGGTCCGCAAGCGGCACATGCAGCAGCGAGGCGCAGGCCCAGACCCCGTCAAAGGCATTCTGGTCGTCCAGTTCATCAAACAGCATGATCCTGACCGGACGGCCCAACCGCTTCTCAGCTTCGGCCGCCAGCTCTCGTGAACCATCGGTGGGCAGAACATCAAAGCCCCGCGCCAGCATGGTTTCGGCATCCTGCCCCGCCCCACAACCGAGTTCGAGCACATATGCCCCCGGATCGAGATGCGCGAGGAACTGGTCCAGCATCGCATCGGGTCCGTTCCGCGTCCGGTTGGCATAGGTTTGGGCATTCTCGGCATAAAACCGCCGCGTCTCGTCATCGAAGGGCATGGCAGTATCCTCAAAACAAAAGAACCCGGGCCAATGGCCCGGGTTCGATCAGATTAAAGCGTTATGTCGATTATTCGACAGCGCCCTTTTCAACGAACTTGCCGCCTTCGACAGCGAGGTAAACGATCGTGCCGGGCACGTCGCCTGCCGCATCGAACTCAGCCGGGCCACCGGCGCCGGTATAGTCGATGTCGGTGCCGGCCTTGATCAGCTCGACAGCCTTGCTCCATTCGCCGGGCAGGATCTGCTCACCCGGAGCGGTCGCCACCGCACGCAGGGCCGCCGACAGGCCATCACGCGATGCCGAACCGTTCTTTTCGATGGCGAGCGCCAGAAGGAACGCCGCATCATAGGCCTGCGGGGCATAGGTTGCTGCCGGATCGTTCCCAGCTTCGGTTGCGAGCTTGGCATAGATATCGGCTGCTTCACCGGCATAGGCACCGGCGCGCGTTGCGAGCAGGCCTTCAACCGCTGCTGCGTCGATACCGGTCAGCAGGTCGTCACCAACCATGCCATCGCCACCCACATAGAGGGTGAAGTCGCCGCTTTCGACAGCCTGACGCAGCACGGTCTGGCCCGAGCCCGAAGCATATGCCAGGATCACCAGGTTCGGGCTGCCGCCACCGGCCAGCTGGCCGAGTTCAGCGCGATAGTCCGCCTTGCCTTCTTCATGGGCGACGTTGACCGAGATCGTGCCACCCTGAGCGGTGAACGATGCTGCGAAAGCATCGGCCAGGCCCTTGCCGTAGTCGTTGTTCACATAGGTGACGCCAACGTCCTTGATGCCCTTCTGGATCAGAAGGTCGGCCATCTTCACGCCCTGGAAGGCGTCAGACGGCGTGGTGCGATAGACAAGGTCCTTGTCTTCAAGCGTGGTCAGGGCCGGTGCCGAAGCCGATGGCGAGATCATCACCACATTGCCCGGAATACCGGCCGCGTTGGCCGCGCCAATCGTGGCGCCGGTGCAGAACGCACCAACGATAGCGGTAACCTGTTCGGTGTTGACCACCTTGTCGGCAGCAGCGCCGGCTGTGGTGGCATCGCAGGCGGAATCGCCAACAACCGAAACCAGCTTGCCGCCACCCAGAATGCCGCCCTGGGCATTGACCTGGTCGATCGCCAGCTGTGCACCGGCCACGATCGGCGGCGCCAGCGATTCAATCGGGCCGGTCAGGTCGCCGATAACGCCCATTTTCACGTCTTCGGCCATGGCGGGCATGGCTGCGGCGAGCACGCCAGCGGCAACTGCCAGCGACAGGGTCTTCTTCAGATTCAGCATGAGTGTCCCTCTGTTTGTCGTTGCCCCCGCCTCCAGCATCCTTGGCGGACGTCTTCGGGCAAAGGACGGCAACACTATCGGGGGCACATCCCGTGCCCCGCTGTTCCCATTATTTGCACATTTTTTAACCGGGAGTCACCCTGTATTGGTGCCTTGGCGATTGCAGGGCTTTTGTTGCTTAATGAGCGCGGATTTGCCAAGTTCGCGCGCCATCAAGACCTTGGAGGATTGACCGCGCCATGAGCACACCAGCACGCGCGATGCTAGTCGCCCTTTGCCTCCTGGCGCTTGGCACGCTCAGCGGGTTGGCGCAGGAAACCCCGGCGCCTGAGGCCGTCGAGACCCCCGCAGCGCTCTGCGGTGTCCAGCCGCTCTCGATTGCCCGCATGCAATGGCCCTCGGCCCAGTTGCTGGCTGAAATCCACGCCCGCATCCTGACCAGAGAATTCGGCTGCGACGTCCGCATCGCACCCGGCGACCTGGCCGCCACCGCCTCTTCAATGGGCGCTACCGGCCAGCCCGCCATTGCCCCCGAGATGTGGATTGCCCGCATCACCGAGATCTGGAACCCGGCCATCAAGGCCCAAAAGGTCCGCCAGGCCGGGGTGAGCTATGCCGAACCGACCTTTGAAACCTGGTTCATCCCCGACTATGTCGCTTCCGCTTTCCCCGACCTGGCAACCGCCGCGCAACTCAAGGATGTTGCGGCCGCGTTCAGCACCGATGGGAAAAAACCGCGCTTCTTCTCCTGCCCGCCCGACTGGGGCTGCTCGATCATCAATCGCAACATGCTGCGCGCCCACGGGCTCAGTGGCCTGTTCGAGGTGATCGAACCGGCCAACCGGTTCGAACTCGACACGCTGCTGGCCGAAGCGGTGGGGCGCAAGGAGAACTTCGTTTTCTACTACTGGCAGCCCAATGCCGTGCTCAGCCAGTTCAGCTTCAAGGCCCTCGATCTTGGGCCCTATGACAAGGATACCTTCGCCTGCCTTGGTCGAACGGCCTGCGCAAGCCCCGTGCCATCGGCTTTTGCGCCTGATCCGGTGGTGATTGCGGTAGCCGAATGGGTCTTCACCGACATTCCGGCCATTGCCAGTTATTTCCAGCGCGCCGCCATGCCGGTGGCTGAAATGAACGCCCTGCTCGCCGGGCTCAACGAACCGGGCAACACCGTGGAAGGGGTGGCCGATGCCTTTGTTGCCAACCGCGAAAGCATCTGGCGCCCCTGGGTCGGCAACGGTCCTTAAGTCCGGCCCCGGTTTTGGCCGCCATCTGCTCCCTTCACCATTTTGCTAGGTTGGCAAACTGCGGCAGGGCTGGCTATAAGGGGCGTGGAAGCCGTGCCTGCCGGGTTTAGGAGACATCGTTTGGAACTGAAGCGTATCAACGATCACGTCAGCGTCTCGGGCCAGATCCTGCCCACCGATGTTGCAGCGCTCAGGGCCGCCGGATTTGTGGCCATCATCAACAATCGGCCCGACGGGGAATCTCCCGACCAGACGCCCAGCGCAGACATGGAGAAGGCAGCCCACGCTGCCGGCCTTGCCTACCACTATATCCCGCTTGGCCGTGAAGGGGTCTCCCCCGACATGGTCGAAAAGACCCGGTCCGTGCTCGAGGGGAGCAATGGCCCGGTGTTCTGCTACTGCCGCTCCGGCACGCGCTCGACCACCCTTTGGGCGTTGAGCCAGGCCGGCAGCATGGATGCCCAGGAGATCATCTCTGCCGCCGCCCATGCGGGGTATGACATGAGCCACCTGGCGGGTCACCTCAGCCAGAAATAACGCCGTACCTATTGGGGCGGCTTTGCCGCCCGATCCGGGTGTGCAGAGCCCAAGAATGGCCGCCACCCGACACTCGACCGGGCTCACGCCCCCGTCCCCTCTTGCTCGGGTTTACATCGATGCCAATCAAGAAGATCCTCGTCGCCAACCGCAGCGAAATCGCCATCCGCGTCTTCCGCGCCGCCAATGAGCTCGGGCTCAAGACCGTGGCCGTCTACGCCGAAGAAGACAAGCTGGCGCTTCACCGCTTCAAGGCCGACGAAGCCTATCTGATCGGGAAGGGCAAGGGCCCGGTCGAGGCCTACCTGCAGATCGACGAATACATCCGCATCGCCCGCATTTCGGGCGCCGATGCCATCCATCCCGGCTACGGGCTCCTGTCCGAAAGCCCCGAATTCGCCGATGCCTGCGAGGATGCCGGCATCACCTTCATCGGCCCGCGGGCCCAGACCATGCGCGATCTCGGCAACAAGGTTGCCGCGCGCAACATGGCCATTGCCTCAAAGGTTCCGGTGGTTCCGGCCACCGACGCCCTGCCCGACGATCTGGACGAGGTGGCCCGCATGGCCGCCGAGATCGGCTATCCGCTCATGCTCAAGGCCTCCTGGGGCGGCGGCGGGCGCGGCATGCGCCGGATCATGAACGAGAACGACCTGCGCACCGAAGTATCCGAGGGCAAGCGCGAGGCCAAGGCGGCCTTTGGCAAGGACGAAATGTACCTTGAAAAATTGATCGAGCGCGCCCGGCACGTCGAAGTGCAGCTGGTGGGCGACGATCATGGCAACCTTGTACACCTGTTCGAGCGCGACTGCTCGGTGCAGCGGCGCAACCAGAAGGTGGTCGAGCGCGCCCCGGCCCCCTACCTGTCCGAAGCGGTCCGTACCGAGCTAACCGAGGCGGCGCTCCGGCTCGGCAATGCCGCCAACTATCGCGGCGCCGGCACTGTCGAGTTCCTCATGGATGCCGACACCGACAAGTTCTACTTCATCGAGGTCAATCCGCGCATTCAGGTTGAGCATACGGTCACCGAAGTCGTCACCGGCATCGACATCGTCAAGGCCCAGATCCGGTTGCTCGAAGGCGCGGTCATCGGCACCCCCGAGTCTGGCGTCCCGCTGCAAAAGGACATCCGGCTCAACGGCAATGCGATCCAGTGCCGCATCACCACCGAAGACCCCGAAGAAAACTTCATCCCCGACTATGGCCGCATCACCGCCTATCGCGAAGCCACCGGCTTTGGTGTCCGCCTCGATGGCGGCACCGCCTATTCGGGCGCGGTGATCACGCGCTTTTACGATCCACTCCTTGAAAAGGTCACCTGCTGGGCCCCGAGCGCTGAGGAAGCGATTGCTCGCATGCATCGCGCCCTGCGCGAATTCCGCATCCGCGGGGTGTCGACCAATCTCGCCTTCCTCGAAAACATCATCACCCACCCCGATTTCATCAACAATCGCTACACAACCCGCTTCATCGACACCACCCCGGCGCTGTTCGACATCAAGCGCCGCCAGGATCGCGCGACCAAGCTTTTGACTTACATTGCCGACGTCACTGTCAACGGCCACCCCGAGGTGCGCGACCGCCCGCGCCCGCCTGCCGACGCCGCCGCCCCGGTCGTGCCCGAATACGAGCCCCTGATCACCGTCGAGGGTAGCCGCCAGGTGCTCGATCGCGACGGACCCAAGGGCCTCGCCCGCTGGATGAAAGCGCAAAAGCGCGTGCTGTTTACCGACACCACCATGCGCGATGCCCATCAGTCGCTGCTCGCCACGCGCATGCGATCTTACGACATTACCCGCATCGCCCAGGCCTATAGCCGCGGGTTGCCCAACCTGTTCTCGCTCGAATGCTGGGGCGGCGCCACGTTTGACGTGGCCATGCGTTTCCTCAACGAGGACCCGTGGGAGCGGCTGGCCAAGGTGCGTGAGGGCGCGCCCAACATTCTGACCCAGATGCTGCTGCGCGGCAGCAACGGGGTGGGTTACACCAACTATCCCGACAACGTCGTCAAGTTCTTTGTCGCCCAGGCGGCAAAGGGCGGGGTCGATATTTTCCGCGTCTTCGATTGCCTCAATTGGGTCGAGAACATGCGCGTCTCGATCGATGCCGTGCTCGAAGCCGACAAGGTGGCCGAAGGCGTCATCTGCTATACCGGCGACATGCTCGACCCCAACCGGGCCAAGTACGACCTTAAATACTATGTGGCGCTGGCCAAGGAACTCGAAGCCGCCGGCGCCCATGTCCTGGGGCTCAAGGATATGGCGGGCCTGCTCAAGCCGGCGGCCGCTAAAAAGCTGATCGAGACCCTGAAACAGGAAATCTCACTGCCCATTCACCTGCACACGCACGATACCTCGGGTGCGGCGGCGGCAACAGTGCTGGCCGCAGTCGATGCCGGTGTCGATGCCGTCGATGCCGCCATGGATGCACTCTCGGGCACCACCAGCCAGCCAACGCTGGGCTCGCTTGTGGCAGCGCTGAAAGACAGCGACCGCAATCCAGAGCTCGACGCCAAGGTGATCCGCGAAATCTCGTTCTACTGGGAAGCCGTGCGCACCCAGTACCGGGCCTTCGAAAGTGATCTCAAGGGCGGGGCATCCGAGGTTTATCTGCACGAAATGCCCGGCGGCCAGTTCACCAATCTTAAGGAACAGGCCCGTTCGCTCGGCCTTGAAAGCCGCTGGCACGCCGTCGCCCAGACCTATGCCGACGTCAACCAGATGTTCGGCGATATCGTCAAGGTGACGCCCTCGTCCAAGGTCGTGGGCGATATGGCGCTGGCCATGGTCTCGTCAGGCCTGACCCGCGCCGATGTCGAGGACCCCAATCGCGACGTGGCCTTCCCCGATTCGGTGGTCGGGTTCTTTATGGGCGACCTCGGCCAGCCCCATGGCGGTTTCCCGCAGGCACTGCAGAAAAAGGTGCTCAAGGGCAAAGCCCCCCTTACCAAGCGCCCCGGGTCCTACCTCAAGGATATCGACATCGAAGCCGAGCGCGCCAGGCTTGAGAAGGAGACCGGCCAGCAGATCGATGATTTCCGGCTGGCCTCGCATCTGATGTATCCAAAGGTCTTTGCCGATTTCCTCAAGACCCAAGACACTTACGGCCCCACAGAAGCGCTGCCGACGCCCGTCTATTTCTATGGCCTTGAAGACAGCGAAGAACTGCTCATCGACATCGAGAAGGGCAAGACGCTGGTGCTGCAGTATCTCGGCCGCGCCGAAACCAACGACAAGGGCATGGTGCGGGTCTTCTTTGATCTCAACGGCCAGCCGCGCACCATTTCCGTCCCCGACCGCCTCAAGGTTGGCGACGTTAAGGTGCGTGCCAAGGCAGCGCTCGGCGATGTGAAGCAGGTCGGAGCGCCGATGCCGGGGGTGATATCAAGCCTTGCCGTCAAGGCCGGTCAGAAGGTTGCGGCCGGAGATGTTCTGTGCTCGATCGAGGCCATGAAGATGGAAACCGCCATCCACGCCGAATTCGCCGGCACGGTTGCCGACGTTTTCGTCAAGCCCGGCGACCAGATCGATGCCAAGGACCTCTTGATCCAGTTCGAATGAGCCTTATGCGCCCCTCCTGCTGGAGGGGCGCCTACATGGCCGTCCAGCCCCCATCGATAAGCATCGATGTGCCGGTGACCTGCCGGGCCGCATCTGAGCAGAGATAGGTCACCATGGCCCCGATTTCTTCCGGGGTGACGAACTGCCTGGTCGGCTGGCGCGCCAGCATGATCTCACGCACCACCGTCTCGCGGTCCATGCCGTGAACCGTCATCTGGTCGGGAATCTGCTTTTCAACCAGCGGCGTCATCACATAGGCCGGGCAGATGGCATTGCAGGTGATTCCGGCTTCCGCCAGTTCGAGCGCCACCGTCTTGGTCAGCCCGACCACCCCGTGCTTGGCGGCGACATAGGCGGACTTATAGGGCGAGGCGACGACGCCATGGGCGGAGGCAATATTGATGATCCGCCCCCAGCCGACCGCCTTCATCTCCGGCACCGCTGCCCTGATGGTGTGGAAAGACGATGACAGGTTGACCGCCAGGATCGCATTCCAGCGCTCGACCGGAAAGGCTTCGACCGGAGCCACGTGCTGGATGCCGGCATTGTTGACCAGAATTTCAACCGGCCCAAAGCTCTGCCGCGCCTGGGCAATCAGATAGGCACAGGCCTCCGGATCGGCCATGTCGGCGGCCACATAGCGCGCGGCCACGCCATGTTTTTCCGCCAGCACCTGCGCCAGCCCGTGATCCTCCGCGCTGTCGGTGAATGAGTTGATCACCACGCGCGCGCCCTGCTCTGCAAGGGCCTCCGCCACGGCCAGCCCGATGCCCGAAGTCGAGCCGGTCACCACCGCCACCTTGCCGTCCAACGCCACTCCCGCCTCCCGGTATTTTCCTGAGGTTAGCGTCAGCAACAGGCGCGATGCATCTCCAAAATGCAAATGCCCACTGGACAGATTAGCCCGGCTTGATTAGCCATGGATCGTCCAAGCGCCCGAACCGACGCGGTTCCTTCCGGCCCGGACATTCCCCCTTAAACATTTCAGGCTCGCAACGGGCCGCTTCATCACGTCAAAAGGAGCGATCAATGGATCGGCTTTCGATTATTGCCATCGGCGGGCTCTTGCCTGCCTTTGCCTTCGGCATTGGTGCCATTTTTCAAAAGGGCGCCATGATCAATGGCATGGGCCCGGGAACCTATATGGTCATCGACGGGCTGGTCATGGTCAGCGTCGGGCTCGCCCTGCGCCCTGTACTCGGGGAGACCACCTGGGGCGGTAACGCTTTATGGCTGGCCTTGTGCGGCGGCCTGCTCTTTGCCCTGGCATCGGGCGCGATCAGCTTTGCGGTGCAACGGCTCGATGCGCCCATATCCTTGATCGCCCCGATCACGGTGATCTCGACGCTCGTTACCGTCGTACTCGGCTTTGCTATTTTCAGCGAACACAATGAGCTCAATGGCCCGCGCCTGCTGGTGGGCGCTCTGCTGGTTGTGGTCGGCGCGGCGGTGGTGGCCACAAGCTAGTGAACGCAATCATCCAAACGCAACATTGCGCCGCTAGGCTGAAAGCCGTATTTCTGCACCAAACGAGGTGAACGATGAGCTTGGTCAGTCGCAGGCATGCGGTCGGGGTGGATATAGGCGGGGTTCGCGTTGGCGGCGGTGCACCCATTGTGGTCCAGTCGATGACCAATACCGATACCGCCGACATCGAGGCAACCGTGCGCCAGGTCGCAGCGCTGGCTCGCGCCGGGTCCGAGCTGGTGCGCATCACGGTGGACCGGGATGAGGCCGCCGCCGCCGTGCCTCACATCCGCGACAAGCTGGCCGCCCGTGGCGTTACCGTGCCCCTGATCGGGGATTTCCACTATATCGGCCACAAGCTTTTAACCGATCACCCCGCCTGCGCCGAGGCGCTGGCCAAGTATCGCATCAACCCTGGCAATGTGGGGTTCAAGGCCAAGCGCGACACGCAGTTCGCGACCCTGATCGAGATCGCCAACCGCAACAACAAACCGGTGCGCATTGGTGTGAACTGGGGCTCGCTCGATGAAGAGTTGCTGACCCGGCTGATGGACGAGAATGCCGTCAGCGCCACCCCGGTTTCTGCCGCCGCCGTGCAACGCGAAGCCATCATCCAGTCGGCCCTGCTTTCGGCCCAGCGCGCCGAAGAACTGGGCATGGACCGCTCGCGCATCATCCTGTCGACCAAGGTTTCCGATGTGCAGCATTTGATTGCGGTCTATCAGGACCTTGCGGCCCGCTGCGATTATGCCCTGCATCTGGGGTTGACCGAGGCCGGCATGGGCTCAAAGGGCATCGTCGCGTCTTCGGCCGCGCTCGGCATCCTCCTCCAGCAGGGCATCGGCGACACCATCCGTATCTCCCTGACCCCCGAACCGGGCGGTGATCGCACCACGGAAGTCAGGGTAGCCCAGGAACTGCTTCAGACCATGGGTTTCCGGCAGTTCATTCCCGTGGTCGCCGCCTGCCCCGGTTGCGGGCGCACCACCTCGACCACCTTCCAGTCGCTGGCCAAGGAAATTCAGGATCACCTCTCCGCCTCCATGCCGGACTGGAAGGAGCGCTATCCCGGCGTCGAGACGCTCTCGGTGGCGGTCATGGGCTGCATCGTCAACGGTCCCGGCGAAAGCAAGCAGGCCAATATCGGCATTTCCCTGCCCGGCACCGGCGAAACCCCATCGGCACCGGTCTTTATCGATGGCAAGAAGGTGGCGACCCTCAAGGGCGCCGATGTGGCCGATCAATTCAAGGCCATGGTCGCCAACTATATCGAACAAAAGTTCGGCCAGGGCGCGCGGACGACGACGGCAGCCGAATAGCCCTAGCTCTCGCGGGCCCCGAAGAACACTGCGGTGGCCCGCAGGCCATCAGCCTCGGGGCCAAACCCGGTCAGAGCCGACAGCGCATCGTGAATGATTTCGCCAAGGTGCCGTCGTGCGGCCTCAACCCCGATTCTGGCCACCAGCGTCTGCTTGTTGGCCGCCGCGTCCTTGCCCGTCGCCTTACCCATGGCCTCAGGGCTGGCGGTGACGTCCAGAATGTCATCGGCCAGTTGAAAAGCCCGGCCCGCCGCCTCGGCATAGGTGGTCAGCGCCGCCAGCTCGTTGGTCCCCGCCCCACCCAGCACGGCTCCCATGCGCACCGCCGCCCGGATCAGCGCGCCGGTCTTCATGGCCTGCATCTGCGCGATCTCATCGCCCGAGAATCCTTTGGTCTCGCCCTCGATATCGCGCATCTGCCCCCCAACCATGCCACCGGCGCCTGAACCTGCTGCAAGTTCGCCGACCAGTGCAATCCGCACCGTCGGGTCCGGATGGCAGTCGGGGCTGGCCAGTAGGGTGAAAGCGTGGGTCAGAAGCGCATCGCCGGCCAGAATGGCGGTTGCATCGTCATAGGCTTTGTGGACGGTGGGCTGGCCCCGACGCAGGTCATCGTCATCCATCGCGGGCAGGTCATCGTGGATCAGCGAATAGCAATGCACCAGTTCGACAGCCAGCCCCGCCTTCAGGCTCTCTGCCGCCGCCACCCCGAACACCGCCGCTGCCTGCCGCACCAGCAGCGGCCGCAGGCGTTTGCCGCCATTCAGACTGCCGTGGCGCATCGCCGCGATCAGCCGCTGCGGCGCGTCTCCAGGCCCTGAAAGCGTGCCGGTGGCCACAAAAGCCTCAAGCGCAGACTGGATGTCGGCGGCGCATTCGAAGAGTTCTGCTTTGAAGTCGCCTGCCATGGTCCCGCCCCGTGTGTCTCACCCTGTGCTAGCCAAAGGCGGCACGCGCGGCAAGCCCGGCATTAGCGCGCATTGCTCACACGCAACCATCGCAGCAAAGGCATGAAGATCAGGCCGCACAGCCCGGCAAGGACCACACTGATACTGGTCCAGACCAGCGACATGATATCGGGATCAACGATCAGCAGGTGATCATCAACCACCGGGGGAATTCCCGTCGCCAGAATGAAGGCCCAATAGATCGGGTTGATGGCAAAGCAGGCCGCCGTGATGCGTCCGAAGGCCCTGACATGCGGCGCGGCAAAGCGAACGATCGGCAGAGCCAGCAAGGTCACCACCATGCCCCAGATATGCAGATTGGCCTGCGCATCCACCATCGGCTCAAGCTTGTCCTCGATATCCCCGCCGGTCAAAAGCGTGGTACCACTGATGGCGATGACTGAACTGAGCCCGATGATGCAGACCGCAACGATCATGGTGGCAAGAATGGTTTTGAGCACGTCAAAAAAGCTCATGGAATCGCTTTCTGCTTGGGGATGAGGTGGGGCAGGAGCCGGTGCGCCACGTGCCGGGAGATGACCGCGGTGAAAGTTCCCCAGATCAGCAGGCTCTTGTCACTCGGCGGGAGAAGGGCAAGCGGTCCGATCTGCAGGGTTTCGGGAATAAGAGGATCAGCCAGCAGCCATAAAACCGGGTTGATGATCAGGCTCGCCCCATAGGCAGCCCACCAGATGCCGGGCCGTACGCCTCTTCGGATCACGAATACCACGGCAAACAGCAGGGTGATCAGACCCGGCAGGTGTTCAACGAGGTAAAGCAGCAATAATTCAGGCGCGCCCGGTATCGGTTTGGCCAGAAGCGCCAGCGCCGCAACGGCCGCCAGGATCGAAGCGGCAGAAATTGCTGCGATGGACACAAGGGCAATCAGGATCGCCCGGGGCAATGAAATGGTCATTCTCAAATCAGTTTGCGCCGGTCAAACACCAGCCAATGGCGCATTCTTGCGCAAAGCCGGGCCGATGAGCAAGACCATGATTTTGGTCTAGCCAAGTGGTCTAAAAGCCTCTATAGAACCCGCCAATCCCTGACAGGCTCAGTCTGTCGCCGTCACCAGCGGCCGGTTGGCCGTGACGAAACGATTTTGAAGCTGGAGTAACGACCATGGCAGTGCCAAAACGCAAAACCTCGCCGATGAAGCGCGGGTTCCGCCGTTCGGCTGATGCGCTTGCGGCCCCGATCTATGTCGAAGACAAGGATTCGGGCGAGCTGCGCCGTCCGCACCACATCGACCTCAAGACCGGCATGTATCGCGGCCGTCAGGTTATCGAGCCGCGCAAGAGCTAAGGCTCACCCGGATCGCAGAATAATTGCGGCCAGTCCCAACAAGGGGCTGGCCGTTTTGTTTGAATTTGGCCAAATACCGCCAGAACTTCTGGAGAGCAGACGATGACTATCCGCGTTGAAAGCGATTCAATGGGCACCATCAACGTGCCCAATGACAAGTACTACGGCGCCCAGACCGCGCGGAGCCTAGCCAATTTCGATATCGGCGGTGAGCGCATGCCGCGCGAAATCATCACCGCCTTCGGTATCCTGAAAAAGGCTGCCGCCATCACCAATCACAAGCTCGGGCTTCTTGATGCGGCGACCCGTGACCTGATCGTTGCCGCCGCCGACGAAGTGATCGCGGGCAAGCTCGAAGGGCATTTCCCGCTGGTCGTCTGGCAGACCGGGTCGGGCACGCAGTCGAACATGAATGTCAACGAGGTCATCTCCAACCGCGCCATTGAAATGGCCGGTGGCGTGATGGGGTCGAAAAGACCCGTTCACCCCAATGACCATGTCAACATGAGCCAGTCCTCCAACGATACCTATCCCACCGCCATGCACATCGCAGCGGTCGAGGCGATCGAATCCTACCTGGTGCCGCGTATCGAAAAGCTGCGCGCAACGCTGGAGGAAAAGTCCGGAGAGTTCATGGGCGTGGTCAAGATTGGCCGCACCCACTTGCAGGACGCAACGCCCCTTACGCTCGGACAAGAGATGAGCGGCTGGGTGGCGCAGATCGAATTGGGTATGAAGGCAATCCGCGCCACACTGCCCCAGCTCTATGAACTGGCGCTCGGCGGCACCGCCGTTGGCACCGGGCTCAATGCCCACCCCGAATATGCCAGGTCCGTGGCCGCCGAGATTGCCAGCCTCACCGGCCAGCCTTTCGTGACAGCGCCCAACAAATATGCCGTCATGGCCGGCCACGACGCCTTTGTCGGGTCTTCTGGGGCGCTCAAGCAGCTGGCTGCCGCGCTGATGAAGATTGCCAACGACGTGCGCTGGCTCGCCTCGGGTCCGCGCTCCGGCCTTGGCGAACTGACCATTCCGGAAAACGAACCGGGCTCCTCGATCATGCCCGGCAAGGTCAACCCCACCCAGTCCGAAGCCATGACCATGGTCGTCGCCCAGGTGATGGGCAATGATGCCGCCATCGGCTTTGCCGCCAGCCAGGGCAATTTCGAACTCAATGTCTTCAAGCCGGTGATTGCCTACAACTTCCTGCAATCGGTGCGGCTCCTCGCCGATGCCGCCCAGTCGTTCAACGACAACTGCGCCATCGGCATTCAGCCCGACCGCGCTCGCATCAACGAGCATCTCAACAACTCGCTGATGCTGGTGACCGCGCTCAACCGCAAGATCGGCTATGACAACGCGGCAAAATTGGCCAAGAACGCCCACAAGAAGGGCACGACCCTGCGCGAATCCGCGATTGAGCTTGGCCTTCTGACCGGCGAAGAGTTCGATGCCGAGGTCAAGCCCGAACAGATGGTCGGCCCGCTCTCGCTCAAGAAGTAGCCGGCCAGCGCCCGGCCCGATAGACATCGAGCCAGATGGCGGTCGCGGTGGCCGCCATCCAGACAAGGAACGTGCCGATAGTGATCCGTTCCATCAGACCGGTAAAGGGCGCATGCATTGCCATGCTCGCGCTAGCCGCTATGCCGGAGGCCGCGAGCAGGCCGATGGCGCTCCAACTCAGCGCATTCCGCAATCGCCAATTGCGCTGGCTGCGCCAAGCATAAGCGCTGGCGGCAATGGCTGCCATCGTGCCCAGCACCCCGATCCCAGCCATAAGGATATGGATGAGACCGGCAACCGATGGCGGCGTGCCCGGCACATCCATCGGAAATATCAACATGAGCACGCCGGGGATGGCCACACCGACTGCGGCGATGCCGGTGACGAACAAGGCGGTGTCGCGCCCCTTGGCATGCGCTGCCAGAGCGAACCCGAACAACAGCAGAAGAAGATTGTAGGCATAAAGCGCGCCCAGAAGTAACGGGCCACCACCTCCGCCTGCCATCAGCGCACTCACCGGCTCTTCAAAGTGACTATAGCCAGGTCGGTTTAAGCCTGCGGCGAAAATTGCGGCCACGTAGGTTGTGGGCGCGGCGAGACCAGAGACCAAGGCCAGAAGGGCTGAACGCTTGCGCATGATCTTCTCCAGCAGATACTGCACACTGCGCGCCTCGGGCCTGGCGCACCTTGATTCAGGTCAAGGAATTCACCCCTTCCCGGCTCGGGCCGTCTCTGGCATGCTCCGCCGGACCTCAGTCAGGAGCCCGCCCGTGAGCGATACTGTTTTCATTCCGCCCGAACGCCGCCCGTCCCGTGGCGTTTTCATTCCGCCGCTGCTGATCGTGCCGTTCGTGATCTACAATCTGGCCGTATTCGCGTTCATGGGCGGCAATGGCGCTGGCTGGTCGGGCGCGCTGTTCTCAATCCCCATGGTTTCGGGTGCCGGCTGGGCCATGACCTCGGGCGACCTGCTGCTGATCGGGGGCCTCGCCTGCCTGTTCTTCGAAGTGCTGAAATCCACCAATACCGGTCGGTCGTCCGTGGTCGAGCACATGCTCTCGACACTGGTGTTTGTCGCGTTCCTGGTGGAGTTCCTGCTGGTTGGCGCCGCCGCCAGCTCGGTCTTCTTTATCCTGATGATCATGGCGCTGTTCGATGTCGTCGCCGGCTTTACCGTCTCGATCACCAGCGCCGGGCGCGACGTGACGATGGCTTAGGCAACAATCGTCTTGCGATAGCCCTGCGGCAGACGCCGCACGGCAATCTGCGCGCCCTGGTGGTAGGCCGAAACCGCCTGATCCACCGGGGCGCGCCGTTTCTCACGCTGTGGCGAAAGGTTGTGGCGCTCGGCGATCAACTGGCTGAGAAAAACCGAGCTGACTGAACCGCGCACAGGCCGCGTCCGCACTGCGGTAAGCGCGGGGAGATTGGCAGCCTGATCCGTCCGTTGCGCCATTTTGGTTCGTTCCGTCTCAAACCGGGTCGGCTGTGCCATTTTGGCACGCCGCTCCGCTTATTCTGACAGTAACGTTGCAACCACAGTGCCAGTTGGCAACCTTTTGTTAACTTTCTCCCAATCTCTTGCCATTAACCGTTAATGCGGGCGGGCGCGGTTAGCTGCCGAGCACTTTGCGCATGACATTGCGGCGGCTGCCTTCCTTGCCCAGATGCACAAAGCCCTGCCGCTCGAACGCTGGCACAAAGCCCATATAGCGATAACTGGGCGAGTCCGGGGCAACTGGATAGGCCTCGAGCACCGTGCCGCCCTGGCTTTTGACATGCTCAAGGGCCGCCGCGATCAGGTGATCGGCAATGCCCTGCTTACGGTGGCTGCGGGCGGCGAACATGCAGGTCAGTGACCAGACCACTTCGCCGGGTGCCGGTTCGGGTCCACCAAGTCGCCTGAACGTCTCCTTGGGAGCCAGCGATACCCATGCAACCGGCAGCCCGGCGTCATAGACCACCAGCCCGATCGGGATGCCATGGTGCACGCGGGCCTCGATCTGATCGTGCCGGACGGCACTCGTGGTTGCCTTTCCCTCCTCGGCGGTGGCGCGCCAGGACATGCACCAGCAGTATTTTGGACCGCTCGGCGCATTGAACAGCGATTCGAAATCAGCCCAGGTCTGGCGGTCGACGGGACGAAAGGTCAGCGGGCCAAGAGACACTTAGAAACTGTCCTTGGCCTTGCGCAATGCGCCGAAAACTTCCCCCGCAGGCGTTCCTGCGGGCAGGCCCATGGCTTTGGCCATATGCGGCAGGTCGGCGCGCAGGAATGGATTGGTGGCTTTTTCGACACCCATGCTGACCGGGATGGTGGCCTTGCCGGCGGCCCGCAACGCCTCGACTTCCGCCATGCGGGCCTGCAGGGCCTTGTTGTCGGGTTCGACATGCAGGGCAAACTTGCCGTTCGAGGCTGTGTACTCATGCCCGCAATAAACAAGGGTTGCATCGGGCAGGGCACGCAGCGGCACCAGCCCCTCCCACATCGGCACCGGCGTACCCTCGAACATGCGACCCACACCCATCGAGAACAGGGCATCGGCCGAGAACAGATGCTGACCCACCGCATCATGGAACACAATGTGCCCAAGCGTGTGGCCCGGTGTAGCCAGCACATCCAGAACGACGGACCCGATGGTGACCGTGTCGCCGGCGCTGACCAGAGTGTCGAGCCCCTCGATCTTGTCGGCCTCGGCCCGCGGCCCCACCACCTCAAGCTTCGGGAATGCCGCCTTGAGGGCTGGAATACCCTCGACATGATCAATGTGATGATGAGTGATCAACAGCTTGTCGAGGCTCCATCCGCGCGCCTGGAGCGCTGCCTTGATGGCTTCGGCATCGGGCGCATCGATGGCGGCGGTCTTGCCGGTGCGGCTGTCATGGGCGAGGTAGCCAAAATTGTCGCTGCGGGCGCCAAATACGTCGATGATCAGAGACAAGGGCTTGGTTCCTATGGTTTGGATAGCGATATGGTTTGGGTGGGCGGAATGTGCCCCAGAATGAGCGCTGAGGAAAGCTCCCCATGAGCGAGGATGTCGCCCGCCTGATCGGATTCTACAAGTCCCCATTGGGACGAATATCGCGGGCACTGGTGCGCGAACAGATTACGGCAATGGCCGGTGATGTTACCGGGCTGCGCGTGCTCGGACTTGGCTTTGCCACACCCTATCTGCGCTTCACGCTTGAACCGGCCGAGCGCGTGCTGGCATTTATGCCCGCCCGGCAGGGCGCATCGGCCTGGCCGCGCGAAGGTCCGTCGCACACCGTGCTCTGCGATCCGCTCGAAATGCCGCTCACCGATTCGGCGGTTGACCTGATCATTGCCGTACACGCCTTCGAGCACATTGCCGACAGCGGCGAGTTGATGCGCGAACTCTGGCGCATCGCTGCCCCCAACGCCCGGCTCATCGTGGTGGTGCCGCGCCGCCGCGGGCTCTGGGCGCAGCGTGACAACACCCCATTTGGGTCGGGGCACCCGTTCAGCGGGCCCCAGCTCGACCGGCTGCTGCGCGAACACTCCTTCGTGCCCGAGCTCTGGCGCGACGCCCTGTTCCTGCCGCCGATACAATCGCCGCTGGTGTTGAAATCAGCGCGCTTTTTCGAACGGGCAGGACGGCTGCTCGGCCCGACGCTGGCCGGTGTCTCCTGCGTGATGGCGCGCAAGCAGCTCTTCCCCGCCATTGCCCGCCGTCAGCGCCAGGAGCGCTATATCCGGGTGCCCGCCCTCGCCCCGCAGGCAGCGATGCGCGACACCGGCCCCTGACCATTCGCCCCAACGATTCGCAGCGCCGTGATGGCGCAGATTCCTTTGCCAAGCCGGACGGGTTTCACTATGGTCCGCCTCGCCTGAACACCCAAGTCTATGTCCCCGAGCCTTTGTCCCAATGAGCCAGCGACCCACCCCGCAACCCGGCATCCTGTCGATCGATCCCTACGTTCCCGGACGCTCGGCGGCACCTTCGGGGGTGACCCCGATCAAGCTCTCGGCCAATGAGAGCCCGCTGGGCGCCAGCCCCAAGGCCATTGCGGCCGCGCAGGCGTTCCTTGATGGCGGGCTCGAAATCTATCCCGAAGGCACCTCGAAGGTACTGCGGGAAGCTCTGGGTGACGTTCACGGCCTCGACCCGGACCGGATTGTCTGCGGCAATGGCTCGGATGACCTGCTGCACCTTTTGGCGCAGGTCTATCTGGGGGTCGGCGACGACGCGGTGATGAGCCGGTATGGCTTTTCGGTCTATCCCATCATCGCCAATGGGGCCGGGGCCGAGATCATCATGGCCGACGAAACCGACTTCACCGCTGATGTCGACGCGCTGCTCGCTGCCGTAACGCCCCGAACGAAGATGGTCTTTCTGGCCAACCCGAATAACCCCACCGGCACCTACCTGCCGGCCGCAGAGGTGGAGCGGCTGCATGCCGGTTTGCGCAACGACATCCTTTTGGTGATCGATTGCGCCTATGCCGAGTATGTCACCGCCCCGGATTATAACGTGAGCACCGACCTGGTGGACCGGGCCGAGAACGTTGTGATGGTCCGCACCTTTTCCAAGATGGGTCTGGCTGCGCTCCGCATCGGCTGGATGTATGGACCTGCCGCTATCGTCGATGCCGTCAACCGCATCCGAGGCCCGTTCAACGTCAACCGACTTGGCCAGTATGCGGCAGCTGCTGCCGTCCGTGACATCGATTTTACCGAGGCGCTCTGCGCGCACAATGCGAAGTGGCGCGACTGGCTGACCAGTCAGTTGCAGTCCAACCATATGCGGGTGCTCAAGAGCCAGGGCAATTTCATTCTGGTGCTGTTTCCCGAGGCCGAAGGCCTGCGCGCCGCCGATGCCTTTGAGGCCCTGTTCGACAAGGGGCTGATCGCTCGGGAAATGCATTCTTATGGCATTGCCAACGGACTGCGCATTTCCATCGGCTCCGAAGCGGCAATGCGTGCCGTCGCTGAAGTGCTCAAGCGGTTTCGGGGCGGGTCCGATGTTTGACCGCATTGCGCTGATCGGTATCGGCCTGATCGGCTCCTCAATTGCCCACGCCGCCCGCCGCCACGGGCTGGCCAGGACCATCGCCATTTCCACCCGCAAAGCCGAAACTCTGGCCGAGGCGGAGGCTCTGCGGCTCGGCGATGTCTACACCCTTGATGCGGCCGAGGCCGCAGCTGGCGCTGATCTGGTGATTCTTTGCACGCCGGTCGGCTCCTATGAAGCCGTGATCCGCCAGATCGCCCCGGCACTGGCGCCCGGTGCCATCCTCTCCGACGTCGGCTCGGTCAAGCAACATGTCGTCAAGGTTTTGGCCCCGCACGTGCCCAAGGGCGTTCACCTGATCCCCGGCCACCCACTGGCTGGTACTGAACACTCCGGCCCCGGTGCTGGCTTTGCAACGCTGTTCGTCAATCGCTGGTGCGTGCTGACCCCTGATACCGGTGCCGATGCAGCGGCGGTCGAAAAGCTTTCGGCCTTCTGGCGGGCCATGGGTTCGAAAGTTGAGTGCATGGATGCGGCCCACCACGACATGGTGCTGGCCATCACCAGCCACGTGCCGCACCTGATTGCCTACAATATCGTTGGTACCGTCGCCGACCTTGAGCAGCACACCCAGTCTGAAGTCATCAAATTCTCGGCCTCGGGGTTCCGCGACTTCACCCGCATTGCGGCATCTGATCCGGTGATGTGGCGCGACGTCTTCCTGACCAATCGCGACGCGGTTCTGGAAATGCTCGGGCGCTTTTCCGAAGACCTCAGCCAGCTCCAGCGCATGGTGCGCGTCGGCGACGGGCCGGGCCTTGAGGCCCTTTTCACCCGCACCCGCGCCATCCGCCGCTCGATCATCGATGCCGGGCAGGAAACCGCAGCCGCCGACTTCGGGCGGCCCCATGGTGATGCCAAGAACTAGGGCGCGGGCAACAGGGCCGGCACCACGCCAAGTGGAATAACGCCGGACACGATGACACCACCACGCACCAACAAAGTATTCTGATAGCTGCCATCGGGCTGAGGACTGCCGGTGATCAGCGGCTTGATGTTGGGGTCAAACATCGGTTCGAGCCGTTCGACCAGTCCTTTGGACTTCAGTTCGAACTGACCTTCGAGCCGGGCGGCACTATCGAGCGCCAGCGTGCCGGTGGCATCCACATAACTTTCGCCATCGGTGCTTTTCAGGCTAACAACCTTGAGCTGCCCTGGCGCGTCGCGGAACTGGACGATCGCTGCCGGTTCGGCAAAGCCCCGCACATCTGCGGGCACGCCGGTGATTTCGGCCTCAAGGCTTGATTCGCCATTGGCCACCTGCATGCCGGGCGACACCAGACCTTGGGTGGTGGTGTAGACGGCCAGGGCCCCCAGCCCTTTGTCCGGCTGATGCTGCTCTGGCATATCGAGCACATGGGCTTCCATATGCGTGGCGCTGGCGATCAGATTCTGCCCGAACAGAGTATCGTTCCAGACCAGATTGTCTCCGATCAGCGAAATCCGATCGATCTGCCAACCCTTAAAGCGGGCACTCATCTCAAGGCCAGTCCAGTTTACTTCTGACCGCGAACCGGTGAAGGCATCTTGCAGCTTGAGCGGCCCCTGGGCCCAAAAGCGGAAGAATGTCGGCTGATAGACCAGAACCGAGCCGCGCAATTCGGCCAGTTGGGCAGTCACATCGCCCGAGACAACCTCAGCCGTCTTGCAGGCGATATCAAAGCGAAACGGGAACCCGGAAATGCCCAGTTCGCCGCAAGTGACGCGCGGGGAGACCACGCCATCGGCACTGGCCTGGGTCTCGACGGCCTTGCGGATTTCACCGGCGATGAAAAACCAGCCGCCTGTCCAGACAAGGACCACGACCAGAATGACGGCACCCAGAGCAATGATTCGTTTCATATTGTTGTTTTATCCTCTGGGTGCAGAGCCGTCACGCACTGGACGCAATTGTGAGGTTACTGCGAACGCGCTAGCCTTGTCGGGCCATGGATTGATGCGTGATTTGTCTGAATACAGCAAAAACCGCTGGGTATTTGGTTATGGTTCGCTGATCTGGCGGCCGGGCTTCGACTTTGTCGAAAGCCGTCAGGCGTTGCTGCGTGGTGCCCATCGCAGCCTTTGCATCTATTCGCATGAGCATCGGGGGTCACCCGAGCAGCCCGGGCTGGTCTTTGGCCTGCGGCGCGGCGGATCATGCCGGGGCATGGCCTTCGCTGTCAGCCAAGAGAGGTGGGCCGAGGTGCGCGAGTATCTCCGCATCCGCGAACAGGTTACCGGCGTCTACCGCCCGGTCGACCGGCCCATACGTCTCGATGACGGGCAGGTGGTATCGGCGCTGACTTTTGTAGTTGACGAGGGCCACGCCCAGTTTGCCGGCAGACTTTGTGTTGAGGAGCAGCTTGGCGTGGTGCGCCGGGGCCATGGCCTGTCCGGCGCCAATGTCGACTATGTGCTGAACACTGTCGCCCATCTCAGGACCATGGGGCTGAACGACCCGCATTTATTCGAACTGGCCGACCGCCTGTTGGCCGAACGGACCGCAGCCTGAATTCAGGCTGCCGAAAGCGCGCCAACCGGCGCAGCACCTTCAAGGTCCCAGGTCATGGTCATGCGCTCAAGATCGCCGGCGGGGGCTGCGATATGATAAATCGCCGTTGCCCCATGCATGGCCAGCATGAAGCGGGCCCGGCTCGCCTGATCATGAATGAGATCCGCCTCGGACCCGACCCAGCCAACACGTTCGCCATGAACCACCAGATGCAGGTCACGCGAATTGAGCGAAAAGCTCTCGATACGATCGGAGGAAAGCGCGTAGAACCTGCCCGAACGGCCACGCCAGTTGACGCCCCGAACCGGCGCGACGGGCAGACTGTCCAAAACTTTGTTCAACCGCATCGCCCGCTCCCATCCCAAGCATCATGAGAACAAAAATAGAACAAATTTGAGCTAATGTCAATACGCTTTGCAGGCCGTGACTAGATATATGGCTCCGCGCATATTTTATGTCAATATATAGTGCTGACCCTAGTCTTGCGAAGACGCCGCCGCCTCCAGGGCATCGAGCTTGGCCCGGAGCGCGGGGTCGATGGGGCGGCTCAGGCCCTTGCGGGCTGCTTCCAGGATCAGGGCCTTCGTGCCGGTTTCGATCGCTGCTTCCATACGCTTCTGGAACTCCTCCGGCGGCAGGCCGGGAGGAATTGCGGGCATGATCTGAGCCTGCGCCGTGCCCGGCCACAGCACCAGCGAATTGCGGCCCCAGAACAGGCCAGAATTGAGCGCGACCGGAACGACCGGCACATTGAGTGCGCCATAGAGGCGGACAATTCCACCGCGGTAGTCCGTCGCGGCGAGCGGAGCTTTGCGGGTCCCCTCGGGAAAAATCACGATCTGTCCGCCACGTTCAACCGCCGCCCTGGCATCGGCAATCATGGCGGGGATGGCATCGGAGCCGCGCTTGCGGTCAACAGAAATGCAATCGAGCGAGGCCATGGCCCAGCCCAAGAACGGGATGTCGAGCAGCTCCTTCTTGGCGATGAAGGCCGGTTTGCGCAGGGTGGGCAGGATAGCGAAAATATCCCAGTCGCTCTGGTGTTTCGAGGCGATGATACACCCGCCGTCCGGGATGTTTTCAGCGCCCCTCACCTCTGATTTCACACCGGCAATCCAGCGGAGGAAAAAGAGGTTCGATCGGCCCCAGTACATGGCAATTGCCAGGCTGATCGGCGGCGGCTTGGTACCGCGGCGCAGGCTGACAAAGCCGATGGCGCCCACAATGATCGCCAGAACGACCGTCTGACCGATGAACAGGACATAAAATATCAGCGATCTAATGGCTTGAGCAATCAAGACGAATTCCCTGAAGTGATTGGCCCGCAGACCATAGACATGCTCACGCGGAAAGCTCCAGCGGGATCACGAAATCTGGGTCAGAAACCGCCGCACTGTCAGGCGCGAGGTAATTGCCGTAAGGGCTGCAATTACCGGCACAACCGCGGCAATTCCGAGCATTCCGTCGACGCCAAGTGCAAATCGACCGAACAAAACGCCCAGTTGCTGGCTGGCATCGGCACTGACGACATTGCCGACCGCAAGGCTGACCATGAAAAAGAACACCAGCGCCGCCAGCCCGCCCACAATGCCGCCGCGAAAGCCGATCATGAGAAAGCGCTCCTGGAACTCGCCGGCAATAAAGCTGTTCGAGGCGCCGATGAAATGCAGCACATCGACGATTTCGCGGTTCGAGGCCATGGTGCCACGGGTGGCAAAGATAATGGCAAGGACCGTGGCCACAACGATCAAGCTCAACACCAAAAGACCTGAAACCACGATGGTGCCTGCCATGGTATTGAGCTGCTGACGCCAGGCGGCATGGGTATCGAGGCTGGCGCCCTTGACGCTTGCCAGATCCGCCTCAAGCTTGGCGATATCGGCCTCAGCCGGGTCGGCCAGTTGCACAACCACCAGGCGCGGAATCTCGATGGCGGACAGATCGAGCCCTTCGCCCAACCAGGGGGCCAGCAGGTCTTCGCTTTCCTCGATGGTGAGGGCGCGGGCGCTGGCAACACCGGGCGTGCCCTCGGCCAGCGCCACGGCGGTGCGCAGGTTTGATTCCATCACCTCGCCCTGCACCGGGCGGAGCTGGATGGTGACTTCGCGCCCCACATCGGACGACCAGGCGATAGCCGACTTCTGCACCAGCACCACACCGCCAAGGGTAACGCCGGAGAGGAAGGTCATGATGGCGATCAAAAGCAGCAGTGTCCGGCCGGCCACCGAGCGTTCGGGCACTACGGACGAGGGGCGGGCGTCGCGGTTGAGAAAGGCCGGAAGCTTAACCATGGATGGCCAACTCGCCATTGGTCAGCACCATGCGGGGGAAACTGAAATTATCGAGCAGGGGCAGTTCGTGCGTAGCCAGAATGATGGTTGTACCCATGCGGTTGAGTTCGGCAAACAGCGTTACCAGCCGGAGCGATAGGTCGGGATCAACATTGCCGGTCGGCTCATCGGCCAGAAGAATATCTGGGCGGCCGATCACGGCGCGGGCAATGGCGGCGCGCTGCTTTTCGCCCCCCGACAGCACGGAGGGATGCGCGTCCATGCGCTTGCCCAGCCCCACCCATTCGAGCAGTTCGCGCACATTGTCGCGATACTGGCTTTCCGGCTGCCCCAGCACGCGCAGCGGCAGGGCGACATTCTCAAACGTGGTCAGGTGGTCAAGCAGCCGGAATTCCTGGAACACGATGCCGATATGGCGCCGCATCTGCAGCAATCGGTCCTGATTGAGGCTCATCACATCCTGACCGAACATGGTGACGCGGCCGCGGGTGGGCTTGAGCGAGAGCAGCAACAGCTTGAGCAGTGAGGTCTTTCCCGAGCCCGAAGGACCGGTCAGGAAGTGAAACGAGCCCGGCTCGATCTTGAAGGTGAGGTCCTTGAGGATTTCGGGCCCCTGCCCATAGCGCAGGCCCACGCTGGAAAACTCGATCACTGCGCGTCTTTCTCCGAATCAGCCCGTGCCGTCGCATCATATCAGCTTGCCGGGGGTCAATGCCCGGCAACAACGGCAAGTTTGAGGAGTTTTAACCGCGCTGGGCTAGGTTCGGGTTCGAGTACCGAGTTTTGGCGTGTCATGATCATTTCCTGCCCCTATTGCCAGACGCGCTATCAGGTCGCCAACGATGCCCTGGGATCTGCCGGGCGCAAGGTGCAGTGCGCCACCTGCCGCCAGGCCTGGGATGCCAAGCCGGAACCGCCATCCCACCTCAAACTGGTTGGTGCATCGGACGAAAACGACCTGCTGTTTGATGAAAAGGCCGAGGACCGGCTGGACCAGGCTTTTGCCGAAGAAGAAAAATCGGCCACCGCGCGCGCGCTCGAGATGACCGAGACACTGCGCAAACAGGCGGCGGCCAAGACCATCGATGACATCATGCAGTCGATCGGCGGCCCGGGGCCGCTCGGCCCGCAGCCGGTGCCGCCTGAACCCGAGCCGGAACCGCTCCCGCCCCCGGCACCGATCGATCCAGCGGTGCAACGCAAACGGCAGCGGGCGTTCTCACAGCGGCAATCGAGCCTGGCGCGCAGGCTGCCGCTGGCGCGGGTGCGCCGGTTTGCCCGACTTGCCGGGATCGCCCTACTGACCGCAACCCTGGTCGGCGGCGTGTGGTTCCGCACCGATATCGTGCGCGCCTGGCCTGACCTGGCAGGCGTTTACAGCGCGGTCGGCCTCGGGGTGAATGTTATCGGCCTCGAAATCCGCGAAATGCGCACGGTACGAACCATGCGCGCGCAAGGCGATGTAATGCTGGTTTCGGCGCGCATTCACTCGGTCGCCGGACGGGCCGTGCCAATACCGCAGGTTATTGTGACCCTGCTCGACGCCAACAACCTGCCGCTTTACATCTGGAGCGTTGCGCCACAGGCCCCCGAACTTGAGCCTGGCGAGGTCATCGACTTTGAAACCCAGCTTTCAAGCCCGCCCCCCAATACGGCTTCGGTGCGCCTGACCTTTGCCAATGCCAGCAAGCCGGTGCAGCCCCAGGCTGGCACCAAACCCGAACCACCCCCTGCCGTGCCCGAGGCGAGCCACGCCGCCCCGGTTGCCGAGCCCCACCAAACAGCGCCTGAGAGCGCCCATCCGCCGGCCGCCGGACCGGTGGCTGAACACCCTGTTGAGGAACACTCCTGATGGCCCGCATTCTGGTCGCCGAAGATGATGACAATGTCCGCCAGTTTGTGGCCCGGGCATTGCAACTGGGTGGCCATGAGGTGGTCGAAGCCGCCGATGGCGGCCTTGCCGCCGAAATCATGGACGCTGAGAAGGGCCAGTTCGACCTGCTGCTCTCCGATATCAAGATGCCGGTGATGGACGGGATTGCGCTCGCCCTGACGGTTGGAGCGGCCTATCCCGAGGTGACCATCATGCTCATGACCGGCTTTGCCGACCAGCGCGAACGCGCGCACGGGCTCGAGGCGCTGATTTATGATGTAATCCCCAAGCCCTTCACGCTCATGGCGCTGATGGAAAAGGTCGCCGACGCCCTGGCCGGCAAGCCGCCCGAGATCGTATCGCTGGCCGCCCAGGCTGAGCGCGAGGGCTAACTCAGCGCCCTAAACCCAATCGGGCACGCTATCGAGACCGATCAGTGCCTCGATGCTGGGGCGCTTGCGGATGACGGCGTGGCGGCCGCCATCGACCAGCACTTCGGGGATGAGCGGCCGGGAATTATAGGTCGAGGCCATCACAGCCCCATAGGCGCCCGCGCTCATGACGGCCAGCAGGTCGCCCTCCCCGACACCCTCCATACGGCGTCCGAGCGCAATATAGTCGCCGGTTTCACAGACCGGGCCGACGATATCGGCGGTGATCTGGGGCCGGTTGGAGTGCTGGACCGGCTGGATCTCGTGATGGGCTTCATAGAGCGTGGGGCGGATCAGATCGTTCATGGCCGCATCCACGATCACAAAGGTCTTGGCGCCTTCCTTGACATATTCCACCCTGGTGATGAGAACGCCGGCATTGCCAACGATCAGCCGCCCGGGTTCGAGCACCAGCGTACAGCCAAGCGCGGCAACATGGCGGCGCACGATTTCGGCATAGGCCAGCGGGTTGGGCGGCGCATCCTGATCCTGGTGATAGGGAATGCCGAGCCCGCCACCGACATCGACATGGGTGATGTCATGCCCCTGAGCCCGCAGGTCACCAACCAGTTCCGCCAATAGCCGAAATGCATTGTCGAACGGCCCGAGCTCGGTGATCTGGCTGCCGATATGCATGTCGACCCCCACCGCCTTGACATGCGGGTGGGCGGCGATGCGGGCATAAACCTCGCTGGCGCGCTCGAAGGGAATGCCGAACTTGTTTTCCGACTTGCCAGTCGAAATCTTGGCGTGGGTCCTGGCATCGACATTGGGATTGATGCGCACTGAGACCCGGGCCACCTTGCCCATCTGCATGGCGACATCGTTGAGCCGCTCAAGTTCGGGCTCGCTTTCGAGGTTGAAGCAGTGAATGCCCAGTTCGAGCCCGCGCCGCATTTCGGCAACCGTCTTGCCCACGCCGGAAAACACGATCTTGTCAGGGGCAATGCCGGCGGCAATCGCCCGCTCCAGTTCACCGCCCGAAACAACATCGGCGCCCGCGCCTTCTTTGGCCAGAAGCGTGAGGACGGCCTGGTTGGAATTGGCCTTCATCGCATAGGCCAAAAGCGTCGGGATGTCGGCAAAGGCCTCGCGCATCACCCGCACGTGGCGGCGCAGCGTAGCGGCTGAATAAACATAGAACGGCGTGCCCACCTCGGCTGCAAGATCGGCAATCGCCACGTCTTCGGCAAACATGGCATCGTCGCGATATGTAAAATGATGAACCACCGGTCTTCCCTGCCCTTGGCGCCCGCTTTGGCGCGGGCGGACCCTAAGACAAGCACGGAAAAAACAAAAGGGCGGCTAGAACGGGCCGTGCGTCTTTTCGATGCGCTCGGCCACCAGCTCCTGCATCCGCCACAGGTGGGAATCGTAAATGCCCAGTTCTGCGAGCCTTGCCGTGGTCTGGTAGATATATTCGGCCATCGAGCCGCGAAAGCCACAGGCCACCGCCAGAATATCGGCCAGGTCTTCGTCGCTCAGCCCACCGACATATCGCCTGCTTCTCCTGTCCATGGCAAAGGCCAGCGCCGGCATGCGCTGACCGGCGCCATACACCGGAATCCAGCGCGGCGGAAACGCGCTGGGCACCATGCTCATTTCGCGCCGGATCAGCCGATGCAATTGTGCCTCGAGCCCCGCCTCGGGCAGGTCGAACGCCACGCCCCTGCATTGCCCGCCGCGATCGAGCGCCAGCATCAGCCCGGGCGCCTCGGGATTGCCGCGATAGCGGTGATCCCAGCCCAGGCAGAACTTGCGCCGCCAGCCGCGCGCCAGAACGATGTGCTGGCCTGAATATTCGAACTCGGGATTCCAGATCAGCGACCCATAGGCAAACACCCGGAACGGCTGCCCCGGCGGGCGGGTGGCCAGCATGGTATCGACAACGCGGGCGAAATCTTCGTCGGTTGCGGCCCGGAAGCCCTCGATCACCGGATGGCCGGGATCGGCAATCTCGCGCCGCAGCGGCGCGAGATGAGCCGGGCTCAGCCGCATGGGCTGGCGAGCTGGATGCTTACTCGATGCCGCCATCGCCAGAGTGCCCGGATTTCTTTTTGACCGGTTCAAGCGTCTCGCCGGTTAAAGCTTTAGTCCAGCGCGCCACCTGCGTGCGCACATTGTCGGGCGCCGTGCCGCCATAGCTGACCCGGCTCCTGACCGAGTTCTCGACCCCCACCACTTTGTGGATGCGGCTATCGATGCGCTCGTCGATGGATTTGAAATCCTCGATGGTCAGGCCCTCGAGCCCGATGCCGCGCTGTTCGGCCAGCGCCACGATGCGGCCGGTGATGTGATGGGCATCGCGGAACGGCACGTTGGCCACCCGCACCAGCCAGTCGGCAATATCGGTTGCCGTTGAAAAGCCCGAACTGGCCGCCGCGTGCATGCGCTCGCGATCAACGCTGAGATCCCCCACCATGCCGGTCATCGCGGCCAGTGACAGCGACAGGGAATCAAGGGCGTCGAAGGCCACTTCCTTGTCTTCCTGCATATCCTTGGAATAGGTCAGCGGCAGGCCTTTCATCACTACCATAAGCGAGGTCAGCGCCCCCATGATACGGCCGATCTTGGCGCGCACCAGTTCGGCGGCATCCGGATTGCGCTTTTGCGGCATGATCGAGGAGCCGGTCGAAAACTTGTCCGAAAGCCGGATGAAGCGGAACTGCGCCGTCGACCAGATCACCAGTTCTTCGGCAAAGCGCGACAGGTGCATGCCGCAGATGGCAGCCGCCGAGAGCGTTTCGAGAATAAAATCCCGGTCGGCAACCGCATCGAGCGAATTGGCGGTCGGGCGGTCAAACCCAAGTGCCGTGGCCGTCATGTGCCGGTCGATGGGGAAACTGGTGCCAGCCAGCGCAGCCGAGCCGAGCGGGCTTTCGTTGAGGCGCTTGCGGGCATCCTCGAGCCGACCAGCATCGCGCCCGAGCATTTCGACATAGGCCATCAGGTGGTGGCCAAAGGTCACCGGCTGGGCCGATTGCAGGTGGGTGAAACCGGGCATGATGGTGTCGGCTTCTTCGCCGGCGCGCCTGACCAGCGCGATCTGCAGCGTCCTGACCTGGGCGATCAGGGTATCGATGGCATCGCGCACATAGAGCCGGAAATCGGTGGCGACCTGATCGTTGCGCGAGCGGGCGGTGTGCAGCCGCCCGGCGGGTTCGCCAATGATCTCCTTGAGCCGGCTCTCGACATTCATGTGAATGTCTTCGAGCGCGCGCGAAAACGTGAAGCTGCCAGCCTCGATTTCGTTCTGCACCTGCCTGAGCCCGGTGATAATGGCATCCTTGTCGGCAGCGGTCAGAATACCCACCTCGGCCAGCATGCCGGCATGAGCGATTGACCCGGCGATATCCTGCCGGTAGAGGCGATGGTCAAAGCCGATAGAAGCGTTGATCTCTTCCATGATGGCGTCAGGGCCGGTGGAGAACCGTCCGCCCCACATGCGATTGCTCATCAGAACCCCTTGGAGATGGCATGTCTGAACCCGAGCCCGAAGCGATGATCCCGGCCCGCCGCAAACTGAACCCGCGCCGCCTGCAAATGCTGGTGCTGCTCAGTGCGGGCATAGCTATAGCGATCACCTTTTGGCTTAGCAATGGAGCCCCCAAGGCCAGCGACTGCCCGGCACAGGCCGACTATGCCGCCCAGATCGATGCGGCCGCGGTTGGGGAACTGGCCGCGCTCAATGGCACCGGCACCGGGCGCGGCTATGCCGACATGGGCTTTGCCGATGCGACGGGGCAACCGGTGACCATCGCCAGCTTCAAAGGCAAGGCGCTTCTGGTCAACTTCTGGGCCAGCTGGTGCATCCCCTGCCGCGAGGAAATGCCCGCGCTCGATGCGCTGGCCGCAAAGCTCAATTCGGACCGGTTCATGGTGCTGCCGGTCAACCTTGACATCGGGGAGGGCGGCAAGGCCAAGGCCGAAGCGTTTCTGGCCGATGGCAAGTTCGCCAACCTGCCGCTTTATGCCGATTCCAGTTTTGACGCCTTCAAGCGCCTGCAGCGTGAGGCGGTCGCACTCGGGCTGCCGGCAACCCTGTTGCTTGATGCCGAGGGGTGTGAGATCGCCGTGCTGCAGGGCCCGGCTGAATGGAACACACCCGATGGCGAAGCCGTGATTGCGGCCCTTCTGGCCGGGAAGCCGTCAGCCTAGGCGGTCTTGTCAACCCGGGCGGTCAGTTCGACGGCCGCCTCGACGCTGGCAATGGCGCGTTCGGTGCGCACGGCCTGACCGGTCGTCGTGCCATTGGCCTTCTGGCGCAGCTCTTCCATTTCCACATCGATGCGGTTCTTGACCACAAGCAGTTGCGCCACACCGAGGCTGTCGGTCTGGCGCAGGGCCATGCGGTGGACGGCAAGGTCGAGGTTCATCAAACCTCCTTGGGCATCAGGCCAGCTTGTCGACGCGCAGGCCCTGGCCCGGGGGCGGTGCAGCGCGCACGGCATCATCGATCATGGCGATCAGGCTCTGGTCCATCTGCTGCTGCTGCTTGAGCACGGCGATCTCGATGCTGCCCTGCACCTTGGCAAGGCTCAGCGAGGTCATCTGCACAGCAAGATCGGTGTTCATCGACGGCACTCTTGAAACCTGAAACGCCAGTTTATTACCCAGGCGTAAACAAAGTCTTGGCCCGAACGATTGCATTGGCCCCACTTTGCTGGCTTAGCGCCCTCCGAACAGCGGCACCCCGCCGCGCCGCAGCGGGATGGCGAGGAGCACCCCGGCGGCCATACCGCCCAGATGGGCCCACCAGGCCACCGGCTCATCGGACCCGATCAGCACATAGAACACCTGTGTTGCCAGCCACACCCCCAGCATCCACAGCGCCGGAATGGGCAGGGGGATGGGGATGACGAGGCGGAAGAGTACATAGACCCGGGCATGGGGATAGAGCAGGATATAGGCGCCCATCACCCCAGCCACCGCACCGGACGCCCCGATCAGGGGGCTGTTGCCATCAAAGTTGAAGGCCAGGTGGACGAGCGCGGCCAGCACGGCGCAAAGGCTGTAAAAGATCAGGAAACGCACATGCCCCAGCGCATCCTCGATATTGTCCCCGAAGATCCAGAGAAACAGCATGTTGGTCAAAAGGTGCAGCCAGTCGGCGTGGAGAAACGCATAGGTGAGAAGGCTGAACTTGTCGGGCATGAAGGCGGCCGGATCGGGATAAAGGTCGCGGATCACGATCGGGATCATGCCGAAATTGATCACCATGGCGTCAAATCCTGACTGCGACTGCACCGCCTGCAGCAGGAAGACGCCGATATTGAGCCCGATCAGCCCATAAGTGAAATAGGGGAAGTCGACGTGCCGGATGGGATTGCGATCATGCAGCGGCACGAACATGACCGGCGCGCCCTAACTTGATTTGATCGACTGGGTAAACCGGCCCGGGGTCCAGAGCACATCCTTGCGGCCATTGGCATTGGCAACGCGGGCGAGGACGAACAAGAGGTCCGAGAGCCGGTTGAGATAGCGCAGCGCTTCGGGGTTGACGTCGGGTTCGCGCGCCATCAGGTCGACGACGCCACGCTCAGCCCGGCGTACGATGGTGCGGGCGATATGCAGGGTTGCCGCGAGCGGAGTGCCACCGGGCAGGATAAAGCTGGTCAGCGGCGCAAGGTCGGCGTTGAACTGATCGATGGTGTTTTCAAGCCATTGGGTCTGGGCCGCCGTGACCCGCAGCGAGGGCGGGGAGCCTTCGGGGTCCTTGCCCGGGGTGGCAAGGTCGGAGCCGACGTCGAACAGGTCGTTCTGGATGCGGGACAGGATCATGTCGATCTTGGGCATGGATTCGGTCGAAACCCGTGCCACGCCGATATAGGAGTTGGCCTCATCGACGGTGCCGAAGCATTCGACCCGCAGATCGTGCTTGAGGCGGCGCGGGCCGCGCACGAGGCCGGTCGTGCCATCATCACCGGTTTTGGTATAGATCTTGTTGAGCTTGACCATTACGCACCACCGCGACCGAACAGGAACAGGGCGCCGAGCAGCAGCGCCAGAGCCACCGCCTGCGCGATCACGCGGGCCCGCATCAGTTTCTGGCTGGTATTGCCATCCCCGCCCCGGAACATGTTCCACAGGCCAAGACCAAGGATAACCACGACTGCGGCCATGACGAGAGCGATGAGCACGTTGAAGGCAGTTTGCATTTAGGACCTTGGGGTCAGACGGGGACGGATATGTAGGCCGAAAGCAGTTCGGCCAGCCGGTCATAGATGGCACGGATTCGCCGGGACGTGAACAGTTCCCTATGCGTGGTCAGCCAGACTTCGAGCGGCGGTGGGTTAAGGCCAGGCAGCAGGTGTACGATGCCCGGTGTGTCGCGGATCAGCCCGGCCTGGGCAAAACCGACGCCAAGACCCGCGCGGATCAACTCCCAGATGGTGGTCTGGCTGTCGGTGCGGACGGTAAAATCATCGCGGGTCAGGGCAAACCCCATGTCCCTTGCACCGGCGATCAACAGCTCGGACCGGTCAAAGCCGACAAGATCGTGCGCGGTCAGATCGTCGGGGCGTTCGGGCCTGCCCGAGCGGTCGATATAGGTCTGGTGCGCGCAGCACCAGATGGGGATGACACCGAGCTTTCGGGTGATCAGGTCGAGCTGGGTGGGGCGGAACATGCGCACCGCGATATCGGCCTCGCGCAGCAACAGGTTTTCGGCTGAATCGCTGGGCACCAGTTCGATGGCAATGGCGGGAAACTCGTCGCGCAACTGCCGCAGCATCGGGGGCAGCACATAGTGGGCGGTCACCTCGCTAGCCGTGATCCGCACCGTACCCGACAGGCCATCGGTTCGCCCCTCGGCGATCAGCGCGGCCTCGGCCAGCGCCGCCTGGGCCTGGCTGACCGGGGCATAAAGCGCTAGCGCCGTATCGGTCGGACGCAGGCCCTGCAGCGTGCGCTCGAACAAGGCCGCGCCCAAACCTTGTTCAAGCGCCTCGATATGCCGCCCAAGGGTGGGCTGGCTGAGCCCGAGGGCCCGCGCCGCCGCCGACAGCGATCCCTTGTCCACGACCGCTGCGAAACTGCGCCACAGGGTCCAGTCCGGCGAAGCGCTATTCATAATTGAATGCCTCGGGATCAGTTTCGTAGAATTTCCATACGAATATGGGGGTGCAATATGGCGACAGTCAAGCAAACGGAGACACAAATGCAGCCCACCAAGACCGTCACCATTCTCGGCATCAATGGCCATATCGGCAATGCTGCGGCCCGCGCCTTTGTTGAGGCGGGCTGGCAGGTCACCGGCTTTGGCCGGTCCAATCGCCACCCCATCGTCGGCGTCCACTTTCACCAGGGCGATGCCGACAGTATCGCCGACATGCAGGCCGCTATCGGCAAATCCGAGGTCGTGGTCAATGCGCTGAACCTGCCCTACCACCAGTGGGACAATGGCCGCATGGAGGCCCAGACCGCAAAGGTGATTGCCGCCATGAGCGATACGGGCAAGACCATGCTTTATCCGGGCAATATCTATAACTATGCCGCCAGCGACCGGCTGGTGACCCCGGACCTGGACCAGCGCCCGCAGACTGAGCGCGGCGCCATCCGGGTGCGCAGCGAAGCGCTGCTGCGTCAGGCCGCCGCCAGCGGCGCCATGCAGGTGATCATCCTGCGCGCCGGGGATTTCTATGGTCCCAACAACACGGGCGACTGGTTCGAGGTTGGCATGCTGCGCGAGGCCGCCAAAGGCAGGGTTTCAGTGCCCGGTCCGCTCGATCAGGGCCATAGCTGGGCCTATCTGCCCGACCTGGGCAAGGCGTTTGAAAAGCTGGCCTGGCACCGGCAGGAGTTTAGCAGCTTTGAGAATTTCCACTTTGCCGGGCACTATATGACCAATGGCGAGTTGCTTGACACCATGCTGGAAGAGGCGCCGGTGCCGCTGACGATCACCGCCTTCCCCTGGGGCATGTTCAAGGTGGTTTCGCTATTCATGCCGCTGCTGCGCGAAATCATGAAGATGCGTTACCTCTGGACCAACAGCATGGAACTGAGCGATCCTCGCCTTGATGCCATTCTGGGGCCAGATTTTGGCACACCGCGCGCCGAGGCGATCCGGGCCACCATCGCCCCGTTCTTTGCTCAAGCCGGACGCAAGGCTGCCTAGCCAAAGCCGAGATGGGCGCGGATAGCGGCCGCGCTCCATCCCGCATGCCGCAGGTCCTGCAGGCTCGCCGATCCCCGGGATTTGGCGAGCTTGGCGTTTTCGGGATCAAGGATAAGCCGATGGTGAAAATAGAGCGGCGTCGGCAGGCCGAGAAGCGCCTGCAGGAGGACATGCAGGTCGGTGGCGGCCAGAAGATCCTCGCCGCGGGTGATATGGGTGATGCCCTGCGCCGCATCATCGACGACGACCGAGAGATGATAACTGGTGGGGGTATCCTTGCGCGAGAGCACGGCATCGCCCCAGCGCGCCGGATCGGCCTGACGGGTCTGGCCGCTTTCAACAAAGCTGAGCGGACCGGCAAGAGCGGTTGCCGCCGCCATATCGAGCCGCCACTGCACCGGGCGACCCGCCAGCGCCACCCGCTCGGCAGGGCCCAGATGTCGGCAGGTGCCGGGATAAAGCGGCGCGCCGTCGGGGTCCGAACCTTCTGCGGCACGGGCGATTTCGCTGCGCGTGCAAGAACACGCATAGATCAGCCCGCGGACTTGCAGGCTGGCCAGTGCCCCGGCATAGATCGGCATGCGCTGCGACTGGCGCAGCACCGGTTGCAGCCAGGTGAGCCCGAGCCAGGCGAGGTCATCGAGGATGGCGGCGTCAAATTCGGGTTTACAGCGCGTCGGGTCGATGTCTTCGATCCGCAGCAGCGCCGTGCCACCGAGCCGGGCCGCCATATCCCAGGTAAAGAGCGCCGAATAGGCATGCCCCAGATGCAGGCGACCGTTGGGGCTGGGGGCAAAGCGCAGGCGTGGAGACTGGGTCATTTCGATCCGCAACGGCAATGGACCCTTCTAGCATGAGACCTGTTCCCGCACAGCTATTGAGCGACGCCGATCTTGAAGCGCACCTGCGGGCGCTTGTAGTGCTCGATCCACGGCTGGTGACGGTCTGGGAGCGGGCGGGCCCGGTCAGCGTGCGCCGCAATGGGCGTGGCTTTGCCGGGCTGGCCAAGATCATCTGCGGCCAGCAGCTTTCGGTGGCCAGCGCCAATGCCATCTGGACCCGCTTCGAGGCGCTGGAGGGAGCGCTCGACGCCGAGCGTTACCTTGGCCTTGACGAACCACTGATCAGGGCCACCGGCTTTTCGCGCGGCAAGCACGAAACGCTGCGCGGTGTCGCCAGCGCCATTGCCAGCGGCGCCCTCGATTTTGAGGTTCTGTCCGCCCTGCCCGGCCCCGAGGCGATGAAAATCCTCACCGGCCTGAAGGGCGTCGGCCCGTGGACGGCGGAAATCTACCTGCTGTTCTGCGAAGGGCATCCGGATGTGTTTCCCAATGGCGACCTGGCATTGCAGAAGGCGGTGGCCGATGCCCTCGGCCTGCCTGAACGGCCCGACAGCCGGGGCCTGACGCCGATCACGGCGGCCTGGTCGCCGCATCGCGGGGCGGCGGCGCTGCTGTTCTGGCGCTATTATGCCGCGCTGCGCGACCGCGAGGGCATCGGGCTCTAGTTGCAAAGGTTTTGGCTTGTCATCGGCGGCGGTCTCTGGCTTTTTGGGACCGTTATCGAACCGCCCGAGGACAGACCATGACCCAGACCCTTTCCGGCCCCATGCTCGCCCCGCTCTCCGGCGGAGCCCCGCGCCAGCTTGTGGTGCTGCTGCATGGCTATGGGTCGGACGGCGCGGACCTGATTGCGCTCGGCACCCACTGGCAGGCCATGCTGCCTGATGCGCTGTTTGTGGCGCCCAATGCACCCGATGAGTCGGACGAGAACCCCATGGGCTACCAGTGGTTTGCCCTCGATCTCGACCGCCCACCGAGCCGCGTGGTGGGGGCACCGCTGGCGCGGCCGGTGGTTGAACAGTTTCTGCAGGCCCTCTGGGAACAGACCGGGCTTGATGCCCGTCACACCATTCTGGCCGGGTTCAGCCAGGGCGCGATGATGGCGCTGCATGTGGGCATGGCCATCGACCAGCAACTGGCGGGCGTCATTGCCTTTTCGGGTGCGTTCATCCCGCCCGCCGGCTTTCACGAGGGCAAGGGTCCCCGACCGCCGGTCTGTCTTGTGCACGGCTCGCTCGACCCCACGGTCGACCCCGACCTCAGCCGCCAGGCCGCCGAGGCGCTGAAGGCCCGCGGCGTCGAGGTCAGCTATCACGTTTCCGAGGGTGTGGGGCACGCGATCGACAATGACGGGCTGGCCTTTGCCAGCGCCTTTATCGCCGGGGTTTTGGCCACCCTCTAGGCGCCCGTAACACCGCGCGAAAGGCGCTTCACAGCGCTGTCATGATGGGCGTAGACTATTCCCATCATGACGTCTCGCGATTCCGGTTCCGGGAGCCTCGAGTGACTGTTCACGTGTCGCCCGAGTCCTGTCCCGCGCTAGTCCTGAACGCCGATTACCGGCCGCTCAGCTACTATCCTTTGTCGCTGTGGTCCTGGCAGGATGCCATCAAGGCGGTGTGCCTGGATCGGGTCAATATCGTCTCGAACTACGACCTTGTGGTGCGCAGCCCGAGCTTTGAGATGGCGCTGCCCAGCGTGGTCTCGCTCAAGGACTATATCCGGCCCTCGCGCCACCCGGCGTTCACGCGCTTTAATGTGTTCCTGCGCGACCGGTTCGAATGCCAGTATTGCGGATCGCACGATGACCTGACGTTCGACCACGTGCTGCCGCGCTCAAAGGGCGGGCGGACGACCTGGGAAAACGTGGTGACCGCCTGCGCGCCGTGCAACCTGCGCAAGTCCGACCGGCTGCCGCAGGAGATCAAGATGTTCGCACGGCAAAAGCCCTATCAGCCGACCGTTCATGACCTGCACAACAATGGCCGGGCCTTTCCGCCCAACTACCTGCACCAGAGCTGGCTCGACTATCTCTACTGGGATATCGAACTGGAAGCCTGAGCCCGGCGGGTGCGGATGACCTGATCGGCCACCGCCACCAGCAACAGCTTCGCAATCCCGATCGAAATCAGGAAATTATAGCCCGCCAGCGTGATGCCGAAGAAGCGGAACTGCACCTTGTCGCAGGGCACGACGCGGGCGGCGTCGATATTATTGAGATCATCAAAACTGACATCGACCCCGGTGCCGGTGCAGGCGGTGGGGCCGGGCCAGAAGCCATATTCGACCCCCGCATGATAGCCCGAGAGGTAAATGCTCCAGGCAAAGATGGCGAGCGCGATGGCCATCACCAGATACCAGCCCCAGAGCGGAATGCGGTTCCAGACCAGGAACAGCCCGGCCAGAACCGGCAGGCCGACATAATAGGGCAGGCGCTGCTCAAGGCAGAGTTCGCACGGCACCAGCCCTCCGAACACCTGCGATCCCCAGGCCCCCAGAATGGTCAGCAGCCCCAGGATGAAGGCGGCGAGCACGGCTTTCTTGTCGAGGGCGGTGGTGAACATGACGGGGCGCTTTCCTAAAAGAGGAACTTGACGGCAACAAAGCCGCCGACCAGCAGAACCACAAACAGCGTCAACATCAAGGTCAGGCGCTCTTCAACAAACTTGCGGATCGGCTCGCCGAAGAAATACAGCAGCCCCGCCACAATAAAGAACCGCATGGCCCGGGCCACGATGGAGGCCAGCACAAACGCGATCAGGTCCATATGCGAGACCCCGGCCGCAATGGTCAGGATCTTGTAGGGGATCGGGGTCATGCCCTTGATGATCAGGATCCAGACGCCGAACTCGTTGAACATCTGGGTGAAGCCGGCAAAATCCTCGGACTTGCCGTAAAAGTTCAGGATCGGCTGGCCGATGGCCTCGAACAGGAAATAGCCGATGGCATAGCCGAACATGCCCCCGATCACCGAAGAGACGGTGGCGAGCGCGGCATAGAACCAGGCCCGCGCCCGGCGCGCGATCACCATGGGGATCAGCATCACATCGGGCGGGATGGGAAAGAACGAGCTTTCGGCAAACGACACCGCCGCCAGCGCCGTGGGGGCGTGGCGCCCGGCGGCAAGCGACATGGTCCAGTCGTATAGGCGGCGCAGCATCAGGCGTCCTCTAGAGCGTTGGTGCGCTCTTATTGAGCCGCCGCCCGGGCCTGTCAACCAAGCGCGCGATCAGCCTTTGATGCGATCGATAATGGCCATGGCATTGTGCGGGGCATGCTCCTTGTCGTTGGAGACAAAGAAGGCAAACACATCCCGTGGTGCACCGGCAGGCCCGGGAGGGGTGAGGCATGCGGCAGCCTCCGGCTGGCCGCCCGCCGCAAAGTGCCGGAACCGGGCGGCCCAGCCATCAAGATCGGCTGCCGAATAGCTTGGCGCGGTGGGCGGGCCCTGGAGCCTTGCATAGACGAAATCGGCGCTCAGGTCCTGATGCGGCCAGTCGGCGGTATCGGCGATGACCATGGCGACACCATATTGACGCAGCAGCGCGACAAAGGCCGGATCGGCAAAGCTCTCGTGCCGGGCCTCGATGGCATGGCGGATGGCGCTGATGCCGGTGGTGCTGGTGAAAGGCGCGGATTTGAGGGCATCATCATGCTCAGATGCCAGCCGCGCAGCGGCATCGGGGTCCCTGGGCAGCATGGCAAGAAAGGTTTCAAGACGCTCGGCATCGAATTTCATGTTGGGCGGCAACTGCCAGACCAGCGGCCCCAGCCTTGCGCCCAGCGAGAGCACGCCCGAGGCAAGGAAATTGGCCACCGCCGTCTTGGCATTCTTGAGCCGCAGGATATGGGTGACGCGCTGGTGGCCCTTGACCGGGAACACGAAATTCTCCGGGACCTGGCTGGCCCAGGCCTGAAAGCTCTCCGGCTTCTGGTTCGAATAAAAGGTGCCGTTCAATTCGATCGCGGTCAGGGCGCGCCCGGCAAAGCTCAGCTCTTCCTTCTGCTTGAGTCCCTGCGGGTAGAAGCTGCCGCGCCAGGGCTCATAGACCCAGCCTGCGGTGCCGACGCGGATCGATGCCATCTTGCCCATTCTCCCTGCCTGCGGTTGCACCGATTTGTACCACGGCAGCGATTGACGCCAATGCCGGTTTTGCCTTAAGTCCTGCCCATGTTCGGGTCCAGCGCCCGACGCGCGGGCGTGGTGAAATTGGTAGACGCGCCGGACTCAAAATCCGGTTCCGCAAGGAGTGTCGGTTCGATTCCGACCGCCCGCACCAGAACCTTCAGGATCTTCACCGGTCAGGCCGGCGCCATGCGGCGCGTGCTGCGGATATAAAAGCCGACCGCGAGCAGGCACACCGTCATCAACGGCACGATGACGAGGTTGAGCATTGACCACCCCACCCCCTGCAACACAGCACCGGAGGACAGGGACGCCAGGGTTGCCGCGATATTCTGCATCAGCCCCGACATGGCCTGGGTTTTGCCGCGCTCGCTTGGCCGATAGGACTGGGAGAGGAGCGTGGTGCCCGAGACGATCATGAAATTCCAACCCACCCCGAGCGCAAACAGCGCGATGTAAAAGGCGATCAGGCTGATCGAACTGACGGCAACCGCAGTGCATACCGCCATCAGGCCGATGCCGGTGAGCAGCACCGGATTGACCCCGAACCGCGCCACCAGCCGCCCGGAAAAGAACGAGGGCACGAACATGCCGATCAGGTGCCACTGGATGATCGAGGCGCCATCGCTGATCGAGTGCCCGCAGGCCACCGCTGCCAGCGGGGCGGCGGTCATCACGAACAGCATGGCAGCGGCGGCCATCATATTGGTGGTGACCCCGGCCGCAAAGATCGGCTGGCGGGCAATTTCGCGCAGCGGGCGCGGCGGCAGGTCTTCGGCGCCGGGGGCCGCGCCGACCGGCGCCATATCGCGATAGACCGCCAAAACCAGCACCGCCGAGGTGAGGGTGATGACGGCAACCATCAGATAGGCCCCGGCGAACATGACCCCGGGGATCAGGTCTTTCGACCAGGTGGCCAGCATGGGCCCAAGGATGGCCGCGATCACCCCGCCGGCGAGCACGGTCGAAATGGCCCGGCTCTTGCGGGCGAGACTGACCGAGTCGGCGGCAGCCAGCGAATAGAACTGCGAAAAGCCCTGATAGGCCCCAACACCGAGGGTGCCGAGGCAGAACAGCCAGAAATTGGCGTGCATTACCGCATAGACCGACACCAGCCCGCCCGCCGCCCCGCAGAGCGCCCCGATGGCAAAGCCGATGCGGCGCCCGATGCGCGCCAGGATCAGCGCGGCCAGCACGGTGATGATCGCGGCCCCGACGGTGATCAGGGCAAAGGGCAGCGTCGCCAGCGCCTTGTTGGGCGCCAGTTGATAGCCGGTAATGCCGGTCAGCGTCAGATCGACCGAAATAGCGCAGATATAAAGCCCCTGGCAGATGGCCAGCACGCGCGCATTGCGCAGCCCCAGCGGATTGATGCTTTCGGTCATGTTCGGGTCCCGGCGCCCGGAGCGGGTGCCCCAAGGGTTTCGGCCCGGATCGGTCCCCTGTCAATATGGCAACCGGGCGCGACAAAGTGATCGGCCCGGTTTATTGACGCATGGCGCTCGCAGGCGTAGGGCTTGGCGCAATCCCATTGCCCGGCACACCCAGCGCGCGACGCCACGATGGCGCCCACCAGGCAGGCCGGGCCCGCAGAAAGCTGATCGATGATTGCGCCCACCAGACCGCTCTGGCAGCGGTTCCTGATCTTCCTTGTGCCGCTGATGGCCTCCAATATCCTGCAGGCGCTCTCGGGCACCATCAACAATATCTACCTCGGCCAGATGATCGGGGTGGATGCGCTGGCCGCCGCCTCGGTGTTCTTTCCCATCATGATCTTCCTGATCAGCTTCATCATCGGGCTGTCCTCGGGGGCAGCGGTGCTGATCGGCCAGGCCTGGGGCGCCAGCAATATGGACCGGCTCAAGCAGGTGGCCGGCACCACCCTGACGGTGGCCTTCATCGGCGGGGTGGTGGTGGCGATCCTCGGGGGTCTTTTTGCCGGGCCGATCATGGAAGTGCTCGGCGCACCGGCCAATATCCTTGACCTCGCCACCGGCTATGGCCGCATTTTCCTGATGGGCATGCCCATCGTCTTCCTCTTCCTTGTCGTGACCTCGATCATGCGCGGGGTGGGCGATTCGATGACGCCGCTGATTTCGCTGGTGATCTCGATCCTGATCGGGCTCGTCGTCACTCCGGCCCTGATCCAGGGCTGGCTCGGCCTGCCCCGCATCGGGGTCAACGCCGCTGCCGTGGCCGCCATTGCCGGGTTCTTCTCGGTGCTGGTGTTCCAGTTCTTTTACCTGCGCATCCGCAAACACGCCCTGGCCCCGGACGCGGCGCTGCTGGCTAACCTGCGCATCGACCCCAAAACGCTGCTGATGGTGCTCAAGCTTGGCCTGCCGGCCGGGGTGCAGATGGTGGTCTCTTCGATCTCGGCCATTATCGTGATCGGACTGATCAACCGCTATGGCTCAAACGCCACCGCCGCCTATGGGGCGGTGAACCAGGTGATGAGCTATGTGCAGTTTCCGGCCATGTCGATTGCCATCGCCGCCTCGATCTTTGCCGCCCAGGCCATCGGGGCCGGGCAATCGGGCCAGCTCTGGGCCATCACCCGCACCGGGCTCGTGCTCAACCTGGTCCTGACCGGCGGGCTGGTGCTGGCCGCCTATCTTGTCTCCGAACGCGTCATTGCACTGTTCATCACCGATCCGGCGGTGATCGCGATGAGCCAGACCCTGCTGCACATCGTTTTGTGGAGCGTGATCCTGTTCGGCGGCGCCTCGATTTTTTCCGGCATCATGCGGGCCAGCGGCACGGTGCTGGTGCCGATGCTGATTTCACTCGGCTGCATTCTCGGCGTCGAACTGCCGGGCGCCATCCTGCTCAGCCAGATGTTCGGGCTCGAAGGCATTTGGATGGCCTATGCGGCGGCCTTTACCACCATGCTCGTGGCCCAGGCCGCCTATTATGGCCTGGTGTGGCGGCGCAAGCCGGTGGTGGCGCTGGTTTAGGCCGCCGGGGCTAGACCGCCCCGGCATAACGCCGTTCGGGCGGCAGCACCTCGACGGCCTCGCCGGCAAGGCGGGCATCATAGCGGGCCCGCGCCTCGGTAATTTCGCCGTGGTTGGCGGCCGACCAGTCCCAGAGCGCCGAGATCGGCCCTTTCAGGGTCTGGCCGAGTTCGGTCAGGCAATATTCGACCCGCGGCGGAATTTCGGGATAGATGGTGCGGGTCACCAGGCCATCGCGCTCAAGGTTGCGCAGGGTCAGGGTCAGCATGCGCTGCGAGACGCCGTTGATTTCGCGCTTGAGCTCGTTAAAGCGCAGCGTGCGGCGCGAGAGAATGCCCACCACCATCACGCTCCACTTGTCGCCGATGCGGTTGAGCACGTCGGACATGGCCATGCAGTTGGCATGCTGGCCGGTATCTTTCAGTGACATGTGTGTGCCTGCTTGTTTGCGGTCTCAGGTTCTCAATATAGTCACAGTTACTGAATGTGCCTAGGGCTAATGCGCAGCGCCAGGCAGCGAACAAAACAGGGGACTGCAATGACCAACACAACAACCGATCGTCCGGCAGGCCGGAGCAAACTCAATATCGCCCTTTGGGTGGTGCAGGTGCTGCTGGCCCTGGCCTTTGGCGCGGCGGGCCTGATGAAGATCAGCCAGCCCTATGAGGCGCTGGGCGCCATGATGGCCTGGGTGAACACCTCGCCCGAATGGCTGGTGCGCTTTATCGGCGCGGCCGAAGTTGCCGGGGCGCTGGGCGTCATTCTGCCGGCGGCAACCCGCATTCTGCCGCTGTTGACCCCGCTGGCCGCGCTCGGCTTTGCAGTGATCCAGGTGCTGGCGATCGGGGTGCACGCCAACCTCGGTGAAACCGCCAGTTCGCTGCCGGTGAACCTGGTTTTGCTGGCGCTGAGCCTGTTCGTGGTCTGGGGCCGCTGGAAGGCGGCACCGGTTTCCTCGCGCGCCTGATTTGGCTAGACTGGGTGCAGGCTGACCCCAGCGGCGGGGTCGGCCTGTACCCGGGCGTTCCGGATAACCCATAAGCCGGTTGCGGAGGACGCCATGAATGAAGCCCGGATCCAGACCCTTGTCGACCAGTTGACCCTTGACGAGCAGGTCAGCCTGCTCTCGGGACAGGATTTCTGGTCGCTGCCCGCCATCGACCGGCTGGGTCTGGGGAGCCTGAAAGTCACCGATGGCCCCAATGGCGCGCGCGGCGGCGGGTCGCTGATCGGCGGCGTCAAGTCGGCTGCTTTCCCGGTGGGGATTGCGCTTGGGGCCACCTTCAATGTGGACCTGCTGGCCGAAGTCGGCGCGGCGCTGGCCGAAGAGGTCAAGTCCAAAGGCGCCCATGTCAGCCTGGCCCCGACGGTGAACCTGCACCGCACCGTGGCCAACGGGCGCAACTTCGAATGCTATTCGGAAGACCCGCACCTGACCGCGCAGCTGGCCGTGGCCTATATCGAGGGCCTGCAGGGCCAGGGGATTTCGGCCACCATCAAGCATTTTGTCGGCAATGAATCCGAGATCGAGCGCACCACCATCAGCTCGGAGATCGATGAGCGGGCGCTGCGCGAGCTCTACCTCGTGCCCTTCGAATGGGCGGTCAAGACCGCCGGCACCTGGGGCATCATGAGCTCGTACAACAAGCTCAACAGCACTTTTACCAGCGAGAACGAATGGCTGCTGACCACCGTGCTGCGCAAGGAATGGGGCTATAATGGCGTTGTGATGTCGGACTGGTTCGGTTCGCATTCGACCGCCGAAACCATCAATGCCGGGCTCGACCTTGAAATGCCCGGCCCGACCCGCGACCGGGGCGACAAGCTGGTCGCCGCCGTCAAAGCCGGAACGGTCGATGCCGCCATGGTGCGCGAGCGGGCGCTCAATGTGCTGCGGCTGATGGCGCGCACCCGCGCCCTCGACCAGACCACACCGCACCCGGAACGGGCCGAGGACCGGCAGGAGCACCGCGCCCTGATCCGCCGCGCCGGGGCCGAGGGCACGGTGCTGTTGAAAAATGCCGGGGTGCTGCCGCTCTCAGCCGAAGCGGGAAAGATTGCGGTAATCGGTCCCAATGCCAAGGTGGCCCAGATCATGGGCGGCGGCAGCGCCCAGCTCAACCCGCACTATGCCATTTCGCCCTGGCAGGGGATTGTCACCGCCTATGGCGCCGAGCGGCTGCACTATGCCCAAGGCTGCACCAATGCCCGCTTCGAACCCCTGCTGACCGGACCGGTGCGGGCAGAATACTTCGCCTCGACCGACCTGAGTGGCGAGGTGGTGCATGTGGCCGAACAGGACAACGCCGAAGCCTTCTGGATCGGACGGGTGGCCGATGGCAAGGTCGACCCCTTGCGCTTTTCGGCCCGGCTGAGCGCGCACTACACCCCCGCCGCCAGCGGCGAACACCGGGTTGGCATCTTCAGCGCCGGCGGCACCAGGGTTTATGTCGATGGCGCGCTGGTGGTGGACAACTGGAGCCACTGGCGGCCCGGGCGGACATTCTTTGAGCAGGGGTCGGACGAAGCGACGGCGCCGATCGTTTTGGAAGCGGGGCGCACTTACGCCATCAGTATCGAGTTCGGCACCCGCGATAGCGGCGTATTGGGGCTTGCCGCCTTCCGCGCCGGGATCGGCCTGCCGCTCGGGGATGCGGCCATCGCCGAGGCGGTCGAGGCCGCGCGCAATGCCGAGGTGGCGCTGGTGTTTGTGGGGCGCAACGGCGAATGGGACACCGAGGGCAGCGATCTTGAAACCATCCTTCTGCCGGGGCGGCAGAATGAGCTGATCAGCGCCGTCGCCGCCGCCAACAGGCGCACCATTGTGGTGCTGCAGACCGGCGGCCCGATTGAAATGCCCTGGCTCGATGAGGTCGCTGGCGTGCTGCAGGCCTGGTATCCGGGGCAGGAAGCGGGCAATGCGATTGCCGACGTGATCTTTGGCCGGGCCGAGCCCGGCGGGCGGCTGCCGCAGACCTTTCCGGTGCGCTGGCAGGACAACCCCACCCAATCCCAGGACGCCGAGATTTACCCCGGCAAGGACGGCAAGGTGCGCTATGAAGAGGGCATCTTCATCGGCTACCGGCACTATGAAAAGCACGGGATCGCACCGCTGTTTCCCTTCGGCTTCGGGCTCTCCTATACCGGCTTCGTGTTCGATGACCTCCGGGTCGATGATTCCCGCTTCGAGGGCGATGGACTGGTCACGCTCTCGCTCAACGTCACCAATGTCGGGGCGCGGACCGGATCAACGGTGGTGCAGGTCTATATCCGCGACGATCACGCCTCGCTGCCCCGGCCGGGCCGTGAGCTCAAGGGCTTTGCCAAGGTGCACCTGGCACCGGGGGACAGCGAGATCGTGACCATCGAGGTCGATGCCCGCGCCTTTGCCTTTTACAGCCCGAAATCCCGGCACTGGATGGTGGAGGCGGGCACCTTCACCATCCTTGTGGGGCAATCAGCCGCCGATGTGGCCCTGAGCGCAAGCATCGGGCGCGGGACGACGCTGATGCTGCCGGTCTAGGCGGCGGCGCTGTGTTCGGCAGCATACATCCGGACATAGAAGTTCAGGTTGTCGCCGCCAAGGCCGATGGCGTTGAGCACTTCGGCCATGAAGGTGACCGGAGCCGTGCCCGGTGCAGTGACGATCTTGCCATCGCGCACCGCCTGCGGCTGGTTGCGGTAGTGGGCCTTGCCGGCATAGCCGGTGGGATCAAGGCAGCCGGGCTGGTTGCCGGTATGGGCCACCGTGTCGAGAAGGCCCGATCTGGCCAGCGCCGACACGCCTTCGCAGATGCCGGCGACGACAATGCCGGCATCCCGGGCCTGCTGCAGGGGCTTTGCAATATCAGGCGCGTCGGGCGAGGCCCAGATGGTGCCCCCGCAAACCAGAAGCGCGTCGGTTGCACCAAAATCGACATCGGCCAGAGCGCCGTCCGGAACCACCCGCATGCCACCGCTCGAAACCACCGGCTGGCCATCGAGCGTCACAAAGCGCGTGGTGCCCTTGTAGAATTCGCGCGTGGCGGCGTTGACCAGCGCGGTTTCCCAGTCGGCAAAGCCATTGGTGAGGAATGTCACGAGTGTCGTCATTGAAAATCTCCTTGATTTGACCGGGGCGAACTTAGCCGCGGACGTGACAGAATGTGTCAGCAGCGACAGCCTCACCGGCCTGTGAGCGGGCGCGCCTTGAGAGTGCCCCCCGGCGCTGCTAGAAGAACGCGCCGAACCAATATAACCCGGAGCCGTTGGACCGTGCAGCGCGCAGGACGAGTGTTACTGACCCTGATCATGCTCTTCGCAGCGATGGGGGCCGCGCGCGCCAATCCGATGCTGCTGGTGGACATGACCAATGGCCAGGTGCTCTATGAAGAAGACGCGGGACACCCCTGGCACCCGGCATCGCTGACCAAGATGATGACCGCCTATGTGGCGTTTGCCGCCATAGCGCAGGGCCGCGTGACCCTCGATACCCCGGTGATCATTTCCAAGAATGCCATCAACCAGGCGCCTTCGAAATCGGGCCTCAAGGCCGGGGCCGCGATCACCCTGCGCGACGCGCTCTATATCCTGATCGTCAAGTCGGCCAATGACGTGGCAGTGGCCATTGCCGAAACCGTTTCGGGCAGCACCGGCGGCTTTGTAGCCGAGATGAATGCCACCGCCATCAGCCTGGGGCTGACCGGCACGCGCTTTGTCAATCCCAACGGCCTGCACGATCCGGCCCAGGTGACGACGGCCCGCGATCTGGCGGTGCTGGCGCTCTATACGCGGCAGGACTTTCCGCAATATCTCGATATGTTTGCCACCGAAACCGTGCGGCTGGGCAAGGCGCGGCTTGAGAGCAACAATGAACTGCTGATCCACTTTGCCGGAACCACCGGCATGAAGACCGGATTCGTCTGTGCCTCGGGGCTCAATATCGTGGCCACCATCGAGCGCGATGGACGGCAATTGCTGGCGGTGACGCTGGGTGCATCCTCGGCGCGCGAGCGCAATGAGATGACGGCCGAACTGGTGCTGCGGGCGCTGCAGGGCCAGTATGCCGGTACGGGCAAGACCGTGATCGATGTGCCCAACCGCACTATTGCGCCGGTCGACATGCGCCCCATGATCTGCGGCAAGGACGCGAAGGCCTATGTGGCCGAGCGCGAAGCCGCGTTTCCGATGGGGCTCAAGGGCCAGCCGAGCTATCTCAACGACGAGGTGGCAGCGCTTGAATATACCGCAACCGACCTCGGGCAATTGCGCAACGTGCCCCTGCCCCGCCCGCGGCCCTATTATGCCCCGGTGGCGGCGCTGCGCCCAGCGGTTGAACCGGCCGGAGGCGAGGCCATGGCCGAGGTGGTCAACCTTGGCGCCATCGTGCCGGTGCCGCGACCGCGCCCCTAGGCTTTCTTATTGATCGCAAAACGCAGCACGCCATCGGCCTCGGTGAGGGCGACGGCATGGCCGTGCTGCTGGCAGTAAAGCAGGATATCGACCTTGGCCATGGGATCGGTGGCCAGAAGCACGAGCGAGGCCCCCGGTGGCAGGAGCGCCAGTTGCTTTTCGGCCTTGAGCACCGGCAGCGGGCATTTGAGCCCGCGGCAATCGAGCAGCACCGGCTCAGTTGCCAAGGAGCAGCACCCAGTAGACCCCATAGGTCGTGGCTGACGAGAAGGCGACCCCGACACCGCCCTTGCTGGCGCCGGGATTGGCCAGCGCTGCGGCATCGGCCTGGCTCGAGCGCCAGCCCGAGAAGGTTTCGGCAAAGGTTGCATAGCCAGCGCTGTTGCGGATGACGACAGCGCCAGCGGGCAGGGTCGGCGCCTTGCCGGTTGCCGCATACTGGTTGGCCAGCGCCTGGGCGGTGGTATCGAGCCCGGCATCGGCAGCAACGGCGGGTGCGCCAACGGTTGCGCGATAGCTGTTGATCAGCCCGATGGCGCCTTGCCGGTCGAGACTGGCGCCGGGCTGATCCATGCGGGCCGAAAGCCCCGGGGCCAGCCCGCCACCGCCGCCGCCCATTGAACAGGCGGCCAGACCGAAAGCCAGAAAGCCAGCGAACGCCACACGGGCAAGAGTGCGTGGCAGGGAATGGGTCATGGCTTGGTCCTTGATGTGCTGGGGGGTGGTGACCCCGATGAGATTCGAACTCATGGCCTCAGGATTAGGAATCCTGCGCTCTATCCTGCTGAGCTACGGGGTCAACGCGGCGCAACTTAGACAAAGCGGATTAAGGAATAAAGTCATTTCCCCAAACGGCCGACTGACCGGCCCGGTGCAATATTGAGCCCGGCCGGGCTTGCCGGGGAGGATTTTTGCCGCAATTGCATGCAACCTCAGCCTCGGAATAGCCGGGGCCCCATGTGTTCACAAATCGCGCCATTGGAATTGCCGCTTTGATGGCGCTTATGTGCTGGCCGGTGATGGCCAAGGCTTGCGCGGACCTGGTGGCCGGGCCGCAGGGCGTGGTGGTTGACGTGCCCGATGGCGACACGGTGCAACTCGACACCGGCGCGGTGGTGCGCCTGATCGGCACCCAGGCCCCCAAGCTGCCGCTGGGGCGCGAAGGGTTTGAGACCTGGCCCAAGGCCGAAGAGGCCCGGCAGGCGCTGATCGAAATGAGCCTGAACAAGCCTGTTCGCCTCGGCTTTGGCGGCGAGCGCGTTGACCGCTATGGGCGGCTTTTGGCCCATATGTTCATTCTGGATGGCGAGACCGAAACCTGGGCGCAACTGGCCATGGTTGGCAAGGGTTTTGCCCGCGTCTACTCGTTTGCCGACAACCGGCGGTGCCTGGTGGAACTGATGCGGGCCGAGGGGCAGGCGCGCGCGCAAAGGCTTGGCATCTGGACCGATCCCTATTACAGCATCCGGGCGGCCGACCGCCCCGACCTGCTTGCCAGCCGGTTTGGGCATTATGAACTTGTTGAGGGTAGAGTGCTGACAGCCCAAAAGGCTGGCGGACGTGTCTATCTCAACTTCGGCCGTCACTGGAAAGACGATTTCACCGCGTTGATCAACGCCGAAGCCCTGCGCCTGTTCGGGCAGCAGGGTTTTGATCCCCTCACCCTGCAGGGGGCCTTGATCCGCGTCAGGGGATGGGTGGACGACCGGGATGGTCCACGCATCGAGGTGACGCATCCCGAGCAGTTCGAGGTTCTGGCAGTACAATGACAAAGACCAATCTGGCCATCAGGGGTTTGGGCGGCATGCTGCTGGCCCTGGCGCTGCTCTCGCTGAGCGGCTGCGCCAACCTGTTCAAATCCGATGTCAGCGTCAGCCAGACCGGGGTCAACACCACGCCCGCCCCCGCCGTGCCCGATGGCACCGAACCCGATGATTCGGTGATCGGCCTGCGCGAACACCCGCGCATCATTGCCTCTTATGGCGGGGTCTATTCAGACCGCAAGGCCGAGATCATGCTGGCCTCGATCGTGGGGCGGCTGCTCTCGGCGGCCAACCAGCCCAATTCCAAGTTCACTGTCACCATTCTCGACACCCCGGACGTCAACGCCTTCGCCCTGCCCGGCGGCTATGTCTATGTGACGCGCGGCATCCTGGCGCTGGCCAGCGACAAGAGCGAACTGGCCGCCGTGCTGGCCCATGAGATCGCCCACGTTACCCTGCGCCATGCGCGGGCCCGCACCAACCGGGCACGGACCACAGCGATCGTTGATCGGGTGGTGACCGGGGTGTTTGGCGGCAATGCCGAAACCGACCAGGCGGCAGCGCGCTCGCGCCTGTCGCTGGCCGCCTTCAGCCAGGCCCAGGAACTGGCCGCTGACAAGGAAGGCATCCGCATTGCCGGCAAGGCCGGGTTCGACCCGCATGCCGCGGCCCGTTTCCTCGGCGCCATGGGGCGGTTCGCCCAGTTCTCGGCCGGCGAGCCGGACGGGCAGGACGATTTCCTCTCGTCTCACCCCTCGACCCCGGACCGTATCCAGAAGGCGATCGAGACGGCGCGCAACTTCTATGGCGCGCCGGGCAGCGGCGAGCAGGACCGGCCCGGCTACATGGCCGCCATCGATGCGGTCAGCTTTGGCGACAGCCCGCAAAGCGGGGCGATCATCGGGCGGCGCTTCATCCATCCGGCGCTCAAGTTCACCTTCACCGTGCCCAATGGCTATACGCTGCAGAATTCGGGTGGGGCGGTGGTCGGGGTGGCCGGTGATGGCGAGGCGGTGCGTTTTGACAGCGCCGAAGTGCCCGAAACCATGGGGCTGGCCGATTACCTGAAATCGGGCTGGATCGCCGGGCTCAAGCCCGAAAGCGTGACCCAGCAGACCATCAACGGGCTCGACACCGCCACCGGCATCGCCGTGACCGACCAGTGGAGCTTCCGGGTGTCGGTTGCCCGGCTCGACGGGCAGGTGTTCCGTTTCATTTTCGCCGCTAAAGCCGACAGCACCCGCTTTGCCAGCGGCGCTGAGGAGACTTTAAAGAGTTTCCGCGCCGCCACATCGTCCGATCTTGCACAAATTCGCAAGGTTGCAGTGCGGGTGGTGACGGCCAAGGCCGGGGAAACCGCTGATGTTCTGGCCAAACGCATGGCCAGCGTGACGCGCGGCGAGCAGCTTTTTTACATCCTGAACAATCTCTATCCCGGCGATCCGCTCGAAGCGGGACAGAAATATAAGATCGTTTCGGTGCAGTGAGGATAAGTTTTTCCGCGCCTGATCCCGAAGGGGCAGATGGCGGCGGCTGAAGGCAACCGAAAATGAAAAGGCCCGCTGCGAAGCGGGCCTTTTAATTGCGCAGCAGGCCGGACGATCAGGCCGCAGCTTCCTCGTCGTCGGCACCTTCTGCCGCATCGGTCTTGGCCGAACGGCGCGGGCTCTTGGCGAGGTTCTTTTCGATCAGCTGGATCGCCTCGGTCAGGGTGAGGCGATTGACCGCCCCGATCTCGCGGCTCATGCGATCCATGGCCTGCTCGAACAGCTGGCGTTCCGAATAGGACTGCTCGGGCTGGTCATCGGACCGATAGAGATCGCGCACCACTTCGGAAATGGCGATTAGATCGCCCGAATTGATCTTGGCTTCGTATTCCTGGGCGCGACGCGACCACATGGTGCGCTTGACGCGGGCGCGGCCGGTGACGGTTTCGAGCGCCTTCTTGACCAGGTCTTCTTCGGCCAGCTTGCGCATGCCGACGGACTTGATCTTGGCAACGGGGACACGCAGCGTCAGTTTGTCTTGCTCAAACGAAATAACAAAAAGTTCGAGCGTGAGGCCGGCGACCTCCTGCTCCTCGATCGAAACGATCTGGCCAACGCCATGGGCGGGATAGACGACGAATTCGCCGGTCTTGAACCCAAGCCGCTGCGTGGTCTTTTTGACTACCATTGGAATACTCCTGTTTAACGCCGCGATGGACAGGTTCTTTGCGGAAGACCGTCCATTCCCTACTTGCAGTCGCTTCCAAAGGCTGGAAACGAAGTGCAGTCTGCCCTGCTACCAGACCGGGTCCGCTGGACCGGTGTGGTCATCCACATGATGCTGTCAAAAAAAATGTGCCTGGCGGCACCTGTGGCTGAAGGGCGTAACTGCATTGGTGTGAACACTATAGCACAAATTTTCAGCAGAATCAAAACTGCCGAATCACTGCGTTAATAGCGCTGCGGAAGGCCGATGGAGGCGAGATCAGTCGCCCTTGCCGGGCGCTTCGGAAAAGTACTTTTCGAACTTGCCGGTGACCCCGTCCATCTCCTTGGCATCGGCTGGTTCGGGACGCTTTTCGGTCAGGTTGGGCCAGATCGAGGCATATTTGGTGTTGATCTCAAGCCAGTGCTCGAGCCCGCTTTCGGTATCGGGCTTGATCGCCTCGGCCGGGCATTCGGGCTCGCAGACGCCGCAATCGATGCACTCGTCGGGATGGATGACGAGCATGTTCTCGCCTTCATAAAAACAGTCGACCGGGCACACTTCGACGCAATCGGTATATTTGCAGCGAATGCAATTGTCCGTGACGATATAGGTCATGAAAAGCTGTCCTGCCCGAAAGTGTGGCGCGGGCGCCGGAAACCGGCAGGGTCGAGCCCGCAGGTGAGGTTGCTAACCGGTTTTTCGCTCCGGGGCAAGACGGCGAGCCGGACGCGATTGTCGCATTTGCCCGCCCGGTGAGAACCTATTGCTCATCGCCGTGCAGACGGTCGGTATCGCGCCGCTGTTTCTTGGTCGGGCGGCCGCTGCCCGGCTCGCGCGCGGCAAACAGCGGGGCCGAAGCCTCTGCGCCCGGGCGCGGCACCGGCGGGGGCGAGATATCTTCGTAGAGCAGCGCTGCCTCGCTGGCCGGACCCCGCCGTTCGCCCGCATCCAGAATGCGCCAGACCAGGAGCCGCTCGTGGATAACCATGGTCAGGACGTCGCCGGCCCCGACCCGGGCATCGCTTGACGTGGTGCGCTCGGAATTGATGCGCACCGCCCCGGTTTCGATGATCTTTTGGGCCAGCGTGCGCGACTTGACGGCGCGGGAAAAGAACAGCCAGCGATCGAGCCGCTGCCTGCCCTCAGCCATGGCGGACCCGGCAGATCACTCGGGCTTGCGGTTGCGCAGCGCCGCCAGCGCTGCAAACGGGGAATCCGGATCAAAGGCCGGTTCGGGCTTGCGCGGGCGGCTGTCCGGGCGCGGGGCGTTGCGGTGTTCGTGACGATCCCCGGCCGGTTTGTCGTTGCGCCTGAAATCCTTCTTGCCGGCAAAGGGCTTGCGCTCCTGGCCTTCAGCGGGGGCGCCGTGGCGCGGCTTGCCATGGTCGAACCGCGGCTTGCGCTCGCCCTGCGGCCTTGCGGTCTCGCCTTCGGCCGCGGCCTCGCGGCGCGGCGGGCGCTTGTTGTCGGGGCGGCGACCGGCGGGGAACCAGACTTCATCGAATTCGGGTTCGGCAGGCGCGGCGTCGGCGACCGCGGCGTCAGCGGCCGGGGTTTCGACGGCAATCGGGGCCAGATCGGCGGCGGCGGCCACGACCTCGGCGGTATCGGGAGCAGCGGCTGCGCCTTCGACGGCCGCGGCGGCATCAGGCTCGATGGCGACGGGCGCTGGCTTGGGCGTGCGGCGCAGGCGATAGCCGAGCGAGGACAGGATCGAGGCAAAATCCTCGCCGGCGCAACCGAGCAGCGAGGTCATTTCAACCGTGACCCGGAACCCATTGGCTTCGGCCGCCCCGGCGGGCAGTTCGCCCTGCGCACGGCTCGGATCGAGCGCGATCAGCGGGCGGATGATATCGGCCAGGCGTTCGAGGATATCGACGCGCACGGCGCGTTTGCCGGCCACCTTAAAGCCGGCAACTTCATAAAGCTTCTGGCTGATCTCGGGATCGATCTCGAACGAGGTGCGGCCCGACAGAACGATCTGGGGCAGTTCGCTGACGCCCTTCTGGCGCACCCCGCCATTCTTGAGCGCAAACAGGATCAGCGCCAACTCGCGCGGCGCGGGTTTGAGGCTGATCGGCAGGTAGATGTGATAGGCGCCGAATTTGATGCCGAGCTTGCGCATTTTGGCGCGCACGTCCTGATCGAGCCCCTTGACCTCTTCGGCCACCGCCGAGCGGGGCAGAAGGCCGAGCTTTTCGGACAGCTGGAAGGCAATGCCGCGCGCCGCCCCTTCAAGTTCGGCCGGCTCGGAGAGCGCGATCACCGATTCGAGCAGGGTGTTGATGTGATGGCGCAGCCAGAGGTTGATCCGGTCCTGCACGCGCTCGAGATCGGGGCCGTTCAGGCTTTCATCGGCCAAAACGATCAGGCGCGGCGCCAGAATGGAATCGCCCTCGGCGATCTGGGCGATGATTTCGCCGCGCCAGCGCAGGTAGCCATCGGTTGAGAGCAGCAGCTCCTCGTTGGGCGCGCCGGACAGGCGCTCGGCCCGATGCCGGATCTGGGGGGCCACAACCTGGGCCGCGGCGCCGCGCAGGTTCTTGCCGTCGTCGTCGGTGCGCGCCAGCGTGAAGCGGAAGCCCTCTATGGTGCCGATCAGGTGGCCTTCGAGGTGAACTTCGCCGCGGTCGTTAATTTCAGGCTGTACCATTAATTTGTCTCTCAAGTGACGCATCAGGACACTGGTGCGGCGGTCGACGAACCGCTGGGTCAGCCGTTCGTGCAAGGCGTCGCTCAGGCGGTCCTCTATGTCACGGGTCTTTTCGCGCCAATGGGTCGGATCTTCAAGCCAATTCCTGCGGTTGGCAACGAACGTCCAGGTCCTGATCTGGCGGATCCGGTTGGACAAAGTGTCGATGTCGCCCGATGTATTCTCGCAGAACCGCACCTGCTCGGCAATCCAGTCCGCATCCACCTTCTGGTGCCGCCGCAGGTCTGAAAAGATGCGGGTGACGATCTCGCCATGGGCGGCGGGCGAAATATCGCGATAGTCCGGGATCTGGCAGCATTGCCAGAGCACCTCGACCGCGCCGCGCCCGGTGGCGAGACGCGCCGCCTCGTTGCGGGCGACAAATTCGAGCGCCTGCTGATCGGTGGCGATCGGCACCCGGGTCAGGGCCTTGTGGGTGGGCGTGGCCTCAAGGCTTGAGCGCAGGGCATCGATGGAGGCAAAATCGAGTTCGGCATTGCGCCACTGCAACTGGCGGATGGGCGCAAAATCATGGCTTTCCAGCGCCTCGATCAGTTCGGGCTCGAACAGTTCGGCATGGGCGGTGACCCCGAACGTGCCATTGCGCAGGTGCCGCCCGGCGCGCCCGGCGATCTGGCCGAATTCGGCCGGGGTCAGCGGCCTTGTCTGGTGGCCATCGAACTTGTGGTCATCGGCAAAGGCGACATGGTGGACATCAAGGTTGAGCCCCATGCCGATGGCATCGGTGGCGACGAGAAAATCGACATCGCCGTTCTGGTAGAGATCGACCTGGGCATTGCGGGTGCGCGGGGAAAGCGCCCCCATGACGACAGCGGCCCCGCCGCGCTCGCGCCGGATCAGTTCGGCAATGGCATAGACCTGCGCGGCCGAGAAGGCGACGATGGCAGTGCGCTGCGGCTGGCGCGACAGCTTTCTGGACCCGGTATAGGTCAATTCCGACAGGCGCGGACGGTGGATGATCTCGGCATCGGGTAGCAGCGCCCGAATGACCGGCACCATGGTGGCCGCGCCCAGCAAAAGGGTTTCGTGCGTGCCCCGGGCGGTGAGCAGGCGATTGGTGAAGACATGGCCGCGATCAAAGCTGATGGCGGTCTGGATCTCGTCGATGGCCAGGCACTCAACCGTCATATCGGTGGGCATGGCCTCGACGGTGCACACCCAATAGCGCGGGGTGGCGGGCACGATGCGCTCTTCGCCGGTGACCAGGGCCACATGCTGGGGGCCGATGCGGCCGATGATGGTCTGATAGACCTCGCGGGCCAGAAGCCGCAGGGGCAGCCCGATCATGCCCGAGCGATGCGCCAGCATGCGCTCGATGGCAAACCAGGTTTTGCCGGTATTGGTAGGGCCGAGGACCGCCTTGAGCGATCGGGTGGGGACTGACATCGCACGGATAGGTAAGGCCTTTGCAAGGCAAAGAAAAGGCGTCCCGATCCGGCACAGAGGACGGGCCGGGGCGCAGCCGGCGTTAACCGGTGGAAGGAATCGGGAACAGGTGCAGATCGAATCGGCTGCTGGTCGTAAATCCGGCTTTGTTCCCTACAAGCCCTTGTATATCAGCGCGTTAGCGTCCACCAGAACCCGCTTTCCGGGGGCGGTTTTTACGGGTTTTCAAATTAATCGGCAGGTTTTTGAAATTCATGCGCAGCTTTTGCATGCAAACGCGCCGTTAATTGAAATTAGCTGACGGCCGAGAAAGATAAAAATTGTTTTGGATTAACGACTTAGCCCGGGAAACAGGGGCTTTTTCGCCCCGATTGCAACGAAAAACCCGTTGACCGTGCCAAAGCGGCACAATGGCAAAATTAACCGCCGGTTTACCCTTGGACGAGACGCGGGCCGATTTTAGCGCACACCGGCGACGAGGGCACAAATCACAGACGGGCTGGCGGTCGGGGCGACTATGTTCCAGCATGGCACATAGTGAACAAAAGGCGCGGCCCGGCGTTAACCATGAGTACGAAGCCGGTACAAACACGGCCCGAATCGCAGCCGACTCGGAAATGTCGCTTCGTTCCCTACACCATCTGGGGGGTGGTGCCTGCCGATAGCACAAGCGCACGACGCCACCTCTTCTGCTCGCAGCAAACGCGGCCCGGACCGTTCAGCAAGGTTGCCAAAGGCTTAATTTGCACAGGCCGGGCGGGGAAAAGCGGTGGATATGAACAAGGTGTAAACCAGCCTGGCGAAAGGTTTTTTTGCCCGTTGAGACAAAAACCCCGCCAGAGCGGGGCGCGGGCGGGGCAAAATTGGCAAAATCGCTGTTGACCGTATCAGGTTGGGACGGTGGGCCCGTCAACCCTGCATGCCGGTCAACACCATCGACAGGTCGCCCATGCTGGTGGTGAGCAAAACCCGGTAGGGAATGTAATAGCCGGTCTGGTTGAGCGGGGCATACCAGATCAGGATGCGGTCGCTTTCGGCCAGGTAATTGGTGATTTCGGAGGTGGTGAAGTGCCCCGACACCGGCGTGTAGCGGATATTGCAGGTGACCACCGGGCCCTGATAGCCGGTGCGGGCGGAGGTGGCCTCGTCCTCGCCGGCAAAACTCATGGCGATATTGAAGCGCTCAACGCCGGTGAACACCTGCATCTTGCGCTGGCACAGCGATTTATCGAGCCCCTGCCCCTTAAGGACGAACGCCGAAAGCATATCGCCCACGCCATTGAGGTGCTTGCGCTCAATGGGAATGCGATCGTAGTGGTCGATCAGCGGCGGATTGACGATGAAGGCGCTGACATTGCCGCCGGCAAAGCCGACATCGACGGTGAAGGTTTCGCCGCTGGCGACGGTCTTGAGGTCGAATTTTTCCGACGCCAGCACCTTGCCCGAAGACTGGCCCGACGCCGAGACGCTGGCCGTTCCCGAAGCCACCAGCGTGCCAAGCCCCGACACCTTGGCCGACAGATCAAGACTGTAGCGCTGCCCGGTATCGCCGAGCTTGACGGCGACGCTGGCAATCGAGATGCCGCCCAGGGTGACGGTATAATTGGCGGTCGCATTGACCTCGGCGGCGGCCACGGGGGCGGCGGACGCCATGGCCACCAGCGAAACGGCAGCGCCAAGTTTGGCCAAAGCAGATGCGGACACGCAGACCTCGATGCAGTTGAACGGGGGCCGGACCGGCCCGAATCATCATCAAACCCGAAAGTGCCGCGAGAAAAGCGGCCTTGCAAGGCACGCAACCGAACGTGAAGCCGGCTTTTGCTTGACGGTTTGACCGCCTTTGACTATGGAAGCGCCACAATCAAGAACAGACGACAGCCCGTTGCGGGGAAAACTCCGCCCAGGGACAATTGACAGGACATAAAATGGCACGCCGCTGTGAACTGACCGGTAAAGGCGTTATGACCGGTAACAATGTGAGCCATGCGCTCAACCGCACCCGCCGCCGGTTTCTCCCCAACCTGGTGAATGTGTCGCTGATTTCGGACGCGCTCGGCCGCTCGGTCAAGCTGCGCATCAGCGCCAACGCCCTGCGCTCGGTCGAGCATCGCGGCGGGCTCGATGCCTTCCTGCTCAAGGCCAGCGATGACGAACTGAGCCCCAACGCACTGGCGCTCAAGAAGGAAGTGCGCGCGGCCATCGCTGCTGCCTAAGCACCCCAAAGTGCGCTAGAGTTTTTGCCGCGCGGCTCCCCGAGCCGCGCGGTTTTGGTTTTTTGGGGGCTTCTCCCCGCCCCGCGCCGGTCCAATGCCGGAATGCGGATGACATAAAGGTGCATTGATCATGCTCTTGCGTTTTTCCTCCCCCCAGTTCGTCTGGGCGGTGCTGGCCATGGCCGCTGTGGTGTCGGCCTCCAACTTTCTCGTGCAATACCCGGTGGCGGCAACGCTGGGACCGGTCAACCTCGGCGACATCCTGACCTGGGGGGCGTTCTCCTATCCGGTGGCGTTTCTGGTCACCGACCTGACCAATCGCCGCTTCGGCCCGCAGGGCGCCCGGCTGGTGGTGCTGGTGGGTTTTGTCATTGCCGTGGCGCTCTCGATCTGGCTGGCCTCGCCGCGCATCGCCATCGCCTCGGGCACGGCGTTCCTGGTTGCCCAGTTGCTCGACATCGCCATTTTCGACCGCCTGCGCGCCGGACAGTGGTGGCAGGCGCCGCTGTTTTCCTCGCTCGTTAGTTCGGCGCTCGATACGCTGATCTTTTTCAGCCTCGCCTTTTCGAGCCCCTTCGCGCTGCTCGATACCGGCCTGGGGCTGGTGGATGGTTCACTGGCCTTCCCCGCCCCCTTCCTCGGCATCGGGGCTGACGTGCCGCTCTGGGTATCGCTGGCGGTGGGGGACTTTCTGGTCAAGCTTTTGCTGACCGGCGCGCTGCTCGCGCCCTACAAGGGGCTTTTGGGGTGGTTTACGGACCGGACCGTGCGGGCTTAAGGCCGGACACCCCCACCCCATCCCTCCCCGCAAGGGGGAGGGAGACGCAAAGGCCCTGCCATAGTTGCTCCCTCTCTCGTGTCGGGAGGAGATAGCCAAGTCCCTCTCCGTCATCCCGGCGAAGGCCGGGATCCAGTACCTCCGCGTCGGGGAATGGCCCAAGTCATGCGTGGCCCAAATCGTCGGCCTAAACCACCACGGGGCTTACTGGATACCGGCCTTCGCCGGTATGACGGCGGATGGGAACGCGCCAAGGCACAGAACTCCGACCCGGCCGCTCACCCCCACCCCGTCCTTCCCCGCAAGGGGGGAGTGTTCACATCGGACCGTCGGTGGCTCCGTCACCCCCACCCCGTCCCTCCCCCTCAAGAGGGAGGGAGGACTTGTGGCACGGCTTGCGTGTTTCCTCCCCCTGCCAGGGGGAGGATCAAAGTGGGGGTGCGGCGCGCTCCAGATAAACAGCTCCTCTCCGGGCAGGGGTCAGGGGTGGGGGTGCGGCAATAGCCGGCCCCTACTCGGCCAGCGAGAATTCGAGGAGCAGGTTGCGCTCCCAGTCGTTGAAATTGTTGTCGGACACCAGCGTGATCAGGGTATCGCCATCAGGGCCGGTATGGGTGGCGAGGGCCTCCATGTTGTCGATATCAGCGCCGAGCGCTTCGAGCAGGATTTCGCCCTGCAGATGCGCGCCGGGCCTGACGGCGGCAGCCGGGATGTGTTTGAGCTTCATGGTGAAGGTCAAAAAGGCAATGCCGCGCTCGAGCACCAGAAGGTCGCCATTGGGCATGAAGGTGCAATCGGTGGGGTTCAGGCCATCGCTTGAAATATAGGTGAGCGGCCCCTTGTCGTTCTGCCCCAGAAGCCAGGCGGAATGTTCGCCATCATCATCGATGATGCCCTCGGTCAACAGCAGGGTGGACCCGGCAATCGGGGAGGCAGATGGCGCGATGCACACCGCTTCGAGCGAGGCATTGGTGCGGGTGTCGGACAGCCATTGCGGCACGGTGATTTCGGTCGCCGGACCGCCGGGCACGCCGTCGGTGAGCTCGAAATCGGCCACGCGGGTGAGATTTTCAAAGCCGACGCGGATGGCGGCGGGCATGCCATCGCGCACGATGACATTGAGCGCCTCGGCATCGCGGGCATAGGCGCGTGGCAGGGCGACGCCCTTGGAATTCTGGATCGGATCGATGGTGACGCCAACCAGCGAGAACGGCAGGTTGTTTTCGTCATAGAGCAATTGCCCGGAGATGAAATTGCCGCGGTCGCTGACCATGGTCAGCTTGTGATCGGGACTGGTAAAGCCGAGCCCGGAAAGGCCACCAAAGGCATCGGACTGGCTGGTCAGGTTAAGCCCGCCACGCCAGATGAGGCTGCCCACCGGCTGGCCGACCGCCTTGCCCTGGAAGGTGGTGATCTGGGTGGCCGTGACGATATCGCCCGCCGCCAGCGCCGGGAGGGCTAGGCCTGCCAGCAGCATGCCGGCAAGTCTGCGCCAGAGCCTCATCCGCGTCGGCCCCGCCGCACCTGGTTTGGGGTTTCCTCGTCGAACAGGGCCGCAAGGCTATCGGTCAGGGCCCCGCCAAGCTCTTCGGCATCGAGCAGGGTGACGGCGCGGCGATAATAGCGCGTGACATCGTGGCCGATGCCGACGGCCACCAGCTGGATGGGCGAGCGGGTTTCAATATCCTCGATGACCTGGCGCAAGTGAGCCTCCAGATAATTGCCCGCATTGACCGACTGGGTGGAGTCGTCGACCGGGGCACCATCGGAAATCACCATCAGGATGCGGCGGTTTTCGGGCCGGCTCATCAGGCGCTTGCGCGCCCATTCCAGCGCCTCGCCATCGATGTTTTCCTTGAGCAGCCCCTCGCGCATCATCAGCCCCAGATTGCGCCGGGCGTGGCGCCAGGGCTCGTCGGCGGCCTTGTAGATGATGTGGCGGATATCGTTGACGCGGCCCGGATTGGCCGGCCGGCCGGCCTCGAGCCAGGCCTCGCGGCTCTTGCCACCCTTCCAGGCGCGGGTGGTGAAGCCAAGGATTTCGACCTTGACCCCGCAGCGTTCGAGCGTGCGGGCCAGGATATCGCCGCAGATCGCCGCAATAGTGATCGGCCGGCCGCGCATCGACCCGGAATTGTCGATCAGCAAGGTCACCACGGTATCGCGGAAATCGGTATCGCGCTCGACCTTGAACGAAAGCGCCTGCAGCGGATCGGTGACGACGCGGGTGAGCCGGGCGGTATCGAGCAGGCCCTCTTCAAGATCGAATTCCCAGCTGCGGTTCTGCTGGGCCATCAGGCGGCGCTGCAGCTTGTTGGCCAGCCGCGCCACCGCACCGGCGAGGGTTTCGAGCTGCTTGTCGAGAAGCGCCCGCAACTGGTCGAGCTCTTCGGGCGGACAGAGTTCGGCCGCCTTGACGATCTCGTCGTATTTCTGGGTGAAGACCTTATAGCTGAACTGGTTGCCCGACCGATCGACATTCGAGCCCGGTGGCGGCGCGTTGGGCGCTTCGTCACCGGCATCGGCCGATGAGTCATCATCGGTTTCCACCATGTCGGTCTCAGCGCCTTCGACCTCGCCGGTCTCTTCGCTCGAGCCGGGGGCCTGTTCTTCCTCAGCCTCGGCCTGATCGTTCTCGCCTTGGCCCTGTTCGGGGGTCTGCTCGTCGTCCTGGGCGTTATTCTTGTCCTGATCGTCGCCCTGTTCTTCGTCGCCACCATCGGCGCCGTCATACTCGCTGTCGGGGATCAGGTTGAGATCGCGCAGGAGCGAGCGCGCCGCTTTGGCGAACTGCTCCTGGTCTTCGAACAGCGGCAAAAGATCAGCCAGCGAGGCGCCGGCCTTGGCCTCGATATCGGCGCGCCAGAGCTCGACCAGCGCATGGCCCGAGGGCGGCACGGCAACCCCGGCCACCTTTTCGCGCAGCAACAGCCCAAGCGCCTCGGCCAGCGGCGCATCGGCGCGATCGGACACTTCGGCAAAGTTGGAGCGGAACAGCCGGTCATCGAGCATTTCGGCAATGTTCTGCCCCATGCCGGGCATGCGCACACAGCCGAGCGCTTCGACCCGGGCCTGCTCCAGCGCATCGAAGGCGGCGCGGGCATCCGGATCGGAGGGGGCGCGCTTGCGGTGGGTTTCGGGATTGTGGCTGGCCAGCCGCATGGCCATGGCATCGCCCTGCCCGCGGGCAATGGCAATGTCGCGGCGGGTGGGCAGGCGCGGCAGATTGGCTAGCCGCGCCTTGTCCGAGGTCAGGATCGGGCGGTCGGCGGTGAAGGCGACTTCGAGGTCAGGCTTGCCCGAAACCGCGCGCACGGTGGCCCCGACCGCCGATTTGAAGATCGCGGTCTGGTCGGGCTTGTTGGCTTTGCTGCGCGGCGGAGTGGCCATGGTCTGCTCGTCCGGTATACCCCTCGCCCCAACCCTCTTCCCAAAGGGGCGAGGGGGCGCGTGGGAGCATTGGGAGGCCCCGCGTTCCCTTCGCCCCTTTGGGCAGAAGGTGGCCCGCAGGGCCGGATGAGGGGTCTTCCGGTAACCCGGAAGACAATTGTCTTAGGCGGTAATCGCCAGGTTAGCCGCCGATTCCGGCAGGTCTTCGCCAAACACGCGCTGGTAGAACTCGGCCACCACCGGGCGCTCGAGCTCATCGCACTTGTTCAGGAACGTCAACCGGAAGGCAAAGCCGATATCGCCAAAGATCTGGGCGTTTTCGGCCCAGGTGATGACGGTGCGCGGGCTCATGACGGTGGACAGATCGCCATTGATGAAGGCCGAACGGGTGAGATCGGCCAGCCGCACCATGTTGGAAACAAGCTTTTTGCCCTTCTCGTTCTGGAAGGCCTTGGCTTTGGCCAAAACGATGCCGACTTCCTTGTCGTGCGGCAGGTAGTTGAGCGTGACCACCAGGCTCCAGCGGTCCATCTGGCCCTGGTTGATCTGCTGGGTGCCGTGGTACAGGCCCGAGGTATCGCCAAGCCCGATGGTGTTGGTGGTGGCAAAGATGCGGAAGGCCGGATGCGGCACGATCACCCGGTTCTGGTCGAGCAGGGTCAGGCGCCCGGACTGTTCGAGCACGCGCTGGATCACGAACATCACGTCGGGCCGGCCGGCATCGTATTCGTCGAACACCAAGGCAATATTGTTCTGCACCGCCCAGGGCAGGATGCCATCGCGGAATTCGGTGATCTGCTTGCCGTCCCTGACCACGATGGCGTCCTTGCCAACCAGATCAATGCGGCTGACATGGCTGTCGAGATTAACCCGCACCAGCGGCCAGTTGAGCCGGGCCGCCACCTGCTCGATATGGGTGGATTTGCCCGTGCCGTGATAGCCCTGCACCATGACGCGGCGGTTGAACGCAAAGCCGGCGAGGATTGCCAAAGTGGTATTGCGGTCAAACAGGTAATCCGGATCGACCGGGGGCACGTGGCCGCTGGCCTCGCGATAGCCCTTGACCTTGAGGTCGGTATCGATGCCAAACAGCTCGCGCGCGGAAAATTCGGTATCGGGCAGGTTGGTGATTTCAGTCATTTCGGATGGCTCTTGAAGCTTCTGGCAGGGCGTTTGAACAAATCGGCAGGCCGGGTCTATAGCAGTATTAAAAGTCTGGGCCTAGGCCCAGACGCGGCAGACCGTCAGGCCACAAAGCCCTTGGCCTTGAGGTGGCTGTAGGCCGCGATGATGGCACGCAGCCGATCCTCTGACCCCTTGTCGCCGCCATTGGCATCGGGATGGTGAATTTTGACCAGCGCCTTGTAGGCTTTCTTGATGTCAGCGGCCGGGGCGTGGGCCTGAAAGCCCAGCGTCTCGAAGGCGCGCCGGTCCTGTTCGAGCAGCGGCTTGACCCGCGCCTGTCCCGGATCGCGTTTCTGCGCGCGGGCATAGCGGGCAAAAATATGCAGCGGATCGGCAAAGCGGCGCGCATCGGCGGTGCGTTTCTGGCTGGCATTGTGCCGCATTTTCGGCCCGGCTCCGCCCGGCCGCGCGCTGCCATAGGCGCGCCCCTCGATATCTTCGGGCTTCATGCCGGAAAAGAAGTTGAAGGCATTGTTGTAGTGCCGGACATGTTCGAGGCAGAAATGGTGGTATTCACCCTCCGAGCGATGGCCCTTGGGGGCCTTGTAAAGACCCGCCTGGTCGCACCCCTCCCATCCGCAGGGTGGCACATCGGCGTGCACTTTTTCCTCGCGGCGGGGCTTGATGCGGATCGCATCGAAGAGCTTGGAATCCAATTTCATTGCGCCTAACTACTAACACGGCGCGGCCGACCGGCAGACTGCCGCATCCACGCACCAACCTCTGTCCCGGCGGACCTGCCCTTTTTGGACACGCCGTCACCAAACCCAAACTTGCGGGCCAATTATGACCGTTGCCGACGCCATGACCAAAATCCTCACCGACCGCTTTGCGCCTCTGCACCTCGAGGTGATCGACGAAAGCCACCGCCATGCCGGCCATGCCGGGGCGCGGCCCGGCGGTGAAAGCCATTTCCGCGTCAGAATCGCGACCCGCCATTTTGACGGCAAGACCCGGATTGCGCAACATCGCGCCGTCATGGAAGCGCTCGACGCCCAGATCAAGGGCGGGGTGCACGCGCTGGCCATCGAAGTTCTACCCTCAGCCGGGCCCTTCAGCCTGCCGGATGGGATATAGGCGCGGGGAGTTGGCCCTGGCATTGTCGCGGGCGCTGCACCTGATGGCTCACCCCCACCTAACCTCCCCCTGAAACAGGGGGAGGGACCGGCTGGGGATGGGACGAGGCTAGAACCTCTTCCTGCTCCTCCCCCTGTTTCGGGGGGAGGCCGGGTGGGGGTGAGTTTTAGGTCGGCCCTAGGCCCGGCGCATGTCCTCGATGAAGCTGGCGACGGCGGTGGGGTCGACGTTTTTTTCGATGAAGGACTGGCCGATGCCGCGGGTGAGGATGAAGGTGAGCGCGCCGCGCGAGACCTTTTTGTCCTGGGCGATGGCATCCATCAAAACCGGGGTGGGCGGCAGCTCGCCGGGGATATCGGCAAGGCGCGTCGGCAGGCCGGCGGCTTTGAGATGGGCGCTGACCCGGCCGGTATCCTGCGAGGGAGCAAGCCCCAGGCGGGCGGAAAAGCCGTGGGCGAGAACCATGCCGATGGCCACCCCTTCGCCATGCAGCAGGCGATCGGAATAGCCGGTGGCCTTCTCGAGCGCGTGGCCGAAGGTGTGGCCGAGATTGAGCAGCGCCCGCACCCCGGTTTCCTTTTCATCTTCAAGCACAAAGCGCGTCTTGGCGGCGCAGGCCCGCGCGATGGCTTCGGCCCGGGCCGGGCCGCCGGCAAAGATGTCGGCGCGATTGGCCTCAAGCCAGAAAAAGAACGCCTCATCATCAATGAGCCCATATTTGACCACTTCGGCATAGCCGGCGGCAAACTGGCGGGGCGGCAGCGTTTCGAGGGCCGACAGGTCGGCCAGCACCAGCCGGGGCTGGTGAAAGGCTCCGACGAGGTTTTTGCCATGGGGGGAGTTGATGCCGGTCTTGCCGCCAACCGAACTATCGACCTGGGCCAGGAGCGAGGTGGGGACCTGGACAAAATCCATGCCGCGCCGGGCAATCGTGGCGGCAAAACCGGCCAGATCGCCGATAACACCGCCACCGAGTGCAATGATCAGATCGCTGCGCTCGAGCCGGGCGGCAAGGATAGCGTCCACAACCTCGGTCAGGTGGGCAAAGCTCTTGCTGGCCTCGCCGAACGGCACGGTGATCACCGCATGATCGACCCCGGCGGCGGAGAGGCTTTTCACGAGGCGCGGCAACTGGGACTGCGCCACGTTGGCATCGGTGACGATGCCGAAGCGGCGGCCGGGAAACTGCGCCTTGAGCCGTGCCCCGGCGCTGTCGAGCAGATCGGGGCCGATCAGGATGTCATAGGCCCGCTCGCCCAGCGGCACGTGCACGGTGATGGGCTGGTCAGTCATGCTGGGTGTCCCCGTCCTGGCGCTTGAGATAGTCGTTGACCGCATCGATGATATCGCCCGCCACCACCTCCTGCGGCACATCGCGCGAAATCACCGTCACATCGGCTTCGGCATAGATAGGATAGCGCTTGTCGATGAGCGCCTGCAGCGTGGCGCGGGGATTTTCGGTTTTGAGAAGCGGGCGGTTGGAGCGCCGCGAGACGCGGGCGAACAGCAGATCGAACTCGGCCTTGATCCAGACCGACACGGCCATCGATTTGATCAGCGCCCTGGTATCGGGGTTGATGAAGGCCCCGCCACCGGTGGCCAGCACGATGCCGGTTTCTTTCAGGATCCGCGCGATGACCCGGGATTCCCCTGAGCGGAACTCGGCCTCGCCATGGGTCGAGAACATATCCTCGACGCTCATGTTGGAGGCTTTTTCGATTTCTTCGTCGCTATCGAGAAAGGCCCGCTCGAGCCGGGCGGCCAGGCGCCGCCCCACCGTGGTCTTGCCCGCGCCCATCATGCCCACCAGCACCAGCGGGCGCCCGCCGAGGCGCTCGAGCATTTCGTCCTTGCGGGCATCGCGAATGGCGGCCTTGCTGCGTGTCACTGCTCTCTCCAGCACCGTACGGCTGGGGTTGAACCGGTCCGGTCGGCACTTGTCAATCCCGCGGGCTTGTGCCCGGCGGCAAAAGGCGCGAAAAGCGGGGACGCTGCCTGATTTGATTGTGCGCCATGCCCACGTTGATCCGCCTGATCGTTGCCCTGCTGTTTCTGGTCGGCCTGGCCTATGGCGGCATGTTTGCGCTGACCGTGATGGTGGACCCCGGCGAAAAGGAAATCACCGTCAAGGTGCCGGCCCGCGACCTGGTGGTGGCCCCGGTGCGCGTCGAACCCCTGCCCACCGAACGCGAGGCGCTGCCCCCACCCAGCACCAGCACCGACCCGGGCGCGGTGACCACCGGCGAGGACGCGCCGGAATGAGCCGGAACGGCCAGCACCTTGTTGGCAGTTTTCTTGAAATGATGAGCGCGGAACGCGGCGCAGCCGAAAACACCATCGAAGCCTATCGGCGCGACCTTGAAAGCTATGGCGCTTTTCTCAGCGCACACTCAAAAACCTATCTTGATGCCAGCCGCGAGGACGTGACCGGCTTTGTCGCCGGGCTGGCCGCCGCCGGACTTTCGGCCTCGACCAGCGCAAGGCACCTCAGCGCCATCCGCCAGTTTCACCGCTTTTTGTGCGCCGATGCCATTCGCACCGATGACCCCACGCGCATTGTGGCCAGCCCCAAGGCCCGGCGCGCCCTGCCCAAGGTGCTCTCGGTCGCCGAGGTGGAAAGGCTGCTGAAAACCGCTGAGGCCGAGGCCGCCGAACCGGGGGAACCGGACCAGCAACTGACAGCGCTCAGGCTCTTTGTGCTGCTCGAACTGCTCTATGCCACCGGCATGCGGGTGAGCGAACTGGTGTCGCTGCGGCGCGCGGCGGTGATGCGGGACGCCAGCTACCTGACCATTACCGGCAAGGGCAACAAGGAACGCATCGTGCCGGTCAACGACCGGGCCCGGGATACGGTGAAAACCTATCTGGCAAAACTGGCGCCCGGGCCGTTCCTGTTTCCGGCCAAGGGTGCTGAAGGGTATCTCAGCCGCCAGGTGTTCGCCCGCGATCTCAAGGCGCTGGCCGGGCGGGCAGGAATTGCGGCGGCGCGGGTGGCCCCGCATGTGCTGCGCCACGCCTTTGCCAGCCACCTGCTGGCCGGGGGTGCTGACCTGCGGGTGGTGCAGACCCTGCTCGGGCATGCCGATATTTCCACAACCCAGATCTATACCCATGTGCTCGACGAGAAGCTGCGCACGCTGGTGGAAACCCACCATCCGCTGGCCAAGGACTGAGCCGACCGGGCGCGGCGGCGGCAGGGCTTGACAGGGTGTTGCCTCATCGCCACTTTCCGGCCACTTTAGGGCGCGAGTGGAACGCCGACTTTAAACAGACCCAAACGGGCGGGTGGCATGCAGTCTTATCTGGATTTCGAAAAGCCGGTTGCCGATCTTGAAGGCAAGATTGCAGAACTCAAATCCATGGCCGCCAGCGACCAGGCGGTTTCGATTGACGAAGAAGTCAACCGCCTGTCGGCCCGCGCCGAAGAAGCCCTGATCGATATCTACAAGCGCCTGACCCCCTGGCAGAAGACCCAGGTGGCCCGGCATCCGCAGCGGCCGCATTTTTCCGACTATATCAAGGGCCTGATCACCGACTGGACGCCGCTGGCCGGGGACCGCAAGTTCGGCGAGGACGCCGCCCTGCAGGCAGGGTTCGGGCGCTTCAACGGCCAGTCCGTCGCCATTCTCGGGCAGGAAAAGGGATCCTCGACCGAAACAAGGCTCAAGCACAATTTCGGCATGGCCCGGCCCGAGGGCTATCGCAAGGCCGTGCGCATCATGGACATGGCCGACCGCTTCAATATTCCGGTGATTTCGTTTGTCGATACCGCCGGGGCCTATCCCGGCATCGGGGCCGAGGAACGCGGCCAGGCCGAAGCCATTGCCCGCTCGACGGAAAAATCGCTCGATCTCGGCGTGCCCAACCTTGCCATCGTCATCGGCGAAGGCGGCTCGGGCGGGGCGATTGCCATTGCCACCTGCAACCGCGTGCTGATGCTCGAAAACGCCATCTATTCGGTGATCTCGCCCGAGGGGGCGGCCTCGATCCTGTGGCGCGACGCGGCCAAGGCGCAGGATGCGGCCACCAACATGAAAATCACTGCCAGCGATCTTCTGGCCTTTGGCGTGATCGACGGCACCATTGCCGAACCGGCCGGGGGCGCGCACCGCCACCCCGAATTCGTCATGAACGGCACCCGCGAGGCGATTGCCACCTTCATCAAGGATTTTTCCGGCAAGAGCCGGCTCGAACTGCGCGAGCACCGGCGCGAAAAGTTCCTCGCCATCGGCAATTCCCTGCTCTGAGGCAGAACGCCCCGATCACGAACCTGTGTGCGACGGTTTCGGCCGATACCGGCCTGCTGCCAAGCTGAAACGGGTGTGGTAAGCAATGATTCACCAGTTCCTATAAGAACGCGGTAACCACGGGGCTTTAGGGTAAAGCAACCCTATAAATCTGACGTCAATACGAGTTGCACTTGAATAGACTTCGCACCATCGCCGCCGGACTGATCATGCTCGGGGTTCTTGTGACCCTGTCGGCATGCGTGGGTTTTACCGGCAGCGGCAAGGAAAATGCCCCGCTCAACAGCGCCGCGATTTCCCGGCTGAAATCCATGGGCTCCTCGCCGGGCGAAGCCATGATGATCCGCATCTTCAAGCAATCCTCCGAGCTTGAAGTCTGGAAGCGCTCCTCGGACGGCAGCTATAAGCTGTTCAACACCTATGAAATCTGCGCCTGGTCGGGCGACCTCGGGCCCAAGATCAAGGAAGGCGACCGGCAGAGCCCGGAAGGCTTCTATAATATCACGCCGGGGCTGATGAACCCGAAGTCGAACTATTTCCTCGCCTTCAACACCGGGTTTCCCAACAAGTTCGACCGCGCCTATGGCCGCAACGGGTCGAACCTGATGGTGCATGGCGACTGCTCGTCGCGCGGCTGCTATGCCATGACCGACGAGGGCATCAAGGAAATCTATGCGCTGGCCCGCGAAACCTTCAAGGGCGGCAATCCGAGCTTCCAGCTCCAGATCTTCCCCTTCCGCATGACCCCGGAGAACCTGGCCAGGCAGGCCTCGAGCCCGCATCTGGCCTTCTGGAAGAATATCAAGGAAGGCTATGACCGGTTTGAACTGGCCAGGCGCCCGCCGCGCTGGGATGTGTGCGAAAAACGCTATGTGTTCGACGTGACCAGCCCCACCCCACTCGATGCCGCCGGGGCCTGCCCGGCCAATGCCGGGGATACGACCATGGTTGCGGCCCTAGAGGCCAAAGCTGCCGCCGATGAGGCCGCCTTTGCCAATGCGGTGGTGATCAACCAGAGCAAGGAAGCCAAGGCGGCCGAAGACGCCGCGCGCGCCGCCGAGGAAAAGGCCGCCGTCGCTGCCCGCGGCGAGGCGATCTCGGGCTTTTTCGGCGGATTGTTCGGTGGCGGCGAGCAGAAGGTGATCAACCCCAATCTGGTAGCGCCCGTTCCGGCCCCGCGCCTCAGCCGCGGCTGACCGGAACCGCCTGCAATCGGCTGACCGAAGGGCGGACCCCATGACTGCAAGCCAGAATGCCCCGCTGGGCAAACCTGAAATGGCCCGGCCCCGCAAGCCAAAGCCCGAGCGCAAGCCGATCGGGCCGGTGCTGCGCGCCTATCTGCCCGCCATGGCGCTGGTGATCAGCCTCGGAGCGCTGGCGGCATCGGTGGTGTTTTATACTGAAGGCCAGCGCACCTATCGCGATCTGTCGGGCGATATTGCCGAGGTCAAGGTTTCGCTGACCCTGCTGGCGCAGCGCGGCGGCACCGGCGCTGCCGGGCAGCAGGTGATCGACCTGCAGAACCGGCTGGCCATCCTTGAGGAAAACTGGCGCACCCAGCCTTCGGCTCCGGTGGCCGTGCCGACAGCCCCGCCGCCGGCAGAGGCCAGCGGCCCCTCAACCGACTGCATCCCGGAGGGCATTGCCTTTGTCATGACCGGAGCCGACCGCTACGCGATCTGCAACACCCCGGTCTCGGTGGCCCTGTCGATGATCGAGAACGACACCGCCGTGCTCGACAATGGCAAGGCGCTGGCCAAGGGCGTTGCCAGCCCCCTGCCCGATACCCAGTGCACGATTACGCTGGTTTCGAGCGAGGCGGCCACCGGCTTTGCCGAACTGCGGGTCAACTGCTAGGGGCTAGCCCTGAGCCCCGCCGTGTGCTTGATGACGCCATCGCGTCCCATCTACAGTGAGCAGACCATGCCGACGGCCACCCCCCTCCTGCCCTGGCGCAAGCGGCCCTATCACCAGAACTGGCTGATGAACGAGGCCAATGGCCTGTTCGGCTTTTTCGAGAAGCGCAGTTTCAACCCCAGGGGCGGGTTCTTCGATCTCGACAAGGCCGGAAAGCCGCTCAATTCCGACAATCCGGTACGCGGCATTCATACAACCGCGCGCATGATCCACTGCTTTGTCATCGCCAGCCTGCTGGGACGCCCGGGAGCCGGGGCGATCGTCGACCACGGCATGGAATTCTTGTGGAACCGGCACCGCGACCCGGTGCATGGCGGCTATTTCTGGACGGTGGACGACCACGGCCCGCGCGATGGCCGAAAGCAGGGCTATGGCCATGCCTTCGTGCTGCTGGCCGCTTCGGGCGCCAGGCTCGTGGGGCATCCCCTGGCCGACAAGATGCTGGCCGATGTGACCGAGGTGCTTGAAATCCGGTTCTGGGAAGCCAGGCACGGCGCCATTGCCGAGGAATTTGCCGCCGACTGGTCCGAAATCACCCCCTATCACGGGCAGAATTCGAACATGCACCTGACCGAGGCGCTGATGGCGGCCTTCGAGGCAACGGCCGAGCGGCGCTATCTCGAGATGGCAGAGCAGATCGCCGACCTGATCATCCGCCGCAAGGCGGGTGAGAACGGCTTCCGCGTCGCCGAACACTTCGATGGCAACTGGGACATCGACAAGGCCTATGCCGGGGACCGCATGTTCCGCCCGCCCGGCACCACGCCCGGCCACTGGCTGGAATGGGCACGGCTGATCCTGCAATTATACGCGCTGGGCGGCCAACGCCACGCCTGGATGCCCGAGGCGGCAGAGGCGCTGTTTGCCCAGTCCATCGCGCTGGGCTGGGACGGGACGCATGGTGGGTTCTTTTATAACCTCGACTGGTCCGACCGGCCCGATATGCGCACCAAACTGTGGTGGCCGATGGCCGAAGGCATCGGGGCGGCAGCGTTCCTCTGCGAACACCGACCGAGCCCCTTCCACGAGCAATGGTACCAGAGGATCTGGGACGTGATCGCCCGCCATTTCCTCGACCGAGACCAGGGCGGCTGGCATGAAGAGCTGAGCGAAACCATGGTGCCGCAGACAACGCTGTTTGTCGGCAAGGGCGATATCTACCACGCCCTGCAGGCCTGCCTGATCCCGCTCTACCCAGCCACCGGCAGCCTGACGCGCGGGATTATCGGGGGGATGGGATAGGCGGGCGCGCTGGTTTTAATGCCGCAGTAGCAACTTACGCTTTGCATCGTCTCTTTCGTCACTTGCGCAAACTAGGCGAGCAGGCGTTGCGCGTAACGGATGTCTGCACTGCGTCTTGCACCCCTGACGGCCCCAAGAGTCCTACCGAGCCACTTTCTATAGCGGCCTGCCTAATTGACACTGTAAGTGCTTTATTCCCAGTGGCGGGAATGGCACGTTTGCCAGAATGAATATTATTTCGGAGCGTCCCGACATTGGCCATTCCTGATTATCAAACTCTTATGCTTCCAGTTCTCCGACTTGCGGCAGAACATGAATGCACTGTTCCGGGTATCTCCGAACATATTGCCGACGAGTTTAGACTCAGTCCCGAAGAAAAAGAGCAGATGCTGCCAAGCGGGCGACAGCGCTTGCTTCACAACCGAATACATTGGGCGAAGACCTACATGTCGAAGGCAGGGCTTCTTGTTTCTCCGGCGCGGGGTAGATTCATTGCGACAGATGCGGGGCGTACGCTGATACGGAGCCACCCTCCCAAAATCGACGTTTCGCTTTTGCTGCAAATACCATCATTCAAGGAATACTATAGGCGCCTGTACGCGGAGAAAAGTTCTGATGATGCACCCGCGACTGCGGAGAATGCTCGCGTAGAACAAGTGCTCCCAAATACCATAACACCAGAGGAACAGATTGATGCGGCATATCAGAGCGTGCAAGCAACACTGCGTTCCGATCTACTAGAGCGGATACTTCAAAATTCTCCATCGTTCTTTGAAACCGTAATTGTCGACCTGCTGGTTGCAATGGGATACGGCGGCTCACACAAGAACGCTGCTATGCAGCTAGGACGATCTGGAGATGGAGGCGTGGACGGCATCGTGAATGAGGATCGCCTTGGCCTTGATCGTGTGTATGTGCAGGCAAAGCGATACGCCGAAGGAAATAGTGTGGGGCGACCTGATGTTCAGGCGTTTGTCGGAAGCCTAGTTGGGCTCGGCGCGACGAAGGGCGTATTCGTCACAACATCGACTTTCAGCACTCAGGCCCGAGCGTTCGCAAAGCATTTGTCTCAAAGGATCGTCCTGATGGACGGACAGATGCTCGCTGACCTTATGATTGAGCACGGTGTGGGCGTACGAACGAGTCGCGCAATCCAGTTCAAACGCGTCGATGAGGACTTCTTCACCGAGGACGGCGACTAGCCCTGATTTGCGACGTCTCGGCCATATACTCCAACCACCAAAGCAGCCGACGAGCTGCTCTACCGGTTGCGACTAGGAGAGCGCCTACCCCCACCTTGATCCTCCCCCTGGAAGGGGAGTGTTCACATTGGACTGTGAGTGGATTCCCTCACCCCCACCCCATCCCTCCCCCTCGAGAGGGAGGGAGCCCGTGTTTCACGGCTTGCGTGTGTCCTCCCCCTGCCAGGGGGAGGATCAAGGTGGGGTGCGTGCGCTCCGAATGAACAGTCCCCGACGGGGTGGAGTGATGCTCAGTTCGGCGGGACCGGCACGATAAAAAAAGGCGCCCGGTGGGCGCCTTTTTGCTGAGTTTCAATCCAATGCCCTGACTAGAACGCGCCGTGGCAGTGCTTGAATTTTTTGCCCGAGCCGCAGGGGCAGGGGGCGTTGCGGGAGACGCCGACGAGCAGTTTGGGATCGACCGGGGGCAGCGCCGCGGCGCCGCCGGCAAGCGCGCCCATGATGGTGCCCGAGGACGGGATCGTGCCCGAAACCTGGCTTTCGGCATCGTTCTCGCCCGAGGTGGGATCGATGTGCACCTCTTCGAGGCGGCTGAGATCGGGCTCCTGCAGCTCGGGGGGCTGGCGCTGGAGTTCGACATGGCTGAGCTGGGTGGTGACCAGTTCGCGCAGGTTGGTCAACAGCGTCTGGAACAGCTCGTAGGCTTCCTGCTTGTATTCATTGAGCGGATCGCGCTGCGCCAGGCCGCGCCAGCCCACCACCTTGGAGAGGTGATCGAGGGTGACAAGGTGTTCGCGCCAGAGCCCGTCGATTGACTGCAGCACGATGGACTTTTCCACCTGCCGCATGATCTCGGGGGAGAAGCGGGCTGCCTTGGCGGCGGCGAACTCATCGGCGGCCTTGATCAGGCGCTCGCGCACGATCTCGACATCGATGCCTTCTTCCTCGGCCCAGGTTTTGACCGGCACATCGACGTTCAGATAGGTCTTGGCGGCGGCGGTGAGCTGCTCGACATTCCACTGTTCGGGATAGGACCGATCGGGAATGGCCTTGGCCATGATCGAATCCACCACATCGTGGCGCATTTCGGCGACGGTTTCGGCGACATCGTCGCTATCCATCAATTCGAGACGCTGCTCGAAGATCACCTTGCGCTGATCGTTCATGACGTCGTCGTATTTCAGGATGTTCTTGCGGATATCGAAATTGCGCGCCTCCACCTTTGCCTGGGCGCGTTCGATGGCCTTGGTCACCCAGGGATGGGTGATCGATTCGCCCTGTTCGAGCCCGAGCTTGCCCAGCATGGAATCCATGGCATCGATGGGGAAAATCCGCATCAGGTCGTCCTGGAGCGACAGGAAGAACTTCGAGTGCCCCGGATCGCCCTGGCGGCCGGAACGGCCACGCAGCTGGTTGTCGATCCGTCGGCTTTCGTGCCGCTCGGTGCCGATCACCATCAGGCCGCCCGCATCGAGCGCCTTCTGCTTGTCCACCGCGATCTGGGCCTTGATGTCCTTGATGCGCGCTTCGCGCTCGGCACCCTCGACCCCGGCCAGTTCGCGCTCGATACGCATTTCGAGATTGCCGCCGAGCTGAATATCGGTGCCGCGCCCGGCCATGTTGGTGGCAATGGTGATGGCGCCCGGCATGCCGGCATCGGCCACGATATAGGCTTCCTGCTCGTGGTAGCGGGCGTTGAGCACCTTCATTTCGCCGACTTTCTTCTGCCGCAGCAGCTCGGCCAGCATCTCGGACTTTTCAATCGAGGTGGTGCCAACCAGAACCGGCTGGCCACGCTTCTGGCAATCGATGATCAGTTCGGCAATGGCATCGAACTTTTCGGCCGCAGTGCGGAAGATGGCGTCTTCATCGTCCTTGCGCTTGACCGGCAGGTTGGTGGGCACGGTGACCACTTCAAGCCCGTAGATATCGGCGAATTCTTCCGCTTCGGTCAGCGCCGTGCCGGTCATGCCGGCGAGCTTTTTGTAGAGCCGGAAATAGTTCTGGAACGTGATCGAGGCCATGGTCTGGTTTTCGGCCTGGATCTTGACGTGTTCCTTGGCCTCGAGCGCCTGGTGCAGGCCTTCCGAATAGCGGCGGCCCGGCATCATGCGGCCGGTGAACTCGTCGATGATGACCACTTCGTTGTTGCGCACGATATAGTCTTTGTCGCGCTGGAACATCTTGTGGGCGCGCAGCGCCGAATTGAGGTGGTGCACCAGCGCCACGTTCTCGATGTCATAGAGCGAGGCGCTCTTCATCATGCCATCGGCGGTCAGGCGCTCTTCGAGCTTTTCGATGCCCTGGTCGGTAAAGGTCACCGAACGCTGCTTTTCGTCATGCTCGAAATCGCCTTCCCCGATAATGGGAATGACGGCGTTGATCTTCTCGTAGAGCGAGGAGCGATCATCGGACGGGCCCGAAATGATCAGCGGCGTACGCGCTTCGTCCACAAGGATGGAATCGACCTCGTCGACGATGGCATAGGCATGGCCGCGCTGCACCATCTGGGCGCGCTGGTACTTCATGTTGTCGCGCAGGTAGTCAAAGCCGAATTCGTTATTGGTGCCATAGGTCACATCGGACCCGTAGGCGGCCTTGCGCTGGGCGTCGGTCAGATCATGGATGATCACACCAACCGATAACCCGAGGAAGCGATAGACCTGCCCCATCCACTCGCTGTCGCGACGGGCGAGGTAGTCGTTCACGGTCACCACGTGCACGCCCTGGCCGGTGATGGCGTTGAGATAGACCGGCAGGGTGGCCACAAGCGTCTTGCCTTCGCCGGTGCGCATTTCGGCAATCGAGCGATCGTTGAGCACCATGCCCCCGATCAGCTGCACATCGAAATGCCGCATGCCCAGCACGCGCTTAGAGGCTTCGCGCACGGTGGCAAAGGCGGGCACCAGAAGACTGTCAAGGCTCTCGCCATTGGCAAAGCGGGTGCGGAAGTCGGCGGTTCGGGCCACCAGCGCTTCATCGGACAGGGCGCTCAGTTCGGGCTCGAGCGCGTTGATGGCATCAACCTTGGCCTGATAACGCTTGACGCGCCGATCATTGGACGACCCAAAAAGCCGCCGGGCGATCGCAGCAACAACCATAGCACATGTCCTTATTAAATGGGTGGCAGCACGGGCCTGTTTCGATCAGGGCAAAAGTCCCGAGGATACCTGCCTTTGCTGCTCTCTCGTGCAGCGTGCGACATGTAAGAGCGGGTCCTTGTCTTGTCAACGGCGGCAAAAAGGGGCACACCAAGCCCCCGCCGCGCCACAGGGGGCCAGAGCGCGGCAAAGGAGATGAGCTTTATGACCTATGCCAGCCTGAAATCTGCCCGCGCGGCCGCACTGCTCGCCGCCATCCTGGCCTGCCTCGCCCTGCCCGCTACCGCCATGGCCCAGGACGCTGCGGCGACCCCACCGGCCGCCGAAGCAACCGCCCCCAGCCCCGATGCCGTGGTGGCTACGGTCGGCGACGAGACCATTACCGAAGCCGACCTGGCCTTTGCCGCCGAGGACCTGGCGCAGGAATTGAACAATATTCCGCCCGCCGAGCGCCGCGCCTTCCTGGCCACGGTGCTGATTGACATGAAAGTGATGGCCAAGGCTGCCCGCGAGCAGCAGATGGACCAGTCCGAGATTTTCAAGCGCCGGATTACCTATCTGGAAGACCGCGCCCTGCGCCGCGCCTATTTTGCCGAAAAGATCTCGACCTCGGTGACCCCGGAAGCCATCCAGGCCGCCTATGACGAATTGGTGAAAGGCTTCAAGCCCGAGGACCAGGTGCGCGCCCGCCACATTCTCGTCAACACCGAAGACGAAGCCAAGGCCATCAAGGCCGAACTCGATGCCGGCGGCGTGTTCGAAGACCTGGCCAAGGCCAAGTCGATCGATCCGGGCGCGGCCAATGGCGGCGACCTCGGCTTTTTCCAGCGCGGCCAGATGGTGCCCCCGTTCGAACAAGCAGCGTTCAGCCTCGAGGTCGGCAAGATCTCGGACCCGGTGCAGTCCCAGTTCGGCTGGCATCTGATCAAGGTCGAGGAAAAGCGCCAGTCGGCGCCGCCCACCATTGAACAGGCAACCCCGCAGCTCCAGCAGCAATTGCTGTTCAAGAACTTCGACGACGTGCTGGCCCAGCTCAAGAGCGCGGTGACCATTACCGTGCCCGATGCCGCGCTCGACGCCGCGATCAAGGCCCAGTCCGAGACGCCCCAGTAAGGGGCGCCATCACAGACCATGCAACGGCCGGTGCGAACCGGCCGTTTTGCTTTGCCGCCCCCCGAATCGCGCCCCTTGCGCGGGCGATCAGGATGGGGCACACCCGAGACCTGATTTTGCGAGCCGAGAGCACACAATTGGCCATTCCCGTTTCGCCGCTGGCGCCCCAGAGTTTTCCCGAAATGCCCGTGATCAAAGGCGTGCGCTTTGCCACCGCCGAGGCGGGGATCAAGTACAAGAACCGCACCGACGTGCTGCTGGTGGCGCTCGACGAGGGCACGGCGGTTGCAGGGGTCCTGACCCGCTCGCTCTGCCCCTCGGCGGCCGTCGACTGGTGCCGCGAGCGCCTTGCGGGCGGCAGGGCCCGCGCAATCCTGGTCAATTCGGGCAATGCCAATGCCTTTACCGGCGCCAAGGGCCGCGCTTCGGTTGCAGCCTCCGCTGCCTTTGCCGCCGAAGCGGTAGGCTGTTCGACCAGCGAGGTGTTTCTGGCCTCGACCGGGGTGATCGGCGAACCGCTCGACGCCCAGAAATTTGCGGCAGTGACCAAGGATATGGCCGGGCGGCTGACCGATGGGCCGTGGATGGACCCGGCCAAGGCCATCATGACCACCGACACCTTTCCCAAGCTGGCCAGTGCCACGGTGGATTTTGACGGCGTCAGCATTGCCATTTCGGGCATTGCCAAGGGGTCGGGCATGATTGCCCCGGACATGGCCACCATGCTCTCGTTCATCTTCACCGATGCCCCGATCAGCGCTCCGGTGCTGCAGGCGCTGCTGAGCGAAAAGAACAAGACGAGCTTTAACGCCATTACCGTGGACAGTGACACCTCGACCTCGGACACCTGCCTGGTCTTTGCCACCGGCAAGGCAGAGGGCATCGAGCCGATCACCAGTCTTGATGATCCGCGCGCCGTAATCTTTGGCGAGGCGCTTGGCGATGTGCTCGAGGAACTGGCGCTACTGGTGGTGCGCGATGGCGAAGGCGCCACCAAACTGGTGACCGTGACCGTCGAGGGCGCCATGAGCGACCACAGCGCCTTTCGCATTGCCCAGTCGATTGCCAATTCGCCGCTGGTCAAGACTGCCATTGCCGGCGAAGACGCCAACTGGGGCCGCGTGGTGATGGCAGTGGGCAAGGCCGGCGAACCGGCCGACCGTGACCGGCTTTCGATCAGTTTTGGCGATGTGCTGGTGGCCGAGCATGGCGAACGGGCCCAAGGCTATGACGAGGCGGCAGCCAGCGCCTATATGAAGCAGCAGGAACTGGACCTGCGGGTCGGTATCGGGCTCGGCGAGGGCCGGGCCACCGTCTATACCTGCGACCTGACGCACGGCTATATCACCATCAATGGCGACTACCGGAGCTGACATGGCCCTGCCGGGCGCCGAAGTGTTCGAACGCGCCGGGCTCAAAGCCTGGCCGGGGGTCGAGGTCGAGTGGGATGGCACCTGGGTGCGCCGGGCGGCCAATGGCTATACCAAGCGCGCCAATTCGGTGCAGAGCCTTGACCCGGCCGACGGGGCGAACGCCGAGGCCCGGATCGTGGCAGCGGCGCACTGGTTTGCCGAGCGCGGGTTGCGCCCGGTGTTTCGGGTGACCCCGCTGGCCGGACCAGAGGTTTTAGCAGCGCTCGATGCGCTGGGCTGGCAGGCCCACGACCACAGCCACCAGTTCGCCATGGCGCTCGGGCCGTTGGAGCCCGATGAGCGCTGCCGGGGATATGAAGTGGCCGACCCGGCATTTTTGAGCGTGGTGCAGCACCTGCAGGCCTATGGCGAGGCGCAGATGGCCGGGCTGCGCGCCCTGCTTGGAGCGCTGAGCGTACCGGCGCGCGGCTTTGTGCTGCGCGATGCCGATGGCACACCGGTTGCCTCCTCGATCATGGGCGTGGCCGACGGGATTGTGGTGACATCGAACGTCGTGACGGATGCGGCGCGGCGTCGGCAGGGATTTGGCGCCGCCATGATGCGGACCGGCCTTGCCTGGGCGCATGCGGCGGGCGCAACGGTCGCTGCCCTGAACGTGCAGGCCGACAATGGGCCCGGCAAGGCGCTCTACCGCAGCCTCGGCTATCAACGCCAGTATGACTACAGCTATTGCATGCCGGAGGCCCCATGAGCGCGCAGAAGATACTCCTTGTCGTGGCCTGCGCGCTGGTCGATGCCGACCGCCGCGTTCTGATCGCCCAGCGGCCGGAGAACAAGACCTTCGCCGGGCTTTGGGAGTTTCCGGGGGGCAAGATCGAGGCGGGGGAAAGTCCTGAGGCGGCATTGATCCGCGAACTGGAAGAAGAACTGGGTATTTCGACCAAGCAAGCCTGTCTGGCCCCGCTCAGTTTCGTCAGTCATTCTTACGAAAACTTTCATTTATTGATGCCACTCTACGTCTGCCGGAAGTGGCAGGGGCAACCGCATGCCAAAGAGCACCAGGCGCTCAAGTGGGTCAGGCCACAAGCCCTGCGGGACTATCCCATGCCGCCCGCCGACGAGCCGCTGATCGCCAGTCTTTGCGATCTGTTGTGAGAAAAGAACAGGAAGTTCGAGGCAAAATGCTTGGCAGAACCCTTGGCCGGTTTATCCATGACGACAGCGGTGCCACGGCAATGGAATATGCCCTGATCGCGGCCCTGATCGCCGTGTCAGTGATCGGCGCCATGATGTTTACCTCAGGCTCGATGTCGAACATGTTCAACATGGTATCCAATACCAGCAACAACGCCCTGAGCGCGGCCTCGAACGCGCTTTAGCCGCCAGCCTTATCGCCCAGCACTGATTTGAGGCTGACCTTGGCGCTGCCGGGGGCCAGAGGTTTCTGCTGGCTTTCGTGTGGGGCCCAGCCGGACAGCCAGACGATTTCGAGCGTAGCGCGCACGCGCCCGTCGAGATCGCCGGCAATTTCTGCATAGGCCGCCGCGGCGGCCGCCAGCAGCACCGGACGCGCCGGTCGCGCGGGCCGCTCGGCCAGCGGGTTGGAGGCACCGATCGCTTTGAGGTCGCGCATCAGGGCGAGGGCATCGGCATAGCGCACGGTGTGGTTTTCCACATCGGTGACCGGCAGGGCAAAGCCGGCCCGCTGCATCAGCCCGCCGGCATCGCCGAGCTGGATGAAGGGGGCGACCCGGGCAAAGGCACCGTCGAGGATTTGCGCATCGGCAGAAAGAAAAGCCTGGCGCAGTTCGGTCAGCGTTAAACCGCCCAAAAATGCCGCCAGGAACAGCCCATCAGGAGCCAGATGGGCGCGCACGCGGCTCAGGAACCCCGGCACATCGTTGATCACCTGCAGATCAAGCACGGACACAATCAGGTCGTAACCGGTTTGGGGCAGGCTGAGAGCCTCCGGATCAACCAGTTCGACGCCGGGCGAGGCCAGCACGGTGGCAATGCGGGTGACCGGGAAGGGGCCGTTCCTGGTCGACAGGTCCTGCGGCAGGGCGCTGGCATCGGGGGCCAGGATCGCTGCCTTGCCAATGGTGCGGGTGACGGTCAGCAGCCGGTCGGCCAGGTCCTCAAGCACCAGCGGGGTGACGAAATCGGCATCGGGCGTCTGCCGCCGGGCCAGGTTGCGGGCAATCTGGTCGCGATCGAACGTCTTGGGTGGCAGCATTTGGCGAGGCGGACCGGTTGTGGCAGGATGCTCTTATGCAGAGGGCTGGAGCGCTTGTCAAAACCGCCGGACGCCGGACCGCCGTGGTGTTGCGCCGGGCCGGAACCGCGCTGCTCGACCAGCTCTATCCCCCGGTCTGCATCCATTGCAGCGCCCCGGTGGCCAGCCATGATGGCCTTTGCGGCCCCTGTTTTGCAAAGCTGCGCCCGATCACCGAACCGCTTTGCGCGCGGCTGGGGCTGCCCTTTGCGGTGCCAATCGGGCCGGATGCCCTGTCGGCCGAAGCCATCGCCAATCCCCCGCCGTTTGAGCGGGCGCGCTCGGCGGTGCTCTACAACGAGCTGGCGCGGGCCCTGGTGAGCCGGCTCAAATATGGCGACCACCCCGAACTGGCCCGCTTCTGTGCCCGGCTGATGGCCGCCGCGGGGCGGACCCTGTGGGCCGAGGGGCCGCTGCTGGTGCCGGTGCCGCTGCATCGCACCAGGCAGTTCACCCGGCGATACAATCAATCGATCGAACTGGCGCGGGCGCTAGGCACCGAAACCGGGCTCAGGGTCGATCCGCTGCTGGTGCGCCGGGTCAGGCCGACCCGCCAGCAGGTGGGGCTGACGGCCAGCCAGCGCGCCAGCAATGTGGCGGGGGCCTTCGCGGCCCATCCCGATACGCTGGGGCGGCTCAGGGGCCGCAACGTGGTGCTGGTCGATGATGTGATCACCACCGGGGCCACGGTTGAGGCCATCACCCGGGTGTTGCGCAAGGCGGGAGTGAATAAAATCGATGTGATCTCTTTTGCACGCGTTGTCATCGGCGCCGAGCTGACCATATAAGGGCTTGATCAAGATGGGATGCCAAGATGGCCAAGGTTGAAATCTACACCACCCCCACCTGCCCCTATTGCCACGCCGCCAAGTCGCTGCTGGCCGAAAAGGGTGTTCAGTATCACGAAATCACCGTGCTCGACCCCGACCTGCGCGCCGCCATGACCGAGCGCGCCCATGGCCGCCGCACCGTGCCGCAGATCTTTATCGGCGAGACCCATGTGGGCGGCTATGACGACATGGCCGCGCTTGACCGGCAGGGCAAGCTCGACCCGCTTCTGGCGCACTGAGTGGCCATGCGCCTTGCCGCCATCCAGATGCGCTCGGGCACTGCGCCCGGGCCCAACCTTGATGCGCTCGAAGCCCTGGTGGCCGAGGCGGCACGGGGCGGTGCGCAGTATATCCTGAGCCCGGAAGTCACCGTGGTGTTTGCCGAAAACGCCCAGCAACTGGCCGGCGTTGCCGAAGGCTTTGCCCATAACAGCGCCATCGCCCGGGTGGCCGGCATGGCCCGGACACATGGGGTGCACCTGCATTTAGGATCGCTGGCGGTGGCGCTGGACGATGGCAAATATGCCAATCGTTCGATCCTGTTCGATCCTCAAGGCCAGATCGTTGCCCGCTATGACAAGATTCACCTGTTCGATGCCAGCTTGCCCGGCCTGCGCGATTATCGCGAAAGCCTGACCTATCGGGGCGGCGAAACGGCGGTGGTGGCCGAGGCCGGCGGGGTGCGGTTTGGCATGTCGATCTGCTATGACATGCGCTTTCCCCTGCTTTATCACGCGCTGGCCGAAGCCGGGGCCGAGGTGCTGGCCGTGCCGGCGGCCTTTACCGTGCCGACCGGCCAGGCGCACTGGCACACGCTGTTGCGGGCCCGCGCCATCGAGACGGGCTGCTATGTGATTGCGGCCGCCCAGGGCGGTGCGCACCAGAACGGGCGCGCAACCTATGGCCATTCGCTGATCATCGACCCCTGGGGCACGGTGCTGGCCGAAATCGATGGCGATGAACCCGGTGTGATCTTTGCCGATTTCGAGCGCAGCCGGATCGAGGACGTGCGCGGCCGGGTGCCGGCGCTGGCCAATACGCGCCCCTTCCGCCTGCCGGGAGACCCGGCATGATCCATTATGCGCTGACCTGCAACAACGCCCATGGCTTTGACGGCTGGTTCGGGAGTTCGGACGCCTTTGCCGACCAGCAGGCGCGCGGGCTGGTGACCTGCCCGGTCTGCGCCTCTTCGGACGTGCAAAAAGCGCTGATGGCCCCGGCAGTGGCCCAGCCCAGGGCCGAGACGGCCTCGTTCTCGGCTGGACGGCCCGACCAAGCCAAACTGCGCGACATCATGCGGGCGCTGCGCGAGAAGGTGACGAGCGAAGCCGACTATGTGGGGGACCGCTTTGCCGAAGAAGCCCGGCGCATCCATTTCGAGGAAGCCCCGGCGCGCGGCATCTATGGCGAAGCCACGCGCGAGGATGTGGCGGGCCTGATCGAGGATGGGGTGGATTTCCTGCCCCTGCCCGGTCTGCCCGACGAGCACAACTGATTTAGGCCGCTAGAACTCGGACCATTCCTTGTCGACCGCAGCATTGCCGTGGCTGAGATAGGAACGGGCCGCCGATTTGACCTTGGCCTGCAGGCTCTTGATGCCCCCCACCAGCCCGCTGGGCGGAGCCGCGACCGCAACCGCAGCGGCCTGATCGAGGGTGAACACCTCAACGATGCGGTCGAGTTCGGTCGCCTGTGCCTCGGTCTGCTCGATGGCGGCGTTGGTCTGCTCGACAAGGGCGGCATTGTGCTGGGTCATCTCGTCCATCTGGCGGACGGCGGTATTGACCTCTTCGATTGACGAGGCCTGCTCGCGGCTCTGGGCGGCAATGGCATCGATCAGCGCATTGTTGGCGCGGGCGGCCTCCACCATCTGCGACAGCTTGGCGGCGGCATCGGACACCAGACGCGAGCCGCCGCGCACTTCGTCGGCGCTCTGTTCGATCAGAACCTTGACCTCGGCCGAAGCCTGGGCGGCCGACTGGGCCAGACGCCGTACTTCGACCGCGACCACGGCAAAGCCCTTGCCGGCTTCCCCGGCACGGGCCGCTTCCACTGAAGCGTTGAGCGCCAGCAGATTGGTCTGGAAGGCGATATCATCGATCATGCCGATGATATTGGAAATCTTTTCCGACGAGGTCTTGATCCGGTCCATGGCCGCATTGGCCTTCTGCATCACCACCCCGCCCTCTTCGGCGGTGCGGGTGACGCCACCGGCATTGGCCGAAGCATCCTGGGCGCGCGCCGCGTTGTCGTGTACGGTTGCGGCCAGCTGTTCCATAGTGGCCGAGGTTTCCTCGATGGTGGCGGCCTGCTTGGTGGTGCGGCCCGACAGATCGTTGGCCCCGGTCAGCAATTCGCCGGTCGCAGTCTTGAGCGAGCGCGAGGTGCCGCGCAGCTGCATGACGATATCGGTGAGCTTGTCGGCGACGCGGTTGGTATCGTCCTTGAGCTTGGCAAAGGCGCCTTCATAGTTCCCCTCGACCCGGTGGGTGAGGTCGGTTTCGGCCAGCGCAGCCAGCACATGGCCGGTTTCATCCAGGCCGCGGTCAACGGTTTCAACCAGCTTGTTGACGCTGCGCGCCAGCACATTGAGCTCCTGATCAGGGAATTCGGCGCGCACGCGTTTGGAGAAATCTCCGCCAATGGCGGCATCGACCACTTCGCCAAAGGCGCGCTGCAAATCCTGCATCATGCGCGCCCGGTCGGCACGGCGCTGCTCGGACCCGGCGCGCTCCTCGGCGGTCATGTCGAGCATTTTCATGCTGTTCTGCCGGAAGACTTCGACGGTGCGGGCCATTTCCCCGATCTCGTCGCGGCGGGCAGTAAAAGGCACATCCTTGTCCATCTCGCCTTCGGCCAGCGACCGCATATAGGCATTGAGCCGTGAAATCGGCCGTTCGATCGAGCGCCCGATCATCAGCGACAGGGTAAGCGAGAGCAGGGCAGCCGCGGCGAAGGCCAGAACGAACGCCCCGGTCAGCGCATCGCTTTCGCGGGTGAGCGTCGCCTTGGCTTCAACCCCGGAGGCCACGGCAACCTCGCGCTGGGCTTTGACCAGGGTCAGGGCGGCACCGACCTTGCTGACCAGCTGCGAACGCGCCGACTGCATGGCCTGGTCGCCCGAGACAAAGGCGCTGAAGCCGGTGGTATAGGTATCCACCAGCGCCAGGATCGCCTGCTGCTTGTCCTTGGGCATGAAGCTCTTGCTCAGCTCGGTGGCAAACTTGACGGTGGTATCGGAAAAATTGCTGACCTGCTTGGCATTGCGGGTGAGCAGGAAATTCTTCTCGTGCTCGCGCAGCAGCAGGGTCTGGGTGTAGATGGTATTGAGGTTCATGCCCGAAGCCATGGCGGTGGTCACTGCCTTGTCGAGCTCGGCGGAGGCCGCATTGAGCGTACCCCGCATACCGGTCTTGTCGTCAAAGCCGAGGGCTGAAACGGTAGCAATCACCTGATCAATGGCGGTGGGCAGTTCGAGCAGGGCGGCGCGGATTTCAGGCTCGTCAATGTCGGCTTCGGTCGACGCCTTGAGCGCATCGGCGCTGGCCTTGAGGCTGTCGATGGCGCCCTGGCTCGGCGAGATCATGAAGTCGCGGGCCTGGCTCAGCAAAGCCTCGGTATTATAGCTGATATCGGAGAACAGCTGCGCATGGGCAGCCGCCTGCCTTTCGAGGGCGGTGGCGGTGACAATCTTGTCGTTCTGGTAAAAGTAAATGGCCGCGATCAACCCAAGGCCCGCCAGTGCGGAAGCTGCGATGGCAAGGATTTTCCCGCGAAGCCGTAAATTCAGTTTCGGCATTGTTTAAGCCCCTGTGGTTCGGCTGCGATGACGCGCCGGACAGCTGAAATGACTAAACCTCTGGCAGGCAGGCTATCCATCAACCCTTAACGAGGATTTATGGCCGCCCGCCTGGCAGGATGCGGCAGGGCCGCGGCTAGAATTCGGACCACTCCTGGGCGACGGCGGCATTGCCCTGTGTCTGGTACGCCTTGGCGGGCGGCCGGGGGCGCGACACGGGCGCCGCCGCATCCCGCCCTGCCGGGACGACGAAAATATCAACGATGCGATCAAGCGATGCTGCCTGGCCCTCGGTCTGTTCGATGGCCGCATTGGTCTGTTCCACCAGCGCGGCATTGTGCTGGGTCATCTCATCCATCTGCCGGACAGCAACATTGACCTCTTCGATGGCCGAGGCCTGGGCCTGGCTTTCGCGGGCGATGGATTCGATGAGTTCGTTATTGGCCCGGGCTCCAGCCAGCATGGCCTGCAGCTTTTCTGCCGCCTCGATGACCAATTGGGAGCCGCCGCGCACTTCGCCCGCGCTCTGGTCGATCAGCACCTTGATCTCCTTGGATGCCTCGGCCGCCGATTGAGCAAGACGCCGCACTTCAACGGCAACCACGGCAAAACCCTTGCCGGCTTCGCCCGCACGCGCCGCTTCCACAGACGCGTTCAGCGCCAGGAGGTTGGTCTGGAAGGCGATATCATCGATCAGGCCGATGATGTTGGAGATCTTGCCCGACGAGGTGGTGATGGCCTCCATCGCCTCGGTGGCGCGCGCCATGACAGCACCGGACTGTTCGGCGGTGTGGGTGACCGCGTCGGAATTGGCCGAAGCATCGCGGGCCCGCGACGCATTCTGCAGCACGGTTGTGGCCAGCTGTTCCATGGCCGCCGAGGTTTCCTCGATGGTGGCCGCCTGCTTGGTGGTGCGTTCGGACAGATCGTTGGCGCCCGACAAAATCTCGCCGGTGGCCACCTTGAGGGCGCGCGAAGTCAGGCGCAGGTTCTGCACCACATCGGTGAGCTTGTCGGCCACCGCGTTGGTATCGTCCTTGAGGCGGCCGAGAGCGCCCTGATAGTCGCCCTGCATGCGCTGGGTGAGATCGGTATTGGCCAGCGCCGCCAGCACGGTGCCGGTTTCGCCGATGCCGCGATCCACCGTTTCGACCAGGTTGTTGATCGACCCTGCCAGGGCATTGAGCTCGGCATCGGCAAATTCGATTTCGACCCGATGCGAGAAATCTCCGGCAATGGCGGCATCGACCACATTGCCGAAAGCGGTCTGCAGTTCCGCCATCATGCGGGTGCGCTCGGCCTGGGCCGAAATGATGCGGGCCGCCTCGGCCTCGGTCATCTGCGCCACCTTGGCCCCGTTCTCCTTGAACACGCCAACCGCTTGAGCCATGGCGCCGATTTCGTCGCCACGACTGGCATAGGGCACCTCGACCGAAAAATCCCCTGCCGCCAGCTTGCGCATGACGCTGGTCATGTTGCCGATTGGCTTGGAGAGCAGACGGGCAAAGAAATAAACCACCGCCAGCAACACGCCGAGGATGATGATCGCCACCGGAATCATCAGATTGCGCACCTGATCGGCGCTGGCGGTCAGAGTGGCCACCGGCACCGACATGATCAGGCTCCAGCTTTCCTCAAGCCCGTCGAACCTGACCGGAATGGCAATGTGGCGCAGCGCGACCCCCGATGCATCGACGCTGTCGACCGGGGCGGTGGGGCCATCGCCAAGGCCGGCCAGAAGCGATTTGACCGTGCCGTCTTCCACCGGCTTGCCCAAGAGGGCCGGATCGGCATTGGCCAGCCATGAGCCGTCATTGCCCACCAGGGACACCGTGCCGGTGCCGAAGGGACGCAGTTGCGAAACCATTTCGGACACGGCGGTCAGGCCGATATCGGAAGTGGACACCCCGATCGGCTTGCCGTCCTTGCGCACCATGGCCACCATCGAGACCATGAGCACATCTTTGCCATCGACCGGATAAAGATAGGGCGCGGTCATGGTGTCGCGATTGGCGGCCAGAGGCTTATCATACCAGGACTCGATGCCGGCTTCCTTGGTCATGATCAGCCTGTCAAAGCCGATTTTGCCGCCGCCGACCTGGTAGAAATAGGGCACGAAGCGCCCCGAGGCATCCGAATAGGGGTGGGCGGTGGCGGCCGCATCATTGCCGTCGAGCGCGTTGGGCTCGAACACAATGGTCTGCCCGAAGACATCGGGGTGTGACTGGACGGAATGTTCGATCAGCTTGCCAATGGCATCGCGATTGGTCATGCCGGCCGTCAGCAGGCCTTCAACCGCGATACCATTGTTGCGCGCCGCAGCGATGGGTCCCGCGATCATGGCCGAGATTTCGCTGGCATAACTTTCCACCAGGCCCTCGGACCGTTCTGCGGCGGCCTGGCCGACGGACTGATAGGTCGAGGTCATGCCCCCGGCCATGATGATGGTGATCGCTACCGCGCACAAAAGGCCCGGTCCCACCAGCAGCTTGGTGCGGATCGACAGATCGGAAAAGCGCATGGAAGCCCCCGCATGCATACAATTTGATACAATTGTTGCAGGGACTGGTTAACTGCCCCTCTACGCAGAGGTCCGGATCGGCAAAATAGGCTCGATCAGAGCCGGAAATCTCAGGAAAGCGCCCCGATCACCGCCTCGATGCGCTTTTTCATCGTCGAAGCGTCATAGGGCTTGATGATATAATTGTTCACGCCGCAGGAAATGGCTTCCTTGACCTGTTCCTTGTCGGAACGGCCGGTCGCCATGATGAACGGCATGGCCTGGGTCTTGGGATGCTTGCGGATGACCTTGAGCAGGGTCAGCCCATCGATATCGTCCATGTTCCAGTCGGAGATGACCAGGTCGACATTGGACTTTTCAAGCTTGCCCAGCGCATCGCGGCCGCTCTTGGCCTCAATGATGTCCTTAAAGCCGAGCTGGGTCAGAATATATTTGCAGATGCCCCGCATCGACTGCTGGTCATCCACGATCAGAACACTGACGGCGCTTGCCTTTGGCATGGTCTGGTATTGCCTTCTAGTCTCCGGGTGAGGTACCCGATGAAAAACGACCCTATGGAAAAACCGTTACCAATCTCTCAACTGGTCTTATTCACGCTGCCGTCTTCAAACGCATGACAGCCGCCGCAATCCTAGCAGTGATGGCCTCGACCGGGGCCTGCTCGACCACCGCGCCCTCTTCGAAGGCGACGCGCGGCATGCCGTAGACCAGGGCCGAGGTCTTGGACTGGCCAATGGTATAGGCGCCCGCATCGCGCATGAGCTTGAGCCCGCGCGCACCATCGCGGCCCATGCCGGTCAGGATGCACCCCACCGCCATGGGGCCGACATTCTTGGCCACCGATTCAAACAGCACATCGACCGATGGACGATGACCCGAGGTCAGTTCGTCCTGGGTCAGGCGGCACTTGAGCTGGCCCGAGGTGCGCTCGACGCGCAGGTGATAATCACCGCGCGCCACATAGGCATGGCCGGTTTCGAGCGGCATGCGATCTTCGGCCTCGACCACCTTGATCTCGGACAGCTCGTCGAGCCGGGCAGCAAAACGCGAGGTGAACGCGGCGGGCATGTGCTGGGCAATCACGATGGGCGGGCAATCAACCGGCATGCCCGAGAGCACGGCGCGGATGGCTTCGACACCGCCGGTGGACGCGCCAAGGGCAATCAGCGCACCCGGCGGGGCGGCGGCCGTGCGGATGGCCAGTTTCGGCGGCTCGGCCCGCATGGCGCGGCTGCGCACATCGCTCGATGCGGCGGCCCGGACTTTATCGCGCAGGTTGGCGCCGAAGGCCTCGATGCCGCCGGCCAGATCGACACTGGGCTTGGCGACGAAATCGACCGCGCCCAATTCGAGCGCCAGCACGGTTTCGGTGGCTCCGCGCGTGGTCAGCGTCGAAACCATGACCACCGGCAGGGGATGCAGCCGCATAAGCTTTTCGAGAAAGGCCAGCCCGTTCATATTGGGCATTTCGATATCGAGCGTGACCACATCAGGGCTCAGCGCCTTGATCTTTTCACGCGCATCGAGCGGGTCTTCGGCGGTGCCCACCACGATGATATCGCCATCGCGCCCAAGTGTGCGCGAGAGCACCTCGCGGATCAGGGCTGAATCGTCAACGACAAGGACCTTGATGCTCATGCGACATCCCGTGCTTTGGCGGGCTGCTTATACTGGAAGATGGTCTTGCCAACGCCGGTGAAACCCTCGGAGCCCGAGCCGAGGTTTTCCGAATGGCCGATATAGAGAAAAGCGCCCGGCGCCAGCATCTTGCCGAAGCGGGCGAACAGTTCGCCCTGCGTCGGCTTGTCGAAGTAAATGGCCACGTTGCGGCAGAAGATGGCATCGAACGGACCCTTGACCGGCCAGTTCGACATCAGATTGAGCGGCTTGAACGAAATCAGTTCGCGCACCGCAGCCGGAATGCGGATGGTGCCATTGCCGGGGCGCTCGAACAGCCGCGCCCGCTCGGGGCTGAGACCGGCCAGTTCGTTCTCCGGATAGACCCCGGTGGCGGCTTTGGCCAGAACAGCCGTATCGATATCGGTGGCCAGGATCTTGAAATCCCAGCGCTTGAGGTCAGGAAGCGCGGCCAGAAGGCACATGCCGATCGTATAGGGCTCCTGCCCGGTGGAGCACCCGGCCGACCAGATGCGCAGGCGCGGCTTGCCATCAGGCCCCACACGCGGACGGCGGCTCATGAGCGACTGCACATAGGTCACCAGATGATCGAAATGGTGATCCTCGCGGTAAAAGCGCGTGAGATTGGTGGTCAGCGCATTCACGAACGCCTGGCCATCCGCCTCGCGCCCGGGCTGTTCGAGAAAATCGAGATAGGAGTCAAACGTGGCCAGCCCCAGGGCCCGCACGATCTTGGTCAGGCGCGATATGACCAGCGTGCGCTTGGCGTCGCTGAGCGAAATCCCGGCGACCTTATAGACGCGCTGCTTGACGCGATTGAATTCTTTATCACTTAAAGCAATATCTGACTGGTCCATAACCATTTCCGCCCCGCCCGGCCGGAAGGCCTGGGATCATCCCCGATGCACTGCGCGCGCCGGAAGCTTGAGAGCCTTGAACGCCTCTTCGCCGACACCGGCGACCTGGCCTTCAAGTTTTTGCAGCGCGCCGCTGCCTTCATCGAGTACGGCGGCAATCATGTCGTTCTCATTCCTTAGATTGCGTAAATGCGCCTCCAATCCGCCGAGTATTTTCTCAAGCGCCCCCGCTTCCCCGGTCCCGGCACCCGATTGGGCGCGCGATTGCACGACCAAGGCCCGGATTTCCTTGGCGGTCTTCTGGGTCGACTGCGCCAGCGTGCGCACCTCATCGGCGACCACGGCAAAGCCGGCACCCTTTTCCCCGGCCCGGGCGGCCTCAACGGCAGCATTGAGGGCAAGCAGATTGGTGCGGAACGACACGTCCTCGATGGCGGCCACCATCTTGTCGATTTCAAGCGTAGCCTTATCGACCCCACCCACCGCGATATGGGTGCGCTTTGCCGCCTGGCTGGCATCCCCGGCCAGTGACAGGATCTGCTTTTCGATCTCGCGGCTGGCGCGCGCCTTATCGCGCCCGGCAATGACCGCCTTGCTGGCCTCGGCAAAGCCATCGCGCGCCGTGCTGGCAAAATCGGCCATGCGGGTGACCGAGGCACGGTAACCATCGATGGCCCGGACCACGGCTTCGACCTTGGATTCAAGCTGCTGGCGGGCCGCCGCTTCCTCATCGCGTTCCGAAGCGATGGTCCAGAGAAGATCGTGCAGGGCCCGGGCCGAGGGGCCAAAGCCGGAATTGGCCCGGATCAGGTCCTCGTCCATTTCGGTGCCGGCCAGAAGGCTCTCGAAAGCGCGCATGCCGCCATCGAGCATGTCGAGGCTGTCGTTCAGGACGGTGAGGACGGGGCTGGCATCGGCGGCATCGGCATCAAACCGGAAACTGGTCTTGCCATCAGCCAGCGCCTCGGCAAAGGCCTCGAGGTCATCATCGCCCACATATTGGCCCATGGGCACCAGTTCGAGCAATTGGCGCGATCCGCAGGCCTGCCGGTTCACCCCATAGCGGCGGCCGGAGAGCGTGATATTGGTTTCCGCGGCCAGCCCCCCGCCGCCGGCCAGGAACCCGGCGCCAAACACCGCATCGAGGCTTTCGCCTTCGGTGGCACCGGGAATCAGCGCCCGCAGGCCCTTGCTGGCGCCAAGGATTTCGCCGGCATCGCTGACCACAAGCGCCGGGCGATCCAGATGCGCAAAACCGGATTTGAAGGCATTGGCGCGATCGAGCCTGAGGGCGAGATTGGCCACCACCAGTTCGACGCGCGGGGCTTCTCCCGCCTTGGGCGCGGCGTTGACGGCCTGGGCCAGGGCGGAAAGCTTTTGCCGCTCAAGATGTTCGGCGCGATAGCCGAGGGCCACGATGGCGCAACTGGCCAGCACCAGCGCGCCGGAGGCCACGGCCAAAACGAGCATGGGTTCGGCCAAAAGCAGATAGGCCGCAGCGGAGGCGGCCATGGCAAGGACCAGGGCAAGACAGGCGGCAAACGCTAGGCGCGTATGGCGCATGGCGGCGACGTCCCCCGGGCGAATGCGGCACGATTGCTCATGCGACCACCCTAGAGGCGCAATGGTTAATCAAATCTATACAATCAATGACAGCATCAAGATTTTGCTAACCAGTACTGGCAGCACGTCTAGAACAATTCGATGTCGTCGGCCGGTGGTGCAGTTACGGCGCGGCGGCGGGCGACCACCAGTTCTTCAGACGCGATATTGGCGTTCTCGCTGCTGTCGAGCCGCTTGACGAAGGCGCGCCCGGTCTTGGGCTTGAACAGTACGCGGCGGGCATAGGTGCCACCGAGATCTTCGGCCGCGGCCTTATAGCCTTCAGCGGCAAGGAACTCGCGCACGAACTCGATATTCTTGGCACCCACATCGTTGAGGGCGGAATTGATATTGCCGCCACCGAACACCTTGATTTCAAGGTTGGATTTGCGCCCGGTGCCACGCGAGAGCACGGTGTTGATCAACTGTTCCATGGCAAAGGCACCATAGCGCGCCGACGCGCCGTAGCGATCCTTGGCAGAGCCGGACTGTTCGGCCAGAAGAAAGTGATTCATGCCGCCGACCCCGGCCACCACATCGCGCACGCAGGCCGATATGCACGAGCCCAGAACGGTCGAGAGCGTCAGGTCCGCCTCTGCCGAAACATGACAATCCCCCTGGTGCACGGTGGTCACCACGCCACGATCAAATTCGGGCGGCAGGGAATTGGCTTGGGCCATGGCTTAAATCCGGTCTGGAACGAATGCCATCCTATGTCCACATTCGTTAGTGAATTGCTAACCAAACTAACGCCGCACCCCTTGCAGCGTCAAAATGGCAAGAAGAGCTTTAGGATTGGCATTGTAGAGTTTGCCCAAGTGGGGAACTTAATTCATGTCACTACAGAAATTGGCGCGAGAGCTGGACGAAACCGGGCGGCAGACCGCCGCCATGGTTGACGGCATTGCCATCGCGCTCGAAACCCTTACCGACCCCAGCCTGTCGCCTGAACAGGCCAAGTCACAAGCCATTACCATGATCATTTCGGCCCTGCAGGGCCAGGACCGTATTGAGCAGCGCTGCCAGAACATGGCGCTGGCCGTGCGGCAGTTCGCGCTTCTGCCCCCCACCGCGCCGGATTCGGACTATGACCAGATCTGGTCGTCGCTGACGCTCGACGAATTGCGCGTGCCCGCCCTGTCCGGGATTGCCGCCCACGGCACCCACGGGGAAGCCGAGCTGTTCTAGGGAGCGACCCGAATTCCGTTTCATTTGCAACGAATACTTGCCGCTGCATGGACCATGCGCTAACGTTCTGTATTATTTGACAGAAAGAACGCCATGCGCCGCCTTGCCCTGTTGCTTGCCTTCGTCGGCCTGACCGCCCCGGTGCTGGCCGAGGACTATGCGATCACGATAAAAAACAATGCCAGCCAGGCGGTCAGTTCGGTGACGGCCTATCCGGTCGATGCCGCGGGCGAACCGGTCGAGGACGTGCTCGGCAGCCTGATCGAGCCCATCGCCGCCGGAACGGCTGAGGACCTGGCGATCTATGGCCGGTGCGGGCAGGTTCTGATGCGGGTGGTGATGGCCGACGATGACGAATTGCGGGCCACCATCGACAGCTGCACGCAACGCACCATTGTGGTGTCGGACTGACCAGTAGCGACCACGGCGCCGAGCGCGCCTTCATCACCGCCAACCTGCGCATCGGCCCGGCGCCCGACCGGCCCGATATTGCGCTTTACCTCGGCCATAGTGGCAGCCGCCTGTCGCGATTGCTGGAGGGCGATCCCGTGCCGCCCTACTGGGCCTATTGCTGGGCCGGTGGCGCGGCGCTGGCCCGGCATCTTGAGGCCTTTCCGCACATTGTTGCGGGCAAAACCGTCCTCGATCTGGGATCAGGCTCGGGGCTAGTGGCGATTGCGGCCGCACGGGCTGGCGCCAGCCGGGTCACGGCAGCCGAGATCAATCGCCATGGACAGGCCGCCATCGGGCTCAATGCCGCCCTGAACGGGGTCGTGGTCGAACCGATTGCGCACGATGTGATGGCAGGTCCCATACCCGATGCCGAGGTGATCCTGGCCGGTGATGTGTTTTATGCCCCCGATGTGGCTGCACGGGCCGAGGATTTCCTGCGCCGCTGTGTAGCGGCGGGGCGCACCGTGCTGGTGGGCGATCCCGGACGGGTGGATTTGCCACTGGAACGCATGAGCCCGATCGCCGAATATTCGGTGACAGACTTTGGCGATTCTCTGCATGGGCCCAAAAGGTCCGGCAGGGTTTATGCCCTGACCTGAGACAGATGGCGCGAGCGGAGAGCATCATGGACGTCCAGCACCTCAACCCCGATGGCCTGCACAAGAGCCCGGCTTTCTCGCAGGCGGTCATCCTGCCGCCGGGCGCGCGCACCATGATCATTGGCGGGCAGAACGGGGTGGATGACACCGGCGCGCTGGTCAGCGCCGAGTTCGGCGCGCAGGCGGCCCGCGCCATCGACAATATGATCGTGATCCTGCAGGCGGCCGGCACCGGGCTCGAAGCCCTGGTCAAGATGACCATTTTCATGAAGGACGGGGAAGACATGCGGGCCGGGTTTGGCGCCTGGATGGCGCGCTGGGGCACCCGGGCCAATCCCCCCGCCATCAGCGTGATCAATGTGCCCGGCTTTGCCCGGCCCGGTGTGCTGATCGAAATCGAAGGACTGGCGGTGCTGAAATGAAAAGAGCGCCCGCAGGCGCTCTTTGAAGGCAGGGTTTCAGGCCGCTCAGGAATCGAGCTTGGCGCCCGAGACCACGGCATAAAGATCGATCAGCCCGACCATGCGGTTGTCATGGGTGACAATGCCGTTGAGCAGTTCGGTATCGATCGAATTGCCTTCGGGCACGGCATGGATATCGTCCTTGGAGACGGTCAGGATATCGGACACCGCATCAACGAGGATGCCGACCCACTTGTCGCCCACCGACATGACCACAACCACATGGTTCTTGGTCGGTGAGGTCTGGCCATCGCCAAACCGGGCGCGCAGATCAAAGATCGGCACGATGGTGCCGCGCAGGTTGATCACGCCGCGCACGAATTCGCGGGTATTGGGCAGGGGCGTAGCGCCGTTCCAGGCGCGGATTTCGCGCACGGTGGTGATCTCGACGCCGTAGGTCTGCTCACCGATGGAAAAGGCGATCAGCTGCAGGCTGTTCTGGGTGATGTTTCCGGCGCGGTCGGTGCTGGTATCGTCACGAAAACCAAGGGCTTCCATAGTGTGGCCTTTCTCCCGCCCCTTCTAGGCGGCGTTCTGATGAATGTTGCCGGTCTTCAGGCTCTGCACGTCCACGATCAGGGCAACATTGCCGTCGCCCAGGATCGTTCCGCCGGCGATGCCGTCGATCCGTTCGAAGTTTTCTTCCAGGGATTTGATCACCACCTGCTGCTGGCCGATGATGTCATCAACCACCAGCGCCACCTTGACCGAGCCTTCAGCCTCGCAGAGCACCACGAACCGGCTCGCATCATCGGCATCGGTTGCCAATTCGAAGCGGGCCGCCAGGTCGATGACCTGCACATATTCGCCCCGCACCTGCAAAACCTTGCCGCCCGAGGGCACGCGCTCGAACTTGGCGCGGCTGCACTGGATGGTTTCAACAATCGAGGACAACGGGATCACATAGGGCGAGTACCCGACCTTGACCAGCATGACATCGAGCACGGCCAGGGTCAGGGGCAGGCGCAGGGTCATGCGCGTGCCCTTGCCGGTCCAGGACTTGACGTGGACCGAGCCGCCGATCTTTTTGATATTGGACAGGACCACATCCATGCCGACGCCGCGACCCGAAATATCGGAGACCGCATCGGCGGTCGAAAAGCCCGGCGCAAAGATCAGCTGGTCGATCTGCTCTTCGGTCAAAGTGGTATCAGGGCCGACAACGCCACGGTCACGCGCCACCTGCAGCACGCGCTCGCGGTTGATGCCGGCGCCATCGTCCTCGACGATGATCAGGATATTGCCGCCCGCCTGCTCGGCCGACAGGCGCACCACGCCAGTTTCGGGCTTGCCGGCGGCGAGGCGCTTTTCCGGCGTCTCAATGCCATGGTCCGACGAATTGCGGATCATATGGGTCAAAGGATCGGACAGCTGCTCGATGACCGTCTTGTCGATTTCGGTGTTTTCGCCAATGGTTTCGAGCCGGATCTTCTTGCCGGTCTTGGCGGACAGTTCGCGGACCAGCCGCGGCATGCGCGAGAACACCGACTTGACCGGCTGGGCACGGATGGCCATGACCGAATCCTGCAGGCCGCGCGTGGTCTGGGCCAGCACTTCGAGCCCGCGCACCAGTTCCTGATACTGCACCCGCAGGGTCTCATCCATCTGCTGGGTGAGCATGGACTGGGTGATCACCAGTTCGCCAACCATGTTGACGACGCGATCGACCTTGTCGAGATCGACGCGGATCGACTGAATGCCGTTGCGGCGTTCGCCTTCATGCTCGCTGCCATTGGCCTCGGCCAGGGCGGCCGGGGCGGCCTTGGCTGCTGCCACCGGCCGGGCGGCAGGCGCGCTTGGGGCAATGGCACTGGCCAGGTCGGCAAAACTGACGCTTTCGGCCGGCTTGATTTCCTCTTCCAGCATGGCCGAGAGCGAGACTTCGGCCACCGGCTTGGCGGCAGGCCTGGCCGCGCCGAGCTGGACCACGGTCAGGTCGCAATTGCCATCGACGAACTCGAAGACCTCGCGGATATCGGCTTCGCTGGCCTTTTCGGATTCCAGCGTCATTTCCCAGGAGCAATAGACCCCGAACGGCTCGAAATCGGCAAGCGAGGGAATATCCTCGACATGGGCGGTGACGGTCAGCTCGCCAAGGCTGGCCAGTTCGCGCAGCAACAGCAGCGGATCGTTGGCGCGGGTATAAAGCTCGGCATGCGGGGTAAAATGGATTTCCCAGTGACCGGCAGGGGCACTGAGCGGGGCCGCGCCGAAACTGTCGTCATCATCGACGGCCGGAGCGGTGTTTTCGTTGGCGGGAACGGCATCGTCTTCGGCATGGGCGATATGGACCATGACCGGTTCGAAATCGATGTCGAATTCCTCGATCGGTTCACCATCGGCGTCGTCCTGTTCGCCCGAGCACAGCGCATCAAAGCGCAGGCGCTCCTCGGTGCCATAGTCGGCATCAAGCGCGTCGCCGGTGCGGGCGGCATTGACGAAATCGGCCACGATATCGTTGGCGCGGATGCACAGCACCGCCACTTCGTCGGTCAGCTCAACCTTGCCGTTGCGGACAAAATCGAGCAGCGTCTCGTAGGCATGGGCAAAGCCGACAAGGCCGGTGAAGCCGAAGGCCCCGGCACCGCCCTTGATCGAATGAATGGCGCGGAACACCGCATTGAGCCGGTCGGCGCTGCGGTCTCCCTCTTCGATGGCGGCAAACTGCTCTTCAAGCTCGGTCAGAAGCTCGGAACATTCATCAAAATATGTGGCTTTGAAATCGTCGAGATCGCTCATATGCGGCTCTTTCGAGAACCCTTCTGGGTTGGAGCAGGTGTCAGTGCACGACGCGGTGGATCACACTGATCAGCTTCTCGGGATCAAACGGCTTGACAATCCAGCCGGTGCCGCCGGCGGCCTTGCCCTGATCGCGCTTGTCCTGGCTGGTCTCGGTGGTCAGGATCAGGATGGGCAGGCTCTGGTGCATGCCAGAGGCGCGGACATTCCTGATGAACTCGATGCCATCCATGACCGGCATGTTGATGTCGGTGATCACCACATCCACACTTTCGGATTTGAGAACCTCAAGGCCCTTCTGGCCATCTTCGGCCTGCAGCACCTCAAAACCCGCCTTGGACAGCGTGTGGTGCAGCATGGCAAGGATCGTCCGGCTGTCGTCTACGGTCAGAACGCGCATTAAAAGGTCATCCTTTCAGCATCCCGGCGAAATGCCCGCTCAGGCCCAGCCGGTCGATGGCGCTGAGCATGGGTGGGCTGGTTCCGGTGATGGTCAGTTCGAAATTGTTGCGGCGCGCCGTATCGGCAGCACTGAGCAGCATGAACAGCGCGTTGGTCGACACGCGCTCCACCGATGCTGCGGAAATGGTGACGGGCCCGTGTTCGATGACATCGAGCAGGCGGTCGCGGACGATATCGAGCGCGTCAAGATCAACGATCGTCGGCAAGGCGACGGTTTTCTGCGCGTTACGACCCATGGTTCAACTGCCCCCGGAGATGTTCTCCGCTCTCAGTGTCCAATGGAACGGTTTAAGAAGTGCTAATCCGTTGTGTTTCCTGATGCAGTTAGGCGCCCGAGGGGGCTTTTTCGATTGCCTGCATCAGCCCGGCAACCGGCACGCGGGCAAATCCGCCCGGCGGCCAGGCAGGCTTGTGGTCCTTGTCGACCAGAACGGCGCGCACGCCTTCGGCAAAATCGGGCTGGCGGATCATGAACTTTGCCAGCGCCAAATCGATGGCCAGCACCGCGCGCACATCCCTTGCCCGGCGCGCCGCCAGATGCCCGAGCAGGGTGGCGGTCAGGCTGAGCGGGGAGCGGCTGGCCAGGAGCCCGGCAAAAGCCTCGTGACCGGGGCTGGCGGCAATCGCGGCGAGGATAGCCTCGGCACTGGCCTGATCAAAGGCGGGCCTCAGCGCATCGGCCATGGCGGCAAACCCGGCTTCGCCCGGCTCGATGCCTTCGGCCTGCATTACCCCCACAATGGCAGTATCGACATCCTGCGCCCCGGCCGCCGTGATCAGGGCTGAGCGGATGCCGGCCCGCGCCTCGGGGGCAATGATGCAATCGGTCAGCCCCAGAACCAGCGCATCGGCGGCCCCGACCGCCTGCCCCGACATCAGGAAGGCCAGCGCCCGGTTGAGCGGGGCTTTGGCGAGAATGGCATTGGCCCCCACATCGCCGAAAAATCCGATGGCGCTTTCGGGCATGGCAAAGCGTGATTCGGCCGTGGCAAAGCGGAACCCGGCATGCCCGGCAAGGCCAATACCCCCGCCCATGACCACGCCATGGGTGAGCGCAATCACCGGCTTGGGGTAGGTGGCAATATCGCCATTGAGCCTGTATTCGGCTTCAAAGAACGCATCCGCGTCACTGAGCCGACCCGCCAGCACGGCGGAACGCATGGCGCGCACATCGCCCCCGGCGCAAAAGCCGCGCGGGCCATTGCCCTCAAACAGGACCGCCCGGACCGACGGATCCTCGCGCCAGCCCGCCAGTGTGTCGGCGATGGCATCGATCATGGCCGGATCAAGCGCATTGATCGCCTCGGGCCGGTTGAGCGTGATGACCCCAAGGGCCCCTTCGGTGGAAACAGAAACAAACGGCGTCATGCAAGGCCCTCCACCGGCACAATCGGCCAAGCGCAGGGCGCTGCCAAGTGGAAATGAAACGGTGGACCTGCTTTGCAGTTCCAAAGCCGGGGCGGCGATGCTAGAGCCCTAGGCAACCAAGACCAGCACGGACGGTTGCACTGGTAACCGCTCACCTGCAGGAGCCTGCATGACCAGCAATGTTGCACTGACCGGGATTGCCCGGGACCTGAAAGCCCGCGCCGATGCCGGCAAGCCCATCCGCGTCGGGGTGATCGGTTCGGGTGAAATGGGCACCGACCTTGTCACGCAGGGTTCGCTGATGGATGGGATTGAAATCGCCGCCATTTCGACCCGCCGCCCGCACACGGCCCGCGAAGCTATGGTGATTGCCTATGGCGATGACAGCCATGGGCGCGAAGCCACCAATGAAAGCGCCGTCACCAGCGCCATCCAGGCGGGCAGGATCGCCATCACCTCCAATGAGTTGCTGGTGACCAATCCGCTGATCGATGTGGTGATCGATGCCACCGGCAAGCCCGGTGTTGCGGCCGATTTCTGCCTGTCGGCGATGGAGCATGGCAAGCATCTGGTGATGATGAATGTCGAGGCCGATGTCACCATCGGGCACTATCTCAAGGCCGCCGCCGACCGGCTGGGCGTGGTCTATTCGGTGGGTGCAGGCGACGAACCCTCAAGCTGCATGGAGCTGATCGAGTTTGCCTCGGCCCTAGGGCTGAGCATTGTTTCGGCCGGCAAGGGCAAGAACAACCCGCTCAAGCACGATGCCGTGCCCGACGATTATCGCGAGGAAGCCACCCGCCGCAACATGAACCCGCGCATGCTGGTGGAGTTCATCGACGGCTCGAAAACCATGGTGGAAATGTGCGCCATCGCCAATGCCACTGGGCTCGTACCCGATGTGCCGGGCATGCACGGGCCAAAGACCGACCGCGATGACATGGTCAAGGTGCTGATCCCGCGCGAGGATGGCGGCATTCTCTTCAAAAAGGGCGTGGTCGATTATACCGTGGGCAAGGGCGTGGCGCCCGGCGTGTTCGTGATCGTCGAGGCCACGCATCCGCGCGTTATCGAACGCATGGACGACCTGCATGTGGGCAAGGGGCCCTATTATGCCTTCTTCCGCCCCTATCACCTGACGAGCCTTGAAGTGCCGCTGACGGCGGCGCGCATCATGCTCTATGGCCGCCCCGACATGGTGCCCCTGCCGCAGCCGGTGGCGGAAGTCTGCGCGGTGGCCAAGCGCGACCTCAAACCGGGTGAAACCTTCGATGCCATTGGCGAAACCTGCTATCGCTCCTTCACCATGACGGTGGGCGATGCACGGGCCAGGAACGCGGTGCCGGTGGGGCTGCTCGAAGGCGGCAAGGTGACGGCGCCGGTCAAGAGGGGCGAATTGCTGACCGCTGCCAATGCCAGCCCCGACAACAGCACCAACCTTTATCGCATCCGCAAATTGCAGGACCAGATGTTCGGGCTGGGCTAACCCTGTTGCGGGCGGCGCGGATAGTCAAAACGCGGCGGCAACCGGTGATGCAGCAGCGCCACCCCCACAAGGCATAGCGCCCCGGCCAGCACCGCGCCGGCCAGCGTGCCCGGCGCCATGGGACTGGCCACCGCCAGCAGCGGCACCGCCCCGGCGGGCGGATGGGTGAGGCGCAGCAGCGGCATCAGCGCAATGACAAGGCCGACCCCGATCGTGCCCACCCACCAGACCGGCGGCAGGACAAGCCCGGCCAGCACGGTGATGAGGATGGCAATGAGATAGCCGCCGAGCACATTGGCCGGCTGGGCCAGCGGGCTGGCCGCCTGGGCAAAGACCAAAACCGCCGTGGCCCCGAGCGGGGCCAGCAGCATGGGAGAGCCGGTGAGCGCGGCAAGGCCCCCAACAACCGAGGTGCCGGCAAAAGCGCCCAGCCCCGACTTGAGGTTGTGGGCCAGAGGCAGGCGGGGCTCGTGGCGGACGATGAGCGGAAGCAGACGGCGGGGCATGGCGCACTCGGATTGGGCGCGCTTGCATACCAGCAGAAGCAACGGACCGGCAGGGGGGTGGATTAAACCATTTTCGCCCCGCAGAGCCCCAGCCGGGATGATTGTTCCCCTAATCCAGCGTCTGCCGGTAGCGCAGCATGGCAACCAGCGTGATGACGCCGAGAATGGCCAGCAACGCTACCATCTCGCCGCCGATATCGCCAAGTCCGGCGCCCTTGAGCATAACCTTGCGGACGATGCGCAGGAAATGGGTGGCCGGCACCGCCTGACCGATGACCTGGGCCCAGCCCGGCATGCCGGCAAACGGGAACATGAAGCCGGACAACAGGATCGAGGGCAGGATGGTGAAGAACGAAAGCTGCATGGCCTGCATCTGGCTGAGCGCGGCGGTCGAGATGAGAAAACCCAGTGCCAGATTGACCACAATGAAGAGATTGAATCCCACAAAGAAGGCCAGCGGCGACCCTTCGAAGGGAATGCGGAAGATCAGGGCGGCAGCACTGAGGAACACCGCAGTCTGCACATAGCCCACGAACACATAGGGCAGGATTTTGCCCAGCATGACCTCGATGGGGCGCACCGGGGTGGCGATGAGCATTTCCATGGTGCCGCGTTCAGTTTCCTTGACGATGGCCACCGCCGTGATCATGACCATGGTCATCGACAAAATGATCGCCAGAAGGCCCGGAACGATATTGGTCGCAGTGCGCCCCTCGGGATTGTACTGGCGGTGCACGACCACGCCGAACGGGGGCGGCTGCGGGGCCAGGGTGCGCAGCGGCCCCACCATGATTTCGGCAATCGCCACATTGACAATGCCCGAGAGCGCCGCCGCCGCACCCCCAACCGCCGAGGGATCGGAGGCATCGGCAGCGATCAAGAGGTTCGGGCGGCGGCCGCGCATGACATCGCGCTCAAACCCGGACGGGATGACGATGACGAAATTGGCCGTGCCCTCGCGCAGTGCCTCTTCCCCGGCCTCGGCATTGGCGACGGCACCGATAAAATCGAAGTAAGTCGAGTTGGCCATGCCAGCGATCACCGCCCGGGTGAGCGGCCCGCTATCATTGACTTCGACCAGGGTAGGCAGATGGCGCGGATCGGCATTGATGGCAAAGCCGAACAGCATCAATTGCACTATCGGCAAGCCGATCATCATGGCGAAGGTGACGCGGTCGCGCCGCATCTGGATGAATTCCTTGATCACCACCGCCGCAAAGCGGGCCAGGGAAAATGACCCGCTCATGATGCCTGACCCGGCTCAGGCGCGCTGGCGGTTTGATCGCCCTCATCCTGGGCAAAGTTGTCGCGCGCCCCGGCCATCAGGTAAATGAAGGCCTCTTCGAGTCCGGCGGGCTGAACAGAAAATCTATAGGGGCCTTCTGCGCCGAGCGCGGCGACGGTGGCATCGAGGCTGTGTGGATCAGTGCCCGACAAGTGCAGCACAGCCCCGAACCGGGCCACCTGCTCGACCCCCGGCATGCGCTTGAGGCGGGCCTCGAGCGCGGGCAGGTCCGGTCCCTCGGCGCGCCAGGTCTTGAGCCCGATGCGGGCCGGAATCTCGCCCGCGGGCCCATCGACCAGCTTTTTGCCATAGGCGATATAGGCGATGTAATCGCACTGGACCGCCTCATCCATGTAGTGGGTCGAGACCAGCACCGTGACCCCCTTGGCCGAGAGGCGGCGGATCTCATCCCAGAAATCGCGGCGGGCCTTGGGATCGACCCCGGCCGTCGGCTCGTCGAGCAGCAGCAGTTGCGGGCTGTGCAACAGGCAGGCGGCGAGCGCCAGCCGCTGCTTCCAGCCCCCCGACAGCGTGCCAGCCAGTTGCCGGGAGCGGTTGGCAAGGCCAAGCTCTTCGAGCGCGGTCTGCACCCGGTCCTTGCGATCGGGGATGCGATACATCCGGCCGATGAAATCGAGGTTTTCGCGGATCGAGAGGTCCTCGTAGAGCGAGAACTTCTGCGTCATATATCCCACCTGCTCCTTGATGCGGGCCGCCTCGCGCCGGATATCGAAGCCGAGACAGGTGCCCTGCCCGCCGTCGGGGGTCAGGAGCCCGCAGAGCATGCGGATGGTGGTGGTTTTGCCCGAACCGTTCGGCCCGAGAAATCCATAGATGGCGCCGCGCGGCACGCTGATATCGAAAGCATCGACCACTGTTCGCGGGCCAAAGACCTTGGTGAGGCCCCTGACATCGATCGCATTGGCGCTCACGGGCGCACCGCGACGCTGACCGGCTGCCCCGGTTGCAGGGCAACCTCGCCGTCGAGCCGCGCCTCGGCCAGATAGACCAGCCGCCCGCGCTCATCACGCGAATAAATGATCGGCGCGGTGAACTGCGGTTCGGAGGCGAGAAAACTAAGGGTCGCCGTCAGGCCATCGTGGCAGCCATCGCAGGAGACGCTGAGGCCCTGCCCCAGCGCCAGGGTGGCGCGGGCCGTTTCGGGGATGAAGAACTTGACCTTGAGCGCGCCATCGGGCCGCAGGGCCACAACGGGCGCGCCGCTGACCGCCATTTCGCCGGGGTCGAAATAGATGCGCTCGACGAGCCCGGCCACCGGCGCGCCCAGGTTGCGCTCGAAGAGGTCGGCCCGAGCCTTGGCGGCATCGGCGATTGCCGCATCGAGGCTGGCCTGCGCCGCGATCTGCTGCTGGCTGCGGGCGGGCAGTTCGGCGACGGCAAGCTGCGCCCTGAGCTGGGCCACCTGCGCCTCGGCGCTGGCAAAGGCGGCGCGGGCCTGATCGACCTGGGCGTTGGGGATCAACCCCTCATCGAAAAGCTTCTGGCTGCGCGTCAGGTTCTGTTCGGCCAGCACGCGATCGGCTTCAGCCCGGGCGAGGCTGGCGCGGACGACATCGATTTCTTCAGTCCGGCTGCCTGATTCGAGATTGTGCAGGTTGGCTTCGGCCGCTGTGACCCGGGCCTGCGCTGCATCGAGCGCTGCCGATTGCTGCAGGGCCGACAGCACCACCAGAAGGTCGCCCTTGTTGACACGCTGCTGCTCGCTGACGGAGAGGGTGAGCACCGTGCCGGGGGCAACCGGGGCGACATAAACATAATCGGCTTCCACATAGCCCGACCATTCGGGAGGCTGCGCCGTGCCCATGCCGGGAAGCAGGGCGAAAAGCGCGGCAAGCCAGCCAAAGGCATCGCTCATGAACGGTCTCCCGTGGCGCTGAGGCCATCGAACAGGATTGCAAGGTGGTTTTCGATCAGCCGGTCGAGGGCGAGGCCGCCTTCCGGGGTGATGCCAAAGATCTCGCCGAGCATGATGTGGATCATGATCGGGCCCATCAGCGACCGGATGGTCAGCTCCGGATCGACCGGGCGCAGGTAGCCGGCCGCAATGCCGCGCGCGATCAGGTTGGTGAGCACCGGCATGACCTGATCGAGCACTTCGCGGCGATAGAGTTCGCCCAGGCCGGGAAAATTGACGACTTCGCGCATGATCAGGCGCGGAATGGCCATCATCCGGGGATTGGACAGTTCTTGGCTGAGGCGGCGCAGCACCGTGGAGATGATGATGCGCGGATCGCCCTCGAAACTGGCGAAACCGGCCAGCGCCTCGCTGCGCACCGGTTGCACCGCGCGCTGGATGAGGGCTTCGATGATGGCGTCCTTGGAGGGAAAGTAGAGGTAGACCGCACCCTTGGAGATGCCGGCCCGCTTGCCGATATCCTCGACCTTGGTGGCCGCAAAGCCGCGTTCGATGAACAGATCGAGCGCGGCATCAAGAACTTCATCGGGGCGCGCAGCGGCGCGTCGGCGGAATTTCGGACCCCTGGCGGGAGCATCACCGGTCATGACAGGCTCGCAACTGACTTTCTAGTCAGCTATTACTAACTGACCAGTCGGTTAGTTGCAAGATAAATCCAGCCCTGAAGATCCGGGGCCGGACCGATTTACTGCGAGGTCGCGGCCAGGTTCTGCAGCGCGTCGCCGGAGAGGCAGACCAGTTGCACCGTGGGGGAGCCTGCGGCCAGGGTCTCGGTGATCGAATCCGCCGCAGCCTGGCAGGCTTCAAGGGACCCATAACTGGCCAGCCCCGACAGGGCCGGGGAATCGCCAGCCAGCAGGGCGACCAGGAAATAGAATGTTGCAGCGCTCATGGGGGTCTCGTCCTCGGTTTTGCTTTCTCCTAGCACGCCAAATCCGGTCGGGCATTATTTTGCCGCCCGGCTTGCTCATTTTCCTGAGCCCGGTCATGGTCTTCGCCAACGGAAAGGCCGAGGGAACTGATCATGAGCAGCCATCGCAAAGTCCGCTGGGGGATTATTTCGACCGCCGATATCGGCATGCGCAAGGTTACGCCCGGCATCATGAAATCGGCCCATTCCGAAGTGGTGGCCATTGCCTCGCGCAGCCTTGAAACCGCGCAGCAGGCGGCAGCGCAACTGGGCATTGCCAAGGCCTATGGCAGCTATGAGGCCATGCTGGCCGACCCCGATATCGACGCGGTGTACAACCCTCTGCCCAACCACCTGCATGTGCCCATGACCGTGGCCGCCGCCAAGGCGGGCAAGCATGTGCTGTGTGAAAAGCCGGTGGGGCTGAACGCCCGCGACGCCGAGGGCCTGCGCGCCTGCCCGCCGGACCGGATCGTGGCAGAAGCCTTCATGATCCGCTATCACCCGCAATGGCTGCGGGCCCGCGAGATCGTGCGTTCGGGTGAACTGGGCGAGGTCACCGCCATTTCGGGCAGTTTTTCCTATTATCTCGATGACCCCGCAAACGTGCGCAACCAGGCCGATATCGGGGGTGGTGGCATACTCGATATCGGGTGCTATCCGATCACGGCAGCGCGCTTCCTGTTCGAAGCCGAGCCGGTGCGGGTGGTGTCGCTGATTGAACGGCACCCTGAGTTCGGCACCGACAAACTGGCCAGCGTGCTGGCCGATTTCGGCCAGGGCCGGCAGCTCAATTTCATGGTGTCGACCCAAATGGTGCCCTACCAGAAGATCCAGGTGATGGGGACGCGGAAACGCCTCGAAATCCTGATCCCGTTCAATGCTCCACCGGACCAGCCCACCGCCATCCTGATCGATGATGGCATTGCGCTCGATGGCAGCCTGTCGCGTCGTGAAGTGTTGCCGGCGGCCGATCAATATACCGAGCAGGCCGAGGCCTTTGCGCTGGCCGTGCTGGGCGTCCGCCCCCTGCCCTATGGCATCGAGGATGCGATCGGTTCGATGCGCATTCTTGATGCCGTCTTCGAAAGCGAAAGGACCGGCACCTGGGCGATGCTCTGATCAGGTCGGCAGTTCCGGGCGCACGATCGCATCGACCAGCCGGTACATGATCGGGTGCAGCGGCTTGCCGGGCGGGGCGCGGTACCCCACGCCATAGCTGGCGGTGAGCAGCAGCGCTGTCACCTCGGTGACCGGCCCCACACCCGCCAGGCCAAGGGCCTCGGCAATGGCCATTTCGCACTCATTGTCGAACTGTTCGAACTGCCCGCCGGCCAGCCGGTCATGCTCGTTGTAAAGTTCGGTGGCATGCGGGGAGCCTGCCAGCAGCGCCCGCACTCGCTCGTGCTTGTCGGCAAAGGCGTTGGCGATGCGATCCACAACGTCGCCCGGCCCGTTCATGGCTGTCCAGAAGCTCTCGCGCAGATCGGCCACGATGCCCGTCATGATGGCGCGGACCACCGCGTCCTTGTCGGGGAAGTAGCTATAAAGCGTGGGCTTGGCCACCCGGGCCTCGCGCGCGATCGCTTCCATGGTGGTGGCGCGCAGACCCTGGAGCAGCACCAGATCGCGGGCCGCCAGCAGGATAGCCTCGCGGCGGGCGGTAGACGGTTGGCGTGCTTCAACAGTCATGTCCGGCCTCGGGTATTGAACATATTGAACGATGATCGTATATATCGTTCAAAATTGAAAGGCAAAGTTCCATGGCTGATACTGTTCTGCTCACCGGCATTTCCGGCTTCCTTGGCGGGCATGTGGCGCTGGCCCTGCTCAATGCGGGCTATCATGTGCGTGGCAGTGTGCGCGACCTGCAGCGTTCGGGCAAGGTGCGAGACACACTCAAGCGCGCCGGGGCCGATGTCAGCCGGCTCGATTTCGTCGCCCTGAACCTGCTCGACGACACCGGCTGGACCGAGGCGGCGGCAGGCGCGCGCTATGTGCAGCACACCGCCTCGCCCTTCGTTCTGAGCATTCCCAAGGATCGCAATGAATTGATCCACCCCGCCGTCGAAGGCACGCGCCGGGCCATCAATGCCGCCCTGGCCGCCGGAGCCGAGCGGGTGGTGCTGACCTCTTCGATTGCCGCCATCATCTATGGGCACAAGGGCGATCCGAGCCGCACCTTCACCGAAGCGGACTGGACCCAGACCGGCGGGGATACCAATGCCTATGCCGAATCCAAGCTCCGCGCCGAACAGGAAGCCTGGGCGCTGATGGACGCGGCCGGACGGCACAACGATCTGGCAGTGATCAATCCCGGCGTGATCCTTGGGCCGCTGCTCGATGATGATGCCGGCACATCGGGGCAGATGGTATTGCGCCTGCTCAATGGCTCGGTTCCGGCCGCGCCAAAACTGCACCTCGGTTTTGTCGATGTGCGCGACGTGGCGGCCATGCATGTGGCGGCCATGACCGCACCCGCGGCAGGCGGGCACCGGCACATTGCCTCGGAGGGCAATTTCAGCTTCATGGACCTGGCCAATATGCTGCGCTCGGCCTTCCCCGACTATGCGCGGAAGATTCCGCGCTATGAACTGCCCAACTGGCTGGTGCGCCTTTATGGCCTGTTTGACCCCGATACCCGTTCGAACGTGGAATCGCTGGGGATCATCCGCAACGTCGATGGCCGCGCCGGGCCGGCGCTTTTGGGCCATCCGCTGATCAGCACGCGCGATGCCGCTGTCGCCACCGCCAACAGCCTGATTGCCAACAAGCTGGTGTGAGCAAAATCGCCACCCGGCCCCTAAATGGGGCTTGGCCCGGACCGGGCGATTGGCTAAAACCCTGGCGGAACCGGAACGGGGCTGTAGCTCAGTTGGGAGAGCGCGTCGTTCGCAATGACGAGGTCAGGGGTTCGATTCCCCTCAGCTCCACCACCTTATCTTGCATTATGTTAAAGTGATGCAGGATAGAGTCGTGACGTTCCGCCGGTTCCAGGGGTTTTCGCCCCGAATGCAGTGAAGGATGATTCCTTCCCCCGCCACCATTTTGGATGGCAACCAACGAAGCTTGGCTCGTTTCACCGCCACCAGCTTCCCTTGCGTTTATTATGTCTTTTGAAGGGGTTAGCCCTGCTACGAGACGTATCTGACGCAGGTCGATCTCGCTGTTGGTAAGCTTGTTGCCCGTAGAAATGTTGATGATGCCGGCCAAATCGCCATGCACATCGACTATCGAACCTCCACCCACTCTATCCGGCGTGATGACAATCCGATCCACTAGTGAACGGATCAGTTCGATGGCCTCAGCCCGCGTTTCGTCCTGATTTAGCGACTTGATCAGCCGGGTAATCTCCTCCCGATAACGACCTGCCATGTTGGGGTGAAGCAGGATCGGAGCCTCATCAATTGATTCGACCAGCGCGGTCACCTCTGCTCGGCGGGCGATCATCTCATCCATTTCCACCTTCAGGCGTGGCGTGGCATAGCCCTCCTTGATCGCACGGATCATCCGATCCTCCTGGGCGTCGAGCCGCTTCAGCTCGGATCGGTACGCCTCGAGGGAGGCATTGCGCTCCATCCGCAAGCGGTTGATGTGGGTCGCGTACTCCGCACAGAATTCCTGCAGAAGTTCCGGCGCCATCAGCCGCTCCTGAAGCACGGAGAGGACCGTGTGCTCCAGGTCATCCCGGCGGATCGATCGGAGATTGTCACATATGGCTGCGCCCTTGGTGCGAGCCGCGCTGCATCCGTAGTGGCTAACTGAAATCTTGGCGTAGCCGCCACCGCAGCACCCGCATTTGAGCATCCTTGAAAAGAGGTACTTCGGTCGTTGGCGTTGCCAAAACTCCGAGTGCTCGTAGCGAATATGAACCTGCTTCGCTTTCGCGCGCTCCCACAAATCCTGATCGAGGATACGCATGTCCGGCACTTCGGTGCGCACCCAAGCGCTCTGTGGATTCACACGGGCGACCTTGCGGCCCGTGTCCGGATTTTTGGGATAGCTCACGCGATTCCAGACCAGGTGACCAACATAGAGCTCGTTGTTCAGGATACCTGTGCCGCGCTGCCAGTTCCCGTAGATGGTGCTTGCGCCCCAGCCCTTGCCGCTCGGACCCGGAATGCCCTCTGCATTGAGGGCGGCAGCGATGGCCTTTGGCGACTTACCCGCCACATACTCGGAGAATACCCGACGCACGACGGCCGCCTCTTGCTCATTGATCACGCGGTCGCCGCGTACGAGTTCACCGCGATCGTCAACCTGGCGCACAACATCGTAGCCGTAGCTATTGCCGCCACCGTTCTTGCCAAGCTCAATTCGCCCCCGCTGACCGCGTTTCACCTTTGCCGAAAGGTCTTTGAGGAACAGCGCATTCATCGTGCCCTTGAGGCCGATATGCAGCTCAGTGACTTCTCCCTCCGACAGCGTGAAGAGACCGACGCCCGCGAACTTCAGCCGCTTGAAAATGGCCGCTACGTCTTCCTGGTCGCGAGAGATGCGATCGAGTGCCTCGCTGAGTACGATGTCGAAGCGTCCTGCGATGGCGTCCTGCACCAACTGCTGAATGCCGGGCCGCAGCATGACGGAAGCTCCCGACACCTCGTACTCGGGATAGACCCCTGCGACGTCCCAGCCCTCAGCCGCCGCCCGCTCCCGACAAAGCCGGACCTGATCGTCGATCGACGATTCTTTCTGGTTATCGGATGAGTATCTGGCTTGGATGGCGACGCGCGTCATGGCTACTTCCTTTTCTGGGGGTTGTGACGCGGGGCCCGGCTCCCTTCCAAGGCCAGCGCAAAGTCGGCTTCAGCAGCTCGGCGCGCTAGGAATCTTACGATGGCGCGGATGCGCGGATCGGAATGGAAGGCATCGGCAGACAGCGTCTGCTTTCCTTTACTCTCCCCCTCTTTCCGACGCTCCGTCAACGTTTTACTGCCTTTCTACCCACAGTTCGACCTCCCCCACAGCGGGGTTTGCCAGTAGAACAAAATTAGAACAGCATTTCAAGGAATAAATTCCTATTCCAGGATTTGTGCATACACTGGAAGAAGATTCTGGAAAGCGCCGGCGCGTCAAATCTCAATTCTTAGCAAACGGCCGCCGACGGTCGACGTGAGGCCGCGCAACACTAAGCAATACATAAGATTTTTCTGGTGATCCTGCCTGGACGAAATCCCCAGTCAGGACCGCTCCATGGCGACGGAAAAGCCGCGCTACCTCTTTCGCCAGAAGCTCTCGAACTATCAGATCGAGCGAATCCTGCGTGCTTATGCCGAGGGGCAGGAGGCCGGGGAGTTTCTGGCTCAGCAACGAAGCGCTCGTGCGCCGAACACGGTCTATAAGGTCTACGAACTCGTGCGAAAGCGACTGTGGGAAATCGGCTATTATCCAGATCCCGATCGCTACTTCGCCTTCTGGAACGACAAGGCCGATGGCAAACCGGACTTCGCGTTCTCCGAGGCATGGTATCGCATTCGGATGCAAAACTATCGCTTGCGCGGTGCCAGCGACCGTACATCCACCTACCTCATGGCGGAGATAATCTTCCGCGCAGAGCGGCCCGATTTTCCGGCGGCTGCCCTCTTTACCGACATCAAGCGGCTCGTGCGATTGACCGGCCCCCTCAACCGGCCACCGGACAATGTCGAAATCGCCCGCGACGCTGTGCTGGTCAGCACGCTTCAGAGGGGGTTGAGAACGGCACGGCAAATAAACGCCATCGCGCCGACGTCATCACCGAATCTCGTCACGCATACTGAACGCCTGATCGCATCGCTCCAACGGAAGATTCGCGCGCGCCGCGCTGCCAAGCGGACGAAGTAGCTCCGCCTCAGGGTGTCGTTGTGAGCGTCAGCTCAAGCTTCTCATCCCATGCGGCATCAACGAATGTCCGCATTATGCCCCACACCGTCTGAAGGTACTCAATCTTCTGAGCTTCCGTCAGATCGCTGTCTTTCAGCATGGGCAGGTAGCGTTCAATGTCGTCCTGCGTCAGTTCGGTACTCGTACGCGCCCTGCTATCTTCGACTGTCATCATGATCTTCCTCTTCGTTGAACGAACCTGAGCTCGAAGAGAGGCCATGGCAACGGAAATCAGACACCGCTTGTCCAGCGTCCGAGGAGGCGCAGAGCGCCGAGCAGACGTTTGACGGGCGTTCTACTCCGTACGCTTTCCCGCGGTTTCAGCCCGCCTGAAACCCTGCCCAGCGGCGAGCGATCTGTTGCCTGTCTCTCATGACCTTTGTGCCCGGCAGGAGCCATCCATCCGTATTCGATGCGCGATATGGCTGAGCGCGCCTGACGCTGACGCTCGCGTCAATGGCCGGCCCGCTCCATTCGACCTGCCTGTGGCGGTCTCCCGTGTAGGCCATGACGCGCAAGGCTGAACCGCTCAGCCCCTTTCTGCGCACCGGCTGGAATGGTCCAGCCCAGCAACGAAAGGAAACTATCATGACGACCAAACAGAACGCAGAGCGCCCGATGTTCCGGGTGACATTCTCCCGCATCACCGGCAAGGACAACGAAGGAAACGACGTTCTATCCCGCCCCAAGGAGATCGGCGCAGTCTGGGCCCGCAAGGGCAACAAGATCGGTGGCATCCTGAGTCTCGACCTCATCCCCGTCGAACTTGCCCAGCGCCAGGGTGTACTTTTCCTCGTGCCGGTCGACCGCGACGACCAGGACGGTGCGCAATGAGCATCGCCTTCACCGTCTCAGGTCTCAACGACCTACTGCGTGCCACCTTCCTTACGGGGAAGGTGGTGCTGACCGAAGGGGTCAGGGCCCTACCGGCCGAGATTCAGTCCGAGGTCCTCACCAGGGTGCGCTGCTTCAGTATCTTCAGCGAGGACAACGATCCACACGGCGAGCACGATTTCGGCGCGTTCGACGTTGAGGGAGCCGGTCGCATCTTCTGGAAGATCGACTGCTACGACCGGGACCTGCAATACGCCAGTCCCGATCCGGCGAACCCGCATCTGACGGCCCGTGTCCTGACGATCATGCTGGCGGAGGAATACTGATCGTAAGGGGCGCGGCCTCGCCGCGCCCCCCTTGTTGGTCTTCCGAAAGAAGCTGCTACGAGCGGGGATTGAATCTGGCTTGATGGACAGGGGGATTCCATGTCAGTGGGGCGCATTTCCAGAGACCGGCTGTACGAGCTGGTCTGGCAGCAACCAATGCAGCACCTCGCGAAAGAGGTGGGCATTTCCGATGTCGCGGTGGCCAAGCATTGCCGCAAGGCAGGCATACCGCTGCCGCCACGCGGCTACTGGGCCAAGCTGCAGGCTGGGAAGCCGGTACGGCGTACCCCGCTTCCCGCCCGGGAGCTTGGTGAGGACATCTATCTCTCCCTTGCCGGGCACATGAGCCGGCTATCACGCGAGACCGTGGATGAAGAGATGCAGGACGGTCCTTATGAGGATCTGGAAGCTATGACCGCACGCTTCCGCAAGCGACTGGGAAAGGCGGCCGTTCCGCGGGACTTCTCGAAAGCGCACCGGGAAATTCGCAAGCTTCTCGACAAGGACGAGATGCACCGGCAGAAGAAACTGTCGGAGCAATACTACTGGTACGATCCGGTTTTCGATACGCCCTTCGAGCGCCGACGGCTGCGCATCCTCAATGCTCTCTTCGTGACCGCTGCCCGACTGGGCGGCCAATGCTGGGTGCGCGGGGAGAAAGCGCGTGAGCACTCGATCACCATCGGCGACTACTCACTGGGTTTCACTCTAGATAGAGACGAGACCCGCTCCGGCCGGCGGGCCGCATCCAAGCGGGACCCGGACAGACTGCGACTGGCCCTGACCTTCTATCAGCCACCGGCTGGCGTCAGGACCAGTTGGGAGGATGAAGAGGGCTCGACCATCGAGCAGCGGTTTGCAGACATATTCGTTGAGCTGGCCATGGCCGCCGAGCAGCTCCAGCGGGCGTGGGTGACGAGAAACATTGCCTGGCAGCAGCAGCGCCGGCAAGAGGCCGAAGAGCAGGCACGAAAGGCCAGGGAAGAAGCCGACCGTATCGAACGGGAGAGGCTGGCGGCCATCGCCAAGGCAAAGCTCGATGCCCTCCACGCTGACGCTGCGGCGCTCCAGCAGGCGGCCCACATACGGATGTATGCGGATCAAGTAGCCGCTGCGCTTTCGGGACAGCTGCCGGCAGGGCAACTGGAGAGCTGGGTTGCCTGGGCCAGGAACGAGGCCGACAGGCTCGATCCGTTCAAATCAGGGCGCGCGGTTCAATCGGTTGAGGGGCACTTTATGGAGAACGCCGATAAGTCATCTGACGCTGGAACGTGAGGCGGCATGGCTTTGTCTGGATCGGCCCAGGCGGTGCATTGCGACTGGCGTGGGGTGGGTGGAGGTGGAATAGCGCTCTGTGCAAGATGTGCGTGGTAGTACCACGCCACCTTGGCAAGGGGACCCGCTGCGCGTCCCCGTTGCATCCCCCCCGGCCGTGGTGCTGGCCCTGGCATCGAGCCAGTCAGCACCATTCAACCGTGTCGCCGTTTGATCACTCGCGGGGAGACTTCGCTCTCCCCTGCACCCCATCGACCAAGGGTCTATCGCCACCCCTGGACCCAGCCAGCTCGCGGACGTTTGGCCGCCGCGCTACCAGTCAGGGCGCTCCGAGCCCCGACACCCTCGGCCAACCCTGCGCGGATTGGATGCCGCCAGCGCATCGGCGCTGGACCCGAGCAGGGCGCTTCGTCCCCTGACTCGACGCCGCCTACCGCACTTCCTTGTCAATGAAACCAAGCGTCGCTGCGTTCTCAAGGAGGGTGCGGACCTTGGCCTTGTCGAGGCCGTTAGCAACCTCCGCTTCAATCTCCAGCTTGATCGACACCTCGCTGCCGGGAATTGTCGTAAGCTTCTCGACGATCGCTTCGACAATCTGATGAATTTCGCGTGCGGGGCGATCAGCTGAGATCATGACGGTGCCACTGAACCTTGTTGGCAGCTTTTCGCCGCCATCGACCGTCACTGGGTGCTTGGCAACACCCTCCTCAAGTCCACCAACTCCGCCTGTCGAAGGTCCTGCCGACTCAGTGCCGACTGCCGACTTCTCTTCGTTTTTTGGGCGAAACGCTTCGGCTGTCTCTGGCTTGACGATGAGGCTATCCGCATCGACGACGACGTGAGGGTTCATTGCCTTCTCGACGATCAAGCCAAGGTAGCGCTGACCTGCTTCGTCCCATCTCTCTGCGTAGGCGAAAGGTCCCGGCACCACACCGGATACGGCCGCCTGGACGGCGCGAACCAGCACCGACTGGCTCTTGAGGCGAGGCAGATAGGTGTACCGGCTTAGGTACTCTGCGAGCGCCTTGAGGGAGAGATGCGGTTTGCCGTTCCAGATGTATTTCTGCAGGTCACGGTCCAAACGGGCCGGACCCAGTTCAGGAAGAAGCGCCTCATCGCTGACGAGTTTCTTGCTAGCGCGAGCCAGCAGTCCGTCTTGTGCAGGTACTTTGCTTGAGCTCCACTCCACATCCGATTGCGGCGTGTCCTGGTGTGGGTAAATGAGGTAGCACCAGCACTCCCGCAGCCGAGTACGCATCGTTTCCTTGGCCTCGGTTGCCTTTGCCTCCGCAAGCGCAATATCGCTCTGAGTTAGGTTCAGACGCGTCTTGTCATCGACGATTTGGCCCCAGGCGAGCGCTGACCTCACCGCATCCTTCAGGCTATCGAGTTGACGCGCCTCAGCGGTCAGGAACACCAGTGTATTCCGATAGACCCTGGGCGTGGACCCTCGCTGCATGAGAATGTCGGCAGCTTCCGTAAGCGCCTCGGACCCCTCCCGTCCGGTGTGCGGATAGGCGACGCCTAATACTACGGCGCGAACGCCACCAGCCTCGTCCGGAACGTCTGAGGAGTTGCCCGGCGCAACCTGGACCGCATCGAAATGTCCCCGGTCACCGATCCCGTTCAAATACCGGCCGAGTTCCTGATCGATCGTCAGCAGCACCAACGCTTCCTCGAGCTGGCTGGCGCGATCCGACGCGATCCGATTAAGACTGGCCGATGTCGAATACCAGTACCGGCCGAGGTCGCTGTGCATGAACTTCGCCTGATTTGTCAGGCGGCGGAGCGCATCGCCGAAAATAGCGGGACGCTCACCGGGCTGCACCACACCGAGATTGATCTGCTTGTCGTCGAGACCCCGATTTTCTTCCTTATGGGTAGGTGCAGAACCCATGAAAACGGCTCGGGCCACACGTCGCGTCGCCGAGTAGCGGTTCAGGTTCGGGGCGGCCTGATCGACCTTGTAGGGAGTCGAAGTAGGACCGTCGACATCACCGGCAATGATCGATTGCCAGTTCACATCAAGGTAGTGAAGCAATTCCGGCTCGACGCGGGCGGAGCTCACAGCGACGCTGCCTGGCATGATCATTACGGATGGATCATTGCTCATCCACAGCTCGTGGATGACCTGCGCCATCAGCCGCAGTACACCGCGGGTGCGCTGAAACTTTTCGAGCGAGCCCCAGCTCGTATAGAGCTGGTCGAATAGTTCGGGGTGGATCGGATAGGCCTTTTCGAGCTTCCTGCGATAATCCTCATCGGCGCAACCCTGCGGGAACTCGTTGGTGTTCTCACGGTATAGCTTGGCGAACTGCTTGAGGGTGTTGTCCTTGTGGTGATGCCTATCGCCTGGGATTTCCTTGAAGAGCCGGCGGCGGACAATTTCATAGCTCTCTTCCTGAGAAGCCGGCCGCCAGGACGATTCGACGCGGGAGAACGTTTGCTTTAGACGAGACAAGGCTTCCTGACCGCCTTCGCCGCCCACTTCAATCTGCGAAGCCGGTAGGGATGCCACGAGCAGCGTTCCCGGACTGGCCTTCACAGCTTCCGTGAGGGATTGAACGAAGGTGAGGTTCGCGTCGAATGAGCCGGAAGGAAGACCATCCACTTTGTAGATCTGACGCAAGTAGGCGACCCACTCATCGATCAGGATAAGGCAAGGGGAGAACTTCTTGAAGATTGCCTCAAGCACATTCGATCCGGGCGCGATACCGCTGGCATCGTTCTCGGCGATCATGTCGAAGCCTTCGGCTCCGCCAAGTTGCCAGGCGAGTTCACCCCAAGTGGTGCGTATCTTGCGACCGCCTTCGGCGTTGAGCACGTCCTGCGGACCGCGGGACGTACCCACCAGAACGGCACGGTTCACCTTGCCGGGGACCTTGAGCTCATTCTTTTCGAGAAGCTGATCGAGGCCCGGCAGGTCGCTGGCCGGTGTGCCGCCGACCATGTGATAGATGGCGAGCATCGAGTGAGTCTTGCCGCCGCCGAAGTTCGTCTGCAACTCAACCACCGGATCACCACCCGTGCCGCTCAGTCGCTTTGCGGCTCCGAGCAGCAGCGTGCTTAGGCCCTCCGTCAGGTAAGTCCGGCTGTAGAACTCCCTTGGATCACGATACTCCGATGGCGCGCTTCCCGAATGAACCTTGCCCAAATCGGCTGCGAACTCCGCCTGAAGGAATTCGCCGGTTGCCACGTCCTTGTGAGGTTCGACGACTTCGCGCCAGGGGAGCAGCCCGGCGACCGTCTCGACAGAAAGTGGCAAGCGTTGTGTCTTCCGGCGCTCCTCGTTGCGCTGCAGCTCGGCATACTTGGTACGCAGGATCGTATCGCGCATCTTGCCCAGTTCGTCTGAAGCCTCCCCGGCGCTGATGGCCTCCGTAAGGCGACGCATCGTATCGAGCGCCCGCTCCGCATCGTCGTAGGTGAAGTTCTCGTTGTGAGAGAGCTTGTTGCGCACATCCAGCAGCTCGGAAACGTAGGAGCGCTCTGGATGACCGAGGACCATCGCGAAGGCTTCTTTCCAGAAGGCCATCATGGTCTTGAGGAGAGCTTGCTGATCCCATGTGATCGTGCCGCCGTTGACCTTTAAGCCACTGACACGCTCTGCGACCTCGACCTGCCACTGCCCTTTCAGGGAACTCTCAAGGCGCTTCGCAACGAAAGGAGTCAGGACGCTCGGCAGGAGCTCCATCCCATCAAAAACATACTGTCTGGTGCTCTTTGCCATCAACTGCCCCCTAAATATCAAAGCCTAACTGAACGTCGCCGCTAGAACTCACGCTCGCTGCCAAGCGCGTCAGCTCCGCCCAGTTGGCGATTAGCGCGTTATAGGATGTTGCTTCCTTGGCATCCTTTCTCTTGTTCGACGAGATGTCGTACAAGCAATAGGCCAAGTCCTTCGTTGCGACCGCTCGTGCCGCACCTATCTCTCTCAGAAGTATCGCGGCCGCCTGTTCGCCCCCGTCCTCAAATTCGCGAACTAGGTACTGACAGCATTCCCATACGGTGAGGTGGCTGTCCGTCGACGGACTCCAATTGGCCATCAGTTCATCTCGACGGAGTATCCGTACCTTGCCGGCGGCGCTTTCAATTATCCCTGCGTGCTTGACGGAATCCACTGCGATACCGCGGCCGCGCGCGAGACTATCAGCATCGCCAAAGGGACCGACCTCTAGCCCCCACTGAGTGTACCAGCTCAGGGCGAAGCGGGTCTCGGAGTCAAATTCCCCCTGTATGCCGCTGAAGTACTCATCAAGCTCGCTGTTGATAATCTCGAGAGCGGCCGTAACAGACATGTGCCGATCGTCGCGCTCCAGTACGGCGTCATGAGCACTAAAAATCGCCATCCCTGGACCAAGTGCAGCCTGAGGAAGGTCCGCTGGCGCGATACTAGCGCCCTGGAGTTCCGCCAGTGCAAGCGGTAAGTCCCTTCGCAAAGCCCGAATGAATTCAGCTCGACTGATGGTATCGTTACCGCCTCGCTTCTTGCGGCACACTAGAAGGATTGATGTCGCAAGAGCATTCGAGCCGATCGCTCGCAGACGACTCACCGACTCAGTTCTTAGGGGCCACGTGCCAGTGATCTGGAAGCCGGCTCGGATGACGCTTTCAAGCAGTGTTGCCCACCCGCTGGAGATTGTGCCCTTGCCGGTCCCACTAGAATCTCCTGAGTCAGCCTGTTTGAACGCGTAGTAAATGGTGACTGGTACACTCTCGGACGCAGCTGCGTGTATACGCTGGAACGATGCGGAAAGGCGTTCCAAAAACTGGGCGGTCGCCTGCGACCTCGGAACGTGCTGACGGCCAAGATCGGCAGTAAGATCCTCTGTTTTCGGAACTAGCAGCGTTCCAAAGAGGTCCTTGTGCGTATCCTTGAGAGCCCGGCGAAGCCAAATGTAGAAGAAATCCGACAGGTCCGCGTAGCCGATCGCATCAAAGTAAGGCGGATCAGTCGAAATCACGGCGTTGGCGGGCGCGATGTCGCCGCTCGCGGCATCTGACTGTACCGCGCGTCCTCGCCCATCCGTCGGCAAGCAACCAAGGACCGTCAGTGGATTGCGGATCGCGGCGCTCCAGCTACCCACGGACGATCCGAGAACATTCCCTTCAGAGAACTCCCAAACCATTGAGACAATCTGCCGGTCGAATGCGGGTGTCCCCTTTGACGTGCCGCTTTCCCTCACCAGCCATCGAACTAGCGTGTTGTTGGTTTGGGCCACGCGGCTTAGACTAAGCGCCAAGAACGCTTGGATCAGATCGGCGTACTGCTCATCGGCACCCGCTGCCGCGACTACCTCAGAGCGAATATCCGAAATCGCGTCTGCGAGGGTCGAGAGAACAACAAGCTGGCGTGGCGTGAACAGGTCACGATGACGGACTAGACCGTACTTTTGTACGCGAAAGCCGAGAGCACTTTCCGGCAGCGGAGTATCAGGCGCGTCCTCTGGCGGCACAACGCTAGCCGCTCTCTCGTGTTCAATTGTCGGCGCGATGTACACGCGCGATTTAGCGCCTTCGGCGACCATTGCCATGAGCTGATAATCGATCTCGCCAGCCGCACCTTTTGCCCTGATGTAGTCGAACTGGATAGCGTTCTGGCACGCCAGGCATACCGCGCCTGTGCGATTCACTGTGCCTTCTTGGGGTTCGCCGGCAGTTCGAATCTCGAACGAGAACCTGCGATTCTTGGAGTCATAGATAGGAGCGGCATATGCCTGATTTGACTTGTGCGTTGAAAGCCAGAACTTGTTTACCAACGGAGCCTGCGCTCGACAGGCTGGATTGGGGCACTCGACCGTGCGGGCCCATATCCAGGCAACCACAGATGCTTCTCCGCCGCCTTGCTCAACAGGCAACGCGATCTTTGGATAGTGCGGCGACAGCTTGCGCTCGAGGATTTGGGCAATGCGGTCGCCGTAGTACATCAAATCATGACGGAGGCCCGCAAAGGCTGACCGCCCCGAAAGCAGTTCACCCTCTTTCGACTCTGGATTAACGGGAGCGAGATGAGCAAACTTGGGCGCAAGCTCGATCAAAACCCGTGTAATGAATACCGCAACCGGATTCAGGTCGGTAGCGAGTGTATCGAGCCCCAGTCGAACGGCCTCAAGCGGAAGAGACCCACCACCACAGAACGGGTCCCAAAACGGTGGGATTCTACCATCGTTTGAACGACGTATCTCGGCCTTCGCCTGCGATATGAGCTCCTCGTCCGAACCGGAGTCGACTTCAGCAAGTCGCTGAAGCAATCCAAACAGATGATCCCGACGCTGATCCTCTTGCTCCTCAGTCAGGCCTTCCTCTGAAGGATCGTCAACCAGACTTGCGAAGAGCGCTGCTCTCGCCACTCCAAGAGGCTTCCTAGACCACCATGTATGGAGGTTTGAGGGCAAGCCCGTGTGAATGTTGTTCTCTACACCAGCTGCACGATTGATCGCGTCGAGCGGGATCGCGACCTCAATGAGCTTCTTCTTATATGGTGCGGTCATGCGGGTTCCTTTGCCCGCTCCAGCAGGCGGCGTAGATCGTATTGGATGGCGCTCTGATCGAAGCGAGGCTCGCGATCGTCGAGTGCTCCATGAACGTAGCGGGGCGCTCGCGCGAAGCCGTTCTCGACCTCTACGACAGCGAGGATGAACTTCTCTGGTTCATGGAGCGACGTGATGACCTCCTGGCGCGTGATCATCACTGTATCAGCGCCGTCGATCCGCCCCTTCACTTCGATGAAGCGCAGATGCTGCGATCTAGGATCGAGCGAGGCGATATCATAGCCGATCTTCTGCGCAGACACATCGCTTGGCACATTGCCAAGAGAGCGCTCGATACTCATTACCGCCTCCATCGCGGCCAGTTCGATGGCGCGGCGCGCGGCGGGGTCTTCGGAGAATCCGCTTGAGGGTACTGCTCCGGCCGCGGCGCGACGCTGCTCCAGCAAACCGCGCGGGATAACGACCATCCCGCCCCGAATGCGAGGCGGCTGCGAAGAGATGTGCCGCTCTTGATCAAGTTGATCCTGCCGCCGTTTCAGGCGGTCAGCTAGGTCTTCAGCCCGCCGCTGCGCGTTTTGCCAGCTGAGCCGCGTCTTCTTGCCGGCCTTCTCCTCCTCCTTGAGTTCAAAGGCCCGAGCGTCCCAGTAGTTGATTTCCTTCTTGAGGCGCGCGCGGACTTCCGCTTCCACCTTTTCGATCTCGGGCAAGCGTCTTCCCCGGACCTCGGCAACGTGCGCCTGAGCGAGCTCGACTGTGGCGAACTCGATGGCCGCCCGTTCGAGGTTGGCGCTCAGCCAATCCTCATCAAGCAAGTCACGCACCAGCTCTACTTCCTCCGGCGCGATCGGCCGGAAGTTGAGGTGTGGCGCTATGCCGGCATTGGATACGCGGCCGCTGCGATCAATGGCCGCAAACTGCATCTTCTGCGACACGACATGCGGATTGCCCGTACTGGTTCGGCGGCCATCCTGGACGGTATGCTCAAGAAGGAAGACCGCTTCGATGTCGTCGCCGTCATCGGTATCGTCCACTAGGACGGCGCCCTGCTTCATCAGCTGGTCGTATTGTTCGCGGATCAGGCTAGTGACCGCTTCGAGCAGCGGGTGGCCGGGACAGACAAACTCGGCGACGGGCTGCTGGTTGATGCGGCTCTTCTCAAAGCAGATGCGCTCGTACTTCTTCTGTATCGGCGCTCCCACGCCAGTCTGCCTATCCCGTTCCCGGATACGCACGGGGACGTGCGTGATCTCCCAGCGTCCGTCTTCACGACGCTTGAGTTGGCCGCCAAGGCGTTCGAATGCTTCAACGAAGAAGCTCTGAATATGGTGCGGCTGAAGGCGCTGCGCTTCAGCCTTCTCCATCTCGATCCGAAGCTCCTGCACCTGGGCTGCGGGCATCGTGTCGTTCGTGAGCGCGCGGCGCTGAAGAAGGTCGAGAAGGTGTTGCTGATCGACGGCACCATCCACCTGTTTGAAGAGCCGGGCGCGGACTTCCTCTCTCTCGCCATACTGGATGGCTTCGAAGAGGAGGTCTTTGAGCGCTATGCCGTCAAACAGCTCGCCCAGCACGTCATAGACTCGGCCGCCCAGGGCCTCTCGCGCCGCTTCAAGCTTCTCAAGCAGCCGGGCATAGACTTCGCCCTCGCGCGTGTCCGCTGCGACAATGTTCCAGAGGTGGCACACTTCCGTTTGGCCGATCCGGTGGATACGGCCGAACCGCTGTTCGATCTTGTTGGGATTCCACGGAAGGTCGTAGTTCACCATCAGATGGCCGCGCTGGAGGTTCACGCCTTCCCCAGCAGCATCGTTCGCAATCAGGACAAGCATGTCCCGATCCTGCATGAACCGCTCGATAACCTTCCGACGTTCTTCCCGCGTAACACCGCCATGGATTACGTCGACCGTTTCCGGTCGCCCGAGCCGCGCGCGCACTTTGTCGAGCAGGTAGTGGAGCGTATCCTTGGGTTCGGTGAAGATAATGAGCTTGCGGCGGGTACCATCGGCGTCGACCATCAGGTCGTCGTCGAGGATGCGGTTTAGCTGGGACCACTTGGTGTCTTCGCCGGACCGCAGTACGCCAAGGGCCATGTCTTCGAGGCGCTTCAGCGTCTCGACTTCGATGGCAAGCTGCTCAACGGTTTCCGCAGTCGTGGCGCCGGTCGAGATCAGGTCTTCAAGCTCATCGACCTCATCCTGCGCGAACTCCTCGATGTTGCGGATGGCCTCGTTGGACACGTCGTTTGCGGGCGCAAAGGCAACTTGTCCCCTTGCCGCGAGCCGCGCTTCCGCCAGCTCGCCCTCCAGTCGCTCACGCCGCCGCTTCAGGGATTGATAGATGGCAGCCGGGGACGAGGCGAGCCTGCGCTGCAAGATCTGAAGCGCGAAGCCCACAGTGTTGCGCTTCTTTCCTTCGGCCTCCGCGAACCGCTGCACGCGGTTCATCTCGCTGCGAACATACTCCGTGACAGCGGCGTAGAGCGCCGCCTCTTTGGGCGAGAGTTCGTATTTGACCGTGTAGGCGCGCCGCTCGGGGAACAGCGGACGACCATCGAACTTCAGTAGCTCTTCCTTCGTCAGCCTGCGCATCATGTCGTCGGTGTCGGCATAGTGCACACCGTCGCGGAAGCGGCCTTCGAACCGATCCCCATCGAGCAGCGCCATGAAGAGCTGGAAGTCTTCCTCTTTGCCGTTGTGAGGCGTGGCCGACATGAGGAGAAGGTGCCGGCAGATTTGCCCGAGGCGCTGGCCGACCTGATAGCGCTTGGTGTACTTTACTTCGCCGCCAAAATAGGTCGCCGACATTCTGTGGGCTTCATCGCAGATGATCAGGTCCCACTCCTGGGACGCGAGAAGCTTCTCCTGCAGCTCCTCGTTACGTGCCAACACATCCAGCCGAACGATCAGCCGATTGCGATCATTGAAGGGATTACCCGTTCGCGACGTTTCGATCATGTCGCGGGTGAGGATGTCGAAATCGAGATTGAACTTGGTTCCAAGTTCATCCTGCCATTGTTCGACAAGGCTGCCGGGCGCAACCACCAGGCAGCGATCCAGATCACTGCGAGCGATCAGCTCCTTCATCAGAAGGCCAGCCATGATCGTCTTGCCGGCGCCCGGATCGTCTGCAAGCAGGAAGCGAAGCGGCTGGCGCGGCAGCATTTCGCCATAGACCGCCGAAATCTGGTGAGGCAGCGGATCGACAAGACTAGTGTGAATTGCCAGGTAGGGATCAAAATAGTGCGCAAGCTTGATCCGGTTGGCTTCCGTCACAAGCCGCAAGAGCGCTCCATCGGCGTCAAATGACCATGGCCGACCCGCCGTGTCCAAACTCAGGCGATGTTCATCGTCCCGGTAAAGTGTTGTCTCCGCGATGCCGCTGTCAGGATTGCGGTAGACGACATTAACGGCCTGATCGCCGATCCATTCGACTGAAACGATCTGAACCGCCCGGCCGGGGACAATCCCGCCGATGACCGCTCCGCTCTTGATGTCATTCAGTATCGTCATTAGTCATTTCCCGACAGGGCCGGGGCCGAAGTTTCAAAGTAATTTGAGTATTCCAATGCAGTCTGCACGGCAGATTTGTTAATAGCAACAATATGTTGACGGCGTGGGTCTTCTTTCTCGGGATTACTGAGCAGACCCAGTCTCTTCAGGACATAGAACAGCATTGCATATCGGACGGAGATGACCCCCTTTCCGTCGTTGAAGCCATAGTCCCTGGCAACAACCTGCTGCTGGCTTGGAGTGAGCCCCGGATGAGGCGCGATCTCAATCTGAAAGAACTCTCGCCAGAGATTGTCCTTCTCCGGCCGGGCACCGGCGGGACCGACGTTGCGGGTCTCCAGAATGCGAGGGAGGAGAAAATCCTTGAACGTCCCTTCCAAATGACAGAAGGCGCGCGTGTGCCAGCGCAAGCCGTCGAAGCCGAGCGCGTGCGGGGAAATGCGCCGCCATACGGGATCGGGGCGAAGCTTGTTCATCGATTGATACCGCACTTCCAGAGAACTGCCTTTTCTTAGGACCGAAAGCACGGCGCGCAGCGCCGTGAGGTCCACCTCGCGCCGGGGCGTGGTCGCGACATCCACATCCGGTAGCTGCGCAATCCATGACTGGCCGGGATCAACCAGCCCTTCGGCGACCGAACGGAGTCTGAGCAGGTATGTATCTGGATCGGACGACATGAAACGGGGCTTGAAGGCGGCTGTCGGCACATAGCGCTTACCGCGCTTGTCGTAGGCCGCATTCTCCGGGGCGAGCTCCTGGTAGAGGGACAAGTCCTTTGAGGCCTGCGGGACCGACACGCCAAAGGTGTCCACAATGTCAGAGCGGTTCACCCCGCCCTCCCAGAACAGACGGAACTCAATGAATTCCAGCCGCTGTTCGACCCCCCACCTTATGTCTGTCGCTCTATCTCCCACGTCGATCCTCACATCCGTATAGAAACTATATTGACATCAAAAGATGATGTGTATAGTTTTTATTCCTATCGGTGCGACTCGTCAAGATCGGAGGTGATGAGATGTCCAAACGGAACAACGAAGTGACCAGTGCCAAGGCAGCGTCGGCGGCGGCTAAGGTTCTTAGCAACCCGAACTCCAGCAAGGCAGCCAAGACCGCTGCTGCGTCGGCGCTTACCCAGCGTCCGAACAAGAAGAAGTAAGGAACGGCCGGATGATCCAGGAGTGTGAAACCATACCCCAATCATCCGGCAATGCTTCCGTGCGCGAGCGCCGGACGATCTTCATCAGCCACGCCTCCCCTGAAGATAACGACTTTGTCAGGTGGCTTGCTGCACAGCTAGTGATCGCTGGTTACCAAGTGTGGTCTGACGTCACGCAGCTGCTTGGCGGAGAACTCTTCTGGCGGGACATCGAGGAAGCAATAGACTCTGCTGCCTGCCGGTTTCTCTTCGTCTCGACCCTGCATGGCAATACAAAGCCAGGCGCGCTGCGCGAGTTGAAACTGGCTCGCGACGCCCAAGCCCAGCACAATCTCAAGGACTTCATAGTCCCTTTGAAGATTGATGCATTTCCATTCCAGAGCATGCAGCCTGGGTTGAGCGATCTGAACATTGTGCGTTTTGACGAGACATGGGCGGGCGGCCTTCGTCAGCTGCTCACCCTGCTCGAGCGCGAGCAGATTCCTCGGTCACCTAACGCCAATGCCTCGGCCGTCATGAATTGGTACGAAAAGGCGATCGACAAGACCAGACGGCCGGCGCGGGTCAAGGATGACTATCTCTCCAACTGGTTCCAGCTGACGCTGCCGAAGAAGATATACGCTCATCGGTATCGCGGTGGCGCGAAGGGCATTGCAGCCCATTTCTCCTCATTTCCGCATCCTCACCGCGTGCATGAGGACCTTCTGTTGACTTTCGCCCCGCCGCCTGAAGTGCATCTGCATCTCGGCGACGAATGGGCATCGAGCGAAAGTCATTCGGTTAAGACGCTTCTCTCCCAGGGCTGGGAGGCACTCGATATCGCCTCCTTTGACGCAAGCAACATCGTGAGCGATCTCGTGCGTCAAAGCTGGGAAGGCGCAATCAAAGCCCGAAATTGCGTGGGCTTTCCTCTCGCGAGCGGATTGCTGGCTTTCTTCTTCGCCCGCGGGACCCTCGAAAAGGACCGGGCGTTCTTCCAGCCTCGCCTTGGCCGGCGCACCTATCGTCAGATGGTCGGAACCAAGAGCAAGCGCCTCATTGATGGAACCAAGGTCCCGGATGGGTTCTGGCACTATGCAGTCTCTGCTTCGGTCCAGCTCTCGCCATTTCCACGCGTTGTGCTTCGCCACCACGTGATCTTCACCGACGATGGAAAGCAGCCCTGGGACAAGCCGGAGCGGATGCACAAAGCCCGCCGCGGCGTTTGCCGGAATTGGTGGAACCGCGAATGGCGGGACCGTCTTCTCGCCTTCTGCTCCCAGCTTGGAAGCGGGAGCGATTCTATGGCGCTGGCCACGGGCGGAGATGACATCCAGTTGTCCATGGTACCTATGCGATTCAAATCGCCGGTCAGCTACTTCGAGGACAATGATACCGGCCTGGACGAGACAGCCGACATCGAGCTGGTGGAAGATGTTGTTGATGACGAGGACGATGATGATGAAGCCTAAGTCGCTCGCCCGTTCCGCTCAGACGCTCGTACACCTGCCTGAGCCACGTCTCCGTTTTGCTCACGAGCAAGCGCTTGCCGATCCAAAGGACGGCCTTCTCCTTTTTGGCCCACCCAACGAGCTCGCCGGCATTCGGTACGGGGTGATAGGTACGCAGGAAGGCATTGACCAACTCGTCGCATGGGTACATCGGCTGGCAGGTCCGATTCCCGCCGATCCGGACGTAGCAAGCTCGGTGATGTTCCCCGGCTTTGAGGCGGTCTTTCGCGCGCAGCTCAATCCCGTGCCCCGCGTGACTCTGCCTATCGACGCGCAGGTGCTGAGTGATGCAATTAACAATGCCGACCCGTATCAGCGCGTCTACGACGCGGTCGAGCTCTTTGCCGGCCCAATGCGGTCGTGGGTTACCGATGAGAGTCCCAAGGTGGCTCTGTGGTTCGTGGTTGTGCCGGAACTCCTCTGGAAGCATTGCCGCCCGAAGTCGGTAGTTCCAAAGATGGACCGTGTATCCAGCGAAAGTGCACTCACGCATCGACAGGCGATGGCGCTGCTCGATGCGCCCGACCTTTTCGACGACATCAACGACGCCGCCGAGAAGCATCTCTATGAGAACCACTTTCACAATCAGCTAAAGGCCAAGCTGCTTGGTTGCGAAGCCGTGACGCAGATCGTGCGACAGACCACCATCGCGCCCCAAGCCAACCTCAATGAAAAGGGAAAGCCCAAGCGCAAACTCCAAGACGATGCGACCATTGCCTGGAACCTTGGCACTGCGATCTACTATAAGGCGGGCGAGCTGCCCTGGTCACTCGCCGACATTCGGGACGGCGTTTGTTACATAGGCCTCGTCTTCAAGCGAACGCATACAAATGCTCAGGATGAGTTCGAAGCCTGCTGCGGGGCGCAGATGTTTCTGCACACTGGCGAAGGCATCGTCTTCAAGGGCTCGGTAGGCTCTTGGGCCTCCGAGAAGCAGGGCGAGTTCCACCTTCCACGCGAGTATGCCGCCGACATCGTTAGGCGATGCGTTGAGAGCTATAAGAAATGGCACGGCGGTAGGGCTCCGAGCGAGCTATTCATCCATGGGCAGACGAATTTCAACAGGGACGAGATTGCCGGTTTTCGCGACGCTGCGCCGGAAGGCACGCGGATCAGCGGTATTCAGATCCGTCGCCCTAACGACCTTAAGCTTTTCCGTGAGCAGGGCCGGCGCGGCATCATGCGGGGTCTGGCGCTGAAGGTGGACGATCGCAACGGCTTTCTCTGGTCATCCGGATATGTGCCCAAGCTTCGCACGTATCCCGGACGTGAAATCCCTACACCCCTTAAGGTCAAGATTGTCTTTGGAGACACGCCGCTCGAACAAGTGCTGGCCGATATCGTTGCCCTGACGAAGCTGAACTTCAACACGTGCATCTATGGAGATGGCTATCCAGTCACTCTTCGCTTCGCCAACGATGTCGGCGAAATTCTAACTGCCATTCCTGAAGTCGATTCCAAGCCGCTGCCTTTCAGGCACTACATCTAGCCGGCCAGGCGCTCGATCGCTTCACGCTGCTCTTCATGCTTGGCAGGATTCTGCTCTTTGAGGGTGCGCAGGTTGAGCAGCTTCCATTGCACGGCGGGCAGGCTGATTGCATGTGGGAGGCCGATGAGGTCGAACTCCGGCGCGCCGTCATGGAGCGAGAGAAGGAACCCCCTAGCCTTCTCATCCAGCCGGGCCGTGATCTCGTCGATCATGCGGGTACGCGTTACCAGCAGTTCATCAAGGCTGACGGTCTGCGTCGTCATCCCCTCGAATTCCTGCACGAAGGCTTCTTCTAGCGGTTTCAGGTTCGGTCGCAGCAGTTCATGCGGGGGGCGGTTTGAGCTGGCGACATAGACCAAGAAGGTTCGGAACAGCGCATCCGTGATGCCTTCGTTCTCGTGGAGCAGTTTCACATCATAGAGGTCGCGCGGATGCTGGCGGTCGAGCGCGGCATGCAGCTTGCCGCCGAACAGGTCTTCAAAGGCGACCACCTGCATTTCCGCGAAGCCGAATTCATCGGCCACCGCGTCGGTGACGGCGCGGAGCTCAGGCGGGTGGACCGTGCCTCGGCCGACCGGCGAGGTTTCGATCTTGATCTCGCTGCCGACCTGACGCACCAGCACGCGCGTATCGTTGTTGCCGCCGCCGGCTATGCGCTGGCCACTGGCACCGCGCAGATTCTTCCGCAGGTCGGCCTGCAGGGCATCGAGCGCGGCATCGATGCGGGCGAGCGAGGTTGCCCGGTCTTCGATCGGCAAATAGACCAAGTCGATATCGACCGAGAGGCGCGGCATGTCGCGGTAGAAGAGATTGATGGCCGTGCCGCCCTTGAGCGCGAACACGTCCTGCCGCGCCACATAGGGCAGGGTTCTCACCAGCAGTTCGACCTGACGAACATATCGTTCACGCGCCATGGCCGGCCTCCGTTGGCATGAGGTCGGGGGGCACCGTCACGCGGTAGTGCGGATGCAGTTTGCCGCCGGGCGCGAGCGCCCGGTCGCCCCGGCCGAGGTCAATAGTTACGCTGTCGATATGCTTGCGCCAGGCATGGGCGTGCTTGTCTGCATAGACGAAGAACAGACGCTTCACCTTGATGCTGCGACAAGCTCTGAGCAGCAGGGTGAGTTGCTTGGGACGGAGATTGGCCAAGCTCTCGAAGACGGCATCCAGATTGTGAAAGCTCTCGTGACCCGGCAGTTCGTCGAGCGCTTCGAGGATCGCCCGCTCCGGCGAAGACATCCGCATAGGCCAGCGCCACGGGCTGAGGGCTATTGTTGAATCCGTTTGATCATCGAGGGTGAAGCGGCCGTCCTCTATGCCGGTTTCGAGGTCCCCGAACAGCGTGGTGCCGTGACGTGTGAGCTTGGCATCCACACGCAGCTTGAACAGCCATGCCGGTATGTCGGGGCCGTAAAGATGGATGGTGGTCCTGCCGCCCAGCGCGAGGTAGTGCTCATAGCCCTGGAGGGCCAGCGCGGACATGCCCCCCACATGGAAGCGATGGCCCATGAGCCACTGCGCCGAGAGCAGCGGTATTTTCCAGCCGCTCACCGCTTCGGGGTTTTCCGATGAGGTGAAGGGGCGACGATAAAGGCCGGTCATGACCCGTTCGAGCCAGCCCTGTTTGACATAGGCGGAGACTGACTGGCGCGAGATCGCGTGCCGGTTCATCCATGCTGTATCGACCAGAAAGCCCGGTGGGACGTTCTGGAGAACCTGCTTCAGCTTTGACGTGCCTTGTCCATCCATAATTGACATTATGGCACAAGTTCAAAGTGAATGCGAGGGTCACTTTACCAGTAGCGGCATATGTCAATCCAAGATTGACATATGGCTAGAAGATCAAAGGACGGCGAACGGCAGGATTCCGCAGGCTTGATCGACTTCGTACCCGATTTCCTACCCGATAATACCCGATTCCTGTTGGCTGCCCCGGCCCGCGGCCGGCCGGGCTCTATGGCTTGCGCCCCCGAACCCGGCAGGGGCGGTTTCGGCCCATTTCGGGCGACGATCCCTGGCAGGGCCGCTTGCGCGGGCACAGCGAATAACCGAGTCTGCATACCGGCAAAATCGGAGGCGGCGAGCGATGACGCCAGAGCAGGAAGAAGAACAACAGCAGCAGCAACGCCTCAAGGTCGTCCTGACCAGCCATCATGACTTCCTGTTTTCCGATCGTCACCGGCGGCTCTACCCCGATCCCTTCATCTACATTCCCGATCCGAAGATCCCACCGTTTCTCGACATGCTCCGGGAGGGGAAGGATGCCGATGAAATTCAGGCGGCGCTGAACATACCCTATCGCGGCGACGTGCTGTTTGCGACGCTGCTGCTCCACCTGGCAAGGCGCGACGGTGTCGTCGAACTGCCGGGCATCGATCCCGATGTGCCGGCCGAACTGCTGCCCTTCATGCCCGCGCTCGAAAAAGACTGGGCCAGGCGCAATGAACCGCGCGAGCGCTGGACGCGGGTACAATAGCGTTTTGCAGGGCAGAATGAAGGACGGGCTGCACGCAGCCCGTCTTATTGCGGGGCGCGATATGCGCGCCCATGGCACCCTTATTGTCCAGCTTACACCGACGCTGGCGATGTGACCCAATAGCCGAAGTCCTTCCGGCCCGCTCCATTCGACGGCGTTGCCGTCTCCCGTGTTGTCAGGACCAGGGCCGCGCTATGCGCGGCTTCGGCTTTGGCATCGCCCGCTTTCGGTCCTTGGTCCTCTCAGCCCGCCGCATGGCGGGCTTTTTTGTTCGGACGCTCGGCGCTGGCCAGGGGTGCATGCGCGGCTTTTTGGCTGCGCCAACCCAAGAAAGGACCAACATCATGAAACTCGAACACCTGACCATCGACCAACTCAAACCATGCCCCCTCAATGTCAGGAAGAAGGGGGCCAAGGACGTTGCCGACCTTGTGCTCTCCATCCGTTCCCTTGGCGTGTTGCAGCCGCTGCTGGTACGGCCCAACTGCGAAGGCTTTGAAGTGGTGGCCGGGCAGCGCCGCCTTGGCGCTCTCAAGACCCTTGCCGCCGAGGGGCCGGTGGACCCGGTGCCGTGCATCATCATGGAGAACGGCGAGGATGCTACCGCCATCGAAGCATCGCTGGCCGAGAATGTGGCCCGCCTGCCCATGGATGAGATCGATCAATATAAGGCCTTCGCCGCGCTGATCGATGCGGGCGAGTCCGCCGAAGGCATCGCCGCCCGGTTCGGCATCACCGAGAGGCTGGTGAGTCAGCGGCTGGCAATCTCCCGGATCATCGAGCCGATCCTGAACGCCTATCGTCGTGAGGAAGTGCGGCCCGATACCCTGCGCATCCTCACCATGGCAACCGTCCGTCAGCAGAAGGAATGGTACCGGCTGCTCAAGAGCGATGATGAATACGCCCCGGTGGGCCGGACATTGCGCGAATGGATGTTTGGCGGCAGCCAGATACCCGTCAGCAATGCCCTCTTTGACGTGGAGGGTTATACAGGGGCCATCGTGTCCGACCTGTTCGGACAGGAACGCTATTTCAGCAAGGCCGAGGATTTCTGGACGCTTCAGAACACGGCTATCGCCAAAGCCCGCGAAGCCTATATCGAGAAGGGCTGGCAGGACGTGGTGATCTTTGAGGTGGGCCAGCATTGGGCCGGCTGGGAATACACCAAGGTGCCAAAGACCAAGGGTGGCTTTGTCTATGTGACCTGCACCCATGACGGTGAGGTCGAGTTCCACGAAGGCTACCGCCCGACCCGCGAGGTAAAGCGCAAGGCGGAAGGCCCCCAGGGCGAAGCGCCGAAGACGGGAAGCTCGGAACTGACCAAGGCCATGCAGAACTATCTGGCCCTGCATCGTCAGTCAGCTGTGAGCGCGGCACTGCTCGATCATCCGGGTGTGGCCCTGCGGCTCATCGCCTTTCACATGCTGGTGGGTTCGCCCTTGTGGCGCGTGAACTCCGAGCCGCTGCGGGCTGAAAACACCGCGATCAGCGAAAGCATCGCGGCAAGCCGGGGACAGGCGCGACATGTACAGGCCCGCGCCGAAATCCGTCAGCTTCTCGGCATCGCCGGGGAGGACGATGAACCGGTGATCGGGCTGCGGGGCGACATGGCGTTCTCGGTGTGCCACGACGAACTGTTCGCGGCGATCATGGCTCTTGAGGATGATGCTGTTGCCAAAGTGTTGACTTTCCTGATGGCTGAGAGCCTGTCGGCAGAGGACGAACTGATCGCACTCACCGGCCAGCAGATCGGCGTCGACATGCGCCAGTGGTGGGAGCCGGAGGACGGCTTTTTCACGCTGCTGCGTGACAAGGAAGCGCTCAATGCGATGGTGGCCGAAGTGGCGGGCAGGGATATCGCCAGTGCGCACACGACCTCCACCGCCAAGGTACAGAAGAAGATCATTACCGACTGCCTTGATGGCACCCGCCAGATGCAGGCCGAGAACTGGTTGCCCCGCTATCTGGCCTTCCCGGCAGAGGGTTACACCGAGCGCTTCGCGCCCGCTTCTCTGCCGATCCCGGAACCGGAGGAAGATGATGAGGTCGAGGGGGAAGAAGGTGACGAGTAGGCGTATCGATCCATAGACAGAAAATCGCCGCCCGGCCAACTGGCCGGGCGGCGATTGCATGAGCGCTCCGTAGACCGCGCTATTTCACGCGCCATTGCTCCAGTTGATCAATGGCGGGCTGATAACCCTGTGCAGCAGCCAGTTTCACCCAACGAAGCGCTTCCTGACCATTGTACTCGACACCTTCAATCTGTCCGGTCGGGAATGCGTAGAGCCTGCCAATGTCAAGCTGCACAACCGGCTCGAGGAATTCCGCGTGCGGGGCAAGCAGGTCGATGGCGCGCCTATATTCCTTGGACTTCAGTGCCTCAACTCCGGCGTTGATGTCCTCGAGCCGCCAGCCCTCTGAAAGTGGCATCCCCATTTTGTCCTCGGTGGCGTCCATCTGCGCCAGCGCATCGGTCGATTTCTCGTAACCTTGCGCGGAGGCCTGCTCAAACCAGCTTCTGGCCTTGTTGGCATTGGGTTCAACGCCGTGGCCACCTAACAGATAGATCAGCCCCAGATAGTGCCGACTTTCGGCATCACCTGCCTCGGCCGGGCCGAGAAGCAGGCCTGCAGCCGTTGCATAGTCTTCGGCCTGTATAGCTTCCAGGCCCTTTATGCGTTGCTCTGTCGAGGCGATCCGTGCCGCCAACGCCTCCATCTCCGCCGCAACCTCGTCCCGCATGTCCACGGCGGTTTCCCGGTACCGCTCGTAAAGGGCGAGAGCATTCGCCTTCGCCGCTTCATGCCCCTGATCTGCTGCGGCTGCAAACCAGCGCATGGCTTCCGCATCGCTTTTCTCTACGCCTTGCCCGTTCAGATAGAGTTGGCCGAGATTGTTCTGCGCGCTCGCATAACCACCCTCCGCCGCCTGCCGGAACCATGCCGCCGCCGCGCCGTGATCCTGGGGAACGCCCTCGCCCTTGTAGTAGGCAATGCCAAGCGCGGTCTGGGCCGGTGCAAAACCGCGTCCGGCAAGATTGGTATAGAGTTCTATCGCGCGCTCGTAATGCTGCATGCCGTAGAGCGTTCGGGCCAGCGAATAGATCAGCGGCGCGGCATTTGGATCGAGCTTCAGGGCCTCGATGCACAAGCCCACAACCTGTTCGCCGTTTTCACCGGCAGGTCTTTCAATCGAGGCCAGACATTGCTCGGCATTCGTTGCCTGTGCAGAGGCCGGCGCAGTGATTGATCCCACAGCGATGCCGGCGACGGCGGCGGTCCGCAGGAGGCGCGTTAGTCCGACGATTCCGTTTGTGTTCAAATCCATCCGAGCACCTTTGCGATCAGGACACCGACCAGCCCGAGTATGGCGAAGCCGCCGGTCGTGATTTTCGTGTCGGGCTTGCCCGAAGATGAGGGTGCGGCAGCGGCGAACTGGCGGACGCCCGCGCCGGCGGATGTCGGCTCGGCGACATCCGGTTTTGAGGAGCGCGCAGACGCCGGAACCGGATCGGCGTGGGCCACGCTGGACGTTTCGGGTTCGATGAACTCACCGCAATGCTTGCATTTGCGCGCGGTCTTGAGGATCGCTTCCCCGCACATCGGACACGGCCGCTGCGTTGCCGCCTCTCGCGCCCGCCGTTCGTCCTCGGCGCGCTGGGCTGCTTGCTGATCCTGCGCCATTTGCCGGTTGGTTTGCTGGATCGCCCCGGCGATATTGATCATGATGAAGATGGCGCTGATGATCAGCCCGCAATAGCCGAAGAACGTCCAGTAACCGCCACCCTTCCAGATAATGAGCAGGCTGACGATGAAGGCGATAATTGATCCCATGAGCTGCCCCCGTCCTCGGGTCGTTAACGGGTCAGCCAGATGCGGGTGCCGCTGTAATTCACGGTCGCATCATTGGTATAAAAGGCAGGCCGAACGATCGAGAAGTTCGACTGGTACTTTCTGAATCCGCTGGGGCATTCGTTCACCCCAACATAGCGATCGATAGCAAGATCGTTCAGACGGCGCAGGTTGTCGGCTACTGCGCAGACCGAGGGTGTATCGTCCATGAGTTCAGTCTTGTCGCTGAACATGGCCATGAAGCTGCCGGTGTTATCGAGGGTGATATGGCGGTCGGAGAGCAGCACCTGGCGGCCGTCGATGATCGCCGCCATCGTGTAGTAGCCAACGAACAGAAAGCCGTTGGCACCGATCAGCGACTTACATGACAGGGCTGGTACCTCGAACCAGCCATCCATGTTGACGCGGTGGTTTTCCCACTGCTTGCCACGCTGCTCATGGAAATAGGTGATGAGCATGTGGTCTGACTGATTGCAGAATCGAACATCGGCCAAAGACGGTGTCGCGGCGACGAGCGATCCCGCCAGACAGAGCGACACGACAATCAGGGCGCGCAGGATGAAGCGCTTCATTATTCCTCCGGATCGATGAGTTCGGAAGCCGCGATGGACCGGGTTCTGCGGCACGGGCGGCTAATTGACGGTAGAATTCGGGATTATGTATTTTGTGCCGCTCGTTAAGAGCGGTAGATAAACGTCCCTTTCCGCACCTTATTGGCGGACAGAAATCTGTCGCTGTACTATGATCTGAAAGTACGAGAACTGGCCGTTCGGAGAGTGCGATTGCTCCCGCTGCCAGAGGTTCACGAAGGAGAGCGATAAGGGACGTTTTTGAGGCACACCATGCGGTGACCCGGCGGGCCCGCGTGGAGTGGAACATGGCCCGTATCGGCTATCTGAGAGTTTCAACCGAGGAGCAGCGGCCCGATCGCCAGATCGATGGCTTGCGCGCAGTCTGCGATGAACTGCACATCGAGCACGTATCGGCCGTCGGCAAGCACCGTCCCGTCTATGAGAGGGTGATCGCCCGCCTGTACGAGGGCGACGTGCTGGTCGTATGGGACCTTGACCGCGCCTGGCGGTCTGCCGCCGACGCTCTCGCCGAAATCAATGCCCTGCATCGCCGTGGTGTCGGCTTCCGCATCGCCAATTTCCCCATCGATACGACTACGCCCGAAGGCTACCTGCTGCTGACCGTGCTCTCCGGCATGGGTGAATTCGAGCGCCGCATGCTGGCTCGCCGCACCCGAGAGGGCCTTGCCGCTGCCCGCCGCCGCGGTGTCCGCCTTGGCCGGCCCTGCAAGCTCACGCCTGAGCAGGTGGCCGAAGCCCGTCAGCGCCTCGATAGGTGTGACGGTACCATCACCTCGATTGCCGGGGAGTTCAACGTCGGCCGCTGGACCCTGAGCCGCGCTCTGCGCCGGGTGCAGTAGAGCCGGGTTCCGGTTCACCACCAGACATCACCATTCTCTCAGACGCGCTGATCCTCTCGCCCAGCCACGCCCAGGGCGGCCTTCTTCGGGCTGTCCTGGCAGCGTTCCCATCCCCTTGCAACGGCATGCGCCGTCTTTTCGCGTTGCCCGCCCTTCGGGTGCAAGGGGCTGTGCCCGCCTGCCTCTCCGGACGCCATCAGGCCGCGATGGTCGCGGCTCCAAAGGCGAAAGGAGAGCCAAATGTCGTCACTCAAGAAATTCGATGTCCATCAGGAGATCACCAACCGCATCGTCGATGCCCTCGAAACCGCCGGCGAATGCTCGCTGCCCTGGATCAGAGACAGGGGCGGCTCGATGAAGCGTCCCGTCAACGTCGCATCGATGAACCCGTACAACGGCGTCAATGTCGTGAGCCTGTGGGTGTCGTCTTTGGCGGCAGGCTATCCTTCCAACACGTGGGGCACATATCGCCAGTGGCAAGCGAGCGGCGCACAGGTCCGCAAGGGCGAGAAAGCTTCGCTGGTCGTCTTCTACAAGACCATTGGCTTCGAGCAGAAGAACGAGCAGACCGGCGAAGCCGAACAGGCAGAGCGCATGTTCGCCCGTGCCAGCTGGGTGTTCAATGCCGCGCAGGTGGAGGGCTTCGTTCCTGAGCAGGTTGCGCCGCTTCCCGAAGACGCCACCTTCGATCCCATCGCCCGCGCCGAAGCCTTCGCGGCCGCGACGGGAGCCGTCATCGAGGAAGGCGGCGACATGGCAGCCTTCATTCCTGCCCGTGACATGATCAGGATGCCCGATCGCAAGCGCTTCATCAGCACCGACACGATGAGCGTTGCCGAAGGCTTCTATTCAACATTGTTCCACGAGCTTGTGCATTGGTCCGGTGCCAAGCCGCGTCTGGACCGTGACCTCACGGGGCGCTTTGGCACTGAATCCTATGCGATGGAAGAGCTGGTCGCTGAGCTGGGTTCAGCCTTCCTGTGCAGCGATCTGGGTATCACCCCCGAACCGCGTGCCGATCATGCCAGCTATATCAAGAACTGGCTTCAGGTCCTGAAGCGCGACAACCGCGCTATCTTCGCGGCCGCCTCGAAAGCATCCGAAGCCGCCAACTGGCTGCTGGCCAGGGAAGGCGCGGCGTGAGCTGCGTCTTCCCACCTTCCAGCGCCCATCAGCCCTGCTGGCTATTCACGAGCTGTAATCGAAGCAGCATCATGCGCGTTTCCTGTAGGGCATCTGCGGAAAGCCAGTCATCCAGCAGGTTCCTTCGCGCAACGGGTATCGCACTCAGAAGGCACGCCTCGCCGACCAAGACGGTAGCTGGTCCGATGTAGGCGACGTCGTCGTCACTATTAGTGATTTCGGCCGCCTGACCGATGGACGAGCGTCCGGTCACCACCCAGTCATCGCGCCCCTCATAGCGCACGGGCAGTCCGATCAGCGCCATGAGGTCGTCATCGGTCCATTCGGGATTGCTGCTATCCTCAGCCATGGTCTTCTCCCTCAGAACGGGATGTCCTCATCGTAAGGCGCCGTTTCCCTCTCGGCTACAGTGGCATCTCGGCAGAACTGAACGTACTTCCGGAAGGCGGCGGCGGCTTTCCGCCGATCGGCACCCATGAGTTCCGCAAACCGCCCAAAATCATCATCACTCACGAGACGCGGGTTGAACCACGGCATTGCCTTGAGCGCCTCGCTGACCAGTTCACGGTCGCCGCTAATGTAGTGATCGCCCCCATCCAAAAGCGCATCAAACACCGTGAAGATGGCGTGTATCCTCGGCATGTCATCGATCGACAGACCGAGGCGCTTCTCATCCTCGGGCGTGAGCTGGAACCAGTATTCGCTGCCGCGCCACTCGTGCGCCCCGATCTCAAAGCTGTCCATGTGCATTTCATACTCGACCCGGCAGCGCAGCCGGTCGAGCGGCGGGTGCTCGGGGGCATAGAAGGGATTGATAGGGTAGACCATGCTTGTCATTTCGACGCTCCCGCAGTGTGACCGGTCGAACTAGGTAGACCGCATCTTCGTACTTCCGCACCGATCTTTGGCGGCATTGAGTCTGGTCCTATCCACGCTGCTTAAGCGCGGATGTCACCGTAGCATTGAGATCACCAAGGTATCCAAGCGCGCTGCCCATAAGTCGCTTTCTGGCGGCGGCTCGCATCTCATGGTGCTCCTCTCGGCGCGCTCGTGCTTCTGTCAGTGTTCTATACGGTGGCCGGTCCGGCTCGAACCGCCCAAGGAGGCTAGAGTTGTCAAAGTAGTTGCGGCGTCGGAGCGCCATAGGACGCTCACCTTTGACCAGCACGACCTGCGTCATCGCCTCGCGACGAAATGCACGCTCGATTTCATCCGGCTGCATGAGCGAAGACTTCTGAACCTGATGATTGACAGCGCTGGTCGTGCTCGCGCTGCTGGACTGGCTTTGCGTGTCCAGGAGCAAGCCTAGCGGATTGATGAACAGCCCTGCGCCGCGGCTTTGCAGCAATGGTTGTAGACGCTGAAACTCGCCGGGATCACTTGAGGAGGCAGACAGGCTTGTGGTGGTGCTCTGCACAGGCTGGATCACCTCGGTTTGCCCCAGCTTCTTCGACAGATATTCGAGCGTCGTAAGGTCGGAATTGCCAAACGCCTGTATCACGCCCGCATTGCCCAGGAAGGTTTCCCAGCCATCTTTGTAATGACGCTTCAACTGCGCCAGATCCTGCAAGATAACCCAGAGCTTGAGGCCAAAGCCGGCAGCATACCCAGCCGCGTTCTCGATCATCTCCATGTGACCAAGTGAGGCGAATTCCTCCAACACGAACAGAACCGGATGGCCACTCGCCGCCGGTCCTGGATTGGAATAGACACTTTGCAGACCGCAAGCGACCGCGAGGCGAAGAACGCGCTGGCAGTCATGCTTACGTTCGTTCGGCAAGCAGAAGAAGATGCTGACGCCCGCCGCGTCCGTCTTCAGTTCGTCAAAGCGAAATGTGGATCGTCCCAGCATCTGGCGGATCGCAGGACGCTCCATGAATTCCAGATTGCGGCGCGCCGTCGAGAGCACGCTGCCGCGCTCGCGCTCGCCCATGTCGAGCAGCAGATTTCCCGCCGCAGCAACGACACCGCCAAAGGCATCGCAGCGCGACATCGAATAGAGCAAATCGAAGATGGGGTCGTCATCGCGCGAGATTTCTTCGGCGGCGGTATCCCGAAGCCCTACGTTAACGAGTTCGTATAGCGCTTGAAGATTCCGGTTCGCTGGTGCCCCATCCGGCCGGATCATGAAGAGCAGGACGCCCTTCAAGAAGCTCGTAGCCGTGTCGTCGAAGTGGCTCTCATGGCCGCTTGAGCGAATGACTATTGCTTCAATGACGGATGCGGCTTTGTCGATGACCAGTTCGTCACCTGGATCGAGGAGATCGATCGGATTGAACGCGGCTAAGAGCTCGTCAGGAAGACCGGATACACGATATCCGTCTACCACATGGCAGCGCTGACCAAGGCCCTCGCAGCGCTCGCTGCCGCGCCCACGGCGCAGCGCAGTGAGACGGGATAGCTCGCCCTTTGGATCGAGGGTGAAAAGAGAACCGGGATAGGTACAAAGGTTCTCTGCAATCACGGTCGTAAGTTTGCCACTGCGCGACCCGGCGATCGTTACAAGGTGCCGGTCATCGCCGCTGCCTATGTCGGCTGTGTCGGTACGTTCAAGGTCCTCTATGAAACCCCGGACGATCAATCTTTGGCGCTCAACCCACTCCGGCGTAAGCCTGTCGTCGGAAAGAAGCTCTTGATCGGCAGCTCTGAGTGCAGCAATCGCAGGAACAGCATCGGGGTGTGGCACATGTTCTGTGCCGAGGTAAATTGCACCGGGTGCGTGACGGTACTTGAGGACTTCTTCAGGCGTGGCCCAGCGTGCCGTTGCAGTCGGTGTGCCGAGATTACTTTGTCCCGTTCCGCGGGGTAGGTCCATGACTTATCGTCCTAAACCTAGATCGTTGTCACGCGAGCGAAAGCGGGCCTTTCGGGCGGCGTAGTCGGACTGGCTGGAGCGAAGTCTGTCGAGTTCGGCGCCACGCTTCTTGTCGTCGAGAGGCGGTTCTCGATCGTGCCTGTGCTGATGCCCATCGGCACTCTCACGGGCCGCGGCGTTTTCGGCAGCGCGTCCGCGTTCATTGAACGCCGACCGGACGCTGCGTGCCAGATCGGCCCAATCCTGCCGGTGAACACCGGCGGCACTCACACTGCGGGATGGATTGGGCCGATCGCTCATGCATGTCACCAGAGCCGGGAGTTGCGGGCACGGTTGGCACCGGCTTCGAACTTCTGATCGACCGCCGACTTGCATTCTTCCTGCAAAGTCCACGCGCCGATGATGCCCAGAAGAGCGCAGTTGCCATGCCAGGTTGCGCGCTCCGCTTCCTGTTCGCCGATACGCTTGGCAATTTCCTGCTGCTCGGCGACGTAGAGTTGCTGCCGGGCGCTTTCAGCCATGATCTGCCCGCTGAAACTCGCAACGACCTCGCCGGCCAGAACGGCGGGCTTAAGCGAATAAGGAAGGATCAGTTGCGCGGCGAGCAAGCCGCCAGCGGCAATCAGCATGACCTTGGGGGAAAGCCATTTCTTCTTGGCTGGCGGGGCAGCCTTCGCAAGCAGCGAGACTGGATCGACCGGTCCGGGAGTTCCCATTCGCAAAGGGGTAACGTTCTCCGCTTGGTGCGGAGTTGGATTGAGCTTGAGCATGATAATTTCCTGAAGGGGGCTGAACGAATAAGGGCGGCCCATGGGCCGCCCCGTTGCTGTCACTTCTTGACGATCTTACCGCCGATCATAGTGCCCGTACCGCCACCGCCCGTCCTTACATTGGTGCCATTCGTGGCAGGCTTCCCGTCGGGGGATTGGTAGGGAACGCCGTTGCGATCCCTGAGGGTGTTGGACATTGGAAGGTTCTCCTCTTTTGTGCCGCCTCAGATGGGCGACATAGGAGAAACTTGGTATCAGCCAGTCACAAAGTCAATGCGTACGTACATGTTTCTTTTACGGCGCAAGGCCAGCCCGGTACTTTGCAACCCGCTCTCGCTCACGACGACGAACAATCGAGATTTCTGCACGCTCCACCGGATCGCTCACCAACATGCGCAATGCGTCTTCACTGTTTTCTTTCGGCAACTGGAGTCGCTCGACGATGGCAGCCCTTTCACCAGGATCATCAATAGCGCTGAGCTGTTTGTGGAGTTGTGCGTAAAGTTTGGGATCGACGGCTTTGATGTCTGACTGGAGGAGGCCATTTCCGCGCCAAGGCGCGTAGACGGTTTCGATGTAGTCAAACACGTCAGTCTTCCATGCGAATCCGCGGTCGCGCCGAGTATCCCATTGGTTCGCGTTCGCGAATTCCACGAAGGCGGGATTATTTCTGAGCCGGTTCTCTTCCCAATTTTCAGACGACACCAGTAAACGAGCATCATCGAGCGGTTTAGTCCGCTCCAGATGTGCTTTCTCCGATACAGGATCATTCTCCTGTATTCTGACTTTGTTTGTCAAATTTCTATCGGAATGAGGCAGATTTGCTTTTTTCATCTTTGCTCTGAAACAACGCTATCCCGGATGGCTGGTCCTCCATTGCCGCTAGGCAAAGCGCTCCAACGATTCCGGGACGGTTCAGCCGGACCTCCCCAGCCCCAGCGGCAAGGCTGGCTACCAAGTAGTCCTCAATGTGCTCGTGGTCTGAATAATAGGGGAAAGACGGTCGTCCGGCTATGTCCTGCTCAAATCGGGTTCTGACTTTCTCGATAAGGCCGGGCACGCCAATGATCCGCCCACCCAGGACGATCTGGTGGGGACTGACTGTGCAGGTGATGGTCCATGCCAATTGCGCCAGATACCAGGCTTCGCGTTCCCAAGCCTCGTGCTCCGGCATCACGGCGAGTTCCTGAAATGTCAGCGGGGCGTACCGCGCCTCGATTGCCCCTACTGACGCCAGGCCCTCGACCGAATCTCCATTCATCGCCTTTTTGAAGCGCCAGCTAGTCTCGACACCCGTCGGATCGGGCCAGCGGGGAACGTTGCACTGTCCCATTTCAGGGTGGAGCCGACCGTGCCACGGCGTGGACGCCCGGACAAACGCTCCGCCAATGCCAAAGCTAGCCTTCACGAAGACCACGACTTGGTCGCCAATGCTCGCGTCTTGGGAGACGCGTGTGCGATTGTAGACGTAGCCGTTCGCGGCAAGGCCCACATCTGTCTCTATCGTTATCTCCGGACTCTCCGGCATTCTCAATCCGGACCGCACGAGATCGGGGACGTTTCGATATGCCAGAAGTCCATGCGACGTTGCGGAAACGGTCCCGTATTGAGGATGCCCCTTATCCTCTCGTCGCACCTTCTCGAATGGCCCAGCGCAGCCTATTCCGATAGACCTCAACTGAGGGGTGCGCTCTGCAATCCAGTCACCGACGGCAGCAAATGCTCGCTCAACATTGCCATAGGAAGCGAATGGAAAAGCGCGCTGGTTTTGGTTGGTATCAATCTCAAGGCGCAACTCGGAGATGCTCAGCTTGCGCTGGTCTACTGCGATGTCCCGCCCGAGTACTACGTCAACATAGTCGTCTGTGATGTAAATGCCGGCGAGGTCGGGCTTCTGAGCCATGACCCTTCTCCCCTCCTACCCTAAATCGAGCCCATGATCATTGTGCCGCGACCGCTGCCTCCTAGTCGAGCGCGTGGGCCAAAGATGGGTCGCACCATAGCGAGCATACCGACCGATGTCCTTGCGCAGTTCCAGAAGCTTCTGCGCTTGGTCGCGACGCAACTGTGTGACCTCGGCCTGGAGGATCTGGCGCTGTCCTAATTGCCGATCAATCAGAGACTGCCGCTCGCGCTCATGGCGTTGCCGTGTGGCAAGCGCCTCCGCTTCGTTGGCAGCCCTGATCTTCTGGTAGCGTCCCGTGAGGCGGTGCCAGAGGCCCCGAAGCCCTTTGGGGAGTCGATTGGCGCGCTCCAACGTTTCGCTTTCCCACTCGTTTTTCTGTCGTTCGCTAAGTTGCGAGCGTGCATCGCGATGAAGCTGTGTCATCTCGGCACGGTCTCTCTGCAACTCGCTGGACCGTTTCGCGAAGATCTGGCGGGCTTCTGCTACATGGCGGCGGATCGCTGGTGTCATCCGTTCGCCGATCTGGCGCTGCGCGTCACCAACACTGCGCAAATGCTCCCCATTGCCCAGACGAGCACGCAGGTCCTTCGTCTTGAGGTCGAGGACGCGTGGAAGTGACCAGATTTCACCGTGATGATCGAGGACGACGAATCGGCCCTTGTCCCCGCGGGCAAGCAGGAAACCTCGTTCCTCAAGAGCGCGCTCGAAGGCCCGGCTGCCGTCAGAACGCTGCCAGCACAACTGGAGCGTCTGCTTCAGCCAGCGGGGGTCCATGGCCTGCCGTTTCGCCTGTTGCCACTCGGCGAGTGTGAAGTTTGTAGGGTTCTTTTCCGCCGCGTTTTGCAGGCCCTTAGGTAGTTCCCAGCCATTGGAGAGATAGAGTTCACGTGACACTGCCATGAGCTTGGATTTGAAGAAGGACATGGGTCGGGCGGTCATCGTCTCAGCATCGATGCGCGACCAGACACAATGTGCGTGACGGCGGCCTTCCTTTTCATGGAAGACGATAGCTCTCGGCTGCCCGTCGAGGCCGAGACTGGCTTCGATCCGCTCGATAGCTGCTGAAAAAATCTCGACAGGAACGCTCTGGTCGACTGGCGGGCTTAGGCTCAGCGAGAAAAGGTATTGCTGACATTTCGTCGCTCGGCTGACCGCCTTGGCCTCCTTGAAAGCCTCCTTAAGTGTCTCGCCGGCAAAGCCGCGCAATTCGTGAATGTCGATATGCTCGTTGTCATCGAGCCGCATCAGGTGGACCGCCAAATCCTGCCCGCCGCCGCGTTGGGAGCCTTTGAGGATCATGAGCCGCCCTCCGGCTGAAGACCCAATGCGGTCAGCATCAGCGTCCGAATCGAACGAACATCGCGCAGGGCGGCGTAGAGTTCGTCTTCTGTTTCGGGCGTGATCGGCAGCGATCCGATATTCACCGCATGGGCGATCTGGTTGAGATTGCTGGTCAGGCGCGAGCGACCTAACAGGGCGAGCGCCTGTCCCAGCGCTTCCCGATCCTGAACCGCGAGGCCTGTTCGCCGCGCCCGAAGAGGCGCACCGGTTAGCACTTTTGCTTTGATATAGCGCCCCAGAGGCGCGCCAGCCGCCTCACGCTCCAGGCGCGCGCGTTCTTCGGCGCTCAGGCGCAGGCTGAAGGGTGAGCACCGCCGCCTTGCCGAAGACTTTCCTGAGCCTCCGGGGGTTGCGGCAGCGCTGGCAAAATCCCCGGCAAGTGCGGGCAAAACCCGCCCGCTACTCAAGGCGTAGTCGAGGGGCCCTCATCATCCGGATGCCCTTCGCCTCGAAGAGCAAGTTAAGGTGGCTGCCTTTCAGCTCCACCATTCCGGCTGACATTCCAGGAAACCCGCGATGACTGCCCTGACCCTGCGCGTGATGCCCTGGACGCTGAGCGCGTGCAAGCTCGATGCCCCCGGACTGCCCGGCTGGGCGCTGGGCTCGGGCTTTCTCAATTATGCGGTGACCGGCGAAGAAGTTTCGCTGATCTGTGAAAGTGCACTCGTGCCGCAGGGGCTGACGGTGGAGACCGGGTTCGTGGCGCTCAAGGTTGATGGCGTGCTGGATTTTTCCCTCGTCGGGATCGCGGCGAAACTGACGGCGGTGATGGCGCGCTGCCAGATCAGCGTGCTCGTGCTTTCAACCTTTGATACCGACTATGTGCTGCTGCGGCGCGACCGGCTCGATGAGGCCGTTACGGCGCTGCGGGCAGATGGCTATACCGTCGTGCACTAGAGTTCAGGGGATGCGGGCCAGCGTTTCGGCCCTGGCGGCTAGGGCATCGGCGCAGAAGCGCGACAGGTCATCGAAGGCTTTGACCCGAACCGGAATCTGGTAAAGGCTCGAATAGTGGTGGACCGAAAGCCCCAGATGCGCCTGCAGGTCGAGCGCGGCAGATTCAAATCGCTTGGGGTCATCGTTGAGCGCCGCGACTTCGGGGCAGATCGGGCGCGATTCCACCGCGATGGTGACATCGAGCAAGAGCGCCTGGGCGCTGACTTTCGAGAGCCCCGCATAAGGCGAGGGATTGGAAAGCGTCGCGACGGCGAGAACGAACAATAGCACTTGTGGGATCATGGGCGCGGATCGGGTTGTCCACCCACCTTCTGCACCGCCTCGGCCCCGGCGGCAATACCGGCGGCAAGGCAGTCGAGCGCCACTGCGCCGTTGAGTTCGGCGGCAAGGAAAGCCGCCGCGAAAGCATCACCCGCCCCGGTTGAATCGACCGCCAAAACCTTGAGCGCGGGCAGGCAATGGGCCACGCCCTCGCGGTCCCCCAGGGCCGCCCCCTCGGCGCCACGCTTGATGATGACCCGGTCATAGACCTGCCCCAGCGCCCGCATCTGCGCCTCAAGCCCGGTGTGACCGGTCAAGGCCAGCGCCTCATCGGCATTGGCAAAGATGGTGGTGGCGCCGCTGGTCCATTCGAGAAATTGGGCTGTGCCGACCTCATGGAGAAACCCAACCGATGCCGGATCGATATGCACCCCAAGCCCGCGCGCCAGCGCCAGGCGGGAAAGCGCCATGACCGCCTCGCGTGGGCCGGGGGCGAAATAGGAATAGCCCGAGAGCACCAGGCCGGCCGCGCCATCGAGCATGGTTTCGGGCAGGTCGGCAGGCGAGAGGTTGAGATTGGCGCCACGATCGGTGAGGAAGCTGCGCTCGCCACCGGGATCGACCAGCGTCACCAAGACGCCGGATGGATGGCCCGCATCGGCGGCAAGCCGGGCCGAAACGCCGAAACGGGCGAAATACGCCGTCAGTTGAGCGACATCTTCGGCCCCGACACGGGCAGCAAACATCACCGGCGCGCCCATGGCACCGAGCCAGACTGCCTGGTTGGCTCCCGAGCCGCCGGGGCGGCTGCGGATCTGCGCCCGCCGGTCCGAGCCGACAACGATCGGGCCCTCCGGGGTGACGATGATATCGGTCATCACATCGCCCACCACAAGCAGGTGGGGCTGGGGCGAAGGGCTCACGCGCGCCGGACCTGTGGATGGGCGGCGCGGGCCGCCGCCTCGATCCTTGAAAGTTCGACGGCAATCCGGGCGGCAACGGCGGCATTGTTCTCGACCAGCGCGATATTGGCGATCAGCGACTTGCCGCCGGTCAATTCAAAGATGCGCTTGAGCAGGAACGGGGTCAGGTCCTTGCGCGACACCCCTTCGGATTCGGCCCCTTTGATGGCCTCGGCAATGCGCGCCTCGATGGCTCCGGCATCGAGCGCGTCGGCCTCAGGAATGGGGTTGGCGATCAGGATGCCGCCCATGCCAAGCGCCGACTGCAGCGCGATGATGCGGGCCGCTTCGGCCGCATCGGCTACCGTGTGATCGACCTTGTGCCCGCTCTGCCGGGCCCAGAAGGCAGGGAAATCCTCGGTCTGGTAGCCCAAGACCGGCACGCCGTTGGTTTCGAGGGTTTCAAGCGTCTTGGCGATATCAAGAATGGACTTGGCGCCGGCGCAGACCACGGCCACCGGTGTCCGGCTCAATTCCTCGAGGTCGGCGGAAATGTCGAAGGTTTCCTCGGCCCCGCGATGCACCCCGCCGATGCCGCCAGTGGCGAAGACCCTGATGCCGGCCATGGCCGCGGCCTGCATGGTGGTGGCAACCGTGGTGCCGGCAAGCCCGCCCTTGACCAGCAGCGCTGCCACATCGCGGCGCGAGGCTTTGGCAGCCTTGCCGCCCTCCAGCGCCAGCCGTTCGAGATCCTCGCCGCTGACCCCGACGGCAAAGCGGCCATCCATGATGGCAATAGTGGCCGGAACCGCCCCGTTGTTGCGCACCACGGCCTCGACATTATGCGCCATGGTCAGGTTCTGCGGATAGGGCATGCCGTGGGTGATGATGGTGGATTCGAGCGCCACCACCGGCTGGCCTGCGGCGAGGGCCTTCTTGACTTCGGGGCTGATCGACAAATAGCTGCGGGCGCTCACGGAAGATGGTCCTTGGTGTTGGCGGTCGGAGGGCAATTGCTGCCCTTAAGTCTAGCATTCTCCGCTAGCACTGGCGACCGGCCAGATTGTGGCATGAGTGGTTGACGGGGTAAGGATTTCAGCTGCGGCGAATGTTGAAAAATCGGCCTGCCAAACCGCGCAGAAACCCTTGTGGACCGCAGCATTTGGCTCTAGTTTGCCGCTGTCTTGAGGGCCGGTGACACCAAGCGTGCGGGCCCTGACTTTGGAAAGGGTACTTCGCTGGCTAGATCCATTGTTGGACCGGTATCTGGACCGGCCCGATATGCACCCCACACGGGGCAAATCACCGGCATAACCCTTTCCGGCGCTGCAAAGCGCCGTTCCCGACCCCGTATCCTGAGCGTTGACCGGTGCCCGCACCGGGCAATGGAGAGGGGCTGCCTGCCTCTGATATTGACCGCTGTTTTCCAAGCAGCCACACCCCCGATGACAAGGAGCTGTCCGGCATGAAACTGACACTGAATATCGCCCTTGGTGCCCTGATGGCCGCTGCCTTTGCAGCGCCGGTGGCGGTTTCCGCCCAGGAGAATATCGTCAACGTCTATAACTGGTCCGATTATATTGCCGAGGACACAATCGCCAAGTTTGAGGCGGAGACGGGCATCAAGGTCAATTACGACGTCTATGACAACAATGAGATCGTCGATGCCAAGCTGCTCGCCGGGTCTTCGGGCTATGATATTGTTGTGCCGTCGGGCAATTTCCTCGAGCGCCAGGTCAAGGCCGGCCTGCTGCTGCCGCTCGACAAGGCGCAGCTGACCAACCTTGGGAACCTCGATCCCGCCGTGATGGCGACTGCGTCGCGGCACGACCCCGACAATGCCCATTCCGTGCCCTATATGATCAACACCATCGGGCTCGGCTACAATGTGGCCAAGGTCAAGGAAGCGCTCGGCGCCGATGCCGCGCTCGACACCTGGGACCTGCTGTTCAAGCCCGAAGTTGCTGAAAAGCTCGCTTCCTGTGGCATTGCCGTGCTCGACAGCCCCTCGGAAGTGACCGGGATTGCGCTGAACTATCTCGGGCTCGATCCCAATTCGGAAAACGCCGATGATCTGGCCAAGGTCGAGGCACTGCTCGCAGCAGTCAAGCCATCAATCCGCTACTATCATTCGTCCCAGTATATCGATGACCTCGGCAACGGGGAAATCTGCCTGGCGCTGGGCTATTCGGGCGACATCTTCATTGCCGCCGACGCCGCCTCCAGTGCGGGCCAGGGTAATGAGATCACCTACCTGATCCCCAAGGAGGGCGCTGCGACCCTGATCGACTTCCTGGCCATTCCCGCCGATGCCCCGCATCCGGAAAATGCCCACAAGTTCATCAACTTCATCCTGCAGCCAGAGATCGTGGCGGACATCACCAACTATGTGTTTTACGCCAACCCCAACCTGAAGGCGACCGAGTTCGTCGATGAAGCGGTGCGCAACAACCCCGGCATCTACCCGCCGGCCGAGGTGCTGGCCAAATCCTTCGTGATGTCGGCGCACAGCCCGGATTTCGAAGAACTCTTGACCCGGACATGGACCCGGATCAAAACCGGTCAGTAATCGATCCAGGGGGCGGCCACAGCCGCCCCCTCAGCCTTTCAAGGACTGCCCATGGCCAAGAAGCCGCAGCTCGCCATCGACACCCGCCCCTGGCGCGATCCAAAAGCCAAGCCCTTCGTGCGCATCAAGAACGTCACCAAGAAATTCGGTGATGTCGCGGCCGTGTCCGATGTGTCGCTCGACATTTATAAGTCCGAGCTCTTTTGCCTGCTGGGCGGATCGGGTTCGGGTAAATCGACCCTGTTGCGCATGCTGGCCGGGTTTGAAGTGCCCACCAGTGGCACGATCGAAATCGACGGACAGGACATGACCGACGTGGCGCCGTACAATCGCCCGGTCAATATGATGTTCCAGTCCTACGCCCTGTTCCCGCACATGACGGTGGAACAGAACATTGCCTATGGGCTCAAGCGCGACCACCTGCCGCGCGCCGAAATCCAGGATCGCGTTGCCGAACTGCTCAGCCTCGTCAAGCTGCAGGATTACGGCAAGCGCAAACCGCACCAGCTCTCCGGCGGACAGCGCCAGCGCGTCGCTTTGGCCCGGGCCCTGGCCAAACGGCCCAAGCTGCTGCTGCTCGACGAACCGCTCGGTGCGCTCGACAAGAAGCTGCGCGAGGAAACCCAGTTCGAACTGGTCAAGATCCAGGAAACCCTGGGGGTGACCTTCATTGTGGTTACCCATGACCAGGAAGAAGCCATGACCCTGGCCACCCGCATCGGGGTGATGAACCAGGGCGAAATCGCCATGATCGGCGAACCCACCGACATCTACGAATTTCCCAATTCCCGCTTCGTGGCCGGGTTCATCGGCTCGGTCAACATGGCCGAAGGCACCGTGATCGAAGACGAGCCCGACCACGTGCGCATCCGCTCGGCCGAACTGGGATGCGACATTTATGTGGGGCACGGTGTCGACTGCGCCCCTGACCAGTTGCTCTGGTGGGCGATACGGCCCGAAAAGATGCACCTGAGCCGGGAAAAGCCGCAAACCAGCCTTGATGCCAATATCACCAGCGGCATCGTCGAGGAAATCGGCTATCTGGGCGACATGAGCGTCTACCAGGTGCTTCTGGAAAGCGGCAAGCGCATCCGCGTGAGCCAGACCAATTCGGTGCGCGGCAATCCCGACGCCATCACCTGGGACGAAAAGGTGTTCGTCACCTGGGGCGACAGCGCCGGTTCGGTGCTCACGGTATGAGCGCGCTCGACACCAATCTGCCACCGCCGCGCCGCCTGCGGCCCTGGAATGCGGTGGAACGCCGCCTGGCCAGGATAGGCCTGTCGGGGCGGGTGCTGGTGCTGATTGCGCCGGTGGCCTGGCTGACCGTGTTCTTCCTGATCCCGCTGGCGGTGGTCTTTGGCATTTCGCTGGCCACCAAGCAGTTCGGGCGCCCGCCCTATTCGGCCCTGCTCACCAGCGAGGACGGCACGGTGCAACTGACCCTGCACCTGTCCAATTATCTCAAGCTGTTCAGCGACAACCTCTATATCGCGGCCTATTTTTCCTCGATCCGCATCGCGCTGATCTCGACGGTGATCACGCTGCTGATCGGCTATCCGATGGCCTATGCGATTGCCCGTGCCCCGGACCGCTGGCGCAACATCCTGCTGATGCTGGTCATCCTGCCGTTCTGGACCTCGTTCCTGTTGCGCGTTTATGCGCTGACCGGGTTCATGCGCGGCAACGGCGTGATCAACCAGGTGCTCGGCGTGTTCGGCATCGAGCCGCTGGTGATGATGCAGACCGATTTCGCAGTCTATGTGGGTATCGTCTACACTTACCTGCCCTTCATGATCCTGCCGCTCTACACCAACCTCGTCAAACTCGACCAATCCCTGCTCGAGGCCTCTGCCGATCTCGGCGCCCGGCCGATGCGCACGTTCTTGTCGATCACCCTGCCGCTGTCGATGTCGGGCATCGTGGCCGGCTCGATGCTGGTGTTTATTCCGGCCATCGGCGAATTCGTTATCCCCTCGCTTCTGGGCGGACCGGAAACCCTTATGATCGGCCGGGTGCTCTGGGATGAATTTTTCATGGCAGCCAACTGGCCGCGCGCGGCAGCGGTGGCCATCGCCATGCTGGTGGTGGTGGTAGTGCCGATCATGCTGCTGCAGCGGGCGCAGAATGCCGTGGTGGAGAAGTAACATGCGGCGAGGCTGGTTCGTTCCCATTGCAGCGGCGCTCGGGTTCTCGTTCCTTTACGCCCCGATCGTGTCGCTGGTGATCTTCTCGTTCAACGAGAACCGTCTGGTCACCGTCTGGTCGGGGTTTTCGACCAAGTGGTATGGTGAACTGTTCAACGATCCGAAAATGATCGATGCGGCAAAGCTGAGCCTGCAGATCGCCGCCATCAGCGCCACGCTGGCGCTGGTTTTGGGTACGCTTGCCGCAGTGGCGCTGGTGCGTTTCCGCCGCTTCCGCGGCCGCACGATCTTTTCGGGCATGGTTTCGGCGCCGCTTGTCATGCCGGATGTGATTACAGGCCTGTCATTGCTGCTGCTGTTTGTGGCCATGGAATCGATCCTGGGCTGGCCATCGGGGCGCTCGATGCTGACCATCGTGATCGCCCATGCCACATTCTGCACGGCCTATGTCTGTGTGGTGGTGCAATCGCGCCTGTCCGATTTCGACCGCTCGCTCGAAGAGGCGGCCATGGACCTGGGCGCCAGCCCGGTGCGGACCTTTTTTGACATCACCCTGCCCATTATCGCGCCGGCCCTGGTGTCGGGGTGGCTGCTGGCCTTCACCCTTTCGCTCGATGACCTGGTGATTGCCACCTTCACCTCCGGACCGGGCGCCTCGACACTGCCGATGGTGATCTTTTCCAAGGTCAAGCTCGGTGTCTCGCCGGACGTCAACGCGCTGGCCACCATCATCATCGGCATCGTAGCGGCCGGTGTGATTGCCGCGACCTTGCTGCAGCTGTCGCGGCGGCCGGGCAAGGCGTGATCACGGGGTCTTGCGCGCAAACGAAATCGGGCGCAGGATCGCCCCATGTTCAACCAACGTGAAGGAGGTGATCGGATGTCTAGTGAGCATATGGTGCTCGGGGCAACCTGTGAGTGTGGAGTGATCGTTTCGGGGCAGCCCTCGATCTGACAGCCACCTTCTTGACGGAACAACCAGTTCCGGGGCTGCACCAGGCCCAGATCTCATGGGGGCCATCCGCAAGGGTGGCCCTTTTGATTTGCGGGCACGCCGATGTGCCCTGTTGACTTGAGGCCGGACCGCACTATGTTTGCCGCGTCATCCAAAGTCTGGATGATCAAATTGCTGTTCTCGGGGCGGGGTGCAATTCCCCACCGGCGGTAATGGGGCCTGCCCCTAGCCCGCGAGCGCCCTGGCGAAAGCCGGGGGTCAGCAGATTCCGGTGTGATCCCGGAGCCGACGGTTAAAGTCCGGATGAGAGAGAACGGGTTTCCAGGCCGCTTGCGGCCCCGATCGCTTTGGCGCGCGGGGACGGCACGTGGCCATGATCCCCGTAACCCTGAGGTAGCTCTGGTTACGAAAGGATTGGAAACATGAACCAGAATACCTCGACAAATGGCGCCCTGCTGGGTGCGATCTATATGGTTGGCGCCGGCATTACCTTTGCTGCCGTCAACACACTGACCCCCATCATCACCTTCCAGATGGGTGTGCCCTCCACCGCCACCGTCTTCTGGCAATATGTGATTGCCACCCTGTTCGCGTTGCCACTGATCCTGCGCATCGGCTTTGCGGCGCTCAAGACCCGCCACGCGGGCCTGCATGAACTGCGGGCCCTGCTCTCCGCGCTTGGCGTGCAGGCCTTTGCCTTCGGCTTTGCCTCAGGCGTGCCGCTCTGGCAGATGGTGGCGCTGTCCATGACCGGCCCGTTTTTCGTGATCACCGGGGCAACGCTGTTCCTTGGTGAAAAGCTGACCCTGACCCGGCTCGTCGCCGCCATCGTTGGTTTTATCGGTGCGCTGATGGTGGCGCAGGTGGGCTCGGAAGCCTTCACCTGGGCCTCGCTGCTGCCGGTTCTGGCGGCCGCGCTCTGGGGCAGCGTGACGGTTCTGACCAAATATCTCAGCCGCGAGGAAAGCCCCGAATCCCTGACGCTTTACATGCTGGTGCTGATTTCGCCCAACCACCTGCTGATCGGACTGCTCCTCGGGCTGGCGGTCAGCATTCTGCCTGCCGGTGTGCTGCCGGCAAGTCTTGCCTCAGGCTTTGATTTCGTGCCTCCGGGCGGGAATGCGCTGTGGCTGATCGTGCTGCTGGGCTTGATCACCGCGGCGGCGCAATATTTCCTCTCGCTGGCCTATAAGGTGGCCGATGCCACCTATCTGCAGCCATTCGACGACCTGAAGCTGCCGCTCAACACCCTGCTCGGCTGGGTGGTTTTTGCCCAGGTTCCGGCCCTGCTGTTCTGGCCCGGCGCGGCGCTGATCATTGCCGCATCGAGCTATGTCCTGTGGTCGGAAAGCGGACGGCAGCGCAAGCTCGCCACCGCCTAGAGGCGGACCCAGGCCCGCTCGTGATGCGAGCGGGCCATGGCATGCACGGTGCGTTCAATCAATAGGCCCGCGTCAAAATCGATGACGCGGGCCTTTTTGCCGGCAATGGCGGCGAGCAGTTCGTGGCATTCGATGATCTTGAGTTCGTTGAACCCCAGCCCATGGCCCGGGGCGGGGATGAACCGGTCATAGGGGGCATGAATGGGAGCGGTCAGCACGGTGCGGAAGCCCTGATCGCCCGGGCGGTCGCTGGCGAGATAAAGCTGGAATTCGTTCATCCGCTCCTGATCGTAGCTCATGGTGCCTTTCGATCCAAAGATCTGCAGCGCAATGCGGCCCTTGCGGCCCCAGGCCGAGCGATTAAGCGCCATGACCCCGGAGATGGCGTCACCCACCTCGAACAGCACCGAGGCAATATCGAACGTTTCAACAGCGCGGCGGCTGCCATCCTTTTGCGGGCGGTCGGCAAAGGGTCTCGCCATCTGCGCCATCACCGCCGTGACCGGGCCGAACAGGGTGTGGATCAGGCTCAAGGGGTGCACGCCAAAGTCATCGAGCGCGCCATAACCGGAACTGGCTTCGCTCTTCCAGTAAAACAGGGCATCGGGATCGGCCATGAAATCCTCGTCCATTTCGAGCCGGATGTGGTTGACCGCGCCGATCGCGCCTTCGGCCAGCAGGGCCCCGATGTGGCGGATAACCGGATTCTGGATGTAATTGTAGCCCAGCACCGCCACTTTGCCTGACGAACGGGCGGCAGCGGCCATGGCCTCGGCATCGGCGAGCGCCACCGCCATGGGCTTTTCGCACCAGACATGCTTGCCGGCCTGCAAGGCGGCCACGGCCATTTCGGCGTGGAACTGGTTGGGGGTGGTGATCGAGACCACATCAACCTCGGGGTCGGCGATGACGGCGCGCCAATCCCCGCTCGAGCGAGCAAAGCCGAACTCATCGGCGCGGCGGGCGGCCAGATCAGCCGAGACTTCGCCCAGATGCACCAGGCGCGGGCGAGGCCCGTCGCCGAACACCGGCCTGACCCCGTTCCAGGCCAGCGCATGGCACTTGCCCATATAGCCAGTACCGATCAATCCAACCCCGATGTGATCCATGCCAGTCTCCGGATGTGAAAACGCCCGGGGCCGAGGCCCCGGACGCAAGAGGGAGCAGGTCGAGCCTTACTTGTAAGACTCGGCGTTTTCCTTGGTGACAAGCACGGTGCCGGTATCGACCCAGGCGTCCAGCGTCTTGCCGGCCTTGAGATCGACCAGCGCCTGGATGCCAAAGCCGCCCATATTGCCGGGTGCCTGAGCGATCGAGGCGGTCATTTCGCCAGCCAGGATCGAGTTGGCCGCATCGGGGTTGGCGTCAAAACCCACCACCATGACATCGGCGAGCTTGGCAGCAGCCTTGAGGGCCTCCACCGCACCGAGCGCCATGTTGTCGTTGGAGCCGAAAATTCCCTTGATATTGGGATTGCCGGCCAGAATGTTTTCGGTGACGGACTGGCCCTTGGCGCGGTCCCATTCGGCGGTCTGTTCGGCAACAACCTTGAGGCCGCAGCCTTCGAGGCCCTTCTTGGCGCCTTCAGCGCGGGCCTGGCCGGTCGACTGGCTGATCAGGCCCTGCAGGATCGCAACTTCGGAACCGGCGGGCAGGTTTTTGCACATATAGTCGGCGGCAAGGGCGGCGCCCACTTCGTTGTTGGTGCCGATGAAAGTGACGCCGTCGTTGATGCCGCGCGTGTCGACAAACACCACCGGGATGCCGGCGGCCTTGGCCGCATCGACGACCGGGGCCAAAGCGTTCGGGTCGGTGGGGGCGAGCGCAATGCCGGCAACGCCCTGGGCGATCAGGTCTTCGATCTGGGTGATCTGAGCCTGCACATCGCTTTCGGCCGGGGGTGCGACGACGACGACCTCAACACCAAGTTCGGCGCCCTTGGCCTTGGCGCCGGCTTCCACCGCGGCCCAGAACGGATTGCCTGCGCCCGGTCCCTTCATGCCCAGCACATAGGTATCAGCGGCATGCGCCGCAGTTGACAGAACGGCCAGCGCGACACCGGCGAGCAAGAGTTTCTTCATTTGCGTTTCCTCCCAGAAACCACTGTCTCCATCTGGTGAATACCGCCCGCCCTGGAGACCCAGCGGGCGATAGACCTTTTAGCGCCGCATCGAGGCGCGGCGGCGCAGCACGTCGATATAGACGGCAATGATGATGACGAGCCCGATCAGGATCTGCTGCCAGAAGGCGGACACGTTGTTGATGTTGAGCCCGTTGCGCAGGATGCCCATGATCAGCACCCCGGCCAGAACCCCGAGCACGGTGCCGCGCCCGCCAAAGAACGAGGCCCCCCCGATAATGACGGCGGCAATGGCATCGAGCTCGATGCCGATGCCGGCATTGGGAAAGCCGGAATCGGTGCGCCCGGCCAGCAGCAGGCCCGAGAGCCCGGCGAAAAAGCCCGAGATGACATAGACCACCACAAGGGTGCGATCGACATTGATGCCCGAGACGCGGGCGGCATGCGGATTGCCGCCAATGGCAAAGATGTGCCGGCCCATCGAGGTGCGCTGCAGGAAGAACCACAGCCCGACCGCGCAGACGGCAACCAGGATCAGGCTGGCCGGAATGCCGGCGGGTGGGGCAAAGATGCCAAAATCATAATAGGCCTGCCCCACATAGCGCACCTCGGGCTGCAGGCCCGAGACCGGCGCGCCATTCGAGATCAGAAAGGTCAGGCCGCGCGCGACGTTGAGCGTGCCCAGCGTCATAATGAAGGGATGGGGCAGCCTGAGCACGGTCAGGCCGATGCCGTTGATCCAGCCAACGACAATACCGATCGCTGGCCCGATGAGCAGCACCACCGGCCAGGGCAGGCCGGCCTTGCTGGCAATGGCCAGCGACACCATTGAAAGCCCCATGATCGACCCCACCGACAGATCGATGCCGGCGGTGACGATGACCACGAACATGCCGAGCGCCAGCAGCGCCAGCGAGGCGTTTTGTTTGAGGATATTGGTCAGGTTCTGCGCCGACAGGAAAATCTCGGGCTTGATGATGGCCAGCACCAGCATCATGACCACCACCACAAGGATGATGCCGTAGGTTTCGAGGAACTTGCTGATGCCGGGATTGGCGAGCCCGGTGGCGGCCCTTGGGGTTTTGCTATCGGTCATCTTCGGCCCCTAGTGCATGTTGTCGTGGGCAAGCCCGGTGGTATGGCCCTTGGTGCCCATGATCCAGCCGATGACTTCGTTGCGGCTGGTGGCGTCCAGCGGCGCCTCGGCGAAATTGGTGCCCTGATAGAGCGCCATCACCCGGTCGCAGCAGTAAAAGATGTCGTCCATGCGGTGCGAGATGATGATCACCGCCACCCCGTGGTCCTTGAGCGATTTGATCAGGTCGAGCACCTTGCCCACTTCCTTGATCGCAAGGGCGGCGGTCGGCTCGTCCATGATCACCAGCTTGCCATCAAAAGCCGTGGCGCGGGCAATGGCCACCGCCTGGCGCTGGCCGCCCGAAAGGTCCTCGGCGTTCTGGTCGACGGACTTGACGTGAATGTGCAGCCGGTCGAGGTGGGCGGCCGCCATCTGGCGGGCCCTGGCATGATCAACAATGGTCAGCGGCCCGAGCCGGGCGCCGGGCTCGCGCCCGAGATAGATGTTCTCGTAGATCGGCATATTCCCGGCCAGCGCAAAGTCCTGGTAGACCATTTCGATGCCCAGCTTCTGGGCATCCTTGGGGCTCGAGAAGCGCACCGGCTGGCCGTCATAGATCAATTGGCCTTCGCTGGGCATGTAGAGCCCGGACAGGATCTTCATCAGGGTGGATTTGCCCGCGCCGTTGTCGCCGACAACGCCAAGCACTTCGCCATGGGCGACGTGGAAGTTCACATCGTGCAGGGCGGTTATGGCCCCGAAATATTTCGAGATCCCCTTCGCCTCAAGCAGTGGCGCGGCCATAGCGATCCTCCCGGTCACCTTTGTTCTCGTTTTTCGGAACAAATGATGCTTTTATTTTTCTCTTAGAATTTTTGTTCCATTTTCGTTGTTTGAAGTCAAGGGGGAAGATTGTAGGGTGAGCGCGGTTTTTCGAATTCTGGGGTTGGACGGGCCGGCCGACGGATTATGGCATGACGGCAGGCCGGGGGGATTGTAGGAAACGCTGATGGACGAAAGCGCAGTCACACAGAACCTCGAACCGGCCCCGCGCGATTTTGCGGCGCTGCGCGCGCTGATCATGGCGCGCTGGCAGAGCCTGCCGCGCCGGTTGACCCAGGTGGCCTCTTTCGCGCTCGATAATCCCGATGAAGTGGCCTTCGGCACCGCGGCCTCGATTGCCGCCCAGGCCGATGTGCAGCCCTCCACCCTGGTGCGCTTTTCGCAGGCGCTGGGGTATCAGGGCTTTTCGGACCTGCAGGATGTGTTCCGCTCGCGCCTGCGCGAGCGCGTGCTCAATTACGACGAGCGGCTGGCCCAGCTCAAGGAGCACGGCATTGCCGGCTCGAAGGCCACGCTGGTACTTGACGGGTTTCTGGACGCCGCCGACCGTTCAATTGCCGAAATGCGTGGCAAGATCGACCCGGCCGACCTCGAAAAGGCGGTCGATGTGCTGGCCAGTGCCGAGACCATCTATCTGATCGGGCTGCGGCGCTCGTTCCCGATCACTTCCTATCTGGCCTATGCCATGGGCAAGCTCGGGATCAGGCATATCCTGGTCGATGGGCTGGCCGGGCTCGGGGCCGAACAGACCAGCTTTGTGACCGAGCGCGATGTGGTGCTTTCGGTCTCGTTCACCCCCTATGCCAGCCAGACCGTGGCGCTGACCAATGCAGCACGCGAGCGCGGGGCCCGTGTCGTCTCGCTGACCGATTCCACCTTTTCGCCTATCGCCCCGATTGCCGAGGTCTGGCTCGAAGTGGTCGAGGCCAATTTCGAGGGGTTCCGCTCGATTGCCGCCACCATGGCCCTGGCCATGGCACTGTCGGTGGCCGTGGCGGCGCGCAAGGGTACCGCTTAGGCCGCTGGCGGCGGGGTGGCCGACGTATCGCCAGCGCCGAGCACCTGCTGGTCGAAATCAATGATCGAGCCGGTCATCATGCCGCTTTCAGCACTGGCGAGGTAAGCCACCGCGCGCGCCACTTCGGCCGGTTTGAGCAGGCGCCCGAAGGGACGGCCCTGCTCGGCCTTTTCGAGCCAGCCCGGCTCGGCATCGTGGTAGGTCTTCATGATGCGGTCTTCGCCGGGCGTATCCATCCAGCCAATGGTCAGGCCATTGACGCGGATGCGGTGGTTCATCACCGAATAGGCCACGTTTTTGGTCAGGGTGATCAGGGCCCCCTTGGAGGCCGAATAGGGGGTAATGAAGCTCTGCCCGCCATGGCCCGACATTGAGATGATGTTGATGATCGAACCTTCGATGTTCTCGCGCTTCATCAGGGTCAGCGCATCCTGCATCAGGAAGAACGGCGCGCGCACATTGACCGCGAACATGGTGTCAAAGAGCTCCGGGCTGGTATCCCAGATCGAGCCGCGATCGGTGATGCCGGCCGAATTGACGAGGATATCGACGCGCCCGAACACCCGGTCGGCCTCGGCAACCACCCGTCGCACATCATGGGCAGAAGACAGATCAGCGGCGACAAAGGCGGTCTTGACGCCCTTGGCCTCGAGCGCTGCCTTGACCGCAGCCCCGCGCTCGGTGTTGCGGCCGGTAATGACGAGACCGGAAATGCCGCGGTCGGCAAACAGCTGGGCGACAGCCTCGCCCAGCCCCTGCGTGGACCCGGTCACCACACCAATCTTGCCTTCGAGTGAGGAGAGGGCGAGTGAGCGCGGGTCCATCATGTTGGCATTCCTTAGCTGACCGAAACTGTCTGACCGGTCTTGTAGGACTGGGTGGCCGCCTCGGCAAGCTTTTGCGCTATCAGGCCATCGTGGCCGGACGGGCGGGGGTCGGTGCCCTTTTCGATGGCATCGAGGAAGGCGTTGATTTCGAGCGCATAGGCGGCCGAATACCGTTCGATGAAGAAGTTCTGGATGACATCGGCGGTAAAGCCCTGGGCATCGGCGCGTTCGACGGTGGACATATGGATATTGCCCGCCCGCAGCATGCCCTTGGAACCATGGGCTTCGATGCGCTGGTCATAACCATAGGTGGCGCGGCGCGAATTGGTGATGATGGCCAGCTTGCCCGAGGCGGTGCGCATATGGACCGCTGCGGTATCGACGTCGCCGGTCGGCTTGATCGCCGGATCGGTGAGCACCGAACCGACGGCGCTGACCGTGACCGGGGTTTCCCCGAGGAGGAAACAGGCCATGTCGAAATCGTGGATCATCATGTCGCGGAACAGCCCGCCCGAGCGCTCGATGTAAGACACCGGCGGCGGGGAGGGATCGCGCGAAATGATGGTGACCATTTCGACATCGCCGATCTCGCCGGCGGCCAGGCGCTGCTGCAGGCCGAAGAAATTAGGGTCGAACCGGCGGTTAAAGCCGATCATCAGCGGCACGCCGGCGGCCTTGACCACTTTGAGGCAGGCTTCGATGCGTTCGACCGAGAGCGACACAGGCTTTTCGCAGAGCACGGCCTTGCCGGCGCGGGCCCCAGCCTCGATCAGGTCGGCATGGGTATCGGTGGGGGTGGCGATCAGGATGGCATCGACATCCTTGGCCGCCAGGATATCATCGATCGATGCCACCTTGGCACCGACGCTGCCGGCCAGCGCGGTCGCGGCCTCGGGCATGGCATCGGCCACGTAGGCCACGCTCGCCCGGCCCGATTCATGCAGGGTCTTGGCATGGACCTTGCCAATGCGCCCCGCGCCCAGAACACCAAACCGCACCATTAAAACCTCCATCTGCGGGCCCGTTGGGCCACCGTGTGCATTTTCCAATTTTTGCAGAAACCTGCAATTTCTTCAAAACGGCGTGCAATTTTTTGCAATGCGGCTTCAGCATTGGAAAATTTGTAACAGCCCGCCATCATCGACCGTCCGGGCGAAAACAGAACAAACATTCTGAATTGACGCACATTCGGAATTGATGTTTCATTTCGCCAGAGGCATACAACGGCAGCAAAAAGCTGTCCAACAGATTTTGCCCGGCCAGACCGGCACCTGCCTCGACTACGGAGACGCCCGCATGACCACCGCCACCCCGCTCGATGTCATCACCATTGGACGCGCCTCGGTTGACCTTTATGGCCAGCAGATCGGCACCCGGCTCGAGGATGTGGGCAGCTTTGCCAAATCGGTGGGCGGCTGCCCGACCAATATTGCGGTGGGCACGGCGCGGCTGGGGCTGAAATCGGCGCTGATCACCCGGGTGGGCAATGAGCAGATGGGGCGCTTTATCCGCGAGCAGCTGGCGCGCGAAGGCGTTGAAACCCGGGGCATGGTGACCGACAAGGACCGCCTGACCGCGCTGGTGCTGCTGGCGGTGGAAAGCGACCATGCGTTTCCGCTGATCTTTTATCGCGACAATTGCGCCGATGCCGCGCTCTGCGAAGACGATATCAACGAGGACTTCATCCGGTCATCCAAGGCGGTGCTGGTGACCGGCACGCATTTTTCCAAGCCGCATTCGGATGCCGCCCAGCGCAAGGCAATGCGGATCGCCAAGGCCAATGGGCAAAAGATCATCATCGATATCGATTATCGCCCCAACCTCTGGGGCCTGGCCGGGCACGATGCCGGGGACAGCCGCTATATCGCCTCGGACAAGGTTTCGGCGCACCTGATGACGGTCTTGGCCGATTGCGACCTGATTGTGGGCACAGAGGAAGAAGTGCTGATCGCCTCGGGCGAGGCCGACCTGCATGCCGCGCTGCGCAAGATCCGCACGCTGTCATCGGGCACCATCGTGCTCAAACGCGGCCCGATGGGCTGCATCGTCTATGATGGCCCGATCCCCGATGATCTCGAGGACGGTATCGTGGGCAAGGGTTTCCCGATTGAAGTCTACAATGTGCTCGGGGCGGGGGACGCCTTCATGTCTGGTTTCCTGCGCGGCTGGCTGCGCGGGGAAAAACACGAAACATCGGCCACCTGGGCCAATGCCTGCGGGGCTTTTGCCGTCTCGCGCCTGCTCTGCGCCCCGGAAATCCCGACCTGGACCGAGCTGCAGTATTTCCTGACCCATGGCAGCAAGGAACGCGCCCTGCGCAAGGACGAGGCGATCAACCACGTGCACTGGGCCACCACCAGGCGGCGCGACATTCCGCAATTGCGGGCACTGGCGATCGATCACCGCCTGCAGCTTGAAGAAATGGATGGCGCAACGCCTGAAAAGATCAGCGCCTTCAAGCTGCTGGCCGTCAAGGCCGCCGCCACTGTGGCCAAGGGCCAGGACGGCTTTGGCATGCTGATCGATGACAAATACGGCCGGGAGGCCCTGTTTGCCGCCGCCAGGGAGCGCAATTTCTGGATCGGCAAGCCAATCGAACTGCCCGGTTCACGACCGCTGCGCTTTGAATTTTCCCAGGACCTGGGGAGCCGCCTGGTGGAATGGCCCGTCGACCACTGCATCAAGGTTTTGAGCTTTTATCACCCCGACGACAATGCCGCACTCAAGGCCGAGCAGCGCGCAACGCTCAAGGCGGCGTTCGAAGCGGCGCGCAAGGTGGGGCGTGAAATCCTGATCGAGATCATCGCATCCAAGAACGGGCCAGTCCGCGACGACACCGTGGCCCGGGTGCTGACCGAACTTTATGACGATGGGTTAAAGCCAGACTGGTGGAAGCTCGAATCCCAGCCCAGCGATGCCGCCTGGGCCGCCATCGATACGGTGATTGCGACCCGAGACAGCTTCTGCCGCGGCGTGGTGCTGCTGGGGCTCGATGCCCCGGTCGACACGCTGGCGCGCGGTTTTGCCGCGGCGCGCAAGTCGCAGAGCGTCAAAGGCTTTGCGGTGGGGCGCACGATCTTTGCCGATGCCGCCCGCGACTGGCTGGCAGGAAGGATCAGCGACGAAGCCGCCATCACCGACATGGCGGCACGCTTTGGCATGCTGGTCGACCTTTGGGATAATGCCAAGGGCTGACAGCGCACACCAAACGGTGGCAGACAAAACAGACCGGCCCGGCTAGAACGCGCCCGACAGCGCAGCGGAGAGACACTATGAGCAAGACCATCAGACTGACCATGGCGCAGGCGCTGGCGCGGTACCTGTCGGTGCAAAAAACCATTGTCGATGGCGAGGCGCTGCCCCTGTTCGGCGGCGTGTTCGCCATTTTCGGGCATGGCAATGTCGCCGGGTTCGGCGAGGCGCTTTATGGCGTGCGCGACACCCTGCCCACCTTCCGCGCCCAGAACGAGCAGGGCATGGCCAATGCCGCGATTGCCTATGCCAAGGCCAATTTCCGCCGCCGCATGATGGCGGTGACCACCTCAATCGGCCCCGGCGCGACCAACCTTGTGACCTCGGCGGCGCTGGCCCATGTCAATCGCCTGCCGGTGCTGCTTCTGCCCGGCGACGTGTTTGCCAACCGCGCGCCCGATCCGGTGCTGCAGCAGGTTGAAGATTTTGGCGACGGCACGGTTTCGGCCAACGACGCGTTCAAGCCAGTGAGCCGCTATTTCGACCGCATCACCCGGCCCGAGCAGATCATGCCCGCCCTGCGCCGCGCCATGCAGGTGTTGACCGATCCGGCCGAATGCGGCCCGGTGACGCTGGCCCTGTGCCAGGACGTGCAGGCCGAGGCTTTCGACTATCCCGAAAGTTTCTTTGCCGAAAAGATCTGGACCCCGCGCCGCGTCGAACCCGATGCCGGGGAACTGGCGGCCGCCATTGCTGCGCTCAAGGCGGCCAGGAACCCGGTGATCATCGCCGGGGGTGGCGTGCTCTATGCCGGGGCCAGCAAGAGCCTGGCCCGGTTTGCCGAGACCCATGGCGTGCCGGTGATGGAAACGCAGGCGGGCAAATCGAGCCTGCCGCATGACCATGCGCTTAATATGGGCTCGGTCGGGGTGACCGGCACGGCGGCGGCCAATTCGCTGGCCGAAAAGGCCGACCTGGTGCTGGCCGTGGGCACGCGCCTGCAGGATTTCACCACCGGCAGCTGGGCCCTGTTCAAGAACGATGCAGTCAGGCTGATCGGGCTCAATGTGGTCAATTTCGATGCGGGAAAGCATGGCGCCCTGCCGCTCTTGGCCGATGCGCAGGTCGGGCTCGACAAGCTCAGCCATGGCCTTGGCGGCTGGACAAGCGCCGGCGACTGGCAGGACACCGCAAAGGCCGGCAAGGACCGCTGGCTGGGCGCGGCCCAAAAGGCCATGGCCCCGACCAATGCCACCCTGCCCTCGGATGCCCAGGTGATCGGTGCGGTGCATCGGGCGCGCGGCTCGGACGTGGTGCTGGTCTGCGCCGCCGGTGGCCTGCCCGGTGAGTTGCACAAGCTCTGGCCCGCCGGTGCGCCGGGCAGCTATCACATGGAATATGGCTATTCGACCATGGGCTACGAAATCGCCGGTGGCCTCGGCGTGAAACTGGCGCGGCCCGACAAGGACGTGATCGTGATGGTGGGCGATGGCAGCTATATGATGCTGAACGCCGAAATCGCCACCTCGGTGATGCTGGGCGCCAAGCTGACCATCGTTCTGCTCGATAATCGCGGCTATGGCTGCATCAACCGGTTGCAGATGGCGACCGGGGGCGCGAACTTCAACAACCTTTTGGCCGACACCTATCATGAGGAATTGCCGCAGATCGATTTTGCCGCCCACGCCGCCGCCATGGGCGCGGTGAGCCGGAAAGTCTCCTCGATTGCCGAACTCGAAACCGCGCTGGCCGAAACGGCGGGCGAAAAGCGCACCAGCGTGATCGTGATCGACACCGATCCGCTGATCACCACGCCCGAAGGCGGGCACTGGTGGGACGTGGCCGTGCCCGAGGTTTCGGACCGCCAAAGCGTGAACGCGGCCCGCACAAAATACGAATCCGCCCTCAAGGCGCAAAAGCTCTAACCCCGCAAGGATACTCTGAAATGATCAAGATCGGCGCCAATCCCATCGGCTGGTCCAATGACGATATGCTCGAAATCGGCGGCGAAACCCCGCTCGAAACCTGCCTGGCCGAGGCCCGGCAGGCCGGGTTCGTGGGCATGGAACTGGGCAACAAGTTTCCGCGCCAGTCGGACAAGCTGCGCCCGATCCTGACCCAATTCGGCCATGAACTGGTATCGGGCTGGTATTCGATCGAGCTTCTGACCCGCGACGAAAACGCCGAATGGGAAGCCAGCCGCGCCCATCGTACCCTGCTGCGCGAAATGGGCTGCAAGGTGATGATCCTGGCCGAAACCAGCAATGCCATCCACGGCCAGAAGGGCACCCCGCTCTCGGCCCGGCCGGTGCTCGAAAAGAGCGGCTGGAAGCAGTGGGCCAGCCGGTTGTCGGCATTCTCGCAGCGCTTGAAGGACGAAGAAGGCCTGCAGGCGGTCTATCACTACCACATGGGCACCATCGTGCAGGCCGAGAACGAGATCGACCGCATGATGGAAACCACGACCGATGCGCTGGGGCTTTTGCTCGACACCGGCCATGCCATTTTCGCTGGTGCCGATCCGGTGCGGCTGGCCAAGCACTACAAGAGCCGCATCCACCATTTCCACGCCAAGGACGTGCGCGAAGAGGTGATGTGGCAGAGCCGCAGGGAGGACTGGAGCTTCCTCGATTCGGTGCTCAAGGGCGTCTATACCGTGCCCGGCGACGGGCTGATCGACTATGTTTCGGTGTTCAAGCAGCTGCAGGGCTATAGTGGCTGGGTGGTTGTGGAGGCCGAACAGGACCCCAAGATTGCCAACCCGCTGAAATATGCCACACTGGGGCACCAGAACCTGACACGGTTCCTCAAGGAAGGCGGATTGGTGTGAAACAGGCTGACCTCAAATGGTTCGAGCCGCTGTGGCGGCGGATATTGGTGACGGGCATCTGCGCGGCCTGGTGCGCGTTTGAATGGCTTGTCTCCAAGGACCAGCTTTGGGGCTTCCTGACACTTGGCGTGACCGTTTATGCGGTCTGGACCTTCTTTATCAACTTCAAGACGGGCGACGATGCCGAACCTAAAGCTTAAGCCTGCCGCCCCTTCCGGGCTTGTGCACCACGTGACCCCGCAAAGCGCCGGCTGGACCTATGTGGGCTTTGACCTGCACAAACTTGGCAAGGGTGATGCCCTGGCCGCCGAAACCGGAGAACGCGAGATCTGCCTGGTGCTGGTTTCGGGCCGGGCCGAGGTCTGGGCCGGTGAGCAGAGCTTTGGAGTGATCGGGGGGCGGACAAGCCCCTTCGAGGGTGCGCCCGATGCGGTCTATGTCCCGACGGGCAGCCATTGGCGGGTTGAGGCAGAAACCGGACTCGAACTGGCAGTCTGCTCGGCCCCGGGCATCAGGGGCGTCTATGCGCCGCGCCTGATCTCGGCGGGCACCCATGCCCAGATCGTGCGCGGCAAGGGCAGCAACACACGGCTCGTGACCAATATCCTGCCCGAGACCGACCCGGCCCATTCGCTGCTGGTGGTCGAGGTGATTACGCCGCAGGGGCATTCCTCGTCCTATCCGCCGCACAAGCACGACCAGGACAACCTGCCCAGCGAGAGTTTTCTCGAAGAGACTTACTATCACCGCCTCAATCCGCCGCAGGGCTTTGCCTTCCAGCGCGTCTACACCGACGACCGCAGCCTTGATGAGACGATGGCGATTGAAGATGGCGATGTGGTGCTGGTGCCCAAGGGCTACCACCCCTGCGCGGCGGTGCATGGCTATGAGCTCTATTATCTCAACGTCATGGCCGGGCCGCACCGGATCTGGAAGTTCCACAACGACCCGGATCATGAGTGGATGCTCAAGGCTTAGGGGCTCGGCTCACCCCCACCCGGCCTCCCCCTGGCACAGGGGGAGGAGAAGGAAGAAGGACCCAGCCTCGCCCCATCCCCAGCCGGTTCCTCCCCCTACCAGGGGAGTGTTCACACTGGACTGCCGGTGGCTTGCCTCACCCCACCCCATCCCTCCCCCTAAAGAGGGAGGGAGCCCGTGTTTCACGGTTTGCGTGTTTCCTCCCCCTTCCAGGCAGGGGAATCGCATATGGGTTGCGGATTTTGGCGAATTGGATTCTGAAGCCTCTTAGGAGGATTGGATGGATCAGTTTTCAGTTCATTTTTCATCGGTTCCCGATCCGCGAGCGTCCAATGCTCG
>JAYRZB010000006.1:0-285698 GCA_041916675.1 Devosia sp. | reverse complement strand
AAGCTCGCTCTCAACATCCTCCGCCAGCACCCCGACAAGGGATCAATCAAAGCAAAACTCAAACGGGCCGCATGGAACGACAACTTCCTAATCTCTCTAATCGCTCATATGCGATAGCCCTGCCCTTCCAGGGGGAGGATCAAGGTGGGGGTGCGGCGCGCTCCAAATAAACAATCCCCTACCAGGGGGAGGCGAGGTGGGGGTCGGAAAGCCAGCTCCCAACCGGACCGAAACCCAATCCTAACCGCTTGACCCTAAAGATGCTTCCCGCAATACAACGCGACCTGTTGCGCGGAGCCAGTGATGACTACGACCTATGTGCTGAACCTGTCCTGCGAGGACCGTCCGGGGATCGTTTCAGCGGTGACCACCGAACTGGCCGGGCTCGGCGCCAATATTGCTGAATCCAACCAGTTCTGGGACCGGCAGACCGGGCGCTTTTTCATGCGGCTGGCTTTTACCGTGCCCGACGGCACCAGCCGGGAAACCCTGGAGCGGGCGCTGCGACCGGCCATCGAGCGCTTTGGCATGCGCACCAATCTTGATGACGCCGGGCGCAAGAAGAAGATCCTGGTCATGGTATCGAAGTTCGACCATGCGCTGTTGCACCTGCTCTACCAGATCCGCGTCGGCTGGCTCGACGCGCAGGTGGTGGCGATTGTCTCGAACCACGACGATTTCCGCCGCACCGCTGACTACGAGAACATCCCTTTCCACGTGTTGCCGGTGTCCAAAGACACCAAGGACCAGCAGGAAGCGCAGGTTCTGGAACTGTTTAAGACCAGCGGTGCCGACCTTATTGTGCTTGCCCGCTACATGCAGGTTCTTTCTGACACCCTGTCGCAGCGGCTATTCGGGCAGGTGATCAATATACACCACTCGTTCCTGCCCAGCTTCAAGGGCGCCAAGCCTTATCATCAGGCGCATCAGCGCGGGGTCAAGATCATTGGCGCCACCGCCCATTATGTGACCCCCGATCTCGACGAGGGCCCGATCATCGAGCAGGACACAACCCGGGTGACCCATGCCATGACGCCCGAGGATTTCGTGGCGGCCGGGCGCGACGTGGAAAGCCGGGTCATGGCCCGCGCCGTCAAGCTGCACCTTGAGAACCGGGTGATGCTCAATGGCAGCAAGACCGTGGTGTTTGGATAGGAGCCGCCGTGCACAAAAGCCTGCGCCTGATGGTAACGCTGGTTCTTTTCGGATTGGCCTCACCGGTCCTGGCCGATGCCATTGCCGATGCCGAGGCCGCCATCGCGGCTGGCGATCTTGCCGGCGCCGAAGCCATGGTGGCCCCGCTTGTGGCGGGCAATGATGCGCGCGGGCTTTATACCAAGGCCCGGATTGCCGCCACCGACCCGGCCCGGGCCAGGGAAGCCACCGACCTTTACCGGCAGGCCGCCGTGCTCGGCCATGCCGATGCGGCCCTGACGCTGGCCCTGCGCGCCTTCCGGGGCGAGGGCATGGAGGCCAACCCCAACGATACCCGGGACCTGCTGCAGGGACTCGCCGACAAACGCTATGGGCCGGCCGAACTGGTGCTGGCCAATATGTATCTGACCGGCGACCTGCCGGCCCCCGGCGACACGGCAGCCACCGACCTGCTCGAACGAGCCTTCGAGGATGGCGAGGCCGAAGCCGCATATTTGCTGGGAACGTTCCGGCTGGAGGGTACCTGGCTCGATGCCGATCCGGCCCTGGCCTTTTCCTGGTTCGAGGCCGCAGCCGGGCTCGGCCATATGGCGGCGGCCGAAAAGCTGGCCGACTGCTATCTTGCGGGCACCGGTGTTGCCGCAGACCCCGAAGCGGCGGCACGCTGGTATGGCGAGGCGGCAAAGGCCGGGCGGCCGAATGCACAGGCGCAGCTGGCCATGCTCCATGCCGAGGGCAAGGGGGTGACGCGCGACCTGTTTGCAGCCGCTGAACTCTACAAACTGGCCGCAGCGCAAAACCACGCCGAGGCCATGCTGGCGCTGGGCGGGCTTTATGCCAATGGCCAGATCGGCGTGCGCGATCGGGTGACCGGCTTTGTGTGGTATCGCCGGGCGAGCCTGCTCGGGCTCGATGCCGCCGCGGTTGCCGCGCGCGAGCTGGCCAAGAAGATGAAGGCGGCCGATGTCGAGAAGGCCGAATCCATCGCCCTTGAGGCCTATAGCCCTAACTAGATGCCATAGTCGCTGAGCATGCGCCCCAATGGCGAGGTGGATGGCGGGCGGGTGTGCAGCAATTCACCGAGCCGGTTGTGCCAGAGGTGCAGGGTCACGGATCGCTCGGTGATGAATGGCTCAAGGCTGGCCCCGGGTTCAAAGGCCCGTAGGGCATCATCGTAGGGCAGAGGGTAATAGACCTCGACGGGCGCCGCCCGTTCCAGCAAGCCATATTTGCGCACCAGATAGGTCAGGGCTGTTGGGCCGAAAGTCGCAAACCGATGGTCCTGCGGGTAGAAGGTCCTTCCAACCAGCCGCTTCATCCAGAGCTGGCGCTTGCGATTGAGCCCGATCCAGGCCGGAATCGCATTGGGGCGAAACATATCCAGGATCTCGGCGATGATGGGCGATGCAGGTGGCAGGGAAAGGATGGCATTGTTGACGACAAGCGCGCTCTCCCAGCCGAAAAGATGGTCGCCCAACGGTTCGACCCGCCGGAGGCAGATCATGTCGGCATCCGCCCAGATACCCAACCCCTGCTGCAGGAGCAGAAGGCGGATATAGTTGGCGGCCAGCGCATAAGAACCGCCGGGGTAGCGAAACATGCGGATCAGATCAAACGGGGCGATGGCATTGGCATCTTGGACCACGACGCCCTCGGGAACATTGCGGATGTCGCCATAGGCATAAAGATGAACCCGGTGCCCGGCGCGCAGGAACGAGAGCATCGAAAGCTGCTCGATATAGCTGATGGTCGGCCCAAGCCAGAACATGCAGATGACGGGCAGGTCGGGAATCACGGGCTTATGGGTCATGGTCTCTGACTTAAAGCGCGAGTTGGTTACAGACAAGACGATCTGCGGGACCGGGCCTGCGTTCAGCCAGCCGGAAACAGCCGCCAGCGCTTGGGGCGGAAGGCGATGCGGGTGCGTTCGCCGGCCGGATGATCGAAGGGCAGGTCGATTTCGACCCGCTCCTGTGCCCCGCCGATCTCGAGCTCGACCCGGCGCGTACCGCCAACCCGGCGCGCTGCCGCCACAACGCCAGCCAGACTGGCATCGGCTTCGACCAGTTCCACATCGTGCGGGCGGAAATAAAGCGTTGCCGGACCCGGCGCCGCATCGCTGGCGGCAAGGCCAATGGCGCGGCCACCGCTCCAGAGTTCGCCGTTTTCAACCTGGACCGGCAGGGACGAGGATTCCCCGATAAAGCCGAAAACGAAGGGCGAATTGGGCCGGTCATAGACATCGTCGGGCGTGCCGACCTGTTCGATGCTGCCCTGGCTCATCACCACCAGCCGGTCGGCCAGTTCGAGGGCTTCCTCCTGATCATGGGTGACGAATACCGTGGTATGGCCGGTGCGGTCGTGGATTTCGCGCAACCACTTGCGCAGCTCCTTGCGCACCTGGGCATCGAGCGCCCCGAAAGGTTCATCGAGCAGCAGCACGCGCGGCTCGATGGCCAGCGCCCGGGCCAGAGCCACGCGCTGGCGCTGGCCGCCCGAAAGCTGCTGCGGATAGCGCTTTTCGAGCCCGGAGAGCTGCACCAGATCGAGCAGTTCGAGGGCGCGGCGGCGGATTTCGTGAGCCGGGGGCCGGGTGGCGCGTGGGCGCACCTTGAGGCCGAAGGAGACGTTTTCGAGAATGGTCATGTTGCGGAACAGCGCATAGGCCTGGAACACAAAGCCCACATGGCGCTCGCGCACGCTTTTGAACGAGGCATCCTCGTCGCCAAAAAAGATGCGGCCCGCTGTGGGGCTTTCGAGCCCTGCAATCAGGCGCAACAGCGTGGTCTTGCCCGAGCCGGAGGGCCCGAGCAGCGCGATCAGTTCGCCCGAAACGATATCGAGCGAGACATCGTGCAGCGCCGGATAATCGGAAAATTCCTTGCGAATGTTCTGGACGGAGATATCCATCAGGTCTCTTTCGGTCTGCCCGCTAGTGCTTGCGGGTGGCCGCGAGTTCATCGCCATAGCGGAACTCGAGGACGGTCTTGATCAACAGGGTGAGGAGGGCCAGCATGGCCAGCAGCGAGGCCACGGCGAACGCCCCGACAAAATTGTATTCATTATAGAGAATCTCGATGTGCAGGGGCATGGTGGTGGTCTTGCCCCGGATATGGCCCGAAACCACCGACACCGCCCCGAACTCGCCCATGGCGCGGGCATTGCACAGCAACACCCCATAAAGCAGGCCCCACTTGATGTTGGGCAGGGTGACGAACCAGAAGGTCTGCCAGCCGGATGCGCCGAGCGAAATGGCGGCCTCTTCATCGGTATTGCCCTGGGCCTGCATGAGCGGGATCAGCTCGCGGGCAATGAAGGGGAAGGTGACAAAGATGGTGGCCAGCACAATGCCGGGCACGGCAAAGATGATCTCGATATTATTGGCCCTAAGGAACGGTCCGAACCAGCCATAGGCGCCAAACAACAGCACATAGACGAGGCCCGACACCACCGGCGACACCGAGAACGGCAGGTCGATCAGCGTGGTCAGGAAGGCCTTGCCCTTGAACTCGTATTTGGCCACCGCCCAGGCGGCCGCCACCCCGAACACCAGGTTGAGTGGCACCGATATGGCGGCCACCAGCAGCGTGAGCTGGATGGCGGCAAGCGCATGGCGATCGGCCAGTTCGGAGACATAAACCGAAAAGCCCTTCCTGAAGGCTTCAACGAACACCAGGGTGAGCGGCAGCAGCAGCACCAGCGCCATAAAGGCGACGGCGATGCTGATCAGCAGCACCTTGACCCAGACCGGCTCGGTGATCGGACCGGGCTGGGTGTGGGGGCGGCGACTGTCATAAGCGGCGGCCTGTTCGTCATACATCGCCAAACCGCCTTCTGCTCCAGGTCTGGATCAGGTTGATCAGCAACAGGAGCGCAAACGAAATCACCAGCATGATGGCCGCCACGACGGCGGCGGCACCCTGGTCGAACTCTTCAAGCCGGATGATGATCAGCAGCGGGGCAATTTCAGACACGTAAGGGATATTGCCGGCAATAAAGATCACCGAGCCGAATTCCCCCACGGCCCGGGCAAAGGCCAGGGCAAAGCCGGTGAGGATGGCCGGAACCAGGCGGGGCAGGATGATGCGCGAAATGATCTGGAAGCGGTTGGCGCCAAGGGTGGTCGCCGCCTCTTCAAGCTCGGCCTCAAACTCTTCGAGCACCGGCTGCACGGTGCGCACCACAAAGGGCAGGCCGATAAAGATCAGCGCAATGACAATGCCGGTTGGGGTATAGGCGATCTTCCAGGACAACTGGAGTTCATTAAGGCCGAACGGCAGCCAGGTCTGTGCGGCGATCCACTTGTTGAGCGGACCTGAGGGCGAGAACAACGAGCCGATCCAACCCTTGGGAGCATAGAGCGCCGAAAGCGCAATGCCGGCGACGGCGGTGGGCAGGGCAAAAGGCAGATCGACAATGGCATCGAGCAGCCGCCGCCCCGGAAAGCGATAGCGCACCAGAACCCAGGCCACGATCAACCCGAACACCACGTTGATTGCGGCAGCAATGAACGAGGAGCCGAACGAGACCTGCAGCGCCTTCAGGGTCCGCTGATCGGTGATGATGGCGCCGATCTCTTCGACCGGCACACTGGCAGCCTTGAGGAACAACGCCACCAGCGGGATCAGGACGATCAGGGACAAATAGACGATGACATAGCCAAACGTCAGCCCGAAACCCGGGATGACGCTTGGCTTGACCAAGGACCAGCTCGACCGTTTGGGAACGGGCGACAGGTTACTGGCCGGGGACGTAGATCTGATCAAAGATACCGCCATCGCCGAAGTGTTTTGGCTGCACTGTGGCCCAGCCGCCGAAAAGCGGATCATCAATAGACACAAGCTTGATCTCAGGGAAGCCTTCGAGCAGGGATTTGTCGGTGACCAGTTCGGGCCTCGAAGGACGATAGTGGTTCTTGGCCGCAATCGTCTGACCTTCGGCCGAGTAGAGATAGGTCAGATAGGCCGTGGCCAGTTCGGTCGTGCCGTTGGCTTCTGCATTCTTGTCCACGACGGCGACCGGAGGTTCTGCCAGGATCGAGGTCGGGGGAAAGACGATGTCGAAATTGTCGGCGCCGAATTCATCCACGACAAGATAGGCCTCGTTTTCCCAGGCCAACAGCACATCGCCCAGTTCCTTTTGCGCAAAGGTCACGGTGGAGCCGCGGGCGCCGGTATCGAGCACGGGCACGTGCTGATAGAGGGTCTTGATGTAGTCGGTGATCCTGGCTTCATCGCCACCGAACTCGGTATTGGCCCAGTCCCAGGCCGCGAGGTAATTCCAGCGCGCACCGCCCGAAGTCTTGGGATTGGGTGTGATGACCTCGACCCCGTCTTTGATCAGGTCGCCCCAATTGGCAATGCCCTTGGGATTGCCCTTTCGGACGAGGAATACGATGGTTGAGGAATAAGGGGTCGAATTGTTCTCGAGCCGTCCGCGCCAGTCGGCAGCGATCAGGCCGGATTTTTCGGCGATGGCGTTGATGTCGCCTTCCAGCGCCAGGGTCACCACATCGGCCTTGAGCCCGTCGATCACTGCCTGGGCCTGCTTACCCGAACCGCCGTGACTCTGTTCGATGGTGACGGTATTGCCGGTGGTTGCATTCCAGTGGGCGGCAAAGGCGGTGTTGAATTCGTCATAGAGCTCGCGCGTCGGATCGTAGCTGACATTGAGCAGCGTCTGGTCTGCGGCCCGGGCAGTGACCGCGAAGCTGAGCCCGATCGCCGCAATCAGCCCGCCGTAGGCGAGCAGTCTGGCTGTGTTCTTCATCATGGTCTCCTCATGATCTCGAATAGGCATACACTACTCATCCAGTCGGCTTTCGCCAAGGCAGCGGCATGGCGTGCGCGACAACGCCAGAGAAACAGCTTGTCGCATTTTTGAGGTCGAACGCAAATTCCGTGCGCTGACGCCCTGCAGGAACGGAGTTTGGAGCATCCGGTTGCTCATCAAGAGGTTCGGGCGTTAAGGAAGTAGGCCCTTGCCCGCCACCGCATCGGAGAGAGTGGTATTGTCCAGCACCTGACGGCTGGCGTCAGCGACGCGGGCAAATACATGGCGGACTTCGCAGGTGGCTTCGTCCGAACAATCAGCGCAGCGCTTGTAAAACAGCTTGGAAAGGCATGGCAGCGGGGCAATCGGCCCATCGATCAGGCGCAGCACTTCCCCGAAAGTGACCTCGCTGGCCGGGCGCAAAAGCACATAACCCCCGAGGCGCCCGCGGCGGCTGTCGACAATGCCGGCCCGCTTGAGTTCGAGCAGGATCTGTTCGAGGAACTTCTTGGGAATGCCCTGGGTGCGCGAAATCTCGGCAATCATCTGCGGCGATTCGGGGCGGGCCCGCGTCAGGGCCACCAGCGCCCGCAATGCGTACTTTGCCTTCTGGCTGATCATGAAGACATCCCCCGAAAGCCGGCCCAAAGTGGGCCGGTGGGGCTGTTATAGATCAAAATCAGCGCGTTAAAAGCCCGCTTCAGGAATAGCGCGGCTCGGGGACGGGGATGTCGAGAGTGGCAGCGGGATCGGTCTGTTCAATGGCAGCCGTTGCCAGGTCATCGAGATCGGCTGGGCCCTGAGCCATGGCCTCGGGCGACGGCTGGGTCGGAGCCGGGTCGGGCGGGACTTCAAGCGGTGGAGCAGGCGGCATCGGATCTGGCGCGGAGGGCGCTTCCTCCGGGATCGGGGCCGGCTGCGGATCCGTGGGCTGCGGCGCTTCGACCGGCGTTGAGGGTGGCGGCACTTCCAACGGCGGCTGCGGGATGCCCGGCTCCCCCGCGTCCGTTTCCGGAGCAAAGACGACATCGGTACCCGGGTCGGCATAGGGTTCGGGCGTCGGCAACCATGCATTGCCAATGGTGGGCACAGGCACCGCATCAAGATCGGCAGCGGTATCCTCGGGATCAGAGGCAACGTCCACCGTCGGTTCCGGGGTCTCCTCCACCACGGCGACAGCTTCGGCGTCCGGGGCGGTTTCCTCAGGGGTCAGGCTGTCATCGGCCATGATCGCGTCTCCGAGCGGCGGCACGACCAGCGGCGCTGCCGCAACCGCGGCGGCCACGATGTTTTCGGCCGGCTTGAGCTTGGCCACCGGTTCGGCGGGCGCGGCAGCCACATCGCTGCGTTCACCCGAGAGCCAGGCCAGCATGCCGAGCGCAATTTCGCGCTCGCCCATGATAACGCGGTTGGCCCCCAGATGTTCCAGATGCCCCTCTTCATCATCAGAATGGGCGCGGGCAATGATGCGGACCGCCGGGTTGAGCCTGCGGGCCTGTTCGGTGGTCTGTCCGGCCTCGAAGGCATTGGGAATGGCGATCAGCATGTCGCGGGCCCCGGCGACATTGGCCAGCCGCAGCACGTCGGGGCTGGCAGCATTGCCGATGATAACCTCGATGCCGAGCGCCCGGGCAGCCAGAATGCGGCCCTCGGCATCCTCGATCAGGCAGAACGGCGTGCCGGACTTAAGGAGACCCTCGGCAATCACGGTGCCGACCCGGCCAAAACCAGCCAGGATAGTGTGGCCGCTCAGCGTGGTGGGCACAATCGATTCCTCATCGATCTCAATGTCCTCGGGCTCGGCGGCGGCAATCGGTTCGGCCGTTGGCGCCTCACCATCAAGCGCCGGTTCGGTGCGCGGGGCGCTGGCCGGTTCGGCCATGCGATGGCTGCGGCTGCGCGCCTCGATGGCCGGGCGGGCCCGATCGAGCGCCCAGAAGACCAGGGGATTGAGAATGATCGAGATGATGGCGCCGGCCAGGATCAGGTCGCGCCCTGCCGGCGGTAGGATGCCGAGGCTCACCCCAAGGGCGGCCAGGATGAAGGAAAACTCCCCGATCTGGGCCAGGCTGGCCGAAATGGTCAGCGCCGTGCCGACCGGACGGCGGAAGGCCATCACAATCCAGAAGGCCAGCAGCGACTTGCCCACGATGACGATCAGGACCGTTGCGATCACCGGCAGTGGATTGGACAGGATGACGCCGGGATCGAACAGCATGCCGACCGAGACAAAGAACAACACCGCGAAAGCATCGCGGAGCGGCAGGCTTTCCTGGGCGGCACGGTGCGAAAGCTCGCTTTCCGACAGGATCATGCCGGCAAAGAACGCCCCAAGCGCCAGCGATACGCCAAAAAGGTATGCGGCCCCGGCGGCAACGCCGAGCGCAATGGCCAGTACCGCCAGCCGGAACAGTTCGCGGCTGCCGGTATGGGCGGTGGCATGCAGGATAAACGGAATGACGCGGCGCCCGACCACCAGCATGAACCCCACAAAGGCCGCCAGCTTGATGACGGTCACCAGCAGCACGCCGGGCAGGCCAAGATCAATGCCCGAGATGCGCTCGACAAAGGAGACGAACGGATCAGCCGGAATATACTGGCCCTCACCGCCGCCGCCGAGCGCGGTGGCAAAGGCGGGAATGAGCACCAGCGCCAGAACCATGGCGAGGTCTTCGACAATCAGCCAGCCCACCGCGATGCGGCCGCGCTCGGAATCGATCAGGCGCCGGTCCTGCAGGGCCTTGAGCAGCACAACGGTTGAGGCAACCGACAGCGCCAGGCCAAAGATCAGGCCCGCGCCTATGCTCCAGCCCATCAGCAGCGCCAGGCCAATGCCAAGAATGGTGGCGCCCCCGATCTGCACGATGGCGCCGGGAATGGCCAACGCCCGCACCGAGAGCAGGTCCTTGAGCGAGAAGTGCAGCCCAACCCCGAACATGAGCAGGATGACGCCGATTTCGGACAGCTCGGTGGCCAGCCCGGCATCGGCGATAAAGCCCGGCGTGTATGGCCCGACCAGCACCCCCGCCACCAGATAGCCCACCAGGGGAGGCATACGCAGCCGGTTGGCAATGGCGCCGAAAATGAATGCCAGCACGAGACCTGCAACGATCGTTGAGATCAGGGGCGTCTCATGCGGCATATGGAACCTCCGGCGGTGAGCTGTCTCGGTTAAGCGAGACAGTCAGAGTGTGACAAGGGACAGCCGTGCGCAAGCACTGCCGTAAGATGATGTTGGCGGATCGGGGCCAACGCGCCACGATCCTTGGGCGCCTAGCAGCGATTTGTGGCGCCGACATGGTGGGGCACGAATTTGGCCGACCGATGCGGGAAAATCATGGGTGAATCGGACAGCTGGAACGAATCGGCCTTTACCGACGCGCTCCCCAACCCCAGAGTGTTCGGGTTCCAGGGGGTACGATGCAAAAGCTCTTTGTCAGCCTGGTGCTGGCCGCGCTGGGCCTGCTGGCGGCCCCGGCCAGCGGGCGCGATCTTTCCGCCATCCTCGCCGATGGCGTTTTGCACATGGGGATATGCCTGAACTTCGAACCGATGGGGTTCCGGGGCGAAAACAATATGCCCGACGGATTTGAAGTCGAACTGGCCCAGCACATGGCCCGCACGATGGGGCTCGGGCTCGAGATCACCGAGATCACCGGCAACACTCTGCTGGCTGCACTGACGGAAGGACGGATCGACATCGCCGCCTGCGCGGTGACGGCAACCCCGGAACGGGCCTTGCGCACGGTGGACTTTACCGAGCCTTATCTCTTCACCGGCATCCAGGTGCTGACCCGCCGCGGCAGCGGTATTACGGATCTGGAGGCGGCAGGGTCCGACCACACCCTGCTGGTGCGGCGCGGCACAACCGGTGAAGCGCTGGTGCGCGAACTGGCCCCCGGTGCCCGGCTGGCCTATGTCGAAACCACCGGCGATGCGCTGCTTTTGATGCGGCAGGGCCAGGCCGACGCCTATGTGCAGGACGCACTGGCCGTGGCCTATTTCGCCCGGCTGTTTCCGGGAGAGTTCATTGCTCTGCCCGAAATCTATACCACCGACCCCATCGCCTTCGTGGTGCTCAAGCAAAGACCCGAGCTGCTGCGCTGGCTGGACCTTTATGCCCGCAGCTTCCGCAACTCGCGCGCCTACAGCGCGCTGTATGCAAAATGGTGGGGCGACAGCCCGCCAGCGGCAGGGGCACCCTGGCGCTAGCGAGCGGTCTTTATCGGCAACCGATCATGGCCTATAGAAGCCCGGCAAACCGGCCGCGCGGCCGCCAACGATCACTGCCAGAGGACAATTGCCATGACCATTACCCGTTACCAGAGCGGCCCCCGCATGAGCCAGGCCGTGCGCCATGGCAACACCGTCTATCTCGCCGGCCAGGTGGCCAAGGACTATGACGCCAGCATCGAAGTGCAGACCCAGCAGGTGCTCGATGCCATCGAGGCGCTTTTGACCGAAGTGGGCACCACCAAGTCGCATATTCTGCAGACCACGGTGATCCTGAACAATATCGCCGATTTTGCCGCCATGAATTCGGTCTATGACAAGTGGATCGACAAGGCCAATCCCTCGACCCGCGCCTGCATCGAAGCCCGCCTCGCCCACCCCTCGCTGCGGGTGGAAATCATCGTGATCGCGGCCATGCCCGAATAAGGTCCGGCTGATCGCCGAGTTTTTGGGGGCCGCGCCGCAAGCGCGGCCTTTTGTTTAGGGTTGCACCCAACGGATCAGGCGGGCAGACTTGGGCATTGGATTTATGGATTTTTCATGTTGATCATTCTGCTGGCGACGGCCTTTTTCATTGGGTTGGGCCTGTTCCTGATTGCCAACCGGCCCGAGCGCTTCATCGTGCGGCGCAGTCTCTTGATCGAAGCCGAACCCGGAGCGCTCTATGACCGGGTTGCCAACTTCCGCAACTGGACGCACTGGTCACCCTATGAAAAGCTCGATGCCGACCTGATACGGACCTATGGCAGCGCTGAAGCGGGGCTGGGGGCCAGTTATGGCTATGCCGGCAACAGCAAGGTCGGCGAGGGCCGGATGGAAATCATCAGGGCCGACGCCCCGCGCCAATTGGTGATGCGGCTCGAATTCCTCAGGCCGTTCAAGGCGGTCAATATTGCCGAGTTTCTGTTCGAACCCACCCCCGATGGAACGAGGGTGAGCTGGATCATGTCCGGGCCCAAGCCATTCATCGGCAAGCTGTTGGGTCCTTTGTTCAACATGGACAAGCTGGTCGGCGCCCAGTTCGAGGAAGGCCTGGCCAATCTCAAGACCATCAGCGAGGGGCAAGAATAATGCCGCTACAGAACCGGGTGACCCCGTTTGGCGAGATCGTCGCCGTACCCGAGCGCGGCATGTTCACCGGAAACCGCGGCATTATCCATGACCCGAAAACCAAGACGCTGCTCAACAAACGCTGGACCAACAAGGCCTGGATCGTCTGTTCGTGCGAGTATAAGGGCATGCGCCGCGATGTGATGGCGCGCCAGAGCTGGACCGAACTGTTCTTTCTTGATGAAGCCACCGCCTTTGCCGCCGGGCACCGCCCGTGTTTTGAATGTCGGCGCGACGCCGCCAAGGCGTTTGCGGCAGCCTGGGCCAAGGCGCACGGGCTGGAAAAGGCCCTCGCCACCACCATGGACGCGGTGCTCGACATCGAACGGCGGCGGGGGCCGGAAAAGCGCCTCCATCCCCTGCCCGACCATCTGCCGGACGGCGCGATGGTGGCCATTGGACCAAAGGCCTATCTGATGGCCAACGGGCTGGCCCATGCCTGGAGCCCGGCCGGATATGGAGCCGGTGAGGTGCTCGCACCGGGGGCACGGCTTTTAACCCCGCCATCGACGGTGGCGACGCTTCTGGCCGGTTATGCCCCGGTGCTGCACGAGAGCCTTGTCAGCCGTTAGCCTGCATATGCAGGCGCCGCAATTTGGTGGGGCTCATGCCGAAACGGCGCTGGAAGGCATCGTAGAACCGCGACAGCGAACCAAACCCGGCATCAAAGGCGATATCGGCAATCTTACGGTCCGACGAGATCAGCAGCGCCTGCGCCGCATCGAGCCTGGTGCGCATGACATAGTCGGCAATGGTGATGCCCAGCGTGCGCTTGAACAGGGTCATGGCATAGTTCGGATGCAGCCCGGCCGCCCCTGCCACCTCCTCGACGCTGAGTTTTTCGGACGCGGCCTGCCCGATATGGCGCACCATGGCCTCGACTTTGTCGGAACGCCGGGCCTCGGCATGGGCACCGGCCAGCGCGCCCGGGGCACGTTCGAACAGGTCGTGCCAGCCATCACGATCGAGCCGCCGCAGCCGCGAGGAGAGTTCATCGCGCACGATGTCTTCGAGCTGGTGATCATCGAGCAGCAGATCCTCGCGCCAGCGCCGGAACATTTCGGCGTCGGTGGGATAGGCGGTATCGGCCACCACCATGCCGCCGCGAAACAGCGTTGTGCGCAGCCCATCGCTGATCGGCAGGCGCATGAACAGGGCCGCCGGGATATAAAGACAGGTAAATCGCGTGCCCTCCGGACGCGACACCGCCTGATGCGGGACCATGCCCCAGAACAAGACCGTCTGCCCGGCATGAACCGTGATCGAACGGCCATCGAACCAGTAGGTCATCGCGCCTTCGAGCAGGTGGTTGATCTCGAACTGGGAATGGCGGTGCGGCGCGCTCATGGGCTGCACCAGTTCGGTCTGCCCGGCGCAGAAGCGGTGGTCATCAAACACCACCATGGTGTAGCCGGCCCGCGGTTCGGGGTGAAAATGCGGATTCTCGAGAATGTCGTTCACGCTTGCCTCGCCAAGTGCCGCAATTGTCATACTATTTTCGACAACCTTAGGAAACAGGAAGTTTTGCGAGCTAACACGGTTGAAGTTCCCATGATTGGCCGATAGCCAAGATAGACGCGTCCGCTCAAGACTGCCTGAGGCAGCACAGGGCGGGCCCGAGGTTTCAGTGGGAGGACATCATGAAACTTTTCAAGACCCTGACCGGGGTCGCCTTCGGCGCCACCATGCTCATGACGGGCGTGGCCTTCGCCAGCGACCTGGTGATCAATACCGATATGTCGGACCCGGCACCGAAAGCGGCCTTCCAGGCCGTGATCGATGGCTTCAAGGCCGAAAATCCCGATATCAATATCAAGTGGAACGAGTTCGACCACGAAGGCTACAAGTCGGCCATCCGCAACTTCCTGACCGCTGATGCCCCCGATATCGCGGCCTGGTATGCCGGCAACCGCATGGAGCCCTTCGTGACCGCCGGCCTGTTTGCCGATGTGACCGACGTCTGGACCGCCAACGGGCTCGATGACAGCCTGAAGTCGGCCGCCGCTTCCATGACCCAGGACGGCAAAAAGTGGGGCGTGCCCTATACCTACTACCAGTGGGGCATCTACTACCGCAAAGACATCTTTGCCCAGAACGGCATCGAAGTTCCCACCACCTGGGAACAGTTCCTGGCCGCCAACGAGAAGCTGAAAGCCGCTGGCGTCACCCCGATTGCCATCGGCACCAAGGCGCTCTGGCCCACCGGCGGCTGGTTCGATTATCTCGACCTGCGCGTGAACGGCTATGAGTTCCACATGGACCTCACCGCCGGCAAGATCCCCTATACCGATGACCGCGTGAAGGCCGTGTTCGCCAAGTGGGGCGAACTGGTCAATTCGGGTGCCTTTATTGCCGACCACGCCGCGCTCGACTGGCAGGACGCCCTGCCCCAGCTCGTACAGGGCAAGGCCGCCATGTACCTGATGGGCAATTTCATCGTGGCTCCCCTCAAGGAAGCCGGCCTGACCGATGACAATCTCGGGTTCTTCAAGTTCCCCGAAATCACGCCCGGCCTGCCGCAGGCTGAAGAAGCCCCGACCGACACGCTGCATATTCCGGCCGGTGCCAAGAACATGGAAAATGCCAAGAAGTTCCTCGCCTATGTGGCCCGCGCCGATGTGCAGACCCAGTGGAACGCCACCCTTGGCCAGTTGCCGGTGAACAATGGTTCGGACAAGCCGGCCGATCCGTTCCTCGATGCAGGCTTTGCCCTGCTCTCGAACGCCTATGCCCTGGCGCAGTTCTATGACCGTGACGCCCCTGCCGACATGGCCAAGGCCGGCATGGAAGGCTTCCAGGAGTTCATGGTTCGCCCTGAAAACCTCGATGCCATTCTCGATCGGCTCGAAAAGACCCGCCAGCGCGTATACGCTGCGCAGTAGCTCACTCTGGGCCGGGCGCCATTGGGGCGCCCGGCCTTTTCAGTCGGGATTGCGGGAGGCAGACATGAGCGCAGGCAGCGGCCCCTCACAGATCGGCATGGTGCGCGACACCTGGTGGCGGCGCCACCAGAAGAGCCTGGCCCCATTCCTGTTCCTGGCGCCCGGCGTGATCATGTTCCTGGTCTATGTCATTGCGCCGATTTTCCAATCCGTCTGGATCAGCTTTTTCGACTGGGATGGCCTGGGCCCGCAGCGCTGGATCGGGCTGGCCAATTATGTCGAGCTGTTTGACGACGAAGCTTTCTATACCTCGCTCAAGAACAATGTGATCTGGCTGGTCTTCTATATGCTGGCCCTGCCCGCCGGGCTGGCAGTGGCGCTGTTCCTGAACCAGAGCGTGTTCGGCATCCGCATCATCAAGTCGATGTTCTTTTTTCCGTTCGTGCTCAGCCAGGTCGTGGTCGGCCTGATCTTTTCCTGGTTCTACGCCCCCAATTTCGGGCTGCTGTTCACCCTGATCGAGGCGGCAACCGGCAAGGGCATTGCCATCCTCGCCAACCCGGACATGGCCACCTATGGCATCATTGCCGCCGGGCTCTGGCCCCAGATCGCCTATTGCATGATCCTGTACCTGACCGGGCTCAATTCGATTAATCCCGAACAGATCGAAGCGGCCCGCATGGACGGGGCCAAGGGCTGGTCGATGCTCTGGAACATCGTTCTGCCCCAACTCCGGCCCGCCACCTTCATTGCCGTGGTGGTGACCGTGATCGGCGCGCTGCGCTCGTTTGACCTGGTCTCGATCATGACCGACGGCGGGCCCTTCGGGTCGACGCGCGTCCTCTCCTATTACATGTATGAGCAGGCGCTGTCCGAATATGGCTATCGCATGGGCTATGGCGCCGCCATTGCCGTGGTGCTGTTTGCCATCATGATGGTCTTTATCACCGTGTTCATTGTGCGCATGCTGATCAACGAGAGGGCCCGCTGATGTTTCCCGCCCCCATCGCCCGCGCCCCGCGTCCGGCCCGCATCGCTTACCAGGTGCTGCTGCCGATTGCCCTGATCATCTGGCTTCTGCCCCTGATCGGGATTGCCCTGACGGCGGTCAAGCCGGGCGCTGACCTGACGGCGGGCAATTATTTCGGCCTGCCGAGCCGGTTTGCCGGGTTTGAGAACTTTGCCGCCGTATTCCAGAACTCCCCCATCGGCCGCTATATTCTCAATTCTTTCTCGGTGACCATTCCCACCGTCATTGGGGCGGTGGGCCTGTCGTGCCTGACCGGATTTGCCCTGGCCACTTATAAGTTCCGCTTCAACCTTGCCATCTTCTTTCTGTTCGTGGCCGGTAATTTCGTGCCCTTCCAGATCCTGATGGTGCCGGTCAGGCAATTGACGCTGGCCACGGGCCTCTATGACACCACCCTGGCGCTGGTGCTGTTCCACTCCGCGTTTCAGGTCGGGTTCTGCACGCTCTTCATGCGCAACTTCATCAAGGCCCTGCCCTTTGCGCTGATTGAATCGGCGCGGGTGGAGGGAGTGACCGAATGGGCGATTTTCCGGCATATCGTCCTGCCGCTGATGCGCCCAGCCATTGCAGCGCTCTCGGTTTTGATCTTCACCTTCGTCTGGAACGACTATTTCTGGGCGACGGTTCTGGTGCAGGGGGCGCAGTCATTGCCGGTGACGGCGGGGCTCTATTCGCTCAATGGCCAGTGGATCGCGCAGTGGCACCTGGTTTCGGCCGGATCGATCGTTGCCGCCCTGCCCCCCGTCGCCATGTTCTTCCTGATGCAGAAACACTTCATCGCCGGGCTGACCCTGGGAGCAACCAAGGAATGACCCTTCACCCATCGACCCAAAACAGGAGCACGGCCCATGGCTGAAGTTGCGCTGCGCGGTGTGACCAAGAGTTTCGGCAAGGTCGACGTCATCAAGGGCATCGACCTGACCATTAATGACGGCGAGTTCTGCGTGTTCGTCGGCCCCTCGGGCTGCGGGAAATCAACGCTCTTGCGCATGATCGCCGGGCTTGAGGACATTTCGGGCGGGTCGCTCTCGATCGGCGGGCGCGACATGACCAGCGTGCCCTCGGCCAATCGCGGCGTGGCCATGGTGTTCCAGTCCTATGCGCTTTACCCGCACATGACGGTGAGACAGAACATCTCCTTTGGCCTGCGCATGGCCAAGGCGCCGCAGGCTGAAATCGACAGGCGGGTGAAGAAGGCTGCCGACATGCTGCAGCTCGAGCCCTATCTCGAGCGCAAGCCGGGCCAGCTCTCGGGCGGCCAGCGCCAGCGCGTTGCCATCGGGCGGGCCATTGTGCGCGAGCCCGATGTGTTTTTGTTCGACGAACCGCTGTCCAACCTTGACGCGGCGCTGCGCGTGCAGACCCGCATCGAGATTGCCAAGCTGCATGCAGACCTCAAATCCACCATGATCTATGTGACCCACGATCAGGTGGAGGCCATGACCATGGCCGACAAGATCGTCGTGTTGTCGGCCGGGCTGGTCGAGCAGGCAGGCAGCCCGCTTGAGCTTTATCACCGCCCGGCCAACCTGTTTGTGGCCGGGTTCATCGGCTCGCCGAAAATGAACTTCCTGCCCGTCACGCTCGATGGCAACAAGGCGATACTCCCCAATGGGGCGGTGGTGGGGTTCGACAAGGCGCTGGGGAGCGGCAAGGCCACGCTGGGCGTTCGCCCCGAGCACCTCAGCCTTGGCAGCGGCGGCGATGCCGCGCTGTCGGGCACGGTGCGGCTGGCCGAGCAGCTGGGCGCCGAGACCATGCTCTATATCGACCTCGATGACGGCCAGGAGGTGACGGTGCGCGCCGACGGGCTCTATCAGGCGGTGCTGGGGCAGCGCGTCGATATCGCCATCAACCGGCTCAGCTGCCACATTTTCGATTCCAGCGGCAAGACGCTGGTCAACGGCGCACTGCTCTAGAACGTTACGGATTTTCCATGCTTGGCGTCTGCTACTACCCCGAACATTGGCCTGCCGCATTCTGGGCCGACGACGCCCGGCGCATGGCCGCAATGGGCATTGAGTATGTCCGCGTCGCCGAGTTCGCCTGGAGCCGGCTGGAACCGGCGCGCGGGGTGTTCGATTTTGCCTGGCTGCACGACGCCATCACCATTCTGGGTGCCGCCGGGCTCAAGGTGATCATGTGCACCCCGACCGCCACCCCGCCCAAGTGGCTGATGGACGAGCACCCCGATATCGCCCCCATCGACGAACAGGGCCGGGTGCGCGGCTTTGGTTCGCGTCGCCACTATACGTTCTCGGCCCCGGTGTGGATCGAGGAAACCAAGCGCATCTGCGAGATCATCGCTCGCGAATTCGGCGACCGCCCCGAAGTGGTGGGCTGGCAGACCGACAATGAATATGGCTGCCATGATACCGTGGTCTCGTGGGGGCCGCATGACCTGAAAGCCTTCCAGACCTGGCTGCGCCACCGCTACCAGTCGCCCGAACAGCTCAACGAAGCCTGGGGCGGCGCCTTCTGGAGCCAGGACGTGGGCAGCTTTGCCGAAGTGGCCCTGCCCAACCTGACGGTGACGGAAGCCAACCCGGCCACCAAGCTTGACTTCTGGCGCTTCTCGTCGGCGCAGGTCGTGGCCTATGACAGGTTGCAGACCGAGATCATCCGCAAGCATTCGCCCGGGCGTTTCGTGACGCACAATTTCATGGGCCTGTTCCATGATTTCGATCATTTCGCCTGTGCCGAGCATCTCGATCTGGCCAGCTGGGACAGTTATCCGATCGGCTTTACCGAACGCTTCCCGTTTCCACTCGAAGAAAAGCTGCGCTATGTCGAAACCGGCCATCCGGACATGGCGTCGTTTCACCACGACCTTTATCGCGGGGTGGGACGCGGGCGCTGGTGGGTGATGGAGCAACAGCCCGGCCCGGTGAACTGGGCCGCCTGGAACCCCATTCCGCGCAAGGGGCAGATCAGGCTTTTCACTTGGGAAGCCCTGGCGCATGGGGCCGAGGTGGTGTCGTATTTCCGCTGGCGGCAGGCCCCGTTTGCCCAGGAACAGATGCATGCCGGGCTCAACCTGCCCAACAATGCCGGGCTCAGCCAGGGCGGGCGCGAGGCCGAAACCGTTGGCAGGGAACTGAAGGCCCTTGGTCCGCTGCCCCAAAGCGACAAGGCACCGGTGGCGCTGGTGTTTGACTATGAGAGCAGCTGGGTCTTGCGCGTGCAGCCGCAGGGCAAGGACTTCGACTATGCCGAACTGACACTGCGCTGGTATGAGGCGGTGCGGCGGCATGGGGTGGATGTCGATATCGTGCCGCCCGGCGCCCCGCTCGATGGCTACAAGCTGGTTGTGGTGCCGACCCTGATGCATATGAGCGATCAGGCGCTCGGCGCCTTCAAGGCCAGCGGGGCCGAAATGCTGTTCGGGACCCGTACCGGCTCGAAGACCCGCAACTATGCCATTCCGCAAAACCTGCCGCCCGGCCCGCTGGCCGAACTGATCCCGATGCGGGTGCTTGAGGTTTCATCGATGCGCCCGGGGCTGACCGCGACGGTTTCAGGCGAGGCAAGCGGGATTGCCGAGCGTTGGCGCGACCATGCCGAAGCCCTCGACGGCACCGAGATCACCGCCCGCTTTGCCGATCAGACCCCGGCGATCCTGCGCCATGGCAAAGCGAGCTACCTTACCTTCTGGCCGGAAAAGGCCCTGCTGCAAACCATTATCGGGCAGGCACTGACCCGGGCGGGCGTACCGGTGCATGACCTGCCCGAATATATCCGCCTGCGCCGTCGCGGCGGGCTGACCTTTGCCTTCAACTACGGGCCGGAAAGCTGGGCCGTGCCCGCAGATGAAAGTGCCATTGTTCTCGGGCACAAGGAGCTTGAACCGAGCGGGGTGACCGCCTGGCGCTAGGCCTTGAGCCGCGCCCGGTTTTCGGCCAGCCGGCCGGCAACAATGGTTTCGAGCAGGGCCTGCGGCACCGGCTTGTCCGGCGTGAAATGCACTGCGCTCTTGGTGGCGAACAGCGCCTGATCGGCCGGACTGAGGCTATCCTTGAGTGTGTTGGAGAGCACATAGAGCGAGCAGGTTCTGGCCGAAGCGCCGAGCCCAACCACATGCTTGCCCCAGGTGAATGTGGGCACCTGATAGCTCAAGACCTCATCGGCCTCGGGCAGCAGCAGGCGGATGCGGGCGCGCATCGCTGCCAGTGCTGCGGCAAACGGTTCGGTCTGGCGGGCATAATAGGCTTCGACGTCGGGCGCGACCCTGGGCATGGTGTCATCTCCGATGGATTTGGCCCATCCTGCATCGCGGCAGGCGCCGCTGGCAAGCGCAGGGCTTGCGCCGGACCGGCGGCTGGGCCAACAGTGCTGCAACGCCACTCGCCAATGAGACTGCCATGACCGGGCCGAAACCACCCCGCGCCGTGACCCTTGCCGATGTCGCCAAGGCGGCGGGGGTATCGCGCTCACTGGCCTCGCTGGCCCTGCGCGGCGAACCGGGCGTGCTGCCCGACAAGCGCGCCCATATCCGGCGCGTTGCCAGCGCCCTCAACTACCGGCCCAACGCCATGGCCCGCAACCTTGCCAGCGCCCAGAACCGCACCATCGGGGTGGTGGCCGGCTCGATCCTGAACCCTTTCGTGGCCTATCTGGTGCAGGAGATCGACCGCGAGATCGGACGGGCCGGGTTCGATGGCGTGCTCTCGATCCATGGCTGGCCCGACAGCGCCGCCCGGCATGCGGTCGAGCACCTGGTGGCGCAGCGCGTCGCGGGATTGATCCTGGTGGATGCCCCAGCCGCGCCCGACGCCATTGCCGCCATCGCCGCCATGGTGCCGACCGTCTACGTGGGGCGTGATCTGACCGGCACCGGCGTTGAATCCATCGCCACCGATGACGAACTGGGTGGGCGCATGGTGGCCGAGCACCTTTTGAGCCTGGGGCACAAGGCGATTGCCCATATCGATGGCGGCCCGGCACGTGCCGGTTCAGACGCGCGCCGCAACGGCTATGCCGCAGCCCTCGAAAAAAGGGGACTGAGCCCCAATGTGGTGGCAGGGGAGCATACGATCGATGCCGGGGCGAGGGCGGCGGGCCAGGTGCTGGCCCAGAAGCCGAGACCCAGCGCCATCTTTGCCTCCAACGACCTGATGGCAATCGGGGCGATCAATGCGGCGACCAAAGCCGGTTTGCGGGTCCCTGAGGATATCAGCATCGCCGGGTTCGATGACATGCCGCTGGCCGATTCCGAAACGCTTTCGATCACCACCGTGCGCCAGCCGGCGCAGAAACTGGCCGCCGAAGCGGTGGCCATGCTGTTGAGCCGGCTCAGCGATCCCGGGCTGGCCGTGCGCAATGTGCTGGTGGCACCCACCCTGATCGCCCGACGGTCGACGGCGGCAGGAGGCTAGGCCGGCACCTGCGCGATGGCGAACCTGAGCACCTCGACCGAGGTGGCAATGGCGGTTTCGGGGGGCAGGAGATGGTCCTCGTTCTCGATCGAGATGGTGTCATCATACCCCACCTCGTGGAGGGCCGAGAGAATGGCCGCCCAGTCGCGCTGCGAATGGCCGTGGCCAAGGCTGACATAGTTCCAGGAGCGCGGCCCGATGGGCGTGACCGGCTTGGTGTCGATCAGCCCGTCAATCCGCGCCTTGGGTTCGATGCGCGTATCCTTGCCGTGCACATGATAGATAGTGTTGCCCAGCGCCCGGATGGCGGAAACCGCATCGCCCCCCATCCACATCAGATGCGAGGGGTCGAAATTGACCCCGATCACCGGCCCGATCTCGTCGCGCAGTCGGAAGAAAGTTTCGGTATTGTAGACGAACTGCTGGCCATGCTGTTCGAGGCACAGTTTGACCCCGCGCGCGGTGGCAAAGGGCGCCAGGTCCTGCCAGTAGGGCAGGACCCGCTGGCTCCACTGCCAGTCGAGGATCTTCTGCGTTTCGGGCGGCCATGAGGTGGTGATCCAGTTTGGGTAGGAATCGCCTGGTGCCCCGGGCAGGCCTGACATCATGACGACGCGCCGGACCTTGAGCTGGTTGGCCAGTTCGATGGTTTCACGGGTGATCTGGCGATGGATTGTGCCGGTGGGGCCCGGATGCAGCGGATTGCCCGAGCAGTTGAGCGCCGAGATTTCGAGCCCGCGTGCGCTGACCTGGGCAAGGAGATTAGCCCTTGCATCCGGACTGGAGCGCAGCAACCTGAGATCGAGGTGGGGGGCATCCGACCAGCAGCCGGTGCCGAATTCAACCGTCTGCACCCCGAGCGCGGCGATACGATCAAGGCAGTCGGACAAATTGAGATGGCCGAGACCGTCGGCAACAAGTCCCAGTTTCATGACAGGTTCCCCTCAGGCAGCAATGGTCTGGCCGGACAGTTCGGCAATCGCGACCGGGCGGCGTTCGGTGGCCGAACGCTGCAGGGCCTCAAGCGCAATCGCTGCGTGCATGCCGTCTTCGAGCGAGCCCTTCTGCATGGGCTGCCCGGCGGCTACCGCCGACAGAAAGTCACCGATCAGGAAGGTGAAGGCCTCGGCATAGCCCACCGCTACCCCATCATGGGGCACGGGCAGGTAATCGGCCGCGTAGGGCGAGGCGGGTGAGTTGAACACGGTTTCAATCAGCGACGCCTTGCCCGCCCGGCGTCGAGCCAGCCGGAATTCGCCCGGCCGCTCGGTGGAATAGACGATGCTGCCCTCGGTGCCCGAAAGGGTAAAGGCCAGGGTGTTACCGAACCCGACCGCCACGCGTGAGGCTGTGAGCGTGCCCTGGCAGCCGCTGGCAAAACTCAGCAGCCCGGAAAACACATCGTCGGTGTCGACCGGCGCGGTCTGGGAACCGAGCGCGCCCCGGCCATGCCCCGCGGTGGCGGACACTGCCAGGTAGCGCTCGGGAATGGTGGTGGTGGACAGGGCACCGGCCACATGGGACAGCGGCCCGCAGAGCGCCAGCGCAATATCAAGCGCATGGGTGCCCACATCGGCCAATGCCCCACCCCCGGCGCGGGCCCTTTCGTAGCGCCAGGAGTGCGGCAAGAGCGGATCGGCGGCATATTCGCAGCAGTAAGAGAGCTGCAAATGCACCGGCCGACCGATCTCTCCGGCTGCGACGCGGGAAAGAATATCGGCAAGCGCAGGAAACCGCCGATAGTTGAACACCGTCGCAGCAGTCACCTGCGCGGACCGCGCGGCGTTGACCAGCGCCTGCGCCCCGGCTGCACTCAGTGCCAACGGCTTTTCACACAAAACGTGCTTGCCGGCGGCAAGGCAGGCCAGCACAACGTCTTCATGGGCCATGTTGGGCAGAGCAACCGAGACAATGCCGATGTTGGGGTCGGCCACCACGGCGCGCCAGTCGGTGGCGGTCTGAGCAAAGCCATAGGTGCGGGCCAGCGTCGCGGCGGCATCGGCGCGCGCATCGCAGACGGTGTGGAGGCTGAGGCCAAGCCCGGCAAAGCGGGGCAGCAGCGCTCGATAGCTCGCCGCATGGGCCGCCCCGATCATCCCAGCACCCAGAACGGCAATTCCCTTGTCCAAACCATCCTCCAGAAAGCGACAAACGAGTGCGCCCCGGAACGGGTTTACAGTGACCGGGATGACCGGCAGATCATCATTGGAGCGCTCCAATAGCATGGAGCAACTTGCTCTTGTCTGTCAACGCAGCATTGGGGTTAGCCAAGAATTGTGATTTCGATGGGCCGGGGGGTCATATCGGAACCGTTCGTCGCGACCATGTCCTGCGGGCAGGCCGAAATGACAAGGGTAAGATCCATCTCGGCCCGCAAGGTCACACAGCCATCGGGCTGGATCAGCGGCGGGTCGATGTGCACACTGCCATCCGGAGCAACCGGAGCGTTCTCGAAAAGGTTGAGCGGCGATGGGGTGACGGGAGACTGAACGCCGCTCGCCTCAAGCGCGCTATGCAGATTGTCGGTACAATTGTCGTGCCGACCCACAAAGCCCAGCAGCACATAGCGCTCAGGATCGCAGGCGGCGAGCAAGGTATCGTGCACCCCGCCTGAACTATCTGAGATGAGGGTGAGAATGGGGCGACGCCGGTTGGTGACGAACACGCTACCAGGCAAGGGATAGATGCGCCCCATATGCAGCCGGGAATGCTCCATCGACATAAACTCGGTTGGATCGGCGCTGCTGAATGCCCAGCAATCGGCAACCTGGCTACCCTGCGGCGCCCGGACTTCAAAGCAGGTGTGGCGGGGCAAGGTGAAGCTACGCCCCTGGCGGGCAGGCACAACGTGTCGGCCAGCCGCGCTGGCAGCTGAAACGGATTGGGTCATGATCAGGCTGCCGCCGCGCCATTGGTGGCCAGATAGACCCCATAAAGCGAGGTAGTCGCGGTGATAAAAAGCCGATTACCCTTTGGCCCGCCGAAGCAGACATTGGATACCCGCTCGGGCACCAGGATCTTGCCAAGCAAAGTGCCATCGTCTGGATCGAAACAATGCACCCCATCGGTAGCGCTGGCCCACAACCGCCCCTGGAAATCAAAGCGGAAACCATCGAAAAAGCCCGATGTGCACACGGCAAACACCTCGCCGCCGCTGAGCCTGCCATCATCGCTGACGTCAAAGACCCTGATATGTCGCGGACCATCCTTGGTATGCGTGCCGCCGGTATCGGCAACGTAGAGCCTGCGCCCCCCCGGGGCAAAGGCAAGGCCGTTGGGCCGGTCGAAATCATCGCAGGCAATGCGCACGGCACCGGATGCGGCATCAATGCAATAAAGGTGATTGCGGCCGATTTCGCTTTCTGCCTGCACCCCTTCATAGTCTGAATCGATGCCATAGGGCGGATCGGTGAACCATATCGACCCATCTGGACGCACCACGACATCGTTGGGGCTGTTGAACCGCTTGCCGTCGTAGCGGTCGGCCAGCGTGATCACGGTCCCATCATGTTCGGTTCGCGACACGCGCCGTCCCCCATGCTCGCAGGTCACCAAACGCCCCTCAAGGTCCACGGTGTTGCCGTTCGAATAACCGGACGGGGCGCGGAAAACCCCGATGGCACCGCTGGTCTCGTCCCAGCGCAACATGCGGTCGTTGGGAATGTCACTCCAGATCAGGCTACGATGGGCCGGAAAGTAAGCCGGGCCTTCGGCCCAGCGGCTGCCGGTGAAAAGCTTTTCAACCGTGGCGCTGGTCTTGACGGCGCGCCGGAACCGCTCATCAAGAATTACGAAGTCACTTTCTGCCATCATTGTCCCCATAGCGTAGCCATCAGCACACTAGCGCAATAGCGACGCCGGTTGGCGGCGTAGATAAGGCCAAAAGAGCCGCCGGACTGACATTTTACAATCGACTAGGCCGAATTTCAGCGCTAGTTGACCAAAGCAGGTAGGGGAACCTGCAACCCAACCTTGACCGGCTCAATAGCCACGCTGGTATGGAAGCGCCTGATATTGGCATTGCCAAAGAACAGTCGGCGCACCAGCTGCTCATATCCAGCCATGTCGGCTGCGGTAATGATCAGGAGAAAGTCGTACTCACCCGTGACATAATAGCACTGTTGAACCTCAGGGGCTGCGCGCACATCGCGCATGAAGCCATCGACGATATCGACCCGGCCGCGCTCAAGCACCACCTGCACCAGAACCGTTAACTGCCTTCCAACCGCAGCTGGAGAAATCACTGCTACCTCAGCGGCGATGACACCAGTTTCCCGCAGCCGCCGTAAGCGTCGCTGCACCGCCGTGGACGAAAGCCCTACCTGGGCACCAATTTCTTCCGATGTCAGGCGGTTGTTTTCCTGCACATGCCGCAGGATGGCGAGATCAAAACTGTCTATTCCCATCTCCAGATCCTGACATTGGCGCTGAAACAGACCAACGACTGGCCCAGCCGCGACGAAATTACAGCGCCGAAACACGGTGTATGGCAACTGTCTATGAGATGGTCAACACCAGGCAATTTCGCCCGAACGGGCGAAGCGGCGTTGGAATTGTGACATGCTTTTTGTTGATCTGATCATCACTTAGAACTACTGGTGGGCGGGTGGATAGATTGTCAAAGTCCAAGAAATGCACACGTGTTCAACATGGAGCTTGCGAAATAATGTGGTGACCGCCACACATTTTGATTGAAAATCCACATTTTGAACGGTCATGTGTATTGACTGATCAGGCATTTGCGACTGATACTCACCATCGACTGGTTCTGCTGCGTGCCCGAGGGACCAATGGGCGCAAGCGACCGGACATATCGTAGGGATTGCCGGAGACACCGGCGCAATGACTTGTCGTGAGCAAGAACAACGCGAAGCCAAAGGAGGTTTCGTGCGCCGGTGGGGTTTGCCCGGACAAGGGCTGACCGGCGCATCCTGAGTGAATTCTGGACGGCCAAGGACGCCAGGGCGGATGCCGTCGGGCGCACGATCCGGCAGGGGCATATTGAGGCCCCGACCCGATCAGCAAGACGCGTGGGGGCATGAGGGAGCGGCTCATACTGGCCGCTATGCCCCCGGGCAAGAGTTGATACTCAACATACCAGAGGGAACGAAGATGAAGACCACGATCACCCGCCGCAATGCACTCAAGCTGCTCGGCGCCACGGCCGCCGCACCGGCGCTGTCCATGCCTTGGATCCGCAATGCCCAGGCCGCCACGCTGGAGCTGCGCTGGCTCGGCTGGGAACACTATAACGTTCAGTCGATCACCGACGAATTCTCCAAGGAGCATGGCGTCACCATTTCCGCCGGCTTCTTCGATGGCAATTCCGAGGCCTATAACAAGCTCAAGGCTGGCGGCACGTCCGACTTCGACCTGGTCATGGCCGACGGCTTCTGGCCACGCCTCTATGCGGCCCAGGGCCTGGTGCAGCCCATCGACTATGCCAAGCTCGGCAACATGCAGTACGTCTTCGACGACTTCAAAGCCCCCAACTACAACCTGCTCCAGGAAGAGAACGGCGACAACATGATCGCTGCTCCCAACTGCTGGGGCGGGTATGGGCTGACCATCAATACCGACATGGTCGATGAAGCCGACGCCGACACCCTGTCGCTGCTTTACACCGACAAGTATGCCGGACACCTGGCCACCAGCGCCCGCTTCGAAGAAAATATCGCCATTGCCGGCATTATTGCCGCCAACCAGGCCGGCACGATTTCGGGCGAGCGCCCGGATGGCAAGAGCTTCAACCCCTATGTCCTGACCGACGAAGAACTGGCCCTCGCCAAGGAACTGCTGATCAAGCAGAAGAGCCTGCTGCTCACCCGCTGGCCCGACGAAGACACGCTCGAACGCCTGCTGCGCGCCAAGCAGGTCTATGCCAGCCACGACTTCTCGGGCATTTACCGCCGGATCTATTTCGACCGGCTCGACGGTAAGACCGACATCAACCTCAAGCACATCCTGCGGCCGCGTGAAGGCGGGCTGGGCTGGGTGGACACCTGGGCCATCACCTCGGGCGTCACCGATTCTGAAAAGCTCGAAATCGCCCATAAGTGGGTGGATTTCCGCCTCAAGCCAGAAAACATGGCCATCATCGGGACCGATGTGGGCTGGTCGCCAACCGTTGACGTGCGCAAGCTGGTGCCGGAGCGGTTCGTGGAAACCCTGTTCCTCAATGAAACCGCTGCCATCCGCGACCTCTACCAGTTCGACGCACCGTCCTCGCCCGAAAAGTGGGAACGCGTCTGGTCTGAAGTCGAAGCGGCCTGAGCCGACACAAGACTCAGAGCCGGCGGCCAACGCCGCCGGCACCTTCTGTTATATTGACCGATCGGAGTATCTGGCATGGGCGACAGCGCCGTTGTGCTCGAAGGGGTGACCAAGAAATTCGGCCCCGTCTCGGCCGCCGACAACATCACACTCAATGTCGGGGCGGAGTTTTTTGCCCTGCTCGGCCCTTCGGGTTCGGGCAAGACCACCATGCTGCGCATCATTGCCGGGCTCGAACGGCCCGACACCGGCCGCGTTCTGGTCGATGGCGTCGATGTGACCGCCCTGCCCCCCTATAAGCGCGGCGTAGGCATGGTATTCCAGGATTTCCTGCTGTTTCCCCATCGCACCGTTGCCGAAAACATCATGTTTCCCCTGCGCATGCAGGGTGTGGCACCGGACGAGCGCAAGAAGAGCCTCGCCTGGATTTCCAATCTCGTGCGCCTCGAAGGCCTTGAAGGCCGCTATCCGCACCAGCTTTCAGGCGGGCAGAAGCAGCGCGTGGCGCTGGCGCGCGGCCTGGTATCGCGGCCCAAATTGCTGTTGCTCGATGAACCGCTGGCCAACCTTGATCGCGAGTTGCGCAAGGAAATGGAAATCGAAATCCGGCGCTTCCAGATCGAACTGGGCATTCCCTTTATCTATGTGACCCACAACCAGGAAGAAGCCCTGACCATGTCGGACCGCATGGCGGTGATGCGGGCAGGCAAGCTTGAGCAGGTTGGCGGCAATCTCGAGCTTTATCACGATCCCAAAAGCCAGTTCGTCGCCTCCTTCCTCGGCGCGCCCAACAGCTTTGGCGGCATCGTGACCGCGTGCGACGCCAATGTTGCCTCGATCAACTGGGCCGGGCGCACGGTGACAGCCAAGACGCTGTCCAATATCGCGGCCGGCACGCCGGTGCGGTTCTATATCAAGAGTGAAAAGGTGCGGCTCTCCGAGCCCGGCCAGGGCGCGCCCGGCGTGGTGCGCGACGCAATCTTCAAGGGCCAGTATGCCGACTATATCATCGACCTCGACCAGGGCGGGCAGATCATCGTCTCCGGCCCGCCCAAGGCCGAACTGTTCGCCAAGGGCCTCAAGATTGCAGTCGACTGGGCGGCCGAAGATGCCCATGCCTTTGCCGAAGGGACCTGAGCCATGCGCAGCAATATCAGGGGGTTCCTGTTTCTGGTGCTGCCGGGGGTGGCATTCCTGACGGTTTTCCTCTTCCTGCCCATTATTTCGATCATCGTGTTCTCGTTCTGGCGCACTGAATCCTATGAGCTGATCCAGGAGTGGAACCTCGACAACTATCAGACCATCCTCACCCAGGGCACATACCTGACCATGCTGGGACGTTCCCTGTTCATGGCAACTGCGGTGTCGCTGATCTCGCTGGCCTATGCCTGGCCAGTCGCCTACCTGATCGCCAAGCATGGCGGGCGCTACAAGATCATCCTGGTGCTACTGACTTCAGCGCCGTTCCTGACCGGGGAAATCCTGCGCATTACGGCGCTGCAGCAACTGCTCGGCCCCATCGGGCTGGTCAATATGGCGCTGATGAACTTTGGCATCGAGCCGATCAAGGCGCTGATGTATTCGCGCACCGCCTCGGGCATTGGGCTGACCTATCTGTGGATCCCGTTCATGGTGCTGGCGGTCTATCTGAGCCTCTTGAACTTTGACTTCAACCTGATGGAAGTGGCCAAGGTCAACGGCGCCCGCCCATTCCGCGCCTTTGTCGAAATCGCCTGGCCGCTCAACATGGCGGGTACCGCGATCGGCATCGTTCTGGTGTTTATCCCCACCCTGGCCTCGTCGGTAACTTCGCAGTTCCTCGGCGGACCGGATGGGGCCATGTATGGCAATATCCTGGCCCATCAGTTTGGGGCCACCGGCACCTGGGCGCTCGGATCGGCCATGGGCGTGGTGCTGTTTGCCATCTCAATCGTAGTAGTTGTGGCTGTCTGGCGCGTCGTGGGTGATCCCAAGCGCTCGGGCATGAGCATGAAGGAGGCCTGACATGGGCAAGCTCAATTTCTGGAGCCAGGTCCTGATGCTGCTCCTGCTCTATGCGTTCCTCTATGCACCGATCTTTTACGTAATGTACGTGTCGGTGCAGGCAGACAGCGTCTGGCCTTTTCCGCCCAACTTCACGCTCGAGCACTATGACGCCCTGTTTGCAGGCACCGATTTCCGCGACGGGTTCTTCAACTCCCTGACCATCGGGCTGGGAACCGGGGCGATCTCATCGCTCTTGGCCACCATGGCGGCCATGGCCGTGCTGCGCTACCGGGTGACCGGCCGCGGGCTGGTGGTGGGCATGTTCCTGGCGCCCCTGTTCATCGCCCATGTGCTGATCGGGATTTCGAGCCTGATGTTCAACAAGTTCCTGCTGGGGCTGCCATCGAGCATTTATGCCGCCATCTTTGCCAATTCCGCCTATGCCACCGCCTTCGCCTTCCTCGTGGTTCTGGCGCAACTGGCCCGCTATGACTGGCGGCTCGATGAGGCTTCGATGGTGTTCGGGGCCGGACCGGTGAAGACCTTCTTCGAGGTGACGCTACCCCTGATCTGGCCGGCTGTTTTCGGGGCTTTCGTTGTTGGCTTCCTGCTCGCCTTCAACAATCTCGAAATCAGCTTCTATAACCTTGGGGCGGTGCCCACCCTGCCAACCCTGGCCTGGGGATCGCTGCGGCACGGGGTATCCGAAGAGCTCTATGCCCTGGCGGCCTTGATCAATATCGGGGTGTTTACCCTGCTTCTGGTGCTTTACGGGCTGCTGCGCTCGGGCATTCTCAAGCTCGACTATCGCGACTGAGGTTCCGGCCCGCCGCTCCTCCCTCGCGGCGGGTCAACGGCCGGCAATGATCAGTTCAATGCCGGCCCTCTCTATGGCATCGGCCATCTCACGGGCAGGGATCGCGTCGGTAACGATGCGATCCACCGCCTTGAGGTTGCACACAAGGGTGAGCGCCGAACGCCCGAACTTGGTGTGGTCAGCAATCACCGTGACCCGATCGGCCTGCCCGATCATGGCCCGGCTGATCTGGGCTTCATGCACGGTATAGTTCATCACCCCATGCACCGGATGGATGGCCCCCACCGTCACCACAGCATGGGGCACGCGGAAACTCTTGATCTGCTCGATAGCCGGTTCGCCGGTGGTTTCATTGGCTTCGGCCCAATAATGACCGCCCAGCAGCAGCACTTCGCGATTGCCACCCGAAAGCGTACCGGCCACGGACACCGAATTGGTGATCACCGTCAGCCGCTCGTACCGCGCCATTTCTTCGGCAAAGAACAATGTAGTCGTGCCATTATCGACAAACAGCGCGTCCCCGGCCGTGAACAGGCTGGCTGCATGCCGGGCAATGGCACGCTTGGCCGCCGCCTCTTCGGACAGGCGAACGGCGAACGGATTTTCGAGCGCTGGAGTGGGCAGTTGCGCCCCACCGTGAAACTTGCGCAGCGCCCCCGCCTCGGCCAGGGCATTCAGATCGCGCCGGATGGTCTCGCTCGAGGCCCCGAACTGGGCCGCCAGATCATCGACAAAAACCCGGCCATGGGCGCGGGCCAGGTCGAGGATTTCGGTCTGGCGATGCTCAGGATCGCGCTTCTTGTGCTTCATGGCTCTGCTGCTCATGCTTTCGGGATTGGCTGCCCGGCCGTGGCGGGTCAATAGCCGCATCGCTTTTACCCTAACGGCCTACAGCAAAGCTGCAAAGCAAAAGTGTTGAATTAACAGACAAGTTTGCTGCTCAAGACAGCCGCCAGCAACACCGGGCATCGGGCAAGTAAAACTACCTATATGGATGGCACGCTACCGCTCTGCTGTCGGGCATCGCAACGGGCCTCGCACCGTCACAGGCAACCAGACGTATGAAAATTTCACACTTGCATTGGAATAGAATGGAGGCATTATCCCGGCCTGATGGTTCGATTCACCCTCCTTGATAGAGTTAAGATTGTATTAACTCCGTAGTGTCGAAACATTCAGAGTGAAACTTCGCTCAGTCGATTTTGACTGATCGTATTTATAATAGAAAACTATTTAAAATAGGAATGATCATGACAGATATTTCTCGTGGCATTGGGCTCGATCGCTTGAATGCGACCCTGAGCCAACTTGAAGCAACAGCAACCGACACGGGCAGCGATATTGCCGATACCGTCAAAAACCTGGTTGCCGACATCACCGATATCGGTACGGCAGATGAGCGCTTCTATACCGGCACTGAAGGCGATGATGTGTTCCGCGTCAGCGACAACAACAACTGGACCATCAATGGTCTGGGCGGTGCCGATACCCTGATCGGGGGCACCGGCAATGACGTGATTTCAGGTGGAACCGGCGGCGATATTCTCGATGGCGGCGCAGGCACTGATACCCTGAGCTATGCCACCTCGGCGGCTGGCGTCACTGTCAACCTCGCCCTCAATACGGCCCGCGGTGGCGATGCCCAGGGCGATGTGATCGCCAATTTCGAAAACATTACCGGATCGAACGGCAATGACGTGCTGATCGGGGATGCAGGGAACAATGTGATCCTTGGCGGTGCGGGCAATGATTCCATCGAAGGCGGCGCGGGTGCGGACGTGCTCGATGGCGGCGAAGGCGGATCGGACTTCCTGTTCTATTCCGGCAGCGCAGCCGGGGTGAACATCAACATTGCCACAAATACCGCTTCGGGCGGGGACGCCGAAGGTGATGTGATCTCTAATTTCGAGCACGTCACCGGTTCGCACTTCGATGACGTGATCGTGGGCAATGACGGGGCCAACGTGCTCTCGGGCCAGCGCGGCAACGACACCATTTCGGGTGCAGGCGGCAATGATACCATCAATGGCGGTGCCGGGGCCGATATCCTCGATGGTGGCGAAGGCAACGACACCCTGACCTACGCCACCGGATCGGCGGGCGTGATCGTCAACCTTGCAACCAGCACCGCCTCGGGCGGGGACGCTGAAGGCGATGTGATCGCAAACTTCGAGAATGTCATCGGTTCATCGGGCAATGACTCCCTGACCGGCGATGATCGCGACAACATCCTGCAGGGCGGCGCTGGCGCCGACAGCCTCGATGGCGGCGCTGGTGAAGATACGCTGAGCTACGAGTTGAGCCGCTCGGGGGTCACTGTCGACCTGCTGGCGGGCACGGCTTCGGGCGGCGATGCCGAAGGCGATAGTTTCACCAACTTCGAGAATGTACAGGGTTCGGCCCATAACGACTTGATCCAGGGCAATGCCGCAGCCAACCGGCTCAATGGCGGGGCGGGGATCGATACCCTCTCCTATGCCGGCAGCAATGCGGGCGTGACGGTCAATCTCGAACTGCAGACCGCAACGGGTGGCCATGCCACCGGCGATGTGATCTCGGGCTTTGAAAACCTGACCGGCTCGGACTTCGACGACACCGTGACCGGCAATGCCAGCACCAATGTGCTGATCGGCGGCGCCGGCAATGACAGCCTCTCGGGCTATGGCGGCAATGACCAGATCACCGGCGGAACTGGTGCAGATATCATTGATGGCGGCACCGGCGAAGATACCGCCTTTTATGACCAGTCCGATGCGGCCGTAAGCATCGACCTGACCGCAGGCACCGCTTCTGGCGGCCATGCGACGGGCGATGTGCTGCGCAACATCGAAAACCTCTTTGGGTCTAACTTTGACGACACGCTGATCGGCAATGGCCTGGCCAATGCCCTGATCGGCAGCCTGGGTGCAGACACGCTTTCGGGCCTGGGTGGCAATGACCGCATCGATGGCGGCCAGGGCGCCGACGTCATGGATGGCGGCGACGGCAACGACACGCTCTACTACACCGGCAGCGCGGCAGGCGTGAACATCAACCTCGGCACCGGCGCTGCCTCGGGTGGCGATGCGGACGGCGACGTGTTCGTCAACTTCGAAAATGTCATCGGTTCGAACGTCAATGACGTCCTGACTGGCGACGACAGCGCAAACGTCATCGAAGGCGGAGCCGGAGCAGACACGCTCGATGGCGGGCTGGGCTCGGACACGCTGAGCTACTCACGCAGCGCAACCGGGGTTTCGGTGAACCTGCGCAACGGCACCGTCAGCGGTGGCGATGCCCAGGGCGATGTGATCTCGGGCTTTGAAAACGTCACCGGTTCGGCCTTCAACGATCTGATCCAGGGCAATGCGGCGGCCAATGTGCTCAATGGCGGGGCCGGCACCGATACGCTGAGCTATGCCCAGAGCGCAGCTGGCGTGATCGTTAACCTCCTGACCAATCAGGTCTCGGGCGGCGACGCGCAGGGCGATGTGATCGCCGGGTTCGAAAACGTCATCGGTTCGGCGTTCAACGACACCATCACCGGCAATGCCGGCAACAACGTCATCGAAGGCGGTGCGGGTGCCGACATCATCAATGGCGGCGCAGGCAGTGACACGGCCAGCTATGCCAGCTCGAACGCGGGGGTGAATATCAACCTGCAGACTGGAACCGCAACCGGCGGGCACGCGGCCAACGATCAGCTGATCAGCATCGAGAACGTTACCGGCTCAGCGTTTAATGACAACTTTGTCGGCAGCGATGCCGCTAATGTGATGATTGGTGGCGCTGGCGATGACAACATGCGTGGCAGCCGTGGTGCTGACACCATGGATGGCGGTGAAGGGACCAATGACACGCTCAACTATGTGGACTCAAATGCGGCGGTCCATGTGAACCTTGCCACCAACCAGGCCCGCGGCGGCTATGCGGAAGGCGACATCATCTCAGGCTTCGAGAGCCTGGTGGGGTCCGGCTTCAGCGATACCCTGACCGGCAATGATGCTGACAACGGCATCTTTGGCGGCGATGGCAATGACGTGATCACCGGTGGCGCTGGCCGGGACAGCATGGGCGGCAACGCCGGAAACGATGTCTTTGACTTCAACGCCATCACCGACAGCGTCGTTGGCGCGCGGTCTGACCTGATCTTTGGCTTTGAGCGCGGCCAGGACCTGATCGACCTCAGCACCATCGATGCCGATACCGGTACCGATGGCAACCAGGCGTTCACCTTCATCGGATCGGGCAACTTTACCGGCGTTGCCGGGCAGTTGCGGGCCTTCATTGGTAACAACGATGGCCAATCCTATGTGCTGGCTGACGTTAATGGCGACGGCATTGCCGATTTCCAGATCACGCTGAACGGCAGCATGCAGCTGACCGCCAACGACTTCCTGCTCTAGTTCTCGCAGCACCACGAAAACGTGAACCCCGGCAGCAATGCCGGGGTTTTTGTTTGACGAATTCTCGGGCATGCTGACGCCTCTGGGCGCTGGCATCGGCGGCGATTGACGGAGCGGAAATATCATTCCATAACAACAGAAATGGAAACACGGTTCCGCCGATCAGGAGGAGGTGCCCGCAGGCATCTGGTCGGACAAGGGGAGAGTGACGCCGATGAAACTCGGTATTCTGACTGCGCCATTTGCCGAAACACCGCTGCTCGAGGTGGCGGACTGGGCAGGTTCAGTCGGCTTTCAGGCTCTTGAAATCGCCTGCTGGCCTCGCACAAGCGGCCCGACCCGCCGCTATGCCGGAACCAGCCACATCGATACCGCCGGCCTGACCGCAAGCGCCGCCGAAGACCTGGTCGCAACACTTGCCGCCAAGGGGCAGACCGTGTCGGGTCTTGGCTACTACCCCAATCCCCTGCACCCCGATGAAGGCCACCGTGAAGCAGTGGCGGCGCACTTGAGAACCGTGATCACCGCAGCGGGGCTGATGGGGGTTAATCTCGTCAATACCTTTGTGGGCGGCGACGCGGCCAAGACGCTCGACCAGAACTGGGCCGATGCGCAGGCCATCTGGCCCGGCATCATTGCCTTTGCCCGCGACAAGGGCGTCGCCATCGCCTTCGAGAACTGCCCGATGATCTTTAGCCACGACGAGTGGCCGGGCGGGCACAATATCGCCTATTCGCCCCTGATCTGGCGCCGGATACTCGAAAACTGGGGCCCGGGCGTGGGCATGAACTTCGACCCCTCGCACCTGATCTGGCAGATGATCGACATGGAGCGTTTCATCGGCGAATTCGGCCCATCCATGCTGCATGTCCACGCCAAGGACCTGATGATCGACAAGGATGGCCTTTATGAACGGGGCATACTATCGTCGGGCATCGGCTGGCAGGTGCCCCGCATGCCCGGCCTTGGGGAGGTCAACTGGAACCGGTTCTTTTCCGGGCTCTATCGGGCCGGATATGACGGCCCGGTGATCATCGAACACGAAGACCGGCGCTTCGAAGGCACCGACGAAAAGGTCAAGGCAGGCTTCCTGCTGGCCCGGGATGTGCTGGCGCCCTTCGTCAAATAACGGCCGGAAAGGCCGGACGTCGAACGATCCATTCGCAATGAGGAGGAAGACTACCCATGAAAAAGACCACGAAGACAATCATGCTGTCGCTGCTGTCGGGTGTCGCCCTGATGGGTGCGGCTCCCGCATTCGCCCAGGAAGGGTTCACCATCGGCGTTTCGAACACCGTGCAGGGCAATGGCTGGCGCGAAGAAATGGTGTGCTCGATCAAGGCCCAGGCGCTGGCTTCGGGCAAGGTGGCATCGCTCAACATTGCCCACCGCAATACCGATGCGGCTGGTCAGCTAGAAGACATCCGCAACCTGATCAGCGCCGGCGTTGACGCCATCATCGTCAACCCATCCGACCCGGCCGGTATCCAGCCTGCCCTGGCCGAAGCCAGCGCTGCCGGTATCGTTGTGGTGGTCGTTGACCAGAACGTGACCGAACCCACCGCCTATATCCTGCAAAACAACCAGGAACAGTATGCCTATCTCGGCGCCAAGTGGCTGTTCGAGACCATGGGCGGTAAGGGATCGGTGGTCTACATGCGCGGGGCCGCCGGCGCTTCGGCCGACAGCGACCGCGACAAGGGCTTCAAGAAGGCCCTGGCCGAATTCCCCGGCGTCACCGTAGCCCAGGAAACCTTTACCGGCTGGCAGCAGGATCAGGGCAAGCAGCAGATCCTCGACTATATCGCCACCGGCGCGCCGTTTGACGGCATCTGGACCTCAGGGATCGACAATGTGATTGTCGATGCCCTGGTTGAATCCGGCGCTCCGCTGGTGCCGGTGGTGGGTGCCGACAATGCCGGCTTTGTGGGCCAGCTCAATTCGGTTGAAGGCCTCAAGGGCGCTGCGGTCACCAATCCGGGTTCGGTCGGCGGTGCCGGCGTGACCCTGGCCCTGCAGATCCTCGAAGGCAACAAGCCGGCCCAGCAGAGCGTGCTGGTCGAACCCCAGCTGTGGGAAAACGTGACCCCGGAAGGCAAGGCCCAGCTGGCCGCAGCGGCGGATCCTTCCCTGAGCCAGGAATGGCCGGTGTCGATCTCGATCCCGGACTGGACCACCTATACCAAAGAGCAGATCGTGGCCTGCAAGGGCCCCGGCGAATAAAAGCGCGCTCGAACCTGCGGGGAGGTGAGGCCCGGCCTCATCTCCCTCTTCCGATCAAACGGCTGCTCATTGTGTGACCATGAACCCGCTTCTGGACGCAGCTGGCGTCGCCAAGTCCTATGGTGCCGTTGCCGCCCTGCGCAATGCATCGCTTTCGGTGCTGCCCGGCGAAGTCCATGCCTTGCTGGGCGCCAATGGCGCCGGTAAATCCACCCTCGTTAAAATCCTCACCGGCGCGGTGCCGCCGACTTCGGGCCGCATTCTGATCCGTGGCCGGGAACTCAACGTGCGCTCGCCTGCCCATGCCCGCCGCTCGGGCCTGGTGCCGGTCTATCAGGAACCATCCCTGATCCCGGACCTGAGCGTGATCGATAACCTGCGCCTGAACCGCACACCGGTCGAGGCCTTTACCGGATTTGTACGCGATCTTGGCCTGCCCGACCTTGATATGCAGGCGGTGGCGCGCGACCTGCCGCTGGCCATCGTGCGCGTGCTCGATCTGGCGCGGGCGCTGGCGGCCGAACCGGACGTGCTGCTGCTCGATGAAATGACCGCTGCCCTGCCCGGGGATCTTGCTGAGCGCGTGCTCGACGTCGTGCGCCAGCAGGCCGCCACCGGCAAGTCGGTGATCTTTATCTCGCACCGCTTTGTCGAAATTGCCGCTGTCTGCAACCGCGCCACCGTGTTGCGCGATGGCGAAACCGTGGGTGTGGTGGATATCGGCCCCGGCATTGAGGAAAAGATCGTCGAACTGATGCTCGGCGCCAGGATTGAAAAGCGCCGCGCCGCGCTGGCGCGCCAGGACACGGAGGCCAACCCGCCAAAGCCGGTGCGCATCGGGGTGCGCAACCTCAAGGCGGGCAGCAAACTGCACGATGTCTCGTTCGACCTGCGTGACGGCGAGGTCACCGGTGTTGTCGCGCTGGAAGGCCAGGGGCAGGATGAACTGTTTGCGGCCCTCGCCGGTTCGGCCAAGGCGCTGGGCGGCACCATCGAGGTTGACGGCAAGGCTGTGAGCTTCAACCACCCCAAGGATGCGATTGCCCAATCGATCGCCTATGTGCCCGGCAACCGTGCCGATGCATTGTTGATGCATCGCTCGGTGCGCGAGAATATTGCCCTGCCCTTTACTGCGCCGGTCAAACGCTGGGGGCCGATCAACATGGCGCGCGAGGCCGATGTGGTCGGCAAAGCGATCAAGCGCCTGCAGATCGACACCCGCGCCCAGGGCGAAGTGCAAAGGCTTTCGGGCGGCAACCAGCAAAAGGTCACCATTGCCCGCTGGATCGCGGCAGACGCGCGCACCATCCTCTGCTTTGATCCCACGCGCGGGATTGATGTGGGCACCAAGCACGAAATCTACAAACTGCTGCGTGAGCTGGCCGGACAGGGGAAATCGGTGTTGTTCTACACTTCCGAACTCGAGGAAGTGCCCATGGTCTGTGACAGCGTGATCGCCATTTTCGGCGGCCGGGTCGTCGACATCATGCCCGCCACGATGGCAGATGAGGCAACCCTCACCCGCGCCTCCTACGGCCTGTCGCGCCAGAGCGGCAAGGAGGGTGCCGCATGACGGGCTTTTTCAAGCGCAATGCCTGGGTGACCGGGCTCTGGGTGCTGTTTGCGGCCCTGGTGCTGTTGACCAAGTTCATCCAGCCCAATTACGGGGCCAATGATTTCGGCTCACTGGTTCGCGCCGCCCTGCCCTACGCCTTTGCCGTGGCGGCGCAGGCCATCGTGGTGATCGTAGGCGGGATCGATCTATCGATTGCCTCGATGATGGCGGTGACCAGCGTCACGGCAGCAGTGCTGATGGCAGGGGCCAGCGAGGAATTTGCCTTTGTCGTCATTCCCCTGGTGCTGGCCATGGGCTTTGGGCTGGGGGCGCTGAATGGGGTGTTGATCGTGATCACCCGCGTGCCCGATATCGTGGTGACGCTGGCCATGCTGTTCGTGTTGCAGGGCGTGGCGCTGTTGATCCTGGCCTCGCCCGGCGGCGGGGCGGCGCTCTGGCTCAAGGCGATGATCGTGGGCACGCTGCCGATCCCCGGCATACCCGACTGGATCACCATGTGGATACCCAATGCGCTGGTGCTGCTGGTGGTGGCGCTGGCAGCGATCTGGATCCCGCTCAAACACTCGCGGCTGGGGCTCTCGATCTATGCGACCGGTTCGAGCGAGCTGGCTGCCTTCCGCTCCGGCGTGCCGGTGGCGCGCACGCGCATCATCGCCTATGGGCTGGCCGGGCTTTTGGCTGCCATGGGCGGCATATCCCTGACCATGAGCACCGGTATCGGCGCGCCCATTCCCGGGCCTTACCTCTTGGCCAGCGTGGCGGCCGTGGTGCTGGGAGGGGTGGTGCTGGGCGGCGGACGTGGCGGGCTGGTTGGTCCGATCGTTGCTGTGTTCACCCTGCGGCTGGTGCGCACCGACCTGACGCTCTTGGCCGTCGACCCCAACGTGACCACCATCATCGAAGGCGCCATCATGGTGCTGGTGGTGATGCTGGGTGCCTTTATTGCCATGAAAGGCCGCACATTATGACCGACACCGCCATGGCCGCGACGTCTATCCCGCTCGGGCGCCGCATCAAGCGCTTCATGAGCGAGTATCCGGTGGTGCCGCTGATCCTGCTGCTGATCGTCCTGATCGTGGCGCTCTCGATCATCCGCCCTGGGATCGTCAACGAGCGCTGGATGGCCAATACCATCAAGTTCGCCATTCCGCTCGCCCTGCTCGCCGGTTGCCAGACCCTGACCATGCTGACCGGCGGCATCGACATGTCGGCGGGGACAGTGGCCACCATCACCGCCTTCGTCATGGCCACCCAGGTGCTGCACCACGATCCGGCCATCGCTATTGCCATGGCCATCATTCCGGCACTGCTGATGGGGCTGGTCAACGGCATCGGGGTCGGGGTTTTCCGCGTGCACCCGCTGATCATGACGCTGGGCACCGGGCTTGTGGGCTTTGGCTGCCTGCAGGTCTATCAGCGCACCGTCATCGCCACCGGCTCGGATATCCCGGAGTTTCTGGCCTGGCTCGGCACGGGCCTGTCCTATGGCGTGCCCAATGCGCTTTTGCTGTTCGTGCCGGTGGCGCTGCTGATCATTCTTGGCCTGCGCTATACCGGCTTTGGGCGCCTGCTCTATGCGGTGGGCGACAATGAAAATGCCGCCCGGCTCTCGGGCGTATCGTACTGGAAGGTGATCACCGCCCTTTATGTCGCCTCGGGGCTCTTGGCCGGGATCACCGGACTGCTTTATGTGGGGCTGATCAAGGCACCATCGCTGACGCTGGCCGAACCACTGCTGCTGCCCTCGGTGGCGGCGGCCGTGATCGGGGGCACCTCGATCTTTGGCGGGCGCGGGGGCTATACCGGCACCATTGTCGGGGCGCTGATCCTGACAGTGATGACCACCATGCTGACCATTCTGCAGATCCCCGAAGGGGCGCGCCGGATCCTGTTTGGCCTGATCATCCTGTTCGTGGCCGCCGCCTATCTGCGCATTGTTGAGGACCGCTGACCGGAGGAAGATCGATGGTTTACGCAACGCCTGATGCTCACGCTGCAGCCAAACTGCGCGTGGGCATGGTCGGGGGCGGGCGCAATGCCTTTATCGGGGCGGTGCACCGGCTGGCGATGCGGCTCGACGACCAGATTGTTCTCGTGGCCGGAGCGCTGTCCTCGGACCCGGCCAATGCCGCAGCTTCGGCGGCCGAGATCGGCATCGCGCCGGACCGGAGCTATGCCGACTATGCCGAGATGGCCCGTGCCGAAGCGGCTCGCCCGGACGGGATCGAAGCGGTGGTGATCGTAACACCCAACCACCTGCATGCCCCGATCGCCATCGCCTTTCTTCAGGCCGGGATCGACGTGATCTGCGATAAGCCGCTTTCAACCACCCTGCCCGAGGCCGAACAGCTGGTGGCGCTGGCCGACCGGCTCAAGCGCAAGCTTTTGGTGACGCTGAACAATACCGGCTATGCCATGGTGCGGCAGGCGCGCGAAATGGTGGCGGCGGGCGAACTGGGGCGGATCGTTGCCGTGCATGCCAGTTATATCCAGGACTGGCTGACCCTGCCGATCGATGCCGATGGCAACAAGCAGGCCGAATGGCGTACCGACCCGGCACGGGCCGGGGAATCGGCGGTGCTGGCCGATATCGGTGTGCATGCCTACAATCTAGCGTCTTTCATCGCCGGAACCCATGCCGCAAGCGTTTCTGCAGACCTGTTTACCGCCGTGCCCGGGCGCCGGCTCGATGACAATGCCCATGTACTGGTGCGCTGGGCCAATGGCGCGCGCGGCACCATTGTGGCCAGCCAGACCTCGCCGGGCCATTACAACGACCTGACGGTTCGAATTTACGGCGACAAAGGCGGGCTGGAATGGACCGGCACGCGGCCCGAGGAACTGCGCATGGCCCGTTTTGGCGAGGAAGCCCGCACCATCATTCGCGGCGGCCATGGATCAGGGCCGGAGGCCCGGCGCATCTCGCGCATGCCCGCAGCGCACCCTGAGGGCTATATCGAGGCCTTTGCCAATTTCTATCGCGATGCCGCCGACATCATCCGCGCCCACCGCAATGGCGCAGCGCCCGATGCCGGGCGGTTGGCGCTGGTGCCGGACGGGCGCGATGGCGCGCGCGGGGTCAAGTTCGTCTCGGCGGCGGTCGCCTCGTTCCGCGACGGCGGCCGGTGGATGGAAGCCGAGTTCCGCTAGGTCCGGCTGATCAGGCGGCCAAGGCTGACAATCAGCGACTGGCAGAGCACCATGGCCGGCACCTGCGACCGGAAGTGGCCAAGCCGGGCCTCCTTGACGAACAGCCGGTGTATCCCGAGGTTGGCCACCGGGCTCAGCTCATTGTCGGTGATCACCAGGATCGTGCGGCCCTTTTCGTGCGCCGCCTTGGTGATGGCAATGGTTTCGGGCGTATAATCGTCAAAGGTCAGGACCAGCAGCACATCGTCCGCGCCCACCGCCGAGAGCTGCTGCTCGCGCATTGCCCCCAGATTGTCGATCAGATGGGCGCGCTTGCCGACCCGCGACAGGCTGTAATAGCAATAGGCGCCAACGCCATAGGCACCGCGGGCGGCCACAATATGGACCGCCTCGGCCTGATAGAGCGTATCGACGAACCCCTTGAGTTCGGTGCGGTCCACGTCCTCGCGCAGGCGCATCAACGTATCCATGGCCGCCTGCACGAAGGTGTCGAACACCAGGCTTGGCTCATCAAGGTCAAGGTCGGTGCTGTCGCCCGGCACCGGGGTGCCGACGAAGGCCTTCATGCGCTCGGCATAGGTCATGCGCGGCCCCACCAAGCGCTGCCGGAAGACCCCCTGCAGGTCGCCAAAACCGGCAAAGCCCATTTCCTTGGCGAAGCGCGAAATGGTCGAGGGCTGCACCTGCGCCAGCCGGGCAATCTCGACAATGTTGGAGATTGCGACATCTTCCGGGTTGTTGATGAAAAACCGCGCCACCTGCTGCAAGCGCTTGCTGAGACTGTCCTGCCGCTCGGTCAACTGGGCAAGCAGTCCTGCATAGTCGAGCACTGCCGGTTGACCGGCCCCTTTGGCTTCGTCCACGGACATTCCCCGTCCCCTGAAAAATCGGTTCGCCGAGACCCGGCGCGGCGCAAATGCTCAAATAGTTTGCCGGTTCTATAACCCGGTTCCGTCACAATTCAATACGCCTGCAACCATGCAAAGCCCGTATCAGCTCGACATGGCTAGGCGTCGGAGAGACTGGCAACCACCTGCCGGGCACTGTGGGTCATCAGCCGGGCCATCAGACCGGTCAGGGTATCGACCACCCGCGGATCGGCGCGCATATCTGTGCCAAAGACGTCTTCGAGATCGAGCATGCCGCGCACCAGCCTGCCGGGGTCCCCGCCTGCCCGCTCGCCGATGGCAAGGCTTTGTGCGGCGATAGGATCGTTGACGGCGATGGCCCGCCCTAGATGGTCGCGGCCGGAGGCATATTGCATCCAGCCTGCCAGCCCCAGCAGCAGGCCATGGCATGGCGTATCCGCCGCACGGGCGGCGCGGATCGGCTGGAGCAGGCGCTGCCGGATCTTGCGCGAGCCATCGGTTGAGATCTGGGCCGTGCGATGCTTGAGATCGGGGTTCTTGAGCCGACGGATTGATTGCTCGACATAGGCCTGTGGATCAATCCCCGGTACGGCGGGCAGGTGCGGAAGCACTTCGTTGATCATCACCTGCCGGGCAAAATCCTCGAAAACCGTGTCGCCCATGACATCGGCCATGAATTTGAGCCCAGAGAGCAGCCCAAGCTGGCAGACATTGGACTGGATGCCATTGAGCACGCGCATCTTGAGGATTTCATAGGGGGCCACGTCGTCGACCACCAGTGCCCCGGCCAGGTCCCAGCGCGGCAGGCTGGTACCGGCCCTGTCCTCAATCACCCACATGCGGAACGGCTCGCCCACCACCAGGCCGTAGTCCTCGACGCCCGCGAACCGGGCAAAGGCGGCGATATCCTCATCAAGGGTCGCGGGCACAATGCGATCGACCATGGTGGACAGGAACCGCACCTCGGTGCGCACGAAATCTGCCAGTGCGGGATCGCGCAGGGCGGCAAGGGCGACAACGCAGCGCTGCAGGGTCGCCCCATTGTCGGCCACGTTGTCGCAGCTGATCACCACGGGCATCGGCGTGCCAGAACGCCGCCGCCTTGCGATGGCGGCCAGGATGAAACCGGGCGCTGATACCGGCGCTTCGGGATGATCCAGATCGTGGAGGATATCGGGATGGTCTTTGTCGAGAAGGCCGGTGGCCGGGACGTGGCAATATCCCTTTTCGGTGATGGTCAGGGTGATCAGTCTTATACGCGCATCGGCTGCCCATTTCAGCGCCTTGCGCAGCGTCAGCCGGTGCGGATCATAGGCGGCGTCGAGTACCGAAACGGTATCGAGCACCGCGCCCACCAGCCGGTGCTGGTCGGTGCCGTTCTCGCGCAGGATGCGGCAGAAATAGCCATCCTGGTCGGCAAGGCTGGCCTGCAGGTCGGGCGGCCGCAGGTTGACCCCGATAATGCCCCAGGGTCCGAAACTCTTGGCCAGCGCATCATCGGTCCATTCTGCCTGGTGGCAGCGGTGAAAGGCCCCCACGCCAAGATGGAGGATGCCGGGCGTCAGTCGTGAACGGTCATAGCCGGGGCGCAGGACGGCGGGGGGGAGGGTCCCCACCGTCCCGGCACCGAGCCGCCCCACGCCGGGCATCAGAACCTCTGCGATCCGGCAGGCGCGCCAATAACGGCCTGCTCAAGATCGATCAGCGCCCCGGTCATCAGGCCCGATTGCGCGCTGAGCAGGAACAGGGTGAGCCGGGCCACTTCATCATCGCTGAGCAGGCGCCCGAGCGGCATGCTGGCGGCAACCAGGGTCGCCCAATCGGCACCCTTGCCGAGCGTTTCGGCCTGCATGCGCTGTTCGCCGTCGGTGGCGGCCCACCCCATATTGATGCCGTTGACCCGGATATTGCGGGCAAGGCAGGCATTGGCGACATTCTTCGTCAGGGTCGCCAGCGCGCCCTTGGTGGCCGAATAGATGGCCAGTTCCGGCGTGCCGCAATAAGCATTCATCGAGACAATGTTGACGATGGCGCCCGGCGCGTTGCGCCTGAGCATATCGGCCACCGCCCGCTGCATCAGAAAGAACGGGGCGCGGGCATTGACGGCAAAAAGCCTGTCCCAGGTCTCAATCGTGCCATCGAGCACCGAGGCGCGGTCGGTCAGGCCGGCCGAATTGACCAGAAGGTCGATGCGACCAAAACGGGCCAGCGCCGCATCCATCAGCAGGGCCGGACCGTCGGCGTCGGATAGGTCGGCGGCAACGAATGCAACGGGCGTGCCGCTGCCGGACAGTTCCGCGCTCAGCTTCTGGCCGCGCTCCTGACTGCGGCCCGAAATGATCAGGCCCGCCACACCACTGGAGATGGCCAGGCGAGCGATCTTTGCTCCCAGCCCTTGTGTGCTGCCGGTGACCAGCAGAACCTGCCCATCCAGCCGGACATCCATGCCGCACATCTCCGCTTGAAATTTTCAATATTTCAATAACAGAAATGCATTTGCAATTGACCCTTGTCAAGGCGTGAGCGGGCCGGGCGGTGTTCGGCCCTATTCCACCAGCCGATAGCCAACGCCGGGTTCACTGATCAGGTGACGCGGTTTCCGGGGATCGGCTTCGAGCTTGGTGCGCAACTGGCCGACGATGACGCGCAAATATTGGACATCGTGCTGATGGGCCGGCCCCCAGATCTGTGTCAGGGCCTGACGATGGGTGACCACCTTGTTGGCATGAGCGGCCAGCAGCTCGAGAAGCTCGAACTCTTTGGGGGTAAGGTGAACCGGCACTCCGGCAACCAGTACCCTTCGGTGATCGATATCAACACTGATCGGACCGAACTGCGTGACCGGCGCGGAAACCGGACCTGGTGTCGCATGGCGAAGGGCGGCGCGGATGCGGGCCAGCAGTTCGCCGATGCCGAAGGGCTTTTCGACATAGTCGTCGGCCCCCGCATCGAGAGCGGCGATCTTTTCTGTCTCCTGATCGCGCGCCGACAGGACAATGATGGGCACGGAAGAATAGGCCCGCACCGTTTCGATCACGGCTTTGCCATCGGCATCGGGCAGGCCAAGATCGAGCACAATCAGCGCCGGTGCACGGGTCGCGGCAAGCCGCTTGGCCTCGGTGGCGGTAGCGGCGGTTTCGACATCGAAACCAGCCGCGGTCAGGGCGGGCCTGAGGAAGCGCTGGATCTGCGGCTCGTCATCGACGACCAGGATGCGCTGCAGCATCAGTTCTCCTTCTGGGCCAGTGGCAGGCGCAGCACGAAGCGCGTGCCGCGCTTGCGGATGGCGGGACTTTCCGCCTTGATCGACCCGCCCATGGCCGCCATCAGACCCCGCGCCACCGACAGGCCAAGCCCGGTACCGGCCGGGCGCCCGTCGCCCTTGGCGCGACGATAGAACTTGTCGAATATCTTTTCGAGCTCGGCCTCGGGAATGCCTTTGCCCAGGTCGGTGACGGCAATCTGAGCCGCAGCACCTTCGGCCCGGGCAAAGACCGATACCGGCTGGCCGACGCCGCCATATTTGCGGGCATTGTCGAGCAGGTTGAACAGCACCTGTTCGAGCAAAGCGGCATCTCCTTGCGCCGTTGGCAAGTCAGGAGCGATGCTGGTTTCGATCTCGAGATCGGGATGAATGCGCCGGGCCCGGGCAGCGGCGGCGTCGATGATCGCAGCCAGATCAACCGGATCGCGGCGGGCCTTCATCAGGCCCGATTCAATACGCGTCATGTCAAAAAGGTTGGAAACAAAGCGGTTGAGCCGCCCGGCCTCTTCTTCAATGGAGGCCAGCAGGTCGTCACGGCTTTCGGCCGGCATGCCCTGCCCGAGCTGGCGCAGGGTGGTGATCGCGCCGGTAATCGAAGCAAGGGGCGTACGCAGATCGTGCGAGAGCGAGGACAACAGTGCCGTCTGCACCTTTTCGCCCTCGCGAGCCACCGAGGCCATGGCGCTTTCGCGATTGAGCTGGGCGCGATCGATAGCGATGGCTGACTGATCGAGCAGGGCCGACAGAGTGCGGTCTTCATCGGCACCAAGGGGTGTCTCGTCCTTCCCCATGGCCAGTCCCACGACCCCCAGCGGGCGCTGGGCGGAGAGGATGGGCCGGAACAGATAGGGCACCTGCGGCAGGGTACCGGTCAGGAATCCAGCTGCTTCCTTCTTGTCGAAAGCCCAGCGCGCCGCTGTCAACCCGGTGGCATCGAGCCCCTGATCGGGTGGCCAGGCTGCGGCAAGCTCAATCGATGTGTCGGTGCCGGGGATTAGCACCACCGTCGGCCGGCCCAGACTGGAATGGAGATGGCTGGCAATGGCATCGAGCACCCGCTCCTGCCCATGCGCACCCGAAAGCTTGCGGGAGAAATCGAGTAGTGCCTGGCTTTGTCGAGCTTGCTGGCGGGCAAGATCAACCTGTTCGCGCAAACGGGCCGCAAGCTGGCCCGCCGCCAGCGCCACCCCCACAAAGATCAGCAGCGACAGCACTTCCTGCGGTTGGGCGACGGTGAGCGACCCGGTGGGTTCAATGAAAAAAACGTTATAGGCCAGAAACGACAGGAGGGCCGCAAGCAAAGCCGAGCCCCGTCCGGCGATGACTGCCGAGATGAGCACGGCGGCAAGGTAGAGCATGGACAGGTTCTGTAGAACGATCAGGGCATTGATCCCCAAACCGAGCAGTGTTGTTGCACCCACCGATACCAAAGGCAGGGCCAGCGCCAGCACCGAGCGCGGCAGCGCCAGCCGCCAACGCAAGGGTCGTCCGCGACCGACCGGTTCGCCGGGCACGACATGAACGCCAATCGTCCCGGCCCGGCGCAACACGGCATCGGCCAGCGAGCGACGGAACCAGTGGCTGCCCGCCGGGCGGCCGATGACGATCTGGCTGATATGCTCGCGCCGGGCCAGCCGCAGCAGGGCCTCGACAAAATCACCCGACGCCTCGCGACGGGTTTCGGCCCCGAGCCTTTCGGCCAGGCGCAGGGTCTGTTCAAGCCGTTCGGCGGCAGCGGGATCGGGGAGCGCGCCGCCGGGCCGGGTCAGCGACACCACCAGCCAGCGCGCATTGAGCCCTGCGGCCAGACGGCTGGCCACCCGCACCACCCTTTCCGACATCTGATCGGGGCCGACGCATACAAGAAGGCGTTCGCCGGTGAGCCACGGACCTTCCACCGCGCTCTGGCGCAGGAAATCGACCATCTGGTCATCGACCCGGCCGGCGGCGCGGCGCAGGGCGAGGTCGCGCAGGGCGGTGAGCGTGGCGGGTTTGAAAAAGCCTTCAAGCGCCCGCTGCGCGGTATCAGGCACATAGACCTTGCCAGCATGCAGCCGGGCGATAAGTTCGGCCGGCGGCAGGTCGACGAGCACGATCTCATCGGCGGTCTTGAGCACGACATCGGGGACCGTTTCACGCACCGGCACGCCGGCAATGCTGGCCACCAGGTCCGAAAGACTTTCAAGGTGCTGGATGTTGAGGGCAGTCCAGACGTTGATCCCGGCGCCAATCAGCTCGGCAATATCCTGATAGCGCTTGGGATGGCGCGAGCCTGCCGCATTGGTATGGGCAAGTTCATCCACGATCAGCAGCGCAGGGCGCCGGGCCAGGGCGGCATCAAGATCGAATTCGCCATAGGGGCCGGAATTGTCGCGGCGGGGCAGGACTTCTATGCCTTCGGCCAAGGCGCTGGTTTCGGCGCGGCCGTGCGTTTCGATGAGCCCAATGACCACATCGGTGCCCGCGACCTTTAGGCGCCGGGCGCGTTCGAGCATGGCATAGGTCTTGCCGACCCCCGGGGCCGCGCCGAGAAAAACCGTCAGCTTGCCGCGGCCTTCGCGCGCGGCAAGCTCGAGGAGCGCGGTTGGATCGGGCCGCGGCGTTTCGGTTTGGCGGGCCATTTCAGTTCCCGGAAGGGGCGGCCTCGTCCAGCGCCAGGTTGAGACGCAGCACGTTGACGCGCGGTTCCCCGAATATACCCAAGACTGGCTGCTCAGTCACTTTAGCGAGGATGGACTTGACCTCAGCCGGATCGAGCCCGCGCGCTGCGGCGACACGCGCGATCTGCAGCAGTGCATTCTGAGGCGTGATGTGCGGATCGAGCCCCGAGCCAGAGGTGGTGACCGCGTCGGCCGGTACGCCCGCTGCGCCGGTGGCATCGACGGCAGCCGCCACGCGATCAACCAATGCCCTGCCGGTGGGGCCGATATTCGAGCCAGTCGAAGCGGCAGCATTATAGGGGTCCGGGCCGGTGGCGGATGGGCGGGGCCAGAAATAACCGGGCGCGCTAAAATTTTGCCCGATCAATTCGGACCCCACAATCTGGCCGCCAAGTTCGACGCGGCTGCCATTGGCCTGAGCGGGAAACAGGGCCTGGGCCACCCCGGTGATGGCCAGCGGGTAGGCAAGACCGGTTAGCAGCGACAGCAGGATGAAAAGTACGAGCGCAGGACGGATTTGAGTGAGCATGAAAGCCTCCTAGATGATGCCAAGCGCGGTGATGGCCATATCGATCAGCTTGATGCCGATAAACGGGGCAGCAAGGCCGCCAAGGCCATAGATCAAGAGATTGCGCGAGAGCAGCGCCGCGGCACCCACGGGGCGATACGCGACCCCGCGCAGGGCGAGCGGGATCAGCGCAATAATGATCAGGGCATTAAAGATAACCGCCGACAATATGGCCGATTGCGGCGAGGCCAGCCCCATGATGTTGAGCGCGGACAGCTGCGGATAGGTAGCCAGAAACAGCGCCGGGATAATGGCAAAGTATTTGGCCACATCGTTGGCGATCGAAAAGGTGGTCAGAGCCCCGCGCGTCATCAGGATCTGTTTGCCGATCTCGACGATCTCGATGAGCTTGGTGGGGCTGGAATCAAGGTCAACCATATTGCCGGCCTCGCGGGCGGCTTGGGTGCCCGATTGCATGGCAACGCCGACATCGGCCTGGGCCAGGGCCGGCGCATCATTGGTGCCATCGCCGCACATGGCGATCAGACGGCCACCAACCTGCTCCTTGCGGATGAAGTCGAGCTTTTGCTCGGGAGTGGCTTCAGCAAGGAAATCATCGACGCCGGCTTCCGATGCGATGGCAGCTGCAGTCACGGGATTGTCGCCAGTGACCATGACCGTGCGGATGCCCATGGCGCGCAGTTCCGCAAAGCGCTCCTTGATACCCGGCTTGACCACATCCTTGAGGTGCACGACCCCAAGCAGGCGATCACCCTCGGCGACGGCCAGCGGCGTTCCGCCCGAGCGGGCGATGGCCTCAACTGCAGCATTGAAGGTTGTTCCCGCCTCGGTCTTGTCCATGCCGACAAAGCGCAGCACGGCATCGACGGCGCCTTTGCGGATGCGGCGGCCTGCGATGTCGATGCCGGAAATCCGTGTCTGGGCAGAAAAGGCTATGGGTGTTGATCCGGTGGCCTGCGGGATGGCCAGGCCAAAATCGGACTGAGCCAGGGCAAGGATCGAACGGCCCTCGGCAGTCTCGTCAGCCAGGCTGGCGAGCAGCACGGCTTCAGCGAGGTCCTTTTCCGAAACCCCATCGACCGGCAGGAAATCGGACGCCATGCGATTGCCAAAGGTGATGGTGCCGGTCTTGTCGAGCAGGAGGGTATCGACATCGCCCGCCGCCTCGACGGCGCGGCCGGAAGTGGCCACGACATTAAAGCGGATCAACCGGTCCATCCCGGCAATGCCGATGGCCGAGAGCAGACCGCCGATGGTCGTGGGGATCAGAGTGACGAGCAGCGCTGCCAGCACGGCAACCGAGAGCGTCGTTCCCGAATAGAGCGCGAGACCATAAAGTGTGACCACCGCGATCAGGAACACCAGGGTAAGACCTGAGAGCAGGATCGACAGGGCAATCTCGTTGGGGGTCTTCTGGCGCTTTGCCCCTTCGATCAGGGCGATCATGCGATCCACAAAAGTTTCCCCCGGGCGGGTGGTGATGCGGACCTTGAGCCAGTCTGAGATCACCTGCGTGCCGCCCGTGACGGCGGAGCGATCCCCGCCTGCCTCGCGGATCACCGGGGCGGACTCCCCGGTAATGGCACTTTCGTTAACCGATGCGACGCCTTCGATGATTTCGCCATCGCCAGGGATCAGGTCGTTGGTTTCAACCAGGATAAGGTCGCCAACCTTAAGATCGGTGGAAGCGATGATCTCGCAGGCACGGTTGTCCTTCTGGTCCGGGAACAGCAGCTTCTTGGCCATCAGGTCAGACTTGCCGCGTTTCAAACTATCGGCCTGCGCCTTGCCACGCCCCTCGGCGACGGCCTCGGCAAAGGTGGCAAACAGCACGGTGAACCAGAGCCAGACCGCGATCTGGCCGGAAAAGGCCGGATGGTCACCGGCTCCGAGCAAGTCCTGGAAGAAAATGGCGGTGACCAATAGGGCCACAATCTCGGTGACAAAGATCACCGGGTTGCGCACGAGCTGGCGCGGATCAAGCTTGGTGAAGGCGTCGCGCAGCGCTGGCACAAGAATGGCCGGCGAGAGAATGGAAATCTTGGTTTGCGTGGACATGGTGGTTTCCTAAAAGCTCTGTCCGGTCAGCATGGCGAAATGCTCGACAATCGGACCCAACGCCAGGGCCGGGAAAAACTGCAGCCCGCCAAGGATGAGAATGATGCCGATCAGCAAACCGACGAAAAGCGGCCGGTCGGTTGGGAAAGTACCGGTGGACGCCGCAGCCCGCGGCTTGGCCGCCAGCGAACCGGCAATGGCCAGCACCGGCACGATGTAGGCGAAGCGCCCCAGCAGCATGGCAAGGCCAAGGGTGGCATTGTACCAGGGCGTGTTGGCACTCAGCCCGCCAAAGGCCGAACCATTGTTCCCGGCGGCCGAAGTATAGGCATAGAGGATTTCGCTGAGGCCGTGCGGGCCGGGGGTGAGGATCGAACCGGTGCCGAAACCGGCGACGGCCGAAATCGCTGAAAAGCCCAGGATCAGCAGCGGCAGGATCAGGATCGCCAGCATGGCAAAGGTGATCTCGCGGCCTTCGATCTTCTTGCCGAGCAGTTCGGGCGTGCGCCCAACCATCAGCCCGGCCACGAACACGGCCAGAATGGCAAATACCAGAAGGCCGTAGAGCCCGGAACCAACGCCGCCCGGCAGGACCTCGCCAAGCTGGATCAGGATCATCGGCACCATGCCGCCGATCGGGGTGAGCGAGGAGTGCATGGCATTGACCCCACCATTGGAAAGGCCGGTGGTCACCGCAGAATAGAGCGCGCTCATCGCCTGACCGAAGCGCACTTCCTTGCCTTCCATGTTGCCCAGCGCCGGGTCAACACCAACCGCTGTCAGCAAAGGATTCCCGTTGGTTTCTGCCCAGAAGACGATGGCGGTGCCCGCCAGCAACAGGATGAAAGTGACCGCAAGCAGCGCCCAGCCCTGGCGACGGCTACCGACCATTTCGCCGAAGGCATAGACTAGCGCCGCCGAGACCGAGAGCATGGCGATGATATTGAGATAGTTCGAGAAGGCGTTCGGGTTCTCGAAGGGGTGTGCGGCGTTGACATTAAAGAAGCCCCCGCCATTGGTGCCAAGCTGCTTGATAGCCTCTTGGCTGGCAGCCGGACCGGTGGCGATGGTCTGTTGGGCGCCCTCGAGCGTGGTGGCGAGGAAACTGGCATCGAGGTTTTGCGGCAAGCCCAGGGCGACGAAAGCCACGGCAACCAGGATTGCCAATGGCAAAAGCACGTAGAGCACCACACGAGTCAGGTCGACCCAGAAATTGCCCAGTTCCCTGACACCCGAACGCATGAAGGCGCGGGTCATGGCCATGGCAACGCCGATGCCGGTGGCGGCAGAGACGAAATTCTGCACTGTCAGGCCCAGCATCTGGCTCAAATGGCTCATGGTGGTCTCGCCACCATAGCTTTGCCAATTGGTGTTGGTGACGAAACTAACTGCCGTGTTGAAGGCCAGGTCCGGCGGAAGGGCGCCAAACCCCTGAGGATTGAGCGGCAACAGATGCTGGAGCCGCAGCAAGCCATAAAGCCCGAGAAACCCGGCAAGGCTGAAAGTCAGCACGGCAAAGGCATAACCAAGCCAGGTCTGCTCCGCATCGGGACGTACGCCGGCCAGCCGATAAAAACCGCGTTCGATGGGGCCGAGCACGGCGGTGAGCCAGGTTTTTCTGCCGGAAAAGACTGCGGCCATGTATAGGCCAAGCGGCTTGACCAGCAGCAGCACCGCGATCAGCACAATGCCGATCTGCAGCCAGCCGGTGAGCATCATGATGATCTCCACATAATCAGAAGCGCTCAGGCGCCAGCAGCGTCACCACAAGGTAGACGGCTAGGGCCAGGGCGACGAGAAAGGAAAGGATGAGCATGGCGGGCTCAAAGCCGGGTGAGTGCAGCGGCATAGACCGCAAGGGCGATCATCGTGCCGGCGCCAAGAGCAAGATAGGCAAGATCGAGCATGACGAACCTCCAGGATGAAGGCTTGTCTATTGGGCCCTAGAGCCTCAGGATTCCATATCGAAAAACACCGCCCGGAATCAGGATTTCATAAAGGCGCAGCGCGGGTGACGCCACGCGCCTTGTGGACCCGGCGGCAATAGCCCGATGCAGAATGGAAGTGCGCGAGAAAGAAAAGTGGCGGAGAGAGAGGGATTCGAACCCCCGATAGAGTTGCCCCTATGCCGCATTTCGAGTGCGGTGCATTCAACCGCTCTGCCATCTCTCCGCAGGCCCGGTCACTTGTTGCGCGTGGCACCAAGGTCGACAAGACGGCGCAGCTTATGGCATAGCAAAGCGGTGCCTGCAACACTTCTGGAGACAAGATTTGTCTGATGCTGCGGCCCCGCTTTTTGTCTATGGCACTTTGCGGGATGAAGACGTGCTGTTTGCCGTGCTCGGACGACGGCTTGAACCCGGCCAGCGCCAGCCGGCGGTGGCGTGGGGACTGAAAGCGGTTTTCTATCCCGGCCGCACCTATCCCGCGCTGATCCAATCGGAAAGCGAATTCGCCGAAGGCATGCTGCTGCGCGGGCTGACCCCGTTCGATATTGAGGTGCTCGATGCCTTCGAAGGCGCTGAATATGACCGGCTGGCCATCAGCGTGGAAGCGGCCGGGCGCACCGAAGCGGCCGAAGTCTATTGGCCCAGCATCGCCCTGCCCGCAGGTGGACAACCCTGGTCGTTCGAAGACTGGCGGGTCACGCACAAGGCCTCGCTGCTGCTTGATGAGGCCGAAAATGCCGCCAAGCTGCGGGCGCGCCTGACGGCCCAGACCCCGGTTTGGCCGCAGCCCGGTGAGTTCTGACCACCCGGTCGGCCATCGGCCTCGAAGACCTTGACTCTTGTGGCATTTGCCCCGATAAGGCGCTCCGAATGCGTGCGGGCCGGGCCTGCGCGCCTTTATGGTTTGAAACCGCTGCTTGAGGCCGCCCGCCGGACCATCTGATCCGGCTGCTGTCAAAGACCGCAGGAACAGGCATTGCCTGCGGCGCCACAGGGCGCGAACAAGGGAACCGGAACGCCAAAAGCGTCCGGCGAGAAAATGACTTTCGCTGTTATCAAGACCGGCGGCAAGCAATACAAGGTTGCCGCCAACGACGTTCTCAAGATCGAAAAGCTCGAAGCCGAAGCCGGCGACATCGTCACCTTTGACCAGGTGCTCATGGTTGGCGATGGCGCGGGCGTGACTGTTGGCGCGCCGCTGGTTGAAGGCGCCCTGGTTGCTGCCGAACTGGTGGATACCAAAAAGCAGCGCACGGTCATCATCTTCAAGAAGAATCGTCGCCACAACTATCGTCGCCGCAATGGCCACCGCCAGCTGCTGACCACCGTGCGGATCACCGAGATTCTGGTGGGCGGCGCCAAGCCGACCATTGCCGCCAAGACCAAGAAGGCTGCCGCTCCGGCCGAAACCGTGACGGACGCCAAGGCGGCCAAGAAGGCAGCAGCGCCCAAGGCCGCCGCTCCCAAGGCAGAAGCCGCCGCCGAAGCCAAGGCTCCGGCCAAGAAGGCTGCCCCCAAGAAGGCCGCCGTCGAAAAGTCCGAAACCGAGGCAAAGGCCCCGGCCAAGAAATCTGAAGCCAAGGCGCCCGCCAAGAAGGCAGCGCCCAAGGCCGACAAGGAATAAGGAGCTAGACCTATGGCCCATAAGAAAGCAGGCGGCTCATCCCGCAATGGTCGCGATACCGCTGGCCGACGCCTTGGCGTCAAGAAGTTCGGTGGCGAAAGCGTCGTCGCCGGTAATATCATTGTGCGTCAACGCGGCACCAAGTGGCACCCGGGCACCGGGGTTGGCCTCGGCGTCGATCACACCATCTTCGCTCTTGTCGATGGCACCGTGACCTTCAAGACCCGCGCCAAAGCCAAAACCTTCGTGTCGGTTATGCCGGCAGAAGCAGCAGAATAACGGCATGGATGTTTCACCCCTGCCGGAGACCACTCCCCGGCAAGGCAAGTGAGCGCCAAGCATGATTGATCCGAAGGGGAGCTCGGTTTACCGGCTCCCCTTTGTGCTTTGGAGCATGCTTGAATGAGCAGGATCGACGATAAGGACCGTCTCAAAGCCCCCCGCCCCCGGCAGGCCGTGCGCCCCAGTGTCCGCGACCTGGCGCTGGCCCAGGAACGCCTGGCGGCCCGCCGCATCCGGGACGCCATGCCCGGCAAGATCGAGACCGCACGGCTGGTGCTGCGCGCCCCAATCCGCGGCGACGTGCCCGAGCTGGTGACGCTGGCCAACAACATCAATGTCGCCGAAAAGCTGGCGCGTCTGCCCCATCCCTATACGAGCCGGGATGCAATTGCCTTTATCGATGTCTTTTCACAGCGCCCCGATGAGCGGCCCTATGCCATTACCCTCAATGACCGGCTGATCGGGGTCATGGGGCTGACCTTCCAGAAGGATGGCCCGCCTGAACTGGGCTATTGGCTGGGAGAACCGCATTGGGGCAAGGGCTATGCCACCGAGGCGGGCAAGGGCCTGATCGAAGCGGCCGCCGCAACCGGCCGCATCCGGCAGATCGTGGCCCGGGCGCTCGCCAGCAATGTCGGCTCCTGCCACGTGTTGGAAAAACTAGGCTTTGAGAGGACCGGCGAGGCCATTCGCGATTGCGGGTTCAACATCGGTCAGCCGGTCATCAGCTTCCGGCAGGAGCTGCCGAGATGACCCCAGTGCTTATGACCGAGCGGTTGCGCCTCAGGCCGCCACAGTTGAGTGATGCGCCACGCATTGCCGACCTTCTCAATAATTTTGCCGTTTCGGGCAACCTGGTGGCTGTCCCTTACCCCTATCTCGAAAGCGATGCGGCGGCATTTCTGACCGAGGTCAGTAACGACACAGGGATTATCGAGTTCGCTATCGATCTGCCCAATCACGGCATGATCGGGCAGATCGGCTTTCACGATGCCCGGCTGGGATATTATCTTGGGCAGCCCTACTGGGGACGCGGCCTGGTGAGCGAGGCGGTGGGGGCGGCACTCGATTGGTTCTTTTCGAGTTCCGACAAAACCGTTGTCCCTTCGGGTTATTTTGCCTTCAACAAGGCTTCGGCGGCGGTACAGCGGAAATTCGGATTTGTCGAAACCGGCCAGTCCATGATGCATTGCCTTGCACGAAACGAGCAGGTGCGCCATATCGACACCCAACTCACCCGAACGGCTTGGAACGGAACCAGACAATGAAATTCCTCGATCAGGCCAAGATCTATGTGCGCTCCGGCGATGGCGGTGGCGGATCGGTGTCGTTCCTGCGCGAAAAGTTTGTTGAATTCGGCGGCCCCAATGGCGGCAATGGCGGGCGCGGCGGCGATGTGATTGTGGAATGCGTCGATGGGCTGAACACCCTGATCGACTATCGCTATCAGCAACATTTCAAGGCGTCGACCGGCACCCACGGCATGGGCAAGAACCGCACCGGGGCCGAGGGCGCGGACGTCGTGCTGCGCGTGCCGGTGGGCACGCAGGTGTTCGAGGAAGACAATGAAACCCTGATTGCCGACCTGACCGAGGTCGGGCAGCGGATCAAGCTGTTGTCGGGCGGCAATGGCGGGTTCGGCAACGCCCACTTCAAGACCTCATCCAATCAGGCCCCGCGCCATGCCAATCCGGGGCAGACCGGGGTGGAAAAGTGGATCTGGCTGCGCCTGAAACTGATCGCCGATGCCGGACTTGTCGGGCTACCCAATGCCGGTAAGTCCACCTTCCTGGCCGCGGTGTCGGCTGCCAAGCCCAAGATCGCGGACTATCCGTTTACAACCCTGCACCCCAATCTGGGGGTTGTGCGGGTGGGGGAACGGGATTTTGTCCTTGCGGATATTCCCGGTCTGATCGAGGGCGCCCATGAAGGAGCGGGTATCGGGGACCGGTTCCTTGGTCATATCGAACGCTGCGGGGTGTTGATCCATCTGATCGATGGCACCGAGGAGGACGTCAAACTCTCCTACAAAACCATTCGCAACGAGCTGACCGCCTATGCCGATGCGCTGGGCGATAAGCCCGAAATCCTGGTGCTCAACAAGATCGACGCCATCCCGGCCGACGCGATCAAGGAGAAGGTCAAGGTTCTCAAGCGCGCCTCGAAGACGGAGGTTATGCTGGTTTCGGGCGTGACCGGGCAGGGCGTGGAAGCGGTGCTTTACAAAGTGATCGAAACCCTCGATGCCGCCAAGGCGGAACGCGAAGAACAGGCCCGCCGCAAGATAGAGCCCAACTGGGTGCCGTAATGAGTGCCAATGCGCTTGCGCCGTTCCGGCGCCTGACCATCAAGATTGGCTCGGCCCTGCTTGTGGACAGCAAGACCGGCAAGCTGCGCGCCGATTGGCTGAAATCGCTGGCCCAGGATATTGCCGCATTGCGGGCCGAGGGACGCAGCGTGGTGATTGTGTCCTCGGGCGCTATCGCGCTGGGCCGCCGGATTCTGGGGCTCGAGGCCGTAGCCCTGCCGCTCGAGCAAAGCCAGGCGGCGGCAAGCGTGGGCCAGATTGCCCTCAGCCAGGCCTGGAACGAGGCGCTGGGAGCCCATGGCATTGTCACGGGACAAATCCTGATCACCCCCAATATCACCGAGGAACGGCGCTATTTCCTCAATGCCCGCACCACGATCACCACGCTGGTGGATATGGGTGCTGTTCCGATCATCAACGAAAACGACAGCGTTGCCACTGCCGAGATTCGCTATGGCGACAACGACCGGCTGAGCGCGCGCGTTGCCACCATGATCGAAGCCGACCTTCTGGTGCTGCTCTCCGACATTGATGGGCTCTATACCGCCCCGCCGGCCAAGGACCCCAATGCCAGCCATATCCCGCATGTGGCCGCCATTACCCCCGAAATCGAAGCCATGGCCGGGGGTGCGGCCAGCCACCTGTCGCGCGGCGGCATGACCACCAAGGTCGAGGCGGGCAAAATTGCAACGCTGGCCGGCACCGCCATGATCATTGCCAAGGGCACTGAAAGCCATCCGCTCAAGGCCCTGATGCTGGGCGGACGGCACACCCTGTTTGCCCCGGCAATTTCCCCAAAGGCGGCGCGCAAACGCTGGATCATGGGTTCGCTGGCCGTTTCGGGCAGCCTGCATGTGGATGCCGGGGCGGCGCGGGCGCTGAAAACCGGCAAGAGCCTGTTGCCCATCGGGGTGACCAGGGTGAGTGGGGAATTCCTGCGCGGCGATGCCGTCTCGATCCTTGATCCGGACCGGGTCGAGATCGCACGCGGCCTTGTTGGTCTCGACAGCGACGAAGCCGCGCTGGTGCGCGGCAAAAAAAGCGACTTGGTCCTCGAACTGCTCGGCGTGGGCAACCGCGCCGAACTGGTGCACCGCGACAATCTTGTGCTGCTGACACCCGGAGAAGCGCCGTGAGCGATATTGCTGAGATCATGGCCGGGATCGGCGCCCGCGCCCGCGCAGCGGCCCATCAGCTGGCCATTGCCGGACCTGTGCCCAAGCAGCACGCGCTTGAGGCTGCTGCCCGGGCTCTGGATGAAACCCGGGCCCACATTCTGGCCGAGAATGCGCGCGATATGCAGGCCGGCGCCGAGCGCGGCATGAGCAAGGCTTTTCTTGACCGGCTCGCGCTCAATGACCAGCGCATTGACAGCATTGTTGCCGGGCTGAAAACCATCGCTGCCCTGCCCGACCCGGTGGGGGCCGTGATGGCCGAATGGGACCGGCCCAATGGCCTGCATATCGAGCGCGTGCGTACCCCGCTCGGGGTAATCGGGGTGATCTTTGAGAGCCGCCCCAACGTGACCGCCGATGCCGGGGCGCTGTGCCTGAAATCAGGCAATGCGGTGATCCTGCGCGGTGGCTCGGACAGCTTCTATTCCTCGCGCGCCATTCACGCCGCACTGGTGGCCGGGCTGCGCGAAGCCGGGCTGCCCGAAGACGCCATCCAGATCGTGCCGGTCACCGACCGCGCCGCCGTGGGGGAAATGCTCAAGGGCCTGGGCGGCAATATCGATGTGATCGTGCCGCGCGGCGGCAAGACGTTGGTGGCGCGGGTGCAGGACGAAGCGCGGGTGCCGGTCTTTGCTCATCTCGAAGGTATCGTGCATGTTTATATCGACAAGAGCGCCAACCTCGAGAAGGCCGTCAGCGTAACGCTCAACGCCAAGATGCGCCGAACCGGCATCTGCGGGGCGGTCGAAACCCTGCTGATCCACCAGGATGTGGCCAGCACCCATCTCACGCCCATTGTTCAGGCGCTGATGGAAAAGGGCTGCGAGGTCCGGGGCGATGATACCGTCCAGCATATGATCCCTGGGGCCCGGCCCGCCACCGAGGAAGACTGGCGCACCGAATACGAGGACGCCATCATTTCGGTCCGGGTGGTTGGAAGCCTTGATGAGGCGATTTCGCATATCGAGACCTATTCGAGCCACCACACCGAGGCCATTATTGCCGAAGACCCCGATGCGGTTGAGAAGTTCTTCAACCGCATCGATTCAGCCATCCTGATGCACAACGCCTCGACCCAGTTTGCCGATGGCGGCGAGTTCGGCTTTGGCGGGGAAATCGGCATTGCCACAGGCCGGATGCATGCGCGCGGGCCGGTGGGTGTCGAACAGCTGACGAGCTTTAAATACCTGGTGCGGGGGAATGGGCAGACCCGCCCGTAGAACCCCTGACCATGGCCCATCCGATCATCCGTATCCCCGGCATCACCGAACGGCCCATCGCCAGTGCCGGCATGCAGATCGGGCTGTTCGGGGGCAGTTTCAATCCGCCCCATCAGGGGCACCGGCTCGTGGCGCTCGAAGCTCTCAAGCGCCTGAGGCTAGATGCGGTCTGGCTGCTGGTGTCGCCCGGCAATCCGCTGAAAACCCATGGCGACCTCGCCCCGCTCGCCGACCGGGTCAGCGTCGCGCGCGCGCTGATGGACCACCCCCGGATCAAGGTGACCGGATTTGAGGCAGCCCATGGCTTTCGCTATACCCATGACACACTGCGCTTCCTGACCGGTAGCCTGCCGCAGGTACACTTTGTCTGGATCATGGGGGCAGACAACCTGGTTGATTTCCACCGCTGGGAACGCTGGCGCGAGATTGCCGCACTGATGCCGATGGCGGTCTATGTCCGCCCCGGATCGGCGCGGCGGGCCCCGGTGTCGTTGGCAGGGCTCAGCCTGAGCCGTTACCGGCTCGACGAAACCGATGCCGGGGTGCTGGCGACGGCGCCTGCGCCGGCATGGGTCTACCTGCACGGGCATATGTCGACCCTCTCCTCCTCGGCGATCCGGGCCCGCCGCAAAACCGGTAAACCCTGATAAAAGGTTGACCCTTCACAAACCGGCCGCGGACGCCTATTATGAGAGGTGACTGAATTCGTCACCCAAACGGGAACTACCGCCATCGAAACCGATGCGAGACCGTTTAGACACACCAATCAAGGACCGATGAAACACGCATGAACCGTGCTCATTACGCCGGGGCCAAGGCTATTTGATAATGGCTCAACCCCATACTCCGGCTCAAGACGAGCCGACCGCCGCACCGACCCGTCCGATGATCGAGGTGATCCTGGAAAGCCTTGACGACGCCAAGGCCGAGCAGACTGTTGCCATCGATATCACCGGCAAGTCCTCGCTTTCGGACCACATGGTGATCACCTCCGGCCGCTCGCATCGCCATGTCGGCGCGGTTGCCGACCAGTTGGCCCGCGCCCTGCGCGAGAACGGCTACGGCAAACCCCGGGTGGAGGGGCTGCCCCACTGCGACTGGGTGCTCGTCGATGGTGGCGATGTCATCGTCCACATCTTCCGCCCAGAAGTGCGCGAATTCTACAACATCGAAAAGATGTGGTCGGCCGACTTCGCCGAGAACGCCCACTAAGCCCGATCATGCGCATTCAGATCGCCGCGATCGGGCGCATGAAGCAGGGGCCCGAACGCGAGCTGGTCGCCCGCTATCTCGAGCGCGCCATCGGCACCGGCAAGAGCCTGAGCCTGACCGGTTTCGAGGTGGCGGAGTTTGCCGAATCCCGCGCCACCTCCGCATCTGCGCGCAAAGTTGAAGAAGCCAGATCGCTGCGGGGCGCGCTGCCCGAGGCCAGTATACTGGTGCTGCTCGACGAGCACGGCAAATCCATGGGTTCGGACGCCTTCGCCCAGCAGATCGGGCGCTGGCGCGACAGCGCTCGGCAGGCAGTGAGTTTTGTGATCGGCGGGCCGGACGGGCTGGACCCGGCGCTGGCAAAAGATGCCGCGCTGATGCTGTCGTTCTCGCCCCTGACCTGGCCGCACCAGATGGTGCGCATCATGCTGGCCGAACAACTCTATCGCGCCACCACCATCTTGTCGGGCCATCCCTATCATCGCGGTGAGACATAGCGAAAACCGCCACAAAAAGCCCGCGTTTACCCCTGCTTTGCTATGGTCGGACGCTGATTCGGAGACAAGTGCGGAATGGGAATGAGCCGTGGCCTGGTGCTGGGGATGGCGGTGCTGGGGCTGAGCCTTGGCGCGGGCCTGCCGATCCTTGCCCAGTCGGGTCCTGACGCACCGCCCGCCGCGCCGGATCCCTTGCCTGCCGCCACGCCCGCCATCGATCCGGCAGCCGAAGTCGAGGCAGCCAGGCAGCGCGAAGCAGAAACGAACCTGCGCGATCTCGAGCGATCGATCACCTTGAGCCAGGAGCGCCGCGATGCGTTAAAGGCCGAGATCGAGCAACTGAGCGGGGATCGCGCCAAGCAGAATGCCGCCCTGATCGCCGCGGCGCAGCGGGTGAAGCTGGCTGAAATCGAAGTGGCGGCCATGGAAGAGCGGCTCGATGCCCTGATCGTGGCCGAGCTTGAAGTGCGGGGACGTCTTGACGGTGCCGACAGCAACATTGCCAACGTCTTGGCAGCGCTCGAACGGATCTCGCGCAATCCGCCACCGGCCCTGATTGTGGACCCCTCCGATGCTCTCGGCTCGGCCCGCAGCGCCATCCTGATTTCGGCCATCCTGCCGCAATTACGCGAAAAGGCCGACAAGGTGATGGCCGACCTGACCGAACTGTCGCGGATCAAGGCCGAAGCCCTGCGCGAGGAAGAACAACTCAAGGCCAATTTTGCCATCCTAGAAGAAGAGCAATTGCGCATTGCCACCCTGATCACCGCCCGCAAGCAGGGCGTCGAGATTGCCACCGCGCAACTGCTTGAGGAAGAGCGTCAGGCCGCCGAACTGGCAGCCAAGGCCACCTCGCTCAAGGAACTGGTGGCCATGATGGCCAAGCGCGTCAATGCGGTGGCCGAAGCCGCCCGCGCCAGCGATGCCGCCCAGGCCGGGTTGACCCCCGGGGCGCTGGATGCCGAAACCATAAAGCTGGCCTTGTCCAACACCGCCCGCAAGGAACCGGCCATCCCGTTTTCTGCCGCCTTCGGCTACCTCACGGTTCCTGCAAGCGGCGTCAACGTTGTCGACTACGGTGCTGGCGATGGCTTTGGCGGCATTGCGCAGGGGTTATCACTGGTGACCCGGGCCAATGCGCAGGTGGTCTCGCCTGCCGATGGCTGGGTGATGTTCAAGGGTCCATACCTCAATTACGGCCAAATCATCATCCTCAATACCGGACAGGACTACACTATGCTGCTGGCGGGCCTCGACAGCGTTTCGGTCAACATCGGCCAGTTCGTGCTGATGGGCGAGCCGCTGGGCACGATGGGATCACGCACAAGTGGCCAGACCATTGCGACGAGCGCTGGCGTCTCCCGTCCAACGCTTTATATTGAGATGCGAAAGAACAATGAGCCCGTCGACCCCACCGGATGGTGGGCAACCCAACCCAACCCGACCCAAAGTGGATAAACCCTGATGCGTTTGCCGCCGCTTCGCGCCCTCGCCCTTGCCCTCGCCCTGTCGGTGAGTGCCGTCCCATTCGCCTATGCGCAGGAAGACCCGCAACCGGCCGCCGATGAGTTGACAGAAGCGGAGGCCGCCGAAGCCGCCACGCCGCGCGATCCGCAGGAGATCTATGCCGATCTCGACCTGTTCGGGGAGGTGTTCGATCGTATCCGCGCCGAATATGTCGACGCACCCGATGAGCAGGAACTGATCCGCGCCGCTATTCAGGGCATGCTGACCTCGCTTGACCCGCACTCTGGCTATCTTTCGCCCGAAAGTTATTCGGATGTGCAGGAAGATACGTCTGGCCAGTTCGGGGGCCTCGGGATCGAGGTGACCATGGAGGAAGGCGTGATCAAGGTGGTGTCTCCCATCGATGACACCCCGGCAGCCAAGGCCGGCATCCGCCCCAACGATTTCATCGTGGCCCTCGATGGCCAGCAGATCCAGGGTCTGGCGCTCGATGATGCGGTGGCCAAGATGCGCGGCAAAGTGGGCACGAAGATCGTGGTGACGGTCGCCCGCGAAGGCGAAACCGATACCATTGATTTTGAGCTGACCCGTGACATCATCGCCATGCGCGCCGTGCGCATGAGCATGGAGGGCGATGTGGCGGTGCTGCGGCTTTCGAAGTTCTCGGAGCAAGCCTATTCCGGCATTCAGAAAGCCGTCGAGGATGTCTACAAGGAGCGCAATGGCGTGGCGCCCAAAGGGATTATCCTTGACCTGCGCAACAACCCGGGCGGGCTCGTGGACCAGGCCGTCTATGTCGCTGATGCCTTCCTCAAGCAGGGTGCGGTCGTCTTGACGCGCGGGCGCGTCGAGCAGGAGAGCGCCCGCTATGACGCCCGGCCCGACGAACTCGATGCCAAACTGGCCGATGTGCCGCTGGTGGTGCTGGTCAATGGCGGTTCGGCATCGGCTTCTGAAATCGTTGCTGGCGCCCTGCAGGATCACAAGCGCGCCACCATCGTGGGCACACGCTCATTCGGCAAAGGATCGGTGCAGTCGATCATTTCGCTTGGGCCCGACGGGGCCATGCGGCTGACCACCGCCCGGTATTACACGCCATCGAACCGCTCGATCCAGGCCGCCGGTATCCAGCCTGATATCGAGGTCAAGGAAACCGTGCCGGAAGAATTCAAGGGACGCGACGAAATCGTTGGTGAAGCCGCCCTGCCCGGCCAGATCGGTGGCGGCACCGAGGAGGTTGCGACCTCTGGTTCATCAGTGTTCGTGCCTGCCGACAAGACCAAGGATGATCAGCTCCAGTATGCGATCCGGCTGATCAATGGCGAAGAGACCAACGCCGCCTACCCAGCAAAGCCGGAATAAACCGTGCTATCAATGTGACCTGCGGGGCGGCTGATTCGCCGCCCCGTGGCGTTCTCCGGGCCAGTGGGCAGGACAGGGCATGGCCGACGACCTCAGCACACCGCTGAAATCGCGCAAGGCACGAGCCGCCGCCAAAGCGAACGGCCGTATGCGGCTGCGCTCCAACCTGCCCTGGACCCGCATGATCTTTGGCCTGTTGCTGCTGATTGCGGTGGGCGTCATCCTGCGTATCGTGCTGATTGAGGACCCGGAGGGCGGACGTCCATCGGCCGAAATGGCCATAAATGCCACAAAGCCTGCAAACCCCGTGGCCGGCGATGTTACCGTTCCCGAAAGCCCGCCGGAGGCCGGGGTGACGGTGACCATGCCCAACACCACCGAAACCATGTCGGGTGGTGCCAAAATCATCACTCTTGATGACTCAGTGCCCGACGACCTGACCGACTTGAGCCCGACCATGGAACTGGCCGGCACGCCCCGCAATGACGATGGAGCGTTTCCCGACCTGATCGAGGACACCCAGGACGGTGGCATTCCGCGCCTCGGACCCAAGGGCGAAACCCCCTTTGCCGTCTATGCCCGCCCCTCGGTCACCAAAGCTTCGGCCAATGGCAGGCCGCTGATTGCCCTGGTGGTGACGGGCATGGGGCTTAATGAGTCCGGCACGCTTGATGCCATTGGCAAGCTTCCCCCAGCAGCAACCCTGGCGTTCGCCCCCTATTCCAAGAACCTTAGGCGCACAGTGTCTGCGGCCCAGGCCAATGGCCACGAGCTTTTGCTCGAAGTCCCGCTGGAGCCCTTCGATTATCCCGACAATGACCCGGGCCCGCAGACGCTTTTGACCGGGCAGCCGCCAAGGGCCAATATCGAACGCCTGTTCTGGCTGATGTCGCGCTTTGGTGGCTATGTGGGGCTGATGAACAATCTTGGGGCGCGCTTCACCTCTTCGGGCGCCGACTTCAGCCCGGTCATGGAAGAGCTCGGCGTGCGTGGCCTTGGCTATCTCGATGATGGCAGCTCGAACCGCTCGCTGGCCCCGCAACTGGCAGCCTCGAACAAGGTGCCGTTTGCCCGGGCCGACCTGATGCTCGATTCCAATCCGGCCAAGGAACCCATCGAGGCCCAGCTCGCCGAACTCGAAGCGCGGGCCCGTGAGACCGGGGGGGCGATCGGGATCATTTCCGCCCTGCCGGTTTCCATCGAAACCGTGAGCGCCTGGGCCCAGACACTGGAGCAAAAAGGCATCGACCTGGTGCCCGTCAGCGCATTGATGCAGTAGGTTCACTCATGACAATTACCCAGACCCCGCAGCGGCTTGCCCTGCCTTATCGTGACTGTGTCGGCATTACCCTGTTCAACCACGCCGGCCAGGTATTCATGGGACGGCGCGCGGTAGCCGACAAGGAAGATCGCAGCGAAGCCGATGCTCCCTGGCAGATGCCGCAGGGGGGCATCGACAAGGGCGAAGACGCCGAGGCCGCCGCCGTGCGCGAACTGTTCGAGGAAACCAGCGTGTCCTCGATCCGGTTACTGGCGAGCTGCCCGCAATGGATCCATTATGACCTGCCCGACGAGGCGCTGGGCATTGCGCTCAAAGGCAATTATCGCGGCCAGCGCCAGCGCTGGTTTGCCTATCTGCTGACCGGGCCCGACAGCGAAATCAATGTTCTGACCCCCGGCAATGGGGCCTTTCGTGCCGAATTCGATGCCTGGCGTTGGGAAGCGCTTGAGCGGACGCCCGACCTGATCGTGCCCTTCAAGCGGGCCGCCTATCTTGAGGTGGTCGCCGCCTTTGCCCATGTACCCGCACTGGCGCGGAGGACCTGACCATGAAGACCATCGGCCTGATCGGCGGCATGAGTTGGGAATCGACCGCGCACTATTACGCTGCGCTCAACCGCGAAACCGCTGCGCGGCTTGGGGGCCTGCATTCGGCTTCCATCCTGCTGCATTCAGTCGACTTTGCCCCCATCGAAGTTCTGCAGCGCGCCGGTGACTGGGCTGAAGCCGGGCGGCAGCTGGCCGCGATTGCCCGCGGCCTTGAGGCACAGGGCGCGGGCCTGATCGGGCTGGCCACCAACACCATGCACATCGTGGCCGACACGATTGCACAAGGGCTCGGCGTGCCCATGATCCATATCGCCGACCCGACCGCTGCAGCCCTCTTGGCCGATGGTGTGAAACGAGTGGGCCTGCTCGGCACCCGCTTTACCATCGAGAGGCCATTCTATCGTGAGCGGCTTAGAGCGCATGGGCTCGACGTCCTGGTACCCGAGACCGGGATTACCAACCTCAATGGCATCATCTATGAAGAACTCTGCCGCGGTATTGTTCGAGAGCCCTCACGGGCCATCTATGTCGAGGCGATAGCCCGGCTGGCCGCCCGCGGAGCCGAGGCGGTCATTCTGGGTTGCACCGAGATCGGCATGCTCATCAACGATGATATCAGCCCGATCCCGGTCTATGACACGACTGCCCTGCACGCCAAGGCGCTGGTCGAGGCGGCACTGGCCTGATCAGGCCGCGCGAGCCTTGCGCGCTTCCTGTTGAGCAGTTTCGGCAAAGCTGAAGACATCGACGATCGCATCCAGCGAGGAGGCCTGCGCCTCAGTCTGCTCAATGGCCGCGTTGGTTTGTTCGACCAGAGCGGCATTGTGCTGGGTCATTTCGTCCATCTGCCGGACCGCCGTTGTCACCTCTTCGATGGCCGAAGCCTGGGCCCGGCTGGCGCTGGCAATGGCGCTGACCAGTTCGCTGTTCTCGCGGGCGGCATCAAGCATGGCCCCGAGCTTGGCGGCCGCTTCCGAAACCAGCCTGGAACCGCCGGTGACCTGCTGGCTCGATTGTTCAATCAGGACCTTGACCTCGGACGAGGCCCCCGCCGCCGACTGGGCCAATCTTCTCACTTCGACTGCAACCACGGCGAAGCCCTTGCCGGCATCTCCGGCGCGGGCCGCCTCGACTGAAGCATTCAGGGCGAGCAGGTTGGTCTGAAAGGCGATGTCGTCAATCATGCCGATGATGTTGGAGATTTTGGCCGACGACTCGGTTATCCGCTCCATGGCGGCATTGGCATCGTCCATGACCGCACCGGTGGCGGTGGCCGTCGTCGAAACCGCCTGGGCCTTGGTGCTGGCGGTATCGGCACGGCCGGCATTTTCGATCACGGTTGCCGCCAGTTGTTCCATGGCCGCCGAGGTTTGCTCAATGGTTGCGGCCTGTTTGGTGGTGCGTTCCGACAGGTCATTGGCGCCGGAAAGAATTTCTCCGGTTGCCACCTTGAGGGCACGGGAGGTCGAACGCAGGCCCGATACAATCTCGGTAATGCGAGCCAGCGACCCATTGAAAGCCAGGCGCAGCGCCTCGTACTGGCCTGTAAAGCGGGTATCGATGTGCCCGCCAAGATCGCCCTCGGCCATTCGGGCCAGGCTCGACTTAAGCAGATCGAGGATAGCTTCCTCGGCTTTGCGGGCGGTGATGTCGGTGGCAAATTTGACGATCTTGACCGGATTGCCTGCAGCATCGAACACCGGGTTGTAAGACGCCTGGATCCAGATGTCCTTGCCGCCTTTGCCCAGCCGGTGGAACTCGGCGACGATGAACTCGCCTTTGCGCAGGCGGGCCCAGAAATCCTGGTACTCCTCCGTGCGGGCATAATTGGGTTCGACAAACATCCGATGATGCTGCCCGGCAATCTCATCGAGCCGATAGCCCATTGCAGTGAGGAAGTTATCGTTGGCGGTGAGTACATGCCCGCCAAGGTCGAACTCGATAACGGCCTGAGCCCGCGAAATGGCGGCGATCTTAGCGGCATCGTCGGCGGCCTGATTGCACTGCGCGGTCACGTCAGATGCAAATTTGATGATCTTGACCGGCTTGCCGCTGGCATCGAATACAGGGTTGTAGGAGGCCTGCAGCCAGACGGTACGCCCATCGGCTGCGCGGCGGCTGAAGATGTTTGAAATGAATTTGCCCTGCGCCAGATCGCGCCAGAAGGCGTGATACTCGGCCGATCTGGCATAGTCGGGCTCGACGAACTTTGAGTGATGCTGTCCAATCACATCCTTGAGCGCGTAACCCATTGTATTGAGAAAGTTCTGGTTGGCGGTCAGGATGATGCCATCGAGCGTAAAACTGATCACGGCTTGAGACCGGTCGATGGCAGCAACGATGCCGCGATCATCATGGCGCTTGAGACTATTCCGAGTCTGAAATCTGAATGCCATAGCTACCCCCTTTAGCCGGCCGACCGTTGCGCAAGGGATCTCCCCCACGGACCGGCTGGAACCAGCTTGCCCTCGGTGAATAACCAGAGCCTTATTGGCCTGGTCAGCAGATTTACCTATCGTTGGGCGGGCAAAACGGCCCGCCTCTAGTCGTATTCCGCCGCAGCTGTCGCTGGGCGCCTAAAATTCCGACCAGTCGCGGGCAACCGCAGTATTGCCCCGGCCAACCAGCGCGCGGGCGCCCTGCCGGACCTTATCCTGCAATCGGTGGATGTCGGCGCCGCTGGCTTCGGGCCTGGTGGTCTGGCCAACTTCGAGCGTAAATACATCGACCACACGATCGATCTGGCTGGCCTGTGCCTCGGTCTGCTCAATGGCGGCGTTGGTCTGTTCGACCAGGGCGGCATTGTGCTGGGTCATCTCGTCCATCTCGCGGACGGCAGTGGTGACATTTTCGATGGCCGCGGCCTGGCTGCGGCTGGCGCCGGCAATGGCATCCATCATTTGCGCATTCTGCTGCACCGCCTCAAGCATGGCCTCAAGCTTGCTGGCGGCATCGGCAACGAGCCCGGTGCCAGCGCGCACTTCGGCGGCGCTCTGCTCGATCAGCGTCTTAACTTCGGCCGAGGCGCCCGCAGCCGACTGGGCCAGCCGCCGCACTTCGACGGCGACAACCGCAAAGCCCTTGCCGGCATCGCCCGCCCGCGCCGCTTCTACCGATGCGTTCAGCGCCAGGAGGTTGGTCTGGAAGGCGATATCGTCGATCAGCCCGATGATGCTGGAGATTTTTCCCGAGGAGGCCGTGATGGCTTCCATGGCACCATTGGCGCGCCGCATCACTTCCCCACCTTCGGTTGCCGTTTGGCTGACACCGTGCGCCATTTGGCTGGCACTTTCGGCCTGACGGGCATTTTCAATCACCGTATGAGCCAATTGCTCCATTGCCGCCGAGGTTTCCTCAATCGTCGCCGCCTGTTTGCTGGTGCGTTCGGACAGATTGTTGGCGCCAGAGAGGATTTCGCCGGTGGCGGTCTTAAGTGCCCGTGAGGTCTGGCGCAGCCCACCAATGATTTCTGTCAGCTTTTCGGCAACAGCATTGGTGTCGGCCTGCAGGCGCCCGAAGGCCCCTTGATACTGACCCAGCATGCGCTGGCTCAGATCGGCACGTGCCAGGCTCGAGAGCACGGCACCCGTATCGGCCAGGCCACGATTGACCGTTTCGATCAGGGTATTGACGCCATCGGCCAGTGCAACAAGTTCGGCGTCGTTGAACCTGCCTTCGACGCGTTGGCTGAAATCGCCGGCAACCGCGGCGGCGACGGTTCGGCCAAGAGCCTGATTGAGTTCCGCCGTTTCGGTCGCCTTGTCGCTGATCCGGCGCGATTGCTCCCCAGCTTCGCGGCTCAACCGATCACGCGTAAGCAAGGCCTCGCGGAAGACGTCATATGCCTTGGCCATGGCACCGATCTCGGCAACGAGCTGGCGCTGGTCGACGACTTTGCCGGTGTCCCCTTCGGACAGCGACTGCATGGCATCGGTCAGCTCTGACATTGGACGGGCCAACTTGCGGCGGCTGAACAGGATGACAGCAGCGCCCAGCAGAAGAGAGGCGGTACCGGCGATGATGCTGCCGGCATCAACCAGCAGCGACACCAGGCCCGCCTGCTGCGAGAGAAGCTGGTTTCCCTCTTCGATTGTGTCCGAGACCGTTTCCATCGCCGATTCCAAAGTGGAAAACGCAGCCTCGAACGCGGGCAATTCTGACTGGGCACCGGCAAGGTCACCCTTGGCCGCGGAGGCAACCAGGGCTTCGGCAGCAAGGATATAGCCGTTCAGTGGTTCGGACACACCGGTGACTGCATCACGGATTGCGCTGGGCAGGGTCAATGTCTCCTGGGCCGCAATCTCGGAGCGGAAGGTACCACCGTATTCGGCAACCTCAGCAACCGTCTCGGTGGAAATGGCTGTGTCCTTGATGCTGGCGGCGTACATGGCGCGATAGACGACGCCCCGCAAGGCATCGTGCATCATGTCGGCGGTCATCTGGTGGCGCATGGAGGCCATCAGGTTCTCCGACAGGTCTCGTGTCGCATGATAGGAGCGCGCCACATAAAAGCTGGCCGCTGACACCATGACCCCGGACGTTCCGACAATCAGGCCGAGCCCGATAACGATGGCCTTGAATTTCATGCCACCACCCGAATGTTGAAGCCGAGGGTGTGTGCGCCTGGGGCGCGACCCGTCGTTTCCCGGCGGGGCCCGGTATGGTCGTGACTACGAACAGGTCGATTTGGCATCGGGCAGCTCCAGACATGGTGAGCCGGACAGCATTAAGGCTGTGCGGCTGGCAGGCTGTGCATTCCCACTTATAAAAATAGCCAAGCGGCCTTAACGCTTGATTACCTATCTGCTGGAGCAAACGAAAACGGCGCCGGTTGAGGGGCGCCGTTTTGGGTTTGAAGGGTTTGCCGGTGGAGAGGGCTCAGAACTCGGCCCATTCCTTGTCGATCGCGGCATTGCCATTGGTGAGGTAGGAGCGGGCGGCGGCCTTGACCTTGTCCTGCAGGCCGCGGATGCCGCTGCGGGCCGGTTCGGGGGCCGGACGGTGGACCGGTGCCGCCGGGGCGTGATCGAGGGTGAACACATCAACGATCCGGTCGAGTTCGGTCGCCTGCGCCTCGGTCTGCTCAATGGCCGCATTGGTCTGTTCCACCAGCGCGGCATTGTGCTGGGTCATTTCATCCATCTGCCGGACGGCGGTGTTGACCTCTTCGATGGCCGAAGCCTGTTCGCGGCTTTCGCGCGCAATCGAATCGATCAGCGCGTTATTGGCCCGCGCCGCTTCGACCATGGTCGAGAGCTTGGCGGCCGCATCGGCCACCAGCTTGGAACCGCCCTTGACCTCGCCCGCGCTCTGGTCGATGAGCACCTTGACCTCCTTGGAAGCTTCCGCCGCCGACTGGGCCAGACGCCGCACCTCGACCGCCACCACCGCAAAGCCTTTGCCCGCCTCACCGGCACGCGCTGCTTCCACCGAAGCATTGAGCGCCAGAAGGTTGGTCTGGAAGGCGATGTCGTCGATCATGCCGATGATGTTGGAGATCTTGGCCGAGGAGGTGGTGATGCGCTCCATGGCCTCATTGGCCTGGCCCATGACCACGCCGCCTTCTTCGGCCGCCTTGGTCACCGAACCGGCATTCTGCGAGGCATCGCGGGCCCGGTCGGCATTCTGCATCACGGTTGAAGCCAACTGTTCCATGGCCGCCGAGGTTTCCTCAATGGTGGCGGCCTGCTTGGTGGTGCGCTCGGACAGGTCATTGGCCCCCGACAGGATCTCGCCTGTCGCCGTCTTGAGCGCCCGCGACGTATCGCGCAGCTGGGTGACGATCTCGGTGAGCTTGTCGCCCACCGCATTGGTATCGGCCTTGAGCTTGGCAAAGGCACCCGAATAGTCGCCATGCATGCGCTGGCTCAGGTTGGTATCGGCCAGGGCCGAGAGCACCATGCCGGTTTCGCTGATGCCGCGATCGACGGTTTCGACCAGGGCATTGACGCTCTTGGCCAGGCTATTGAGTTCGGCATCGGGGAACTCGGCCTGCACGCGCTTGGAGAAGTCCCCGGCAATGGCGGCATCGACCACCTCGCCAAAGGCCATCTGCAGGGCCTGCATCATCTCGCCGCGCGCTGCCTGGTCCCGCACGATCCGGGCCGCTTCGGCCTCGGTCATCTGCGCCACTTTCAGCCCGTTCTCCCGGAACACCTCGACCGCTCGCGCCATGGCGCCGATCTCGTTGCGCGACTGCACATAGGGCACTTCGGTCTCAAGGTGACCCTCGGCAATCGCATCCATGGTCTTGGCCAGCCGGGGGATCGGCGCCGTGATCAGAAGCGAAAGCAGGTAACCAACAACACCGAGAGCAACCGTCACAATCGCCCCAACCATCGCAAGAAGCTTCAGGGTGTCCATGATGCCGGCTTCCACTGCCGCCACCTTGGTGCCGACATAAAGCACTGCGGCCAGTTCCCCGGTTTCCTTCATGATCGGCTGATATGCGCCAAAATAGCGCTCGCCCATATGCACGTCCTGGCCGAAATAGGGTTTTCCAGCCGTCACAGCGGCATAGACAGGACCCGCCGGATCGATGGCTTCCTCCAGCAGACGATTGCCATCTGGCAGGGTCAGAGTCGACGTCTTGGAGGTGAGCTCCATAGTATCGCCGCGCAGCATGTAGACAGTGGCTGCACCATCGGTGACGCGGGCGATGCCATCGACCAGACCGTGCCCAAGGAACGGCATGATGGCCCAGACAGACACTGAGCCAAGCTCGCCGTCTTCGGTCCAGTTCAACTTGGTGCCGTTAATTTCACCGGCAAAGATGGTGGCGGCCGACCTCAGGTCCGAGGTTACCTCAGTCTGAGCTTCCTGCAATGCGCTTGAGCTCAGGCTGACGTACAGGCTGGCTGAAACAGTGGCGATGGAAGCGATAATCGAGAAAACCACAAGCGAGGCGATAACCGTCCGCATGCGAAAGCGACCCATGATGCGGGCAAACAATTTAGACATCCTGTCCCCCTGAGGCGCCCTGCAAAACCGGCGCAACCATAGGAAGGCTACAAGAATCCCCTTAAGCAAAAGTATACTGTTTCGACACTGGATACATTTGCGACGATCTCGTCAGAACCATGAAATAATGGTATACATCAGGAGAATTTACAATATAAGGCAAGTAGTCGGATAGTATTGGAATGCATATCCGGCGCTATGGTGCTCATGCATCTCAAGCAAAAAAGTAGCGCGCCACCCTACAGGAAGCGCGCCATTGCAATACTCTATACCAGATATGGTATATGAAACTGGTTTAGTGGACGTGGGCCTGATCGATGTGACCAGCTTCCATCATCAAGTTAAGCCAAGCACTGACAAGTTCCTGCGCATAGGAACGATCTTCGTGACTTTCCGCCCTGGCCAGCTGTTCTTGGGCTTCGGCCAAAAGACGCTCGATATCAGCTGTGTTGAATTCGGACAGAACTGATGCCTGTTCGGCCAAAATAGTCAGGCCCTCGGGTGACACATCGGCAAAACCACCCCGTACGTAGAAGGTCTGCGAATTGCCATCGGCGCGGGTCACGGTAATGAAGCCAGGCTTAAGGGTAGACATGAGCGGGGCATGATCGCCCATGACGGTGAAATAGCCTTCGGTGCCCGGAACAACGACGGACAAAGCCTGCTCGGAGAGCACAAGCCGTTCGGGCGAGACGATTTCGATACGGATGCCATCGGCCATAATCATGATCCCTTAAAGGAAGGGCCCGCCCCCTTGGGTGCGGGCCAGAGCATCGGCAAAAGCTTAGGCCGCCTGGGCCGCCAGCTTCTGGGCCTTCTTGACGGCATCTTCGATGGTGCCGACCATATAGAACGCCGCTTCGGGCAGGTGATCATACTCACCGGCCACCAGACCCTTGAAGCCCTTGATGGTGTCTTCAAGCTGAACGAACACGCCAGGCGAGCCGGTAAACACTTCGGCCACGTCGAACGGCTGGCTCATGAAGCGCTCGATCTTGCGGGCGCGGGCCACGGTGAGCTTGTCTTCTTCGGAAAGTTCGTCCATCCCGAGGATGGCAATGATGTCCTGCAGGGCCTTGTACTTCTGCAGGATTTCCTGCACGCGGCGGGCCACGGTATAGTGTTCTTCGCCCACCACATGCGGGTCGAGGATACGCGAGGTCGAGCCCAGCGGGTCCACAGCCGGATAAATGCCCTTTTCCGAGATCGAACGGTCAAGCACCGTGGTGGCGTCGAGGTGGGCAAAGGTCGAAGCCGGGGCCGGATCGGTCAAATCGTCGGCGGGAACGTACACGGCCTGCACCGAAGTGATCGAGCCCTTGTTGGTCGAGGTGATGCGTTCCTGCATCGCACCCATATCGGTGGCCAGCGTCGGCTGGTAACCCACGGCCGAGGGAATGCGCCCGAGCAGAGCCGACATTTCGGCACCGGCCTGGGTGAAGCGGAAAATGTTGTCCACGAAGAACAGCACGTCCTGGCCCTGGTCGCGGAAGTGCTCGGCAACCGTCAGGCCGCTGAGCGCCACGCGGGCGCGCGCCCCGGGGGGCTCGTTCATTTGGCCGAACACCAGGGCGCATTTCGAACCGGCGGTCGAGCCATTGTTCTCATGCGGGTCCTTGTTCACGCCCGATTCGATCATTTCGTGGTAAAGGTCGTTGCCTTCGCGGGTGCGTTCACCCACGCCGGCAAACACCGAATAACCACCGTGTGCCTTGGCGATATTGTTGATCAGTTCCTGGATCAGCACTGTCTTGCCCACGCCGGCGCCGCCGAACAGACCAATCTTGCCACCGCGCGAATAGGGCGCGATCAGGTCCACAACCTTGATGCCGGTGACCAGAACCGTGCTTTCGGGGCTCTGCTCGACAAACGAGGGCGCATCCTGATGGATTTCGCGCTTGCTCGGCGAGGAGATCGGACCGGCCTCATCGATGGGCTCGCCGATCACGTTCATGATGCGCCCCAGGGTCGCATCGCCAACCGGCACTGCGATGGCGCTGCCGGTATCGACAACCTCGGCACCGCGCACCAGGCCTTCGGTAGTGTCCATGGCGATGGTGCGAACGGTGTTCTCACCCAGGTGCTGCGCCACTTCCAGAACAAGGCGGCTGCCATTGTTGATGGTTTCCAGCGAATTCAGGATCGCGGGCAGGTGATCGTCAAACGTCACGTCGACGACGGCACCAATGACCTGCGATACGCGACCGGCCTTTTTCTCTGCCATCTGATTGTCCTCGTGTTAGAGCGCTTCCGCGCCCGAAATGATTTCGATGAGTTCTTTGGTGATCTGGGCCTGGCGCTGGCGGTTGTAGCTCAACTGCAGCTTGCCAATCATTTCACCCGCATTGCGTGTGGCGTTATCCATGGCGCTCATCTGGGCGCCAAAGAAGGAGGCGCCATTTTCGAGCAGCGCCCGGAAGATCTGGACCGAGATATTGCGCGGCAGCAGGTCTTCGAGAATGGCCTCCTCGCTCGGCTCATACTCGTAGGATACCTGCGCGGCCCCGGCGGCAAGCGCGGGAACCTTGGCCGGAATGATCTGCTGGGCCGTCGGCACCTGCGAAATCACCGACTGGAATTTCGAGTAGAACAGAGTTGCCACATCGAATTCACCGGCGGCAAAGCGCGCCAGCACCTTTTCGCCGATGGCCTGGGCATTGGCAAAGCCGATCTGCTTGACGTCGCGCAATGTGACATAGTCCACGATCAGATCGGGGAACAGGCGCTTGAGCACATCATTGCCCTTGCGGCCCACGGTCATGATCTTGACGGTCTTGCCTTCGCTGATCAGACGCTGGGCATGTTCGCGGGCAAGACGGGCGATCGAGGAGTTAAAGCCCCCCGCCAGCCCACGCTCGCCGGTGGCCACGATCAACAGATGCACCTTGTCGCGGCCGGTTCCGGCCAGCAGCAGCGGCGCGCCCGCACGGCCTTCATAGGCAGCACCGAGCCCGGCCAGCACCTTGTCCATGCGCTCGGCATAGGGGCGCGCGGCCTCGGCAGCTTCCTGGGCGCGGCGGAGCTTTGCCGCCGCAACCATCTGCATGGCCTTGGTGATCTTCTGGGTCGACTTGACCGAGACGATCCGGTTCTTAAGGTCCTTTAGCGAAGGCATGAGCCAAGGCTCTCCTTTTGGGCCGCGCCGTTATCAGGCGACGTAGGTCTTCTTGATCTGGTCGATGGCAGCCTTGAGCTTGGCCCGCAGGTCATCGCTCAGCGCCTTTTCCTTGGCAATCGAAGCCAAGAGGTCGGCATGCTTGCCACGCAGGGCCGACAGCAGGGTCTTTTCGAAATCCCCCACCTTGCCCACCGGCAGATCATCGAGGTAGCCGTTCACGCCCGCATAGATGACCGCAACTTCTTCTTCGGTCTTGAGCGGGGAGAACTGCGGCTGCTTGAGCAGTTCGGTCAAACGTGCACCGCGGTTCAGAAGGCGCTGCGTTGCAGCGTCAAGATCCGAGCCAAACTGGGCAAAGGCTGCCATTTCGCGATACTGGGACAACTCGCCCTTGATCGAACCGGCAACCTGCTTCATCGCCTTGACCTGGGCCGAAGAGCCCACGCGCGACACCGAGATACCAACGTTCACCGCCGGGCGGATGCCCTGGAAGAAGAGGTTGGTTTCAAGGAAGATCTGGCCATCGGTGATCGAGATCACGTTGGTCGGGATATAGGCCGACACGTCCGAGGCCTGGGTTTCAATCACCGGCAGCGCGGTGAGCGAGCCCGAGCCATGACCTTCGTTCATCTTGGCAGCGCGTTCGAGAAGACGCGAATGCAGATAGAACACGTCGCCCGGATAGGCTTCGCGGCCTGGCGGGCGGCGCAGCAGCAGCGACATCTGGCGGTAGGCCACGGCCTGCTTGGTCAGATCGTCATAAGCGATAACGGCATGCATGCCATTGTCGCGGAAGTACTCGCCAATGGCGCAGCCAGTGAAGGGCGCGATATACTGAAGCGGAGCCGGGTCCGAGGCGGTAGCCGCGATCACGACTGAATATTCGAGCGCACCAGCTTCCTCGAGCGCCTTGACGAACTGGGCAACCGTTGAGCGCTTCTGCCCGACAGCCACGTAGATGCAGTAGAGCTTTTCCGTCTCAGAAGCATTGGCGGCGTGGGCCGGCTTCTGGTTCAGGAACGTGTCGAGAATGATGGCGGTCTTGCCGGTCTGGCGGTCACCGATGATCAGCTCGCGCTGGCCACGGCCAATCGGGATCAGCGCATCGATGGCCTTGATGCCGGTGGACATCGGCTCGTGCACCGATTTGCGCGGCAGAATGCCCGGGGCCTTGACGTCGACGCGGCGGCGTTCGGTGTGCTGGATCGGACCCTTGCCATCGATTGGATTGCCAAGACCATCCACAACGCGACCCAGAAGGCCCTTGCCGACCGGGGTATCCACGATCGAGCCGGTCCGCTTGACGGTGTCACCTTCCTTGATCGAACGGTCATTGCCGAAGATCACGACGCCGACATTGTCGGATTCGAGGTTGAGCGCCATGCCCTTGATGCCGCCCGGGAACTCGACGAGCTCACCGGCCTGCACATTGTCGAGGCCATAGACGCGGGCGATACCGTCACCGACCGAGAGCACCTGGCCGACCTCGGAAACTTCGGCTTCCTGGCCGAAATTCTTGATCTGGTCCTTGAGGATCGCAGAGATTTCCGCGGCTTTGATGTCCATTATCCGACCTCTTTCATGGCGATTTTCATCGCAGTCAATTTGGTTTTGAGCGAAGAATCGATCATCTGCGACCCGACCTTGACCACAAGGCCACCGATCAGCGAGCTGTCGACATGTTCTGTAAGGGTGACGGTCTTGCCGATCTTGGCCTTGAGCGTATCAGCAAGCTGAGCGCGCTGGCCGGCATTGAGCGGGGTGGCAGAGGTCACATCGGCAGTGATTTCGCCGCGCGCCCGGGCCGAAAGTTCGACGAAAGCGCCGATCATGGTCTGGAGCGCAAACAGGCGTCCGTGCCCGGCCACGACCTTGACGAAATTGGCCACGGTCTGGTTGACCTTGGCTTTGGCCAGAATGGCATCGACCGCGCTGGCCTTGACTTCGGCCTGGATGACCGGGGAGCGCAGGAAACGGGCAAAATCAGCGCTCTCACCGACAAGCTGATTGATGGACTTCAGGCCGGTCTCGACCGCCTCTACTTCGCCAGCGCTCTGCGCCAGATCGAACAGCGCCGAAGCATAGGGCTTGGCAATCTGCACAAGGACTGAATTCTGCGCGGCCAATGTCGCACCACCCTGTTGTTTGCAACCCGGTTACCCCGGCAAGGCGCCGGACGGTTGGGAAGATCTTTTGCTGTCGTGGGGGCAGGTCTTTGAACACCCCGCCTAAGTCGCGCCCCCTCTAACACGACATATGCGGCCCCGCAAGGCTGCCCGCCACGAATCCCGGGGCTGAAATTGTCGCAGCAACGCCCTGTCGGTCACGAGGTGCAAAGCCCCGGAAAGACTCAGAAAAAGCTCTGGGGATCGATATCGACCTGGACCCGCAGATTCCCGCTGACCCGTTCGGCGCCATTGAGCCAGAACCGCACGTATCCAGAAAGGTCGAAATCCTTTCCGCTCTGGGCCAGAAGCCGCACCCGGTGCCGCCCCCGCACCATGGAAAGCGGCGCATCGGCGGGGCCAAACAGCCGCAAACCTTCGGCCATCGGGGCCGCCGAAAGCAGGCGCCTTGCAAACTCGAACGCCACATCGTGCTCGTTGGCCGAAACAATCAGCGCCGCCAGCCGGCCGAAGGGTGGCAGGCCTCCCGCTTCACGCGCCGCCAGCTCATGAGCGTAGAAGGCCTCGCGGTCGCCCCGGATCATGGCCTGCATCACCACGTGCCCGGGATGGTAGGTCTGCAGGAACGCCCGCCCCGCCCGGCTGGCCCGCCCGGCCCGGCCCGTGACCTGGGTCAATATCTGGAATGTGCGCTCGGCGGCGCGCGGGTCGCCATGGGCGAGCCCGAGATCAGCATCAAGCACCCCCACCAATGTGAGTTTTTCGAAGTGATGGCCCTTGGCCACCAACTGGGTGCCGATGATTAGGTCATACTCGCCGCGTTCGATCTCGGAAAAGCGCTGGCGCAGTTGCGCATTCGAGCCCATGTCCGAGGACAGAATGACCCGACGCGCATCGGGAAAGCGCTCGGCGGCCTCTTCGGCGACGCGCTCGATGCCCGGGCCGATGGCGGTCAGGCTGTCGGTGGCCCCGCAGGAACCGCAGGCGGTGGGTTTTTTCTGTTCGTGCCCACAATGGTGGCAGGCCAGAACGCCGCGAAAGCGATGTTCGACCAACCATGCCGAACAATCGGGGCACTGATACTGGTGCCCGCAGGCTTTGCACAGGGTTAGCGGGGCATAGCCGCGCCGGTTGAGGAACAAGAGCGCCTGTTCGCCCCGATCAAGCGTGGCAAACACCTCACGTGCCAGCGCCGGGGCGATCCATTGGCCCTTCTCGGGCCCGTCGGAGCGCATATCGATGGCAGTGATATCGGGCAGGCGGGTTTCGGAAAACCGTGATTCGAGCCGGACATAACCATAGCGCCCAGTATTGGCGTTGTTGCGGCTTTCAACCGAAGGCGTCGCCGAGGAGAGGATCACCCGCGCCCCGCAGAGATTGGCTCTGACCACCGCCATGTCGCGGGCGTGGTAGGAGACGCCCTCGAACTGCTTGAAGGCCCCGTCGTGCTCTTCATCAACGACAATCAGCCCCAGCTCCGGAAAGGGCAGAAACAGCGCCGAGCGCGCCCCGACCACCGCCCGTACCGTGCCATTGAGCACGCCGCGCCAGACGCGGGCCCGCTGGGCCGGGGTCATGTCCGAATGCCATTCGGCCGGGCGGGTGCCAAAGCGTTTGGTGAAGCGGGTGAGGAAGGTATTGGTCAGGGCAATTTCGGGCAGCATGATCAGCGCCTGCCGCCCGGCACGCAGGGTGTCGGCCACCGCCTCGAAAAACACTTCGGTCTTGCCGCCACCGGTGACCCCGTCGAGGAGCGTGACGCCGAAGCCGCCGGTATCGGCGTTGCGAATGGCATCAAGGGCGGACTGCTGTTCGGCGTTGAGCGCGGGCGTCAGCGCCTCCGGATCGGGCGGCATCACCACGGGCGGGGGTGGCAGATCAAGCTTTTCGAGCGCCCCGGCCTTGCACAGCCCATCGATCACCGAAGCCGAAATGCCCGAGGCGCCCACCAGCGTTGTCCTGGTCCAGGCCATGCCGTCGGCGGTAAATTCGAGTACGCGGGCGCGCGCTGGGGTCATACGCTCGGGACTGTGCCCGGTCTGGCGATAGGCGGTCACCGGCTTTTCAGGTTCAAGCGCCTCATGCGAGCGCAGCACGGCGCGCAGCACCTGGCCGGGTGCGGCCAAGGTGTAGCGGGCCACCCAGTCGACAAGCTTGAGCAGATCGTCGGTCAGCGGCGGAACATCGAAAACTTGGGCGATATCCTTGAGCCGGTTATGCGCCACCTGATCCTTGGGCGGCCCCCAGACCACGCCTAGCGTCAGTCGTGGACCGAAGGGGACAAGGACGATCGAGCCGCGTGTGACAGGCGTTGCAGCGGGCACGCGATAGGAATAGGGGCCTTCGACGGCCACCCCCACCATGACCGCCACGATATCGTCTGCAACCTGCATGAATCGGTCCCGCCGCCCATCGCAAGGCTAGAGCACAAATCAGGAACCAAGCAAAGCCCGGCGAGGTGAGATCACGCCGCATTGAGAAAATAGAAAGCAAACCGGAATAGCCTTGGGCCATGACCGACATTGCCTTTGCCATCGACCCCTTCGTGCAATCCCAGATTGGGCTGTGGCAGCGCGAGCTTGGATCGGTGCGGCGGCTGGCCACCAATACGCTTGAGGCCTACCAGCGCGACCTCAGCCAGTTCATGAGTTTTTATGCCGGTCACAATGGCGGCCCGGTGGACCTGGAGGCCCTCAAGGCTTTGCGCGCCGCCGATATCCGCGCTTTCATGGCGTTGCGCCGCGCCGAAAGCCTGGGTTCAAGGTCCCTCGCGCGATCGCTGTCGGCACTAAAGAGCTTCTTCCGTTTCCTGGAGCGCGAAGGGGCGATGGCCACCGAGGCGCTCAATGTGGTGCGCACGCCCAAACAACCCAAATCGCTGCCCAAGGCCCTGACCGTGCCTGAGGCACGCAAGACCATCGATACTGTGAGCGAGATGGAGGATACATCCTGGATCGCGGCGCGGGACATGGCGGTTCTGGCGCTGTGCTATGGGGCGGGCCTGCGTATATCGGAAGCGCTGGCCATCTGCCGGGCCGATCTGGAAACCAGCGCGCTGCGCGTGACCGGCAAGGGCGGCAAGGTGCGCATGGTGCCCCTGATCGAGAGCGTGCGCGCGCACATTGAGAATTACCTTGCGCTCTGCCCGTTCAGACTGGCGGCCACCGAACCCCTGTTCCGCGGCGCCAAGGGCGGCGTGCTGGCGCCGAGGCTGATCCAGATGCGCATGGCCCAGTTGCGCGGTGCTCTTGGCCTGCCCCCCTCAGCAACCCCGCACGCACTGCGCCATTCGTTTGCTACCCACCTGCTGGGCAAGGGCGGCGACCTGCGCGCCATCCAGGAATTGCTCGGACATGCCTCGCTCTCGAGCACGCAGATCTATACCGCCGTCGATACCGAACGCCTGCTTGAAAGCTATCGCGCCGCCCATCCGCGCGGCTGATCGGGCTTTACCCGGACCGTTGGCGGATGTAGCACAACGCGCCTGCCCTCCGGATTTGCCCCATGTCCTCCACCGATACCAACCTGCCCGTCCCGCTGACCATTGCGCAGCGCCAGTGGCTTGGCCTGACCCTGGCCGTGCTGGGGGCAGCGCTGTTTGCCACCAAGGGCATCGTCATCAAGCTGGCACTCGTTGAAGGCATCGACGTGGTGACGACCCTGGCCTGGCGCATGATTGTGGCCGTGCCGATCTTCCTGACCGTCGGCATTCTCGGCTATAGGCGAAAACTGGCCGCCCGCAGCGAGGGCGCGCCGCCGGTTCTGACCCTGCCGCTGCTGCTCAAGACGCTGGGGGTTGGCGCGCTCGGCTACTATTTGTCGAGCCTGCTGGATTTTTCGGCGCTCTACTATATCTCGGCCCAGTTCGACCGGCTGATCCTTCTGACCTATCCGTTCTTTGTGGTGCTGTTTGGCGCGGTGTTCTTCAAGCGCGCGCTCACCCGCAACATGATCCTGGCGCTGGTTCTGAGCTATGCCGGGATCGCGGTGATCTTCTGGCGCGATTTTCACATTGAAGGCGACCATGTGCTGCTCGGCGCGGCGCTGGTTTTTGCCGCCGCCATTGTCTATGCCGCCTATCAGATCCTGGCCAAGCCGCTGATCGATGTGATGGGGGCCCAGCTTTTTACCTCCATCGCCATGAGCGCGGCCGGACCGTTGGTGATTGCGCATTTCCTCGTCACCCACGAGGTCGCAAGCCTTGCCGTCACCGGGCCGGGTTTCCTGTTGATGCTGGCGATTGGGACAATATCGACGGTGCTGCCGGCCTATTGCATTTCGGCTGCCATCGGGCTGGTCGGGCCCGAACGCACGGCGGTTGTGGGCAATATTTCCCCGGTGGTGACCATCACGCTGGCGGTCGGGGTCCTGGGGGAAGCCTTCACGATCTACCACGCCATCGGCACGGCCATGGTGCTGTTTGGCGTGGTGCTGTTCGGGCGCAAGCCGCGCCCGCGCACGGCGGCACCTGTTGATATCGAGCCCTGAGGCCCGATCTCGTCGCCTTGTCTAGATGTGAATGGCGCCGTCGCCGCACATCAGGGCGGCCTCGCGCACGGCTTCGGAGAGCGTGGGGTGGGCGTGGGTGGTGCGCGCCAGATCCTCGGCCGAACCCGAAAATTCCATCAAGACGGTCAGCTCGTGGATCAGCTCACCGGCACTGCGCCCGATGATATGGGCCCCCAGTATGCGATCGGTTTCGACATCGGCGAGGATTTTGACAAAACCCTGGGTTGCCAGCATCGCCTTCGCCCGGCCATTGGCGGTGAAGGGGAATTTGCCGATCTTGTAGTCGATGCCCTCGGCCTTGAGCTCGTCCTCGGTCTTGCCGACAGAGGCGATTTCGGGATTGGTGTAAACCACTGCCGGAATGGCCGCATAGTTCACATGCCCGGCCTGACCGGCAATGATTTCGGCCACGGCAATGCCTTCGTCCTCGGCCTTGTGGGCCAGCATCGGGCCAGCGATCACATCGCCAATGGCATAGATGCCCTCGACCGAGGTCTTGTAGTGGGCGTCGGTGCGGATGCGGCCACGTTCATCGAGCGCTACTCCGACAACATCGAGCCCCAGACCTTCGGTAAAGGCCTTGCGCCCGATCGCCACCAGCGCCACATCGGCATCGAACAGCTCGATATCCCCGCCCTTGGCCGGTTCGAGCCGGGCCTTCAGGCTGCCGTCCTCGAGCTTGTCGATACCGGCCACCTTGGTGGAAAGCTTGAATTCAATGCCCTGCTTTTGCAGGATGCGCTGGAACTGGCGGGCCACCTCGCTGTCCATGCCGGGCAGAATGCGGTCGAGATATTCCACCACCGTAACCTTGGCGCCGAGCCTGGCCCAGACCGAACCGAGTTCCAGCCCGATCACACCCGCACCGATAACCAGCAGGCGCTTGGGCACGGTCGAAAGGGTCAGCGCGCCGGTTGAGGAGACGATATTCTTTTCATCGGTTTCAATGCCCGGCAGGTTGGCCGAGACCGAGCCTGTGGCAATGATAATGTTCTTGGATTCAAGGGTTTGCGGGGCACCGGACTGCGGGGTGACCAGCACCTGGCCCGGGGCGGTGATGGAGCCCGTGCCGCGGAAAGTGGTGACCTTGTTCTTCTTGAACAGATAATCGACACCCGAGACATTGGCGGTGACGGTGTCATCCTTGTGCTGCATCATCTGCGGCAGATTGAGCCGGGGCGTATCGATATCAATGCCCAGCGCCTTGAACGAGTGGGTGGCTTCCTCAAGCAGCTCGGAGGCATGCAGAAGCGCCTTGGACGGAATGCAGCCAATATTGAGGCAGGTGCCGCCATGGGTGGCCCATTTTTCGACCACGGCCACCTTCATGCCCAGTTGCGCCGCGCGAATGGCCGCCACATAGCCGCCAGGGCCGCTGCCGATCACTGTGAGGTCGAAACTTTCCGCCATAACCATCCCCAATTGCGCCCGCCTGCCGGGCAGAGTTTTGACTAGTGCGGGCGGGCGAAGGCCAGCCGCACTGCCAGCACCAGAAAGGTAATCCCGGTGACACGATTAAACCATCGTCCGGCGCGGAAAAACCCCTGGCGGACCTTTGGCACTGTGAAGAAGATCGAAACCAGGGTGAACCAGGTCAGGAGTTCCAGGCTCATCGAGACCACATAGAAGACCTTGAGCGGTCCCGGCGTCGAGACGCTGATGATGGTGGTAAAGAGCGCAAGGAAGAACAGCACGGCTTTCGGGTTCAAGAGGTTGGTGAGGAACCCCAGGCCAAAGGCACCGAAATCGGTGGAAGTTGCTGGTTTATCAAGCTCTTTGATCTCGGGGGGCTGCGGCGTGGGCGCGCGGAAGGCCGAGATGGCAAGGTAGGTGAGATAGGCCGCGCCGGCCCATTTGAGGATATTGAAGGCCAGAAGCGACTGCGAGACGATGACCCCGACGCCAAGCAGGGTATAGGTGCCATGGACCAGAATGGAGGTGGCAACGCCCAGCGAGGTGAAGAGGGCCGCCCGCCGCCCGTGGGCGATGGATTGGCGCAGCACCATGGCAAAATCTGCCCCTGGAATCACAGCGTTAATGCCGAACGCCAGCATCAGGGCCGCGAATTCCCAACCAAAATTGCCCATTCTCGTTCCTTAACGCGCAGCTAGTGTGCAGCTTTTGAAAATTAGTCGTCAGAATTTTAAAATCTGTTGCATGCAAAAGGCCGCCCTTGGGCGGCCCGAAGTGATGTGCTGCGCGGGCCCGACCTAGAGGTCGAGCACGAGCCGTTCAGGCGCCTCGAGGCTCTCCTTGACGCGCACCAGGAAGGTGACCGCTTCCTTGCCATCGACGATGCGATGGTCGTAGGAGAGCGCCAGATACATCATCGGGCGGATCACGATCTGGCCCTCAACCACCACCGGACGATCCTGAATCTTGTGCATGCCCAGAATGCCCGACTGCGGGGCGTTCAGAATCGGGGTCGACATCAGCGAGCCATAGACCCCGCCATTGGAGATGGTGAAGGTGCCACCCTGCATGTCGGCCATCGACAGCGCGCCGTCACGGGCCAGCTTGCCGAGACGGTTGATGTCTTTTTCGATGCCGGCGATCGAGAGCTGATCGGCATCGCGCACCACCGGAACCACCAGCCCGCGATCGGTGCCGACGGCGACCCCGATGTGGGCGAAGTTCTTGAACACGATGTCATCGCCATCGATCTCGGCATTGACCGAGGGGATTTCCTTAAGGGCATGCACCACGGCCTTGGTGAAGAACCCCATGAAGCCGAGTTTGACGCCGTGCTTTTTCTCGAACAGGTCCTTGTAGGCCGCCCGCAGGTCCATGACCGGCTTCATGTCCACCTCGTTAAAGGTGGTGAGCATGGCGGCCGTATTCTGGGCATCCTTGAGGCGGCGGGCGATGGTGAGGCGCAGGCGGGTCATCTTGACCCGTTCCTCGCGTGAGCCGTCGGCCGCCGGTGTCGGGGCACGCGGTGCGGCAGCCGGAGCCGGCCTGACTTCCGCAGGTTTAACCTCTGCCGGTTTGGCCGCAGGCGCTGCGGGGGCGGCAGCCGGGGCGGGGGCGGGATTGATGGCTGCCGACCCGCTGACCGCAGAAACACTGAGCGGCTTGGTCAGGGCGCCGAGCACATCTTCCTTGAGCACCTGGCCGCGCTTGCCCGAACCTTCGACATCGCCGGGCGAGAGGCCGTTTTCGCTCATCAGCTTGGCCGCCGATGGGGCGGGCGGCACGGCAGACACCGCAGGCGCGGCGTCGGCAACCGGAGCGCTGGCAACTGCGGCAGGGGCCGCGGCGGCAGCCGGACGGACCGCAACCCCGGCCCCGGCGATCACCCCGATCAGGGCGCCGACATTGACGGTATCGCCGGGATTGGCCGAAATCGCTTCGAGCACGCCTGCCACCGGCGCGGGCACTTCGACGGTGACCTTGTCGGTTTCAAGCTCAACCAGCGGCTCATCGGCGGCAACGGTGTCGCCCACCTTCTTGAACCACTGCCCGATGGTGGCCTCGGATACGCTTTCGCCCAGGGTTGGTACGCGGATATCGGTCGACATTTCTATGTCCTTTACTTGGCGTCTCTATTTGGCGAAGGCTTCATCGAGGAAAGCCTGCAGCTGGGCCAGGTGCGTGCGCATCAGGCCCGTGGCGGTGGAGGCAGAGGCCGGGCGCCCCACATAGCGCGGACGTTCCCCGGAGCGGCCCATCTGTTCGAGCACCCAGTCGATATAGGGCTGGACGAAGGCCCAGGCCCCCATGTTCTTGGGTTCTTCCTGGCACCAGACGATCTCGGCCTTCTTGAAGCGCGAGAGCTCATCGAGCAGGGCCTTGGCCGGGAAGGGATAGAGCTGCTCGAGACGGAGCAGGTAGACATCATTCAGGCCACGCTTCTCGCGGTCTTCGAGCAGGTCATAATAGACCTTGCCCGAGCACAGCACCACGCGCCGGATTTCGGCATCGGGGGCAAGCTTGATGGTGGTCTTGGGCACGCCGGGGGCTTCAGCATCATCCCAGAGCAGGCGATGGAAGCAGGAATCGGGACCCATTTCGACCAGGCCCGACACCGCCCGCTTGTGACGCAGCAGCGACTTGGGCGTCATCAGGATCAGCGGCTTGCGGAAATCGCGGGTGATCTGGCGGCGCAGGATATGGAAATAGTTGGCCGGGGTAGTGCAATTGGCCACCTGCATATTGTCTTCGGCGCAAAGCTGCAGATAGCGCTCGAGCCGGGCCGACGAGTGTTCCGGACCCTGGCCCTCATAGCCATGTGGCAGGAGCATGACGAGGCCCGACATGCGGAACCACTTGCGCTCGCCCGAGGAAATGAACTGGTCCACCACCACCTGCGCGCCATTGGCGAAATCGCCGAACTGGGCTTCCCAAAGCGTCAGCGCCCGTGGCTCGGCCAGCGAATAGCCATATTCGAACCCGAGCACGGCCTCTTCGGAGAGCATCGAGTTGATGACCTCGTAGCGCCCCTGATTGGCGTGCAGGTTGTTGAGCGGGGTATAGGTCTTGTCGGTTTCCTGATCATTGAGCACCGAGTGGCGCTGGCTGAAGGTGCCGCGTTCGCAGTCCTGACCCGACAGGCGCACCGGATTGCCCTGATCAACCAGCGTGCCGAAGGCCAGCGCCTCGGCAGTGGCCCAGTCGATGCCCTCACCCGCCTCGATGGCGGCCAGGCGGTTGTCCATGAAGCGCTTGACTGTCTTGTGGACATTAAAGCCTTCCGGCACCTGGCTAAGCTTGGTGCCGATCTCAACGAGCTTGGCCACATCGACACCCGATACGCCGCGGCGCGGGCCATCGACTTCGGCGGTCTTGATGTTTTTCCAGTGTCCGTCGAGCCAGTCGGCCTTGTTGGGGCGATAATCCTGCCCGCCTTCGAACTCGCGTTCGAGATGCGCGCGCCAGGCAGCCTTTTCGGCCTCGATGCCCTCGGCGGTCATCAGGCCCTCGGCGATCAGCTTTTCCGAGTAAAGTTCCAGCGTGGTCTTGTGCGCGCGGATCTTCGAATACATCAGCGGCTGGGTGAAGGAAGGCTCATCGCCCTCGTTGTGCCCGAAGCGCCGGTAGCAGAACATATCGATGACCACCGGGCGGCCAAAGCGCTGGCGGTATTCGGTGGCGATCTTGGCCACGAACACCACCGCTTCCGGGTCATCGCCGTTGACGTGGAACACCGGCGCCTCGATCATCTTGGCCACGTCGGTGGGATAGGGCGAAGAGCGCGAATAGATCGGAGAGGTGGTAAAGCCGATCTGGTTGTTGATCACAACGTGGATCGACCCGCCCGTACGATGGCCCTTCAGGCCCGAGAGCCCCAGGCATTCGGCGATCACGCCCTGCCCGGCAAAGGCGGCATCGCCGTGGATCAGAAGCGGCAGCACCACCGAGCGATCGGTCTGGCGCGGCTCGATAAAGCGACCCTCGACGGCCGCGTGCTGGTCCTGCTTGGCGCGAGCCTTGCCCAACACCACCGGATCGACGATTTCGAGATGGCTCGGATTGGCTGTCAGCGACAGGTGGACCCTGTTGCCATCAAAATCGCGGTCCGAGGACGCACCCAGGTGATATTTGACGTCGCCCGACCCTTCCACGTCATCGGGATAGAAGGCCCCGCCCTTGAATTCGTGGAACAGGGCGCGATGCGGCTTCTGCATGACCTGGGTCAGGACATTGAGGCGCCCGCGATGGGCCATGCCCAAAACGATATCCTTGACCCCCAGCGCGCCGCCGCGCTTGATAATCTGTTCGAGCGCCGGGATCAGCGACTCCCCGCCATCGAGCCCGAAGCGCTTGGTGCCGGTATATTTGACGTCGATGAACTTTTCGAAGCCTTCGGCCTCGATGAGCTTTTTCAGGATCGCCTTCTTGCCCTCGGGGGTGAAGGTGATCGACTTGTCCGGCCCCTCGATGCGCTCCTGCACCCAGGCCTTGGCCTCGGGATCGGACATGTGCATGAATTCCACGCCCACCGTCGAGCAGTAGGTGCGCTTGAGAATGGCCAGCATTTCCTTGAGCGTGGCAAATTCGAGCCCAAGGTAGAAATCGATGAATATCTTGCGGTCGTAGTCGGCATCGGTGAAGCCGTAGCTATGCGGATCGAGCTCGGGTGCGGCCTCTTCGGCCTTGAGCCTGAGCGGATCGAGATCGGCATGCAGGTGACCGCGCATGCGATAGGCACGGATCATCATGATGGCGCGGATCGAGTCGCGCGTGGCCTGCAGCACATCAACCGGGGTGGGCGCGGGCGCGCCTTCGGCACTGGCCTTCTTTTCGGCGGCCCTGCCGGCCTTGACCGCGATCTCGCTCCAGTTGCCATCAAAGGCCGAGACCAGATCGCCATTGGCCGCCTGCGGCCAGTCCCGGCGCTGCCAGGACGGCCCGGCAGCATTGCTGGCAGCCTCGGCCGGGGTATCTTCGAGCTTGCCGAAGAAGCTGCCCCAGGTGGGGTCTACGCTTTTCGGGTCGGCTTTGTAGCGGGCATAGAGGTCATCGATATAGTCGGCATTTCCCCCGTAAAGGAAGGAAGTGAGCAAGAACTCTTCGTTCTTATCTTGTCGGGTCATTGCGTTCTCGCGGGGTGTTAGACCCCACCGTCCTTCCTGACAGACCGGGGATCAGATCAACCCGGGTTTGGCGGCCCCAATGTGACCGTCTTAGCTTAGCATGTTGTTAAAGACCAACGCCTCTGCAAGCGGGATCGAGAGGAGTTGTTCAACAATCGCCGGTTTTTCGGTGTCCGGCTAATCCACCACGAACAGTCTGGCGCCGCCTGCGGTGTGCGAGCGGTGCCGCTCGGCCCCGTCGGCCACCTGATAGCTCATGCCGGCGCGCAATTCGAAGCTGCGGCCATCTTCAAGCACCGTGGTCATGGCGCCATCAAGGCAAAAGATGACATGGCCCTTCGCACACCAGTGATCGGACACATAGCCGGGCGAATAATCCATCATCCGGACCCGGATGCGATTGTCTTCAGGACCGAAATACTGGACGCGCCAGATCGCCTCGCCCGCGTCGCCCTTGTGCACCTCGGTGGCAATCTCGGACCAGTCGGTGACCCCGAAGGGGATTTCACTCATGCGCATGGTTCAGCCCTTCAGCACGTCCACCAGGGTCACCCCGATCTTGGCGGGGGATTTTGACATGCGGATACCGGCCGCTTCCATGGCCGCAATCTTGTCTTCAGCCCCGCCCTTGCCGCCCGAAATCACCGCGCCGGCATGGCCCATGGTGCGGCCCTTGGGGGCGGTGAGACCGGCAATGAAACCGGCCATCGGTTTCTTACGGCCGCGCTTGGCTTCATCGATGAGGAATTGAGCGGCGTCTTCTTCAGCCGACCCGCCGATTTCCCCGATCATGATGATCGACTTGGTGGCCTCGTCGGCCAGGAACATTTCGAGCATATCGATGAATTCAGTGCCCTTGACCGGATCGCCGCCGATGCCGACGGCCGTCGTCTGGCCCAGCCCGGCATTGGTAGTCTGGAACACCGCTTCATAGGTCAGTGTGCCCGAGCGCGAGACAATGCCCACCGAGCCTTTCGAAAAGATCGAACCGGGCATGATGCCGATCTTGCATTCCTCCGGGGTGAGGACGCCGGGGCAATTGGGCCCGATCAGGCGGGATTTCGACTTTTCGAGCCGGGCCTTGACCTTGACCATGTCGAGAACCGGAACGCCTTCGGTGATGCAGACGATCAGATCGATCTCGGCCTCGATGGCCTCAAGGATGGCATCGGCGGCACCGGCGGGGGGCACATAGATCACCGAGGCATTGGCCCCGGTCTGCGCCTTGCCTTCGGCCACCGAGGCAAAGATCGGCAGTGGCGTGCCATCGAGCCCGGAGGTCCAGGTTTCGCCGCCCTTTTTGGGATGCGTGCCGCCCACCATCCTGGTGCCGAAATAGGCCAGAGCCTGCTCGGTGTGGAAGGTGCCGGTCTTGCCGGTCAGTCCCTGGACCAGAACCTTGGTGTCTTTATTGACGAGAATGGACATGGCTTGCTTTCGTCTTTGGGGCCTTGCGGACCGGCTTACTTGCGGATCGCGGCAACGATCTTTTGCGCGGCATCATCGAGATCATCGGCGGAGATGACATCGAGCCCGCTTTTGTCGAGGATGTCCTTGCCTTCCTTGACGCGCGTGCCTTCGAGCCGGACGACCAGCGGCACGGTGAGCCCCACATCCTTGACCGCGGCAATCACACCCTCGGCGATCACATCGCAGCGCATGATGCCGCCGAAAATGTTGACGAGGATGCCTTTGACATTGGGATCGGCGGTGATGATCTTGAACGCTGCCGTGACCTTTTCGCGGTTGGCGCCGCCACCCACGTCAAGAAAGTTGGCCGGCTCCTCGCCATAGAGCTTGATGATATCCATGGTCGACATGGCCAGCCCCGCCCCATTGACCATGCAGCCGATATTGCCATCGAGCGCCACATAGGCGAGGTCGAACTTGGAGGCTTCGATTTCCTTTTCGTCCTCCTCGCTCAGGTCGCGCAGCGGGGCCAGTTCGGGGTGGCGGAACATGGCATTGTTGTCAAAGCTCACCTTGGCATCGAGCACGCGCAGGTGACCGTCGGTCATCACGATCAGCGGGTTGACCTCGAGCAGGCTCATGTCCTTTTCGACAAAGGCCTTGTAGAGCAGCGGAAACAGGGTTTCCGCGTCCTGGCGCGCCGCCCCGTCGAGCTTGAGGGCGCCAGCAATGGTGGCAACATCGGCGGCGGTGACCCCGGTATCGGGATTGACCGACAGCGAGACGATCTTTTCGGGCGTGTGTTCTGCCACCGCCTCGATATCCATGCCGCCCTCGGTGGAGACCACAAAGGCGACCCGCCCGGTGGTGCGATCCACCAGAAGCGAGCAATAAAGCTCGCGGGCAATGTCGGCGCCGTCCTCGATATAGAGGCGGTTGACCTGCTTGCCGGCCGGGCCGGTCTGCTTGGTGACAAGGGTATGGCCGAGCATTTCGCGGGCATTGGCCACCACATCGTCGACCGAACGCGCCAGCCGCACGCCGCCCTTGGCATCGGCAGCCAGTTCCTTGAACTTGCCCTTGCCGCGCCCGCCGGCGTGGATCTGGCTCTTGACCACATAGAGCGGGCCCGGCAGCGACCTGGCAGCCGCGGCGGCCTCGTCGGCCGAAAAGATCGCGACCCCGGCCGCAACCGGCAGGCCGTAGTCCTTGAGGAGCGCCTTGGCCTGGTGTTCGTGGATGTTCATGACTGCGCTTTCCGCTTAGGCGAGCTTGGGGGCGATTTTCTTGCAGGCCTCGATCAGGCCCTCGACAGCGCCGACCGACTTGTCGAAGGCCTTCTGTTCGGTGCCGTTGAGCGCGATTTCGACGATTTTTTCAACGCCATTGGCGCCGATGATCACCGGCACGCCGACATAGGTGGCTTTGACGCCATATTCGCCATTGAGATAGGCAGCTGCCGGCAAGACACGGCGCTTGTCCTTGAGATAGCTCTCGGCCATGGCAATGGCGGAGGTGGCGGGCGCATAGAAGGCCGATCCGGTCTTGAGCAGCCCCACGATCTCGGCGCCGCCATCGCGGGTGCGCTGGACGATGGCATCGAGCTTTTCCTTGCTCATCCAGCCCATCTTGACGAGGTCGGGCAGCGGAATGCCGCCCACGGTCGAATAGCGCACCAGCGGCACCATGGTATCGCCATGGCCGCCGAGCACGAAGGCGGTAACATCCTGCACCGAGACCTTGAGCTCTTCGGCGAGGAAATATTCAAAGCGCGAGGAATCGAGCACACCCGCCATGCCCACAACCTTGGCAGTGGGCAGGCCCGAGAACTTCTGCAGCGCCCAGACCATGGCATCGAGCGGGTTGGTGATGCAGATCACAAAGGCATCGGGTGCATATTTTGCAATGCCGGCGCCTACCTGTTCCATGACCTTGAGGTTGATTTCGAGGAGATCATCGCGGCTCATGCCCGGCTTGCGCGGCACACCGGCGGTGACGATGACGACGTTTGCACCGGCAATATCCTTATATTCCGAGGTGCCCTTGAGGCTGCCGTCGAACCCTTCGACCGGGGCCGACTGGGACAGGTCGAGCGCCTTGCCCTGCGGTACGCCGTCCTGAATGTCGAAGAGCACGATGTCGCCCAGATCTTTGAGCGCAGCAAGATGTGCCAGCGTTCCGCCAATCTGTCCCGCCCCGATGAGAGCGATCTTGTTGCGCGCCATAAGGATTTGTCCTGTCGATTGCGTTGGAATTGCGCCGCTTATTAACCCTTGGGCCGGACGGGCGCAAGTCAGCCCTTTGTCTGACTGGCCCGTGCCGATGAAACGCTGCGTCAACCGTTCGCAGAAACGGTTGCAACCTCAACCTTGTGCGGCGCATCCAGATACTGGGCCGATTGCATTTCAATCAGCCGCGAGATGCAGCGGGCGAATTCGAAGCGGGTCCTGTCGTCGTCGGCGAGCGCATCGAGCGGCACGGCAAAGCTCGCCGCCAGCTTGACCCCGCGATCATAGAGCGTGTCGATGAGAAGAATAAACCGTTTGGCGGCATCGGAGCGCGTGCGGCTGAACTGCGGCACGCCCTCGAGCATGACGCTGTCATAGGTGTGCGCAAGCCGCAGATAGTCCGGGGCACCAAGCGGGGCCTCGCAGAGATCGGCAAACCTGAAGCGCGCCGCCCCCATGGCTGCCTGCGGCACCCTGAGCACCCGCCCCAGAAGCGGCACTTCGGCCGGAGCCCCGGGCACCCCGCCGGTCAGGCGCAGCCAGAGCGCCTGCATCTGCGCATCGGTCTGCGGCCCGAGCCCGAAATGATAGACTTTCTGGCCCTCGAACCTGAGGCGCCGGTAGTCGGTCGGACCATCAAGGGTAAAGACCGTCACGGCGGATTTGAGCAGATCGATGAACGGCTCAAACAGCTGGCGGTTGAGCCCGTTCTCATAAAGCCTTTCGGGCACCACGTTTGAAGTGGCGACCACAACGACCCCGGCCTCGAACAGCTTTTCGAACAGGCGCTGGAGCAGCATGGCATTGGTGATGTCCTGCACCTGGAATTCATCAAGGCAGAGCAACCGGGTTGCCGCAATGATCGGCTTAACCACGGCCGCGATCGGATCGGGGTTGGAGCGCCTGTCGGCATGGGCGCGGCGGAAGGCGGTGATGGCGGTATGCACCTCGTCCATGAACTCATGGAAATGCACGCGCCGCTTGGCCTTGATCGGCACCGTGGCAAAGAACAGGTCCATCAGCATGGTCTTGCCGCGCCCTACCTGCCCCACAAGATAGGCACCGCGCACCGGGGTGCGCCGGGTCAGCCCGGCAAACAGCCCGCGCTGGCGCGGCCGGTTCAGCATTGAAAGTGCGATTTCATCAAGCAGCAGGGCCGCTTTGGTCTGCAGCGAATCGGCGCTGAGCGCGCCCTGGCTGACAAGATCAGCCAGAGCGGCGGAGACCGGGCCGGGAGGAACAGGTTCTGACAAGACCAGCCGCCTGAGCGGAGGTCAGGAGGTCATTGAAATGCCCTGGCCACCCGCCGAGGTGCCGACGAAGCGATTGCCCGACAGCGCCAGCGCGGCAACGATGGAACCGGCTTCGTCAAACAGCTGGATCTGGTTGCCGGTCAGCTGCCAGGAGGCAACGGCGGCAAGGCCGGGAATGGCGCAGCCGGGAGCCGAAGCGCGATAGCGCGAGGTTCCGGCCTTGGCCGTGTATGTCAGGTTCACCCGGCACTGATCGGCGCCGCTGGTGACATTCCAGCCGCCAAGCAGCTTTTCGATGGTCAGGCCACCGGTCAGATCGCGGCCACCGGGCGGAATGGCACCGGCCGTACCGGCATCGCCAAGGGTGACAAAGGACCCATCGGCGCTGGCGGTCTGCAACGGCTGCTGCTGCACGCCGCCAAGGACGGGCGTACCGGTCAGGCCGGGGGCAATGCTGGCCGGGTCCTGCTGCACAACGCTGCCGGCAATCGGGGGCAGCGCCGACGAGTTGACCTGCGAGGTCTGGACAGGCTGCACCGGCTGCGGCTGGCCGAGCGTATTGACGGTGGGCGAGGTGCCCATGGTGCCGCAGGCGGCAAGGGTGAGGGTCGCCAGTGTCACTGCTACCAACGAAGCGGTACGGTTGATGATCATTGGTGAACTCCTGCCGCGCGGGGCTATGGTCGATGAGGTGCGCCTATAGCGCAAAAGCATGGCCCCGTTCAACACAGAAGGGCGGTGACCATGTCCTAATGGACCAATCATTGTGGCAGAGTTTTGGCCCGCCGGCCGTTTCACGCCCCGCCGGACGATTGACCGGCGGTCATTTCGGCAATCAGCACATCGACCAGCGCCTGGGCATCGTCGGCTTCGCCTTCGGGCACGGCGATCGGGATGCCGCCTGGCGCAAACACCCCCGGCAGGCCCGGCAGACCATCGCCCGCCCCGTCGAGCGGGTGAAAGCCATGGGCTTTCAGCGCCGTGATCAGCACCCGGGCAATGGCGGGGTCGGCAACTTCCGCAATGGTTTCAAACATGCCGACCGCCCTGGTTGGTTGAAGCGCTCTTGGGACTAGGCGACCTGTCGTTCGACCATCATCTTCTTGATTTCAGCGATGGCCTTGGCCGGGTTGAGCCCTTTGGGGCAGGCCTTCGAGCAATTCATGATGGTGTGGCAGCGATAGAGCTTGAAAGGGTCTTCAAGATTGTCGAGCCGCTCGGACTGGGTTTCGTCGCGACTGTCGATCAGCCAGCGATAGGCCTGCAGGAGAATGGCGGGGCCGAGATACTTTTCGCCATTCCACCAATAGGACGGGCAGGATGTCGAGCAGCAGGCGCAAAGGATGCATTCATAAAGCCCGTCGAGCTTTTCGCGCTCGGGCTTGGACTGCAGCCATTCAGTATCGGGGGTCGGCGAGGTGGTCTTGAGCCAGGGCTCGATCGAGCGGTGCTGGGCATAAAACGTCGTCAGGTCCGGCACCAGATCCTTGACCACCGGCATGTGCGGCAGCGGATAGACGGCCACCGGGCCCGAGAGCTCATCCATGCCCTTGGTGCAGGCCAGCGTATTGAACCCGTTGATGTTCATGGCGCACGAGCCGCAGATGCCCTCGCGGCAGGACCGGCGCAGGGTCAGGGTGGGGTCGACCTTGTTCTTGATCCAGAGCAGGCCATCGAGCACCATCGGACCGCAATCACTGGTATCGACGAAATAGGTATCGATGCGCGGATTGGCTTCGCTGTCCGGATCGTAGCGATAGATGCGGTATTCGCGCAGCGAGGCGCTTGCCGGCTTTGGCCAGGTCTTGCCCTTCTGGGGCTGGGACTTTTTGGGCAGGCTCAGTTCAACCATTCGCGGGGGTCCCGGAGTAAGAACGGATTAGTAGTTCGGCTTGCAGATCTGATTGGAGCGGGCGACATAATCGTTCCATTCCACCTGCACGCTTTCAGGAGCGTTGCCCGCCCCCTTCATGCCGGCAATGACATAGGTCATCATGGTCTCATCGATCAGCGTCATGGCCGCATCGGCCTTGCAGGTGCACAACGGCACATCGCTCGAGATGCCGACGCAGACCTTGTAGAATTCGTCCTTCTGCGCCTCGGTGGGAGCACCTGCCAGAGCCGCGCCTGCTGATAACCAGAGTGCCAGAAGGGCTGTTGCAAGCCTGATCATATCGCCATTTCCTTTCACCGCAGTTGCTTGCGGATCACCAGTTTAAGTCCGGACCAGACCGCATCGACGAACGTCTCTCGGTCGCACCTTCTACGCCAAGACCTTGCCCAAATGGCCGGAATCGGACCTAATTTGTTCGCTTGCCATGAGCGTCAATCATATCCCAAATCTCAGCAGACAATGCGGTAGCGGTCGACCGTATATCCTCGAGTCGTTTACGTACCTCCGGAGCATCTTGTACTTGGTTTATTTCGCCCCGTCGCAACTTCTCTATTATGCGAGCAAAAACACCGCAAAACTGGACGGCATGTGAAAGCAACTCGGCCTTGTGCTCCACTGACGCAAAAAGCACACCTGAAGCACCGTGCTCGTCGGTGGTAATTGCCCTCGTATGCGCATCATAGTTCCAATGGGCATGTGCGCTCAGAAGCCCGTACAGGCGAGACGCGCCCGGCACAACCTGATTTAGATTTCGTAGCGACGATTGCGCCTTGGTGCGCTGCACCCGCGCTGTGTCGCCAACCTTATCGACCGCCACAATCCAAGCGAACTGTTCAAACTGCATCCGGAGGAGCGAATATCCCTCGAAAATCGCACCCCTATTTGCAATATATAGAAAGCATTTTGCAGTGTACTCTTGGCGAAGCATCGTCAGTTCTGCCATAACGCGTCCGATATTCTGATCATCATGGCGTGTAAGTCGCTCAACTAGATCGTGCATCCAAGAATGCGATGACTCGATAAAAGAAACTGCCCTTGCCCCTAACCTCAAAATTGGTTTCTCGTCGACCGCGGGCACATACTTTCTAACCGCGTTATCAACGGAAGAATTCCCAAGATGCGTCGCAATTACAGATCCAATTAAACGCCTCCTCAGTATGTCTGGGAGTGTTGTCTTTATTCCAACCTTCCAAACGTGATGCGGATAGTACGAGTCGTAGTCCTCAAGCGCATAGAGCGGAAACTCTAGTGCCAAAGGATTTACTGCATCGCCATCCTTTTGCATCATCCATACCTCAATAAACCCGCGCCTTGGGTGCGATCTTTTTCAGCGCAATGCCGCCATCGGCCTCGGGCGTCAGCGGATCGGTGTGCACCGGGCGCGAACTCAGGCGCACCGCGCCCTTGTCATCGACCCAGCTCAGCGAATGCACGCGCCAGTTCACATCGTCGCGGCTCGGGAAATCCTCGCGGGCGTGGGCACCGCGGCTTTCGTGCCGGGCTTCGGCCGACACCACGGTGGTGATGGCATTAGCCATCAGGTTTTCAAGCTCGAGGGTTTCAACCAGATCCGAATTCCAGATCAGCGACCGGTCGTGGACCTTGAGGTCTTTCAGGCTCGGATAGAGTTCACTCATCCGTTTAACGCCCGACTGCAGGGTTTCGGCGGTGCGGAAGACGGCGGCATCCTGCTGCATGATCTGCTGCATCTGGTCGCGCACCATCGCGGTGGGAGCAGAACCATTGGCGTGGCGGAGCCGATCAAAGCGGGCAAGGACCTTTTCGTCCTCGGCCTTGTTGATGGCCGGCACAGCCGCATTGCGATCAATGACCTCTCCGGCGCGCAGGGCGGCGGCACGGCCAAACACCACAAGGTCGGTCAAAGAGTTCGAGCCCAGCCGGTTGGCCCCGTGCACCGAGGCGCAGGCCGCTTCGCCCACCGCCATCAGGCCGGGCACGATGCGATCGGGATCGGCAGGCGTGGGATTGAGCACTTCGCCATGATAGTTCGCGGGAATGCCGCCCATATTATAGTGGACGGTGGGGATCACCGGGATCGGCTCGCGGGTCAGGTCGACACCGGCAAAGATTTTTGCCGATTCCGAGATGCCCGGCAGGCGCTCGTGCAGCACCTTGGGATCGAGATGATCAAGGTGCAGGTAGATATGGTCCTTCTTGGGGCCAACGCCGCGGCCTTCGCGGATTTCAATGGTCATGCAGCGCGAGACGACGTCGCGGCTGGCCAGATCCTTGGCATTGGGCGCATAGCGCTCCATGAAGCGCTCGCCTTCGGAATTGACGAGGTACCCGCCTTCGCCGCGCGCGCCCTCGGTGATCAGGCAACCCGAGCCGTAAATGCCGGTGGGGTGGAACTGGACAAACTCCATATCCTGGAGTGGCAGCCCGGCGCGAGCCACCATGCCATTGCCATCGCCGGTGCAGGTATGGGCGGATGTGGCCGAGAAGTAAGCGCGGCCATAACCCCCGGTGGCCAGAACCACCGTCTTGGCGCGGAACCGGTGCAGCGTGCCGTCATCAAGCTTCCAGGCAATGATGCCTTCGCAGACCCCATCGGCGGACATGATCAGGTCGAGGGCGAAATACTCGATGAAGAACTGGGCATTGTTGCGCAGCGACTGGCCATAGAGCGTATGCAGGATGGCATGGCCGGTGCGGTCGGCCGCAGCGCAGGTGCGCTGCACCGGCGGGCCATCGCCGAACTCGGTCATGTGGCCGCCAAACGGGCGCTGGTAGATCTTGCCCGCATCGGTGCGCGAAAAGGGCACGCCATAGTGCTCGAGCTCATAGACGGCCTGCGGGGCATTGCGCGCCAGATATTCCATGGCGTCATTGTCGCCGAGCCAGTCCGAACCCTTGACCGTGTCATACATGTGCCACTGCCAGGAATCCGGGCCCATGTTGGAAAGCGAGGCGGCAATGCCGCCCTGGGCGGCCACGGTATGCGAGCGCGTGGGGAAAACCTTGGTGACGCAGGCCGTGTTGAAGCCCTGCTCGGCCATGCCGAGCGTGGCGCGCAGGCCCGCACCGCCAGCGCCCACCACCACCACATCGAACTCGTGGTCGATCAACTCGTAAGTCGCCATCAGGCTAGCCCCAGAACAAGAGTTTGGCGATGGCCAAAAGGCCAGTGCCCATGACCACCACCACAAAGGCCGTGTTGGCGGCCTCGGCCAGATGCCGGCGCGCCGGGGTGTGGACGTAGTCGTGGATGATGTCGTTCATGCCGATGCGCATGTGAATTCCAACAACGATCAGCAGCAGCGCCAGGATCAGCGCCACCACCGGATGGGCGATCACGCTGACGAGATCGGCCCGGCCGGCCCCGGCCAGCCGCACCACCAGCCAGACGAAAAAGCCGGTAAAGCCGATATTGGCCAACCCCGACAGGCGCTGGATGAAGAAATGGCGCGTGGCAGCCTTGCCGTTGCCGTAATGGGTTTTGGGATTGGCGATGCGGGCGTGATCGGTCAATTGGCACCTCCCATCCACACAAACGCCGCCCAGGCCAGGAGCGTCAGCAGCACCGAGCCGATGATATTGGCCCAGGCCAGCGCCTCGCGGCGCCCGGGTTCGAGCATATGGATACTGTCCCAGACAAAATGGCGGATGCCGCCGAGCATGTGGTGAAACAGCGCCCAGGTGGTCAGGAACAGGATGATCTGCCCGAACCAGGAGCCCAAAACCAGATTGACCAGCCCGAGCGGGCCATCGCCCAGCGCCGCGGCGCCAAGCCAGAGCACCAGCAGCAGCGTTGCCGCATAAAGCGCAATGCCGGTGGCCCGATGCACGATCGACATGGCCATGGTGATGGTGAAACGGTAGATTTGCAGATGCGGCGAGAGAGGCCGCTCACGGGTGGTCATCAGGGCCTCGCTGTCAGCTCGCCGGGGTGGCGACGCACACCAGTCTGGAATGGTTCGAGACTTCTAGCCCCCCGCTCCGCATCCGTCAAAGGTCAAGGGCTAGTCCTTGCGTCGCATGCGACAAAATGTGAAGCAGAACCGTATTATTACGCTCGATTGCAACGCATCGGAGACCGCTTTGGACCAGCGCGTGAAACTGATTTCAACCGTGACCCTGTCGCGCAACTGGGGGCATCTGGAGAAGTCCGAATTCGAGCTGCAACGGCGCGATGGAACCTGGCAGCGCCAGGTGCGCGAAACCTATGACCGGGGCAATGCGGCGGTGATCCTGCTGGTCAATCCCGACACCGACAGCGTGATCCTGACGCGCCAGTTCCGCTTTCCGGTCTATCGCATGGGGGACGATCCGTTCCTGATCGAGGCCTGCGCCGGCCTCCTTGATGGGGCGGAGCCCGAAGACTGCGCCCGGCGCGAGGCCGAGGAGGAAACCGGCTATCGCGTGAGCCGGGTGCGGCACCTGTTCGACGCCTATATGAGCCCGGGCTCGGTGACTGAAAAGCTCTCGTTCTTTGTCGGCGACTATGACGCTACCGCCCGTATTTCGGACGGCGGCGGGCTTGAGCATGAGGGTGAAGACATCGAAGTGATCGAGTTTGGCTTTGCCGAGGCGCTGGCCATGATCGGGTCGGGGCAGATTACCGACGCCAAGACCATCATGGTGCTCCAGCACCTGGCGCTCGAACGCGCCGGGCTGGCCTGATCAATAATCGACGAGCTTCTTGTCCGGATCGTATGGCTGGTCGGGCGCTTCGCGGGTGACCGCCTGCCCGGCAATGACCTGGCCGAGCACGGAATTGAAGGTCAGAGTCGGGTTGCCATAAAGCTGCCAGCCCTCGGAGAGCGCCTTGGTGACCTTGTGGCAGAAACTGGCATCGTCCTGACCGGTCAGATAGCGATAAATCAGCATTGGAAACTCCAGACGTTTTGCAATAGCCCCTCGACTAGCAGGTTCACCGGGCGGCGCGCCAGCGCTGCCAGAGCCTTGAACCGAAAACGTTGAGCACAAGCCCCGAAAAGATCAGAACGCTGCCCAGGATTTCGAGGCCGGAAATCGCTTCGCCCAGAAAGACCAGCGCCCCGGCAAAGCCTGCCACCGGCACCAAAAGCGAAAACGGGGCAACACTCGAGGCCGGATAACGCCCGAGCAGGATCGCCCAGGCCCCATAGCCGAAAAGCGTCGACCCATAGGCGATAAACAGCACCGACCCGATGGCCAGGGGCGTGAGGTGCAAGAGTCCGGTGATCGCCTGCGGCCCCTCGAAAGCCAGCGAGAGGATCAGCATCGGGATCGGCGGAACAAGGCTGCCCCAGACAACGAAAGCCAGCATGTCGACCTTGCCGGCCCGCTTGGTGATGAGGTTGGACATGCCCCAGAAGAAGGACGCGGCAACCGTCATCAGCAACGGAATGAGCACCGCCCCTTCAAGCCGCTCGGAGGCGACGGCAGCCAGTCCGGACAGCGCCACCAGCGCCCCCAGGATCTGGAACCGGTTCGGCCGCTCGCTCAGCAGCAGCATGGCAAAGCCGATGGTGAAGAAAGCCTGCATCTGGATGACCAGCGAGGCGAGCCCAGCCGGCATGCCGAGCTTGACGGCTGAAAACAGGAAGCCGAACTGCAAGACCCCGACGGTAAAGCCATAGGCTGCCAGCAATTTCCAGCTCACCGCCGGGCGGCGCACGAAAAAGATCGCCGGCAGTACGCAGCCGATATAGCGCAGCGCGGTCAAGAGGAATGGCGGCACCTCGGCCACGCCCCATTTGATGGCAACGAAATTGAGCCCCCAGATGATGACGACACCAAGGGCGAGAACCAGATCGCGAGGGGACATAAAGGGCTCAAGATGGGCGGCGGAGCCGCAGGAAATCAAACACCGATTCGCCGGCGCGCTTACCCTAGCATGCCGGTGATGCCGCGTTTCAAGCGCTGGATCGGCACACCGGACCACGCCCGGCATGCCGACCCAAAGGCCAGAGGGCCGATCAGGCCGCTTTTTTCGCCATCAAACCGCGCTCGATCAGGGTTTCGGCAATCTGGATGGTGTTGAGCGCCGCGCCCTTGCGCAGGTTGTCCGAAACCACCCACATGGCCAGACCGTTCTCGACGGTCACATCCTCGCGGATGCGGGAAACAAACGTATTGTAATCGCCCACGCATTCGACCGGGGTGATGTAGCCGCCCGGTTCGCGCTTATCGATGACCATGACGCCGGGGGCCTCGCGCAGGATGTCGCGGGCCTCATCGGGGGAGATCGGCTTGTCAAACTCGATATTGACCGCTTCGGAATGGCCCACGAACACTGGAACGCGCACCGCGGTGGCCGATACCTTGATGCGCGGATCGAGCATCTTCTTGGTCTCGGCCAGGATCTTCCATTCTTCCTTGGTGTAGCCGTCTTCCATGAACACATCGATGTGCGGGATGACGTTGAAGGCAATCTGCTTGGGGAACTTCTTGGGCGTGGGTTTGTCGGTGACGAAAATGCCCTTGGTCTGGTCATAGAGCTCGTCGATGCCTTCCTTGCCTGCGCCGGACACCGACTGGTAGGTCGAGACCACGACGCGCTTGATGGTGGCAAAGTCATGCAGGGGCTTGAGCGCCACCACCAGCTGGGCGGTCGAGCAATTGGGATTGGCAATGATATTCTTGCGATCGTTCTGCGCCATATAGGCATCGAGCACGTGGGCATTGACCTCGGGCACCACCAGCGGCACATCGGAGTGGTAGCGCCAGTAGCTCGAATTATCGATCACGATTGTGCCCATGGCGCCGATCCTGGGCGCCCAGTCACGGGCAATGGCCGAGCCGGCGGACATGATGGCAAAATCGACGCCGGTGAAATCGAAGGTCTCAAGATCGCGGCACTTGAGCACCTTGTCGCCAAAGCTGATCTCGCGCCCGATCGAGCGCGAGGAGGCCAGCGGAATGACCTCGCTGACCGGGAAATTGCGCTCGGCCAGAATGTTGAGCACTTCGCGGCCCACATTGCCCGTGGCACCAACGACTGCGACGCGATAGCCCATATTGCTTAGTCCTTTACCCGTTTCCCCCGCGCACCCTGTTTGGTGCGGCCCAGTGGATCGGCCTCTCCCCGGCGGGAGAGGACCCGGGGAAAAGCTCAGGGGGTTTTGGTGGTTTTGGTTGCGAGCATGGCGCTTGCCCCCGCGCTTTTGAGCGCGGTCATGGTCGGACCAGAAATGGAAGCGACAGCATGCATGGGTCAGGCCTTCAAACTCGGTGAGGGTTCTACGCTGAAATCGTAAAGAGTCAATGATCCGTTGCAGGCGGGACTGGCGGTTGAATGCGCCTGTTACCGCCGGTCAAACTGTGTCAGGAACGGCGCCTCATCTGATCAAGGATACCGCCATGCGCACATTCGATGTTCTGATCCTGGGCGCAGGCGCGGCCGGCATGATGGCGGCCATCGAGGCGGGTAAGCGCGGGCGCAGCGTTTTGATCATCGACCATGCCAATGCCCCGGGCGAAAAGATTCGCATTTCGGGCGGCGGGCGCTGCAATTTCACCAATATCAACACCAGGGGCGACCGCTTCCTGTCATCCAACCCGCGCTTTGCCCTGTCGGCACTGAGCCGCTACACGCCGAGCGACTTCATCGCCCTGGTCAAGCGCTACAATATCGCCTTTCACGAAAAAACCCTGGGGCAATTGTTCTGCGATGAATCGGCCCGGCTGATCATTGCCATGCTGGTCGAGGAAATGCGCCGCACTGCGGTGACGCTGGAACTCTCGGCCCGCTTTGAAAGCGTTGAAAAATCCGACGATGGATTTCTGGTCCAGCTCTCTTCCGGACCGATAAAGGCACAAAGCCTGATTGTGGCCACCGGCGGCAAATCGATCCCCAAGATGGGGGCGACCGGGCTCGGCTATCAACTGGCCACCCAGTTCGGGCTCGCACTGACCGAAACCAGACCCGGACTGGTGCCGCTGACCTTTGAGCCGGGCATGCTCGAAAAGCTGACCCCGCTGGCCGGTATTGCGCTCAATGTTGCGGTGAGCCATGCCAAGACCCGGTTCGAGGAGGCGATGCTGTTCACCCATCGCGGGTTGTCGGGCCCGGCGATCCTGCAGATTTCATCCTATTGGCGACAGGGCGATGCGATCAGCATCGATTTCCTGCCCGGCACCGACGTGGCCGGACTGCTGCGGGAGGCGCGCCGATCCATGCCCAAGGCCGCCGTGCAGACGGTGCTGGCCACCCTCATGCCCAAGCGGCTGGCGCAGATGCTGGGGGAAGAGATCAACCTGCCCGGACCGGTGGGGGATTTTTCCGACGCCAAGTTTGCCGCCATTGCCAAGCACCTGACGCAATGGACGGTCAAGCCAGTGAGCACGGAGGGGTATCGCACCGCCGAAGTCACGCTGGGGGGTGTGGACACGCGCGGGCTCGATGCCAGGACCATGGCCGCACGGCAGGTGCCCGGGCTCTATTTTGTCGGTGAAGTGGTCGATGTGACCGGCTGGCTGGGGGGCTACAACTTCCAGTGGGCCTGGGCTTCGGGCTGGGCCGCCGGGCAGGTGGCCTAAAACTTGAAGCCGAAACGAACGCCCAGATTGGTCAGGCCGCGATTATTGGCCCCGCACAGCCCGGCATGCGACGCATGCTCGATGGTGAGCATGACGCTGGCGCTGGGCGTAAAGTCATAGCCAAGGCTGGCTGCCTCATGGAACAGCACCGGGCAGCCGAGGTTGCGCGCCGGGGCGACGGCGGCGCCATCGGTTGATCCATTATGGATGGCGGCACCAAAGGCGCCTTCGATAAAGACCGGGCTGTCAAAGATATTGGCGCGCCAGGTCAGGCCGGCATAGGCCATCGATTCAAGCCCGCCGAAATTGATGGTGGCCCCCACATGCGGGCGCGGCGAGCCGAGCCAATAGAGCGCATCGAGCGGGGTGAACAGCAGTTCGACATTGGCATCCTGAATACGGGTGGCATTGAGGAACTCGCCGCTCGGACCGGCCTCATCAATGCTATGAGCCATGATGCCGCCGCGGATTTCCTCGAGCCGGAACTCCTGCGCGCCGGCCGGTGCACACACGGATGCCAGAACCGCCAATATCGCCAAAACGCGCTTCATGCCCGAACCCCTGGAAACTCGAGAAAAATCAATGCCTGTGACTTTGAAACGAGTCAACGGGGGGCAATGGATTTCGGCCCCGGGGGCGGCCAGAACGCAACAGTGACAAAAAAGGCGGCCTTTAAAGCCGCCTTTTCCGCATCAGGTTGCGACACCCTTGCTTGGCCTACATGGCTTATTTGGGTAGCAGCACCTTGTTGACCACGTGGATCACGCCATTGGACTGGTTGACGTCCGAAATGGTGATCTTGGCGGCGCCGCCATTCTCATCGACGACATAAAGGATCGAGCCCTTCAGGATAAAGCTCAGCGTATCGCCGCTGACGGTCTTGAGGGCGAAGGAACCGCCCTTGGCTTCGGCCATCGACATCAGGTCGGCATCCGAATAATCGCCGGCGATGACATGGGCGGTCAAAACCTTGGTCAGGGTCTTCTTGCTTTCGGGCAGCAGCAGGTTATCCACCGTGCCAGCCGGTAGTGCGGCGAAGGCTTTGTTGACCGGGGCAAAGACGGTGAACGGGCCCGGACCCGAGAGGGTTTCCACCAGGCCCGCTGCCTTGACGGCGGCAACCAGGGTGGTGTGATCCTTGGAATTGACGGCGTTTTCGATGATGTTCTTGTTATCGAACATCGGCGCGCCGCCGACGCGGACCGATTCCTGCGCGGAGACGCCAAAGCTGGCGAAAAGGCTGATGGCGGCGGTGGCGGCAAGCGCCTTGATGACGGACTTCTGCATTGTTTTCTCCCAAGACAGCTTGTTGCTGCTGATGAGAAATACGCAGGCCCTCGCGCAGAAGTTTCACCGGCCGGGCAAAACCCGGCCGGTTCAGCAAATCGTGATCAGAGCGCAAGCTTGGCGATGATGGCATCGCCCATTTCGGTGGTGCCCACCTTGCGGCAGCCCGGCTGCATGATATCGCCGGTGCGCAGGCCTTCATCGAGCACGCTGGCAATCGCTGCCTCGACGCGATTGGCGAGGACGACGAGGTTGAACGAATAGCGCAAGGCCATGGCGAACGAGGCGATCATGGCGATGGGATTGGCAATGCCCTGCCCGGCAATATCGGGGGCCGAGCCGTGGACGGGTTCGTAAAGCGCCTTGCGCTTGCCGGTGAGCTTGTCGGGGGCGCCGAGCGAGGCCGAGGGCAGCATGCCGAGCGACCCGGTGAGCATGGCAGCGGCATCGGACAGGATATCACCGAACAGGTTATCGGTGACGATGACATCGAACTGCTTGGGATTGCGGACCAACTGCATGGCGCAATTGTCGGCAAGGATGTGCTCGAACCGGACATCGGCATAGTCTTTGGCCACAGTGCGGGCCACTTCGTCCCAGAGCACGCCGGACTTCATGACATTCTTCTTGTCCGCCGAATGCACTTTCGAGCCGCGGGTGCGGGCCAGATCGAAGGCGACGCGCACGATGCGGTCGATCTCATAGGTCTCATAGACCTGGGTATCGATGGCCCGCTTCTGGCCATTGCCCAGATCAGTGATGGTCTTGGGTTCGCCGAAATAGACCCCACCGGTCAATTCGCGCACGATCAGGATATCGAGCCCTTCGACCACTTCGCGCTTGAGCGCCGAAGCATCGGCGAGCGCGGGATAGCAGATGGCAGGGCGCAGGTTGGCAAACAGCGCCAAATCCTTGCGCAGCCGCAGGAGCCCGGCTTCCGGCCGCACGTCATAGGGCACGCTGTCCCACTTCGGGCCGCCAACTGCGCCAAAGATCACCGCATCGGCGGCCTGGGCCTTGGCCATGTCGGCATCCGAAATCGCCGCGCCATGCGCATCGTAGGCGCAGCCGCCCACAAGGCCGGTATCGGTTTCAAGATCGGTCAGCCCCTTGGCGTTGAGGGCTTTGATGAGCTTTTCGACCTCGGCCATGATTTCGGTGCCGATGCCGTCGCCGGGCAGGAGGAAGAGTTTGTGGGCCATGAAGCAGGATGCCTGTGGGTTAGGATTTATGGGCGCCAATGCGCGCGGTCACTTCGATCTCAATTTTCATTTCCGGCCGGATCAGCCCGGCCAGCACAAAGGTTCCGGCCGGGCGGATGTCGCCGAATACTTCGCCGGCAACCGCGGCGGCGGCATCAAAATCAGCCATGTCGGTGAGGTAGTAGCGCACCCGCACCACGTCGGCCATGATCGCGCCCGCTTGGTTGAGGGCCTTCTCGATGGTTTTCAGCGTATTGCGGGTCTGCTGTCCCACATCCTCGGGCATGGTCAGGGTGTCATAGTCGTAGCCGGTCGTTCCGGCCACATAGACCATGTCCTGGTCGACCACGGCCCGCGAAAAGCCGATGGTGTTTTCGAACGGGGAGCCGGTGGAGATCCGCCTCGTCATCTCAGAGCCAGGGCTTTGCCGCACTCATCTGGCTTTCGAAGCCGGATATGGCCGCGTTCGACTTCAGCGTTGCCGCGATATCGTCGAGCCCTTCGAGCAGGATCTGCTTGCGCGCCGGGTCGATGTCGAAATGGATCGTCCCGCCATCCGGACCGCGCACGGTCTGGCTTTCCAGGTCCACCGTGATGGTGGCGTTCGAGCCGCGCTCGGCATCGTCCATGAGCATGGCCAGCTGTTCGGGCGTGACCACGAGCGGCAGGATGCCGTTCTTGAAGCAGTTATTGTAGAAAATGTCGGCAAAGCTGGTCGAAATCACGCAGCGGATGCCGAAATCGAGCAGGGCCCAGGGGGCATGCTCACGGCTCGACCCGCAGCCGAAATTGTCGCCGGCCACGATGATCCTGGCCTGCCGGTAAGCGGGCTTGTTGAGGATGAAGTCGGGGTTTTCCGACCCGTCTTCATTGTAGCGCATTTCCGAAAACAGCGCCGTGCCGAGCCCGGTGCGCTTGATGGTTTTCAGGTACTGCTTGGGGATGATCATGTCGGTGTCGATATTGATGATCGGCAGCGGTGCCGCGACCCCGGTCAAGGTGGTGAACTTATCCATGGAAAACCCCTTTCGTCGCCGGGTTCATGAACCAGCAGGGGCTTGCGGTCAAGGGAGCAAAAAGCCGGATCGGTTCGGCAGGGCCCGGCTTGCTGGCCAGCCGGATGCGCCGTATTGATTGGAGGTAAACATCAAGAGGTTCCAATGACCCCCCATAACCACGCCAAGGTCGGCGACTATGCCGAAGCCGTGCTGCTGCCGGGCGACCCGCTGCGCGCCAAGTGGATTGCCGAAACGTTTTTCGAAAATCCCCGCCAGGTCAATGCGGTGCGCAACTGCCTGGGGTTTACGGGCACCTGGCAGGACCGCCCGATCTCGGTACAGGCCACCGGCATGGGCCAGCCCTCGCTGGCCATCTATGTGCATGAACTGATCAACGTCTATGGCGTCAAAACCCTGATCCGGGTTGGCACCTGCGGCGGGCTCAACACCAAGGTCAAGGTGCGCGACCTGGTTCTGGCCCAGGCGGCCTCGACCGATTCCAGCATCGTGCGCGAGCGCTTTGCGCCGTACAATTTTGCCCCCATCGCCGATTTCGGCCTGCTGCGCGCCGCCGCCGCCAAGGCCGAGAGCAAGGGCATGCGCGTCCATGCCGGCAACATGCTTTCGAGCGATATCTTCTATCACGCCGACGGTTTTGCCGGGTACGGCGCCCTGCCCGCCCATGGCGTGATCGGGGTCGAGATGGAAGCTGCGGCCCTCTATACGCTGGCGGCCCGCTTCGATGTCCGGGCCCTGACCATCTGCACCATGACCGACTGCCTGATCACCAAGGACGAGATTTCGGCCGATGAACGCCAGACCTCGCTCAAGGATATGATGGCCGTCGCCCTCGACGTCGCCGTCGGGCTCTAACATCTTGCGGGGCGGAGGCCGTCCCTTCGCTCCGCCCTGATCATCCAGCCGAGGGGCGAACTGAAGAGGCGTTCGCCCTGAGGCACCTTATCTACTGGCGAACTGAAGAGGCGTTCGCCCTGATCTTGCCTGTTTCGCACTGCTAGAGTGACCGCAACGCCGCAGGAAACGTGCCATGATCGCCAAATCCAATGCCGCCCGTCTCAGCCAGACCCTGAAAGACGTTGAGACGATGACCCGCTTTGCCCTGGCCGTGCTGGCCCTGGCCAGCGGCGTCTATACCTATCTCGGGGTCCGCGGCATTCTCGATGGCAGCGCCACCTTCGTATTCTTTGCCGCCATCATCTATTCGGCGGCGGTTTCGGTGGCGATTTATGCCTTCTGGAGCTTCATGCTGCGCTTCGTACCGCTGGTGGTATCGGGCGTGCAGCGACTGGCCCTGTTCGTGACCATGGCCATTGGCTGCATGATGATCATCGCCATGAGCTCCTGGCTTAACGCGGCAGCACTGGCCGGCTCGGCCGCGCTTGAACAGCACCTGGCGGTGACGCTCGAAGGCTATGTTGCCGATCTCGACAATGCCCATGCCAATGGACTGGCCGCCCAGTCGCTATTGCCCGACGTGCAGCGGGCCAGCGAGCGCTTTTCGCGGCTGGCGGCCAATGAGCGCGAAAGCGGCGCCCTGACCGGCACCACCGGCTCGGGCAGCGTGGTGCAGCTCTTGACCCAGATGTCGGCCCAGCTCAACGGCCTGAGCACGACCATCACCGATAGCCAGGCCACCGTTGAAACCCTGTTCGCCGACGGCTCGGAACGGCTCAAGGCCATGCGCGAGCTGGTTTCGGCCCCCGGCGAAGTGCAGCCGCGCGCCGACCAGTTTGCCGCCGAGGTGGTGCAATTGAGCGCCATCATTGCCGCGCTGCAGGAAACCGGCATCGCCCCCTCGGTCAAGCGCGCCGCCGCCGACCTGTCGCTGGGCTTTATCGCGCCGGTGGCCGATGGCGGCACGCTCGACCTGGTGTCGCGTCAGGACCAGGTGATGGAAACCGTTCGCACCTCGGTCGCCGCGCAATCGGCAGCGCTGAGCGCGGCGGCCGATGAAATCCTGGCCCAGCCTCAGGTCGAGCCGCGCCGCTTCGTGCCGCTGTCGAGCGCTGAAGCCGTACTGCGCTACTGGAGCGACTTCATTCCCTCCTGGGCCGGGGCGATCTCGATTGATCTGTTGCCGGTGGTTCTGGTGCTGGTGCTGATGATCGTGAACGATGCCATGCGCCGCGACACATCCGAACTTGCGGAAGCCGAAACCGTGACGGCGGCTGAAATGATGCGGGCGCTGGCCCTGTTCCGCCGCATGGAAGACAAGACCCGGCCTGAACTGACCGAGGTGGACGACGAGCCGGGCACCGCCGATGAGCCTGAGCCCGAGGCAGCGGCGGCCAGCGCCGAAGCCGATGCCACGGTGACCCCGATCGGGCTCAACCCGCGCAAGCGCGGCGAAGGCCCGGCACGGCCATGACGGTTGCGGCAGCAGGCAAGCCGGGCACAACGACCAGACGGCGCAGGCTGCTGGAGCGCCTGGCGGGCCTGGATGACGGGGCGATTATCCGCACGGCGTTTTTTGCCATGCTGGCCGGAACAGCGGCGGTGCTCTATGTCGATTTCGGCGAACTGAACCTGGCCAAGGCCAGCACCGAGTTGCCCGGGCAGCCGATTGTGCCACAGTTCGACCCCTTTGCCCCCCGGCTGGCCCCCGGCCCGGCGGTGACCACGGACCGGGCCCTGCTCGATGCCCCGCTGACAATGAGTCTTGAGCCCGGCGGCGTGCTGGCGCTGACCGGCACGCTTGACCTGGGCGCTGCAGACCGGGTGCAGGCCGAAATTGCCGCCCGTGGCGAATATGTCAAAACCGTCAGCCTCAATTCTCCCGGCGGATCGGTTGGCGATGCCCTGGCCATCGGGGCGCTGCTGCGCAGATCCGGGTTTGCCACCAGCGTCGAGAAGGGCGCGCTTTGCGCTTCGTCGTGCCCGTTGATGCTGGCTGGCGGGGTCACACGACAGGCCAGCGCCGAGGCGGCCATTGGCGTGCACCAGATCTATGCCGCCGAGACCACCCGCACCCTGGGCACCCTGAAGCCCACCGCCGCCACCGCCATGGCCGATGCCCAGCGCACGACAGCCGAAATTACACGCTATCTCAATGACATGGGGATCGACCCGGCGCTGTGGCTGCATGCGCTTGAGACCCCGCCGAATGAACTCTATTTTCTCAAGCCCAATGAGCTCAAAAAACTCAAACTGGTGACCGGCCTGATCTGAGATTGTCACACGGGACGGAACAGACTCAGGCTATAGTGCGTTCGGGATCAAATGACAGGACGGGAGGCCTGAAATGCGAGACACCCACACACTCACCCGCCATCGCGATATTCAGAACTGGGTGGCAACCCATAACGGTACCCCCGCCATCGTGCGCGAGCGCGATAGCCTGGGAAGCGTGCACCCCCGGCTGGCCCTGCGCTTTGCCCGGGCCCGCCGCACCATGACCCAGACACCGGGCATGGACGATGGCATTACCCCCTGTTCGTGGACGGCCTGGCTGGCCGAGCTCGACCGCCAGCAACTGGCGCTCAAAGTGCTCGATGCCGAAAAGCCCGACTATGAGTTTGTGGCGCGCCGGGACCTGAATTAGCCCGGTCAGGCCTGCTGGAGCGCCATCGGTTCGCGCCAGGCGCTACCCTGCCCGGCCGCCGGAGCGATGCACACGCAGTTGCGCCCGGCATGCTTGGCTTTATAGAGCGCGATATCGGCGCGCCGCAGCATGTCCGACAGCGTGTCCCCGGGCTCCATAACGGTAAGCCCGAAGCTTGCCGTGAACCGCTCCTCGCCCAGCCCGGCAACCGGAATGGCCGCAAAGGCCGATCGCACCGTTTCGGCAAACAACCGTGCCGATGCCAGATTGGCTCCCGGCAGCAGGATGGCGAATTCCTCCCCGCCCATCCGACCGCAGGTCGCACCCGCCGGTGCGGACCGGGTCAGGATGGCCGAAAAGGACTGGATGACCCGATCGCCGCTTTCGTGACCATGGCTGTCGTTGATGCGTTTAAAGCCATCGAGATCGGACACAACCAGCGCCACATTGGGGCTGAGCCTGAGGCAGGGTGTGGCGCGGTCCTCAAAGCCGCGGCGGTTGCAGAGACCCGATAACCGGTCGGTTTCGGAATCGCGGCGCGCCTCCTCGAGCATGTCACGGCTGAGCATGAGCAACCCGCAAAGTCCGGTTGCCACCACCAGCACCGCGCCGGTTGCCTGCGAGAACAGGGCATATTGGCTGAGCACATAGGCCTGCGGGCTGTTGCCCACTCCGCCCACGATCTGGGCAATGAAGGGTTTGGCGAGGTAGTGGCAGGCCGAGAGGCCAATGACGGTGAAAAAGATCAGGTCAAGCCCGCTGCGCTGCCGGCTTCGCAGGATGGTCAGAGCCGCCAGTCCCTCGGTCAGGAAGTATGGAAACTGATAGGCCATCTGCCGGACAAACGAGGCGCGCGGCAGGGTGAGCCCATAAGCGTTCAGCGCCAGAGAAAAGGCACCGACCGCCAGCAGCGCCTGCCATGGCGCGCTGACCCGGTAGCGCCGCGCAATGCCCACCACGGCCAGCATCAGCGCGCCCAGAAAGGCGCCGAACGCGGCCAGCACCACCGGATAGGGATTAGCCTGATAGGGCAGGATGAACTCAAGCACGAAATAGGCGATGGCCAAGCCATAGCCGCCCGCAAACCACAGAGCGGCAGAACTGGCCTTGTGGTGGGCGGCAAGGGTGAGAAACGCCAGCGCAAACAGGCCCGAAACCGCAAGATTGATGGTCAGGACAAACCCTGCTCCGCTCATCGTCTGGCCCCCGCCATTGATCGGGGCGGACCATAGCCAGCCATGCGAAACAACCCGTTAACTTTTGCCCGCAACTGCCATGCAAGGTCTGGTTTGGGCCCGGCTTACACACGATATCAACAGGGTCTGCGGGCATAAGCTTTTGGCCATGCAGCCAAAAGTGCCGCAGATGCGTTTGATCTTGATCATGGCCCGCCCCGCCGGTGAGGTTAGGGTGGGTGTAAGGGCCGCTGGTGCGGGCCATTTGAACGGAGCCACCAATGTCGAAAATTCTGACCAAGCCAGCCGAAATCCGCCAATGGGCCGAAGCCCGCAGCGGCTCCCCGGTTCTGATGGAAACCCCCTCGGGCACCAAAACCCGCACCGTGCTGCAGCTGACCTTTGGCCAGCAGTCGATCGATGCGCTGGCCAATCAGGGCGAGCGGGCGGGCGGATTTGAACTGGTGAGCTGGGAAGACTGGCTGGCAGCGCTGGAACGCGAAGGGTTGGCGCTGCGGGTCTCCGATGATCCCTCGGGCGGCGCCGAGGCCGAATATGACTTCGTGCCGCGCCCGGCCAGCTAGCGCTTAACGGCCCTCGCGCTCGGCCTCGGCCTCAATGGCTTCCATGTCCTCGTCCGAATAGCCGAAATGGTGCCCGATCTCGTGGATGAGCACATGGGTGATCACATCGCCCAGGGTCTCGTCCTCTTCGGCCCAGAAATCGAGGATGGCGCGGCGGTAGAGGAAAATGCGATTGGGCAGCATGCCGGTGGGCGGGGTATCCCCGATCTCGGGCAGCCCCACGCCCTGGAACAGCCCCATCAGATCGAACGGGCTTTCGATCTCAAGCTCTTCAAGCACATCGTCGTCGGCGAACTCGGCGACGGTGAAGGGCACGCCTTGCACGAGACCTAGAAATGGCTGCGGCAGGTTTTCAAGCGCCTGCCGCGCCAGAAGTTCAAAGTCATCAAGGGTCGGGGCCTTGCGCCCCGCCCAGGGGTTTGACCCGATCACTGCCAATCGCGGATATCGACGAAGTGGCCGGCAACCGCCGCCGCTGCCGCCATCGCCGGCGAGACCAGATGCGTGCGACCCTTGAAACCCTGCCGACCCTCGAAATTGCGATTCGAGGTCGACGCGCAGCGTTCCTGTGGCTTGAGCTTGTCGGGGTTCATGGCCAGGCACATCGAGCAGCCCGGCTCGCGCCATTCAAAGCCGGCGTCCTTGAAGATCACATCAAGGCCTTCGGCCTCGGCCTGTTCCTTGACCAGGCCCGACCCGGGCACGACCATGGCATTGACGGTGGCGGCAACCTTTTTGCCCTTGAGCACGGCGGCGGCGGCGCGCAGGTCTTCGATGCGGCCATTGGTGCACGATCCGATAAACACCCGGTCAATCCCAATGTCGGTGATCTTGGTGCCCGGGACGAGCCCCATATAGTCGAGCGCCCGCCATTTGGAGGCGCGCTTGTTGGCATCCGCGATATCATCGGGGTTCGGTACCGCGCCGGTAACCGAAATCACGTCCTCGGGCGATGAGCCCCAGGAGACGATCGGGGGCAGCTTGGCGGCATCGAGCACCACCACCTTGTCGAAGTGGGCGCCCTCGTCGGAGTAAAGCGTCTTCCAGTAAGCGAGCGCCATGTCCCAGGCCTGGCCTTTTGGGGCGCGCGGGCGGCCTTTGACATAGTCGAAGGTCTTTTCGTCGGGCGCGATCAGACCGGCGCGGGCGCCACCCTCGATGGTCATGTTACAGACCGTCATCCGGCCCTCCATCGAGAGCGACCGGATGGCTTCGCCAGCAAACTCGATGACGTGGCCATTGCCGCCCGCCGTGCCGATTTCACCGATGATGGCAAGGATGATGTCCTTGGCGGTGACGCCTTCGGGCAACTGCCCGTCGACGCGCACCAGCATGTTCTTGGCCTTCTGCTGGATCAGGGTCTGGGTGGCGAGCACATGCTCGACCTCGGACGTGCCGATGCCATGGGCCAGCGCCCCGAAGGCCCCATGGGTCGAGGTATGGCTGTCGCCGCACACAATGGTCATGCCGGGCAGGGTAAAGCCCTGCTCGGGGCCAACGATGTGCACAATGCCCTGCCGCTTATCGAAGGCATCATAATATTCGATGCCGAAATCGCGGGTGTTTTCGGCCAGCGCCGCGATCTGGATGACGCTTTCCGGATCCGGATTGGGCAGGCTGCGGTCGGTGGTGGGCACGTTGTGATCCACCACGGCCAGCGTACGCTGCGGCGCCCGCACCTTGCGCCCGCTCATGCGCAGGCCCTCGAACGCCTGCGGACTGGTCACTTCATGCACAAGATGGCGATCGATATACAAAAGTCCGGTGCCATCCGCATTGGTGCCAACCAGGTGGTCATCCCAGATCTTGTCGTAAAGCGTGCGCATCGTGGTCATAGGCGGACTGTCCAAACTCGTAAAGGTGGCTTGCCGCGCCGTTCTAAGCCCGCATCCGGGCCAGCGTCAACGGTTTCGGGCCCGGCGCTGCGTCGCCATGAGGTACCCGACCTTGGTCTGGGTTCAAGAATCAGCACGGCCTCGACAAACACTTTGCCCGGACGCAGTGTGATGAAGCGAGTGGGAGAGTGAATCGGAATGAACCAGACGGGCGGCGGCACCCGCGCAAAACTTCTGGCGATCGGCCAGCAACTGGCTGAAAGCGAACCCAATTTTTCAAGGTTCCTGCTGACGACCCTGAACGCCACCGAGGCCGAGGACCTTGCGCCCTACCGGCCCGGCGAGGTCGAGGCCATCCTGCGCCGCTCCTATGGCCTGATCGAAGAGCGCAAGGACGCGCCCTATTTCGTCGCCATCAGCCCCCCGGCCGAGACCATGAACGCCCCCGAGGTGATCGATGTGTTCTCCCCCGACATGCCGTTCATCGTCGATTCGGTGCTGGCGGCCGTGCGCGCCCGCGGGGCGGTGGTGCGCCTGATGACGCATCCGGTGCTGGCCTGGGACCCCGCCGCGCACCGGATCGCCGATGCCTCGGCTGCCAAGGGTCCGCTTGAGAGTTTCCTCCATATCCATATCGACCCGCTGGCCAATGACGGGCTGCGCGAAGCGATCAGGGCCGAGATCGGCCGCGTCCTGACCGATGTGGCGCGCACCGTGCGCGGCTGGCGCCCGATGCTCGAACGCCTGACCGCCGCGATTGCGGGGTTGCAAAGCGCACCGGGCGGGGTTGCGCCGTCAGCGCTCAATGAGGCCATGCAGTTTCTCGGCTGGCTGGCCGACCATAATTTCACCTTTCTGGGCATGCGCGAATACCGCCTCGTCGGCACGCGCTCAGCGCCGGACCTCGAAGTGGTGCCGGGCAGCGGCCTTGGCATTCTCGAAGACCCCGACTTCCGCTTCCTGCGCGCTGGGCCCGACTATGTGGAAATGACCCCCCAGCACGCCGCCTTCCTCACCGACCCGGCGCCACTCATGTTGACCAAGGCCAATGTGCGCTCAACCGTGCACCGGCGCGGACACATGGACTATATAGGGGTCAAGCTGTTCGGCCCCGGTGGGGTGCTGACGGGGGAACTACGTATCCTTGGGCTCTTCACCTCGATGTCGCTGGCCACCCCGCATTCGGACGTGCCGCTGATCCGGCGCAAGATTTCGGGCGTCATGGCCCGGTCGGGCCTGCCGGCCAACGGCCATGCCGGCAAGGCGCTGATGAGCGCGCTCGATGGCTATCCGCGCGACGAACTGTTCCAGATTTCCGACGATCAGCTGTTTGAGTTTGCCACCATCATTGCCGGGCTGGCCGACCGGCCGCGGGTGCGGGTGCTGCCGCGCATCGACCGGTTCGACAACTATGTCTCGGTGCTGGTCTACTTGCCGCGCGACCGCTACACCTCGGACGCGCGGGCGCGCATCGGAGAATACCTCGCCGAGCAGTATGAGGCGCGCGTTTCGGCCTATTATCCGCATTTCCCTGAAGGGGAACTGGTGCGGGTGCATTTCATCCTCGGCCGTATCGCCGATGGCACGCCGCGCCCGCCGCGCAACCTGCTCGAAGCCGCCGTCGCCGACATCGTCCGCTCGTTCGCTGACCGGCTGGCCGAGGCCAGCGCCAATGCCGCCGACGTTGCCGCCTATGGCGAAGCGTTTTCCGCCGCTTACCAGGCGCGCAACAGCGTGCAGGATGCATTGGCCGATATCGACGTGCTCAAGGCCCTGCCCGAAGGCGGCATCGCCATCCGCTTTGGCGCCCGTCAGGGTGATGATGGTGCGCTGGGGCTCAAAGTCTTCCACCGCGAAAGCCCGATCGAGCTTTCCGACCGGGTGCCGATGCTCGAAAACTTCGGTTTCCGGGTGGTGGACGAGCGCACCTATACGCTGCGCGGACCCGGCGGGGCTGAAACCTATCTGCACGACATGGTGCTCTCCCTGCCCGGTTCTGGCAGCCTCGACGTCAAGGCGCTGGCCGGAACGCTGGAAGCTGCGATCCTTTCGGTGAGCCAGAACCATGCCGAGAGCGACCTATTCAACCAGTTGACGGTCAAGGCCAGCCTGGCCTGGGACGATGTGGTGATCCTGCGGGCGCTGGCCCGCTACCTGCGCCAGATCGGGCTGGCTTATTCGCAGCGGTACCTGGCCACCGTGCTCAGCCTGCATCCCGATGTTGCGATTGCGCTGGTCGACCTGTTCCACGCCCGGCACAACCCCGGCTTTGAGGGCGATCGCGAGGCCGTCGAACAGGCGGCGCGGCTGGCCATCGAGGAGGCGCTCGACAAGACCGCTTCGCTCGATGAGGACCGCATCATCCGCCGCTTCCTCAACCTGATCGATGCCGGGCTGCGCACCAATTTTTATCAGCGCAATTTCGATGGCACGCGCCGGGCAGCGCTTGCCATCAAGTTCGATTGCGCCGCCATCGAGGCCCTGCCCGAACCACGGCCCTATCGGGAGATCTTTGTTTATTCGCCGCGCGTCGAGGGCCTGCACCTGCGCTTTGGCGCCATTGCCCGTGGCGGGCTGCGCTGGTCGGACCGGCCGGAGGATTTCCGCACCGAAGTGCTGGGGCTGGTCAAAGCCCAGCAGGTCAAGAACGCCATCATCGTGCCAGTGGGCGCCAAGGGCGCCTTCGTGCCCAAACAGAGCCCGGCCGGCGGGGACCGCGACGCGGTGATGAAAGAGGGCACGGCCTGCTATAAAATCTTCGTTTCGACCCTGCTGGACGTGACCGACAATCTCGATGGCGACCGCGTGCTGCCACCGGCCCAACTGGTGCGGCGCGATGGCGATGATCCCTATCTGGTGGTCGCCGCCGACAAGGGCACGGCGAGTTTTTCCGACACGGCCAATGCTATTGCCACCGAAAAGAACTTCTGGCTCGGCGATGCCTTCGCCTCGGGCGGTTCGGCCGGCTATGACCACAAGAAGATGGGCATTACCGCCCGCGGCGGCTGGGAGGCGGTCAAGCGCCACTTCCGCGAAATGGATCGCGATATCCAGAACGAGCCGTTTACCGTGGCCGGGGTCGGCGACATGTCAGGCGACGTGTTCGGCAATGGCATGCTGCTCTCGCCAACGACACGGCTGATCGCAGCATTCGATCACCGCGATATCTTCATCGACCCCGATCCGGACCCGACCGCATCGCTGGCCGAACGGGCGAGGCTCTTTAACCTGCCGCGTTCGAGCTGGCAGGACTATGACAAGGCTGTGCTGTCAAAAGGCGGCGGCATCTTCTCGCGTGCCGCCAAGACGGTTGAGCTTTCGACCGAAGCGCGCAAGACGCTAGGCCTGTCCAATGCCCCGGTGACACCGCAGGAGGTGATGACCGCGATCCTCAAAGCCCCCGTCGATCTGCTCTGGTTCGGCGGCATCGGCACCTATGTGCGCGCTTCGGGCGAAACCGACCTGCAGGCCGGGGACCGCGCCAATGATGCCATCCGCGTCACCGGCAAGGATATCCGCGCCAAGGTGATCGGCGAGGGCGCCAATCTGGGCATGACGCAGCGCGGGCGCATCGAATATGCGCTCCATGGCGGGCGGATCAACACCGATGCCATCGACAATTCGGCCGGGGTCAATTCCTCCGACCTTGAGGTCAATATCAAGATTGCGCTCGGCACCCTGGTGCGGGCGGGCAAGATGTCGACCAGCCAACGCAATGAGTTCCTCGCCCGGATGACCGACGAGGTAGCCGAGCTTTGCCTGCGCAACAACTATCTGCAGACCCTGGCCCTGTCGGTGACCGAGCGGCGGGGGCTGGCCGAGTTCCCAGACCACCGCGCCCTGATCGAGGCCCTTGAAGCGCGCGGCCTGTTGAACCGGGCCGTCGAATACCTGCCAGACGATACAGGGCTCGACGCCCGGGCCGCCAGCGGCAGGGGCCTGACCCGGCCTGAACTGGCGGTGCTGCTCGCCTATGCCAAGAACACGCTTTATGCCGACCTGCTCCATTCGGCGGTGCCCGATGACCCCTATCTCTTCAAGGAGCTCTATCGCTACTTCCCGGAAAAACTGATCGAGGCCTATCCCGATACCATTACCGGGCACCGGCTGCGGCGCGAGGTGATTGCAACCGTACTTTCGAACGCCATGATCAATCGCGGCGGACCGGCCTTCGTCACCGAAATGATGCGCGCAACCTCGGCCGATGCCGGGCAGGTGACGGCGGCCTATGCCACCGCCCGCGATGCCTATGGCCTGCCCGAGCTCAACAAGCTGATCGACATGCTCGATGGCAAGGTCAAGGGCGCAACGCAGCTGGCCCTCTATGCCGAGGTGGAAGGGCTGTTGACCCGGCAGACGCTGTGGTTCCTGCGCAATGGCGATTTTGTCGGCGGCCTGTCCGGGCTGGTCGAGCGCTATGAAAAGGGTGTTAACGAGGTGCGGGCGCTGCTGCCGAGCCTGTTGCCGCAGGCACTGGCCAGAACCATCGCCGCCCGCGCCGCCGAATTCGAAGCCGGGGGCGTGCCCGCCGACATGGCGCGCCGCATTGCCGAACTGCCGGCTTTGGCACTGGCCAGCGATATCGTGCTGGTGGCTGGCCGAGCCAGCGTCGGCATCGGGGAAGCGGCCAGGGCATTCTTTGCCGTGCTCGATATTTTTGCGCTCGGGCGCATCATTGAGGCGGGCAATACCATCCTGCTCTCGGACAAGTTCGAGCGCATGGCGCTCGACCGGGCGCTGGCCAACCTGACCCGGGCCCAGCGCGACCTCAGCGCCGACGTGCTCGATGCCGGAACCGGTGCCATACCCGAGCGGCTAAACGCCTGGCGTGCGGCCCGGCCCGAGGCTATCGATCGGGTGGTCAAGGCGGTCGCCGACCTGACCGAGGGGGACACCACGGTGTCCCGGCTCTCGGTGGCCGCCGGCCTGCTGTCCGACCTGGCGCGCAGCCTTTAACGGCTTAGTGCCGGAAGTGGCGCATGCCGGTAAAGACCATGGCGATGTCGGCGGCGTCGGCGGCATCGATCACATCCTGGTCGCGCATTGAGCCGCCCGGCTGGATGACGGCGGTAGCCCCGGCCTCAACCGCTGAAATCAGCCCATCGGCGAACGGGAAAAAGGCGTCCGATGCCACAACCGACCCCTGGGTCAGCGCGCCTTCAATGCCGGCAGCTTCTGCGGCATCGATCGATTTGCGATGCGCCACCCGCGTGGAATCGACCCGGCTCATCTGCCCGGCGCCAATGCCGACGGTTGCGCCGTCCTTGACATAGATGATGGCATTGGACTTGACGTGCTTGGCCACCTTTGCCGCCAGTTTGAGATCGGCCAGTTCGGCAGCGCTGGGCTGCTTTTGGGTGACGACCCTCAATTCGCAATCATCGACATTGCGGTTGTCCCGGCTTTGCACCAGAAGGCCCCCGGCGACCGAGCGAACGGTCAGCCCCTCGGCCTTGGGATCGGCAAGACCGCCGGTCAAAAGCAGGCGCAGGTTCTTTTTGGCCGCAACGATGCCAATGGCTTCCGGAGTTGCCGATGGCGCCACGATCACTTCGGTGAACAGCTTGACGATCTCCTCGGCGGTCGGGCCATCCAGTTCGCCATTGAGCGCCACGATGCCGCCAAAGGCGCTGACCGGATCGGTGCGCAGGGCCTTGGCATAGGCCTCGAGCAGGGTCTTGCCGACGGCAACGCCGCAGGGATTGGCGTGCTTGATGATGGCAACGGCGGCGCCATCGCGCACCGGATCGAACTCGCTGACCAGTTCGAACGCTGCATCGGTATCGTTGATATTGTTGTAGGACAGGGCCTTGCCCTGCACCTGGCTGGCCGTGGCAACGCCGGGGCGGTTTTCGCCATTGGCATAGAACCCGGCCCACTGATGCGGGTTCTCCCCATAGCGCATCACCTCGCGCAGCGTGCCCGAGAACGAGCGCCAGGGCATGTCGGTGATCGCCAGTTCCCTGGCAAACCAGCTCGATATCGCCCCGTCGTACGCTGCGGTGCGGGCATAGGCCTTGGCCGCGAGCCGCTGGCGCAGCGCATGGGGCACCCCGCCTTCGGCCATGGCGGCAAGCACGGCCTGATAGTCGGCGGGGTCCACGACCACCGAGACAAAGGCATGGTTCTTGGCGGCGGACCGGATCATGGCCGGGCCGCCGATATCGATGTTTTCAATCGTGGTGTCATAATCGGCACCGCGGGCGACGGTGGCCTCGAAGGGATAGAGATTGACCACCACCAGATCGATGGGGACGATGGCATGGTCGGCCATGGCTGCCTGGTGCTCGGCATTGTCGCGCACCGACAGCAGTCCGCCATGCACCTTGGGATGCAGGGTCTTGACCCGACCATCCATCATCTCGGGAAAACCGGTCAGGTCGGCAATATCGCGCACCGGAATGCCGGCTTCGGCGATCAGTTTCGCCGTGCCGCCGGTCGAGACCAGATCGACCCCCTGCGCGGCCAGCGCCCGGGCGAAATCGATGATCCCCGCCTTGTCGGAAACCGAAAGAAGTGCGCGCTTGATAACAACCTTGTCCGCCATTGACCGCCCCGAGTTGAAACTTCGGCGCTGGCTAGCACTTTTGCCCGGCAAGGACCATAGCCATTTCGGCACGGTCAGGCCCGCGTCGCTCAGGCTTCTTCGAGGGTGAAGATCCAGGCGATTTCGGGATTGGCCGCGACCTCGGCCTCGAGCACGATCTGGCGGGTGCGGTGGAACCCGAAATAGGCCGACTGGCGCACGCTTTCATCCACGCGCATCTCGGCCCCTTCCCACAGAAACGTCCATTGCGCGCCCGAGGACAGTTCGAGCCGCAGGATGTCCTCGGTCTCTCCGCGATAAAGCTTGATGCCGGGCGCGAGGTGAAACCGCACCGCACAGAGGCCGGACGGCGTTGCGCCACCGGCAGGCACCAGCCGGTCCTGCCCGACCAGGGTCTTGCCCTCGGCCAGAAGTGTAATGCGCCGTTCAACCGTAACCCCGAACTGGGCCGCATAGGCGTGGTTGCGGATAAAGATCGCCTGATCCTCGGGGGTGACGCTGAGTTCGGCCTGCTGGTTGCCGCGCAGCATCAGACGCCCGGCGAAAGGACCGCGTTCGGGGATATCGGCGGGAGACACATCATCGATGCAGATGCCGGAATGGGCGATGCCCTGCCGGAACAGCAACGCATTCTCGCGCATTTCAGAAGGCGCCGGACCGCACGATCCCACAATCAGTTCGCGCCCGTGGCTGAACTCAAAGGCCAGGCCGCTGGCAAAACCATTGGCGGTATAGACCGGATCATCGACAAAGCCGCCATCGGCCAGAACACTGGCCTGCCCTGCCGCCAGCAGCCCATATCCGCCACTGGCTCTTGTCTCGCGTCGGCGGGCCACACCGCTCTGGGCCTGCACCGCGATCAGCATGTCGTGCGGCAGGTGCCCGCAGCCATTGAAATAGGCCGGCTCGCCAGTGCCCAGCGTGACCAGATCGAGGGCGGCATGCATGGGCTCGATGACCAGCCCCAGCCTGTCAGCGAGGGGCTCATGATTGCGCTTGAGCGCCTGGCGCACGTTGACCAGCTCGATCAGCAAGGCCAACTGCATGGCCGCGTTGCGGGTGCGGTGCATGCCATCGGCATCGGTCTGCTGGCCGACAAGCCGGATCAGTCCGTTCACGCGCCGCTCGAGGTCACGGCTTTCGCGGGTATCGCAGAGGGCGACACCGACGAGCCCGACGGCCGCAAGAATGGCATCGCCGGGTTCGCGGGCCAGTGGGGCGCGGATTTTGAGCGACTGGATCTGGGTCGCCAGCGAGCGGGCGATGGTATTGGTCTGCTCGGTATTGGCCCCTTCGACCAGCAAGCCGAAATGGCGCAGCCAGTTCAGCACCCGGCGAGAACACAGCGCCAGGGCCCAGGTGTCAGCATCGTACTGGCCCTCGCGCCCGATCCAGTCGAGCACAAGGGTGCGGGCGAAGCGCCGCTCGCCTTCGTCGCGCGCATCGCGGAAGTGCCGCAGCCAGGAAAAACTGTGCAGCTCGTCGTGCCACTCATCGCTGTCGGCCTCGATGCCGAAAGGGGAAATGCCATGGGTATCGACGAGCTTGGACGACAAGAGATAGCGGCCCGCCATCATTTCGAGCACGGTCTCGCGGTCGGTGGGGCGGAATTCCCCGAGCGCCGACGCCCATTCGGTATGGGTCGGGCCGGTCCAGATCCAACGCACCAACGGCATGGTGACCGCGTAGTCCGCCAGTCCCAGGCCTATGCGGCGCGAGAGAAAACGCATCACTTCCAACACCAGCCGGAATACCTCCAATTGTAACCAACTTATCACCCCGGCGCGGGCAGGCCACCCCGCCGGGCCGGTTGTCCCAAGCCCAGTGGGCTCAAACCTTCTTGAAACGGGCGATAAAGAACCCGTCGAGCGTTCCACCGCCGGGCACCACCTGACCCGGATGCGTGCGCAGGTAGCCCTGGCGGGTGACCATTTCGTTGAGGGCGCCATTGTCGACCCGCAGCGCTGGAAACAGGCGCAGTTGCGGGAAGGTTTCGGCAGCCCAGCGCGCCTGATCCTCGCCCTCATCGGGTTCCAGCGAACAGACACAGTAAACCAGCACCCCGCCGGATTTCAGATTCTCGACGGCTTTGGCAATCATCTTGCGCTGCAGGACAACGCGATCCTTCACATCGGACTGGCTGCGGTGCCAGACCACTTCGGGATGACGCCGGAAGGTGCCGGTCGCTGAACAGGGCGCATCGAGCAGGATGGCATCGTAAGGGATTTCCGCCTCATAGCGGGTGGCGTCGGCCTCGACGAGTTCGGCCTCGTAACCGAGCCGGTCGAGATTGGTCCGAACCCGCGCGAGGCGCTCGCCATCATTGTCGAGGGCGGTGACCTGAAACCCGGCCTTGATCAGTTGCGCGGTCTTGCCGCCGGGGGCGGCGCACATATCGAGCACCCGGGAGCCGGGGGGCAGGTTGAAAAAGCGGGCCGGCAGCGAGGCCGCCATATCCTGAACCCACCACTCGCCTTCAGCATAGCCGGGCAGCGCATCGACAGATTTGTCGCGCTCTTCGATGCGCACGCTATCGGCAAATACCGGTTCGGCGCCGAGCGCACTGATCAGTTGCGGCGTGGCCGATTTCAGCGTCAGGTCGAGCGGGGCACCGGCCAGCATGGCTTCACCAAAGGCAATGACTGCCTCCTCGCCATAGGCCCTGACCCAGCCTTTGCGCAGCCGTTCGGGAAACAGCAGGTCGAGCGGCGCACTGGTGAGGCTTTCCGCCTCGGCCTGGGCCCGGCGCAGCAATGCATTGATCAGGCCCGACAGGTGGGCGGCCTTCTTGTCGCGCTTGACCGCTTCGCCGGCAAGGAACAGGGCGCTGTGGGCGCCGAGATCGGGCAGGAACAGCAATTGCGCCAGACTGATGCGCAGCACGGCCTCGAACGTGCCGCTGCGCCCCGGCATGCCGCGTTCGAGCAGATGATGGATCATCAGGTTCAGGTGGCCATGGCGCCGCAATGCAGTGGTGACCACCCGGTTGGCCAGCGCCCGATCGCGGCCGTCAGGGAGCTCGGCGGGCCCGAGCGGGGCAAAGCGGCTGCCGGCCAGCACATCGCGCAGCCGGGCTGCCGCTACGAGGCGGAGAGCAAGCCCCGCCGGATCTGATTTCGCCAAAGCCTGCTCATCCCCAGGGACCGCGCTGGTCCGGACCATTCTGACCGGTGGGCGGAACCCGCCAGCCGCCGCCCTGCCGGGGCGTTTCCACCCGCGAACGCGCGGACGGTGCCGGACCCTTATGGTTGAGCGAGCCGGTTGCGGCAAGTTTTTGCAGTTCGGCGATGCGATTATTCACATCCGGGTGGGTCGAGAACAGGTTATCCATCCGCGCACCCGAGAGCGGATTGGCGATGTAGAGATGGGCCATGGCCGGGTTGCGCTCGGCGGCAATATTGACCGTGCGGCCCGCAGCGCTCGAAATCTTGGCCAGAGCCGAAGCCAGCGCCAACGGATCGCCGGAAATCTCGGCGCCACCGCGGTCGGCCTCATATTCGCGAGTGCGGCTGATCGCCATCTGCACCAGCATGGCAGCCAGGGGAGCGACAAAGACTGCAATCAAAGCGCCGATGCCGCCGAGCGGGTTATCGCGATTGTTCGAGCCGCCAAAGAACAGGCCGAACTGGGCCAGCATCGAGATGGCACCGGCAAGGGTTGCGGTAATTGTCATGGTCAGGGTGTCGCGGCTGCGGATATGGGCCAGCTCATGGGCAATCACGCCGGCCACTTCGCGGGTTTCAAGCGTGCGCAACAACCCCGCCGATACCGCGACGGCCGCGTTCTGCGGATCGCGCCCGGTTGCAAAGGCATTGGGCTGATCGGTATGGATCAGGTAAATGGCCGGCACCGGCAGCCCGGCGCGGCGCGAGAGCACTTCAACCATCTCATAGAGTTCGGGCGCGCTGCGCCGATCAACCGGCTCGGCATTCTGCATGCGCAGCACCAGCTTGTCCGAGTTCCAGTAGGAAATGAAGTTGGTGACCACCGCCACCCCCAAAGCCAGCATCATGCCGGTTTGGCCGCCGATGAGATAGCCCACGCCCATGAACAGCGCCGTCATGGCCGCAAGCAGAACCGTGGTACGCAGGGCGTTGAACATTTTTGCTTTGATCCTACCTTCCGGATATTAGACGGATAATAGGATGGGGAGCCTGCTGGTTCCCTGCAAGCCAGATTACCAAAAGTTCATCGCAGGGGCCGACCCATGGACAATACCGAACAGCCGCCTCGCCCACCCCTGAGCCCCGCCGCGCAGCGGGCGCTGGCCGAAGCCGAGGCCCGGCGCGCGGCCGCAACCAAGGCAGAACTGCCTAAGGAACAAGGCGGGCGCGGCGGCCTGGACCCGGCGCGCTATGGCGATTGGGAAATCAAGGGCCTGACGGCTGACTTCTGATCGGTAAGGCCGCGCCCCCGCCGTTTGACAGGCGAGAGCGCTTTGATTGGCGGTTGCCGCCTCAGCCGAAGAGCCCGATGACAATGCCCTGGACGATGACCACGCCCAGAAGATAGCCGCCATCAATGAAAGTGTTGGACCACTTGGCGTTCTGGTAGCGGTGGTTCAAAATCATCGAGGTGATGATGAAGCCGAGCCAGCCCAGAACCCCGACCTGCACCGCATTGGTCAACGTGACCGCCTCAAAAATCGAAGCGGTGAACACGGCAATGAAATAAGCCGTAACCAATTGGCAAAGCGCGGCGATGATGAACGGCGCCGCGCTGGCATCAAGCTGTTCACGCGTTTTGCCGATGGCATCAAGCCACTGCTTTGAAAGCGTCATGTACCAGGCCATGCCCAAAACCATGCTGGCCACGGCGGACAGAACAACGGCGATCCAGTTGACCGTAAAAACCATGATACCCCCCAAGGTTGAAACGCCCGATATTAGCGCCCATTGCGGCGCGGTTACAGCCCGCCGAGCCTGAGAATGATGTCCCACTCGGCATCGGTAACCGGCTGAACCGACAGGCGCGAATTGTTGATCAGCACCATGTTCTCAAGCCCGGGGGTAACTTTGACCTGTTCGAGCGTGACCGGGCGCGGCAGGGCACGGCCCGGCGCCACATCGACACATTCCCAGACCACTTTTTCACCCGGAACGAAGGCGGTGGAATCAGGATGGGCCAAGGCAATCACCCGCACCGTGCCCATGATCTGCTTTTCCTGCACCGAGTGGTAGAAGAAGCACTCATCCCCGATCTGCATGGCCCGCATGTTGTTGCGCGCCCCATAATTGCGCACGCCGTGCCATTCCTCGACCGGCTTGGCCATCATCTGGGCAAACGAGAAGGTTTCGGGCTCGGATTTGAGCAGCCAGTGGGCCATTACTGCCCCCGCCCGGTTGGGTTCTGCACGGCCCAGTTCCAGCGCTGGACGGTGTAGCTTTCAAAAACCCCCTCCTTGACGAACGGGTCGGCCGCAATCATGGCGCGGGCCTGATCGAGGCTGGCCGCCTCGACGACCACCAGCGACCCATTGGGCTTGTCGTCCTCACCGAACAGAGCCCCGGCAAACACCAGTTGGTCGCCAAGCCCATTGAGGTGATCAAGGTGTACCGGGCGGATGGCGAGGCGCTTGTCGAGCCCGTCGGGCTTATCCTTCGCGATCATGGCATAGAGCATTCATTCCTCCTTCTTGAGCGGCCGCGCCATGAGGCCGGCAACGATGGTGGCAATGCTGGCCGCTCCGGCCAGCAGGAGATTGACCGCATCGATAAGCGGGGCATCGATGCCCAGCCCGTGCGCCATGGCCTGGGCCACCGGCGCAGTCATGACGCCTTCGGCAAGTTTTGCGCCAGAGGCCCTGATCTCATCCACACTCTGCCCGCGCCCGAGCGCCAGGCCAAACTGATAGTTGCGCGATTGCGCGGTGGTGCAGGACAAGGTGAGATCGCCGAGCCCGGCAAGCCCGGTCAGGGTGGCCGCCGCCCCGCCCTTCGCCACTACGATGCGCGCCATTTCGGCATAGGCGCGGGCCAATAGCGCCGAACGCGCCGAGGCACCGAGCCCGGCCCCCTCAACGGCCCCACAGGCCAGCGCATAGACATTCTTCAGCCCCCCGGCCAGTTCGACCCCCACCGGGTCATCGGACACATAGGGCCGCAAGGCGGGACCGGCGAGGGCGGCGGCAACCTCTGCGGTCACGCCGGGATCAACCCCGGCGAGGGTGACGGCGGTGGGACGCCCGGCGGCAACGTCGGCCGCAAAGCTCGGGCCCGAGAGCACCATTGGAATGGCATCGGGGGCCAGTTCGGCCAGGATTTCGGTCTGCCGGGCGAGCGTCCCCTGCTCAAACCCCTTGGCCGACAGCACCACCGGCTTGCCTGCCAGCGCCACAGCCCCGATCGATTGCAGCGCCGCCCGGCTGGCCTGGGCCGGAACGGCGAGGATGACGAAATCGGCAGCCATGACACTGGCCCTATCCGTTGTGGCGGTGATGCGATCGGACAGCGGGATCGGGCCGAGATAATCTGGATTGGTGTGGGTCTGGTTGATGGTTTGCACCTGGGCGGCATCGCGGCCATAAAGGGTGACGCCGCGCCCGGCCATGGCGGCGGCCTGGGCCAGCGCCGTGCCCCAGGCACCCGAACCAATGACGGCAACCTGGTCAAGCGCCATGGACGATCCCCATGTCGGCGCTGTCGAGCGGCCAGCGCGGGCGGGCGATGAAGTCGAGCCCGTCGGCGGCCCCGAGCGCAAAGCGTTCTGCTCCGGCCCAGGCCACCATCACGCCATTGTCGGTGCAGAGCGCGGGCGGCGGGATGATGAGATCAGCCCCGTGGGCGGCGGCAACCGTGCGCAGCCCGGCCCCGATCACCTTGTTGGCCGCAACGCCCCCGGCCACCACCAGCCGGGCCTGCTGGGCGGGAAACGCCTCGGCAAAGCGGGCAAGCGCCTGCCCGGCGCGGACGCTGACCACTTCGGTGACCGCGGCCTGGAAACTAGCGCAGATATCGGCGACATCGGTATCGGTGAGCGGGACGATCTCCTCGGCGGCCAGCCGCACGGCGGTCTTAAGCCCGGAAAAGGAAAAGTCGAGCCGGGCCTCGCGCAACAGCGGGCGCGGAAAGCGGAAGCGCCCGGGATTGCCGGCCAGCGCCAGCTTTTCAACCATCGGCCCGCCGGGCTGGCCGATATCGAGCATCTTGGCCACCTTGTCGAAGGCCTCGCCCAATGCATCGTCAATGGTAGTGCCCCAGCGCTCATATTGGCCCACACCGCGCACCAGAACAAACTGGCTGTGCCCACCCGAAACCAGCAGCATCAGATAGGGAAACGCCGCCCCGTCGGTGAGCCGGGCGGTGAGGGCATGGGCTTCGAGATGGTTGATGGCGACAAGCGGCTTGCCGAGCGCGGCGGCCAGCGCCTTGGCCGTGGTCAGCCCGACCAGCACCCCGCCGATCAGGCCCGGCCCGGCTGTGGCCGCAATGGCATCGAGATCGGCAAAACCGATATCGGCCTCCGCAATGGCCCGGGCAATGATATGATCAAGATGCGTCACATGCGCGCGCGCCGCCAGTTCGGGCACGACGCCGCCAAAGGCTGCGTGTTCTTCAAGCTGGGAACGCACTATATTGGACAGGATCGTGCCCTGCCCGGCGCCATCGCGGCCGACAACGGCGGCGGCGGTCTCGTCGCAGGAGGTCTCGATCCCTAAAATCCGCATGCGCGCCTTGCCCGGTGCTGGCGAACTGGTCTAATCCAGCCCATCTCGCCTTGGCCTACAATAGGACGGCACGACAATGCAATCGCCAGCCCCTTTCCTGCGCATCGGTACCCGTGGTTCGCCTCTCGCCCTGGTGCAGGCGCACCTGGTGCAATCGCTGCTGGCCAAGGCCCATGAGGTTGCGCCCGAACGCATCGAAATCATTGTCATTTCGACCTCGGGCGACCGCATCCAGGACCGGCCGCTGAGCGAGGTGGGCGGGAAGGGCCTGTTCACCAAGGAAATCGAGCAGGCCCTGCTCGATGGCGCCGTGGACCTCGGCGTGCATTCCTCCAAGGATGTGGCCACCACTTTGCCCAACGGGCTCGAGCTGCCCGTTTTCCTTGAACGCGAGGATATCCGGGATGCCTTTGTCTCGCTGACGGCACGCAGCGTTGATGAGCTGCCGAACGGTTCGCGCTTTGGCACCTCATCGCTGCGCCGGGCAGCGCAGATGCTGCGTTACCGGCCCGACTTTTCCATCGTGCCGTTTCGCGGCAATGTCGACACCAGGCTCAAAAAGCTCGCCGATGGCGTGGCCGATGCAACCTTGCTGGCCAGCGCCGGGCTCAACCGGCTGGGCAAGGCTGACCGCGCCACCAGCTATCTCGACCCCAGACTGTTCCCCCCTGCCCCGGCACAGGGTGCTATCGGCATCGAAATCCGGCAAGCCGACGAACGCACCCGCGCCCTCGTTAAGGTCCTCAACCATGCCGCAACCCACATCGCCGTCACCGCCGAGCGGGCGTTTCTGCGCCGCCTGGATGGCTCGTGCCGCACCCCGATTGCGGCCTATTCGGTGCTCGAAGGCACGACCCTGACCATGACCGGTCAGATCCTCTCGCTTGATGGGCGGCAGTGCTTTGAATTGACCCATAGCGGCCCGCAGGCCGATGCCGATGCCTTGGGCTGGGCACTGGGCGAGGCGCTGGTGGCCAAGGCCGGACCGGCCTTTGTCGGCCTGTTCAGCTAAGAGGCAAAGATGGTGCGGATGCTGGTGTTACGGCCCGAACCGGACGGCACACGCACCGCCGAACAATTGCGGGCCCTCGGGGTAGAACCCGTGCTGACCCCACTGTTTGAGCGGCAGCGGCTCGATACGTCCCTGCCCGATGCCAGGGGTTTTGCCGCGATGGCGGTGACCAGCGCCCATGCGCTCGAGGTTCTGGCCGAGCGCGGTGACCTTGTGCGCTATATCGGGCTCAAGACTTTCACCGTCGGCGAACGCACGGCGGCAACGGCCCGGCAGCTGGGTTTGACCGAGGTCTCCAGCGCCGGTGGCACACTGGCTGACCTGGCCGAGAAGCTGGCCCATCAGGGTCTTTCCGGACCGGTATTCTATCCGGCGGCCCGGCACCTTTCGGGCGATCTTGCCAAATCGCTCGCCCCCTATGGCGTAATGGTGGTGACCGCGCGCGTCTATGACATGGTGGCGGTGACGGCCCTGCCACAGGCAGTGCTGGAAGGCATCGAGCAAGGTTCCATCGGAGCGGCCCTGCTCTATTCGCGTCGCGCCGCGGAAACCTTTGCTGAACTGTTGCTGCCCCATATATCGCTGGCGGCCCGGAGGCAGCTAAGCCTGTTGTGCCTGTCTGAAAATGTCGCCGAACCGCTGGTGGCGCAGCGGTTCGTGCGCATCAGCCTTGCCGACTATCCGAGCCAGGAGGCGATGATGGCGCTGGCTTTGTCTTTTGCGCGGGCGCAAAACACGCCATGATCGGCGCCAACCCAGAGGACGAACATGGCTGAGCGCAAGAAGGGCCCGGTAAAGCCCCCGATGATCGACCTGACGGCCCGCACCGGGGATGCCACTGATTCGCCCCCGCCGACGCCCGAAGACGACCGCGGTAGTCCGGAGCCGGAACCGGTTGCGGCACCCAATGGCGTGCGCAGCACCACGGCCTCGCCGCTGCTGCTGACCGCCGGGCTGGGTGGCGGCGTGCTGGGCGCGGCCTTGAGCCTGGCGCTGGCGGCGGCAGGCCTGTTTCCCGGCCCGGCGCCCGACGCCCGCATCGAAACACTGGCGAGCGACGTCAACGCCCTGCGCGCCGCCATGCCGCCGGCCGGGCTCGATACCGCGCTGGTGGCGCTGGGCAGCGACGTGGCAAGCCTGAAATCCGCCCTCGCCAGCCTGCCGCCTGCGGAAAAAACTGACCTTTCGGCCATCACCGCTGAACTCACCGCCCTGTCGGATCGGCTTGATGCGGTCGCCGCCGGTGCCTCATCGGCCGACGCAGGCGCTATTGCCGCCCGGCTCGATGCCCTGGCCACCAGCCTTGCCGATCTGGACGACCGGCTGACCGAGGGCGAGGCCGCAGTGTCGGCCCTGCCGCCGCGCCTTGAGGCGCTGGAGGCAACGTTTGGCGAACTCAGCACCGCCCAGTTGCAACAGGCGGAACGAGCCGAAAACCAGGCGCCGCTGCTCCTGGCCGCACTCGAAAACTCCTGGGCCAGCGGCCGACCGTTTGCCGCCGAACTGGCGGGCCTGCGCAGCCTCGACCCCGATATGTCGCTACCCGAGACCCTGGCCGCGGCCGCCGAGAGCGGCCTTGCCAGACCTGACACAATCGTGACGAATTTCAGGGCACTGGTGCCCGCGCTGGCCGGAGCCATCCCCACTCCGGCCGATGCCACCTGGCAGGATCAGGCGATGGGCTGGATGCGCGGCCTGCTCGCCATCCGCCCCTCTGGCGAATTGGCGGGCGACAATCCCGAGGCCGTGCTGTCGCGGCTTGAAGCGGCCATCGAGCGGCGCGACTTTGCCGCCGCTGCGCCATTGTTTGCCGCCCTGCCCGCCCCGATGCAGGCAATGGCTGGCGATCTGCCGAGCCAGATTGCCGCCTGGGCCGATGCCGAAACCTTTATGGCCACACAGCGGGCGAGACCAGCGACTGCGGAGGGCCAGCCGTGATTCGCCTTGCCACCTGGATTGCCGCCAGCCTTGTGATTTCGGGGCTGATTGCCTGGTTGATCAGCCTGCCCGGCACGGTGACAGTCGATGTTGCAGGGCTGACGATGCAGCCACGGCTGGGCACCGCGATCTTCCTTTTGCTGCTGATTGTGGCGGTGGGGATCGTCATCTGGTCGGTGGTGCGCCGGATCATCGGGGCGCCGCGCTATTTTGCCCGCCGCGCCGCCATCCGCCGCCGCGAACAGGGGGTGGAGGCGCTCTCGAACGCCTTTATCGCCCTGCAGGCCGGGGATGCCGGCCGCGCCCGGCAGCTGGCGCGTGATGCCCGGGCCCGCCTGCCCGCCAACAGCGCGGCGCAACTGCTCGAGGCCCGCGCCGACCTGGCGCTGGGCGATATGCCGGCGGCGCGGGAAAATTATCGGGCGCTGATTTCGGACAGCCGCACCGCCGTGGCCGCCCTGGCCGGGCTTTATGACCAGGCCCGGACCCAGGGGCGCCCGCAGGCAGCGCTGACCTTTGCCCAGAAGGCCGCCGCTATTGCGCCCGACAGCCCATGGGCCAATGCCGCCGTGTTCGACGACCTGACCCGTCGGCAGGCCTGGGGCGAGGCGCTGGAACGCGTAAATGCCGAACCGGCCGCCACCAGAGACGAACGGGCCCGCAAGCGGCGACGGCAGGCGGTGCTGGAAACCGCCATTGCCCGCGCTGCCGAACCTAGCGAACCGCTCAAGGCGCTCGATCATGCGCTGTCTGCGCTCAAACTCCTGCCTGATTTTGTGCCGGCCGCCCTGATCGCTGCCCGCATCCAATCCAATCGCGGTGAAACGCGCAAGGCCATGAGCCTGTTGCGCCGGGTGTGGCGCGCCACCCACCACCCCGATATTGCCCTGCTTTATGCCAATGCCCAGTCGGGGGCCTCGGCGGTGGAACGGCTCAAGCGTGTGCGCGAACTGATCGAGGTGCCCGCCACCAATCGCAGTGCGGCGCTGGTGCTGGGCCGGGCGGCCATCGACGCCTATGACTGGGCGCTGGCGCGCAATGTGCTGGCCAGCTTTTCGGTCAGCGAACCAACCCAGGGCGTGGCCAGCCTGATGGCCGAGATCGAGGAAGGCCAGAACGCCGACCAGGGCAAGGCGCGTGAATGGCTCGGCCGGGCGGTGCGCGCGCCGCGCGACCCCGTGTGGACCGCCGACGGGGTGACTTCGGACGAGTGGGAGCCGGTCTCGCCGGTGACCGGCAAGCTCGACGCCTTTGAGTGGAAAGTGCCGGTCAGCGCTTCAGCGCGCAGCCCCGGCACGGCGCTGGCGGCGGGCCCCGTGGATGGACCTGCGCAGGGGGAATGACGCAGCGGGTTCGAAGCACGTCAAATCCGCTTGCAGAGCCCGGGCCCGGCAAGTAAAAGACCGCCCATCACCGGTCCACCCGGCGAGCCGCTTTAGCTCAGTTGGTAGAGCACATCATTCGTAATTAGCGGGTCCGCTAGAGAATGACGTTCGAAGCCAATACTTTGGCAAGCGGGCATGGAAAATAGTAGGGCGATAGTAGGTCGCCCTGCGCTTGGTGAGCCGCCTTAGCTCAGTTGGTAGAGCACATCATTCGTAATGATGGGGTCACGTGTTCGAGTCACGTAGGCGGCACCAGACTTAACATCCCACACGGTTCCTAGTCGCGCCATTGAACCCTAGCGTCCGCAGGTACTCTGGAAATTCAGAAACAAGTGCATCATGGCAGCGGGTCACCAAGAAGCCGATGTCCTGAAGCGCCTTTTCTGCGCTGGAATCCGTTATACTTTGCAGTGCGACCTTTGGCCGGTCACAGTTGTGTATGCAGTCGTGCCGCCGTTGAAAGATATCGTCTAGTCTTTTTGAGAAATGCTCCAACGCTGCTTTGCGGGCATTTCCTTGTTGTGCATGCGCCCGGTATGCGGTTTTCGTAATTCCAAAATGGCGTTGCTTTGCGTCCGCGTGCAGAATCCATGTTTCTATCGAGTTGTCGGTGAATAGCTTGTGATTGCTGCGGAAGAAGTGGTTAAATAGTTTTTTGATCTTTTCAATCGACAAGACGTTTTCGTCTTCGATGAGCTCCCTAGCTGCCATCCGCCAACGCCACGCTGGCGAATCTCGAATGACGGCGATGACGGGAACCTTCAGATTGTTTAGTCGATCAGGCAAGTTCACAGCGGGTTGAATATCCTTCGCTTTTAGCGTCCGAGCAACCAAATCTGCATATGCATCGGAGAAATAGGCATCAGATGCGCCAACGGCCATCATCCACACCAAACGCAGAATATCGTTGCGAACCTCTCCGGCATTCAAAGCTCTGGCATGTGCCAGCAGATCGTTTGCGCGTTGAATGTCCTGATCAAAGTGCCCCTTGGCTGTCACAAGAACCATGGCCGACCGTCCCCCCGTAGAATACTTCGCATGAGGGCCGAATTCGCCGGGGAGGTCAATCTGAGGGCCTACAGCCGTCGCCTGACGGCCTTCCGCACCCGATACCAGTATGTCTGCTCCGCGCCGTCGCTGTCGTACCACGCGCGCTCGTGGCGGGCGAAAGCCTCAAGCTCGGGTTCGGGATAACTGGCGATAATGTCGGCGGCTACGCGGTCGATTTCATCGGTTGGTATCAGTCTCGGTTTGATCGCCTCGGTCCAGATCGTCCACAGGACCAGCCCAATGAAGATAAGGGCCTGACCGCCGAAGAAGATCAACAAAAGCCAATGCAAAATAGCAAGGAGCAGATCGACCATCGTCATTTGCAGAACCACAGCATCCGACTTCATTGAATGAGATGTTATAGTTCTCAAATTGCGAGAATGCAAAGTTCTCATTTCTCGATTTGAGCAGCCCTTTGCCGCCTTTGTTCCGAACGAGGTGCGCATATGGAACTTCAACGTCTTTTTGGCGCGAATGTCCGTCATCACCGGAAGGCTAATGGCTGGACCCTTGAGCAGCTTTCCGACCAGACTGGCATTTCGCGCGAGACCATCGGCAAGATCGAGCGAGGTGTCGCCGCGCCGCTTTTCGAGACCGCGGAGAAAATTGCAGTTGCGCTCGACGTTCCAGCACCGGTCCTGTTCGGTGCCAACGCTGTGCCCGGAACCGGCGAGCGCGCACGGCTTCTGACCGAAATAAACGGCACTTTATCGCGCATGAATGCTGACCAACTCGACCGCGCCGCGCGGATGCTGAAGGCGTTTGTAGGGTAGCGGCTAGCGACACGGGCTTACCTCGCCCGCAAGGGCCTCGGAGCGGCCCTCAGACGGCCTCTGAGGGCCCTGTGCGCACCGGCTGCGTAAGGTGGCCTGCCTGCTGTCCAAGGCCTCAGAGCATCGGCCTGCGGCCCAGCCGCTTTGGCCGCCGGGTTTGATGGGGTTTGCCGGGTTTTACCGGCCCGTGCAGCCCGCAAAAACCAGCAAAACCCCGTCAAACCTGCCGCACGGCGTCGCGAGGACATCAGAAGGGGGCCTCGATCGATGCCGCACCTTCTCCTCGCCGCCGCGCCTCGACAACGCGGTAACGCTTGATGCCGGAGGCGTCGTTGACGGCTTGCAGCGCGAGACCGTCAGCGATTCGGTCGAGATGCTTGGCCAGGAACCGCCCGACACTCCTCGCATTGAAGCTATTGTGGAACCGGGTATTGGCGGCAAGCTCCTCGACGAGCTTCCTGACCAGCCCGCCCCCGTCGTGCTCGGCCAACGCAGTGAGTTCGATCAAGGTCACTTGACGGTCTCCCAACGCCTGCCGCCACAGGCGGAGAAGGTCGATCAGGACTTCCTTCTGCGGATCATCGGCCAGAACGCGATCACGGGTAAGCGCCGGGTCCGCGCAACCGACCCAAACCAAGGCCTCACGAACAAGATTCCACTGTTCGAAAGAGCCTACGCGATCCATTGGGTTCGGCCTGCCTGCCGCAATATAGGCGCGCAGGATCGTCAATCCGGCTGCGACCAGACGCGGACGGTCGCTGACCGCTTCGTGGCGCGGGTCGAAGTCGAATTGCCTTTGGTCGGGCCGCTCTATCCCGGCATCGAGGCGGCAGATCAAGGCCCGTCGCGTGACGTCTCCTGATAGGACGAGATTGTTCCCGGTCGCCATGACAAGGCACCGGGTCGGAAGCCGCCTCATCTCGGACTTGCCGAGCACGCGCGGCTGAACCAGTTCCTGGGTCAGCATGGTGCAAAGAAAGTCGCCTTCGATCGCGTACCGGCAATTGTCGATAACGACGACTTGGTCGCCGGCCATCAGCACCGACGACAGGCGTTTCTCGTTCTCCTCATCGCTCTTGCCCTGCGACATCATCGCGGGCTTGTGGCCGGTAGCGACGAGGCCGATGGTTTCGGCCAGAAGCGACTTGCCGGTGCCGGCTGTCGGTGCATCGAGCGCGAACATGGGAGCCGCTGGAAACATGGCGCGAACCAGTGCTGTCAGCACCGCTGCCAGCGCCACACTCCGGTCGGCATCTTCAGCAAAGGAGAAGCCCCGGAAGGGATTGGCGAGCACATCGAGTGCGGCCCTTGCCACGTCATGAGACGGGCTATCCGCGACCTGCGGAAAAACCGTGCTTCCGGGGTCGTACAGCAAGCCGGAAAGCGGGTCGTATCCCGGTTCCTGCAAGACGGTGCCGTCGGCCCTGAGTGTAGGGCTTTGGGTGATACCCTGCAGGAATCGCAATCTCCATTCACCGACCCGCGCCAGGTAGGCGGATGCCGCATCCGGTGGCGGGTCGATCCGCTTCATGCCGCCCTTGGCGGTCGGCTGCTCCCACCGCGCCACGCGTGCGAACTGCTCGCGCAGCCAAGGCGAGGTCACGGGCTTGAGGATCAGCGCGCCGCTATCGCGTCCGACGCCCTCCTCATCGACTCTGACCGTCAGTCGAACGACGCGGACCAGTGAATCGAAGCGCTGATAGATGCCGACGCCTTCGCGAATCAATGCCTGTTCGGCCGCATCGACTGCTTGGGGCATGAAGCCACCCCTGACCGCGATGGCGCTGCCGCCCTCGCCGTCTTCGCTGGAGCCGCCGAGCCACTTGCGAAGCGTGGCTTCCATCGGCTCGATGCCGAGAAATTCGCAAAGCATGGGCAGGCCCCACACCTGCTCCCCGGCGTCGTGCTTCTCCCGGCTCGCCATTGCTTTGCCGCCGCGCTTGTCAGCTTCCTCGTCGCCGGCCAAGCTGGCGACAAGTCCCACCCACCGATCCGCTTCCTCATCGGAAATACCGGCGCGCACGAGCGCACCGGTTAGGGCGAGGCAGATATTGTCGCGGTTGCCGGCGACACGCGGATACTTGTTCACGATGACCGCGAGGAACGCCACGCATCCCGCGCGGCGCTCCAGATCGTCAGGGTCCACGACCGGCACGGTTGCCGGGTCGTCATGCCAACGGACAAGTTCGCCCGAGGGGTGAACCGAAGGCGGAACCATCGTTTGCAGCCCGTTGCCGCGAAGCTCCAACACCATCATACGGTCGCTGGAAATCAGCCCGGCCGCGCTAGCCGGAATCTGGAAGTGGGCATTCTTGCGCAACCGGCCGATGGCGAGGCGATGGCTGTGCGGCGAGCCTGCCCGGCCGAAGCTTGGAAGGTCGGCCATTAGTTCGCAGGCGATCTGCGCGGCTTCCGGCCAGTCGAAATCTACGTCGATCAAGCCACCGGAGCGCTCGCCAAGAGCGATGCCGATATTGCTCACCGGACTGAACGCGCGAAGTAAGTCCTCGTCGGTTCTCTCCGTGAGGTTGCCCCACCTGCCTTTCGGCTTCTTCTCGCGGGCCGGGAGCACAAGCGGCTCCCAGCCCAGCGATTTGTAGAAAACGGCCGCGTAGCCGGGCGACTCGAACTGAGTCTCGGGGGTGAGGTTGAAGCTAGACATGGCAGACGCCCCCCTCGATGCGGAAGGAATCCATCCAGGCCAGAACTTCGGATTTGCGGTAGAGGACGCGTCCCCCGATCTTATACCACGGCAAACCATTCCACCGACCGGGAAGGCGTGCCTTTTCGAATAGGGACGTGCTGAGCTTCGTGAGCCGGGCAACCTCTTTCGTGCATAGCCACTCATCAGGCTGCACAGATGTATGGGAACTGACGTGTGCCATCAGTCATCTCCTAAAGCTGTTTCGGAAATGACTTCGGCGCCGGGCTGGCCCACCGAGGCGGGCACCTGTCGTTTGCTTATGAGACCACCACGCTGACCGGTCTCGCCTGCTTGGTGTCGGACTGCTACCGCCCCTGCGGGATGTCGGCCCGCGTCCTGGGTGAATTACCTGCCGGAGACCGGCACGGCTCGCGCTTCCAAGCTACACGACGCTATGCGAGAGCCTAGGTCTAATCAACCCGGAAAAGTTGCTGACGGGCGGCGATGAAGGCCGGTCCAACTCCGTCTAAGATTTTCATAGCCGCGTTGAGATATCCCATTCGGCGAGTTCGTCGCAGAGCCGCTTCACGGCTTCTGTTTCAAGCACCTCCCGCACGTAATCCGGCTCGATGCTGCGGCTGCGCTGCCGGGAAAACATGTCGCAAAGCCGACTGGCGACAGTGCGAATGTCCGAGGTGGTGCATTCAAGAACCTCACGTGCCGCCAACTTCGCCAATTCCATGTTGGAGCGGATGTGCCTACCAGCATCGGCTCGCTCATGCAGGAGCGACATCTCGCAGTCGCAGACATCGCGTTGCCGCTGCCGTGCCATGAACATTAGCGCGTCGTCGTAGCCATCCCCCGCCGATGTGCTGGATCCGACCAGCGCCGTCATTGCCACGTTCAGCCGCTCGCGATCGCGGCCTTCGGTTTCCGGCGTTGGGTGCGCATTGATGATCGCGAGCAGGAGGCGCTCCAGCACGGTTGCACCGTGAGCCAGACCTTGCGCATCGGCGACCGCCGCGACCGGGGCAATCATCGGGTCACTGCCTGACATTGGCCAACTCCAATATCCGTGCTGCGACCAGTTCAACCGGCCCGCGCAGCCGCTCAGCATTGACGACGATATAGCCGCCCGTGACGTCGCCGTTGGCACGGTGGTTCAGGAGACGCTTGAGCGCGTAGTAGGGAACATCGAGGCTTTCAGCGATGGTGATGAACGTGCGGCGCAGATCGTGCAGCGTGAAGTTCACGCCCGAGCCGGTGCTGACGCGGAGCAGGAATTTCTTAGTCTCTACCAGATGGCCGTTCTTGCCGGGGCCTGGAAACACCCAAGGCGACCCATCCGCCTGCTCTTTGCGCTTCGTCAGCAGGTCCGCAAGGAACTCTGACAGCGGCAGGTTCAGCGGATCACCGTTCTTGGTGGTGGGCAGGTGCAACGTACGAGCCGCAAGGTCCACGTTCTCCCAGCGTAGCTTCATCAGCTCGCCCCGGCGCATTCCGGTGAACAGTGCCGTCAGCAGAAAATCGCGGGAATAATCCGGTTCAGCCATGACGGCTTTCCACCACATAGGCAGATCCAGCGCCGTGACCAAAGTCTGCCGACGCCGCTCGCGATACCAAGCCCGTGCCTGAGAGAGGATCAGAACCGGGTTTGGCGGAAAATCGTCCTGCGTGGCAGCAATGAAATTGTAGACGGACCGGAGGTGCCGCATCGCATTGTTGGCCGTCACCTCACCGTGGACCTTGGCAATTTCGTGATGCTTGGCCAGCACCATCTGCCGGGTGATCTGGTTCATGGGCTTCTTGCGCCATGCCTTGAGGTAGAGCTTGGCGGTGCGCCCGTAATTGGTGACCGTGTGCGGAGACAGCTTGTTGCGCGCCTCGAAGAAGCGCTCAAAGGCCACGGCCAGCGTGACCCGCTCCACCGTCTCTTTGCGCTTCTCCTCGTTGGGGTTCCGGCCCTCGGCCATTTCGCCCAACAGCGCTAGCGCCTTCTTGCGCGCCACCTCCGGAGCAAACAGGTCCGCGCGTCCTATGGTGACGCGGCGGGTATCGCGGTTTACCTGCCCCTCGGCAAAGTAGACCTTCGAGCGGCTACCGACCCGAAGGCCGAAGCCGGAAAGCAACGTATCGCGGTAAAGGATTTGGCCGCTTGCTGAGAACGGAATGTCGTCAATGGCGCGGCGGGTAAGACGTAGGTTAGGCATTTGAGACCTCCTGTTGGCCTCAACTCAAACTAATCAAGCTATCTTAAAAATGCAAGTAATATCAGATACTTATCCAACTTTTGCCAGCCAGATGCGCCGCAATGAAATGCTGTCCAGCTCCTGCGCACGCGCGATCAGACGCACATGAGCAACGGCAGGTTCAGTTTAGCCAAAGGCCGGCGCTCCTTCCCTTGGGCTTGCTGGGCGGGAAGTCGGAGGAAGCAAGCATCTGTGGATGGCCTCCGATCGCCAAACAGCATCTTCGAAAACTGCATTGCAATGCCGAGGCATGTAGCTAAAGTAGCCATTATGGATCATTCTCCGCAGAAGACTTTGTCTGCCCGTGAGGCAAAAAACCGCTTCGGTTACCTGATCGATTTGGCACGACAGGAGCCGATCTCCATCGAAAAGCATGGGAGGCCGGTTGTCGTCGTTGTGAGCGTCGAGGACTACGAACGCATGCTGAAGGTATATAACTCAATGATGAATAAGACAGGCCGTGATTAAAGTCCCTTATCCCGTAGTAGACATATTTGCTGGCCCTGGGGGACTTGGAGAGGGATTCGCGTCTTTGGACGACGGCGACGGAAGACCTCGATTCGAGAGTGTCGCCTCGATCGAGCGCGATGAGCATTCGCACCGCACCCTTCATCTGCGTCATTTTCTTAGAACCTTCCGGGATGGATTCCCGGACGACTATTATGATTATCTCAAAGGTAACCTCTCCCTTGAGGAATTGTATTCGCGATTTCCAGAAAACCGGTCTCACGCAGATGCCACGGCTCTTCAAATATCGCTCGGACCGGAAAGCCACGCGACAGTTCGCCGTATTATTTCGGCCAAGCTAGAAGGAAAGCGCAAATGGGCTTTGGTCGGCGGCCCCCCATGCCAAGCCTACTCTCTGGTCGGCCGATCTCGTATGATGGGCGATCCTGATTTCGCCACAGATGCCCGACACCGCCTGTATCAGGAATACCTGAAAATTATTATTGACCATGCTCCACCTGTTTTTGTGATGGAGAATGTCAAAGGACTCCTTTCTTCGAAGATCGACGGGGAGCTGACCATCAACCTCATACTTGCGGACCTGGCAAGGCCAACGGAGGCCGTGGATGGTGGGGCGACTGGTCTTGGGTATCGTCTGTTTTCACTCTCCGAGGCGGAAGTACCTGGCGCGGATGCAGACCCGCGAATGTTCTTGGTTCGTGCTGAGGATTTCGGCGTTCCTCAGGCAAGACACCGAATGTTCATTGTCGGTATACGGGAGGATGTTCCCGTTTCACCCGGTAGGTTGAAGCCCCACAAGGCGCCCACGCTCAGGCAGACGATAGAGAGCCTTCCTTCAATCCGTAGTGGCTTGTCGAAAGCCGCGGACAGCTTCGAGGCGTGGTCAAAAGAGATCGACGGTTTTGATCCCGAGTCTGTTCGCCAGCGGTTGAACGGCCATTCTTACACGGGCGATCTCTTTGACGCCGTCGGCTCTGAGATTGTGCGCGTGCCACCGGGGGAACGCTCGCGACAATCAGCGATCTATCCGGCGCGTCCTGCGTTCCAGCACCCCGCTTTCGACTACATCTACGACCGTCATCTGGATACGTTGGACGGCCATGAGGCCCGTACTCATATGGCCTCCGATCTTCGTAGGTACGCCTTTGCCGCTTCCTTTGCTCTGGTCACCGGCAAAAGTCCGAAGCTGGTCGATTTTCCGGAGGAGTTGTTGCCCAAACATCAGAATGTTGAATTGGGCCGAGAAGGGAAAATGTTCTCCGACCGCTTCCGCGTGCAGCTTCCGGATCAACCTTCTACAACAATTACTTCTCACATCTCCAAAGATGGGCACTACTTCATCCACTATGATCCATTTCAATCCCGCAGCCTCACAGTCCGAGAGGCGGCGCGATTGCAAACCTTTCCCGACAATTACAAGTTCTTGGGGACGCGCACGGCTCAGTACCATCAGGTCGGGAATGCGGTTCCGCCTTATCTTGCCAACCAGATTGCTGCAATAATTGCAGAGGTTCTCGACGCGATGAGAGACGGGGACACTTGACGGACAAGATTTCGCGGGAGCGCCGCAGTTGGAACATGTCCCGGATCACGGGCAAGAACACGACGCCTGAGGTCCAGTTGCGGAAACTACTCCATGCGGCAGGCTATCGGTTCCGCCTTCATGGGCGGAACCTCCCTGGCAAGCCCGACATCGTCCTTAGCAAATATAAGACCGCCATCTTCGTTCACGGCTGCTTCTGGCACAGGCACGAAGGGTGTGCGGGGGCAACCGTACCCAAGACACGAACAGAGTTCTGGACAGCCAAGTTCCGGGATACCGTTCAACGCGATCAGCGGAAACAGCAGGAACTTGAGAAGTCGGGCTGGCGGGTGATTACCGTATGGGAATGTGACCTAAGGAAGAGACCTGGCGTTGTTCTAAAAGACGTTGAAAATCATATCCGTAGTACATAATTCTCCAAATTTTGCGCTCACAGAACGCTTACATTTCAGGAATATTACGGGAAACTCTTGACACATTTCGTGGAAATATCCACGTTATATGCAACACAGGAGCGATGCATGCGTGACAAGCGGAAAAAATTCGTTGATCTGGCCGAGGCGCGCGTCAACCGGGCGATCAAGGACATTCGTCTGATCGGCAATCTGTCCAATCGCAGTGCCTACGAATTTGGGGAGGACGACATCCGCAAGATATTCAAAGCGCTCCAGAAGGAGATGGACAGCGCCAAAGGCCGTTTCGGCGGCGATACGGATGCGGGTGACGAGGGGTTTCGTCTCAAATGAATGTTCTGTCCACTGAATCTTGGAGCTGGATATGGCCCAGCGTAGGAGCAACACCGATCCATCAGGGATTGGACTCGGAGATGTTCGACCGAACAGACTATCCGTACTCCGAGACCTTTGTTCGCGAGGCCATCCAGAACAGCCTTGATGCGCGGCTCGACCCGGCGAAGCCTGTATTCGTGAACTTCACCTTCCATGCGGAGGCGATAGGGCCGCGCCGTCCTTTTCTGGCGCAGGTGATGAACCATCGCAAAAAGGCCGGGCTTGAAATCCCGCCGGAGTGGACGAACGGAAACGTCCGCTGGCTTGTTGTTGAGGACTTCAACTCAAAAGGGTTAGGCGGCAGCCTGAGCAGCCGTGTCAGTGATTTTTGGAACTACTGGCTCAACTTCGGTCTGTCCAACAAAGACGGCTCGGGTCGGGGTGGCCGCGGGATCGGTCGAGTTACGTTCCTGATTGCTTCCCGTCTGCAAAGCGTTATTGGCTACACGCGGCGCGCTGCTGATGGCTCAAGCGCTATCTGCGGCATGGCGGTTCTGCGAGCGCAGGAAGACGGGGACGACCTCAAGTCCACTCACGCCTATCTAGCCGAGAATGAGGCCGGCAACATATACGCGCTTCATCACTCGTCGGAATTCCAAAACAGTACCCGCAACGCCTTTGGCTTCACCGGATATGATGGCGAGCACAAGAGTGGCCTTGGTCTTGCGATCCTCTATCCGCACGCCGAGTTGAAAGCAGACACCATTTTGGCCGCTGCGATCGAAAACTTCGCGCCAGCCATAATGAATGGGAACCTCGTCCTGAACGTCGATGGCGTTGTGCTTGATGCCAAAACTATAGATGCAATCGCCTACAACGTTGCTAACTACTTGAACGACGAGGCCATAAAAGGCGATGTCGCCAGATATCTGAAACTCGTCCGCCTTGCCCAGACAGAAGCCTCGTTTCACACAATTAAGCTGCCGACTGCTCAGAGTAGCGACTTCGCACTACTGCGGAAATCGCCCGCCATCAAAGCCTTGCAACTGAAGATCGCCAATGAACAGGACGTGGTGCTGAAGATCGCGTTCCCGCTGACCCGCAACGGGACCACAACGGAGGTTGCTCTTCGAGCAGCTATTGGTTCCGCTGGATCAGGAAAAAGACCTATTGACCGCCTGTTCCGGGAAGGCATGGGCCTGCCCGATGTGAGAGCCAAGAGCCCTGGCGAACTGGATTCGGTCATGCTGGTTGGCGAAGGTGACTTGGCAGTTTATCTTAACTTCTGCGAGGGCAAGGCTCACCTAGATCTGCTTGAATCAAAGGACGTAAGGCAGAAGCTGGAAGAACGCGGCTTTGATGGGCCACGCGTGAAGCGCCTCATAAAGAACCTGCCGATCGAACTTAGGCTTCTACTGACGCCAGACGTAACGGCCCCGGATTCTCACGTTTTCGATAGCTACTTCTCCAAGCCCTCAGATGAACCTGGCAAGAAGAAGAAGCCAAGCAAGCCCGACAACCCTCCGGAGCCACCGCCACCGCCTCAGACCCCGGCGTTCAGGGTAGAAACGCTTGATGATGGGCTGCGGATCAAGGCCAATTCCGACTATGTCGATTGGCCAATGAACATGACACTCACGCTTTCCTATGCTGATGGCACGCGCCGCCCGTCCTGGAGCCCGTTCGACTTTAAGCTCGAGGAGCTCAACATCAGCCACAAAGATTGTGATCTCTCCACTGAAAAGAACAGAGTAAAAGCTTTAGATTGCGGCCCAGATACGGAGATTGAGATCACCGGGTTCGATAAGAACCGGGAGCTGGACACTAATATAAGGCCTTGGAAGAATGCGTAAGAGGATCAGACTTACTGGACGCAGGCAGCTTTCCCGGTCCTGCGTTGCAACCAAAGTCGTCGAGATTGGTGGCAAGAAACTTGTTGCCATGACAATTGCGAACCCCAAGGCTTTTAGCAAGATGCCGGATACGGCGCGGCTCAAGCTCCGCCTGTTCGAGAACAAATTTTCCGAAACTCTAGAGTTCGGAACTGTTGGGGCAATGAAGACAACTGCTGAAATCAAAAACAGCGCCTTCTCCGCTCCATCGTGTCAGCTGCGTGTGGTTGCCACGGATGAGGATCAGAAAGGTCTTCTTCTGGGGAGCACCGATACGTGGACACTCCGCACTGGAGGTGATGACGACGTCGGTACCGCAAGTGAAGGGATTCTGCTGTTCCAACCGCATGACATCGCCCCGCGGGGCTGGAAGCTCGACGTGCGCGAAGACGATTACCCGATCGTCTACATCGACAAGAATATCCCGGATTCGCGCACATGGGTCCGAAATGATCCCGTTTTCGTTAGTTGCGTATTACCCGCCATCATACGCGAAGTGTTCGATGACATCCTTTTTGCCAGCGCTCAGCCAGAGCAGGAATGGGCAAGGGATTGGCTCAACTGGGCCGACACGCTGATGCCGGGCAAGGCCCCGCCATGGACTGAGGGCCGTCCGCAGAGGCAGGCCTGGATCGCTGATTTGCTCGACAGCTTCTGCCACAGACATGGAATGCTGGACCAGTTGATAGGAAAGCTCAAACAGGAGGCGGCAACGTGAGTACCCACCCTTTCCTATATGAGTTCAACGCTGCCGGATTAGACGCCTTCGAGAAAGTCTTCACCGGCCAAATCGACGATTCTGCTATAAATCCGGTGGATAGCACCTTGGCTATTCATGTGCCGGGTACCAAGCCCTTCTCATCGGCAGAATTTTTAACGGCTAAAGAAATGGCCGAAGCAGTTCTCGCTTCCATTGGCACCGCCAATCTTTTTGATCTCCTTCCCAACACTGGACTGTGGGCGTGGCTGACCTTCGTCATGCGCGACCAGCTCTTCAAGAAAGGGAGTGACGGCACGTGGAAGGTGGGGGAAGTCCATCGCTGGTATCCAAGCAATCCAAATGACTGGCAGAAGGGCCAGCGGCACCTAGTCCGGATGCCAGTGCTGCTTCTCAAATCGCTTGGCGACACCGCTGACCACTTACTTTGTAGCGCGGCTTCCGTTCTGCCTGAAATCCGTGAACAGCTCACCAGCCAACAGGATATGTTCAATCCCTCATTCCAGCAGGTGGCTCGGGTACTCTACTTCAACGATGACGCAAGCACACTTAAGCGTGGCGCTGGCGGTAAGAGCGGCGGCACGCCGCGCAGGCTAGCGAAGGTGCGTCAGCAGCTTGATGTAACCTGGGATCTGGAGGACCTAGACGCCATGAAGATCATTGAGACCCTGCCCGTTGAGTTCTCGCGATTCAAGCCCAAGCCACTTTCGAGCAAGTCCGTAGTGGGCAAACTTGATTCCAAACCTATGCCCGGCACCTCTATGCAGCCAGATATCTGAGACAACTTTCAATCGGGTGTTCGAGAGCTAAAGTGGCAAACACGAAGCTGGGAAATGATGTTTGGAACGATGACGAGCTTCGAGCGTCCGTGGATGCCTATCTTTACATGCTCCGGCTGGAAGTAGATTCGATTCCATACTCACCAACGGACTACTCGAAATTCCTGCAGACGGGGCCGCTGCGGGACCGGAATGACGCGTCCATTCGGTACAGGATGCGGAACATCTCTCAAGTCATGGAAGAGCGAGGCGCGCCGATCCTTCGCTCGTTTTCGCCAGCTCCGCAGGTGGGCAGAAACGTAAAGAAGAGGATAAACGAGCTCCTCGACGAAAGGCAGATACCAACGCGGGCGCAGGAAACGCGTGGTGCCCGCCGCGAGCGGCCGATTGAACTTTCAGATATTCTGGCCAGCCTAGATCAACTTAAGGACCTGCTCGCGAACTTGGAGCCTCAGCATATGGCGGGCTTCGGCCATAATAACCCGCCTGGCATATACGCCATCACTCCCGAAGATGTCTTGGATGCCCGCAATGCGGTTACCGCACTGAGTGATGAACTCTCGAATGAATTGACCGACCGGCAGTCCATATCTGAATTGACGAATAGGCTAGGCAGGTTTGGTCTAAAACTGGCGATCTGGACGGGTCAGCGAATTACCGATTTCGCGAAGGCGGGGTCCATAGCCGCAGGAACCGGTTTCGGGGTGTGGATTACCGGACTAGGGGATCACATCATTGAAGCCCTTCACATGATAGCCAGGTTCGTGGGGTGATGGTCGTATTGTTATGGAAGAGTATGGTCACGAAACCGCATGAGTGGGACATCCCGACGCCCACGGACTCCCGTCCCCGCCCCGAACTGTCATTGCCGTTGATGGGGGGAGGTCCGGCGGGGGCGCGGTGACGATTAGTAGGGCACGCGGTGAACTGTAGGCTTCTAGTAGTGTCGCGGGATCAAGGGGGTGGCAACGGGGTGATACCCCATGCTACCTCTCAACTCCCGAAAGTGGATTCCGGCCAATGGCTTGTCCAGCAGGGTCCAACGATTTCGTAAAGCGTCTAAATCTCTGATATTGCTACGAAAAACAATTCGTAATGATGGGGTCGCGTGTTCGAGTCACGCAAGCGGCACCAGTTTTCAGTTTCAGAGCGGACGGTTGGGACCCAGTGCGTTGAGCAGTGGGGCGAGGTTGGCGGCGTGGTGGCGCCAGCGGGCGATGGCCGAGGTGTAGACCGGGCGGCGGACCTGGTTGACGCTGGCGGTGCGCACTACGCGCTTGCTGTTGTGAAAATCAAGACAGGCCGGATCCCAGTCGAGCCCGAGAAAATCGACAAGGCGCCGCGCTTCGGCTTCGGTGTTTTCCACCAGGGCTTCGTAATCGAGCTCAATGAAATGGGTCGCCGGCAGCACCCGGCGCCAGTGATCCATCAGCCCAAGATAGTGATTGGTGAAATGCCCAAGCTCCGCAAGATCGTAGGCAAAAGGCTGATCGCCGGAAAACAGTTTTGAATAAATCGACAGGCCCGTATCGGCCGGATTGCGCCGGATGTGAATGATATGCGCACCGGGCAGGGCCAGCCGGATCAACCCCAGATGCAGAAAATTGGCCGGCATCTTGTCCACCAGGTGGCGGTGGCCCGCAGCGATGGTTTTGGCAGATTTGAGATATTGCGCGCCAAGGATTGCGAACTGATCGGCCGTAAGGGAGGGGGCCGACCTGGGGTAACCGGCAATGCGGTCTGCCATGCGCTGGGCGAACCTGAGTTCGCCGCCGCCCTTGATGGCCGGATGGGCGGCCAGGATCTGTTCGACCAGCGTGGTGCCCGAACGCGGCATGCCGACCACAAATACCGGTAGGGTTGACCCGGCGCCGGGCGCGCGAGAGAGCAGATCGGCATCGAAGGCCTTGGCGATGCGCCCCATCCACTGGCCGGTGGCATGCGGATCGAACGCGATGGTTTCGCGCTTGAGGCGGTTGGCACGATGGAGGTGGGCAAAGGCCTGATCGGACTGGCCGAGGTCAAGATAGGCTTTGCTCAGCGCAAAGCCGAGCAACATGGTTTCCTGGCGCGACAGCGCTTCGGTTTCAGCAAGAAGCGCCTCCATGGTGGCGATTTCGGGCGCATCGGGGGTGAAGCGGACGAAGTCGGCGCGGTTGAACCAGACATGGGCCGAGCTCGGAAAGGCGGAGACAGCCGTCTGGAACGCGGCTTCAGCGTCAGTGGTGCGCCCATGTTCCATGAAGAGGACGGCGCGGTTGATCAGGACGCGTTCGGCCACGGCGCCGGGCAGGCTCAGCGCCCGCTCGTAGGCGGCGAGTGCTGCATCGATCTGCCCCAGGCCCTGCAGCACCAGGCCATGGGCATTATGCAGTTCAGCGTTGTGCGGGTGGCGGGTAAGGCCACGCTCAAGGATCATCAGCGCTTCTTCGAGCTGGTCGGCCTGGCGGAAGGCGATGGCGCGGGCGGCAATGCCGGGGGCATGGTCGGGCGCGATGCTCAACAGCCGGTCGAGCCACTGCGCGGCGGCGGCGTGGTGATGGCGCGCGGTTTCGGCATTGGCGAGGGTGATATAGGCCTCAATCAGTTTTGGATTGAGCGTCAGGGCGCGCTGCGCGGCTGCTGCGGCGGCACCGTGCCGACCCTGCTCGTTGAGCAAGATCGCCAGATTGGCGTGCACTTCAGGATAATCTGGGCGCAGTTGCAGGGCACGGGCCCAGTGCCGCTCGGCCTGCTGGCGCTGGCCCATGCGCTTGAGCGTGTTGGCAAGGTTGTTGTGCACATCGGCCCGATCGCCCGACAGCTTGAGCGCGCGGACGAGGCTGGCCCGGCTTTCGGTCAACTGGCCGGTTTCCTGCTGAATAATGCCAAGATTGTTCCAGGCGCCGGCCAGATCGGGCTTGAGGGCCACGGCGCGCCTGGCCACGGCTTCGCCTTGGGCAAGCAGGCCACGCTGGCGATAGAGCTCGGCAAGGTTGGAGAGCACCAGCGCCGGGGCAGCGGGCGAGGCGGCAACGCGTGCAAGGTAACCGATGGCCGCATCGAGCGCGCCCTGGCGGTGGGCGAGCAGGCCACGCTGGTGCAGGGCCTCAATATGGTCGGGCGAGAGGGTGAGCGCCTTGTCGAGCAGGTTCTGCGCCTGGCGCAGGCGACCCGCGGCGAGCTCGGCCTTGGCCTGAGCGAGCATCTGCTCGATGCCGGAGGGAGAACGCGTCATCACGCCGGGCTTTCGCTGGGGCCAAAGCAAAAGGGAGGGCGTGAGCCCTCCCTCGCATGGGACCGGTTGAGGGTCAGAAGCTACCGGAAAGTTTTACATTAGCCCCGGCGCTGACAAAACCATCGTTGCGGATGAGACCATTGGCCCCGGCGCTGAGATCGACATTGTGGGCAACCGGCACCGAGAGGCTGCCGCCCAGCTTGACGCCATAGGTGGTGCCGGTGGCTGCCGAGAGCGTACCGAGATCGGCATTGGCAAAGTCGGGCAGGCTGACCGAAACATCAGAGCCGCCAACATTGGTCTGGCTGAAGAGGCCCAGCGAGGCAGATGCAACGATATCGCCATGTTCGGTCATGCCGAGCACCTTGTCGCCCGACACTTCGATGGCGGCATTGAGAAGGCCAAAGGTTTGCGCCGAGACGGTGAGATCGGCCGTGCTACCGGTTTCGGTATAGCCGGCAAAGCCACCGCCGATATAGCCAACGCGGGCCCCAACGCGCAGTTCGCCATCAGAATTTGAGAGTACAGGGATACTGGCCGACACTTCGGGCGCCAGCCACCAGCCGCCAAAATTGGCGCTGGCGGTGCTGAGGTCGTCACCGGCCGAAACCTCACGTTCGCTGGCATTGGCGCTGAGGCCGCCGAGCAGGGCATAGCTGAGGTGGGCCATATCGAGGCGGGTTTCCCCGTAGACACCGAGGATGCCGGTATCGGCGGTGATGGTGTGTGTGCCTGCAGCAATATTGGTGGTAGAGCGGGCATAGCCACCGAGGAGGCCAATGGTGGTGTCGGCGGAAACGGCAGCGTGCGCTCCGGCAACGAGACCGCCATAAAGGCTTGAGAGATCGGCATCGGTATCGGGGAGGTATGAGGCTCCGCCAAGTGCCGACCCCCAAGCCCTGAACCCGGCATCGGGCCGACTAAGGGCCGAGCCGGTGGCCAGTTCCGCTTCGGTCAGGCGGCGGCCAGGAGCATAGCCGAACGCCTGATCGTCGGTGAGCGCCGCGGTTTCGGCCAGCGGTGCGGCGAGCAGGTTGGACACACCGGACACCACATCTGCCACGGGCTGGCCCGAATGGCGTGCCGAGCTGGCCGAGGTGATCACCACTTTGGTTGGGGTCTGATAGTAAAGGTTCAAGCCAGCAAGCACGTCGCCCTGTGCCAGGGAGTTGTCAAGGACATCCAGGACCAGACTGCCGCGATAGTTGGAGAAGTCAAAGAGGTTATTGGCCGCGCCGACGTCACCAAAGTCCACTCCGCCAATGAAGGTGGCCCCGGATTGAATAACGAGCGTGTTGCCGTCCCCGGCATATCTGACGGCAATGCCGTCGGTTCCTTCAATTGCACCTCGGTTAATCAGGGTTTGCCCAGCGGTACCAATCTCTATGCCAGTGCCTGATTCAATTGTCCCTGAGTTGATGAATTTGCCTGTAACGTCCCTGATGTACAAACCTGCCTGACCAGCGACTCCAGAAATAGTTCCGGAGTTATCGAACTCTCCAACGACAACATTGAGATTGATGGCTCGGTTGCCGTTAGATTTAATATTTCCTGAGTTGGTGAACTTTTCGATCGCATCGCTGGCGGTGACCGCAAATGAGCCCGTGGATGTTATTTCGCCGCTATTGGCGAACGAATCAACGCCCGCCACGAAGCGAATTCCATTCCCCGTTCCGCCATGAATCTCACCGTGATTCTCGAAACTTTCGGCCTGTTGCAAGACAAACACGCCGTGTCCGCCACTCGAAATCACTCCACCAGCGTGATTTGTGAAGGAGTTTGCAACGCCGTTGATCGTAACACCGCGCTGAACGCCCTTTAAGGTACCCCAATTGTGAAAATTGGTGACGTCCACCAACGCAACACCGCTGCTGCTGAGCCCAGTGATTGTGCCTGCATTTGTGAAATTCTCCACCGCACCACCGACGTCAACACCAATTATCCCCTCAATCGTGCCGTCCGCGTTGAGGAAAGTTTTGACATCGCGATTGAATTCCACGCCCCTGTCACCACCCTTGATGGTGCCGGAGTTTGCAAAGTCGTTGACACTGCCGTCAAAGTAGACGCCGTCGGTAGGAACGTCATTGGTGTCTAGCGTTCCAGTGATTGTTCTGGTGTTGACGAAACGGCCAGTGACGGATTCTCCGTCACCATTGTCGTTGACGTAGACGCCATAGGCGCCGCTAATGGAGCCGCCGTTGGTGAAATTTTTAACACCCTCACCGATGTAGACACCGGCGGCGGCGACGCCAGAGATCGTCCCGGGGGCAGAGTTGATGAATTCTCCTACGGAACCACCGATCTTGACCGCGTCCTGGTAGCCGCTGATCTCGCCGGCATTGAAAAATGAACCAACGTTGCCGCCAATTTCGACGGCATTGCCCTCAATGGAGATAAGCTCCCCATCTTCAGTATTCTCGAAGCTTTCAACACCACCAACGACTTTGATGCCGCCCGTGAAACCTTCGATGCTGCCCTCGTTCCTGAATGTGCCAGTTTCATCGCCCAGCGCCACCACACTACCAAGCGTAATCGCCCAATCGCCATCCGCATCAATCGCGCCTTGGTTCAGGAACTGCTTCGCGTTGCCATCGATTCTCACTGCTGGTTCATTGTCTGAGACAATTTCACCACTCCTCAGGTTCTCAAAACTGTCGACATCTTCCCCGATAAATACTGCACTTTGGTCGGAAGATTCAATATAACGTGAATTTCTAAAAATCCCGATACTATCTTCGATGAATATGGCATGACTTTCTGCAGTGATACTTCCACTGTTCTCGAAAATACCTACATAGCCATCAATATTTATACCATAAGCAGCAATTGTACCGTTGGAGTTTATATCGCCTCTATTGTCGAACTGACCCACGCCGTCGCCAATATATACTGCAGAATAATTTTCGGACTCGATAGAGGCATTAGAACCATTCAAAAACCTATTTACGTTGCCAGAAACGTTAACTGCATTATCCTCACCTTCTATTGAGCCGTAGTTCTCAATAAAATCGATATCATAATTGGATTGCACAGCATAAGGAGTCTGATCAGAACTAATCTCGCCATAATTGATCAGCGACTGATCTTCCGACAACACTATATCGACCTCTTGCACTCCGATTGGGACAACCTGTTGCGCCCAAGCCGGGGTGCTCAGGGCCAGCGCGGCGAGGAGGAAGGCGGGGGTGAGGACGTTGTAGCGCGCTTGGTGCTGAAACGAGCGGTGGAACGACATGGCGTCTCCTGGCAAATCACTGCGGGCAAAAGCCCAAAACTGGCGTCGTCAAAAAAAGATCGGCGATGGCTGAAATGCCCGATTGGACTGCCATCGAACTCTAGGTACACAGGCTGGATATGTCTGACAATATGACCTGTCAGGTTAAATTTGCGATTACATTCAATATGAGCACACGTTGCGTTTTCGCAACGGAATGAACATTTGAGATTGTTACGGGTATTACTGATTGCATCGATAGTTTAGGAGATTATCATGTTTCAATATTTTTTTGCTGTCGCGCTGACCCTGGTTGCATTGCCTGCCTTGGCCCAGGAGGCCCCACAAACTGGTGTTCTACCCGGCGGAGCCAGGTCGTTGGCCGAGGAGCATGGGGACTGGCGGCTGAGCTGCAGCGCGCCGCGGGCCAACACGGTAGTGTGCAACCTCTCCCAGCAGCAGATTGATGCGCAAAGCCGGCAGCGCATTCTGACCATGGTGATCGAGCCCCGGGCCGATGGCAGCGCCAGGGCCACCGCCATACTGCCGTTCGGGCTGGCGCTGGGGGCCGGGGTGAACCTGCAACTGGATGAAAACGCGGCGGTGGCGGCGGCCTTTTCCACCTGCCTGCCTGCCGGATGCCTGGTGCCGCTCGAATGGAGCGCGGCCACTGTTGCCGGTTTGCGCCAGGGCAAGGTACTCAAGATCATGACCTCGGATTTATCTGGCCAGCAGCAGCCGTTTTCAGTATCGCTCAGCGGGATTTCAGGCGCACTCGACCGCGCCCAGGCTGTTGCTGCCGGCCAGTAGGCCTGAAGATTTTTGACGCATCTGATTGGTGAATGACATGGAATTTCTAGCCAACCTGCCCGAATGGGCCATTACCGCGGCGCTGGCCGCCATTCTGGGGGCGTTGGGTACGGCGCTGGGGCTGATGATCAGCCGCAAGAACCCGTTCTTCGTGCGCGTGCTGCCCGTCGTCGGCGTGGTGGTGGCCATCGGCTTTGCCGGGCCCTATGTCGCCAAGCTGGCCAAGGGTGCCGCCTGGACCGATGCCCAGATCGAAGCCAATGTGGTGGCGATTGCCCCTGAGCTTTATGGCACACTGAAAGACCGGCTGCCCGACGCCTTTGCCAAGATGACAACGCTCTATGGCGGCATCGTGCGCTCGGGCTCATCACCCGAATTTGCCGCCGAACAGGTGCGGATCGATACGCCCCGCCTGCGCGATGACTATGCCGGCATCATCCAGTCGGCCCCCGATGCCGAAATTTCGGCACTGCTGGCGGCCAATATCGACTTCCACAAGGCTGTGCTGGAAAAGGGTGGGCCCGATCTCTGCGGGCAGTTCGTCGGCGCCAAGAACGTGGCCCTGCTGCAGGCGGGCGTGTTCAACGACTACCAGGCCCAGGCCGATGCGCTCGATGCGGCCTTTTTTGCCGCCGCCGGTGCGGCCGGGCAGAGCCCGGTGACCCGCAGCGAAGCCACGCCCGAGGATCAGGCCGCTTTCGGCCAGGCCCTTGCCGCCCGGCAGCTGCTGCCCGAAATGCTCACCGCCATTCAGAGCGGGGACACCGCCAACCCCATGCTCTGCCCGGGCATGATCGAAATGCTGGGCGCCGCAGCCACGCTCGAAGGCGAGGCCGGGTCGCGCATCCGCGCCACGCTGGTAGCTGATTATTATCGCCTTTAGGATTGCTGCAACCGGGCAAGATGTCCGGGTGGAGGCAAGCCGAATCACCTAACCTGCAGCCGGATTTCGATCCGGCTGTTTTGCTTTTGAGGGATAAAATGACAGACCAGACCCAACTGGACGGAGTGCTCGCCCATGCCGATGCCCATCTCGAACAGAGCCTCGAGCGGCTGTTTGCGCTCTTGCGCATTCAGTCGATTTCGACCGACCCCGCCTATGCCGCCGAGTGCGAAAAGGCCGCCAACTGGCTGACCGCCGAACTGAGCGGGCTCGGCTTTGAGGCCACAACCCGCAAGACCCAGGGCCACCCCATGGTGGTGGGGCACGCCAAAGAGGCAACCGGCCCGCATGTCTTGTTCTATGGTCATTATGACGTGCAGCCGGTCGACCCGGTCAGCCTCTGGGACAATCCCCCGTTCGAGCCAAAGCTTGTCGATGGACCCCATGGCAAGCGCATCGTGGCCCGTGGCGCATCGGACGACAAGGGACAGCTGATGACGTTTGTCGAGGCCTGCCGCGCCTTTAAAGCGGTGACGGGCAAACTGCCGGTGCCGGTGACGATCCTCTTCGAGGGCGAGGAGGAAGCCGGATCGCCGAGCCTGCCGAAGTTCCTTGACAGTGCAGCTTCTGAACTCAAGACCGATATTGCCCTGATCTGCGACACCGACCGCTGGGACGAAGACACCCCGGCCATCACCACCATGCTGCGTGGCCTGGTGGCAGAAGAAATCGAGATCACCTGCGCCGACAAGGATTTGCACTCGGGCATGTATGGCAATGCTGCCCGCAATCCGCTGCAGGTGCTGGCCGATATCGTGGCCAGCCTGCGCACCCCCGATGGCGGAGTGGCGGTGGCAGGCTTTTATGACGGCGTGGCCGAAATTCCCGATGACCTCAAGGCCCGCTGGGGGCGGCTCAATTTCGACGAAGCGGGCTTTCTGGCCAGCGCCGGGTTGACCGGCGCCGCTGGAGAACAGGGCCGCACCGTGCTCGAGCAGATCTGGTCGCGCCCCAGCTGCGAAATCAACGGCATGAGCGGGGGATATAGTGGGGAGGGATTCAAGACCGTGATCCCCTCGAAAGCCAGCGCCAAAATCTCGTTCCGGCTGGTGGCCGGGCAGGACCCGGACCGGATTCGTGCCGCCTTCCGCGCCCATGTGAAGGCCCGCCTGCCGGCCGACTGCACGGTGCACTTTGTCGAGCACGGTGGCAGCCCGGCCATTGCCCTGCCGCCCGATGGCGCGCTGCTGCGCAAGGCGGCGGACGCCCTGACTGCCGAGTGGGGCAAAGAGGCCGCCATTGCCGGCTCGGGCGGGTCGATCCCCATCGTTGGGGATTTCAAACGTCGGCTGGGCACGGATTCGCTGATGGTGGGATTTGCCATGATCGATGATCGCATTCACTCGCCCAACGAGAAATACGACCTCAAGAGCTATGCCAAGGGCATCCGCTCCTGGATCCGCATCCTTGCAGCCTTTGCCGGCTGATTATTCGGCGGCCACGGTAAGGCCCGGCTGAGCCAGCCGCACCGACGCCCGCACGGCGCGGCCCTGTTCGCTCTCGAACAGGGCCGCGCGTTCTTCTGGCGTTGAACGGAAGAACGGATAGCGCGAGAACACCTGCTCCTTGATCAGCGGAATATCGGCCGCATAAAGGCACATGGGGAAGGTCAGCTCGGCAAAATAGCGCGGCTCGCCCATCTGCACCGAACTGAACACCCGCTTGTAGAACGCCCCATGCTCGGCGCGCACCGCCGACAGGCAATAGCGCACGTTAAAGTGGATCGAGGCCATCACCACGATGCGCAGGGTGAGAAACGGCAGGGCCGGAAAGGCCAGCGAGGCTTCGTGGTCGGCAGTAAAGCGCGAGGGGTCGATATAGGTCTGCCCCGCTGCCAGCACCGGATCGAGAACCTCAGGCCAGACGGAGCGGCCGGGCGAATCCGGCACGGCGGGGGTCACGTGATGGAAGCGGATCGAGGACACCAGTCCCCCATCGATATAGACCCCATAGCAGAAGACATTGGGCGAATAATCGAACGGATCGATGGTGACGTGCTGGGAATTGATCGGCACGAATTCCTCGCGCCGATACGCCTCGTAGCGCAACCGGTAGACGGGATCGAACTGCTCTTCAAGCCGCACGCGCCGATAGCTGACCCGATCCATCAGATCGATCAGCGTACCGGCAAAACGCGAGGTCTGGCCGTTGGGGGATGTGTCTGCCGCACTCATTTGAACATCCTGATTTAAGCCAGGATATTAACGTTTTGTTAGCCATAGTTGAACACCATTTGTTAACCACCGGCGCGCGCGGCGGCATGGCGCGGACCACGGCAGCGACAATTCTATCGGAAATTGAATTGGTTAAGCGAAGTTAACCTTGTTGCCGGTTTTCTCGGCATGGCGAGCCGTGGCCGCCAGCCGGGCGATCAGCTCGCCAATATCGCGGCGCGACAGCGGCACGCCGAACAGGTAGCCCTGGATCTGGTCGACCCGGGTATGCTCGGCGATCAGGGCCAGCTGCTCGTCGGTTTCCACGCCCTCGACGGTGACGGTCAGGTCAATATCCTTGCCGAGCTGGGCCACGTTGGAGAGCAGCTTCATCGAGCGCGGATTGCTGGCAATATCGATCACGAAAGAGCGGTCGATCTTGAGCTTGGTCAGCGGCAGGGCCTGCAGATAGCTCAAAGAGGAATAGCCGGTGCCAAAATCATCAAGCGCAATGCCGATGCCCTTGGCGGCCAGCGCCGACAGGATGCCGGTGGCCGCCTCGCGCTCCTCGATCACAGCGGTTTCGGTGACCTCGACCTCGAGCCTTTCCGGCGCAAGGCCGGACGCCGCCAGCGCCGATTCAACCATGCCGGTCACATCACCGGAGCGGAAATCGCGGGCCGAGATATTGATCGACACCCGGACATCGGACGGCCAGTTGCGGCATTCGCGCGTGGCGGTGTTGAGCACGAAACGGGTGATTTCCGAGATCAGCCCGATCTCTTCGGCAATCGGAATAAAGACCGAGGGCGGAATGGTGCCCAGTTCGGCATGGTGCCAGCGCGCCAGGGCCTCGCAGCCCACGACCCGGCGCGACTTAAGATCAATGATCGGCTGGTAGGCCAGGGCCAGCCCGCCATTGGCGACACAGGTGGTCAGCTCGGCCTTGAGCCGCTGACGGTAGCGATAGGCAACGTCCATTTCCTCATGGAAGATCTGGCTCTGCGCCTTGCCATTGGCCTTGCATTTGTAAAGCGCCAGGTCTGCCCGGGTCATCAGGCTGTCGAGATCATCGTCGCCGCGCGAGGTCACAATGCCGATCGAAACCGTCGGCGCCACCTGATGACCAAGAATGGTCATCGGGGTCTTGAAAGCCGAGAGCACGGCGCTGGCCTCGGCCATTGCGTCCTGATCCGACCCGACCCCCGAGCGATAGGCGACGAATTCGTCGCCGCCAAGCCGGGCAATCACGGTATTGGCGCCCAGCGCCTGGCGCATGCGCTGCGCCACCTCGATCAGCAGCCGGTCGCCGAGCTGATGGCCAACCGTATCGTTGACATGCTTGAAATCATCGACATCGATGATCATGAGCATTTCCATGTCGCGCACCCTGGCGCGGCTGCGCTGTTTCAGGCTCGCCTCGACCTGGCTGGTGAAGTAAGCGCGGTTGGGCAGGCCGGTCAGCGCATCATAATGCGCCATGAAGTTGATGCGCTCTTCGGCCTTGACCCGCTCGCTAATGTCCTCGAACAGCAGCACCGTACGGTTCTGGCGCGAACTGACGGTGATCTCGTTGAACTTGTTGTCGGGCAGCGAGAGCAACACCTTGCCCTCGCCCTGTTCCTCGACCGTGACCAGGAGCCGGGTGGCCGAACGTTCGGGCATGGTGCCATTGCGCACCGCTTCCATGACCAATGCCGCAAAGGGCCGGCCGATCCAGTCACCCGAGGCAAAGCCGGTGAAGGCTTTTTCGGCCTGGTCATTGGCCAGCGTCACCGTTCCGGATTCATCGAGCATGCACAGCCCATGCTGCATGGTATCAAGCGCGGTATCGAGTTCCTCAGCCAGCCGGGAGGCTTCCTCGCGCCCATGCACGGCGCTCAGCAGAATGGCGCGGATATCGCCGGCCAGCTTGCGGAAACTGATCAGCATCAGGACCAGCAGCAGCGCCAGCACCGAGTGGTAGATTTCCCCGCCGAGGAAAAACCCGACGGCAAGCGGCACGCAGAGCAGCAGCGTTTGAATTGTGACCAGGCGGTCAAGGCCGAAATTGCGCGCTACCACCCCGACCATGGCGGCAATGCCGAGCGAGATGGAAGCCAGCTCGGTATAGCCGTCATTGACGAAAACCAGACCGACAAAGCACCAGGCCCCGTAAGTACCGGCGACCAGAGCTCCACCGAGAGTGGCGCGGCCTTCCCAGTATTCGGCGCCATCGGCATCGTCAAAAGCGATCGGCGCGCGCCAGAAAGCGACCATGTTGATATAGCGGATCAGTCCCACGATCACGAAGGCGGCGGCGACCGCATAGAGGGCGAGGGACTGATTGCGATAGGCGGTGGTGGCGGCGGCAACCGCGCTGGCCAGCGCGCCAAATAGCAATGCATGCCGATCGGCATAGACCGAGCGGACGATCGACACATAATCCAGTGCCGGCATCGATTTGCGTGCAGGTGTAAACACCAAGCCTCTCCTGATCAGAGCATTCATGCCTCAGGGAAGTTAAATTCGCTTGAATCACCTTGGGTTAGCCGGAGGGTTGAACGTTTTGACCGGTTGCTGGTGAACCCGATCTCACCCCTTTGGCTTGGATTTTATTGATCTATCGGCGGACCTTATGACGGGTGTTACGACAAATTCTGATAAATTAAGGCCTTAACTTTGTGCGGATTCGGCATTTAATCGCCGCCATGCGGCCGGGCATTTCTCTCCTCTCCGGTCCGGAAGGGTTCGAACTGTTCGGTCCCTTCAACTGAAGCCGCCGTGGTTGTGCCAGATTGTGTCAACTGGAGGCGGTCCCTGAGCGAAATTGTGCAGCCAGATGGGGCTTGGCGCGTTAGGTTTGGCCAGGACGGAGGCCAGACATGACGCGCATGACAACAATTCCGGCAATGGGTTTTGGGACCTACAAACGTACCGGCGATGCCGGGCTCAGCGCCATCATGGTCGCGCTGGAAACCGGCTACCGGCATCTCGACACCGCTCAAAGCTACAATACCGAGCGCGAATGCGGCGAAGCGTTGCGGCGCTCCGGCCTCAAGCGCGGAGAGGTGTTTGTCACCACCAAAATCGACATGGCCAATTTCGGCGCCGGAAAGCTGCTGCCCTCGTTGCGTCGCAGCCTTGACAGGCTCGAAAGCGCCTATGCCGACCTGACCCTGATCCATTGGCCGGTGCCGGAAGCCGAGGTGCCCATGGCGGTCTATCTCGAGCAGTTGGCCGAGGCCAAAGCACTGGGCTTGACCAGCATGATCGGGGTTTCGAATTTTCCCATCGCGCTGCTGAAAAAGGCCAAGACCATTCTGGGCCAGGGGGCGATTGCCAATAACCAGTTCGAGGTGCATCCCTATCTGCAGAACCGGGCGCTGGTCGATTATTGCCTGGCGGCCGGGATTGCGGTGACCTGCTATCTGCCCATTGCCCGTGGGCGGCTGGCCGGGGACCCGGTGCTGACCGCGATTGCGGCCCGGCACAATGGCACGATCGAGCAGGTGGCGCTGGCTTATGCGATGGCGCGCGGTCTGATCGTCATCCCGACCTCGGGCCATCCTGAACGCATCCGCACCAATTTTGGGGCGCTCGATATCACCCTGACCCCTGCCGAGATGGACGAGATCGCAGCGCTTGACCGTGGCCAGCGTTTTGTCGATCCGGCCAGCGCACCCGCCTGGGACTAGGCTGTGTTGGGCGCGGCCATTTTTTGAACGCCTGGCGTGGCTAGAAGCGTGGTTCAAGCACGAGGAACGACCATGCCGAGCAAACTGACTGCCAAGGCCCGCGAGACGGCGCTGCAGCGCCTCAATGGCTGGATCTATGATGAAGGCGCTGATGCGATCAGCCATGAGTACAAATTCAAGACTTTTTCGGAGGCCTTTGGCTTTATGACCCGCGTTGCCATGCTGGCCGAGAAAGCCGACCATCACCCCGAATGGTCCAATGTCTACAACAAGGTGTCGGTGACCCTGACCACCCATTCGGCCGGGGGCCTGACCGAAAAGGACCTGGCGCTGGCTGCCGGGATCGACGCCATCCTTGCCTAGTGGAAATTGCGGCCGCCCGGCAGGGCGGCCCGCGCCTGCCGCCGGGCCATTTCCACCTGCCTGATGGTGGCCGCATCGCGCCCACCTGCCCGGTCAGTGGGGCCGCCATTGCGCCCTTCATCGGCCCGGGCCAGTGCCGCGTCGCCAAAATCGTGGCCATCGGCCAGGGCCACCAGATCGGGCGTGAAATCGCAGAACTCCCGCGCAATCAGATGCATGACCAACCCTTCGCGCTGGAACTCGCCGCGCACGGCCAGAAGCCGTGACCCCAGCACGGCGCGCCGGTTCTTCTCGAAGACTTTGGGCCAGATGATGATATTGGCAATGCCGGTTTCATCTTCGAGGGTGGCAAAGATCACCCCGCTGGCCGTGCCCGGCCGCTGGCGCACCAGAACCAGCCCCGCCACCTCGACGACCCGGCCGGGCCGCACCTTGTCGAGGTCGCGGGCGCGCAGCGTGCCACGCTGGTCGAGCCGGGCGCGGATGAAGCTGACCGGATGCCCCTTGAGCGACAGCGTGACTGCCTTGTAGTCGTGCACAACCGTTTCCCCCGGCGGCATGGGCGGCAGATCGGCATCGGGCTCATCACGAGGCCCGGGCCGCCCGGCACTGGCAAAGAGCGGCAGCGTCTCGGCCCCGTCGGTGCCCATCAGCCCCTTGACCGCCCAGAGCGCATCGCGCCGGTTGAGCCCGATGGAATTGAAGGCATCCGCCTCCGCCAGTGTTTCGAGCACGGCCGGGGACAACCCGGTGCGCAACCAGAGATCGCGCACCGAATCATAGCCCGCTCCACGCCGGGCCAGAAGTTTTTCGGCATGGTCGGCCCTGAGCCCCACCACGCGATTGAGCCCGAGCCGCACCGCATGGGTGGACCAGATATCGCCCCTCATGTCCTGATGGCGGTCCCAGAGCCTTGTGCTGGCCGCAGGGCCTTGTTCGAGCGTTGAATCGAGCCAGGACGCATTGATATCGACCGGGCGCACATCGACCCCGTGCTCGATGGCATCTCGCACGATCTGGGCTGGAGCATAAAAGCCCATGGGCTGGCTGTTGAGCAGCGCGCAGGCAAACACATCGGGATAGTGGCACTTGAGCCAGCACGAGACATAGACCAGAAGCGCAAACGAGGCGGCATGGCTTTCAGGAAAGCCATAATCGCCAAAGCCCTCGATCTGCTGGAAGCAGCGCCCGGCAAAATCAAGGTCATAGCCATTATCCACCATGCCGGTGATGAAGCGCTCGCGGAAGCGGTTGATGGTGCCGTTGCGCCGGAAAGTGGCCATGGCGCGGCGCAATTGGTCGGCCTCGCCGGGGGTGAACCCGGCCCCGACGATGGCGATCTGCATGGCCTGTTCCTGAAACAGCGGCACGCCCCTGGTGCGTTCGAGCACGGCACGCAGCTTTTCGGATGGATACTCGACCTCTTCATTACCCAGGCGCCGTCGCAGATAGGGATGGACCATGCCGCCCTGGATCGGCCCGGGGCGGACAATGGCCACCTCGATGACGAGATCATAAAATTCCTTCGGTTTGAGGCGCGGCAGCATCGACATCTGCGCCCGGCTCTCGATCTGGAACACCCCGACCGTGTCGGCGCGATGGGTCATGGCATAGACCCGGGCGCTGCGGCTGGGCAGGCCCTGTTTGATCCGCTCTTTGTCCTCGCCCTCTTCGGCCAGAACCCCGGACAGGCTGAGCGTTTGCCCATAGTGGACATGCATCAGATCAAAGGCACGGCGGATGCAGGTGAGCATGCCGAGCGCCAGGACATCGACCTTGAGGATGCCAAGGGCATCAAGATCGTTCTTGTCCCATTCCACCACGGTGCGGTTTTCCATGGCCGCCGGGGCAATCGGGATCAGGTGATCAAGCCGGTCGCGGGTGATGACGAACCCACCCACATGCTGGGACAGGTGGCGGGGAAAGCTGATCAGTTCGCTGGCCAGTTCGAGCACCTTGGCCAGCGTCGGATCGGACGGATCGAGCCCGGCCTCGCGCACCCGCTCGGGTCTGAGGCGTTTTGAATACCAGCCCCAGCTGGTGGTGTTCATGGCGGTGATGGCATCGGTTGAAAGCCCGAACACCTTGGCCACTTCGCGCAGCGCGCCACGCGAGCGATAGGTGACCACGGTGGCGGTCAGCCCGGTGCGGTCGCGGCCATATTTTTCATAAAGATACTGCATCACCTCTTCGCGCCGCTCATGCTCGAAATCGACATCGATGTCGGGCGGTTCGAGCCGCTCGGTCGACAGGAACCGGCCAAATACCAGGTTGCCGACCATGGGATCGACCTCGGTGACCCAAAGACAATAACAGACCATGGAATTGGCCGCCGAGCCGCGCCCCTGGCAGAGGATGCCGCGCTCATCGCGGGCAAAGCGGACAATGTCATGCACGGTCAAAAAATACGGGGCATAGCGCATCTGGGCGATCAGGCGCAGTTCGCTGATCACCCCACGCCTGACCTTGAACGGAATGCCGCTCGGATAGCGGCGCTTCGCCCCCGCCCAGGTCAGGCGCTCCAGGGTCTGTTGGGCGGTTTCGCCATTGCCGATGGTTTCCTCGGGGTAGTTGTAGCGCAGCTGATCGAGCTCGAAGCCGATCTGGCTGATCAGGCGCTGGGTCTGGGCAATGGCATCGGGATGCTCGCGGAACAGCCGCGCCATTTCCACCGGGCTTTTCAGGTGCCGCTCGGCATTCTGTTCGAGCCGCCGCCCGGCCTCGAGAATGCTCAAATGCTCGCGGATGCAGGTCAGCACATCCTGCAGGGGCCGACGTTCGGGATCGTGATAGAGCACATCGTTGACCGCCAGCATCGGAGCGCCGCAGCGCAGCCCGAGATCGACCAGCCGATTGAGCCGCGCCCGGTCCTGCCCATCGAACCGGCACATACCGGCCACCCAAACCCGCCCCGGCGCCATGGTCGAAAGCGCCCTCAGCGTGCGCTCACTGCCTGCCATGTCGGCCTCATTGGCAACAAGGATGAACAGCTGACCCTCGGCGTGGTTGGCAAGGTCATGGAAATAAAGGGTGCAACTGCCCTTTTGCGTGCGCATATTGCCAATGGTCAAAAGGGCGCAGAGCCTTTTATAGGCGGCCAGATCGCTCGGATAGGCCACGATGTCGGGCGTATCATCGGCAAAGCAGAGCCTGACCCCGACCAGATAGCGGAAATCGGGATAGTGGGCTTTGGCATCGCGCCAGCTGACATAGCCGCGCACCACCCCGGCAAACGAATTGCGGTCGCAAAGCCCGAGCGCGGTCTGCCCCAGCGCCGCGGCGCGCCAGACCAGTTCGGCCGGATGCGCCCCGCCACGCAGGAACGAATAGTTCGAGGTTGCAACCAGCTCGGCATAGGCCGGGGCATCCCCGGCCCCGCCATGACGGCGGACCGGTTCGGGAAAGGGCACAATCGCGCTCATGCAAACAGCCCGTGCAGATACCAGCGTGGCAGATCGGACCCTTCGTAAAGCCCGGCCCGGAACAACCAGAAGCGCCGCCCCGCCTCGTCTTCGGCGACATAGTAGTCGCGCGCCGCAATCGGGTTGCGCACTGAGCCTGCTTCATCAGGTTTCTGCTCTTCGTCACGGTTGGAGACCGCATTGTCAGCCGCTTGCGGGGCCGCTTCGGCGACGAGGGTAAAATCGGGACCCCACCATTCGCGCCCGATGCGCTCGGGGCCCGATGCCTTGCTGAAGCGATAGCCGACCCCGCGCCAGCGCATGCGCAGCGGCGGGGCATCGGGCACTTCGGCCATCACCTCAATCGGTTCGGGACGCGGCAGGAGCCGCAAGGGCCGGGGACGGGTGGGATCGGGCATGGCCGCCGGATCATCGGGCTGGCGCGCCAGCACCGGCTCGAGCACCACGGCCTTTTCCGGGATGTGGGAATTGACGAACCGGCTGCGCGTCACCGCTAGCGGCCCCAGCCGGCTGGCGATGCGATCATAAAGCTCGCTGAGTTCGGTGGCGCTGTCGGCCGCCTCGAAAGCCCCGATCTGGCTCAGGCTTACCGGGGAACCCGAGGCGGCGGCAAGCCGGATCATGTCGACGCCGAACCCGGCATCGTATTCGCCCGCCAGCCGTTCGGCCCGGTTCTCGAACAGGCGGGCGATATGGCCGGCATCGCGGGTGGCGCGCCCGGCATTGACCGAAAGCACCATAACCTTGTGATCGACCCGGTAGAGAAACAGGTGAAAGGTCTGCGCGCCCATTTCAAGCGCGGTCAGGCGCAGACCAACCTGGATGGCCAGATCGCGGGCGCACATGAGCACATCATCGATCAGCCCGATCGGTTCGGCAAAACGGCGCTCGGCATAGTGCTCGACCGCAGGCAGGCGCGGCACGATGGTTTCCTCGGCCCGCCCCATGGCCTGATCGAGACGAAGTACCAGCCCTTGCCCGAAGCGGGCGGCAAGGCTTTTGCGGTCCCGGCCCTCAAGCTGGCCAATGCGCTTGAGCCCCATCTGCATCAGGGCCCAGACCTGTTTTTCCTCCAGCCGGAGCGCGGCCACCGGCAGATCGGCCAAAGCCTTGGCCGGATCGGTATCGAGCACGGTGCCAGGCCGGAAATGGCTGAGCGCCCAGGCCGAGCCCACCGTGCCGGCAATGGCCCCGGCAACGGCAAAACCCATGGCGCGCAACCGGCCGGTGAGGCGATCAAGCATGGCCTGTTCACCACCGAACAGATGCGCCACCCCGGTGATATCGGCCATCAGGTCGCCATAGCCCTCTTCGCCGCCCAGGCAGGCCACCAGCGGACTGGCATTGGAATGCCAGTCGCAGAAATCGGCAAAGCGCGCGCCCAGCATCGCTGTGTCGATGGCTTTGGCAAACACATCGGGCACCAGGGCTTTGGCATCCGAATAGCTCTGCCCGGCAAAAAGCCCCCGCTGTGCGGCCAGGGCATCGACGGCCACCAGCCGCATGGCACCCTGGCGCTTGTCGTAAAGCGCCAAAGGCCGCCCGCTGGCCGCCAGATCCGGATCATCCCGCCTGAGACAATCGGTGGCCCAGGCCGGCAGGTAAAGGCTGAGATAGCGCCGCCCGGCCATCCGTTCCGGCGCGGTCAGGCTCGATATGTTGAAAGCCATGGTCCGTCCAATCGAGAAGAAAACGCGTGCCAAACCCTGCCAGCCGACCTTTCTCGAGGCTGGCCAGATAGCGCGGCGGGCCGGGCGCGCGCGGATCGAACGGCATGGGCGCACTGGGAGCCGGGGCCAGGTGCCAGCGCAGTTGGGCGGCACTGGCCTCGCGCAAAAGCCCATAGCGCAGTTGCAGAACCGTTGCCCCGCTGGCCTGGGCCCGCAGGCTGAGGCGCCGACTGATGGTGAAATCGAGCAGCTTGGGGCTGCCCCCCACATCGGCAATGGCCACCGCCACCGCCTTGCAACAGATCGCCTCTTCGAGCGCCCAGAGCAGTTCGACAAGGGTTGTGGTGCGCACCAGCACCAGGTTTTCCGGCTCGAAGCCAAGCGCCCTGAGCCCGGGACCATAGGGCAGGCCGCTCTCCTGGCTTTCATGGCCCAGCTGGAAGAATACCAGCGCCGGACGCTGCCGGGTCAAAAGCGGGCGCGCCAGCCCCAGCGCAAAACCTAAAAGCGCCGCCCCATTGCGCGTCTCGTCGGCATAAAGCTCCTGCACAAACCCGGCCGGGGTGACAAACAGGCCCCGGGGCCGCTGCGCCGCCGGTGCCGTATCGGTGAGGGCCGGACGTCGCTCAATGGCTGCGATCTGCGTCCGCAGACGCAGAATATGCTCCTGCTTTAGCGCCCGGTTCATCTGTGTGCACGGCCTGTTCCGCTGAGGTAATAGAACAAATAGAGAACATCAAAGCCCTACCCGGAGTCAATAGGCCGCAAATCAAAGGTGCAGATACCTTACGCAGGCAGCACAATATGCTAGGGAAAAGAGCCTCAGAGCTCATAGTGACCATGCCCGCGCACCGCCCCATCCACATTGCCCTGAACTTTAACGACACGTACTGGGCGCTGGCCTATGCGGTGATGCGCTCAATCTGCCTGAGCAGCATGGAGCGCAAAAAGGTGGTCTTCCACCTGGTGCACACCCCGCTCAGCCACGAACATGCGGCAGTGCTTGACCAAATCCCGGCCGAATTCGGCGCCACGCTTTGCCATTACAACCCCGAAGAGAACACCGAATTCCTGGCAATCACGGCAAAGCTGCCAACCAATGCCCGCTTCCCGGCTATCGTTTATGGCCGCCTGCTGCTCGACCAGCTACTGCCCCCCGAAGTCGAGCGCGTCATCTACCTTGACTGCGACATCATGGTACGCCGCCCCATCGAAGCGCTCTATGACATCGACCTTGAAGGCATGGCTCTGGCCGCCGTCGCCGATGCCTTCCACGATGGCATCAAGCTCGGCCGCGACATCCGCACCAAACAGAGCCCGTTCGATTCGGCCGAGCCCTATTTCAACTCCGGCGTGCTGCTGATCGACCGCCGGGCCCTGGGAAAAGCCAATATTGGCGCGCGCATTCCCGAACTGGAAAAAGATGGTGTTCTGGCAAAGCTCTATTTCGATCAGGACCTGCTCAACTACATTTTCCGCGGTCAATGGCTCGAGCTTGACTGGCGCTTCAACCTGATCAATCCGCGCAAGAGCCACGAAACGCTCGGGGCACATATCCTGCATTTCACCGGCACATCGCAGCCCTGGAACCTGATCAACTACGCCGCCTTCTCGCGCACCTACCGGCATGTGATGACCAATGCCGTCTTCTATAAATTCTGGCGTGAGCGGATGCAGAACAGGGTCCGCAAACTATTCCGGCTACGGTCCTCGACGTGACCGGCCCCCTGCACATCGCCCTGACCTTTGACGACCGCTACTGGGCTCCGGCCTATGCGGTCATGCGGTCGATATGCCTGGCCAGCAACCGGCGCCCCGACCTCGTCTTTCACCTGATCCACACCGGAATCGGTCCTGCCAACCGGGCACAGCTTGACAGCCTTGCCAGTGAATTCCCGGTTGCGATCAACCATGTCGCGCTCGACCAGCACCAGGCCTACAAGGCCTTTGTCACCGACCTGCCAATTGCCAAGCCGTTCAGCCCCGTGATCTACGCCCGCCTGCTGCTCGACCGGCTGCTGCCCGAGACGGCCCAGCGCATTGTCTATCTCGACTGCGATACCTTCGTGCGGGCCCCGATCGAGACGCTCTTTGCCAAAAACCTCGAGGGCAAGCCGATTGGCGCCGTCCTCGACGCGCACCGCCACATGCAGATGCTCGGCCGCGACCTCAGGCAGAACGGCGACGTATTCTCGTATAATTTCCCCTACTTCAATTCGGGCGTTCTGCTCATAGACCGCTCGGCCTATGCCCGCGCCGATATGCCCGCCAGGACCATGGAGCTGCATCGGACGGGATTGCTCAGCCGCCTGCAATATGATCAGGCCGCGCTCAACCTGGTATTCAAGGACAACTGGCACAGCCTCGACTGGCGATGGAACGTCATCTGCCCCGAACCGGCCCATGAAGTGCTCGACCCCTTCATCCTGCACTATACAGGTCCGCGCAAACCCTGGAGCCTGCTGCCCGGCGCCGCCTTCGCCCGCCTCTATCGCCACGTGATGACCAATGACATCTACTACGCCTTCTGGCGCGAGCGGGTGCGGGCGCGGCTGCCGGGATTGCTCAAAGGCCTGGTGCCAAAATGAACACGGCCGGACCGATCCATATCGCCCTGACCTTTGATGATTATTTCTGGGCCCCGGCCTATGCGACCATGCGCAGTATCTGCCTGACGACGCGGCGGCGGGCGGACCTGGTGTTTCATCTTTTTCATTGGCAGCTTGGGGCCGAGAACCAGGCCCAGCTCGACACCATCGCAACCGAATTTGGTGCCCGCCTCATCCACACGGCGCTGGCTGAAAACCCCGCGGTGCGGGCCCTGCTGGCGCGGCTGCCGGGCACGAAAAGCTTTCCGCCGGTGGTTTATGCGCGGCTGCTGCTGCATGAATTGCTGCCCGCCGGGGTCGAGCGCGTGCTCTATCTCGACAGCGATGTTTATGTGCGCGCCCCGGTTGAGAACCTGATCGGGATCGACCTTGCGGGCAAGACCCTGGCCGCTGCCCCCGAGCCCGGGCGGCATCATCTGGTGCGCGGCGATGACATGAACAGCCGCACGGGGCCATTTGATCCCGCCGACCCCTATTTCAACTCCGGCGTGCTGGTGATCGATCGCGCGCGCTGGGGCGAGGCAAGGTTGCCGGACTATCTCGAGGGCCTGATCGAGAGCGGGCAGATCAAGGCGCTCTATCATGACCAGGATGTGCTGAACCTGAAGTTTCTCGGCGATGTCACCCTGCTCGATCCGCGCTGGAACCTGACCAAGCCGCACCCGGCGCTGCGGGCGCTCGATCCCTATATTGTCCATTACACGACCGGCATGAAGCCGTGGAACAGGCTGGCCTATGTGGCATTCGGCTCGAGTTACAAGCATGTGATGACGCGCGCTGTGCTCAAGCGCTATGCCGCCTATCGGCGCCGCCGCTGGCTGGCCGGACTTTTCGGCCCAAGAGCCTGATCACAGAGAGTTCATCATCTTGAGATGGTCCCGGCTTGGCCCATATTGAAGCCGAGCCGCCAACGACCCGGAGCCGCCATGTTTGATGCCATCACCCGTCTGTTCCGGCAGGACAGCCAGAAATCGCCTGCCATCCATGAACCGAAAATGGCCGTGGCGGCGCTTCTGGTGCATCTGGCATCGGTCGATGGCGCGGTCAAGCCCGAGGAGCGGCGGGCCATCGAGGCAACGCTTGAGGGCTATTATGGGCTGAGCCCGCAGGAGGTTTCTGCGCTGGTGAGCGAAGCCACCCGCCATGATGCCGACGCGGTGGATTTTTACAAATTCACCTCGGCCCTGTCCTCGCTCGAGGCCGAGGAGCGCATCGAGATCGTGCGCATGATGTGGCAGGTGGTATTTGCCGACAAGGCCAACCATGAGCTTGAAGACAACATGGTCTGGCGCATTGCCGAGCTGATCGGGGTTTCCTCGCGCGACCGTACCATCCTGCGCAACCAGATGGCCAGGAAGGCCTGACTTTAGAACGCTTTGAATGCTCCGATGATTTCGGGCTCGCTGGTGCAATCGGCATCAAAGCCCTTTTCGTCGGCCGCAGCGCGGGCCATGGCGTTGGCATCGGGGTTGGCCGTCGCATCAATCCAGGCAATCTGGCAGGTGGCGCCGGGTTTGAGCTGGGTCACCACCAGAACTTCGCCACCGGCAAAATCATCGGTCTTGTCGAGCTTGTAGCGCACGATGGTGGCAAAGGGCTTCCAGCCGCCCTCGCGATTGGAGAGGCGCCATTCAACCTTGGGGCCAAGGGTATTGAACGGCGGCAGGGTCTGGGTAGCCGCCGGTTCATCGGGCGCGCCAAAGCCATAGCTGACCATGAACCGCAGGTCGCCCTCTGCCACCAGCACCGGGTATCCCTTATGGCCCGGGCAGGCCCAGGAGGAGCCGAAATCGTCCGAATGCATCACCGTGCACAGATCAAGATCAAGATCGGTATAGGCACTGTCAAATCCGGCGGCCTCGGCGGCGGTGGCCAGAAGCGGCAGGATAAGGGTGGCGGCGAGCCAGGATTTCATCGGCGGTTCCCTTCGGGCTTGAGGCTTTGGTGCTGCACTATGGCTTGCATTCGTGACCCTTCCTAGGCAGAAAGGCGCCAGTTTCCTCCCCCCGAGACACGGACACGTTTGATGAATATCGATGCCATCCCGACCGGCAAGAACCCACCCGACGACCTCAACGTCATCATTGAAGTGCCGCTGGGCGGCGAGCCGATCAAATACGAAATCGACAAGGCCTCCGGGGCGCTGTTCGTCGACCGGTTCCTCTATACCCCGATGCGCTATCCCGGCAATTATGGCTTCATTCCCCATACGCTGTGCGGCGATGGCGATCCGCTCGATGTGCTGGTGATGAATTCACGCCCGCTGGTGCCGGGCGCCGTGGTGCGCTGCCGCCCGATCGGGATTTTGTTCATGGAAGACGATGGCGGGCAGGACGAAAAAATCCTCGCGGTGCCGGTGCACAAGCTCACCGCCATGTACGACAATGTGCATGACATCACCGATATCCAGGCTATCCAGGTGGAGCGGGTGAAGCACTTTTTCACTCACTACAAGGATCTTGAGCCGGGCAAATGGGCCAAGATTTCCCATGTCGGGGACGCTGCCGAAGCCCGCAAAGTCATTCTCGAATCGATCGAAAAAGCCAAGGCCGCGGGCCTGTGAAGACCAGAGTGGCGGGCCATGGCCCGCCACCTGATGCTTAGTGCCCGTGCGCCATGCCGCCTTCCATCGCCGGCGGTTTGCGCACAAAGAAGGCGGCCACGACGGCGAACAGCGAGATGATCGCCCCGCAGGTGAAGGCCAGGCTGATGCCCCCGGCAAGAGCTTCGACCTGCGGTACGCCCGCATGCACAAGACCGGCGGTCTGGATCGACATCAGCGCGATAAACAGCGCAATCCCCGCCGCCCCCGCCACCTGCTGGATCGACCCCAGAATGGCGCTGCCATGCGAGTAAAGCCGCATCGGCACTGAACTCAGGCTTGCGGTGAACAATGGCGTGAACACCAGCGCCAGCCCGGCACTAATCGCCACATGCCCGATCAGCAGGTTGATCGCCGACGTGTTCTGGTCGACCCGGGTCAGTGCCCAGAGCACGATGCTGACAATGATGGTGCCGGGCACCAGCAGCCGCGTGGGGCCAAACCTGTCGTAGAGCCGCCCCACATAGGGGGCCATCAGCCCCATGACCAGGCCCCCGGGCAACAGCAGCAAGCCGGTCTGCAAGGGCTCAAGCCCGAGCACGTTCTGCATATAGATGGGCAACAGGATAATGGTACCGAACAGCGCCATCATGCAGATCGCCATCATGGTCACCGCAATCGAGAAATTGCCCGAAAGGAACGTGCGCAGATCAAGGAGCGCCGCGTCCTTGCGCTGCAGCTGCAGCTGGCGCAGGCCAAACACGATGATGCCGACAATGCCGATGAGGATGGGGCCAAAGATGGGCAGCGGACCGGGTTCGCCACTGGTTTCGCCAAAGCGCGACAAGCCATAGACCAGCCCACCGAAGCCGACCACCGAGAGCAGCACCGAGACCACATCAAGCGGGGCAATGCGCGGCTCGGTGACATTTTCGATGCGTTTGTAGCCAAGCGCCAGGGCGGCCAGGGCAATCGGCAGGACGAGGATGAACATCCAGCGCCAGTCGAGGTAATTGAGAATAATTCCCGAGATTGTCGGCCCGATGGCCGGGGCCACCGAGATCACGATCGAGATATTGCCCATGGTCTTGCCGCGCGATTCGGGCGGCACCAGCGTCATGACCGTGGTCATGAGCAGGGGGAACATGATGGCCGTGCCGATGGCCTGGATGACGCGGGCAACGATGAGGACTTCCAGCCCGGGCGCGACAGCGGCCAGAAGCGTACCGGTCGAAAACGTCGTCATGGCCAGAATAAAGATCGGCCGCGTGTTGTAGCGCTGGATCAGGAAACCCGTGATCGGGATGACGACGGCCATGGTCAGCAGAAAAGCCGTGGTCAGCCATTGCGCCGCGGTGGCGCTGGCTTCGAGATCGGCCATCAGGTGCGGAATGGCCACGCCCATGATGGTCTCATTCAGGATCACCACGAAGGTCGAGATCAGCAGCAGGTTGATCACCAGCTTGCTGCGCGCGGTCAGGGTGAGCGGAGGCGCGTCGTGCGCGGGCAGGGAATCGGGGACAGTTTCAGCGGTCATCGGAGCCAGCCTTGCGGAACAATTTTTGAAAAGGGCGCGAGACATGCCCCATCCAGCCAGCAAATGCCAGCCCCGGCGGCAAAAATGCCGCCGGCAGCCGGGCTGCCGCCAGAAAGGATCGATGTCCTGCTTGTTAGTTAAGTGAAGTATAAAGTATTGGAACGGCCGTCAAGCCGGATTTTTCTCGGACGTGATCCCTCAGGTCCGGGTCGGCACCAAGGTGGCAACCCGCCGGAGCGCCGCATCGCGCTGGTCGGCGCTGAGAAATTTGACCCGATCCACCCGCGTCAGCTGCACCGGCGCGATGCCGCAGTAATTGAGCACCGCGGCCCGCATCATGTTGATGTCGCTGTTCCAGTATTTGAACCGCAGCCAGAGCGCGGGCGCGTCCGAGGTGGTGATGACATGGGCCGAGCGGCCGGGGAGCAGCTTGTCCCAGAACGGATCATTTTCATGCGGGCGATAGGCAAAGCCTGGCGCCAGCACGCGGTCGAGATAGCCCTTGAACAGCCCCGGCACTGCGCCCCACCAGACCGGATAAACGATCACCCAGTGCTGGCACCAGGCGATGCTGTCCTGCGCGGCGGCCAGATCCGGTTCGAGCGCTTGCGCCAGATCGGTATCGGCCAGATTGGGGTCAAAGGCGAGATCACTAAGGTTCTGCCGCCGCACCTCGTGCCCGGCCGTCCGGGCCGCGGCCTCATAGGCATCGGCAAGCCCGCCGCAAAAACTCTTTGCACGCGGATGAGCGAGAAGAATGAAAATGCGCATACCCGGCCCCCAGACCCGAACACGACACGACCCTATACCAGCCGGTGGGCCGAACCATGATCCTGATCAAACAAAAAGGCCGGGATCGCTCCCGGCCTCTGGTATTCAGGGATACTGCGATCAGGCCATATGTGCCAGAACCGCCAGCAGCAGCAGGGCCACGATATTGGTGATCTTGATCATCGGGTTCACCGCCGGACCGGCAGTGTCCTTGTAGGGATCGCCGACGGTGTCGCCGGTGACCGAAGCCTTGTGGGCGTCGGACCCCTTGAGGTGCTTGACCCCGTGGCTGTCGGTGAACCCATCTTCAAAGCTCTTCTTGGCATTGTCCCAGGCCCCGCCACCGGCGGTCATGGAAATAGCGACGAACAGCCCCGTCACGATCACGCCCATGAGCATGGCTCCGAGCGCCGAGAACCCGGCGGCAGGCCCGGCGATCCAGTTGATCACGAAGAAAACCAGGATCGGCGAGAGCACCGGCAACAGCGAGGGCACGATCATTTCCTTGATCGCGGCCTTGGTCAGCATGTCGACGGCCCGGGCATAATCGGGCTTGGACGTGCCGGCCATGATCCCCGCATCGGCCTTGAACTGCCGGCGGACTTCGACCACCACAGACTGGGCAGCGCGCCCGACGGCGGTCATCGACATGCCGCCGAACAGGAACGGCAAGAGCCCGCCAAACAGCAGCCCGACCACCACATAAGGATCGGCCAGCGAGAAGGTGAGCGCCCCGAGCCCGGCAAAGAACGAGCCGGGCGCGGCCTGGGCGGTGAAGTAGGTCAGATCCTGGGTATAGGCTGCAAACAGCACCAGGGCACCCAGGCCCGCCGAACCAATGGCATAACCCTTGGTGACGGCCTTGGTGGTGTTGCCCACCGCATCGAGCGCGTCGGTATTGTGGCGCACTTCCTTGGGCAGGCCGGCCATTTCGGCGATACCGCCGGCATTGTCGGTAACCGGACCAAAGGCATCGAGAGCGACAACGATACCGGCCAGCGCCAGCATGGTGGTCACGGCAAAGGCAATGCCGAAGAGCCCGGCAAGGTTATAGGTGACGATGATGCCGGCAACGATGACGATGGCCGGCAATGCGGTCGATTCAAGCGAGACGGCAAGGCCCTGGATGACGTTGGTGCCATGGCCGGTGACCGAGGCTTCGGCAATCGAGTTCACCGGACGCCGGTTGGTGCCGGTGTAATATTCGGTGATCACGATGATCAGCCCGGTGATGACCAGACCCACCACGCCACACCAGAACAGGCTCCACGGAGTGAAGACCTTGTCGTTGGCGGCAATCGAGACATTGAGGTCGTTAAAGACCAGCAACAGCACCGGCAAGAGCGCCACCAGCGAGAGCACGCCGGTAGCAATGATGCCCTTGTAAAGCGCGCCCATGATGTTGTTGGAGGCGCCGAGCTTGACGAAATAGGTGCCGATGATCGAGGTCAGAACGCATGCCCCCCCGATGGCCAGCGGCAGGACCATGCCGGCGAGCTTAAAGGCATCGGGCAGGACGATGGCAGCCAGCACCATGGTGGCAACCGCCGTCACCACATAGGTTTCAAACAGGTCGGCGGCCATGCCGGCGCAGTCACCGACATTGTCGCCAACGTTGTCGGCGATGGTGGCCGGGTTGCGCGGATCATCTTCGGGAATGCCGGCTTCGACCTTGCCCACCATGTCGCCGCCGACGTCTGCACCTTTGGTGAAGATGCCGCCGCCAAGACGGGCAAAGATCGAGATCAGCGAAGCACCAAACGACAGCGCCACCAGCCCGTCGATCACGGTGCGATCAGTGGGGGCAAAATTGAGCCCGATAGTGAGAACGATGAAATAGAGCGTTACGCCCAAAAGCCCGAGCCCGGCCACCAGCATGCCGGTAACGGCACCCGACTTGAAGGCCAAGTCCAGCCCCTTGGCCAGCGAACTTGTCGCGGCCTGGGCGACACGCACATTGGCGCGCACTGACACGTTCATGCCGATGAACCCGGCAGCGCCCGAGAGCACGGCCCCGATCAGGAAGCCGATGGCGGCATAAATGCCCAGGAGCCACCAGGCCAGAACCAGAATCACCGCGCCGACAATGGCAATGGTGGTGTATTGGCGTTTCAGATATGCGGACGCCCCCTCGCGGACCGCCGCTGAAATTTCCTGCATCCGGGCCGAGCCGGCATCGGCGGCCATCAGGCTGCGGGTGGTGACGACGCCATAGACAACGGCCAGCAGGCCGCAGGCGACGATGAGCCAAAGCAATAAAGACACGATTCCCCCTAAGACGTTCTTTTCCTCTGAACTCCGGGGATGAGCAGAATTTGAGTCGCCTCCCCGGAGCCCTCCGGAATTGAGAGTGCCGAATCAAACCCCTCTAGGCAATGGGAAATGCGCGGGTTTGTCGCAGGGTTCAGGGTGCCGCCCGGGTGAGGGTAGAAAGGCCCGTCGCGAGGGCCAGCCCATCACCCCTGACCAGCACTGACTTGAACCGGGCCGTATCGCCCGAAACCAGCTGCAACTGGCTGCGTGGCAGGCCAAGCGCCTTGCTCAACAGCGCAATGGCGGCGGCATTGGCCTTGCCCTTATCCGGCACCGCCCTGACCCGCAGGCGCAGGACGCTGGTACCGTCATCGCGGCTTTCAATGCCCTCGATACGGTCGGCCCCGGCATTGGGGGTAACCCGGATGAAAAGCAAAAGCCCCTCCGCAGTGACGCGGAAGGGCTCGGAAACTGGCGGACGCATCGGCCCTTAGAAAACGTTGGGGTAGATGTAGAGCACGATGACGCGCTGGATAAAGAAGATGATCAGGAACAGCACCAGCGGCGACAGGTCGAGCCCGGAGAAATTGGGCAGGATGCGGCGGATGGGGCGCAGCACCGGCTCGGTCAGCTGGTTGAGCACGCGCCAGACCATTTCGACGAACTGATTGCGGGTATTGATGACGTTGAACGAGATCAGCCAGCTCATGATGATCATGGCCAGGACAATCCACCAATAAAGGTCAAGGATCAGCAGAATGATTTCGAGGATGGCGCGCATCAAAGTCTCCCGGAGCGATGGTCTTATCTAGTGCGTCATCGGCCCAGCGGCAAGCGGGAGCCGCCAACGCTGGTGAAAAAGCAGAAAGACCCGCCCGAGGTCATCCGCGGCGGGTCTTAATGACTGACATCGGGTACGCACAACATTTTCCCGATGGGACATGTGTTGCACGCCGCGTGCCAGGTTTGCCAAAGGCCCGGATTACCGGCGCTGGCCAACGCCCCGTTCCCGCACCGGCTTGCAAACTGCAATCGGGCTTGCATTTTGCAACGCCAAAAGAAAAGGGGCGCCGTGATGCGCCCCCTGCCCGTTAACCTTTAGCTGGCCGCCTTGGCTCGCATTGCCTTCTTGCGATCATTGGGATCAAGCCAGATCTTGCGCAGGCGGATCGACTTGGGCGTGACCTCGACATATTCGTCTTCGGCGATATAGCCCAGCGACTGCTCAAGCGTGAGCTTTTTCGGCGTGGTCAGGCGCACCGCCTCATCTTTGGAGGTGGTGCGGATATTGGTGAGCTGCTTGCCCTTGAGCGCGTTGACTTCCAGGTCGTTCTCGCGGGTATGCTCGCCAATGATCATGCCTTCATAGATGTCGACACCGGCATCGATCATGATCGGGCCGCGCTCTTCGAGATTCCAGAGCGCATAGGCGACCGACTGACCGGTGCCGTTCGAGATCAAGACCCCGGTGCGGCGGCCCGGCAGGTTGCCCTTATAGGGCTGATATTCATGGAACAGGCGGTTAAAGATCGCCGTGCCGCGGGTGTCGGAGAGCAGTTCGGGCTGATACCCGATGAGCGAACGGGTGGGCACATAAAAGCGCAGACGGGTGCGCCCAACCCCGGATGGGCGCATCTCGATCAGGTCGCCCTTACGCTCGGTCAGCTTCTGCACCACGGTGCCGGTATGCTCGTCATCGACGTCGATGATGACTTCCTCGACCGGCTCGAGCTTTTCGCCATTTTCTTCCTTCATCACCACGCGCGGACGGCCGATGGTGAGCTCGAAACCCTCACGGCGCATGTTTTCGATCAGAACGGCGAGCTGGAGTTCACCGCGCCCCGCCACATCGAAGGAATCGTTATCCTCGCCCTGGGTCACCCGGATCGCCACATTGCCTTCGGCTTCGCGCAGCAGGCGCTCGCGGATAACGCGCGACTGAACTTTGTCGCCTTCGCGCCCGGCCAGCGGGCCATCGTTGATGCGGAAGGTGACCGACAGCGTCGGCGGATCAATCGGCAGCGAGGGCAGCGGTTCATTGTTGGACGGCACGGTCAGGGTGTCGGCAACCGTTGAGGTTTCGAGCCCGGCAATGGCGACGATATCGCCGGCCTCGGCGCTGTCGACCGGAGTGCGCTCAAGGCCGCGGAAGGCCAGAACCTTGGAGACGCGGCCCTTTTCGACTTCCTTGCCGTCGCGGCCGAGCGAGTGGATGGCATCGCCCGCCTTGACCGAACCCGAAAAGATGCGGCCGGTCAGGATGCGCCCGAGGAAGGGATTACGCTCGATGGTGGTCACCAGCATGCGGAACGGACCATCTTCGACCTTGGGCGGCTCGACATAGTCAACCACCTTGTCGAGCAGCGGCCCGAGATCGGTCTTGGGGCCGGCCGGGTCAGCGGCCATCCAGCCCTGCTTGGCCGAACCGTAGAGCACGGGGAAATCGAGCTGGGCCGGGGTGGCATCAAGCGCGATGAAAAGGTCAAAGATCTCTTCGAGCACTTCCATGTGCCGCTCATCGGGCCGGTCGATCTTGTTGATGGCAACGATGGGGCGCAGGCCCTGGGCCAGCGCCTTGCCGAGCACGAACTTGGTCTGCGGCATCGGGCCCTCTGCGGCATCGACCAGGATCACCACGCCATCGACCATGGAAAGGATGCGCTCCACCTCGCCGCCGAAATCGGCGTGGCCGGGCGTATCCACGATATTGATACGGGTATCCTTCCAGACCAGCGAGGTCACCTTGGCCAGGATGGTGATGCCGCGCTCGCGCTCGAGATCGTTGCTGTCCATGGCGCGCTCTTCGACGCGCTGGTTGTCGCGGAACGAGCCGGACTGTTTGAGAAGAACGTCGATCAGCGTGGTCTTGCCGTGGTCAACGTGGGCAATGATCGCGATGTTGCGCAAACGCATTGAGAACCGCCAGAGTTGGAGCACGGCCCACAGGTTCCATGGCTCGCTGCTGCGAACGCCGGCTCTGATGGACGGTGCAAGGGGTATAAGGTTGCGCCACGCACAAACGGGTTTGGCGCTTTTCGCGCCCGCCATAGCCCAGACCCATGACCAAAACAAGAGATTTTGGCGCATGGCCGGGTTGCGCGGCCATAAATGCGCCGGCGCACCGGGCTATTTCGCCATAGCAGGACTACAAGCCGGACGGGCCACGGCAAGAAAAAACCCGGTCCTGATGGACCGGGTTGAACAGTATGCGACCTTAAGGGTGTGCGGACCCTTATTCAGCCTTGGTCTCGGCAGCAGCGGCTTCTGCAGCAGCAGCTTCGGCCGCAGCGGCCGCATCCTTGGCGGCCAGTTCAGCAGCCAGAGCCTCGGCGGCGGCGACCTTTTCGGCCTCGCGGGCGTTCTTGGCTTCCAGAGCCGCCGACCGTTCGCTGTCCTGGATCTTCTTGGTGCGCGAATTGGTCGATTCAAAAATGCGCGCGGCCTTACCGCGGCGATCGCGCAGGTAGTAGAGCTTGGCGCGACGCACCTTGCCGCGCTTGAGCACTTCGATGCGGTCGATATTGGGCGAGAGGACCGGGAACACGCGTTCCACGCCTTCGCCATAGGAAATCTTGCGGACGGTGAAGCTTTCCATCAGGCCGGCACCGCCACGGGCGATGACCAGACCTTCATAGGCCTGCAGGCGTTCCTTGTCGCCTTCGCGAATCTTGACCCACACCTTGACGGTATCGCCATGGGTGAAGTCGGGGATGGCGCGCTTGGCGAGCAGGGCTTCGGCCTGCTCCTTGTTGAGCTGTTCAATAATATTCATCGATCGATCCGTTCTGATCTTTTCAAAGGAGCGTTTTCGGGATGATCCCGAACGCCCGGTCTTGGTTGCACGGAGCTTTTGCTTCTTCTTGCTGCCAGGCCCTGGAGCGCAGCAGTGGATGCGCGCCTATAATGCAAGATCAGCCCAGAGTCTAGGCTTGCCGGGGCAAATTCGCCCCTAGAGCCAACCGGCCAGCACCCCGGCCCCGCCGAGTGCGAACAGCGCCCCGGTCACTTGCGCCAACGGCCGACCGAAACGCCCGCTCAGGCGCGCCAAGGCAGCGGCAACGCCAATCCCCGCCGCATGGAGCAGGCCAGTTGCCGCCACAAAACCGGCGGCATAGGCAAGGCCGGACCGGTCCTGCCCCATTTCCGTGCCATGGGCATGGCCGTGAAACACCGCCAGCGTGCCGACCAGGACCATGGCAAGGGCCACCGGCATCGGGCGCCCCAGCGCTGCCGCGCCACCGATCACCACGGCCGAGAGCGCAATGCCAAGTTCGACAAAGGGCAGGCCAATACCGACGACCCCGGCGGCGAACCCCAGGATCATCATGCCCACAAAACTCAGCGGCACGAGAAAGAGCGCGCGGCCACCCAGAACGAACGCCAGGACGCCGACCGCGACCATGGCCAGCACATGATCGATGCCCCCGATCGGATGGGAAAAGCCATGCAGCAGGCTATCGGTATGGCCGACCCCGGTGTGGGCCAGCGCGATCGAGGGAAAGGCAATCAGCAGGCAAAGGCTCAGAACGGCGCGCATGTCGTCTCCAAAGGGGCCGGAGCCCGCATTTGCCACCGCTTCCCAGAGCGCTCGCAACGCCTGATCTGCGATTTCTGGCAAGTCTTTTGATCACGATCAACCGGGAGCGGCAATTTTGCGCAATGACGGAGGCCGCAGTCTGGGCTATCCATGGCGCAGATACAGGAAACCGACGTGAACCACTGGCGCACAATCACCATCGACCTGGTGCGGGCACTTGGCGTGCTGGCGCTGGTGTTTTTGTGCTTTGTGCACCCACCTGCCCCGGTTTCGGCGGCGCCGGGCTTTGACTATGCGACGGTCACCAGTTCGAGTTTCTGCGGCGCACCCGATGATCAGGGATCGCCTGGGCATGCGCCCTGCCATGCCTGTCGCATTTTTTCCGGGCTCGACCTGCCCCCCGCTCCCTGCGGTGCCCAGCCCGCCTATCAGGCGGTTCTATCTATCGCCTATGCCGATGCGCCGACGACACCGGATGTCGTTGCGCTCCTGCCGCGGGCCAATCCGCGCGGGCCACCTGCTGCCTGATCCTGACTGAATTCGTTTTGGATCAACGCGCCGCTGCCAGAGTGCAGGGCGCAGCAGAAAGCAATGCTATGCACAAGTTCGTATCGACCGGCCTTCTGGCCGTGAGCCTGATTTCACTTCCCGCCCTGGCCCTGGCCCATGCCGGAATTTCGCCCAAGACTGCCGACAACGGCACCACCGTCCGGGCAGTGATCACCGTGCCGCACGGTTGCGATGGCGCAGCCACCACCGATGTGATCGTCAAGCTGCCCGAAGGCTTTGTCAGCGCCAAGCCCATGGTCAAGGCCGGTTGGGATATCACCATCACCAAGGGCGCCTATGCCAAAACCTATTCGGTGCATGGCAGCGACGTGACCGAAGGCGCCCTCGAAGTCCGCTGGAGCGGTGGCAATGTGCCGGACGACCAGATCGACGAATTCGTCATCCAGGGGTCGATCCAGGGGTTTGATGCCGAAGGCACGCTGCCTTTCCTGACCACCCAGCTCTGCGGCACCACCGCCAGCGTTGCCTGGGATCAGGTGGCCGCGCCCGGCCAGGATGCCCATGCGCTAGAACATCCCGCGCCGGTGATAAAAGTGACGATGGCCGCCCCGGCCGATGCGCACCATGACCACGCCGCGCCCGCAACCCATGACCATGGTGCCATGGATGCCAGCGTCACCGTGGGTGCCCTCGAGATCTCCGGCGCCTTCACCCGCGCCACCCTGCCCGGCGCCAAGGTCGGCGGCGGCTTCCTGACGATTGTCAACACCGGTGGCGAAGCGGATCGGCTGGTGTCGGCGTCATCGCCGGTATCGGCCGAAACGCAGCTGCATGAAATGGCCATGGAAGGCGATGTCATGAAGATGCGCGAGCTCGAAAACGGTATCGATATCCCCGCCGGCGCCACCGTGACCCTGCAGCCGGGTGGCCTGCATGTGATGTTTATGGGCCTCAATGGCAGCCTGGAGGAAGGCAAGCAGGTGCCCGTCACCCTGACCTTTGAGAAGGCTGGCACGGTCGAGGTGATGCTCGATATCGGCCCGGCCGGCGCCGACGCCCCGGCCCATGGCAGCATGGATCACGGCAGCATGGACCATTCATCCATGTCGCACGAGGGTACCTATGACCAGTCGATGGCCCATTCGGATTCCGAGGCCATCGAAGGCCTGCTGAAATCGACCTTCGATACGCCCGAGGCGCCGCTGACGGTGGCCGGGATTGTGGTTTCGGGTGAGTACGCCATTGCCGGCTGGGCCCAGAACAATACCGGCGGCCGGGCGCTGCTGCGCAAGGGCCACCATGGCTGGGCCGTTCACCTGTGCTCGGGTGCTGCGCTCAAGGATGCCGCGAACCTGGCCACGATCGGGGTGCCCGCTGAGGCGGCGGCAGCGCTCGCTGCCGACCTTGCCACTGCCGAAGCCTCCCTTGATGCGGCCCTGGTTGCCCAGTTCGACATGTTCGACGGCACCATGATGGTCGATGAAGACTTGATCTAGGCCAGACCCATGTCCACCCTGAAAACGGTGCGTACTGGCCTCTGGCTGGCGGTGGCGGCTCTTGCCGCCATTGCCCTGGTCGCGGTCTTCCTGCTCAAGAGCCCGGCCGCGCCGGGCACGTTCAACCTGACCGACCACGATGGCACGCCAGTCACCCAGGCGGTGCTGTCCGGCCAGCCAACCCTTCTGTTCTTCGGCTTCACCCACTGCCCCGATGTCTGCCCCACAACACTCTCGGAGATGACGGGCTGGTTCGAAACTCTGGGCGAAGAAGGCAAGCCGCTGAAAGCCTTCTTCGTCACGGTCGATCCGGAACGGGACACGCCGGAGGTAATGAAAGGCTATGTCACCGCCCTGACCGACCGCATTACCGGCCTGACAGGCACCCGGGCCGAAATCGACAAGGCGATTGCTGCCTGGCATATCTACGCCAAGAAGGTGCCGCTCAGCGATGGCGGCTACACCATGGACCATACCGCCTCGGTGTTCATGCTCAATGCAAAAGGCGAGTTTGAAGGCACCATTGCCTATCGCGAAGACACCGGTACGGCGCTCGAAAAGCTCCGCAAGCTGCTGACCAAGGGCTAACTCTTGTTGAGCAGGTCCGGCCGGCGCGCCTGGGTGAGTTCAAGGCTCCGGGCGCGCCGCCACTTGTCGATCCGGCCATGGTCGCCTGAGGTCAGGACATCCGGAATTTCGCGGCCTTCAAACACCTGCGGGCGCGTATAGTGAGGGTATTCGAGCAGCCCGTTCTCAAAGCTCTCGTCGGCCTGGCTTTCAGCCGCCCCGAGCACGCCCGGGATCAGCCGCACCACAGCTTCGAGCACCACCATGGCCGCCACTTCGCCGCCCGCCAGCACATAATCCCCGATGGAGATTTCCTCGAGCTGGCGCGCCTCGATCACCCGCTGGTCAACCCCTTCGAACCGCCCGCAGACAATCACTGCGCCCGGCCCGATTGCCAGCGCGCGGGCCCGCGCCTGGGTCAGCGGCGTACCGCGCGGCGACATCAGGATTTTCGGGCGCGGATCGCCGGGCGGGGCCACCGCATCGAGCGCTTTGGCCAGGATATCGGGCTTGAGCACCATGCCCGCTCCGCCGCCCGAAGGCGTGTCGTCGACGGTGCGATGCCGGTCGGTGGCAAAATCGCGCAATTGCGTGACAGCAAGGCTCCAGCGCCCTTGGCCAAGCCCGCGCCCCAGGACCGATGCCCCCAGCGGGCCCGGAAACAAGTCCGGGAACAGCGTGATGATATCGGCCGAAAAGCTCAATTGGCTTCCTCATCACCCGGCTCGGTCTCGGCCGGCGGATCGATGACGAGGTACCCGGCCTTAATGTGCACTTCCGGCACGGCCTTGCGGGTAAACGGATAAAGGAAAGTATCGCCCGAGCGCGGGTCGCGCACTTCGAGAATATCGCCCGCCCCGAAATTGGGAATGGCCAGGACCTTGCCGATCTCGGTGCCATCGACCAGCCGGGCGGTCAGCCCGATCAGGTCAGCATGGTAGAAATCGTCCTCGTCCTCTGGTTCGGGGAGCTGGTCGCGCCCGATGAAGAGTTCAACGCCATTGAGGGTTTCGGCGCTGTTGCGGTCGGCAATGCCCTTGATGCGGGCAATGATGACAGTATTGGCCAGCCGGGCGCTGGAAAGGGTGACGGTAAGGCCCGGCCGGTTGGTTTCCAGCGGCCCGTAACCGGCAATGGCCAGCGGGTCGCCGGTGAACGAGGCAATGCGCACTTCGCCCTTGATGCCATGGGCCGCACCGATGCGGCCCACGAGCAAGCGCTGCGAAGTGTCGCCGCCCGTCATGATTATTCCGCAGCGGCTTCTTCAGCAGCCGGGGCGTTCTTGGCTGCTTCGGCCGCCGCAGCAGCGGCTGCCTTGGCCTCGGCGCGTTCGGTTGCCTTGGCGCCCGGCAGACCGGCCTTGGGATTGTTGCGGGGCGCGCGCTTGAGCAGGCCAGCCGCATCGAGGAACCGCAGCACGCGATCGGTGGGCTGGGCGCCAACGCCGAGCCAATGGGTGGCGCGCTCGGTGTTCAGCGTCACGCGCTTGTCGGTCTCGGACAGCACCGGATTGTAGGTGCCGATGCGTTCGATGAAACGGCCATCGCGGGGCGAGCGGGCATCGGCCACCACCACATGGTAGTAGGGGCGCTTCTTGGTGCCGGCGCGGGCAAGGCGGATCTTGAGGGACATGGTGTTCTCCGTGTGAACTTGAAAGGGTTATTTCTTTTTCGGGTTGAACCCGCCAAGCCCGGGCAGGCCGGGAAAGCGGGGAGTCAGGCCGGGCAGGCCCGGACCGGAATTCAAAAGCTTGCCCACATCGGTGGGCAGTTTGTCGGCGATAGTCTTGGGCGCGGCCCCCGGAATGGAGCCGGGATCGATGCCCATTTCGCGGGCCATCTTTTCGAGCTGGGCGGGGTCCATATTGGACATGTCCGGCATGGACCCCAGGCCCGGCATCATGCCGCCGAGCTTGCCGCCGAACATCCCGGCCAGCGAGCCCATGCCGCCCTTGGACACCTTCTTCATCATGTCAGCCATCTGGCGATGCTGCTTCATGAGCTTGTTGACGTCTTCGACGCGCGTGCCCGAACCCTTGGCGATGCGGATGCGGCGCTTGGCATTGAGCAGGTCGGGATCGGCGCGCTCAGCCTTGGTCATCGAATTGATGATGGCAACCTGACGGTCAAACACCTTCTCGTCGATATTGGCACCGGCCATGGCCTTCTTGACCTGGCCCATGCCGGGCATCAGGCCCATCAGGCCCGACATGCCGCCCATCTTTTTCATCTGCAGCAGCTGATTGCGCAGATCATCGAGATCGAACTGGCCCTTCTTGAGCTTTCTGGCCATCTTGGCCGCATCTTCGGCCGAAACGGTCTGGGCGGCTTTTTCCACCAGCGAGACGATATCGCCCATGCCCAGAATACGATCGGCAATGCGGCCGGGATGGAAATCCTCAAGCGCATCGATCTTTTCGCCCACACCGATCAGCTTGATCGGCTTGCCGGTGGCGGCCCGCATCGAGAGTGCCGCACCACCACGCCCGTCGCCGTCAACGCGGGTGAGAACGATACCGGTCAAATCCACGCGGGAATCGAACGAGCGGGCGAGATTGACCGCGTCCTGCCCGGTCAGCGCATCGGCAACCAGCAGCACTTCATGCGGATTGGTCTCGGCCTTGATGGCGACGGTCTCGGCCATCAGCTCTTCATCGATATGGGTGCGGCCGGCCGTATCGAGGATCAGGACGTCATAGCCGCCGAGCTTGCCTTCGCGCGCGGCGCGGCGGGCGATCTCGACCGGGGTCTGCCCGGCAAGGATGGGCAGGGTATCGACCCCGACCTGTTCGCCGAGCACGCGCAACTGCTCCATGGCCGCCGGGCGGCGCGTATCGAGGGAGGCCAGCAGCACCTTTTTGTTCTGCTTGTCCTTGAGACGCCGGGCAATCTTGGCAGTGGTCGTGGTCTTGCCCGAGCCCTGCAGGCCCACCATCAAAATGGTGACCGGGGCAACGGCATTGAGGTCGATCGGGCTGGCAGCTTCGCCGAGCACAGCCACCAGTTCGTCATGGACAATCTTGATGACCTGTTGACCCGGGGTGACCGAGCGGGTGACCTCGACGCCGATGGCGCGCTCGCGCACCTGCTCGACAAAAGCTTTGGCCACTTCGAGCGAAACGTCGGCCTCGATCAGCGCCCGGCGGACTTCGCGCAGCGCAGCATCGACGTCCGCTTCACTGAGCGCGCCGCGGCCCCGCAGGCCATCGAAGATTTTTCCAAGCCGATCGCTCAGGCTTTCAAACATTGTTTCATTCCTTGTCCTGGCCGGTAGTAACCAGGATATGGGTTCCATCGCGCCAAACACCAACAGCACCCGCGGGCGCATCGCGCTGGCGGGTGTTGACCTCCGGGATCTCTTTAGACCTTTGCGGGTCCCGGTCGGTGGCTCAGGTGTCTGGACCTGATGGATATGAGGGGGCGTGTACGCCTATGCCGGGTGCGAGTCAAGGAATTCGGCCCGCACTGGCAATTTCGGCGCACATCCGCCATATAGGGGCCTTGGCAGCAGCACTGCAGGATTTGGGCCGTGGACGGCGTTCCGTTTATCAAGATGAATGGGCTGGGCAACGAGATCATCGTCGCCGATATGCGCGGGCGGAGCGACCGCGTCTCGGCTGCCGCCGCCATTGCCATTGCCGCCAGCCCGGCCACGCGCTTTGACCAGATCATGGCCATTCACGACGCGCGCACCCCCGGCACGGCCAATTTCATCGAGATCATCAACGCCGACGGCAGCCGCGCCCAGGCCTGCGGGAATGGCATGCGCTGCGTGGTGCAGGCGCTGGCAGCCGAGACCGGGCAACAGGATTTCGTCTTCGAGACCGTGGCCGGTATCCTGACCGGGCAGGAGCATGCCGACAGGCTGATCACCGTCGATATGGGCGTGCCGCGCTTTGACTGGCAGGACATTCCGCTTGCCGAAGAATTCGCCGACACTACCGGCATCGAATTGCAGATCGGCCCCATCGACGCGCCCGTGCTGCACACCCCCTCGGTGATGAGCATCGGCAACCCCCATGCCACGTTCTGGGTCAAGGACGATGTGTGGAACTATGCGCTCGAGCGCTTCGGGCCGCTGCTTGAGAACCACCCGATCTTTCCCGAGCGCGCCAATATCTCGATTGCCCAGGTTGTGAGCCGCGAGCGTATCATCCTGCGCACCTGGGAACGCGGTGCGGGACTGACAAAGGCCTGCGGCACCGCCGCCTGTGCCGCACTGGTCAATGCCGCCCGCACCGGGCGCACGGGCCGCAAGGCCACCGTCACCCTGCCCGGCGGCGATCTGGTGATCGAATGGAAGGCCGATGGCCATGTCATGCTGACCGGCCCGGCCGAGCGCGAATTCACCGGCCATCTCGACCCCCGTACCGGGATCTGGACCACCGCCGGCCAGGGCGCGGCCTGATGGCAATTGAAACCCTGACCTTTGGCTGCCGCCTCAACGCCTATGAGGGCGAGGTGATCAAGGCCGAGGCCGAAAAAGCCGGGCTCAGCGACACCATCATCATCAACACCTGCGCGGTAACCGCCGAAGCCGTGCGTCAGGCCAGGCACGCCATCCGCAAGGCGCGCCGCGACAAGCCGAACCGCAAGATCATTGTCACCGGATGTGCCGCCCAGACCGAGGCTCGGGCTTTTGGCGATATGGCGGAAGTTGATCTGGTGATCGGCAATGCTGACAAGCTCAAGGCAGAAAGCTACACGCCGCTGACCTTTGGGCTGGCGCTTAACGACAAGGTGCAGGTCAACGATATCATGAGCGTGCGCGAAACCGCCGCGCACCTGATCGGGGGTATGGATGGGCGGGCCCGCGCCTTTGTGCAGGTGCAGAACGGTTGCGACCACCGCTGCACCTTCTGCATTATTCCCTTCGGCCGCGGCCCCTCGCGCTCGGTACCGATGGGTGTGGTAGTGAACCAGATCAGGCATCTTGTGGCCAATGGCTATAAAGAAGTGGTGCTGACCGGGGTCGACATTACCTCCTATGGCCCCGACCTGCCCGGTGCGCCGACGCTGGGCAAGCTGGTCCAGTCGATTCTCAAACACGTGCCCGACCTGCCGAGATTGCGGATTTCCTCGATTGATTCGATCGAGGCCGATCCCGCTCTTTACGAGGCCGTCGCCTCGGACCGGCGGCTGATGCCGCACCTGCACCTGTCGCTGCAATCGGGCGATGACATGATTCTGAAACGCATGAAACGCCGCCATGGACGCGCCGATGCGCTGGCCATTGTTGAAAAACTGCGCAGCCTGCGCCCCGATATGGTGTTTGGCGCCGATATTATTGCCGGTTTTCCCACCGAAACCGACACGATGTTTGAAAACAGCCTCCATTTCGTCACCGAGGCCAATCTCACCTATCTGCATGTCTTTCCGTTCTCGCCGCGTCAGGGTACGCCGGCTGCAAGGATGCCGCAGGTTGGCTCGGGCGTGGCCAAGGCGCGGGCGGCGCGGCTGCGGGCCCTGGGTGAAACCCAGTTCGACGCTTTGGCGGCAAGCCGCATCGGGCGGATTGAATCGGTTCTGGTGGAAGCAGGCGGGGTGGGGCATACCGAGCAGTTCCTGCCGGTGCGCATGCCCGGGTTTACCCCGCGCAGCATCGTGCCGGTCCGCATCACCGGCTATGCGGACGGTGCCCTGTCGGCAGAAGCGCTGGCAAGCGCTGCATAACAAGGTTGGCTGATCGCCTATGGCAGAAAACAAGAAACCCGGATTCCTCAAACGCCTGTTTGGCGGGGCAGAGCAAGTCGATCCGGCCCCGGTCGTCGGTGCCGAAGAGGCCAGGCTTGCGGCCGGGCCGCCGGAAACCACGGTTGAGTTTGTCGAAGAGGTCGAGGCCCAGCCCGCCCCGATGGCAGCGGTTGAAACGCCGGCGCCGCGTCTAGGCTGGTTTGCCCGGCTGGCCTTGGGGCTGAAACGGTCCTCAGACCAGCTCACCGGCGGCATCGCTTCGGTCTTTACCAAGAAAAAGCTCGATGCCGGGATGCTCGAGGAGCTCGAGGACATCCTGATCCAGGCCGATTTCGGGCTCGAGATGGCCACAACCGTGACCAAGGCGCTGGCCAAAGATCGGTTTGACCGCGATATCTCGACCGCCGATGTCCGCGCCGTTCTGGCCGAGGAGGTCGAAAAGGTGCTGCTGCCCGTCGCCCGCCCGCTGCTGATCGATGAGGGCGCCAAACCATTCGTCATCCTGATGATCGGGGTCAATGGCTCGGGCAAGACCACGACCATTGGTAAACTGGCCCAGAAGCTGCGCGGCGAAGGCCGTTCGGTGATGCTGGCGGCCGGTGACACCTTCCGCGCCGCCGCCATCGAACAGCTTCAGGTCTGGGGCCAGCGCACCGGGGCCGAGGTGATTGCCCGGCCCGCCGGATCGGATGCCTCGGGGCTGGCCTTCGATGCCATGACCAAGGCAAGGGCCGACGGCACCGATGTGCTGATCATCGACACCGCCGGACGGTTGCAGAACCGCGACGAACTGATGGCTGAACTCGAAAAGCTCATCCGCGTGATCAAGAAGATCGACCCGGCGGCGCCTCACGCCACTGTGTTGACCCTTGATGCCACAACCGGACAGAACGCCCTTAATCAGGTCGAAATCTTCGGTAAACGTGCCGGCGTGACCGGGCTGGTGATGACCAAACTCGATGGCACGGCGCGCGGCGGCATTCTGGTGGCCATTGCGCAAAAATTTGGACTGCCGGTGCATTTCATCGGTGTGGGGGAAAGCGTATCGGATCTCGAAGCCTTCGAGGCCCGCGATTTTGCAGCCGCGATTGCCGGCAAGGAATGATGTGATGACCGAGAATGCCGCTGAACCCAACTGGGACGAATTGCGCCCGCAGATCGTCAAGCTCGCCCTCGAACTGGGGCCGCTGGTGGTGTTCTTCATCGTCAACGCCAAGGGGCAGGATATCCTTGACGCCTATCCGGTCCTTGCCGGCTGGTTCGGCGGGCAGCCGATCATCTTTGCCACTGCCGTTTTCATGGTAGCGATGGCGATTTCGCTGGGGCTTTCGGCGCTGATCCTGAAAAAGATCGCCGTCATGCCGCTGGTCACCGCCGTGGTGGTGCTGATCTTTGGCGGGCTGACGCTGTATTTTCAGGATTCAACCTTCATCAAGATGAAGCCCACCATCACCAACCTGTTGTTCGCCGCCACGCTGCTCGGCGGGCTGGTGTTCGGGCAATCGCTACTCAAATATGTGTTTGGCGACGTCTATAAGCTCAAGCCCGAAGGCTGGACGGTGCTGACTCTGCGCTGGGGCCTGTTCTTTCTGGTGCTGGCCGGGCTCAACGAAGTGATCTGGCGCAACTTTTCGGACGATTTCTGGGTGGCGTTCAAGGTCTGGGGCATCATGCCGCTGACCGTGGTGTTCTCAATGTTCCAGCTGCCGGTGCTGAGCAAATATGCACCCGACCCGGTGAGCCAGGCCTAGCTCGAACGGGCTTTTTCGATCGCCGGCAACAGCGTCGTCTCGACCGATTGCGGGGTCAATGGCCCGACGATCTTGAGGACGATCACGCCCTGCCGGTCGATGAGGAAGGTTTCGGGCACGCCATAGACACCCCAGTCGATCGAGGCCCGGCCATTGCTGTCCGCCCCAACCGCCGCATAGGGGTTGCCCAGTTCGGACAGGAAGGCCACCGCATTATCGGGCGCATCCTTCTGGTTGATCCCGAAGATGCGCACGCCCGCCGTCTTCGAAAGCGCCAGAAGCATGGGGTGCTCATCACGGCAGGGCACGCACCAGCTGGCAAAGATGTTAACGAGCGTCACCTCGCCCTTGAGCGCGGCGCTGTCAAAGCCGGGAACGCCGAGCCCGGGGACTGCCGCAAGACTGACGGCAGGGGCCGGCTTGTTAATCAGCACCGAGGGGATGTAGTTGGGGTCGCGGTTGATATTGGCCGCAAACACCACGATCAGACCCACGAGCGCCACCAGCGGCAGGGCAAAAACGATGAGCCGCTTCACGCTGAGGGACCTCCGGAACGCCGCCTGATGCCACGGTCCTCAAGCGCCTTCAGCCGGGCCCGGGCCCGGGCGGAAGAATAGGCCACCACCGCGATCAGCACCGCGACGGCCAGCGCGACCCCGGCATAGGACCAGATGATGAAGGTGGCGTGCGGGCCGAGATCGATCATGACTTATTGCCCATGGCGGCCTGGCGGCTCAGCGCATCGGCGCGCCGGTTGAGCACCTCGGTGCGCATGCGCACGATATGCAGCGTCAGAAAGAGGAGGGTGAAGGCAACCGTCATCACAAGAAGCGGCGTCAGGATGGACGGCGGCATGCGCGGGCCATCGGGGCGGAAGACGCTGGCCGGCTGGTGCAGGGTGTTCCACCAATCCACCGAGAACTTGACCACCGGGATATTGATCGCCCCGATCAGGGTGAAGACGGCAACCACGCGCCCGGCGCGCAACTGATCCTCGAAGGCGCGCCAGAGCGCAATGATGCCCAGATAGATCAGCAGCAGGATCAGGGTCGAGGTCATGCGCCCGTCCCATTCCCAGAAGGTGCCCCAGGTCGGGCGGCCCCAGAGCGAACCGGTAAACAGGGCCAGCGCGGTAAAGATTGCCCCCAGCGGCGCGGCGGATTTGGCCGCGACATCGGCCATGGGGTGGCGCCAGACCAGGGTGCCGAGGGCGGCGGCGGCCATGACGGCGTAGGTCAACTGGCTGAGCCAGGCATTGGGCACATGCACATACATGATGCGCACCGTATCGCCCATCTGGTAGTCCTCGGGCGAATTGAAGAAGGCAAAATAGAGCCCGAACGCAAAGGCAATCGCCGTCAAAACCACCAGCGGCAGCACCAACGGCCGCGTCCAGCTCAGGAACTGGCCGGGATGGGCAAGGCGGCTGAACCAGTTGGCTTTGGGGGCGCTATCGGTGGACATGGCAGCGGTTTAGTCCTCGCTGAGCCGCAGGGCAAGCGCGGCCGCAAACGGGGCCAGCACCGCCGCCATCAGGCTGACGGCACACAAGAAAAGCAGGGCCGCACTGCTGCGTCCAGCGCTTTCGCCTATGGCACTGGTTCCAAAGATCAAAACCGGAATGCAAAGCGGCAGGATCAGCACCGGCGCGATCAGGCCGCCGCGGCGCAATGACACAGTTACCGCCGCCCCCATGGCCCCGAACGCCACCAGCGCCGGAGTACCGGCCAAAAGCGAAACCACGCTGTCGCGCCAGGCGGCAAAATCCATGGACAGCAGCAGCGCCATGATCGGGGTGGCCAGGAGCAGCGGCAGCGCCGTCAGCACCCAATGGGCCACCATCTTGGCAGCGACCACAGCCTGAAACGGCAGGCGCGAATGGCGCAGCAGCAGCAGCGAGCCATCCTCGTCATCGGCACGAAACAGCCGGTCGAGCCCGAGGATCATGGCGAGAAACGCTGCAATCCAGATCAGGCCGGGCGCCAGGCGGCTCAAAACCTTGCTGTCCGGTCCGATGGCGATGGGCACGATCACCCCGACCATGATGAAAAACAGGATCAGCGTCATCGCCTCGCCCCCGACGCGGGTCGATAGCCGGATATCGCGATAGACCAGGGCCCAGAACGCTTTCATTGGCTGGCCCCCAGCATAAGGGTCGACGACCGGGTTTTATCGGCAAGGCCCAGATCGTGATGGGTGGCGGCCACCACCAGCCCGCCGCGATCCAGATGCGCATCGATGAATTGCCCGACCAGCGCCTCGCCCTCGGCATCAAGGGCGGCGGTGGGTTCGTCAAGCAGCCAGATCGGCCGGTTGGCGAGCAAAAGCCGCGCCAGCGCCAGCCGCTTGGTCTGGCCCGAGGAGAGGTAACCGGCAAAAAGGCCTTCGAGACCAGAAAGCCCGACCTGTTCGAGGGCATCGGGGATGGCCAAGACGTCCCCGCCTTCCACCGTGGCCCAGAACGTGAGGTTTTCCAGAACGCTGAGACGCGGCTTGAGCCCGTTGCGATAGAGCAGCAGGCCGATATCGGGCGGATCATCCTCGCCACGTCCGCCCACCGCAATCGTGCCCTCGAGCGGCCGGATCACCCCGGCAAGGCACAGGAGCAGCGAGGTCTTGCCCGCCCCGTTGGGGCCGCGCAGCAGCAGCGCCTGACCGGCAGCCAGCGAGAAATCGAGGCCCTCGAACAACAGCCGCTCACCGCGCTGGCAGGCAAGGCCGGAGGCGGTCAACTGGCGCTGGGTGTGGACAGATGCTCTCTTCATAACCTCATCTCGTATTCACCCAAAGTCCAGGCTGGCAAGGGAGAAATGATTTCATTATAAGCCTGCCTAGATTGGAACGCTTCCAATCGGAACGACGCGCCTCGCACCGCGGCAGTGCGGGCCCGAGGCGGCGCCACGTCACCACACAAACGACAGGCGAATTCCCGTGACCGAAACCTCCCTCGACAGCTTCAAATCCAGGACCACCCTGACCGTGGGGGGTAAGTCTTACGTCTACTACTCACTGGTCGAAGCCGAAAAGAATGGCCTCAAGGGCATTTCGCGCCTGCCGGTCTCGCTCAAAGTGGTGCTGGAAAACCTGCTGCGCTTCGAGGATGGCCGCACGGTCAAGGCCGAAGATATCCGCGCCGTAGCCGCCTGGCTGGTCGACCAGGGCAAGGCCGAGCACGAGATCTCGTTCCGCCCGGCGCGCGTTTTGATGCAGGATTTCACCGGCGTGCCTGCCGTGGTGGACCTGGCCGCCATGCGCGATGCCACTGCCAAGCTCGGCGCCAATCCGCAAAAGATCAACCCGCTGGTGCCGGTTGACCTCGTGATCGACCATTCGGTGATGGTCGATTATTTCGGCACCGCGTCGGCCTTTGCCCAGAACGTGGAGCGCGAATACGAGCGCAATGGCGAGCGCTATGAGTTCCTGCGCTGGGGCCAGTCGGCCTTCGAGAACTTCCGCGTCGTGCCTCCCGGCACCGGCATCTGCCACCAGGTCAACCTCGAATACCTGGCCCAGACCGTCTGGACCAGGGACGAGAACGGCGAAACCGTGGCCTATCCCGATACGCTGGTGGGCACCGACAGCCACACCACCATGGTCAACGGCATGGCCGTGCTCGGCTGGGGCGTGGGTGGCATTGAAGCGGAAGCGGCCATGCTCGGCCAGCCGATCTCGATGCTGATCCCCGAAGTGGTCGGTTTCAAGTTCACCGGCAAGCTGCCCGAAGGCACCACGGCAACTGACCTGGTGCTGCACGTGACCGAAATGCTGCGCAAGAAGGGCGTGGTCGGCAAGTTCGTCGAATATTATGGCGCCGGCCTCTCCAACCTCTCGCTTGAGGACAAGGCGACCATTGCCAATATGGCGCCCGAATACGGCGCCACCTGCGGCTTTTTCCCCATCGACCGCGAAACCGTCAACTACCTGGCAGCCACCGGCCGCCAGGACGACCGCGTGGCGCTGGTGGATGCCTATGCCAAGGCCCAGGACATGTTCCGTACCGACCAGACCGCCGATCCGGTCTTTTCCGACACGCTTGAACTTGACCTCGGCACGGTTGTGCCCTCGCTGGCCGGCCCCAAGCGCCCGCAGGATCGCGTGGCGCTCGCCGATGCCGCCCCCGCCTTTGCCAAGGCGGTCGATTCCATTCGGGGCGGCGCGGCCAAGACCCATGACGGCAAGGGCTTTGCGGTCGAAGGCAAGAACTTTACTATCGATGATGGCGACGTGGTGATCGCCGCAATTACCTCGTGCACCAACACCTCGAACCCCTCGGTGCTGATCGCTGCCGGGCTGCTGGCCCGCAAGGCCCGGGCCAAGGGCCTGAAATCGCAGCCGTGGGTGAAAACCTCGCTGGCACCGGGCTCGCAGGTGGTGACCGAATACCTGACCAAGTCGGGCCTGCAGGCCGACCTCGATGCCATGGGCTTCAACACCGTGGGCTATGGCTGCACCACCTGCATCGGCAATTCCGGCCCGCTCGATGAAGCAGTGTCCAGGGCCATCAACGACAATGACCTGGTGGCGGTCTCGGTGCTTTCGGGCAACCGCAATTTCGAAGGCCGCGTCAATCCCGATGTGCGCGCCAACTATCTGGCCTCCCCGCCGCTGGTGGTGGCCTATGCCCTGCTCGGCAAGATGACCAAGGACATCACCACCGTTTCGCTGGGCACCGGGCTCGACGGCAAGCCGGTCTACCTCAAGGACATCTGGCCCTCCTCGGCCGAGGTGGCACAGGTGCTGCGCGAATCGATCAATGTGGGCATGTTCCGCTCACGCTACGGCGATGTGTTCAAGGGCGACCCCAACTGGCAGGGGATCAAAGTGGAAGGCGGCGAGACCTACAGCTGGAATTCGTCTTCGACCTATGTGCAGAACCCGCCCTATTTCGAAGATATGTCACTGACCCCCAGGCCGGTGACCGATATCGAGAATGCCCGCGTGCTCTCGCTGTTCCTGGATTCGATCACCACCGACCACATCTCCCCGGCCGGTTCGTTCAAGGCCGGCACCCCGGCAGGCACGTACCTGACCGAACGGCAGGTCAAGCCGGTCGATTTCAACTCCTATGGCGCCCGGCGCGGCAACCATGAAGTGATGATGCGCGGCACCTTTGCCAATATCCGCATCAAGAACCAGATGCTGACCGGCGTCGAAGGCGGCTTCACCAAGGGCCCCGATGGCAAGACCGTGCCGATCTATGATGCGGCCATGGCCTACAAGAACACCAGGACCCCGCTGGTGATCTTTGCCGGCAAGGAGTATGGCACGGGTTCGTCACGCGACTGGGCCGCCAAGGGCACGACCCTGCTCGGCGTCCGCGCCGTGATCGCCCAGTCCTTCGAGCGCATCCACCGCTCGAACCTGGTGGGCATGGGCGTGCTGCCGCTGGTGTTTACCGGCAATGATACCTGGCAGTCGCTGGGCATTACCGGGGACGAAACGGTCTCGATCCGCGGCATCACCGACCTGGCGCCGCGCCAGACCATTGAAGCCGACATCACCTATGCCGACGGTCGCACGGTCAAGGTGCCACTGCTGGTGCGCATCGATACGCTGGACGAGCTCGAATATTATAAGCACGGCGGCATCCTGCACTATGTGCTGCGCAACCTCGTTGCCGCCTGATTGCACGGACTTGCCACGCGCCCCTGCCCGGGGCGCGTGGTCACTTTTCAGCACCGGCCCACACAAAAGCCTCGCGCCGAATTGACTGGCAGTTGTCCGCCGCTCTGCCCTAAGCTTTTGCCATGAGATCAATTGCCCGCCCCGCCGCCGCCCTCGCGCTGATTGCTGCCAGCCTTTCTCCGCTTGCCGCCAGCGCTGGTGAGATCAAGACCAGCGCCAAGGCGGTGATCGAACTGTTCACCAGCCAGGGATGCTCGTCGTGCCCGCCGGCCGACCAGTTGCTGAGCGAATTGTCGGGTACCCCCGAGGTGATCGCGCTCTCCTACCATGTCGACTATTGGGACTATGCCGGCTGGCCAGACACGCTGGGGCATGAAGCCAATACGCAATTGCAGCGCAACTATGCCGCAAGCTGGCACAACAACCGCATCTACACCCCGCAAATGGTGGTCAACGGCCTCAAGGGCGTTGTGGGTTCGCGCCGCAACGAGGTGAGCAAGGCTATCGGCACGGCCGAACTTGCCCTGCCCGTCGAACTGTTGACCTCAAATGACATGCTTGAAATCACCGTTCCCGGTCAGGCCGGGCTGAGCGATGCCGTGGTGTGGCTGGTCAGCTATATCGATGCGGTGGATGTGGCCATCGAACGCGGCGAAAACAGCGGCAAGACCATCACCTATTCGCATGTGGTGACCGGCCGCCGCGCCGTGGGCATGTGGGAAGCCGGGATGGGCATGCATATCAAGCTCCCGCTCTCCGAGGTGCTCGATGTGCCTGCCGATGGTGCCGTTGTGCTGGTGCAGGCCGGGACCAAGGCCCTGCCCGGCCCGATCCTGGGCGCTGCCGCCTTCGAAAACTGAGGCTCTTAAACCCCTGACAACAAAACTCCCGCTCCGAGGGCTCAGGGCGGGAGGAAGTGATGACTGGTCTATAAGGGGCGGCCGGATCCCGGACTTCACGGTTTGGGGGCTCTATCCGCCCGGAACCCGGCCACTGGAGGCAATGATCAGACGCTAGCGGTGCATTCCGGCGCAACAAGGGAGACAATGTGACCGAATTGGGAAGTTTTGCCCTGACCACTTGCCATCCCCGGCGATCCCCGCAATCATGACAACTGCGTGACACGCCGACCGGAGAGATGTCTTGGCCGAACAGCCATCACCAAGCCGCGGTTTTTCCCTGCTGCCAGCCAATGATGGGCCCGCCCTGCTGCATGGGCAAAGACCGCCGGTGCAGGTCGGGTTTGACCGGCATGAGCTGACCGCCATCCTCAATGTCTATGGGCGCAAGGTGGCCGAGGGCGAATGGCGCGACTATGCCTTGGATTTTCTCAAGGACCGGGCGCTGTTCTCGATCTACCGGCGCAATTCGGAACGTCCGCTGTTCATCATCGAAAAGAACCCCCGCCTCAAGCAGGGCCAGTATCTGGTGACCAGCCAGGACGGGCGGGTGCTCAAACGTGGGCATAGCCTGTCTAACGTTTTGCGCGTGCTCGATCCGCAGCTGGCCTTGGTCAAATGATCTCTATCCGCCCCGCGCGGACTGAAGATGCCCCCATCCTTTCCGCCATTCTGACAGCCTCGATTGCCCAACTGTGCGCGCCTGATCATGGCAATGATGCCGACGCCCTGGCGGCATGGACGGCAAACAAGACGCCCGAAGGCATCCGGCGCATGCTGGCCAATCCGGACCTCACCATGCTGATTGCCGAAAGGGCGGGAGATCCGGCCGCGGTTGGCGCGATTACCGCGGGCGGAGACGTTGCCTTGAACTATGTTGCACCGGCCCATCGCTTTGCCGGGGTGAGCCGGGCACTGCTGGCGGCGATGGAGGACACATTGCGGCAGCGTGGTGTGCGCGAGGCCAGGCTGGTTTCAACCCGGACCGCGCACCGCTTCTATCTGGACGCAGGCTGGCTGGACGTTGCCTCTGCGGACGGAGAACTGGCAATGTGCAAGCGCCTCTAAAGCGCCTTTTGCATGTGGATGATGTCGAGCCAGCGGTCGAATTTGTAGCCGAGCTCGGGATAGGTGCCCAAGAGCTTGAAGCCGAACTTTTCGTGCAGGCGCACCGAAGGGGCAATGCCGGCGGCGATCACGGCGATCATCTGCTTGAATCCAAAAGTCTTGGAATCGGCAAGGAGCCGCTCGAACAGCGCGCTGCCCACCCCCTGCCCGGTGGCATCGGGGGACAGGTAGATCGAATCCTCGCAGGTGAACCGGTAGGCGGGCCGTGGCCGGAAGGTCGAAGCATAGGCATAGCCGAGCAGGCTGCCGGAGCGTTCGGCAATGATCAGGGGATGGCCCAGATCCACCAGATGCCCGAACTTTTCGGCCATCGCCGATTCCCGGGGCACTTCGGTATCGAAGGTGATCACCGTCTCGCGCACATAGTGGGCGTAGATTTCGGTGATGGCGGGCACGTCGCGCCAGGAAAACGGGCGCAGGATCAGGTCGGCGGTCACGATGGCTCCCGGGGCGATCGCAAGAAAAAGGGACCGCAGTTTTCTAGACTGCGGTCCCCGGATTTTCCAGATGGCTCAGAAGGCTTATTCGCGGTTGCCGAACAGGCGGAGAAGCATCATGAACAGGTTGATGAAGTCGAGGTAGAGCGAGAGCGCACCCATGATCGCGCCCTTGGCCAGCACTTCGGCGCCGTGGCTTTCCGAGTAGCTTTCCTTGATCTTTTGCGTGTCATAGGCGGTCAGGCCCACAAAGATCAGCACGCCCAGCACCGAGATGCCGAAATCAAGCGCCGAGGAACCAAGGAAGATATTCACGATCGAGGCGATGATGATGCCGATCAGGCCCATCATCAGGAACGAGCCGAACTGGGTCAGGTCGCGCCTAGTGGTGTAGCCATAAAGGCTCATGGCGCCGAACGTGCCGGCGGTGATGAAGAACACCTTGGCAATCGATGCGTCGGTATAGACCGCAAAGATCGAGGACAGCGACAGGCCCATCACGGCGGCAAAGGCCCAGAAAGTCAGCTGGGCGGCGCCCGAGCTCATCTTGTTGATGCCGAACGAGAGCACCAGCACAAAGGCCAGCGGGGCCAGTGCCAGAACCCACATCAGCGGGCTGCCATAGACCAGTTCCATATTGGCCTGGCTCGACATGGCCCACTGGTTGAAGAAGTAAGCCACAAGGCCGGTCACTACCAGGCCAATGCCCATGTAGTTGTAAACCTTGAGCATATAGGTGCGCAGGCCCTCATCGATGGCCGCGGCGGTGCCGGCCCGTGCTGCGACGGTCGGTCGGTCAAATTGTGCCATGGTCAAATCCCTTTCCTAGCGAGAGCGGCCCTGGCCGGGCAGTGCTGCCCATGCCGCTTTGCGAGCCAATATGGCTGCGGGAGCCAGTCAATTCAAGGTGCTGGCGCGCCTGAACGGCTTTGCTGACGATTCCGTGATCGCCCGCACGCGCCCAATGGCGTCCGGGCCGTTGTTGCGATGCCGCTTTTCCATGCTAGGCTTTGTCCTGCGAGTGCGAATCAGCGTTGTGACGAGGAGGGTGAAATGCCCAGACTCTTTACCGGCCTCGAAGTCCCTGCCGATGTGGGATTTCGCCTTTCGCTCAAACGCGGCGGCCTGCCGGGTGCCCGCTGGATCGACACCGAAAACTACCACATCACTCTAAGGTTTATCGGCGATGTCGATAACACCACCGCCAATGAAATTCTCGATGGGCTCGACCGGCTGGCGCACGCCGAGGCCTTTACCATCCGGCTCAACCAGCTCGGCACCTTTGGCGGCGACAAGCCGCGCGCGCTCTATGCCGGGGTGCAGCCCAACGACACGCTGACACGCCTGCAGGCCGCCCACGAGCGCGTGCTGCAGCGCATCGGCCTGGAACCGGAGGGCCGCAAATTCGTGCCCCATGTCACCCTGGCGCGGCTGCGCGGCTCGAGCGCTGCCGATGTCGCCCGCTTCATGGCGCAGGCGGGACATTTTACCCCGCTCGAGTTCAAAGTGCCGCGGTTCGTGCTGTTCTCAAGCCGTGATTCGGTGGGGGGCGGGCCCTATGTGGTCGAGGAATCCTGGCCGCTCGAGGCCTCGCTGGCTGCCTGACCGGGCCACCCCGCACAAACGTGATCGCGGTTTAACCCTTAATTCAGCATGAGCGGCCAAACACGGCGCCGGCGCGCAGCCAGCGCCAAATTGCCGACAAATTTGACTGCAATCTCGCAAATTAAATCAAACGCTTCTCGTCTTTGAGAGCTTGGTAACCCTATTCGGTCACTCTTGGCATCATCAAACCGCCCGTTGTGACGAGCCCCACATGCATGAGGATGCTTTGGCGATGACCATCAAGACCCGTGGCTTTATCTCTGCCCTTCTTGCCGGTGCCACCGTGCTTGCAGCGCTGGCCCCCGCCATGGCCCAACAGGGCGCCACGAACCTTGGCAGCTTCAAGGACTGGACCGCCTGGCAGGGCTCGGACGCCAATGGGGTGACCTGCTATATTTCGAGCGCGCCGCAAAAGAGCGAACCGGCCGGGGCCAATCGCGACCCGATCCACTTTCTGGTCATCCACCGCAAGGGGCTGGGCACCAAAAATGAAGTGCAGACCCTGATCGGCTATCCGTTCAAGGCCGACGGCAGCCCTTCTGCGGCGATCGATGGCAAGACCTACCCCATGGTATCGGAAGGCTCGGCCGCCTGGCTGGCCAGTTCGGGCGACGAGGCAGGATTTGTGGCCGCGCTCAAGGGCGGCACCTCGCTGGTGGTCAAGGGCACCAGCCAGCGCGGCACCAACACCACCGACACCTATTCGCTGGCCGGGGTGACCGCCGCCATGGCTGAAATCGACAAGGCCTGCCAGTAAGCGCGGGCCCGGCCGCGCAGTTTTGCCGTAATGACAGCCCAGGGTTGGCAAGGCGGCGACTTGCGCTATAAAGGCGTCGGATCAAAAAGGCCTTTTCGGATGCTCAAACGCGGTTCCCTGCTTGCCCTCTGCCTCGTCCTCGGCGCCACCGGCCTGGTTCAGGCACAATCGGTGCGCCTGATCGGGGAGCACCGCGACTGGTCGAGCTATGCCGCCTCCGAGGGCAGCGATGCGGTATGCTTTGCCCTGAGCAAGCCCACCGAAGTCTCGCCCGCCCCCACCGGATACACCCAGGCCTATCTCTACCTGACCAATCGCCCCGGGCAGGGGGTTGCCAACGAGATCAACCTGGTGGCCGGTTTCAACTTCGCCCCTGGCACCAGCGCCACCCTCACCGTGGGCAGCCAGTCCTATTCGATGTTCACCGAGGCCGACGCCGCCTGGCTCGAAGACCCGAGCCAGAACGAGGCCCTCGCCGGGGTCATCCGCGCCGGTTCGGCCCTGACCATCCAGGGCACCGCCGAGGATGGCACCACCGTCAAGCAGACCTATTCGCTCTCAGGCGCCACCGCGGCCAGCAAGGCCATCGACGCCGAGTGCTAGCGGCCCGCTTTGCCTCGCGGCCAGCGATGTGCTAGAGGGCGGCTCTTCCCAGTCTAAGAGCGCCAGCCGCCGGAGCGGCACCAGATGAGCATTTCCCTTGATCTCTATTCGGTCGCGCCCCCCGAGCGCCCTGCGCCCGCCGGCAAGCGGCCGCTGATCGGGCTGACGCGCAAGGCGCTGGCCGAAACGCTTTCAGGCATCGGGCTTAATGAGCGCGAGGCGCGCATGCGGGCCAGCCAGCTCTGGAACTGGATGTATCACAATGGCGTCACCGACTTTGGCGCCATGCACAATATCCAGAAGGGCTTCCGGCAGGTGCTGGACGACGCCTTCACGCTGGCGCGCCCCGAAATCGTCTCCGAGCAGATTTCGAGCGATGGCACGCGCAAATGGCTGTTCCGCTTCCGCGATCCGCAGAACCCGCGTCTGCCGCCGGTCGAGGTCGAAACCGTCTATATTCCCGAGGAAGACCGCGGCACGCTCTGCGTCTCCTCGCAGGTGGGGTGCACCCTGACCTGCTCGTTCTGCCACACCGGCACGCAAAAGCTGGTGCGCAACCTGAGCGCGGGTGAAATTCTGGGGCAGATCCTGATGGCGCGCGAGCGGCTCGGCGATTTCCCCGGCGGCGTGCGCCCCAATGACGGCGGGCTGGTGCCGGCCCCGCGCGGTTCGGGCGGATCGGAAGGCGACAGCCGCGCCATCACCAATGTGGTGATGATGGGCATGGGTGAGCCGCTCTACAATTATGAAAACGTCCGCGACGCGCTGCTGATTGCCTCGGACGAGGCCGGGATTTCGCTGTCCAAGCGCCGGATCACGCTGTCGACTTCGGGCGTTGTGCCCTTCATCGAGCCGACCGGGCGCGAGATCGGGGTGATGCTGGCCATTTCCCTGCACGCGGTGCGCGACGACCTGCGCGACGTACTGGTGCCGATCAACAAGAAATGGCCGCTCAAGGACCTGCTGGAAGCCTGCCGCACCTATCCGGGCCTGTCGAACGCCCGCCGCATCACCTTTGAATATGTCATGCTCAAGGGCATCAACGATTCCGACGCCGATGCGCGTGAACTGGTGCGGCTATTGGCCAATATCCCGGCCAAGATCAACCTGATCCCGTTCAACCCCTGGCCCGGCGCCAATTACGAATGCTCGTCTTCGGCCCGCATTGAGCAATTCGCCGATATCGTCAACCGGGCCGGCTATGCCTCCCCGGTGCGCACGCCGCGCGGCCGCGATATCTTTGCCGCCTGCGGGCAGCTCAAGAGCGAAACCGAACGGCTCAAAAAGACTGAACGCGACGCGCTGGCCGGATAAGCCTATTCACCGCTGATCCATTCGATGCGGCTGGTGCCCTGGCCGTTGTCGGCCAGAAGGGTGGCAAGGGGCGGCAGCACCTGTTCGAGGTCGGCTGCGAGCGTGAAGGGCGGGTTGACCACGATCATGCCGGTGCCGAACAGCCTCGGCGGGTCCTGCGGGCGGTTGATCGTTACCTCGATGCGCAGAATTTTTGCAATGCCGGTGGCCTTGAGCGCGCGGACAAAGCCTGTCACCCCCGGAACGTCCTTTAGCGGATACCAAAGCGCATAGGTGCCGGTGGCAAAGCGCTTATGCGCCTTGACCAGTCCCTCGGTCAGGCGGGCGAATTCGCCCGGCTCCTCAAAGGGCGGATCAACCAGCACCAGACCGCGCTTTTCCTTGGGCGGCAGATAGGCGCCAAGCGCCAGGTAGCCATCGAGCGCGGTCACCCGGGTCTGGATATCCCCGGCGAACCGGGTCGCCAGCGTCTGCGCGTCCTCGGGATGCAGTTCGAGCGCCATCAGCCGATCCTGAGCGCGCAAGAGCGACCGGATCAGCACCGGGGACCCCGGATAGCGCGTCAGCGGGCCATCGGGGTTCTGGGCGGCGACGGCCTGCAGGTAAGGCGCAATCAGGCTGGCCGCCGGTTCGGGCAGGCTCTGTTCGATCAGCCGGGCAATGCCGCCCTGCCATTCGGGCGAGCGCTTTGCCGCCTCGCTGGTCAGGTCATAGAGCCCGATGCCGGCATGGGTGTCGATGACGCGGAAGGCGCCCGGCTTGCGCTTGAAGTATTCAACGATCAGGCAAACGATGATGTGCTTGACCACATCGGCAAAATTGCCGGCGTGAAAGGCGTGGCGGTAGTTCATGGCTAGCGGCGGCCTTCGGCAAAAAGAATGGTGGCGGCAAAGGCCATGAAGACGGCAGCAAAGCTCCAGTTGAGCGCCCGGCTGACCCAAAGGTTTTCACGCAGGGTTCTGGTCAGCCACTCGGCAGCCAGCACAATGGCCACCACGATCGGGATCGAGACCACGATGAACTCGACGCCGAGAAAAACCAGCTTGGAGGCGGCCGCCGGGTCGGCGGCAGAGACGAACTGGGGCAGGAAGGTGACAAAGAACAGCGCCACTTTGGGATTGGTCAGGTTGATGCCCAGCCCGGTCATAAAACTTTGCACCAGGCTCGGCTGACGCCCGGCGGCGCGGGTGACCAGCAGCCCGCCACCCGAACGGATGGCCTGGACGGCCAGCCAGATCAGGTAGAGCGCCCCCACGATCTTGAGGGCCCAGAAGGCGGTGGGCGCGGTCACGATCAACACCGAAATGCCGAAGGCGACCAGCGAGGTGTGGACGGCAATGCCGGCGGTGGCACCGAGCACGGTTGCAAAGCCATGCAGGCGGCCAAAATTCATCGTGCGCGACACAAACAGCGCCATGTCCGGCCCCGGGGTGACGGCGAGAACGAAACTGGCGAGCGCAAAGGTGGCAATGACCGAGAGGTCTGGAAGAAAGGCGGACACTTGTGCTCCCGGAGCGGGCAGGACGGAATGGGCGATTGTGACATGCAGCGCGTGCGGCGCAAAGGGCTCAGGGTTATGGCAGCGGCAGCTCGAAACTGCGCTTGATGGTTTCCATGGGCACGTCGGTCTTGACGCTCTGCACGCTCGGGATACGCATCAGATAGTCGGACTGGAAGCGCCAATAGGCATGCAGGTCTGCGGTGACAATGCGCATGATGGCATCGCATTCCCCGGTGGTCAGGTAGCATTCGACCACTTCGGGGAACTTGCGCACCGTCTCGGCAAACTGGTTGGTGGTTTCCGCGCCCTGGGTCTTGAACCAGATGCGGGCAAAGACCGTCAGCCCGACCCCGACCTTGGCCCCGTCGAGCACCGCCACATACTGGTCGATCACCCCCGCCTCCTCGAGCAGCCGCACCCGGCGCAGGCAGGGCGAGGGCGACAGGCCCACCTCATTGGCCAGTTCGACATTGCTCATCCGGCCATTGCGCTGCAGGGCGCGCAGGATGCGCCGGTCGGTGGCATCGATGACAATTGGCATTTTGTGCCTCTGAGCAAAGACGAATTGGCGCAATCTATCAGCACGGCGGCAAAATGCACGTCTTTCGCAATATCATTGCGCTGCCCATGATTTATCGTGTCAGGCAACAAAAACCGGGATCACGGACATGGCCAAAGACATCAAGAAAGTGGTTCTCGCCTATTCGGGCGGGCTCGATACCTCCATCATTCTCAAATGGCTTCAGGAAACCTATCGCTGCGAGGTGGTGACCTTCACCGCCGACCTCGGCCAGGGCGAAGAGCTCGAGCCGGCGCGCAAGAAGGCCGAGATGATGGGGATCAAGGATATCCACATCGAAGACCTGCGCGAGGAATTCGTCCGCGACTTCGTGTTTCCCATGTTCCGCGCCAACGCCGTCTATGAGGGCGTGTATCTGTTGGGCACCTCGATTGCCCGCCCCCTGATCGCCAAGCGGCTGGTCGAGATCGCCGAGGACTGCGGCGCCGATGCCATTTCGCACGGCGCTACCGGCAAGGGCAATGACCAGGTGCGGTTCGAGCTGACCGCCAATGCGCTCAACCCCAATATCCGCGTCATCGCGCCCTGGCGCGAATGGGACCTGCAGAGCCGCACCAAGTTGCTCGAATATGCCGAAGCCAACCAGATCCCGATTGCCAAGGACAAGCGCGGCGAGGCCCCGTTCTCGGTGGATGCCAACCTGTTGCACACCTCCTCGGAGGGCAAGGTGCTTGAGGATCCGGCCGAAGAAGCGCCCGACTATGTCTATCAGCGCACCGTCCACCCTGAAAAAGCACCCGATACGCCGGAGGTGATCACCATCGGTTTTGAGAAAGGCGATGCGGTTTCGGTCAATGGCGTCAGGCTCTCCCCGGCCAGCCTCCTGGCCAAGCTCAACGAGCTCGGCGGCAGGCATGGCGTGGGGCGGCTCGACCTGGTGGAAAACCGCTTCGTCGGCATGAAGAGCCGCGGCGTTTATGAAACCCCGGGCGGCACCATCCTTCTGGCGGCGCATCGCGGCATTGAATCGATCACCCTCGATCGCGGCGCGGCGCACCTTAAGGACGAGCTGATGCCCAAATATGCCGAATTGATCTATAACGGCTTCTGGTTCTCGCCCGAGCGCGAAATGCTGCAGGCCCTGATCGACAAGAGCCAGGCCTATGTGACCGGCGAGGTGCGCCTCAAACTCTACAAGGGCTCAGCCAGCGTTATCGCCCGCACCTCGCCCTATTCGCTCTATTCGATGGACCTGGTGACCTTCGAAGAAGGCGCGGTTGCCTATGACCATCACGATGCCGAAGGCTTTATCCGCCTCAACGGCCTGCGCCTGCGCACCTATGCGGCCCGCAACCGCCAGGCGGGCCTGAAATAAACCGACCGAACCGGCGGCTGCGGCCGCCGGTTTGGCCTTAGGGTGTCCTTAATGCCCCCGGATTAGTCTCGCTTTCGACGAATTCGATATCGGGGCCTTGCCGTGCACGCAGAAGCAGCCCAGGAGGCCGAACCATCAGCCCAAGAGCTGATGCTGGATGCTGCCCTTGAGGCCATTCCCTTTGGCTATTGCGTCTGGTCGCCCGACTTCCGTCTGGTGATGTGGAACAAGAACTACCGCGACATTTACGGGTTTCCGCTTGAGCGCATGCGGCGCGGCATGAGCCTGATGGAAGTCTGCACTCTCAGCGCCGAATATGGCAACCACCCCGGCACGCCCCCCGAACAGTTCTATGCCAGCTACACGCGCGAACTGCTGCACAACCGCAGCGGGGCGCGGGTAAAATCGCGCGAACAGCTCTCGGGCGGCCGCATCGTCGAACGCGCCCACGTGTTTTCACCCGGGCTGGGCTGGGTGGTCACCCATGAAGATGTGACCGAGGAAATCGCCTCGTCCGAAGTGATCGAGGAACGCAAGCGCCAGCTGGAGCAGCAGAACCTGCGGCTCGACGCGGCGGTCAACAATATCTCGCAGGGCCTTTGCATGTACGATGCCAGCGGCCGGCTGGTGATCTGCAACGCGCCCTATGCCCGGATCTATGACCTGCCCGAAAGCCTCTTGCAACCCGGCACCCAGCTTGAGGACATTCTGGCTTACCTCTTCGACAAGGGCATGAGCTCGGGCGGTGATCGGGAAGGTTATTTGAGCTGGCGGCGCCACGTGATCGCAAGGCAGGAATACGGCAAGACCGTCCACACCATCAATGGCCGCATCATCGTGATGCAGCATCACCCCATGGCCGATGGGGGCTGGGTATCGACCCATGAAGACATCACTGAACAGCGCCAGATCGAGGAACAGGTCAATCACCTCGTCCGATACGATACGCTGACCGACCTGCCCAACCGCATGCATTTCCTCGAAGAAATGGAACACGCCGAGACCGGCCTGCTGCGCGGGGAAAGCTTTGCGGTGCTCGCGATCAACCTGGATCACTTCAAGGCCATCAACGACACCATGGGCCATGCGGTGGGCGATGCCGTGCTGCGCCAGGCGGCGGCGCGCCTTTTGGCCGCCACCCGCACCGGCGATATCCTCGCCCGGCTGGCCGGTGATGAATTTGCCCTGTTGCTGCGCCCCATCGAGGGCCCGGTGGAGGCCGCCGGCATTGCCGAGCAGTTGATCTCGGCTTTTTCCGCGCCGTTCGAGATCGAGGGCAGGACAGTGCAGGTGGGCACCAGTGTCGGCATCGCCATGGCCCCCGGCGACGGCACTTCGACCGATGCACTCATGAAGAACGCCGACCTGGCCCTGCACAAGGCCAAGCGCGAGGGTCGCTCGGTCTATCACTTCTTCGAGCCGGGCATGGACGCTTCCCTGCAAAGGCGGCGCGTGATCGAGGCGGGCCTGCAGACCGCCCTGCAGCGCCAGGAACTGCACCTGGTCTACCAGCCGCTGATCAGGCTCAAGGACAATGCGGTGAGCTGCTTTGAAGCACTGCTGCGCTGGGACCATCCGGTGCTGGGCGCGGTCTCCCCGGCCGAGTTCATTCCGGTGGCCGAGGAAACCGGCCTCATCGTGCCGATCGGGGAATGGGTGCTCGGGCAGGCCTGCGCCGCCGGCACCTCCTGGCCGGGCGACATCAGGGTTGCGGTCAACCTCTCCCCGATCCAGTTCAAGAACCGAAGCCTTGCCGATCTCGTGCAATCGGTACTCGACCAGACGGGCCTTGCCCCGCACCGGCTCGAGCTCGAAATCACCGAATCCCTGTTGCTGGCCGACAGCGAGCCAGTGCTGGCAACCCTGCATGGGCTGCGCTCGTCCGGCATCCGCATTGCCATGGATGATTTCGGCACCGGCTATTCCTCGCTGAGCTATCTGCGCAGTTTCCCCTTCGACAAGATCAAGATCGATCGCTCGTTCATGCGCGGCCTGACCGGGCGCGACGATGACATGGCCATCATCAAAGCCATTGTGGGGCTTGGCCATAGCCTTGGCATGTCAACAACCGCCGAGGGCATCGAAACAAAGGCCCAGCTCGATGCGGTGCGGACGCAAGGGTGCGATGAGGTGCAGGGGTTCTATTTCTCCCGCCCCATCCATCCCGAAGCAATTGGCGCCCTGCTCGAGAACCCATTCGGGTCCGGCCCTCATCCGAAAGTGCGACAGGACGCCTGAGCCCTTCGTGATGCCAAACCGGCAACAAACATGCTAGTCAGTTCACACTGAGCTGGATGGAGTTGCCGATCGTGAACCAAGCCCTGGCGATCAGGGGCGACCGCAAGAGCGCGGCCGCCGGTGCGGTGGCGCGTTTGCGCCCTCTGATTTCGGCCGAACGGCTGATGACCGACCCGCTGATGACCTTTGCCTATTCCGGCGATGCCAGCTTTTTCCGCATGATCCCGGCGCTGGTGGTGATTGTGAACACCGAAGCCGAAGTGGCGGCGGTCCTGGACGCCGGGCGGGCAGAAAACCTGCCGGTGACCTTCCGCGCCGCCGGGACCTCGCTCTCCGGGCAGGCGGTGACCGACGGCATTCTGGCCGTGCTCGGCGATGGCTGGCGCAAGATCGAAGTGCTCGAAGGCGGCGAACGGGTGACGCTGGGGCCCTCGATTATCGTGGCCAATGCCAACCGGGCGCTCAAACCCTTCAACCGCAAGATCGGGCCCGATCCGGCCAGCCAGGCCACCTGCAAGATCGGCGGGGTGGTGGCCAACAATTCCTCGGGCATGTGCTGCGGGGTGGTGCAGAACACCTATCATACCATGACCCGCCTCAAGCTGATGCTGGCCGATGGCAGTCGGCTCGATTCCGGCGACGCCGCCTCGCGCGCGGCCTTTGCCGACAAACGCCCGGCGCTCCTGGCAGGACTGGCCGCGTTGCGGGCCGAGGTGTTGGCCGATGCCGGACTGGTGGCGCTGATCGAACGCAAATATGCCATCAAGAACACCATCGGCTATTCGCTCAATGCCCTGGTCGATTTTGACGATCCCATCGACATCCTGACCCACCTGATGGTGGGCTCGGAAGGCACGCTCGGCTTTGTGTCCGAGGTGACCTACCGCACCGTGCCCGACCATCCGCACAAGGCCACCGCGCTGGTGCCCTTTCCCGATGCCTATAGCTGCGCCCGCGGGATCGAGCGGGCGGAAAAAGCCGGCGTTTCCGCGGCCGAGTTCATCGAACGGCGGGCGCTGGCCACGGTGGCCGACAAACCGGCCATGCAGGCGCTGATGCCGATGCTGACCGAAACCTCGCCGGCGGTGCTGATCGAAGTTTCGGTGCCAGGTGCGGATGACCTCGACGCCGCCATTGCCCGCGCCAGCACCGCGCTGCTGGCCGAAGGCGCGCTCTGCGAACCGCTGTTTTTCACCGACGAGGCCCAGCAGCAGGCGCTCTGGGACGTGCGCAAGGGCCTGATCACCTCAAGCGGGGCCGCGCGGCCCAAGGGCACCTCGATGATGATCGAGGACGTCGCCGTCCCGATCCATCGCCTCGCCGATTTTGTCGGCGACCTCAGGGCCCTGCTCGATGATCACGGCTATGAGGATGCCACCATCTTTGGCCATGCCCTGGCGGGAAACCTGCACTTCCAGATGAGCAAGGATTTCTCGCGGCCCGGCGCCACCGAACGTTTTGATTCTTTTTCCCAGGACCTCTCGCAACTGGTCTCGGTGACCTATCAGGGCTCGCTCAAGGCCGAACATGGCACCGGGCGCGCCGTGGCCGCCTTTGTCGAGGCCGAATGGGGGGCAAGGGCCTATGAACTGATGGGTCGCATCAAGGCCCTGTTCGACCCCGAGAACCTGCTCAATCCCGGGGTCTTGCTCAATGCCGACCCCAAGGTGCACCTGCAAGACCTCAAGACCATGACGCTGGCCGATCCGGTGGTGGACCTCTGCATTGAATGCGGCTTCTGCGAACCGGCCTGCCCCTCGGCGGGCCTGACACTGACCCCACGCCAGCGCATTGCCGTGACCCGCGAACGCGCCCGGCTGATCAGAACCGGCGAAGACCCCGAACGGCTGGCGGCCCTGACCGATGGCTTTGCCTATGCCGGGCTCGACACCTGCGCGGCGTGTAATCTTTGTTCCCTGCGCTGCCCGGTCGGGATCGAAACCGGCACCATGGTGCTCGGCCAGCGGGCGGACCGCCGCACCGGCACGGCGAAAAGCCTTGCTCACCGTGTGGCGCAGGCCCTGCCGATGATTGAAACCGGCATGCGGCTGGGCATCGGCGCCAACCAGTTGACGCGCCGCCTGTTTGGAGACCGGGCAACCGATGCCATCGCGGGCGGCCTGCGCAAGGCGAGCGGGGATCGGGTGCCACGGGTGTCAAGGGCCCTGCGACCGGGCCCAGGTGCCCCTTCAGCCCCAGCCGTGACCAGCGCTCCGCGCGGAAAGGTGCTGTACTTCCCGGCCTGCCCGACCCGCATGTTCGGTGCCCCGGCGGCCGGGCTCGGCATGCTGGCGGCAACCGAGGCCATGATTGCGGTGCTGACCCGCGCCGGGTTTGAGCCGGTGGTGCCCGAGGGCCTGACCGGCCAGTGCTGCGGCCAGCCGTTTGCCAGCAAGGGTTTTCCCGAAGAGGCGCAAAGGGTCGAGGCAAAGCTGCGCCAAAAGCTCGATGCCGCGGGCAGCGGGCTGCCGATGCTGACCGATGCCTCGACCTGCGCCAAGCATCTGCGGGCCAATCCCGAGGGGGCACGGGTTGCCGACAGCGCTGAGTTTCTCATCGCCGAAGTCCTGCCGCACCTTGAGATCACCAACCGCCTGCCGGTGGTGGCCATCCACCACAACTGTTCGGCGCAGCGGCTCAAGGAACAGGGCGCCATCGAAAAACTCGCGGCCGCCTGCGCCGAAAGGACCGCGGTGCTCAGTTCGGTGACCTGCTGCGGCTATGCCGGGGACAAGGGCCTGTTCACCCCTGAACTGAACGCCCATGCGACCCGCTTTGTGGCCGGGGACATTCCCCCCGATTGCAAAGTCGGGGTATCGACGGTATCGACCTGCGCATCCGGGCTATCGGAACGGACGGGGATTGGCTTCGTCGCACTGGTCAGCCTGCTTGAATATGCGAGCCGCCCCCAGACATGACCGATGCCCATGACCTGACGATCCTCACTCTCGGCCAGCGCGGCGAGGGCGTGGCTGAATTTGCGGGCAGGAAGGTCTATGTGCCGCGCACCCTCCCAGGCGAGACGGTGACCGTGAGCATTGAGGGCGAACGCGGTACGCTTCTGGGGCTGCAAACGCCCAGCCCTGAGCGCGCCGAACCCTCTTGCCCCCATTATGGCGCCTGCGGCGGCTGCCAGTTGCAGCACCTCAGCCCGCAAGCCTATGCCGAATTCAAGCGCGGCCTGGTGGTGACCGCGCTCAGCCATGCCGGGCTCGATGTAGGCGTCGATGCCCTCATCGATGCGCGGGGTACCGGGCGGCGGCGCGCCACCCTGCACGCCCGCAAGGCGGGGGCGGGTTATATGGGGGTGAAGTCGCACACCGTGGTCGATATCGACCGCTGCCCGATCCTGGTGCCGGCGCTGAACAAGGCGCCCGATATTGCCCGCGCCGCCTGGGCGCTGATCGGGGATTGCGATGTGTCCCTGACCGCCACCAGCAGCGGGCTTGATATCGGCATCCGCGCCGAAAAGACCGCCAGGCGCGAAAAGCTCTCGGGCCTTGGGCAGCAGTTCAAGCTGGCCCGGCTGTCGCTGAACGGGGAAATGATCTTCCAGGCGCTGCAGCCCATCGTGCCGATCGGCAGGGCGCGGATCGAACTGCCGGTGGGCAGTTTCCTGCAGGCCACCGACCGGGCCGAGACCGTGCTGGCCGACCTGGTGGTTGCCGCGCTGGCGGGGAAAAAGCACGTGGCAGACCTCTTCTGCGGCATCGGGCCGTTCACTCTGCGCATGGCCGAGAGCCACCGCGTCTACGCCGCCGACAGCGACAGGCCCGCCATCGCCGCCATGCAAAAAGCCTTCCGCATGACGCAGGGGCTGAAAGCGGCAACGGTGGTTGGACGCGACCTGTTCCGCGATCCGCTGGCCCCGGTTGAACTCAATCCCTTCGATGCCGTGGTCATCGATCCGCCGCGTGCCGGGGCCGAGGCGCAGATGCGTGAACTGGCGGCGAGCACGGTGAAAACCGTGATCAGCATTTCCTGCGACCCCAAGACCTTTGCCCGCGACGCAAAGATTCTGGTCGATGCCGGGTTCCGGCTCGCGACGGTGACCCCAATCGACCAGTTCGCCTATTCAACCCATGTCGAAGTCTTTGCCGTTTTGACGCGCTGAGAGGTCATGAGCGGATCAGAGCCCATTTTCGTGCCTGCGCAGGACCATCTGAGCCTTGGCAGCGATTTCTTTGACCCCGTGCGCCCCGCGGCTTTCCCACAGCATATCCTGCGCTATCGCAACGAAGAGTGGGCTGGACGTGTCGGGCTGGGTGGGCTGAGCGAGACCGAATGGATCAGCCACTTTGGCCGTTTCGAGCCCCTGCCCGGCTCCCTGCCCGAACCGCTGGCGCTGCGCTATCACGGCCACCAGTTCCAGACCTATAATCCAGACCTCGGCGACGGGCGCGGGTTTCTGTTCGCCCAGTTGCGCGACCCGGGCACCGGGCGGCTGCTTGACCTTGCCACCAAGGGTTCGGGCCGCACGCCGTGGTCGCGCACCGCCGATGGCAGGCTGACCCTGAAAGGCGCGGTGCGCGAGGTGCTGGCCACCGCCATGCTCGAAGCGCTGGGGGTGGATACCTCCAAGAGCTTTTCTGTGATCGAGACCGGCGAAGCGCTGGTGCGCGGCGATGAGCCTTCGCCCACCCGCAGCGCGGTGCTGACCAGGCTCAGCCACGGCCATATCCGCATTGGCACCTTCCAGCGTCTGGCCTTTCTCAAGGACCGGGCCAACCTTGAAAAGCTGCTCGATTATTGCGTGACAACTTACCTGCCCGAAGCCCAGCGCCCGGACCTGGCCGACAGGGCTGCCGCGTTTCTTGCCGCGGTGACCGGGCGGGTGGCGCGCACCGGGGCACGCTGGATTGCGGCCGGGTTTGTGCATGGCGTGCTCAACACCGACAATATCAACATCACCGGCGAGAGTTTCGACTATGGCCCGTGGCGGTTCCTGCCCGCCTATGATCCGGGGTTTACGGCGGCCTATTTCGACCAGACCGGGCTTTATGCCTTTGGCCGCCAGCCCGATGCGCTGGCCTGGAACCTGACCCGGCTGGCCGAGTGCCTGGTGCCGCTGGCCGGAGTGGAAAAGCTCGAACCCGCGCTCAATACCTTCTGGAGCCGCTTTCAGGCCGAACTGGCCGCCGCCGTGCTCGAACGGCTTGGACTGGCCGCAGGGACGCCGGAGGACGTCCTGGCGCTGATGCCGGTGCTGTTCGAATTCCTCAGCCAGTCGCAGGTGGGATATGAGCAGTTTTTCTTTGACTGGCGCGGCGGGGTGCTGAGCCAGACCCGCGCCCTGCAGGGTCCGGCCGCCGCATTCTATAGCGGTGAGGCGTTTGATGCGCTTCATGCGCTCATCGCCGCCCGCACCCCTGTGTCAGGACCGGACCACCCCTATTTTGCCCGCAGCGTGCCGCGCACCATGCTGATTGACGAGGTGGAAGCCATCTGGGCCCCGATCGCAGAGCGCGACGACTGGGGCGCCTTTACGCAGGCGCTGGACGAGATCGATGCGATGGCCCGGGCCTATGGGCAAAAATAAAGGGGCCCGGGGCCCCTTTGGTATCCAGCGAAACGTCAGGGTTCAGTCCTTGGCGCGTTCGACGTAGGAATTGTCTTCGGTCAGGATCACGATGCGGGTGCCGGCCCCGATATGAGGCGGCACCATGACGCGCAGGCCGTTTGAAAGCACTGCGGGCTTGTAGGATGAGGACGCCGTCTGGCCCTTGACCACCGGCTCGGTCTCGACGATTTCGACCGTGACGCGCTGCGGCAGTTCGATGGCGATGGCATTGCCCTCAAAGGTCTTGAGATAGACCTTCATGCCATCGGTGAGATAGGCCTTCTGGTCGCCGACCACATCATCGGACACCGTGATCTGCTCATAGCTGACCGGCTCCATGAAGTGATGGCCTTCGCCATCGGAATAGAGATAGTCGTATTCGCGTTCATCGACATCGGCCTTTTCGACCATTTCGACGGTGCGCCAGCGCCCGACCACCTTCACCCCATCCGAGATGCGGCGCATATTGACGTTGGTGATGGAATTGCCCTTGCCCGGATGCACGTTTTCAGCCGTCAGGATGACATGCAGGGCGCCATCCTGTTCGACGACATTGCCCTTGCGCAGCGAGGAGGCGATGACCTTGACCATTATTTCTTCCTTGTTCGATCGTCAGGCGCGTCGTAGAGGCAGTGCCGTCCCGGCGCCCTTTCATGTTCTGGTGCGCCAACTACCCTAGTTTGCACAAAATCTCCAGCCCGGCCGCAACAAAGGTTTCAAACCCGTGACAGAGACCCCATGGTGGATGCCCGAGCGCCATGCCGACCGGCGGCCGCTGCTTGTGGCGCGGGCCCGCATCGAGCAGGCCCTGCGCGCCGACCTGATGGCCGAGGGCTTCCTGATGGTCGACCCGCCCGGCCTGCAGCGCTCGCCAGGCAATGAAACACACCTGCATGCCTTTGCCACCAGCGCCATCGGCAATGACGGGACAGCGGACCGACTTTACCTGCACACCTCGCCCGAATTCACCATGAAAAAGCTACTGGCGGCGGGGGAGACCCGCATTGCCAGCCTCGGACATGTCTGGCGCAATCGCGAGCGCGGGCCGCTGCACCACCCCGAATTCACCATGCTCGAGTGGTACCGGGCCGGGGAGCCCTATGAGGCGGTGATCGCCGATTGCCTGCGCTTTGTGGCGCTGGCCGCCAGTACCGCCCAAGCCGAACAACTGCGCTGGCGGGACGTGACCTGCGACCCCTTTGCTGCCCCCGAACGCCTCAGCGTTGCCGAAGCCTTCAGCCGCCATGCCGGGATCGAGCTTTTTGCCACCATGGATGACGCAGGCAACACCGATGCCGAAGCGCTTGCCGGCCAGATGCGGGCGCTGGGCATGGCGGTGCCGGAGGACGCCACCTGGTCCTATCTGTTTTCGCTGATCCTGACGGCCCATGTCGAACCCCGGCTTGGCCGGGAGCGGGTGACCGTGCTCGACCGCTATCCCGCCGCCGAGGCGGCGCTGGCCCGGCGCACCGAGGATGACCGACGGGTGGCGGAGCGGTTCGAGCTTTATGCCTGCGGGGTGGAACTGGCCAATGGCTTTGGCGAACTGACCGACCCGGTGGAGCAGCGCTACCGCTTCGGCCTCGAAATGGCGGAAAAGCAGCGGCTCTATGGGGAAACCTATCCGCTCGACGAGGACCTGCTGTCCGCCCTGGCGCTGATGCCACCGGCCAGCGGGGTGGCGCTGGGCTTTGACCGGCTGGTGATGCTGGCCACCGGCGCACCGCGCATCGAACATGTGCTCTGGGCCCCGGTGGCCGAACCCGTGGATCGCCGATGAGCAGCCCACGCCCGATCAAGACCGCTGACGAACTGGTATCGGCCGGGCTGGTGCCCGCGGCCCTGCGCGAGGTGATGGCCGACGTTGCCGCCCGCTATGCCATTGCCATCACCCCGGCCATGCAGGCCCTGATCGATCCGCGCGACCTGAACGACCCGATCGGTCGGCAGTTCGTGCCCGACCCGGCCGAGCTGATCACCACGCCCGACGAGCGCGCCGACCCCATTGGCGACCTCAGCCATTCCCCGGTCGAGGGCATCGTGCACCGCTACCCCGACCGGGTGCTGCTCAAGGCGGTACATGTCTGCCCGGTCTACTGCCGCTTCTGCTTCCGCCGCGAAATGGTGGGGCCGCAGGGGCTGGGCACAATGACGCCCGAGGCGCTCGATGCGGCCTTTGCCTATATCGCTGCCCACCCCGAAATCTGGGAAGTGATCCTGACCGGCGGTGATCCGCTGGTGCTGTCGCCGCGTCGCCTCAGCGACCTGATGGCGCGCTTTGCCGGGCTCGACCATGTGCGCATCATCCGCTTCCACACCCGCGTGCCCGTGGTCGAGCCCGAGCGGATCGACCCGGCGCTGATCGAGGCGCTGAAATCGAGCGGCAAGACCACGTACCTCGCCTTTCACGCCAACCATCCGCGCGAACTGACCGGGGCGGCGAAGGCCGCGGCGGCGCGGCTTCATGCGGCCGGTATTGCGCTCCTCAGCCAGACGGTGCTGCTCAGGGGCATCAACGATGATGCCAGGACCCTGACCGAACTGATGCGGGGCTTTGTTGAGAACCGCATCACCCCCTATTATCTGCACCATCCGGATCTGGCCCCGGGCACCAGCCATTTCCGCGTGCCAATTGCCGAGGGGCAGGCGCTGGTGGCGGGCCTGCGCGGCACAATATCGGGCCTCTGCCAGCCAACCTACGTGCTCGATATTCCCGGTGGGCACGGCAAGGCGGTGATTGCCCCGGCCAGTATCGAGGCCATGGAGCCCGGCCGGTACCTTGTCACCGATTTTCGCGGCATAGCCCATGCCTATGCCGATACGGATCAGGAAGAAGGGCCAGGCAAAGCCTGACCCTTGAGTGCCGGTTACTCCGGGAGGAGCGACTTGACCGGGGTGTGCAGCCCGGGCTGTTTGCGAGTGGGAAGCCTCTGTGGCGGGCCAAGAGGAGCACGAGCTGCACGCCGCGATCAAATGCTGTGGCGGCAGCCCGGCCGGGGCCAGGCTGCCGGTTTGGCTTAGTTGTTGTAGGCGTGCTCGCCGTGGGTCGACAGATCGAGCCCATCGCTTTCGGCCGCCTCGGGCACGCGCAGGCCGCCCATGATCACCTTGACGATCATCAGGGCGACGAAGGCCACAACCCCCGACCAGACCACGGCCAGGCCCACGGCCTGGGCCTGGGTGATCAGGTGGCCAACGATCGAGTAATTGCCTTCGGCATCGGGGAAGCCGAAGCCGCCGAGCGAGGGCGCGGCCACAATGGCGGTGCCGAGCGCACCGACAATGCCGCCAACGCCGTGGATGCCGAACACATCAAGGCTGTCATCGTACTTGAACATCGGCTTGAGAGTGACGACGGCCCACAGGCAGACAAAGCCGGCAACCGCGCCCAGCACGATGGCGCCCATCGTGCCGGCAAAACCGGCCGCCGGGGTGATGGCGACAAGACCGGCCACCGCACCCGAAACCGCGCCCAGAAGGCTGGCATGGCCACGAATGATGCGTTCGGCACCGGCCCAGGCCAGCGCTGCGGCGGCCGTGGCGGTGATGGTATTGAGCATGGCCTGGGCGGCAAGGCCATTGGCCTCGAGGTTGGAACCGGCGTTGAACCCGAACCAGCCGACCCAGAGCAGGCAGGCCCCGATCAGGGTGAAGGTGAGGTTGTGCGGGGCCATCGGCTCCTTCATGAAACCGACGCGCGGCCCCAGCACAATGGCGGCCACCAGCCCGGCGATACCGGCATTGATGTGCACCACGGTGCCACCGGCAAAATCATAGGCGCCCCAGCTGAACAGCAGACCCGAGGCTGCGTCGGCCGCGCTCGGACCACCCCACCACCAGACCATGTGCGCCATGGGCAGATAGGCAAAGGTGAACCACAGGGCCAGGAACAGCATGAGCGCGCCGAACTTCATGCGTTCGGCAATCGCGCCCACGATCAGGGCCGGGGTGATGGCGGCAAAGGTGAGCTGGAAGATCACGAAGGTCAGCTCGGGGATAAAGACCCCGGCAGTAAAGCTTTCCACCACAGAATCAAGCTTGACCGGGCCGAGGAAGAGCTTGCCGAAATCCCCGATATAGGGCGACAGCGCCGTCGGCGTGGCCGGGCCGGAAAAGGCCAGCGAATAACCATAGATCACCCAGAGCAGGGCGATCATCGAGAACCCGGCAAACACCTGCATGAGCACCGAGAGCACGTTCTTGGAGCGGACGAGGCCACCATAGAACAGGGCCAGGCCCGGCAGGGTCATCAAGATGACCAGAATGGTCGAAACCAGCATCCAGGTGGTATCGCCCTTGTCCACGACGGGAGCGGCGGCGGCCACGGTTTCGGCGACCGCTTCGGCGGCAGGTGCGGCAGCATCCTGGGCCATGGCCGGCAGGGGCATCAGGAGGGACCCCAGGGCGGTCCCCAGAACCATTGCTTTGTTCTTCATTGTGCGTCTCCAAAGGACCGGAGGTTAGAGGGCGGCCGGACCGGTTTCACCGGTGCGGATGCGGGTGACCTGTTCGAGATCAAGGACGAAGATCTTGCCGTCCCCGATGCGGCCGGTTTGCGCCGACTCGCGGATCGCGGTGGTGACCGCATCGGTCTGGGCATCGTCGATGGCGATTTCGACCTTGAGCTTGGGCAGGAAATGCACGGCATATTCGGTGCCGCGATAGATTTCCGAATGGCCCTTTTGCCGGCCATAGCCCTTGACCTCGGTCACGGTCATGCCGTGGACGTCGAGCGAGTTCAGCGCCTGCCGAACCTCCTCCAGACGTGACGGCTTGATAATGGCTGTCACCAGTTTCATGTCTGCCCCTTTCCTGTCGAATGCGACACTTGCTCGCTTCAGAAGACTCAAGTGCCGTGCCAGTTCAGGGCAGGCGGGCATAAAGTTATGATTCCATTCATAAAACGCTGCGCACGCTTTGGGCAGGCAGCGCGCGGCGGCGCCAGTGCCCATGATTTGTGCATATAATTTCGGCGGTTTTTTCCGTAATGCCTGCAAATTGTGCACCACCCTGCGGCAGGCTGGCGCTTGCGGCGGGGCGGGGAAAAGCCGAAACTCCGGCTGACAAGCAGCGGACGGGCAGCATGGCTAAATCGGCTTATGACGTGATCATCGTGGGGGGCGGGCCGGTGGGCCTGGCCATGGCGCTGAGCCTTGTGCGCTTTGCGCGCGGCATTTCGATTGCCATGATCGACCGCCGACCGTTCAGCGTGCCCGTCGATGCCCGTGCCTCGGCACTGGCCGCCGGGGTGCGCCGGGTGTTCGAGGCGCTTGATGTCTGGGAGGCGATGGCGGTGGACGCCGAACCGATCCGGACCATGAAGATCACCGATTCGGGCACCGGGGACCTGGCCCGGCCGCTGTTCCTGCAGTTTGACGGCGAGGTAGCGCCCGGCGAGCCCTTTGCCCATATGGTGCGCAATACCTCAACCATCGGGGCGCTGCAGGCCGCGCTCGAGGGCCGGGTGGATTTCATCGCCCCCGCCGAGGTGGTGCGCGTCACCCCCGGGGCACAGGCCACAGAGATTTCGCTGGCCGATGGCCGTGTGCTGACAACCCCGCTGCTGATCGGGGCCGATGGCGCCCGCTCGCAGATGCGCGACAGCGCCGGGATCGGCACGCTGGGCCATGACTATGGCCAGTCGGGCATTGTGACCACCATTGCCCATGAACTGGCCCATGAGGGCACGGCATTCGAGCACTTCCGCCCCGCAGGTCCGTTTGCCAGCCTGCCGCTGCCGGGGCGGCACTCATCGCTGGTCTGGACCGAAACCCATGCCGAAGCCCAGCGCGTCAAAGGCCTGCCAAAGGCCGAGGCCGAAGCCATGATCGAGGCGGTCATGGGATCGAGCCTGGGGCGGGTCAGCATCGAGGAGCCCATCCAGGCCTATCCGCTCAAGCTCCAGATCGCGCGCGATTTCATCGGGGCCCGGCTGGCCCTGATCGGGGACGCCGCCCATGTGGTGCATCCCATTGCCGGGCAGGGCCTGAACCTGGGGCTCAAGGATGTGGCCGCGCTGGCCGAAGTGATCGTTGAGGCCATGCGGCTCGGGCTTGACCATGGCGGCGCCGACGTGCTTGAGCGCTACCAGCGCTGGCGGCGCATGGATACCATGCTGATGGCCATGGTGACCGATGGCATGAACCGGCTGTTTTCCAACGACATTGCACCGGTGCGGGCAGCGCGCGATTTCGGGCTTGGACTGGTCGACCGCATGGGCCCGCTCAAATCGGCCATGATCGCGCGGGCCGCCGGGGTTGGCAGCAACGGGCCCAAACTGCTCTCGGGCCACCCGATCTAGGGTTTTGCGAGCAGCGGGTGCAGGTCGTCCGGTTCGATGGTGCGCGCCTCATCGAGGCTGAGCAGGGGCACGCCGCGCCGGATGGGAAAGGCCAGGTGCGCCGCCGAAGAAATCAGTTCGGTGCCATCGGCCGACAGGGCCAGCCGCGTCTTGGTCAGCGGGCAGACCAGCATTTCAAGCGTGCGCCGATCGAGCACATAGCGCGCCTGCTGCGCCGGATCGCTCATTGCAGAGCGGCGCCATTGCCACCGCGGGCCATTTCATATTCGGCCATGGCAATCAGGGTTTCGGCGCGGTCGAACAGGCTTTTGGCTTCGAGCAGCAATTGCTTTTCCGCCGCCCCATAGGGGCTGACCATGCAGCAGAAATTGATCAGGTCGGCGGTGCCGGTGCGCTCGATCTCGTCCCAGTTCATGTCGATCTTGTTGAACTCGGCATAGTCGCGCATCAGCTTGACAAAGCGCGCCCGATCCACCGCCTCGACCCCATGTTCGCGCTCGAAATCGGCCGCAAAGCGCTGGGAGGAAATGGCGAACTGGCGATAGGCGGTATCGGTTTGGAGCTCTTCGAGCGCCTCGAAGCGGCAGATGCCATCAAGGATGATGAAATAGCGGTCGTCATTGTCCTCGAAATGGGTGATGCGCCCCAGACAGCCGATCTTTTGCAGTGGCAGCCGCTCAAGGGGCGATTCGTCCCGGTTCGCATCCTCGGGCTGGATCAGGCCAATCAGCCGGTCACCGCGCAGAGCCTGGTCGACCATATCGACATAGCGCGGCTCAAACACATTGAGCGGGCGCTGCGCAAAAGGCAGCAGCAGCGCCCCAGTGAGCGGGAATACCGGAACGGTTTCTGGCAGATCAAGCGGGGAAGCGGGGCGTTTGAGCATCTTTGCCTGTCAGGAAAACAATACCGATGAGAGCAGGCGGCGGCCGCGCAGCGTGGCCGGGTCCTTCGGGCCCCAGGCTTCGAACAGTTCGAGCAGCTTCTTGCGCGCCCCGTCGTCGTTCCATGTGCGGTCGCGCTTCATCAGCGCAATCAGGGTCTCGGCCGCTTCGATGCGCTGGTCCTGCCCATTGAGCACCACCGCCAGATCGAAACGGGCCTGATGGTCATCCGGATCACTATTGAGCCGCTGCTGCAGCTGCCCGGCCTCGCCGAGACCGGCTGCTTCACTGGCGAGCTTGAGCGCTGCCACAACCGAGGTGTAGGCATCGCCCTTGCGCGCCTCTTCGGGCAGGGCATCGAGCGCGGCCTGCGCCTCCTCGGTCTGTTTGGCAGCCAGATACACCCTGGCCATGCCAAGGATCGCCGGAGCGTTGCCGGGCGCGTGTTCGATGACCATGCCGAAAATCTCGGCCGCCCGGGCCAGATCGCCTGCGGTCAGCGCGGCCTCGGCAGCTTCGAGCGCGGCCTTGATTTCTTCCTCGATCGATCCGGGCGCCGGGACACCAGCTGGCGCCTGGGCAATGACTTTTTCCGCAAAGCGCCGCACTTCGCTTTCGGGCAGCGCGCCCATGAAGCCATCGACGGGGCGACCACCGGCAAAGGCAAACACAGCCGGAATCGACTGCACCCCCATCTGCCCGGCCAGGGCCTGGTTCTCATCGACATTGATCTTGACCAGCCGGATCTTGCCGGCCTTTTCGGTCACCACTTTTTCGAGCGCCGGGGTCAGTTGCCGGCACGGGCCGCACCAGGGAGCCCAGAAATCGACCAGCACCGGCACTTCGAGCGAAGCGTTGATGACATCGGCGGCAAAGGCCTTGGTCGAGCTTTCCTTGATCAGGCCGGCGGGAATGGCGGGCTGGGCAACAGGAGTATTCAGGTTCATCGGCTTTGCTCTTTGGGACGTAAGAATAGCAGGTTGTTTTGCGCCTGGCAGCCCGGCCTGACAAGCCCCCGGCACAGGAGCGGCAGGACGCTCCAAACCCATCCGTGTCAGGGCGGCGCAGGTTTGTCAGATTTTGGGTTGCAATCGGTTATCCGATTAGGCATATAGGCGCGCGTCGGGTTGATGCCAAGCCTTCGGGCAGCATGAACCTCCGGCACTGGAGTGCGGGTGTAGCTCAGGGGTAGAGCATAACCTTGCCAAGGTTAGGGTCGTGGGTTCGAATCCCATCGCCCGCTCCAAATTCCCCAAGGTTGGCAAGCCTTGGGAAACATAGGGTCCTTCGGGGCCCTTTTTGTTTGGACCGATGTGGTCTCTGCCCAACATGTTGCAGCGCTGAACTGGTTTGGATGTTTCAAGGTTTCTGCAAGGAAGCCTTGAAGGCGAGCAAACGGGTTCAGTCGCCTAGGGCGAACAGCTGGCCCGGATTGGCCGTTGTTGCCGCCTGGCTGGATGCGCTGATCGAGTGAATTGAATTCGGGCCTCAGGGCGAAGCCTTGGCCAAACTAATCTCACCGGTCGCCACACGCCGCAGGAATGAGCGCAGGTTATCGTTGCCCACCTCTTCCACAGTGCCTTCGGTAACGAAGCCAACAGCGATGTCGGCGAAGTTCTCGGCCAGGAACTGCGCCTGCGCCCCCATCTCGCCGCCGATTGCATCGGCCAGGCACGCGCCATTTGGCAGGCGGAAATTGCCGTCGACCTTCTTGAACTTCAGCACCAGGTGCCGTTCCGCGCCGTCGCGCACCGTCGTGCCGCCACAATCGGCGATGGCGGATGTCTTGTCCCCCACATCCCCGGCCAGTTCCATCTGGAGCTGGAAAAAGTTCTGGTTGGCCTTGGCATAGGTGCCGCGCATCTGGATTTCGATGGGGCCGAAATCGGCGTCATCCACCTCCATCCTGACGTTGGAGTTGACCATGACATCGTCGGCATCAGTGTTGGAAATTGCCTCCCATGGCCGCACAACAAAGGTGGGCGTCAATAGCGCGCCGTTGGTTGCAACCGTCGCGCCCGCTGTCGACGCCGTCGCCGTGGCGCCATCGCCATCGAGCGCCGAAACGGTAATGCTGCCCAGCGCCACTTCGGTCAGGAAGGCGCGCAGGTCGTCGTGGCGCACTTTGTCGAGCTGGCCGCTTTGCCCCATCCCAATGGCGATATCCTTGAGGTGATTGACGACAAAGCCCAGCCGCTCGGCCGTCGCTGCCGGCAGCACATCCCTGGCGCAGCGCAGGTTGGCCAGAATGAATTCCGTGCCGTTGCGCTTCAGCGTTACGGCCGGCCGCACCTCGCCACTGCCCAGCCGCTCGGTCCGCAATCCGCATCCCCGGATGGCCTCCGGAGTGGCGTCGCCGAGATCGGCGTCCCAAAGCACGATATTGAGATCGTTCACCCGCCCGGAACTGACGCCGCCTGCCAGGGTGAAGGCAATTTCCTCATCGCTGCGTCCGGCGACATAGCCAAGGAAGTTGCCATCAAAGGTGGCCGAGCCGCTGGCTTCCTGGGCGCCGGTTTCGGCAAAGCTGGTGGCGATGGCGGCTTTCGGCCAGATCATGGTCTGCGGCGGGGCACCGACCGCCAGCGTGGCCGCGTCGTCGCGCTGATAGGCGGCGAGGAAATCTCCCAGCGTCGCCACGTTGAACTCGGCCGGCAGGACGCCTTCGCCGAAATCGCGGCAATACAGTGCCGCCTGCCGCGTCTTGGCCCCGGCAATACCGTCGGCAGCGCCAACATCGCAGCCCAACGCATTGAGCCGCTCCTGCAGCGCCTTGACTGCGGCAACCTCGGCTTGACCGTAGAGAACCGCATCGTCCGTCACACGGACATTGCGCACCTTGACGGTGATGCCCCCCTCGGGAATCTCTGTGAAAATGCCCTGAAAGCCGGCCATGTTGGCGCCCAGCTGCAACAGAATGCGGTCGGGGTTCTTCTCAAGCCATGGCTCGCACTGGTTCGATATCCAGCAATGCGGTGCCTGGTTGGTGGGGATCTGCTCCTTGAGATAGATCAGTCGATCATCGCAGGTCACCCTGATCCAGCCGCGCGCATCGTCCGTCCAGTGGACCTTCATCGAGAACCGCACCCAGGTTCCGAAATCCTCCGGCGCCTGACACTGCTCGCCGACAAAATCGAGCCCGTTGGTGGTATCGGCCTTCAGGATGTAGATGAAATTGTGCAGCAGCGGACCTTCCCAGTTCGCCACGCGCAGACGGCTGTCAATGCCGTTCTCATAGGCGCCCACCGCCTGGTCGTTAAAGAAGCCCGCATGCTCGAGCTCAGGGTCGATCCAGACGTCGAAGGCATATTCGATCGATCGCCCCATCACATTCTGGAACGGCAGGACCATCGTAGACCGCACCGCACCGTTGCTGCAGTCGCTCTCACCGCGATCATCGAATGGTGTAGCGTTGCAATCCTTATACTCGATGTGAAAACTGGTCACGTCGCCTTCAACGACCGGGGCATGGGAGCCGTTAAACGCCGAGGGCCGGAAGCCATCCGGTAGTGCCTGCGCGCTTGCCGATACCGGCATGACGGCAAAGATCGCCAGCAATACACCCAATGCCCTCGCCAGCATTCACTCCCCCTCGATTGCCTCTGCGCAGCAGGTCAAGTTATTGCCCGTTGGCCGACAAGGGTCAAGAAAGCCGGCGACAGCCCTCAAATCACGGCGCGAAGTCTGCCGTGCCAAGGGTAGGGTCGCGGGCTCCGATCCCATCGCCCGCTCCAATTTCCCCAAGGCTGGCAAGCCTTGGGAAACAAAGGGTCCTTCGGGGCCCTTTTTGTTTGGACCCTAGTCATCCTCGACAAACACTTCGGCGCGCTTGCGCCGGATGGCGGGCAGGAGGGCAAAGATCACGGCGAGCAGCGCCAGCCCGAGCAGCACCGCCGAAATCGGCCGGGTGACGAAAACGCTGATATCGCCGCGCGAAATGATCATGGCCCGGCGGAAATGCTCTTCGAGCAGGGGCCCGAGCACAAAACCGAGCAGCAGCGGGGCCGGTTCGCAGCCAAACCGGATCAGCCCATAGCCCAGAACGCCGAACACGGCGATGGCATAGACATCGTAAATGTTCTGGTTGATCGAATAACAGCCGATGCAGGCAAAGGCGACAATGGCCGGGAACAGCACGCGATAGGGAATGGTGAGCAGTTTCACCCAGAGCCCGATCAGCGGCAGGTTCAGGATGACCAGCAACAGATTGCCCACCCACATCGAGGCAATGATGCCCCAGAACAGGGCCGGCTGGTCGTTGATGACATTGGGGCCGGGCGTGATGCCCTGCAGGATGAAGGCCCCCACCATCAGCGCCATCACCGGATGAGCGGGAATACCCAGGGTCAGCAGGGGAATGAACGAGGTCTGGGCCGCCGCATTATTGGCCGATTCCGGCCCCGCCACCCCTTCGATGGCGCCTTTGCCAAACTCTTCGGGGTGCCGCGACAGTTTCTTTTCCGCCGAGTAGGAGGCAAAGGAGGCCAGGATATGCCCCCCGCCGGGTAGAATGCCGAGCAGCGAGCCAAGGCCGGTGCCGCGCACCACCGGCCAGGCAATGCGCCTGAAATCGGCGCGGGTGAGCCAGAGATTGCTCACCGACTTGACCAGCACCTCGCGGGTTTTTTCGTTTTCGAGATTGCGCAGAATTTCGGCGACCCCGAACACTCCCACCGCCACCGAGACAAAGTTGATGCCCGAGAACAACTCGCGGATACCAAACGTGAAGCGCGGCTGGCCGGTATAGATATCCTGCCCCACCATGCCCAGCAACAGGCCGAGCACGATCATGGCCAGCGCCTTGAGCACCGAGCCATGCGCCAGCGCGATCGAGACCAGCAGCCCCAGAACGATCAATGCGAAATATTCCGGCGCGCCGAAATTGAGTGCCGCCCGCGCCAGCGGCGGGGCAAAGAAGGCCAGCAGCAGCGTTGCCACCGACCCGGCAAAGAACGAGCCCAGTGCCGCCGTGGCCAGGGCCGGGCCTGCCCGCCCCTGCCGCGCCATCTGATAGCCATCAATGGCGGTGACCGCCGAGGAGGATTCGCCGGGCAGATTGATCAGGATCGCCGTGGTCGACCCGCCATACTGGGCCCCGTAATAGATGCCGGCCAGCATGATCAGTGCCCCGACCGGGGAGAGCGAAAAGGTGATGGGCAACAGCATAGCAATGGTCGCCGTCGGCCCGATGCCGGGCAGGCAACCCACCAGCGTGCCGAGCAGCACCCCGATAAAGCAATAAAGGATGTTCATCGGTTCGAGCGCTGTGGCAAAGCCGAGACCGAGGGAAGCCAGAAGGTCCATTGCTTAACCTCCGAACGGGAGCCAGGGGCCGACCATGGGCACCTGCATGCGCAAGCCGATCACAAACACCAGGGTTGAGAGCAGCGTCAGCCCCAGCGCAATGGCAAGGGCCCCGGGAAGCCTTGTGCTGGTACTGGCAAAGGCGGTGATCAGCACCGAGACAAACACCACCGGCACAAAACCGAGGCCGCGCACGGTGAGCGCAAAGAACAGCACCGACAGGGTGATCAGCCCGATGGCGCGCCAGGGCACCGGGTTCTTTGGCGCATCGGCCGGCCTGCGCAGGCCCTTTCCGGCGACTGCCAGCCCCAGCGCCACCAGCGTGCAACCGAGCACCAGGGGCAGAAAGCCCGGCCCCATGCGGAACGGGGTGCCCAGATCATAATTGAGCGCTTCCAGCGCAAAAAACAGCCCGAGGACCACAAACAGCCCCCCGGCAAACAGGTCGTCCCTCGAGATCCGCATCGCCGCCCCCCAGCAGGATGACCGGCCGCCGCAATCGGCGGCCGGTACTGATTCAGGCCTTAGTCGGCGAAGGTGCCAGCAGCTTCGATCACCGGCTTCCAGACGCCGATCTGGCTGGTCAGGGTTTCGGTCAGGGCGGCGGGCGTGGCTTCGGCGGCGCTGACCGGGGTGGTGCCCAGTTCGGCAAAGCGGGCGACGACGGTGGGATCGGCCAGCGCCGCCTGCAGGGCGGCCGTCAGCCTGGTAACCGCCTCCTCGGGCATGCCAGCCGGGCCATAGAGCCCGTGCCAGACCGAAACCTGCAATCCGGGCAGACCGGCCTCGGCGGTGGTGGGCAGATCGGGCAGGTTGCCGAGCCGGTTGGGCACGGTGACCGCATAGGCCTTCACTTCACCGGCCAGAATCTGGTTGGTGGTATTGGTGGTCTGGTCGCAGCTCATATCGATCTGCCCGCCGAGCAGGTCCGTCATCATCGGGCCGGTGCCCTGATAGGGCACGGTGGTCATCTGCGTGCCCAGCGCCTCCATCAGCAGCATGCCGCAGAGGTGGCTGGCCGCCCCGATGCCGGCATTGCCATAGGTGACCTTGTCGCCATTTGCTTTCACATAGTCGGCCAGTTCGGCCAGGGTTGCCGGTTCGAAATCCTTGCGGGCGATCACCGTCATCGGCACCGCCGTGATCAGGCCGACGGGGGTGAAATCGGTCAGCGGATCATAGGGCAGGTTGCGATAAAGCGTCGGTGCGGTCGACATGCCGATGTGGTGGATCAAGAGCGTATAGCCATCGGGCTCGGCCTCGGCCACCTGACCGGCGCCCAGCGTGCCACCGGCGCCGCCGACATTCTGCACCAAAACCTGCTGGCCCAGTTCGCGGCTCATGACTTCCGAGACCAGACGCGACACCGTATCGGTTGGGCCACCGGCAGCAAACGGCACCACGATGGTGACCGGACGATCCGGATAACTTTGCCCCAAAGCCGTAACCGGCAGCGCCATCAGCGCCAGGGCAGATGCAACAAATGCCAATCTGAACATGAAAATGCCTCCCTTGAAAATTCCGGCGGCAGGTTGACCCTCCGCTCGACATCCATAGTTGGCTCTCAGTGCAATCGATGCAAGTCAAAACTCGGTGCCTTGCCGCCCGGGCGGCTAGATCACCACCCAGTCCGGCGGCAGGCGGTCCTCGATCTGGGCCAGGTGCGCAAAGACCGGGCCGAACCACTTGCGCGGGGCCACGACGGTCTTGTCCGGTGCCTTGCCCAGCCATGCGGCCCACCACGAAAAGGTGGAATTGGCGATGATGAAGTGGTTGCACAGCGCCATCAGCCGGAAATCGTCGAGCGCATTGACGCCGCTGACCGGGACCAGCCCCTGCCAGTCGGCCAGTTCGCGTCGGGCCCGATCCATTTCATCGGAGAACAGGAAATAGGTGGGGTTGGGGACGCGCCGTTCGATCTCGGCCCGGGCGGCCATATAGTAGTCGGCACCCTGCAGGCCATAGGTGGCGATGTTTTTCGCCGATATGGCATAGTCGCCGCGCCGGACATGCACGGCGACCGGATTGGCGGCGGCGCGGATGGCCGCCTCTGCCGCGCTGTGCGGCACGGCCGGCAGGCGGGCCGGATCAAAGGCCCGGCGCACCGTATCCTCGTGCCCCACAAAGTGCCGCCAGGACTGGAAATAGCCCGATAGGGCGCAATCCCCGCGCAGGGTTTCATAGCGCGGGTCATAGACGTGAACGTCCGACAGGCGGGTGGCGTGGCGGAACTGGTCCGGGATCAGCCTGAGGCTACAGGCCAGTTGGCGCAGCGGGCTGAAAGTGGGCACCCGCGCCTCGATCCAATCAAGACCGAGTGCCTTGAGCTCCATCGGCCGGTCAAGACTGGGGTGGCGGCGATAGGTATCGGTATCGCAATAAAGGTCGGCCCCCAGCCGTTCGGCCAGGCACAGGCCGGTTGCATACTGGAACAGCTGGTTGCCGAATCCGGCCCAGATCTTGACCCCAACCATGGGCCTGCGCATTCTCGTCACGACTAACCTTTTTTAATATCGAAAGAATTTGCCTTGGCTCGACGGAATTCTACCGTCTTTTGAAATTGGTTGGCAGAGTTTTTAAAAAGCCTTGCAGCTTCTCGCCAATTCTTGAAAATCTCTGACACAGCCCTGGCATGGTCGCGAAGCGGCGGAAAGACCTCATCATGAGCAAATCGGCACTGGTTTTGGGTGCAGGCGGTTTTATCGGCAGCCATCTGGTCAAGCGGCTCAAGCGCGAGGGGTTTTTCGTGCGCGGGGCGGACCTCAAGTATCCGGTGTTCGAGGCCAGTGCGGCCGACGAGTTCATCATCGCCGACCTGCGCGACCAGACGACGGTGGCCGGAGTGCTCGACCGGCGGTTCGATGAAGTCTACCAGCTCGCCGCCGACATGGGCGGGGCCGGTTATATCTTTACCGGCGAGCACGATGCCGACATCATGCACAACTCGGCCAGCATCAACCTCAACGTTCTGCACCGCGCCCACGGGCTCGGGATCACGGGCATCTTTTATTCGTCCTCGGCCTGCATCTACCCCGCCTTCAACCAGACCGACCCGGACAACCCCAATTGTGCCGAGGATTCGGCCTATCCGGCCGCGCCCGACAGCGAATATGGCTGGGAAAAGCTGTTCTCCGAACGGATTTACCTGGCGTTCAACCGCAATTATGGCATGCGCAACACCATTGCCCGCTACCACAATATCTTCGGGCCCGAAGGCACCTGGAGCGGCGGCAAGGAAAAGGCCCCCGCCGCCATCTGCCGCAAGGTGGCCATGGCGCGTGATGGCGATGCCATCGAGATCTGGGGCGACGGGCGGCAGACCCGCTCGTTCCTTTATATCGATGAATGCCTCGAAGGCACGTTGCGGCTCAACCGGTCGGACTTTGCCGGGCCGGTCAATGTGGGGTCCGACGAAATGGTCTCGATCAACCAGCTGGTGGATCTGGTCAGCGCCATTGCCGGCAAGACCTTGATCAAGCAGCACGTGCCCGGCCCCAATGGCGTGCGCGGGCGCAATTCGGACAACCGCCTGATCGAACAGCAGCTCGGCTGGCGCCCCAGCACCAGCCTGCGCGCCGGACTGGAAACCACCTATGCCTGGATCGAGGCGCAGGTTTCGGCCAGCAGGGCGTTGGCCGCCAGCGACAAGCCCCTCAGCTCAGCAGCATCCGCGCCGCGGTGATGGCCAGAAAGAAGGCAAAGGCCATTTTGAGGTAGCGGGCGTTGAGCCGGTGAGCGAGCGCTGCACCCATGGGCGCAAAGAGAAAGCTCAGCGGCGCCAGCACCAGCGCGGCGGGCAGGCTGACATAGCCGAGCGAAAACGGCGGCCGCCCGGCGACATCCCAGCCGGCCCAGATGAACCCGGCCACCGCCGGCAGGGCGATCAGAAGCCCCATGGCCGAGGCGGTGCCGACGGCCCGGTGCATCGAGAACGAGAAGGCGGCCAGCGTCGGCACCGACAGCGTGCCCCCGCCAATGCCCATCAGCGATGAGATCAGCCCGATCACCGCGGCAATGGCGCGGTTGATCCAGGCGCTGCCCGGCAGGTGCTGCGATAGCACCAGGGTTTTGGGGATAATCATGTTGATGGCCACGAGGATGCCGACCACGCCGAACACGGTGCGCAGCCCGTCCCCGGGGATGAAGCGGGCAAGGATGCCGCCCGCCAGTGCGCCGACAAAGATCGCCGGACCCCAGAGCCTGAGCAGGTCGCGATCGACATTACCGCGCTTGTTGTGGGCCCGCATTGAGGAGATCGAGGTGGGAATGATGGTGGCCAGCGAGGTTGCCACCGCCAGGTGGCTGGCAATATCGGGCGAAAACCGGAACAGCCCCAGCCCCCAGAACAGCACCGGCACGATGACAATGCCGCCTCCGACCCCGAGCAGTCCGGCCAGGATGCCGGCAATGACGCCGGTGGCGGCGAGCCCGGCAAGGAGCGCCAGGGCGGTGGGCAGATCAAGACCGAAATCCAAGGCAAAGTCCTTTGCTGCCCCGGCACGGCCGGGGCTATCCTGTCAGGAAGGGCTGGCGGGCGGTGCGCTTAGTAGCGCACCATGCCGGCATCGACATTGATGGTCTGCCCGGTGATCCAGCGCGCATCGTCTGAGGCGAGGAACGCCACCGCATCGGCGATGTGTTCGGGCTGGCCGCGGCCGGGCAGCGCCTGCAGCATGCCGACGAAATCGAAGGCATTCATATGCGGGCTGGTCTTGACGCCATCGGATTCGATCAGGCCCGGGGTGACGGCATTGACGGTGATGCCATGCTTGCCCAGCTCGGTGGCGGCGGCGCGGGTAAAGCCGATCACCCCGCCCTTGGAGGCGACATAGGCGGTCATGTTCGGGGTGCCGGCAAAAAAGCTGTTCGAGGCAATGTTGATCACCCGCCCCTTTTTGTCGGCCTTGCGCATGGCATCGGTCACCGCCCGGGTGATGATATAGGTGCCGGTGAGGTTGACATCGATGATCCGGCGCCAGTGGGCAAGGTCGATGTCGTCCCAGGCAATGAACGGCACGATGCCGGCATTGTTGACGAGGATATCGACCGCCCCGGCCCTGGCAACCAGGGCCGAGACCTGATCGGGGTTCGAGATATCGGCGGCCATCGCAGTGGCGCTGCCCCCGATGTCGCGGGCGGCGGCGGCGGCCCCTTCGGCGTTGACATCGCTGACGATAACCCGGGCGCCATCGGCGACGAGGCGCTTCGCGATAGCCTTGCCGATGCCCTGGGCGGCGCCCGTTACGATTGCCGTTCTGCCCTCAAGCCGGTTGCTCATGGTGTTTCCCCGTTGGTTGAATGGTCCGAATAGGCTGCATCGATCACCGCCAGCGCGGCGGAAACGCCCTTGCCGGTATCGACCCTGTGCCCGAGCGCATTGAGCGCCCCGCCAATCGCGGTCAGCGCAATGGTGGCGTAGATCGGATGGGCGGTGGGACCCATATGCCCGATGCGGGTGAGCTTGCCCTTGGTTTCCCCGCGCCCCGAAGACAGCACCACGCCATAGCGCGCGCGGGCCTCGGCGCGCAGTTGCGCTTCATCGATGCCATCGGGCGTACGCAGCGCCGTGCAGGTGGGCGAGGCGATCTCGTCGCGCGCCGCCCAGACGGCAAGGCCCATGGCGCGGATGCCAGCGCGCATGGCCTTTGCCGTCAGCGCATGGCGGGCCCAGACGTTTTCCGGGCCTTCGCTGAGGTAAAGATCGAGCGCGGCATCGAGCCCGTTCACATCGGCAACCGATGGGGTGAAGGGAAACGGCTCCTTGTGCGACCAGGCCTTGGCCCAGTCGGTGATCGAAAGCATCGAGGCAAAGGGGGCCGCCTTGTTGGCACGCATCTTGGCCCAGGCGCGATCGCTGATCGCCATCAGGGTCAGGGCCGGCGGGGCGCCGAGGCACTTGGCCGGGCCGGTGACATAGATATCGGCGGCACAGTCTTCAGGATGGGTATCCATGCCCCCGAACGAGGAGACGGCATCAACGATCAGATAAGCGCCGTGCGCGGCCACCAGCCTGCCGATCTCGTTGATCGGGTTGATGGTCGAGGACGGGGTATCGTGATGGCAGACCGAGACGATGCTGATATCGGGCCGGGTCTTGAGCATGGCGGCCACGGCGGCGGGATCGATGGCTTCGTTATAGGCGACCTCGATCTCGACCAGTTCCTTGCAATAGCGCTTGGCCCAGTAGCCATAGCCTTTGCCATAGACCCCGGAGGCGAGGTTAAGCACCACATCATCGCTGCCGATCAGCGAGGCGGCGGCCGCTTCGAGCCCAAGCACGGGTTCGCCATGCATGATCACCGGCCGGGTGGACAGGCGCATGGCCTTCTGCGCCTTGTGCACCACCGCCTCGTAATGGCGCTGGAAGGCGGGGTCGTAGTCGTAAAGCACCGGGCGGGCCAGGCCGAGAAGCACCTCGGGATAGGCATTGACCGGTCCGGCCGCCAGGGTCAGGACAGGTGGTCGATCGTCTGAATAGCGCATAAGGGTCTCCCGCCTAGCCGTAGAACTGTGTGCCGGTCTTGTAGGTTTTGAAGTTTTCCATGTCGTGCGAGAACATCAGGTCCGCCTCGTTGTCTTCGGCGAGCTTGCGCACATGGCGCATCGAGCGCACCCCGGCCACCGGATCGATATGGAAGGCCGCCTGGCACAGGGTTTCAAGGCTCTTTTGGGTATAGGCGGCATCGATGGTGAACAGGATCGGCTTGCGGGCGTTGAAATTGACCATCAGCGAATAGTGCCCGATCGAATGGCCGGGCGTGGCGATCAGCTTGACCCCCTTGGCCAGCTCGACATCGCCCTCAATGCCCTCGAAGGTGGAATTGGCCCTGGTGGTGCCGGGTAGCAGCTGGGCGGTGGCACCGCGCGCCTCGGCGGCCTCGGCCGAAAAGCTCAGGTCCGAATAGCCCAGATGCTCGAACACTTCCGGGCTGCAGGCCTGCGGCACTTCGGAGCGGTGGCAGATCTTCTTGGCATGGGGGAAATATTTGTTGCCCCCGCAATGATCGAAGTGGAAATGGGAATTGACCACCACATCGATGTCTTTGGGCTCGAGCCCGAGCAGGGCCAGCGCGCCGGGAATGGTCTGGTCCTTGCTCTGGATCGGCTTTTCGAACGGCAGCACCTTCATGACATGGTCGTAGTCAAAGCCGGTATCGATCAGGAAGCGCCCCTCGGCATGCTCGATCAGGATCGAATAGACCGGAAAGCGCACTTCCCCGCCCGGTCCCCGGTTCCAGAACACGTGATAGCCATCGAGCACCAGCGAGCCGCCATCGAGCAGGTAAACCTTGGTATCGGTCATTTCGATCTCTCCTGTTGCGCCCGGCCGGACCGGGCGATCCTGAGCCTAGCGGGCTCCGCGTTCATAGGGCAGCCCCAGGGCGGCCGGCAGGCTCGACTTGCGTCCGAACAGCACGAGCATGGCCATGACCGCCATGAAAGGCAGCATCTGGATGATATCGGTGGGCACGTTGATGCCAGCCACCTGCAGGGCCGTGGTCAGGGCCAGCGAAACCCCGAACAGCAGCGCCCCGCCCAGCACCCAGACCGGGCGCCCGCGCGCCAGCATGGCCAGCACGATGCCGAGGAACCCGGCCCCATTGGTGATGAAGGGCACAAAGATGCCCGCCCCGATATTGGCCAGATAGGCACCACCGACGCCCGCCAGCGCCCCGGTCGACAGCACCGCCACGGCTCTGGTGCGCACCACATCGACCCCGGCCACATCGAGCGCCGCCGGCTTGTCGCCAGCCGCCTGCAGGTTAAGCCCGAGCTGAGTGCGCCGGTAGACATAGGCAAGGACAAAGACCAGCGCGACGGCGAGATAGACGATCAGGTGGTGTTTAAACAGCGCCGGGCCGATGACCGGAATATCGGAGAGCAGGGGAATGGCGGTGACATTGACCGCATCGAGCCTTGGATAGGTGCGCGAGAACTGGAAGTGATGCAAAAGCGCCGTCAGGCCTTCAAAGCCGAGCGTCAGGCCGATGCCGATCACGATCTGGTTGAGCCCGAGCCGCACGCAGAGCAGAACCATCAGCGCTGCCACCGCCATGCCGCCAAGCGCCCCGGTGAGAAAGCCAAGCCAGATCGAGTTGCCGTAAAAGGCGCCGAGGAACCCGGTATAGGCGCCGCAGATCATCATGCCTTCGATGCCGATGTTGAGCACCCCGGCCTTTTCCGACATCTGCTCGCCAAGCCCGGCCAAGAGCAGCGGGATGGCGGCGGTGACGGCGCCAAAGATCAGGGCGGACAGGAAAACGTTGGTGAACAGCCCTGCCATCGGATCAGGCTTTCTTCGACTGGTTGATGCGGTGATCGATATACTCGGCCAGCGCCAGGACAATCAGCACGATGGCCACCAGCACCAGGGTAAAGTCGTTGGGCACGTCCAGCCGCCGCGCCGCACTTTCCCCCCCGATCGACAGGATCGAGAACAAAAAGACAAAGGCGATGGCGGCAAACCCGTTCATGCGCGCCAGGAACACCACCGGAATGACCGCCATGCCATAGGCCGGGTTCCAATCGGCCCGCACATTGCCCTGCACGCCAAGGATATCGACGGCCCCGGCGAGCCCGGCCAGCCCGGCGGAAAGCGCAAAGACCACAACCGTCAGCGCCGGCACCCGGAGCCCGGCATGCAGCGCTGCGCGCGGATTGGCCCCGACAATGCGCAGCCTGAGCCCGAAGGCGGTGCGCGTCATGATCAGGTGCACGGCAATGATCACGATCAGCCCCAGGACCAGCCCCGAAGTGATGGTGGTATCAAACAGCCGTGGCAGCCGGTCTTCGACGGCCAGCGTGCGCGTCTGCGGCACGGTGGTGGCCGGATCAAGGAAGGCGAGCTTGACCAGCACATTGGCCAGCGAAACGCCAAGGAAGGTCATCATCAGCGTGGTAATGATCTCGTTGACCCCCTGATAGGCGCGCAACAGGGCCGGCAGCAGCGACCAGAGCATGGCCACGATGGCCGCAAGGACAAAACTGATCAGCACCGCAAGACCGGTGGGCATGACCTCGACCAGCAGCGGCGCGCTGGCGGCGGCGGTGACGGCACCGAGCAGGAACTGCCCGTCGGTCCCCAGGTTCCAGATGCCGGCGCGGAAGGCGATGATCAGCCCGGCAGCCAGGAACAGCAGCGGGGCCATGCGGGTCAGGGTCTGCTGCAGGCCGCCGGGCGAGAACAGCCCGCGCTGCAGGACGTAATTATAATAGGCCAGCGGATCAACGCCCACCAGCATCAGGATGATCCCGGCCAGCACCAGCGCCACCAGGATCGGCCCCAGGGTCAACAGCAGGCCGTGCACGATGGCGGGGCGGCCCTGCAGCCTGCCGATGGCGGCCGCCGGTTCGGCCACGCCTGCCGGGGAGGTTTGGGTACTCATGCCGCCAATCCAATCATCAGGCGCCCCACCCGGGTGCGGGTATCGCCGGTATTATCCACCGTGCCGGCAATCGCACCGTCATCCATGACGGCGATGCGATCGCAAAGCGCCAGCAGTTCCTCAAGGTCGGTTGAAATCAGCAGCACCGCCATGCCGCTGGCGGCGATGGCCCGGATGCGCTCGCGGGTGGCCAGCGTATTGGCGAGATCAAGCCCATAAGTGGGTTTGTTAAAGATCACCACCTTGGCCCCATCGGCCAGTTCGCGGGCCAGAAGCACCTTCTGGATATTGCCGCCCGACAGCCGCCCCACCGGGGTGTTCACGCTCGGGGTGCGCACGTCATAGTGGCTGACCAGATGCTCGGCCCGGGCCCGGATCGCCTCGCGCTGCTCGATGCCGCGCTTCCAGAACGGATTGGAGCCAACCTCTTTGAGAAAGAAATTGATCGAGACCGGAAAGGCCCCGACCGTGCCCTCAGCGAGCCGGTCGTCGGTGAGATAGCGCAGCCCGGCGGCGCGGCGGCGGCCAATGGAGAGGCCGGAAAGCTCGGTACCCGCCAGCGTGATCGAGCCGGTGGCGCCCGGCAATTGCCCGGCCAGCGCTTCGGCCAGCTGCTTCTGGCCATTGCCATCGATCCCGGCAATGCCGAACAGTTCGCCGGGCCGGATGGCAAAGCCGATATCCCTGAGCCCCGGGCTCATCGGGGTAGCCGGAAGGGAGAGCCCGCGCACAGCCAGCAGCGGGGCGATATCCGGGGCAAAGCTGCGCATGGGGCGCGCCTCGGCTTCCGGATCGCTGGCCTTGCGGCCAAACATCATTTCAACAATCTCGCCGATGACCTGATCTTCGGAAAGCGCGCGCAGCCGGTCCGGAGCGATGTCGCCGACCTTGCGGCCGAGCTTGAGCACCGAAATGCGATCGCCAAAGGCGGCGGCCTCCTTGAGCTTGTGGGTGATAAAGATCACCGCCAGCCCGGTGCCGACCAGCCGCCGCATCAGCGCGCCAAGCTCTTCGATGCCCTTGGGGGTGAGCATGGAGGTGGATTCATCAAGGATCAGCACCCGGCTGCCGCGCAGCACGGCGCGCAGGATTTCCACCTGCTGCTGTTCTCCGAGCGAGAGTTCGGAGGCGAGGATTTCAAGGTTGACCGCTATGCCGAGGGTCTGGCCCAGTTCGGTGACCCGGGCCTTGAGTGCGGCCCGTTTCGGGCGCTGCCACCAGGGCGCGCCGAGGAGAAGGTTTTCGGCAACGCTCAGCGTTGGCACCAGCATGGAATGCTGGAACACCGTGCCGATGCCGAGCGCAAGGGCATGGCGCGGCGAGGCGATGGGCGTGGGCCTGCCATCGACAAGGATGCGGCCATCATCGGGCTGCTGCAGGCCTGAAAGCATGCCGATGAGCGTCGATTTGCCGGCCCCGTTTTCGCCGAGCAGCACATGGACTTCGCCCGGACGGATCGAGAGCGTCACATTGTCATTGGCCAGAACGCCGGGAAAGCGCTTGCTCACGCCTTCGAGCGTGATCAGGTCCTTGGCCCTGGGTTCTGTGGTGGGGGTCTCGGTCAATCCGGGCCTCGTCGAAAGGATCGGGGAGCGCCGGAGCGCCCCCCGGCAGGATTATTCGGCAACGCTGGTCATGAGCGCGCGCACGGCGGTGGCATCAAATACCGGATCGACCGTGATGGCGCCCGAAATGATGTCTTCACGCAGCTTGGCGATTTCGGCCCAGACCTCGTCGGGCGCCTGAGCGGTCTTGAGCAGGCGCACCGAATCGTCGGCCAGCCCGATCGAGTAGCTCTTGGTCCCGAAGGTATCGGCCTTGAGGTCGTTGATCATGGCCACATAGACCGGGGTGATGTCCCAGATCACCGAGGAGAGGAGGAACCCCTTGTCGATCGGGGTCTTGTCGCCGATCACATCGATGAACAGCACCTTGCCGCCATCGGTGGCCGCGGTGGTTTCAACCGCCTGCAGCATGCCAAAGCTCGACCCGTTGCCCTGGCCGAAGACGATATCGGCACCGGCCGCAATCACCGATTCGGTGACGCGCTTGCCACCGGCGGCATCCGAATAGGCGGCGGGCCCGATCACGGCATAGAGCACCTTGACGTCGGGGTTCTCGGCCTTGACGCCCTGGGCAAAACCGGCCGACTGCGAGTTCCATGACGGGGGCTCGCCCGAGACCACGATACCGACCGTCTTGGTGCGGCTGACCTTGGCGGCAAGACGACCGGCGAGATAAGCGCCCTGATGGCCGCTCAGGGTATAATCGGCCACAAGCCCGGCCTTGAGCGCATCGGGGGTGTCGACGATGGCGACCGGCACATTGAGTTCGGCGCCGATTTCGGGCGCGGCCGTGTTATAGCCCGAAGCGTGGGCGATCAGCAGGCTGGCGCCTTCTTCGGCCAGTTCGCGCAGGGTCGGGCGCACATCGCCATAGCCAAGGCCCTGGGCGACGATGACTTCAACGCCGGTGGCTTCGGCAGCGGCCTTGGCCGCATCGACACCCTGCTGGTTCCAGCCGTAGTCGGTGCCGTCTTCGGGGGTCAGGATGGCAATGGACTTGACATCGGCGGCCAGCGCAGTGCTCGAAAGCAGTACTGACAGAAATACTGCACCAAGTGCAGATTTGATATTGGGCATTCACTCTCTCCGTTTGACTGTTATTGTGGATTGTCTCTTGTCATGCTTGGCTAGTCGGCAGATAGATTACTCGTATAGTCGTCGGATAGGACAAATGAAGTGGTCAGAAATTCCTGGATACTGGCAACATTGATGCTCGCATTCCCCGCCGCGGCGGTGGAACTGCGGCCGATAACCGTTGAAACCGGGACGGCGGGGCTGCTGGCGGCCCCGGTGCGGCTGACCAATGCGGCGCCGGCCGCGGTGACCTGCACCGCCCAGATCGCCCACTGGTATTCGCTGGAGGTGGCGCGGGCCGAAGCCGGGGCGGACGCCGAAATCGCGCTGTGGTTCAAGCCTGAAACCGGGACTTTCGTGCTGCTCAACGACAAAGAGGAGAACATGCCGGTTGAAGCGCTCTGGTGCGGCTTTGCCGGGCGCGCATATGAGACGCGCGGCCCGATCAGCCTCGAGCGCAAAACCGGCGCCGAGGTCAGCGCCCGAACCGTGACCTGCGTGCCAGAGGGCGAGCGGCTGGCCTGCCGGTAAATCGGCCGGTTCAGGTCTGAGTGCTGGGCGCCGAGCAGGGTCATTTCAGCCACGCCCTTCGAGAATGCGGCGCACGGCGACGAGCTTTTTGGCCCGTTCGCCCTGCAGGGCCGGAATGGAACCGGCATCATAGGCGAACATGCCAGAACCGGACTTGATGCCGAACTGCATGGCGGCGGTCTTTTCGGCCACGATGGGGGCGACATCGGCCCGGTTGCACAGGTCGGCGTTGAGGAACGAGGACACGGATTTGTAAATATCGAGCCCGGCCATATCGAGCAGCGCCATTGGGCCGATAACTGCGATCTTGTAGCCGATACCCCAGGAGACGCAGGTATCAAGATCCTCGGCCTCGATCACCCCGCGCTCGACCAGATCCACCGCCTCGCGCAGCAGCGCATAGAGCACGCGGTTTTCAACAAAGCCGGGCACGTCCTTCTTGACCACCACCGGCAAAAGCCCGATCGAGCGGATCAGGTCGCGCATGGTGGCGACCAGCTCGGGCGCGGTCTGTTCGCCCGCGATCACCTCGATCATGGGCACGATATGGGGCGGATTGGACCAGTGCATGCCGATCATGCGCTCTGGATGGGACAGGAAGGCCTGCAGTTTTGTGATTGGAATGCCCGAGGTATCGGAAGCAACGATCACATCGGGCCCGATCAGGGGATCGATGGCCCGGTAGATGCCGGCCTTGAGATCGATGTTTTCGGGCACGTTCTCGATGACAAGATCGGCGCCCGACAGCGCATCGGCAAGGCTTTCGGCAAAGCGTACCGTGCCCGCCCCGGTGGCGGGCGCGGCGATGGCGAGGCTGTCGAGCACGCCATTGGCGGTGACCAGCATGGCACGGGCCTTTTCGACCGCCGCCGGCACGGTATCGAAAGCAGCTACATCGAGCCCGCCCCGGGCCAGCCTTGCGGCAATGCCCGGCCCCATGGTGCCCAGCCCGATCAGTCCCACCCGCCTGATCATGACGTGGCGGCCTTGAAGGCAGGACGCGCGGCAATGCCGGCAATCCAGCGCTCGAGATTGGGCATGGCCTTGCGCTCGAGCTTGAAATCAAGGCAGCGCTTGAGAATGGTCGAACAGGCGATGTCGGCCAGGGTCAGGCGGCCGAGCGCGAGGAAATCCTTGCCCTCCAGATGCCCTTCCATAATGGCCATCTGCGCCAGAAGGTCCTTGACCAAATCGTTGTAGTCGGCGGCGCGTTCCTCGGGGGCAAGCTTGGCGCCCTTGAAGGCGGCAAGGTAGCCCGGATTGATCGCGGCGAGCAGGAAATCCATCCAGCGCTCGACCTCGGTGCGTTCGGCCGGGGTCTTGCCGTTGAGCGCAAAGTCATGGGTGGCCGACAAATAGCGCAGGATGGTGTTGGATTCCCAGATCACCACTTTGCCATCGATCAGGGTGGGGACCTTCGAGGTAGGATTGAGCGCCTTGTATTCGGCGGTGGTGGTGTTTTCGAACTGGCGGCCATAATCGGCGCGCTCATAGGCGGCGCCGAGCTCTTCGAGCATGAAGATCACCTTCTGCACGTTGCCCGAGGTCTTGCGTCCCAAAAGTTTGTACATGGCGTTCTCTCCTGCCGGTCCGTCAGCCCTTGGCCAGCGGCTTGTAGACAATGGCTTCCATTTCGATCCTGGTATTGATCACCGCCTTGGCCTCGATGGTGGTGCGGGCCAGGACCGCATCGCCGATGCCATCGAGAAAGGCCTTGTTGTAGCGGCCGAAATCGCGCGTATCCTCGAGATAGGTGGTGATGCGCACCACATCCGAGAGCGTGGCGCCTTCCTGCGCGATGATGCGCTCGATGGTCTTGAGCGTTGCCAGCGTTTCTTCCTCGATGGTGCCCGAGATGACGTTGTTGTTCTCGTCCTTGGGCACCTGGCCGGACACAAAGATATAGTCCCCGGCCCGCACCGCCGGATGGAAGGGCAGGTTGGGGTTCTTCTTGCCGATGGCGTAGTGATCGGCGGAACGCTTGGCGGTGTCGGTCACGGTGTTGCCCTCACAGGATGCTGGATTCGATGATGTCGACGCCGCGGATACGGTCGATCAGGTAAAGGTTGCCGCGATCATCGATGGTGACATCGTTCGAGGACGAGCGCTCGGCCCCGGACGGAGGATCGGGCATGTAGTGGCCGACTTCCCGCGGCGCGAACGGATCGGCGATATCAACCAGCCGCAGGCCCTGGGCGAACCAGGCAAACGGAATGATCGAGCCGGTAAAGCGCTCGGACGGCTGGTGGCAGCCGGTCATCGGCGGCTGCGGGGCGCCGTCGGGATCGATGCCGGGCACCTGGAAGGTCGAGATCGGCAGCGGATTGGTTTCGTCGGTGATGTCGTAGATCCAGGCAAAGGACGGCGGGGCGGGCCGGAGCTTGGCCACGTCCTCGTCGGCCACCACCATGATGCGGCGGCCCTTGAGGTCCTGCGGGATGGGCAGGCAGGTATGGGTGGGGTGCGGAAAGCTCGGGCTCGAATTGATGTGCGAGATGAGCTTCGGCCTCGTCATATCCGAGATATCGAGGATGAACAGGCCGTGGTGCCAGTAGCTGACATAGAGCCGGTTGCCCATGCGGATCGGGTGGTGGCAGCGCGGCGTGACATAGTCGCCCCAGGGATACTCTTCCCCGCCCGCGGTCCACTGGCCCGGGATCCACCAGCGCCCGACCTCGACCGGATGGGCCGGGTCGATCAGATCGAGGATCATGACGAAATTGCCCACATAGCCATCCTCGGTGGGCGAGATATAGGCATAGCGCCCATCGTAGTCGTAGCGGTGCACGCCCTTGCCGCTGGTCATCCATTTCGAGATCAGCTTCGGCGTTTCGGGCTTGGTGGTATCGTAAATGGCCAGCCCGCCGCCGAACTCGGCCGGGCCATCCGAGCCGAAGCGCTCGTGATTGATGATCATCAGCCCGTCCCTGGCCCGCACCTTGTGCGAATGCCAGCCCGGCGGCACATCGATGGTGCACAGGACGCGCGGATGGCGCGGATCGGAGATGTCGACCAGGGTGGTGCCGCTGGGCGGCCGCATATGGCCGATATAAAGGATATTGCCATCGACCCAGACCTGGCCGCCGCCGGGACAATCGACATGTCCGATCAGTTTGGTGTTGTGCGCCGATGCCACGCCGGAAACCTTTCGGGTAAAGGAGAGGGTGCTCCCGCGCCCGTGCGGCGCGGGGCTCGATTGGTTCAGGCCAGCCGCAGCAGGTCGCCGGCGGTATTGCGGCCCCAGCGCTTGTAGAGGCTGAGCTTGCGCTGGGTCGGGGCGTCGGTGGCGCCAAAAAAGATCACCGGCTCGCTGGCCGAACCGTTGACATGCTCGGCCCAGCAGCCGCCGGGGATGGCGATGGTGTCGAACTGGTTCCAGTCATAGCGCTTGCCATCGATGATCGAATGGCCGTTGCCGCGGAACGGGGCGAGCAGCAGGCTGGCGGTCTCGCGCTGCGGCAGGGTTTTTTCGCCCGGGCGCAGCATCTGAACATAGAAGTTGATGGTGTGGAACACCGGCCCGCCGGTGGTGGGATCGATATAGTCCACCACAATGCCTTCGTGCGGATCGCCATCCCAGTCCTTATGGGCGTCGAGCACGGCTTCCATCTTTTCCCAGCGATACACATACATCGGCGAGGACAGCCCGCCGCCGCGCTTGTGGTTGACAAAGCGCGGCATCAGCCCGCCTTCGCCATAGATGCGCTGTGAATAATCGGACGGGTAACGGGCGGTCTGGACCTTCTTTTCGACTTCCTTGCCGTTCTCGATTTCGGTGTAGCGATGATCGAAATGCACCGCATGCAGGGTTTCGACCAGCGGCAGGTCGAGGACCGACAGGTTCACCGCCTGCTCGCCGCCAACCGTGCCGTGATTGTGCCAGGCATCATTGGGGGTGAGCACCATATCGCCGGGGCCGAAAACCACATCCTCGCCCTCAACGCCGGTGAAATTGCCCTGCCCGGTCAGGCCGAAGCGGATCGCGCTCGGGGAATGCTTGTGCGGGGGCATGATTTCGTCGGGATCGTTCAGGCGGTAGGCGGTGTACATGGTGGACACCGAAGCCCGCTTGGGGCTGAGGCCCGGATTGACCAGAATCAGCGAGCGGCGCTCGCTGTCATCCATGGTCACCAGCTGGGCGGCGCGCTGCAACAGCGGCTCGATATCGGTGTACTTCCAGACAAAAGGGACGGCCTTCGAGGTCGCCATCAGCTGCTTGACTTCGTCGTGGTCAACGCCTTCTGACGTCGCCCAGAACGGGAACATGTTCTTGGAATAGAGGTCGTCGTAAAGGCCCTTCAACGCAGCCTTCTTGTTGGTCAGGACCCCTTCGGCCGCTGGTTGGGCAGTCGACATATCGGCACCTCACTTCTGCGATCTCGCGCTATAACCAAGGCAACCATATCTGCCATGGTTTTGATAATCAACTGTCAAAAATGCGACTATCATACAACCTTGGTTGAGGGCGCCAAGGAAGGTACCATGCTGCGGAAAGCAGAGTGCTAGTCTACTACAGCATTGTTTTCTCAGTAGATTGTGGAGACCGCGCGCCGGCTGCTGCGCGGGTCACGGTCAAGGGCCTGCCGCAACCAGCTCACAATTCTTGTGCAACCAAATCTAACCATCGCGGTTGGTTGCAGAATTCACCCGCAACCGAACCGTCAGCGGCTAGGCGGCGCGGGCCTCGGCGGCCTGCTGCCGGATCAGGTCCGCCGCCTTTTCGGCGATCATGATCACGGCCGCATTGATATTCCCGCATGGCAGGTCGGGCATGACCGAGGCGTCAACGATCCGCAGCCCCGCCATGCCACGCACCAGAAGATCGGGGCCGGTCACGGCCTCTGCGTCGGTGCCCATGCGGCAGGTCCCGGCCGGGTGGTGCACGGTGATTGCGGTCTTGCGGATATGCTCGTCGATCTCCGCGTCGGTTTGGCATTGCGGGCCGGGAAAGAATTCGGCAGCCACATGCGGGGCCATGGCCGGTTCGGCTGCCAGTTGGCGGGCAATGCGGAACCCGGCGCGCAGCGAGGCCCAGTCCTTGGGCGAGGACAGGAAATTCTGCGCGATCAGCGGGGCGGCCAGCGGATCGGCCGACGCCAGGCGCACGCTGCCCCGGCTTTCAGGCTGGGTGGCAACGATGCGGGTGGCAAAGCCATCGCTGAACGGGGCCTTGAACGGTTCGAGCCAGGGCCAGGCGGCCAGCGGGGCGGCGGTGAACAGGATCTGCACATCGGGCAGCGGGCGGCTGGCATCGCTCTTGAGAAACGCCACCACCCCGCCCGGCACATCGGCCGAAAAACCCTTGCCGGTCAGATAGGTCTTGAGGAAATCGGGGCCGATGCGGTCGGCCCGCATCATCTTGAGGAACGGGCCCTCCGACTTGCGCTTGTACATCAGGATCACCGAAACATGGTCCTGCAGGTTCTTGCCCACCTGCGGCAGGCCATGGCGGGTTTCGATGCCATGCGCGGCCAGTTCGGCCGGATCGCCAATGCCCGAAAGCATGAGCAATTGCGGGGAGTTGATCACCCCACCGGCCAGGATCACCTCGCGCTTGGCCGAGACGATCTGGCGCACACCATCGCGCCGATATTCGATGCCGGTGGCGCGCTTGCCCGCAAGCACGATACGGGTGGCCATGGCTCCGGTCAGAACCGTCAGGTTGGGGCGTTTGAGCGCCGGGCGCAGATAGGCACTGGCCGTGCTGGCGCGGCGGCCATTGTCGATGGTCATCTGCAGGCGCGAGAAGCCCTCCTGCTCGGCCCCGTTATAGTCGGGGGTCTGCGGAAAGCCGGCGGTGCGGCTGGCTTCGGCAAAGGCCTCGATCAGGCTGTCCTGATACTTGCACAGCTGGGTGCGCACCGGACCATCGCCGCCGCGATAGGCATCGGCACCGCCCTCCCAGGTCTCGGTCTTCCTGAAATAGGGCAGGACTTTTTCGTAGGACCAGTCGGTCAATCCCGACGCGGCCCAGCGGTCATAGTCGCCGCGATTGCCGCGCACATAGGCCATGGCATTGGTCGAGGACGAGCCCCCGATCACCTTGCCGCGGGCGCATTCGACCCGGCGCCCGCCCACATTGGCCTCGGGCTCGCAAAAATACATCCAGTCGTGGCGGCGCTCGGTCAGGATCTTGCCCCAGCCGAGCGGTACATGGATCATCGGATCACGATCCCAGCCGCCCGCCTCAAGCAGCAGGACGCGCACGCTCGCATCTTCGGTGAGCCGGTTGGCCAGAGTGCACCCGGCCGAGCCGGCGCCCACGATCACATAGTCGAACTCGGCACGACCCGGCATTGGCAAACCCTTGCGTTAGGTCGGCGCAACGGGGGTTATCCCCAGGCTGAGCCAACCAAACAACTCAACCATTGCTCAACCGGTGTTGTCAACCAATGCATTTGGATGTAACTGATTGGCCATTCGGTTGACCCTGGCCGGTTGCCAGCCAGCCCGCATCTGGGTGCGGGACGCAGCAAGCCAGCCCTGCCGTGCCCGTTATGACAAGGGGATTGAGCTTGACCCATACTGTTCCAAGAGAACCCGCCGATATTGCCGGCATCATTGCAGCCATCAGGGAAGTACAAAAGCGCGGCGAACCCATACCCGCCGAGCGCGAACTGGCCGAGCGGCTGAGCGTGAAGCGCCATCAGCTGCGCAAGGCGCTCGAAGTGCTGCGCCAGTCCGGCGACCTGAAACCGGTACGCGCCCGGCGCAGCGCCGGTTCGGCCCAGCCGCGCTACAGCGAAGAGCTGGCCGGCCACACCAATCCGCTCGAAGTGGTGGAACTGCGCCTGATCATGGAACCCAGCTTTGCCCGGCTGGCCTCGCTGCGCGCCTCCGCGCTCGAGATCGCGCAGATTCAGGACGCGGCCACGACGCTCGAACAGGCCAAGTCGGGGGAAACCGACCTCGCCTTTCACCTTGCCATCGCCACCGCGGCCCGCAATCACCTGGGCCAGGAATTCTATCGCATGCTGCGCCAGGTCGGCCACGATGCACGCATCCGCGTGTCGAGCAGCGCCGCACCGGTGCAGCCGATCTCGATCCCGCAGCGCGACAGCGAACACCGCCTGATCGCCGATGCCATCGCCCGGCGCGATCCGGAAGCAGCCGAGGCGGCCATGCGCGCCCACCTGCTTTCGGTGCAGCGCCGGATCATGGAACGCACCAATCCCGGTCTTGTGGCCGCCTGAGGCCCGGACCCTCAACCAGGACAGCCCCAGGACAGCCCATTGACCCAGCATTACGACGTTCTCATCATCGGTGCCGGGTCGGCGGGCGCCGTGGTTGCCAACCGGCTGAGCGCCGACCCTGCCTGCCATGTGGGCCTGATCGAGGCCGGGCAGATGCCGGCTGATCCCGATATTGCCGATCCGCTCAAATGGGTGGCGCTGCAGGGCCGATCCTATGACTGGGCCTATCGCACCGTGCCGCAAAAGCACACCGCCAACCGCATCCACCAATGGCCGCGCGGGCGGATCGTTGGCGGGTCGAGCTGCCTGCACGCCATGGCCTATGTGCGCGGCCACCGCAGCGATTTCGATGCCTGGGCCGAGGCGGGCGGGCCACAATGGTCCTATGAGGGCCTGCTGGCAGGCTTTGTGCGGTCCGAAAGTGCGACCGCCGCCGATACCAGCAATGGCCGCGGCAGCGGCGGGCCGCTCCGGGTCTACCTGCCCGATGCCGATGTCAGCCCGGTGGTGCGCGCCTATATGGCTGCGGGCAATGCGCTCGGCGTGCCGGTACTGGGCGACCACAACAATGGCGAACTGCTCGGCACCGCCGCCAACTCGCTCAATATCGCCCGGGGCCAGCGGGTCAGCGTCGCCGATGCCTACCTGACCCCCGAGGTACTGGCCCGCCCCAACCTGACCCTGCTGGTTGGCCACGAGGTCGAACAGCTCAGTTTTGCGGGCCAGACCGTCACAGGCGTCACCGTGGTGGCCGGGGGACGGGCCTTTGCCATTACGGCCGACCGCGTGATCCTTTGCAGCGGCGCCATCGCGAGCCCGCTGCTGCTGATGCGCTCGGGGATCGGGGACCCCGAAATGCTCAAGCCCGCCGGCATTGCCGTGCGCATGCCGCGTCAGCAAGTGGGGCGGAACCTGCAGGACCACATGCTGACCTTCGGCAATGTCTATGCCGCCCGCCGCCCGGTGCCGCCGTCGCGCCTGCAGCATTCCGAATCGCTGATGTATCTCAATTCCGCCGACCTGACCCGGGCTACCGGCGCCCCCGACATCGTGCTCGGCTGCGTCGCCGCCCCGTCGGTGACCGAGGCGTTCAATGCCCCCGCCTATGGCAGCGCCTATACGATCCTGTCGGGCGTGACCCACCCCACCAGCCGGGGCGAAATCCGCCCCGGCGGCCCGGGGCGCACCAATGTGCCGGTGATCGACCCGCACTATCTTGAGACCGAACATGACCGGATCACCTTTCGCAAGGCGGTGCGCATCGCCCGGGAGGTCGGGCATAGCGCAGCGCTCGATGAATGGCGCGATCATGAAGTGTTTCCCGGCATGGGCGCGCAGACCGATGCCGATATCGATGCGTTCGTCGCCAATGCCGCCTCGACCCATCACCACCCCTGCGGCACCTGCCGGATGGGGCGTGACGATGGGGCAGTGGTCGACCCCGATCTCAGGCTGCAGGGCTATGACGGGCTTTATATCGTTGATGCCTCGGTGATCCCGGCCATCACCAGTGGCCCGATCAATGCCGCGCTCGTCGCCATGGCTGAAGTCTGGTCGGAACGGGTGGGGACCGGCGGCAGCATGGCCAGCGCCGCCTGACCAGTGCATAAGTGCTTTGCACGCGCCGGTGCTTGCCGCACCCGGGCCGGGCTTGTATAGGCAAGCCATGCTCGAGAACCTGAAAGCCAACAATCGCGCCTGGGCTGAGCGGAAAGTTGCCGCTGACCCCGGATTCTTCAAACGCCTGGAGGGCCAGCAGGCCCCCCAGTACCTGTGGATCGGCTGTGCCGACAGCCGGGTGCCGGCCAACGAAATCGTCGATCTCGACCCCGGCGAGCTGTTCGTGCATCGCAACGTGGCCAACCTTGCCCCGCCCCAGGATGCCAATTACCTGTCAGTGCTGCAGTTCGCCGTCGATGTGCTCAAGGTCCGGCACATCATGGTTGTGGGCCATTATGGCTGCGGGGGCGTGCGCGCCGCCGTCGATGGCCAGCGCCGGGGGCTGGTCGATCACTGGCTGCATCCGATCCGCGAAGTGGCCCATGATCACCGGCATGAGCTCGAGGCCATCCCCGGGGAGCGGCCGCGCCTCGATCGGCTGTGCGAACTCAATGTCATGCGCCAGGTGCGCAATGTCGCCTCGGACGTGTTCGTGCAGGATGCCTGGGCCCGCGGGCAGGAGATCAGCGTGCATGGCTGGGTCTATTCGCTGGCCAACGGCCATGTGAACGACCTGCTGGTCACCGTCAGCAACAAGGACGAGATCGAGCGCCTGCTCTAGGGGTCGCGGTTTCGGGTTCTGGTTAGTCTCAGATTAACCATGGGGTCCTAGCATGGGGGTTGAATGGGCAGATTGCGCCCGTTCGCCCCGACAATGCCGAGACCACCGGACCATGCCGACCCATTCCTCGCCCGCGCTTGATGATGTCCGCAAGACCCCAGCGCCCGCCATTGCCATCCGCATTCCGCTGCGCCTCGTGGGCATGGCGGTTCTGGTTGGCGTGGCCCTGGTCATGCTGGCGCTCGCCTCCTGGTCGGTGGATGATCCGAGCTTTTCTTATGCCACGAGCAAGGCGCCGGCCAACTGGCTCGGCTATCCCGGGGCGGCGCTGGCAGACCTGATCTTCCAGCTGTTCGGCATTGCCATTTTTCCAATTCTCATGCCCCCCGCCATCTGGGCCTGGAAGCTGATCGGCCGCCGCACCCCGGCCCGCTTCGGCCTGCGCTTTGCCGCCTGGATCGGCGCCAGCCTTCTGACCACGGGGGTCTTTGCCTTTATTTCCGTGCCCGAAAGCTGGCCCCTGCCCACCGGGCTCGGCGGCCTGTCGGGCCAGATGTTTGCCAACCTTGCCGCGCTCGTCGGCGGCGGCCCGGCCACCGGCATCACCGCCATCCTGTTTTCCCTGATTCTGGTCTCCCCGACGCTGGCGCTCTACTGGCTGGCCGCGGCCCGCGCCTTTGCGCTGCCCCCGCAGGCGCCGCGCAAGGCTGCCCCCGCGGCCAAGGGCAGGGCGCCGGTGGCCGACGAGCCCGAAAAAGAGGGCAATCCCATTCTCGATGTGGCGCTCGGCGCGCTGGTGCATATGGGCTATTCGGCGCGCACCGCCTTCCGCCGCGCCCGCGCCAATGCCCGCGACAAGCGCGAGGCTGAAAACGATGACTGGCGCGGCAGCGCCGTGGAACCCCGGGTGGAACCGCGCGTCGCACCGGAAACGCAGATGCGGGTCGAGCCGCCGCTGGTGGCCGAGCGCCGCCCGATCACCATCGGCGCCCCATCGGTCAGCGAGCCGGAGGCCGAGCCATTCGATGATTTCAACGACGGGTTTGACGACGCCTTCGATCCCGACATGATCGACGCCCCGGCGGCCGCGCGCGGGCCGGTATCGATGGCGCATCGCCCGCAGGTGGTGCGTTCGGCCTATCAGGAAGCCGTGCTGGCCCCGGCCCCCCGGGTTGTCGCCCCGGCGGCCCGGCCGGTGCCGCAGGGCGCACGCGCCGCCCGCGAGGCGCAGGGGTCGCTGCTCGACGATCACACCGGGTTCGAACTGCCCGAATTGAGCCTTCTGGCCGAGCCGCGCCACAAGGGCCCGAGCCCCGAACATGCCCCCGAACGCCTCGAGGCCCAGGCCCGGCGGCTCGAAGGCGTGCTGCAGGATTTCGGCGTTAAGGGCGACATCATCAATGTCCGGCCCGGCCCGGTGGTGACGCTTTATGAACTCGAGCCCGCCCCCGGCATCAAATCGAGCCGGGTGATTTCGCTGGCCGATGACATCGCCCGCTCGATGAGCGCCATTTCGGCCCGCGTCGCCGTGGTGCCCGGTCGCAACGCCATCGGCATCGAACTGCCCAACGAGGTGCGCGAAACCGTTTATCTCAGGGAAATGCTGGCCTCGGCCGATTTCGAGAAGATGAAGGGCAAGCTGCCCATATGCCTGGGCAAAACCATCGGCGGGGAACCCATTATTGCCGACCTTGCCCGCATGCCGCACCTGTTGATTGCCGGCACCACCGGTTCGGGCAAGTCGGTGGGCATCAACACCATGATCCTGTCGATCCTTTACCGGATGACGCCCGAAGAGTGCCGGTTGATCATGGTTGATCCGAAAATGCTCGAGCTTTCGATCTATGATGGCATCCCGCACCTGTTGACCCCGGTGGTCACCGACCCCTCCAAGGCGGTGGTGGCGCTCAAATGGGCGGTGCGCGAGATGGAAGACCGCTATCGCAAGATGAGCAAGATCGGCGTGCGCAACATCGACGGTTTCAACCAGCGCGTCACCGAAGCCAAAAAGAAGGGCGAAGTGATCACCCGCACGGTGCAGACCGGCTTTGACCGCGAAACCGGCGAGGCAATCTTTGAAAGCGAGGCGTTCGATCTCGAGCCCCTGCCCTTTATCGTGATCATCGTCGACGAAATGGCCGACCTGATGATGGTGGCGGGCAAGGATATCGAAGGGGCCATCCAGCGCCTGGCGCAGATGGCGCGCGCCGCCGGTATCCACATGGTCACCGCCACCCAGCGCCCCTCGGTCGATGTGATCACCGGCACCATCAAGGCCAACTTCCCCACCCGCGTCTCCTTCCAGGTGACCTCAAAGATCGACAGCCGCACCATTCTGGGCGAGCAGGGCGCCGAGCAGCTGCTGGGCAATGGCGATATGCTCTATATGGCCGGCGGCGGCCGCATAAGGCGCCTGCATGGCCCGTTTGTCTCGGATGGCGAGGTCGAGGCGGTGGTCAACCACCTCAAGAGCCAGGGCGCGCCCGACTACCTTGATTCGATCACCGCCGAGGACGAGGACGAAGCCGACATGCCGGGCGAGGATTTCGGCGGCTCGGGCGACGAGCTTTATGACAAGGCGGTCAATGTGGTGCTGCAGGACAAGAAGGTCTCGACCTCCTATATCCAGCGGCGGCTGGCCATCGGCTATAACAAGGCTGCCACCCTGATCGAGCGCATGGAGCGCGAAGGGGTGATTTCGCCGGCCAACCACGCCGGCAAGCGCGAAATCCTGGTGGGCAGCGACCCCTACTAGGCCGCGGCCGGGGAACCAAAGCGCGGGGCGGGGCATTCCCGCTCTTGCCGCAATTGCTGCCTAGTCTAGCCTGAGACCTGTTTCGTTAAGGACGCGCCACATGATTCGCCGCACCTTTCTTGCCCTGACCGCTGCCCTGGCATTGGCTTCCCCCGCTCTGGCGCTCGATCGCGCCCTGACCCCCGAGGAAGAGCAGCTGATCGGCGAGATCAACGCCCACAATTCGGCCATCCGCTCGATGGTGGGGCGGTTCCTGCAGATCGATTCGGCCGGGGCGCGCATCGAGGGCACGTTCTTCCTCGAGCGTCCGAGCAAGATCAAGTTCCGCTACAATCCGCCCAGCCGCGAGGAAATCGTATCGGTGGGAAGGGGTTTCTATGTGGTCGACCGCAAGGAACAGACCCAATATGCCTATCCGCAGGACCGGATTCCGCTGCGCCAGTTCCTCAATGACAACATCGATTTCTTCAGGACAAACCTCGTCGATGTGGTGCGCTCGGACAGCTATATTTCGCTGACCATTTCGGACGAAACCCCGATCGGGGTGGTGGAAGTCTCGATGATCTTTGACGTGGTGACCAAGGATCTGGCGCAGTGGACGCTGACCGAACCGAGCGGGGCCGAGCTGACCTTTTCGCTCTATGATGTCGAAAAGGACGTCGAAATCCCCAAGTCATTCTTTTATATCGACCCCACCTTCAAGGCCATCGAACCCAAGGTGAACTAGGCGGCGCTTTCCGGCTTTACCGGGGGCCGGTTCCTCTTCCATAAAGGGCGCCTCAAATCAGAGGTTGCCCATGCCCGTTAGCTTCGCCACCTGGAACATCAACTCGGTGCGCCTGCGCCTGCCGATCGTGCTCGATTTCCTGAGCCAGTATCAGCCCGATGTGCTGATGCTGCAGGAAATCAAGTGCACCAATGACCAGTTTCCGCGCCAAGAATTCAGCGCCGCCGGGTATCCGCACCAGGCCGTGCACGGGCAAAAGGGCTATCACGGTGTCGCCATTGTTTCGAAGTTCCCGCTGACCGACATTTCGAGCCGGGTGTTTTGCCAGATCGAAGAAAGCCGCCATGTCTCGGCCCTGCTCGATTTCGGCAGGGGCCCGCTGACGGTGCACAATTTCTACATCCCAGCCGGTGGCGACGAGCCCGACCCGGAGATCAACCCCAAGTTCAGGCACAAGCTGGGATTTCTCGACGAGCTCAAGACCTGGTTCGGCGAGCCTGCCTTTGCGCGCGGGCACCTGATTGCCGGGGATTTCAACATCGCCCCGCATGAAAACGACGTGTGGAGCCACAAGCAGCTGCTCAAAATCGTCAGCCACACACCCATCGAAACCGAGGCGCTCAATGCGCTGCTGGCCGGTGGATCGACCTGGGTCGACCTGGTGCGCAAGCATATCCCGCATGACCAGAAGCTTTATTCGTGGTGGAGCTATCGCTCGGCCGATTGGGATGGCGCCGACAAGGGCCGTCGACTCGACCATATCTGGGCCACCCCGGACGTGGCGGCCCATTCAACGGGGTCTGAAATCATCCGCCCGGCGCGCGGCTGGGGCGACAAACCGTCCGACCACGTACCGGTGCTGGTCAGTTTCGACTGATCAGAGGCGTTTGGCCGATCAGACCCGGCCGATCCGGTCCTTGACCTTTTCGACCGCCCCCACATAACCGGTGAGCTCGCGGCGGATGCGGTTGGCGGCCCGCTCGGCCAGATCGGGGAACTGGTTGGCCAGCTTGATGAAAGCGGCGCGCGGCACCAATAGCGTTTCAACGATATCGATAGCCTTGACCGTGACCGGTCGCGGCTTGGCCACGATCAGCCCCATGGCCCCGAACACGGCGGCCCGCTCGGACACCACATGCGGCACCGGATTGTCGCCATCGGGGGTGACCGCCACCGTGCCTGACACCAGCACATGGGCGCCCTCGGGCACATCGCCGCTTTGGTAGATCACCGCCCCCGGGCTGTGGCGCTTGCGCTCGCTGGCAAAGGCCAGCAGGCGGCGCTGCTCCTCGGTGCAGATTCCGAAAAAGTCGGCGTCGCCAAGAATTGTCGCCGCATCGTCCAGTTGCATACTGCCCCGTCCCCGAAAGCCGGATGACGCCAGAAAGCCGACCGGTTGCCCGGTCGGAGCGCATCCAGACTTTTGATGTAGAGCATTTTACGCGCCGCGCCACCCCAAATGCGCAGCTTTGCCCCTACGGAACCAGACGATAGCCGCCTTCTTCGGTGACCAGCAACCGGGCATTGGAGGGATCGCGCTCGATTTTCTGCCGGAGCCGGTAGATATGGGTCTCGAGCGTATGGGTGGTGACCCGGTTGTTGTAACCCCAGACTTCTTTGAGCAGCACATCGCGCGTGATGGTCTTGGGACCCTGGCGATAAAGATATTTCAGGATCGAGGTTTCCTTGTCGGTGAGGCGCACCTTGCCCCCGTCATTGGCCTCGAGCAGCTTGGCCGCCGGCTGGAACGAATACTGGCCGATGGTGAACACCACATCCTCGCTCTGGTCGTGCTGGCGCAGCGCGGCGCGGATGCGGGCCAGAAGCACCGAAAACCGGAACGGCTTGGTGACATAGTCATTGGCCCCGGATTCGAGCCCCAGGATCTGGTCGGAATCGCTGTCATGGCCGGTCAGCATCAGGATCGGGCTCTTGAACCCTTCGCGGCGCAGGATCTTGACCGCTTCGCGTCCGTCCATGTCGGGCAGGCCGACATCGAGGATCATCAGGTCGACATGGGTCTCGCCGACCCCGGCCAGCGCCTCGCGCGCCGTTCCGGCCTCGACCAGCTCGAACTCACGATAGTTCGAAAGCTGGTCAACCAGTGTCGTGCGCAATTCAACGTCATCATCAACCAGGAAGATGCGACGCTTGTTCATGGTATTTCCCCAACTCATCAACGTCCTCCCAGTTAAGCAGGGGTGGGCTCACCCGCCAATCACTTCGCTGTTATTGGAGAAACGGAACCGTGTGCCAAAAAGTTGCGTGCTAGGCATCCCCTTGCGGCAACACCACTTTTGGCCGGTAACCAAAGAGCGCTGAACCGAGCCGCACATGGGTTGCGCCCATGGCAATGCCGGTTTCATAGTCCCCGCTCATGCCCATCGAGAGCCATTCCACCCCGGCCTGCCGCCCCAGCGTGGCCAGATGGGCAAAATAGGCCCCCGCCGGTTGGCCATCGGGCGGAATGCACATCAGGCCCTTGACCGTCAGCCCATGCACGCTGCGGCAGCGCTCGACAAAAGCCACCGCCTCGTTGGGTGCAATACCGCTCTTTTGCGGCTCGGCCCCGATATTGACCTGCACCAGCACCGGCAGGGCGCGCCCGGCCCGCGCCATTTCGGCGGCCAGCACCCCGGCCAGCCTGTCGCGGTCGAGGGTTTCGATGACATCGAACAGCGCCACCGCCTCGCGCGCCTTGTTGGTCTGTAAGGGCCCGATCAGGTGCAGCGCAATGCCGGGATAGCGGGCCCGCAGGTCCGGCCACTTCTCCTTGGCCTCCTGCACCCGGTTTTCCCCGAATACCCGGTGCCCGGCGTCGAGGAACGGCACGATGGCCGCGGCGGGGAAGGTTTTGGACACCGCCACCAGTGTGACCGCTTCGGGCGGCGGTCCAAAGCGGCGGCGGGCCCGCTCGATGGATTTTTCGATGATCTGGAGCCGTTCGGCGGCATTGGCTTGTGCCGCAGGATGGGCTGCTGCGTCGGCGGATGACATGGGCAGGGCTCCTGTAGCGGGTAAATCCGGGTTTGGTAAGTGTTGACCGCAAAGGTCTTTTCTGGTGAGTGTCCGGTAGCGAATTTCCTCGAAAAAGACAACAAAGCGCGCCGGTTTCGGCCCTCAGCGGCCTCTGCCCATCGCCGCCATTGCGCATCAAGGACCATAGACGTGAACGCCAAAGACTTCGAACGCTACAACCCGCGCGAAAAGGAACCGTTCTGGCAAAAGACCTGGGACGAGCTCAATGCGTTCGTGACCCACAACGATGATCCGCGCCAGCCCTATTATGTGCTCGAGATGTTCCCCTATCCCTCCGGGCGCATCCATATGGGCCATGTGCGCAACTATGCCATGGGCGATGTGCTGGCCCGCTACCAGCGCGCCAAAGGCCGCAACGTGCTGCACCCCATGGGCTGGGATGCCTTTGGCATGCCGGCCGAAAACGCCGCCATGGAGCGCAAGGTGCATCCGGGGGCCTGGACCTATCAGAACATTGCCACCATGAAGACCCAGCTCAAATCGATGGGTCTTTCGATCGACTGGACGCGCGAGATCGCCACCTGCGCGCCCGAGTATTATCGGCACCAGCAGGCCATGTTCATCGATTTTCTCCAAGCCGGGCTGGTCGACCGCAAGAAATCCAAGGTCAACTGGGACCCGGTCGATCACACGGTTCTGGCCAATGAGCAGGTGATCGACGGGCGCGGCTGGCGCTCGGGCGCCGTGGTGGAGCAGCGCGAGCTGACCCAGTGGTTCCTCAAAATCACCGACTATGCCGAAGACCTGCTGCAGGCCCTCGACACCCTGACCGACTGGCCCGAAAAAGTGCGCATCATGCAGCGCAACTGGATCGGCAAATCCGAAGGGCTGCGGCTGTTGTTCGAAGTCGAGCCCGGGGCCCGCATCGCGCAGAAATCGATCGAGGTCTTCACCACCCGGCCCGACACAATTTTCGGCGCCTCGTTCCTTGCCCTGTCGCCCGACCACCCGGTGGCCGGCGAGCTGGCGCGCCATGACCAGGCCATCGCCGATTTCATCGCCGAGTGCCACCGCCAAGGCACGGCCACCGAAGCCATCGAAAAGGCCGAGAAACAGGGCTATTTCACGCAAATCCACGTGAAGCACCCGGTGATTGAGGGCGCGGTATTGCCCGTCTATATCGCCAATTTCGTGCTCATGGACTATGGCACCGGTGCCATTTTCGGCTGCCCGGCCCATGACCAGCGCGACCTCGATTTTGCCCGCAAATACGACCTGCCGGTGATCCCGGTGGTGCTGCCGCCCGATGCCGACCCGGCAGGGTTTGAGGTATTGGACGAAGCCTATACCGGGCCGGGGCGTCTCTATCAGTCCGGGTTTCTCGACGGGCTGGGCATTGAGGAGGCCAAGAAGGCAGCGGCGACGCACTTTGCCGCCCGGACGGTCGACAACTCCCCGCAGGGCACCATCGAAGTCAATTACCGGCTGCGCGACTGGGGCATTTCGCGCCAGCGCTATTGGGGCTGCCCGATCCCGGTGATCCATTGCGAGGCCTGCGGCACAGTGCCGGTGCCCAAAAAGGACCTGCCGGTGGTCTTGCCCGAGGACGTGACTTTCGACGTGCCGGGTAATCCGCTCGACCGGCACCCGACCTGGAAACACGTGAACTGCCCGCAATGCGGCGGCAAGGCGCGCCGGGAAACCGACACCATGGACACGTTTGTGGATTCGTCGTGGTATTTTGCCCGCTTCACTGCCCCCGACGCCGACACCCCCACCGTGCCGACCGTGGCCAGCCGCTGGTTGCCGGTCGACCAGTATATCGGGGGCGTCGAACACGCGATCCTGCACCTGCTCTATTCGCGCTTTTTCACCCGCGCCATGCACAAGACCGGGCATGTGGGGCTCGATGAACCGTTCCGCGGCCTGTTCACCCAGGGCATGGTCACCCATGAAACCTACAAGAGCCCCGAAGGCGACTGGCTGACCCCGGCCGAGGTGGTGATCGAAGCGACCGAAAACACCCGCAGCGCCCGCCACGCCAAAACCGGCGCGCCGGTGACCATCGGCTCGATCGAAAAGATGTCGAAGTCGAAAAAGAACGTCGTCGACCCCGACGAGATCGTCGCCAGCTACGGGGCCGATACGGCCCGCTGGTTCATGCTCTCGGACTCGCCGCCCGAGCGCGATGTGCAGTGGACCGAATCCGGGGTGGAAGGGGCGAGCCGCTTCCAGCAGCGCGTCTGGCGGCTGGTGCTCGAAACGATCGCACTGTCTGAACAATCTTTTAGCACTGTTGCTGGAAGTGCCGACGATATTCTGGCCATCCGCAAGGCCAGCCACCGCGCCGTGCAGGCGGTGAGCCAGGAAATCGAGGGTCTGCGCTTCAATCGCGCCGTGGCCCATATCTATGAGCTGACCAATGTGCTGGCCAAGGCCTTGACCGGCATCGGCGCTGCCCCCTCGGCGGAAGCTGTCGCCGCCCTGCGCGAGGGCGTGGAGCGGTTGGTGCAGATCATTGCCCCAATGATGCCGCACCTGGCCGAAACCTGCTGGCAGGAGATGGGCAGGTCCGGGCTCGTGGCCGACGCGCCCTGGCCGGAGGTCGATCCGGCCCTGCTCGCCGATGACACGGTGACGGTGGGCATTCAGGTCAATGGCAAGCTGCGCGCCACCATCGAACTGGCCAAGGACGCTGCACGTGAAGCGATTGAAGCCGAGGTCTTGTCTCTTGAGGCGGTTACCCGCACACTGGAGGGCAAGGCACCCAAGAAGATCATCATCGTGCCCAACAGGATCGTCAATGTCGTTGTCTAGGGCCATGGCGCGGAACATATTGACAGCATTGGCGTTTTTGGCGCCGGTGCTGCTCTCGGCCTGCACGCTGGCCCCCGTCTATGGCACCGGTGCCGACCCTGGGCAGGACTATCGCCTCTCCTATGCCGAGCCGGCCTCGCGGCTGGACCAGATCATTTACCAGGACCTCGGCCTGCGCTTTGGCCGCGGCCAGGGTCCGGGCGCGGCCGAGTTGAAAGTGGTGAGCGTGGTGTCGGGCAGCCGCGTGCTGGCGCGCGCCGCAACGATTGATCCGCAAAAGGCCTATGAGGTTACGGTTTCTGCCCAGATCACCCTGACCCGCGATGGCGCGGTGCTGTTTTCGGGCACGCGTCAGTCGACGGCCACCTATACCGAGCGCGGGCAGGCCCTGACCGACCGCGCCGCCGCGGCCGCTGCAGGCGAGCAGGCCGCCCATGCGCTGGCTGAAACCATCCGCCTGACCGTGATCGCCGCCCTCGCCGACGCTGGCTGATGACGGCGCTCAAGGCCCATGAAGTGGCCCGGTTCCTCACCCGGCCGGACCTGACCGAGGGCATTTTCCTCGCCTATGGCCCTGATACCGGGCTGGTGCGCGAAACCGCGCAGCGCCTGGCCCGCAGCTTTGCCGGCGACGACCCCGGGGCGATGAACCTGGTCGTCCTCGAAGGCGCCGAGCTCGATGCCGATCCCAGCCGGCTGGCAGTGGAGGCGCGCACAACTTCGCTGTTTGGCGACAAGCGGGTGATCCGCGTGCGCGGGGCCAGCAAGAGCCTGGTTATGACGCTGAGCGAATTCAAAGACGATCCGCAGGGCGCCGCCATTATTCTCGAAGCGGGTAACCTGACGCCCAAAGACGCGCTGCGGGCGCTGGTGGAAGCGGCCAAATTCGGCCGCGCCCTGCCCTGCTACCCCGACAGCGACGAAACGCTGTTGGCGCTGATCCGCGAGACGTTCAACAAGGCCGGGATCGCCGCAGAGCCCGATGTGGCCACGACCCTGCGCGACATTTTGGGCAATGACCGCGAAATCACCCGCCGCGAGCTGGAAAAGCTGGTGCTCTATGCCGCTGAATCAAAGGTTCTGACCCGCGATGACGTGCTGGTGCTCTGTGCCGACAATGCCGCGCTGGTGCTGGACGAAATCATCGATGCCATCGGCACCGGCCACCCGCAGCGCCTCGAAGACGCGCTGAACCGGGCCCTGGCTGCCGCCATCAACCCCCAGCAGCTGCTGGCCACGACCCTTAACCACTTTGCCGGGCTGCGGCGGCTGCGCACCGAAGTGGATGCGGGCAAAGCGGCCCGTGACGTGTTGGAAAATGCCCGCCCCAAACCGCATTTTTCACGCAAGGCGGCCTTTGAGCAGCAATTGCGCATCTGGAGCGACGAGGCGCTGGCCAGCGCCTGTGAACGCCTGCATCAGGCCACCAGCGACACCCGCCGCCGCCATGGGCTCGATGAAACCATCACCCGCCGCACGCTGTTGGCGCTCTGCATGATGGCCGTGGAACACTAAGCCCTATTCGGCAAAGCCTGTGAGTTTGAGGCAGATGGTATCGAGCTGTTCGAGCGTTTTGTAGCGGATCTCGATGCGCCCGCCATTGTCCTGATGCTGGATGGCAACCCCGAGCCCCAGAATATCGGACAGGCGCTTTTCGAGCGCTACCGTATCGGCATCCTTTTCCGGCCGTTCGGCCGTGCCGGGCTTTTTGCGGGCGGCAACGCCGGCCTGGCTCAGTGCCTCGGCTTCGCGCACCGAGAGGCCACCGGTCACGATCTGGCGCGCCAGCTCGGCAGGGTCTTCGGCCGTGATCAGGGTGCGGGCATGGCCCGCCGTCAATTCACCCCGCGCCAGCATGGCGCGCACATCCTCGGGCAGGCGCAACAGCCGCAATGTATTGGCCACATGCGAACGCGACTTGCCGATGACCTGCGCAAGGTCTTGCTGGGTATAGGAAAACTGTTCCATCAGCTGGCCATAACCCATGGCTTCTTCGAGCGGGTTAAGGTCGGAGCGCTGGACGTTTTCGATAATGGCAAGTTCGAGCGATTCCTTGTCGTCGACCTCGCGCACAATCACCGGCACATCGTGCAGCCCGGCCTTTTGCGAGGCGCGCCAGCGCCGCTCACCGGCGATGATCTCGAAAATATTCGGGTCCTGCGTCGGGCGCACCAGAATAGGCTGCATCACGCCCTTCTCGCGGATCGAATTGGTCAGTTCCTCGAGCTGGTCGGGATCGAAATCCCGGCGCGGGTTCTGCCGGTTGGCCACCAGGAACTCGACCGGCAGGCGCTTGCCGCTGCCCGACCCTTCGGCCAGCCGCGCCCCTTCGAGCGTTCCCATGTCGCCGATCAGCGCTGCAAGCCCGCGGCCAAGCCGGGATGGTTTCTCGTTCATCGTCAATATCCCTAGGCCGCGTTCAACTGCCGCTCGCGGCGGATCACTTCGGTGGCCAGCCGCAGATAGGCCTGGCTGCCGGCGCATTTGAGGTCATAAAGCAGCGCCGGCTTGCCATAGGACGGCGCCTCGCTGAGCCGGACATTGCGCGGTATGACCGTGTCATAAACCAGGTCGCCCATTTCCTGGCGCACGTCGGCCAGAACCTGTTCGGACAGGTTATTGCGCTTGTCGAACATGGTCATCACCACACCCTGGATCGAGAGGCGCGGATTGAGCGTTGACCGGATTTGCTCAATGGTTTGAAGCAGTTGGCTCAACCCTTCCAGAGCAAAGAACTCGCATTGCAGCGGCACCAGCACCGCATCGGCCGCGACCAGCGAATTGATGGTCAATAGGTTCAGCGACGGCGGGCAGTCGATCAGCACATAGCTCACCGGCTTGCCGTTGATCACCAGTTCGCCAAGGTTTTTTAATGCGTCACGCAGCCGGAAGGCGCGGTCGGCATGGGCGGCAATGGTCAATTCAACGCCCAGCAGGTCCATGGTCGAGGGGACAATGGCCACGTTAGGCACGCTGGTCATCACCGCGGCCTGGGCGATACGGGCTTCGCCGACCAGCAGGTCATAGCTCGAAACGTCGCGCCCGGAGCGCGAAATGCCAAGCCCGGTCGAGGCATTGCCCTGGGGATCGAGGTCGACGATCAGCACGCGCTCGCCAATGGCAGCCAGTGCGGTGGCCAGATTGATCGCAGTGGTGGTTTTGCCAACCCCGCCCTTTTGGTTGGCGAGGGTCAAGATACGCGGAGCCAAGGTGGCCTCCAGAACTGTGTGCCGCTAACTACCTGTTTTTCAAGCGCAAATTCTTGAGCTCGATGAGTACACCGTTCACATCGGTGCGACTTGCTGTTATTACCACGTCATGATGCCAGACGGCAGCCGATTCCGCCAGTTCTTCACCATGTTCTCGCCCCTTGTGCAGAATGGCGCGAGTTTGAGGGCCGAAAAACGGCGCCATATAGCCACAGAGCACCGGTAGCGCGGCGAGGGCCCGGGAGGTGATCACGTCAAAGCCGGTTGTTTCACGTGGATCAATCTGCTCGCTGCGGCTGTTGATAACGGTTACCGGCAAATGCAATTCCCGCGCTACCGTCCTGAGAAAGCTGGCTTTTCGGCCGGTGGGCTCGACCAGCGTGAAGTGGGCGCCGCTGTCCTTCAGGGCAATCGCCAGGGGAATGGCGGGCAAGCCGCCGCCGCTGCCGAGATCGAGGAAGTGCTTGTCAGTCTGTTTGATCAGGGGAAGCACCTGCAGGCTGTCGGCAAAATGCCGTGTCCATGCTGCGTCGAGTGTTTCACGTGAAACAAGATTCTGCACACGCTGCCATTTCGACAACAGCGCGAAATACGATTCCAGATCGGACGCTGTCGCCGCCAATCCGCGCGCGAAATAAGTTTCGAATGGTCGGATAGCAGACAGATCGGCGCCCATCAGCCCGCCCGCCGCAGCGACCCGCGCCGGATAATCGCCAGGATCAGCGTAATGGCCGCTGGAGTTACGCCATCGATCGCCTGCGCCTGGGCAATGGTTGCGGGGCGTACCGCCTTGAATTTCTGGCGCATTTCGATGGAGAGACCCGAAACCTGGTCGTAATCGAGCCAATCTGGAATTTCTCGGCCCTCGTCGCGACGCACGGCTTCCACATCGGCACGCTGACGATCGATATAAACGGCATATTGTGCATCGACAGCCAGCTGTTCGAGCACTGCCGGTGCAATGGCGAGAACCTCCGGCCAGAGACCGGCAATGTCGGAAATGGTCAGATTGGGATAGGACAGGAGCTCGAAAGCTGAGCGCGCGTTGCCGTCGGCATTGACCGCAATTCCCGCCTTCCGCGCCGCGCTGGGGCTGATGCTGAGCGCCTGCAACTGGTTTCGCCCAGCCGTCAACGCGGCGCTTTTGCGTTCGAAGCGGGTGCGCCGCTCCTCCCCCACAAGGCCCAGTGCCATCCCCAGCGCAGTGAGGCGCTGATCGGCATTGTCGGACCGCAGGTGCAGGCGGAATTCGGCGCGCGAGGTGAACATGCGATAAGGTTCGCTGATGCCGCGCGTCGTCAGGTCATCGACCATGACACCCAGGTAGCTGTCGGTGCGCGACAGCACCAGCAGGTCGCGGCCAAGTGCCTTCAGCGCCGCATTGGCACCCGCAAGCAAGCCCTGAGCCCCGGCTTCCTCATATCCGGTCGTGCCATTGATCTGCCCGGCGAGGTAAAGGCCCGGGACGCGCTTCAGCTCCAGCGTTGCCCGCAGTTCCCGTGGATCGACATGATCATATTCAATGGCGTAACCCGGGCGCAGGATGACGACATTTTCAAGCCCCGGCATGGATTTGAGGAACGCTTCCTGAACTTCGGCAGGCAGCGACGTCGACAGGCCGTTCGGGTAGATGGCTGGGTCGTCAAGCCCTTCGGGCTCGAGGAAGATCTGGTGACTGTCGCGATCCGCAAATCGCACCACCTTGTCCTCGATCGAGGGGCAATAGCGCGGGCCGCGGCTCTGGATACGCCCCGAATACATCGCCGAGCGATGGATGTTGTCCGCAATGATCTGATGCGTTTCTGCCGTGGTGCGGGTGATGTGGCAGTTGACCTGGCGCGTGGTGATGGCCTCGGTCAGCATCGAAAACGGTTCGGGCGGATCGTCACCCTGCTGCGCTTCGAGGTTGGAGAAATCAATGCTGTTGGCGTCAAGACGCGCCGGGGTGCCGGTCTTGAGGCGGCCCAATTGCAGCCCGAGCGTTTCGAGCCGGGTGGAGAGGCCGAGCACCGGACGTTCACCGAGCCGGCCGGCTGGAACGGTTTCTTCGCCGCGATGGATCAGGCCACGCAGAAATGTGCCCGTGGTCAGAACCACTGCCGGGGCGCCGATACGACGGCCATCGAGCGTGACAATGCCGGTGACCTCACCCCCGTCGGTGGTGACGTCATCGACCTCGGCTTCCAGCACATCGAGGTTTGCCTGTGCAGTGATGGCAGCCTGCATGGCCTTGCGGTAAAGCGCCCGATCGGCCTGAGCCCTTGGGCCGCGCACGGCAGGGCCCTTGGACCGATTGAGCACACGGAACTGGATGCCGGCAGCATCGGCAACACGTCCCATCAAGCCATCGAGGGCGTCGATCTCGCGCACCAGGTGACCTTTGCCGAGCCCGCCGATGGCCGGATTGCAGCTCATTTCGCCGATGGTGGCAAACTTGTGCGTGACCAGCAGCGTGGGAACGCCAAGACGCGCCGAAGCAGCCGCGGCTTCACAGCCAGCGTGGCCGCCGCCAACAATGATGACGCCATAGTCGGTCATGATGCTCTCCGGGAAGGTTGGCGGCATACGCCATTGTTTCACGTGAATCAAGCGCAACGGCGCCTAAGTGATGTTTCACGTGAATCAATTCTACTTGCCGATACAGAAGGCGGCAAACAATCGGTCCAGCACCTGCTCGCTATCAATGCGCCCCAGCAACCGCTCCAAAGCGTGGGACGCTCGGCGCAAAGCCTCGGCTGCCAGTTCATAGCTATCCGCCACCGCCCGCGCCTCCTGGCAAGCGGAAAGTGCTGTGTCGATGGCAACGCGATCCCGCTCGCGGCTGAGCAGCACCGGTTCCCCCTGACGCACCTCTTGTGTTGCAAAGGCGGATAGTTTCTGCAGCAGGTTATCGATGCCCTGCCCGGTCGCGCTTGAGACTGAAATGCCAGACGGGACTTCAACCCGTAGGTCCGCCTTGGTATGGATGGTCCAGCATAGCGCATCGGTCGTTTCCAGCGCGGTGGGCTCAGCATCCGGCGCTTGCAGCCATAAAACGAGATCAGCCCGGGCGATCTCCTGCCGGGCGCGGCGCACCCCCTCGGCCTCCGCCTTGCTGTCCGTCTCGCGCAGGCCGGCCATATCGAGAAGCACAACGAGTTGCCCATCCAGTTCGATGGCAACCTCGCGCACATCGCGGGTTGTGCCGGGTTCGTCGGTGACAATGGCCACGTCGGTTTGAGCCAGGGCGTTCAACAGACTGGACTTGCCAGCATTGGGCGCTCCGGCCAGGGCCACTCGCAGCCCTTCGCGCGCCACCCGACCCCGTGACAATCCGTCGAGGGCGCGTTGCAGGTCAGCTTCAAGGATGGCAAGGCCGACAAAGAAGTTTTGCGGGAGGCCCTCTGAAACATCGCCTTCATCCGAGAAATCGAGCTGGGCTTCAATTTCGGCGCGCAGGTCTAGAAGCTGTTCACGCCAGCCAACTATGGCAGAGGACAGATTGCCCGAGAGCCGCGACAGCGCCAGTTTGCGCTGGTTCTCGGTTTCCGCTTCGATCAGGTCGCCAAGACCTTCCACCTCGGTGAGGTCGAGTTTGCCATTTTCAAAGGCGCGTCGGGTAAACTCTCCAGCTTCGGCGAGACGCACATCGGGCTTGCCCGTCAGGTCGCGCAACAGGCGGCGGACCACGGCAGTCGAGCCATGCAGATGCAGCTCGGCGCAGTCTTCGCCGGTAAAGCTGTGCGGATTGGGAAAGAAAGCAACGAGCCCCTGGTCAAGCGGCCCGTCGGGCAAGTTGATCTGCCGCAAGACCAGCCGCCGCGGCGGTGGCAGGCCGCCGGTCAGGCTCTCCAGAAGCGGCCTGACCGCTGGCCCGGAGAGGCGGACAACGGCCACACCCGAAGGCAGGGCGCCGGACGACAGCGCGACAATGGTGTCGCCGGCGCGCATGCCAGATCAGGTGTTCATGGAATCGAAGAAATCGGAATTCGTCTTGGTCTGGCGGATTTTGTCCATCAGGAATTCCATGGCATCGATCGTGCCCATCGGGGTCAGGATACGGCGCAGCACGTACATCTTTTTAAGGATATCCGGCTCGACCAGCAGTTCTTCCTTGCGGGTGCCCGACTTGGTGATATCGAGCGCGGGGAAGACGCGCTTGTCGGCAACCTTGCGGTCGAGAATGATTTCGGAATTGCCGGTGCCCTTGAATTCTTCAAAGATCACTTCGTCCATGCGTGAGCCGGTATCGATCAGCGCGGTCGAAATAATGGTCAGCGAGCCGCCGTCTTCAATATTGCGCGCGGCGCCAAAGAAGCGTTTGGGGCGCTGCAGGGCATTGGCATCCACACCACCGGTCAGCACCTTGCCAGAGCTTGGGACGACGGTGTTATAGGCGCGGCCGAGGCGGGTGATGGAATCGAGCAGGATCACCACGTCGCGCTTGTGTTCGACCAGGCGCTTGGCTTTTTCGATGACCATTTCAGCCACCTGCACGTGGCGGCTGGCCGGTTCGTCAAAGGTCGAGGAGATCACTTCGCCCTTCACCGAGCGCTGCATATCGGTGACTTCTTCCGGACGCTCGTCGATCAGCAGCACGATCAAATAGCATTCGGGGTGATTGGTGGCGATCGATTGTGCAATATTCTGCAACAATACGGTCTTACCGGTACGCGGCGGCGCAACAATCAGGGCGCGCTGGCCCTTGCCAAGCGGCGCCACCAGATCAAGAATCCGGGCGCTGCGATCCTTGATGGTGGGATCGGGCAATTCCATCCGCAGCCGCTCATCGGGATAGAGCGGGGTGAGGTTGTCGAAGTTCACCTTGTGGCGCACGGCCTCGGGATCTTCGAAGTTAATGGTGTTTACTTTCAAAAGCGCGAAATAGCGCTCACCGTCCTTGGGGGAGCGGATCTGGCCCTCGACCGTATCACCGGTGCGCAGCGAAAACCGCCGGATCTGGCTGGGGCTGACATAAATATCGTCCGGGCCGGGCAGATAATTGGCATCGGGAGAGCGCAGGAAGCCGAACCCGTCGGGCAACACTTCCACCACGCCTTCGCCGGTAATATCGACTTCCTTAGCCGCCAGTTCCTTGAGGATGGCGAACATGAGTTCCTGCTTGCGCATGGTCGAGGCGTTTTCAACCTCGTGTTCCTCGGCGAACACCAGCAATTCGGCGGGCGATTTGGCCTTGAGCTCGCTGAGCTTCAAATTCTGCATGGGGCAAAAACCCTTTGGGGAAATAGTCAGTCGGGAAGGGGAAGAGCACCACACGATCGGTTGGGAACCGCCGGATTGATTTGGTGCGTTGGCCAGTATCTATCCAGATTTGCCGCCACATTCAATATCAGAATGCGCAAGGGCAAGGATTCACGTGAAACCTGACGGCGCTGATTATCTGGAGAGCGCGCACCCCCACCTTGATCCTCGCCCTAGAAGGGGGAGGAGACACGCGCACTGTGAAACACGGGCTCCCTCGGGCCCATACCGGCACAACAGGCTGATCCGGGGCTTTGCTTCGATACAACCGCCTGCCCGGGCCCGGACCCTCAGAACGGTTTGACGATCACCGCGATGACAATCACGATCATCATCAGCGTCGGCACTTCATTGATGACGCGGAAGAAGCGGGCGCTGCGCACATTGGCGTCGGCGGCGAATTTGCGGCGCAGCCCGCCGAGCATGCCCTGATAGCCGGTCAGCAGAACCACCATCAGGGCTTTCAGGTGCATCCAGCCCTGCGAGAAATCAACGATGCCATAGCCAAAAGCCAGCCACAGCCCGAAGATCCAGGCGGCAATCATGGCCGGGGTCATGATGCCGAAATAGAGCCTGCGCTCCATGATCTTGAAGGTCTCGGACTGTTCGGACCCCACCGCCACCCCGGCGTGATAGACAAACAGCCGCGGCAGATACAATAGCCCCGCCATCCAGGCGATGATGGCAATCACATGCAGTGCCTTGACCCATTCCATCAGGCGCGTCCCTTCACAATCTCAATCAATTCCGCCACATGGGCGATCGGGGTTTCCGGCACAATACCGTGCCCGAGGTTAAACACATGCGGCCGTTGCGCGAAGGCTGAAACAATCGCTTCGGCGCGTTCGCGCATCTGGGCTCCACCGGCCACCAGCCGCAACGGATCAAGATTGCCCTGCACCCCAAGCGAGGGCGGCAGCGCAGCATTCACAAACCCGGTCGGGGTGGCATAGTCGATGCCGAGCATATTGACCTGCGTCTCGGCGGCATATTCGGCCAGCATCCCCGCCGCACCACGCGGAAACCCGATCACCGGCGCATTGGGAACGCGCTGGCGCAAACCCTCCACAATCCGGCGGTTGGGGGCGATCACCCGCTCACGCAAGGCGGTTTCATCCAGGTTGAGGGCCCAGCTTTCAAACAGCTGCACCACATCGGCCCCGGCCTCGAACTGGGCGGCCAGATAATCAATGCTGGTTTGAACAAGGATATCGATCAGCCGGGCAAAAGCCTGCGGATGTTGAAGCGCAAACAGCCGCGCCGCTGCCTGGTCCGGCGAGCCACGGCCCCCGATCATGTAAGTGGCAACCGTCCAGGGCGAACCGCAGAACCCGATCAGGGTCTTGTCCGGCGCAAGGGCCGCCCGGATGCGACGCACCGTCTCAAGGACGGGCGCGAGTTTTTCCAATGCCGTTTCCGGCGTCAGCCGGTGAATGCTCTCAGGCGTCACCGGCTCAAGCAGCGGGCCTTCCCCGGTTGAAAAGCGCACTGCCTGCCCCAAGGCGTCGGGGACGACGAGAATGTCGGAAAACAGGATTGCCGCGTCAAGGTCAAAGCGCCGCAGGGGCTGCAGGCTCACCTCGGTGGCAAAATCGGGCGAATAGCAGAGGTCCAGAAAGCTTCCGGCTTTGCCCCGCACCTCCCGATACTCGGGCAGGTAGCGGCCAGCCTGGCGCATGATCCACATCGGCGGGCGGGTCTGGCGCTGGCCAAGGACGGTGGCCAGAAGGGGTTTGTGCACTGTGCTCATAACGGACACCCTAATCCTTCTTCGATCAAAAAGAAGAATCTTACTTTCTTGATTATCATCTGTATGGCGGTGTTTAGCCCCAATTCCTGACTTGTCCCAGCGCCATCCCCTGCGGCCCACTGTCGCCGCCACACTCCCTAACAAGGTGTTAACAGCCAAATCGAACAACCGCAGGAGATCGGCAGATTCTGATTGGTAAACAAGCCATTAACGGCACGGTGTATGGTAAACAGACTGTTGACAAGCTGTTGGCGGCCATGGGCGCTGCGCAGTGGCTTATCCCCAGTGTCCGCGATCCCGCCTCGACCCATCCCGGGCGGGGTCAGCCTGTGCATCAAATTGTGCGCTGTTGTGAAAACCGCCCCGAAAGCTTCCGTTAACCAAAATCGGTCCGCCTGCGCCTTGAGCTTGGGCTAACTCTGTGGAAAAGCAGGGCCCATGCTGATCCTTGCCTCAACCAGCCAGACCCGAAAAACCCTGCTCGAAGGGGCCGGATTGCGCTTTGCGACCCATCCCGCCCGCATCGATGAACGCGCGCTCGAAGCCGGTGCAAAACGTTCAGGCAATGATTCGCCTGCCCTCGCCAAAACTCTGGCACTGGCCAAGGCCAGGGCGGTGTCGGACGCCTACCCGGACGCCGTTGTGATCGGCGCCGATCAGGTGCTGGCGCTCGGCGAGGAGCTTTTGCACAAGCCCTCAACGCTGACCGAGGCCGCCGCCCAGCTCGATGCGCTGGCCGGGCGCACCCATGCCCTCCATGCCGGGGTGGCGCTGGTGCTAAATGGCAAAGAGCTCTGGTCGGGCGTTGAGACCGCTGAGCTGACCATGCGTGCCTTCACCCCCGCCGAACGCGATCAGGTGCTCAGGCTCGAAGGCGAGGCGGTGCTGGCCTCGGTCGGTGGCTACCGGCTCGAAGGGCCATCGATCCGCCTTTTTGAACGCATCAAAGGCGACTACTTTACCATCCTCGGCCTGCCGCTGTTGCCGCTTCTGGCGGCGCTGCGCCTCTATGCCCCCGATTGCCTCTAGGAGATTTCATGGCCCCCCGCGCCTTCATCATCGGCCACCCGGTCAAGCATTCGCGCTCCCCGCTCATCCACGGCACCTGGCTCAAGACTTATGGGCTGGCCGGATCCTATGAGGCCATCGACACCTTCACCCCCGAGCTTCCGGCCCTCTTCGCCCGGCTGCGCGCCGGGGAGTTCAAGGGCGGCAATGTGACCATACCGCTCAAGCTCGACGTGCTGCGCCATTGCGATACCGTTGATCCGCTGGCCCGCCAGATCGGGGCGGTCAATACGCTCCTGACCCTGCATGGCAAGGTGTTCGGCTTTAACACCGACTATATGGGGTTTCTGGCCAATCTCGATCAGAGCGCGCCGGGCTGGGACAAGGACCTTGGCGAGGTCATCGTGCTCGGTGCCGGCGGCGCCGCCCGTGCCGTGCTGGTGGCGCTGGCCCAGCGCGGGGCCCGAACCATCCATATTCTCAATCGCACGCCGGAAACCGCGGTTGAGACCGCCCGCAGCCTTGCCGGTCCGTTCGTCCCGCATGGGCTCGAGGCCTTTGCCGGCCTTGCCCCGCGCGCCAGCCTTGTGGTCAACACCACGTCGGTGGGCATGGACAATACCCGCTTTGAAGGTCTCGATCTCTTACTCCTGCCCGCCCATGCGGTGGTCACCGACATTGTCTATGTGCCCCTCGTCACCCCGCTGCTGGCCGATGCGGCGGCGCGGGGCCTGCGCACCGTCGATGGGCTCGGCATGCTGCTCCATCAGGCCGTGCCCGGGTTCAAGGCCTGGTTCGGGGTCGAGCCCGAAGTGACCCCGCAATTGCGCGCCTTGGTCGAGGCCACCCTTTGATGGCCCGCATGCTGCGCCTGGGGCTGACCGGCTCGATTGCCACCGGCAAGTCGACGGCGCTGGCCCGCTTTGCCAGCCATGGCGTGCCGGTGTTCTCAGCCGATGCCGCCGTGCACGAACTCTATCAGGGCCAAGGCGTTGCAGTGGTCGAAACCCTGTTCCCCGGGGTGACGCGAAATGGCCAGGTCGACCGCGCTGCCCTCAGCGCTGCCCTCCTCAAAGCTCCCGGGCGCCTCAGTGAACTCGAGGCGGCCATCCATCCCCTCGTCCGTCGCCGCCTGGCAGAATTTCTGGCTGAAGCCGAAGTCAACGGCGCAAAACTGGCGGTCATTGATATTCCGCTGCTCTATGAAACCGGGTTCGACTACGGGCTCGACAAGGTGGCGGTGACCTTCTGCGATGAGGCCACCCAGCGCCGCCGCGCCCTGGCCCGGCCGGGCATGAGTGTGGAAAAGCTCGATGCCATCCTTGCCCGCCAGTTGCCGCAGGCCGAAAAGAAACGTCGGGCCGACTATCTGATCGATACCTCCGGCACCATCGAAGATACCTACGCCACCATCGATGCCATCATCGGGTCCATCGCAGGGGCGGTCACGGCGGGCTCATGAAACGGGAAATCGTCCTCGATACCGAAACCACCGGCCTCAGCCCGGCCACGGGCGATCGCGTGGTGGAAATCGGCTGTGTCGAACTGATCAACCACATCCCAACGGGCAAGCACTTTCATGTCTATCTCAATCCCCAGCGCCCCATGCCCGAGGAGGCGTTCCGGGTGCATGGGCTTTCCGATGAGTTCTTGTCCGGCAAGCCGCTGTTTGCCGACGAGGCCGAAAACTTCCTCGGCTTTATCGGCGACGCTGACCTGATCATCCACAATGCCCCGTTCGACATGGGGTTTCTCAATGCCGAGCTCGAGCGCATCAAGCGTCCGTCACTGACCAATGGTGTCATCGACACGGTGATGCTGGCGCGCAAGGTGCATCCGGGCGCCCGCGTCAGCCTCGATGCGCTCTGCAAGCATTATGGGATCGATAATTCCCGCCGCACCCTGCACGGCGCTTTGCTCGACAGCCAGATCCTGGCCGAGGTCTATCTCGAACTGATCGGCGGTCGCCAGGTCGGGCTGGCGCTGGCCGGTGAGGTGGAGGCAGAGGTCTTTGCCCCGACCCCGGTGCGCAAGCAGGTCAAGTCGCGCCCCGCCCCGCTGCCGCCGCGCCTGAGCGAGGCGCAAAAAAAGGCCCATGCCGACCTGGTTGCCGGCATGGGCCCGAATGCCCTGTGGGCTGCCTATGAGGATGGCGACAGCGCCTAGTTGACGGTGCTGTCCTTGGGCGCGGCGCCCTGCTGGGCGGCGAGCGCTGCCAGGTTCTGCCGATACATGGCGGTGAAATCGACCGGTTCCATCATCAGCGGCGGGAAGCCGCCCTGCTGGGTGACGCTGGCCAGAACCTGCCGGGCAAACGGGAAGATCAGGCGCGGGCACTCGATCATGAGCAGTTCGGGCAGGCGGGCCTCGGGCACGTTGCGGATGCGGAATACGCCGCCATAGATCAGTTCGACATTAAACAGCAGCGCCTTGTCGCGCTCGGCCTTGGCATTGAGCGTGATCTCGACCGCATAGATTTCCTCGGCCTGTTTCTTGACGGCCACATTGATGTTGACCGAAAAGCCCGGTGCGCCCGAACCGGACAGGATCGAGGCCGGAGCCCCCGGATTCTCGAAGCTGAGATCGCGGATATACTGGCCGATCAGGTTCATGGCAGGGGCGGCATTGGCCGCGTTGGGCTGGGCAGCAGCGCCGCCAGCGGCGTTTTCGTCAGACATTGAATGTGTCCCTTGGCTAAAGATTGGCCCGCTGGCTAGCATTTTTGCCCGGTCGCGACAAGCGCGGCCCTTTGGCGTAGCGACCTGGGATCAGCGCGGCCGGTAGTCGTCCTCGTCAAGCTCGATCAGCCGTTCGTTATTGGTCGTGGATCGATAGGCGCCGCTGCGGGTCGCAACCACCACCATATTGGCTGAGAGCAGGCGATAGATCGCCGCGCGCACCGGTGGCAGCAGCAAAAGGATCGCGATGCCGTCCGAAATCAACCCAGGCAGGATCAGGAACAGCGCCGCCACCCCGATCAGCATGGTATCGGCCAGCGCCCGGCCCGGCAGCGTGCCCCGGCCCATGGTGGCATCCAGATTGCGCAGCACGCTCATGCCCTGCCAGCGCAGCAGCAGCCCGCCGAGCACTCCGGCCCCGATCAGCAGCAGGAGCGTTTGCAACAGCCCCACCGTCTGCCCCACCTTGATCAGCAGCGCGATCTCGATCAGCGGCACCAGCACAAACAGCCCCAAAATCCAGCGTCCCACGGTCCGGTCCTTTCCGCGCCCCAGGCGCAAACGGGAAAACTCGCTCAAACGTGAACTGGTTTCCCGTAAAGTCATTGCCTATATATAGGCAGGCTTTCGCGCGCTGCGAGGCCCGCAGTGCAATCCAGTATGGTGTTTCCGGCCCATGAACGAGTTTTTCGACCTTCCGACCCTGATCGTCATTGGCGTTGCCATTGTGGTGCTGTTCCGCCTGCGCTCGGTTTTGGGCACACGCACCGGCACCGAACGCCCCCCGGTCGAACGCAAGATCGAGAGCGCTCAGGAACGCAAGGCTCAGGAGCGCAACGCCGATGACACCGTGGTGCCGCTGCGCCCGCGCCCGGCCACCGAAACCCCGGCCGCCGAGCTTGATGAAGAGCGTCGCCTGCGCAAGCTGGCGGCCGAGATCGACCAGTATTCGGCCGGATCGACTGAGGTGGCATCCGGGCTCAGGGCCATCGCCGATGCCGATCCCAGCTTTAGCCCCAAGAGCTTTATCGAGGGCGCCAAACAGGCCTATGAAATGGTCGTCACCGCCTTTGCCACCGGGGATCGCAAGACGCTCAAAATGCTGCTCGAAAAAGACGTCTATGATGGCTTTGAGAGCGCGATTGCCGCCCGCGAGCAGCAGGGCCACAAGATCGATTTCACCTTTGTGGGCCTGCCCAAGGTCGAAATCTCCGGGGCCGAGCTCGACAAGCGCTTCGCCCAGATCACCATGCGCTTCAATGCCGAGGTGGTTTCGGCCACCCGCGACGGCTCCGGTGCGCTGATCGAGGGCAATGCCGACCAGGTGCAGGCCATCGCCGATGAGTGGACTTTTGCCCGCAACCCCAGGTCGCGCGATCCGAACTGGAAGCTGGTAGCGACCAACCAGCTCGACTAGGCCATGTCCAAGCGTCCGCGCCACCCTGCGCCGGGCGACTGGCACCTTTGGCTCGATGTGCGCAAGACCGTGACGCCGCTGCGCGAGGTCACCGATTTTGAACCGCACATCGAGAGCCTGCCCTTGCCGGCCGATGCCCCCAAGCCGCCGCCCAAATTCGTGCGCGCGCTGTGGAAAGGGCCGTCCCTGCCGTCCTATTCGCCCCCGGTTTCGCAGCCGGGTCCGCACAAGGACGTGGGCCGCGTCATCGAACCGCGTATGCGTCGGCGCCTGATGCGCGGCCAGATCGAGATCGATGGCACCATCGACCTGCACGGCCTGCGCCAGGACGAGGCCCATGCAGCCCTCAGGCGCTTTGTCGCCGCCCGCTCCGCCCGGGGCGACCGCACCATTCTGGTCATTACCGGCAAGGGGCTGAAAAAGCTCGATGGCGATGCCGCCCGCATCGTCGAGCGCGGCGTGCTGCGCGCCATGCTGCCGATGTGGCTATCCGATGCAACGCTGGGGCCAATGGTGGCCGGATGGGATCAGGCCGCCCAGGGCCATGGCGGCGAAGGGGCGTTCTATGTCCGGCTCAAGCGGGTGGCGCCATGACCCCGCTCGGCGCCAAATTGCGGCAGATGCGGGCGGCCCGCGGCATCAGCCTTAAAGACATGGCCCGGGCGCTCAACGTTTCGAGCGCTTATCTGTCCGCCCTAGAACATGGCCGACGCGGCAAGCCGACCTGGGTGATGCTGCAATCGATCATCACCTATTTCAACGTCATCTGGGATGAAGCCGAGGAACTGCAGCGTCTGGCGGAACTCTCCGACCCCAAAGTGTCGATCGATACCGCCGGACTGGCGCCGGAAGCCACCGAACTGGCCAATCGGCTCGCCGCCGATATCGGCAGGCTCAGCCCCGAAGACCTGGCATTCTTCAGGGCCGAACTGCAGCGCCGGGTGGGCCGCCGCTAGAGGACGAAACGGCTCAGATCCGTATCGGCCGCCATCTTGCCGATGCGCTCGGCCACATAGGCGGCATCAATCTCAATCACTGTCCCGGCCCTGTCGGGAGCCTCGAAGGAAATATCCTCGACCAGCCGTTCCATGATGGTCTGCAGGCGCCGGGCCCCGATATTTTCAACGCTGGCATTGACCCGCACCGCCGCATCGGCCACCGCTTCGATGGCCTCCTGGGTAAAGGTCAGCGTCACGCCCTCGGTCTGCATCAGGGCGGTATATTGCCGGATCAGGCTGGCTTCAGTGCCCGACAGGATGGCGATCAGGTCCTGGCGCGTCAGGGCCTTCAGTTCCACCCGGATCGGCAGCCGCCCCTGCAACTCGGGCAACAGGTCCGAGGGCTTTGAAACATGGAAAGCGCCCGAGGCGATAAAGAGGATATGGTCGGTCTTGACCGGACCATATTTGGTGGAAACCGTCGTGCCCTCGATCAGGGGCAGCAGGTCGCGCTGCACGCCTTCGCGCGAGGGGCCGTTGCCGTGCCCTTCCCGGTTGGCCACCTTGTCGATCTCATCGATAAAGACAATGCCGTGGTTTTCCACCAGCACCACCGCATCGCGAGTCAACTGGTCCTGGTCGAGCAGCTTGTCGGCCTCTTCGGCCAGCAGCATGGCGTGGCTGTCCTTGACCTTGACCTTGCGCTTGACCCCGCCCTTGCCGAAGGCCTTGCCCAGCATGTCCTGAATATTGATCATCCCCACATTGGCGCCGGGGATTTCGAACATGCCCGGCCCGGTGGGGCTGGCAGTCACCTCGATTTCGATTTCCTTGTCATCGAGTTCGTTCTCGCGCAGCTTCCTGCGGAAACTCTCGCGCGTTGATGGTGAGGCCGAGGTGCCGACCAGCGCGTCGATCACCCGCTCTTCGGCATTGTGATGGGCCTGGGTCTGCACATCGGCGCGGCGCTTGTCGCGCAACAGCGAAATGCCGGCCTCGACCAGGTCGCGGATGATCTGTTCGACATCGCGCCCCACATAGCCCACCTCGGTGAACTTGGTGGCTTCCACCTTGATGAACGGGGCCTGGGCCAGCCTTGCCAGCCGCCGCGAAATCTCGGTCTTGCCCACCCCGGTCGGCCCGATCATCAGGATGTTCTTCGGGGTGACTTCCTGGCGCAGCGCCTCGGGCAGCTGCTGGCGGCGCCAGCGGTTGCGCAGCGCCACGGCCACGGCGCGCTTGGCGTCGGCCTGGCCAACGATATTGCGGTCGAGCTCGGATACGATCTCGCGCGGGGACAGATTGGTCTCAGTCATTGCTCTTGCTTTCTCCAGTGCCCTGCGCAACCGGCTGGTCGAGCAGGCGCACCATCATGTGTTCGTCGATATACTGGCCATTGACGTAAAGGCAGCGCGGGTCGGTGCCATAGGTCTTGAACCCGGCGCGTTCGTAAAGCCGGATGGCCGGGACATTGTGTGTGCCCACCATCAGGTGCAGCTGAATGACCGCGTGCCGGGCATGGGCGATCACCGTTTCGATCAGCGCTGCAGCGCACCCGCTGCCGCGAGCCTCCGGCCGGATATAGACCTGCATCAGCCAGCCCCGGTGGGCTTCGCGCTCGCCCTCATCGCGGCCAAAAGCCATGATGCCCATCAGCTCTCCCGCCGCATCAAAGGCGCCAAACACCGCCAGCGTCTCGAGCATGGATGCAACCATGGCATCGCTGCGCCCGGCAAAGGCCTCCGCCGAGGTGCCATAGGCCTCGGGGTGTCTGGTCAGGGCCTCGAACCTTATGGCGCGATAGGCCCCGGCGTCCGATGCGGTCAGGCGGCGGATGGCAAAACTCACAGCGCGATGGCCTCGAGCGTGACCTGCTCATTGGTGTAAACGCAGAGATCGGCGGCGATCTTCATGGCCTTGCGGGCAATGGTTTCGGCATCGAGATCGGTTTCCTGCGCCAGCGCCAGCGCGGCCGATTGGGCGAAATTGCCGCCCGAGCCGATGGCGATCACGCCATGATCGGGGGTCAGGACATCGCCGGTGCCGGTCAGCACCAGGGTATCGGTCCTATCGGCCACGATCATCATGGCTTCAAGCTTGCGCAGGTAGCGGTCGGTGCGCCAGTCCTTGGCCAGTTCAACCGCGGCGCGCATCAACTGGTCCGGATATTGTTCGAGTTTGGCTTCGAGCCGCTCGAACAGCGTGAAGGCATCGGCAGTGGCCCCGGCAAACCCGCCGATCACCTTGCCCCCGGCCAGCCGCCGCACCTTTTTGGCATTGTGCTTGATGACCGTCTGCCCGACAGAAACCTGGCCATCGCCGGCCACCACAACCTTGTTGCCCTTGCGCACCGACACAATGGTTGTGCCGTGCCAGCCGGGAAACGCGTCATTGTTCGACATCGATAAACTCCACTCGTCAGGCTCCTTCATTTAGGCGTTGGCGGCGCATTTACAATGAGCCCACATTGGCCCCTGTTTTTCGCGGTGCTGACCTGATAAAGACCGGCCAGCACAGGGAGACGCGCATGCGCACCGCAGAACTCGCCCGCAAGACCAACGAGACCGCGATCACCGTCGCTGTCAATCTCGATGGCACCGGCCTTTATGATATCCGGACCGGCATCGGGTTTCTCGATCACATGCTCGACCAGCTGGCGCGCCATTCCCTGATCGATATCACCGTGCGCGCCGAAGGCGACCTGCACATCGATATGCACCACACCGCCGAAGACGTCGGCATTGCGCTCGGCCAGGCCATCCGCCAGGCCCTCGGCGACAAGGCCGGCATCGTCCGCTATGGCGCCTGCGACCTGCCCATGGATGGCACGCTCTCGCGCGTTGCCCTTGATGTCTCTGGTCGGCCGTTCCTGGTCTGGAAGGTCGAGTTTACCCGCGACAAGGTGGGCGACTTTGACACCGAGCTCTTCCGCGAGTGGTTCCAGGCCTTTGCCATCAATGCCGGGATTACCCTGCATGTCGAATGCTTTTATGCCGACAACAACCACCATATCGCCGAGAGCTGTTTCAAGGCCCTCGCCCGGGCGCTGCGCCAGGCGGTCGAGATCGACCCGCGCGCCGCAACCCGTATTCCTTCGACCAAGGGCACGCTCTAGACCGCGCGGGCCCGGCTCACCAGCAAGGAGCCGCCATGACTGTGTTTTCCATCTATCAGGCCGATGCCGGAGCGCCCGAGGCGGTGCCCGAGCGCTTCTCGATTCTTGCCGCGCTCCTGCCCCCGGTCTATGCCGTGGTCCATGGGCTCTGGCTCGAACTGATCGTCTTTGTCGTGCTGCTGGTCGTGGTCGGCGCGCTCGGGGCGGTGGCGGGCCCGGATGCGGCAACGCTTTCCTACGCTGCCATGGCCCTGCTGATCGGCTTTGAGGCCCCGGCCCTGCGCGGGGCGGCGCTGCACCGGCGCGGCAAGGCCTGGCGCGCCGATATCATTGCCCCCGCTGCCGACCAGGCTGAGGTGGAATGGCTCAAGGCGGCCCCGCGCGCATGAGTGTTGTCATCATCGACTATGGTTCGGGGAACCTGAAATCAGCGGCCAATGCCTTTGAGCGCGCCGCCCGCGACCTAGCCCGCCCCACCGACATCATCGTCACCAGCGACCCCGACGTGGTGCGCCGGGCCGATCGCATCGTTCTGCCCGGCGTCGGGGCCTTTGCCGATTGCCGCGCCGGCCTGCTGGCCGTGACCGGCATGCGCGAGGTCATCGAGGAAAAGGTCATCGCCCAAGGTACGCCGTTCTTTGGCATCTGCGTTGGCATGCAACTGATGGCCGACGAGGGTCGCGAAAAGGGCGTGCATGCCGGCTTCGGCTGGATCGGTGGCGCCATCGAACGCCTCACACCCAAGGGCGAGCTCAAAGTGCCGCATATGGGCTGGAACACCATTGCGCTCAACCGCAAGCATGCCCTCTTCGATGGCATTCCCACCGGGCCGGATGGGCTGCACGCCTATTTCGTCCATTCCTATCATTTTGCCACAACCGATCCCGACAGCCTGATCGCCACCGCCGACTATGGCATGACGGTCACCGCCGCCGTCGGGCGCGACAATATTTTCGGCACCCAATTCCACCCCGAAAAAAGCCAGGCGCTGGGCCTCGCCCTCATCGGCAATTTTCTGAGATGGTCCCCATGATCCTGTTCCCCGCCATCGACCTCAAGGACGGCCAGTGCGTGCGCCTCAAGCTCGGCGACATGAACCAGGCCACCGTATTTTCCGATTCGCCCGCCACCCAGGCCAGAAGCTTTCAGGACCAGGGGTTCGAATACCTGCATGTGGTCGATCTCAACGGCGCCTTTGCCGGGCAGAGCGTCAATGGCGCGGCGGTCGAGGCCATCCTGAAGGCGGTCGATTTCCCCGTCCAGCTTGGCGGCGGCATCCGCACGCTGGCCCACGTCGAAGCCTGGCTCGACAAGGGGCTCTCCCGCGTCATCCTCGGCACGGTGGCCGTGCGCGATCCCGAACTGGTCAGGGCGGCGGCGAAGGCCTTTCCCGGCCAGGTGGCGGTCGGCATCGATGCGCGCGGCGGCAAGGTAGCGGTCGAGGGCTGGGCCGAGACCTCCGAGCTTTCCGCCATCGAACTCGGGCAGCGCTTCGAAGGCGCCGGGGTGGCGGCCATCATCTATACCGATATCGACCGCGACGGCATCCTTGCCGGTATCAACTGGGAGGCAACGTTGGACCTGGCGCGTTCGGTGGCCATTCCGGTCATCGCTTCGGGCGGGCTGGCCTCGATGGATGATATCCGCCGCATGACCATGCCCGATGCCCAGGAGCTTGAGGGCGCCATTTCCGGTCGGGCGCTCTACGACGGGCGGATTGATTCACGTGAAGCACTGGCCCTGCTCAAGGCGGTGGGGCCATGAGCGGGCGGCGCGGTTTTCCGGTCCTGCGCTATGCCATTGCGCTGGTCGTGATTGGGCTGGTGGCCTTCGGCCCGGTGTTGGCCGCCATGGCCGCCGATGCCATTGCCAGCGCCAATGGCTGTTCGATGGGCGATGGGGCCGACCATACCTGCCGGATCGGCGGGCTCGATCTCGGCCCGGTGCTGTATGTCTTCTATCTGCTCGGCTGGCTGACCCTGATCACCCTGCCATTGGGGGTGATCGGCGTGCTGGTCTGGGGCGTGGTGCTGGTGGTGCATCTGGTGCGGTTCTCGGCGAGGAAGGCCTCATAATGACGCTCAAGACCCGCATCATTCCCTGCCTCGATGTCATGGGCGGCCGCGTCGTCAAGGGCGTGCAATTCGTTGATCTCGTCGATGCCGGTGATCCGGTGGAAGCGGCCATGGCCTATGATGCCGCCGGGGCCGACGAGCTCTGTTTTCTCGATATCACTGCCAGCCACGAGGGCCGCGAGACGATTTTCGATGTTGTCGCCCGCACCGCCGAACACTGTTTCATGCCGGTTACGGTCGGGGGTGGCGTGCGCAGCATCGAGGATATCCGCAAGCTCCTGCTCTCGGGTGCCGACAAGGTGGCGATCAATTCGGCGGCCGTGAACGATCCCGATTTCATCTCGCGCGCTGCCGACAAGTTCGGTGATCAGTGCATTGTGGTCTCCGTCGATGCCAAGCAGCGCCTGACTCAGTCGCCGGGCGGCGACAATCGCTCGGAATGGGAAATCTTCACCCATGGCGGGCGCAAGCCGACCGGGCTCGATGCGGTCGAATTTGCCGCCAGCATGGTGGCCCGCGGCGCCGGGGAATTGCTGGTGACCTCCATGGATCGCGACGGCACCAAGGCCGGGTTCGATCTCAAGCTCACCCGCGCCATTGCCGATGCGGTGCATGTGCCCGTCATCGCCTCGGGCGGGGTGGGCAAGCTCGATGATCTGGTTGATGGCGTGATCGAGGGCCATGCCAGCGCCGTGCTCGCCGCCTCGATCTTTCACTTCGGCACCTATACCATTCCGCAGGCCAAGGCCTTCATGGCCGCCCGCGGCATCCCCGTCCGCACCGACCGCTGAGGACCGCATGGCTTTTAATCTTGAAGAGCTCGATGCCCGCATCGCCCGGCGCGCCAGCGCCTCGCCCGAGGAGAGCTACACCGCAAAGCTGATCGCCCGAGGCGTGGAAAAATGCGCCCAAAAGCTTGGCGAGGAATCCACCGAAGCCGTCATTGCCGCCGTCACCGGCAATCGCACCGAACTGACCAAGGAAGCCGCCGATGTTCTCTATCACCTGCTGGTGGTGCTGCGCGCCGCCGGGGTACCGCTCGATGCGGTGATGGCCGAACTCGAGAGCCGCACCGCCCAGTCGGGGCTGGCCGAAAAGGCCGCGCGCCAGGGCCCTGCTTCATGAGCCGCCGCAAGCTCGATCTGGCGCCCTACCGGCATTTTTCCAAATCCGCCTGGGCCCGGCTGCGCGCCGACGAGCCGATGACGCTGACCGCCGAGGACATCAAGCGCCTGCGCTCGCTCAACGATCCGATCTCGCTTGCCGAGGCTGAAGAAGTCTATCTGCCGCTCACCCGCCTGCTGTCGTTTTATGTCGAGGCGGTGCAGAACCTGCACTCGGCCTCGACCCGGTTTCTCGGGACCAGCGATCAGAAAGTGCCCTTCATCATCGGGGTGGCGGGTTCGGTGGCGGTGGGCAAATCCACCACCGCCCGCATCCTGCGCGCGCTTTTGCAGCGCTGGCCCAGTTCGCCCAAGGTCGATCTGATCACCACCGACGGCTTTCTCTACACCAATGCCGAGCTTGAACGGCGCGGCATCATGGAGCGCAAGGGCTTTCCCGAAAGCTATGACCGGGCCCGCTTCCTGACCTTTCTGGCCGATATCAAGGCCGGCAAGCCGCGCGTCGAGGTGCCGGTCTATTCCCACCTTGTCTATGACGTGGTGCCCGGGCAGGGCATTATCGTTGATCGGCCCGATATCCTGATCGTTGAAGGGCTCAATATCCTGCAGCCCGGCGAACTGCCCAAGACCGGCAAGCCGATCCTTTTTGCCTCCGATTTCATCGATTTTTCGGTCTATATCGATGCCGACGAGGCCGATCTCGAAACCTGGTTCATCGAGCGCTTCCTCAGGCTGCGCGAGACCGCTTTTCGCGATCCCACCTCGTTCTTTAACCGCTTCACCCAGATCACCCATGATGAAGCGGTCGAGATGGCGCGCGGCTACTGGCGCTCGATCAACCTGCCCAATCTGATGGACAATATCCTGCCCACCCGCTCGCGGGCCGACCTGATCCTGACCAAGGGCCGCAGCCACCTGATCGAGGATGTGGCGCTGCGCCTGCTTTAGGCGGGCATAGCCTCGGCGATGAGCCCGTGCTCGCGGGCCAGCTGCTCAAGGTCGGCAACCGGGCGCGCCCCGATATGCGAAATCACCTCGGAGGCAGCAAGGCAGCCGAGCCTGAGGGCGGTGTCGAGCGCCTGCCCGCGGGCCACCGCCAAAAGAAAGCCCGAGGCGAACAGGTCCCCCGCCCCGGTGGCATCGGCCACCTGCGCGACCTTGAAGGCAGGCACCGAGATCACTTCCCCGTTCTGCACCACCATGGCACCATCGGCGCCCATGGTGATGGCGGCCAGTTCGGCATCCTGCGCGATCTGGCGCACGGCGGCGCCCAGGTCATCGGTCTGGTAGAGCGATTTGAGCTCTTCGACATTGGCAAACACATAATCGATGGTGCGCGAGCGCATCAGATCGAGGAATTCATCGCGGAAGCGGTTGACGCAGAACGGGTCCGAGAGCGTGAAGGCGGTGGCCCGCTCATGCTTGTGGGCATAGTGGGCGGCGCGCACGAAAGCCTTCTTGGCCTCCGGCGGGTCCCAGAGATAGCCTTCCATATAGGTGATGGTCGCGGCCCCGATCTCGGCTTCCTTGATATCGGCCTCGGTCAACTGGTGGCAGGCCCCAAGGAAGGTGTTCATGGTGCGCTCGCCATCGGGGGTGAGCAGGATCATTGAACGCGCGGTGGCCGGGCCATTGGTCAACCGGCTGACCCCATAATGGACCCGGGCATGGCCAAGGTCTTCGGCAAACACATCGCCCAGCGGGTCGGCTGCCACCTTGCCCACAAAGGCGGCGCGGCCGCCGAGCGAGGTGACCCCCACCGCCGTGTTGGCGGCGCTGCCGCCTGAGATCTGGCGCTTTTCGGCCGGCATGCGATCGTAGAGATAGGCGCTGCGCTCGGCATCGACCAGGTGCATGATCGCCTTGTGCAATCCCTCGCGGGCGAGAAAATCTTCGTCGATCCGCGCCAGCACATCGACAATGGCATTGCCAATGGTCAGGACGTCAAAACGGGTATCGACCATCGGTGTCTCCGGAAACCTCGGGCTGCGCGGCTTGGCCATAGTCTATTGCGCTTGCCCGGGCAACAGCCATGGCTGCCCAATTGGCTTCACAAATGATGCGCCATGCCCGCAGTCCAGGCGGCGGTGACGGCAGCCACCAGCGGCGCGCAGTTCTCAAGAGTAACGCCAGGCACCTGCCTGTCGAGCAGGAGATGGGCCAGCCCATGCACCAATGCCCATGAGCCGATGGTGGCCACCCCGATACTGCCCGGCTGCGTGCGCGGCACCGGTTCCACCACTTCGGCCAGAAGCATCAGCGCCGGGCTGGCGGCCTCGGCGAGCAGCGGATCGCGGTTCTTTTCCAGTTCGGGCGAAAACATCAGCCGGAACAGCGCCGGGTTCTCGAGCGCAAAGCGCACATAGGCCTGTCCCATTGCGGCCAGCCCGTTGTCGCGGGGCGCGGTATCACGGGCATCGCGCAGCACGGAAAAAAACCGCCGGAACCCTTCGGCCGCCACCGCCGTCAACAGCCGGGCCCGGCTGTCGAAATGCCGATAGGGTGCCGAAGGCGATACCCCCACCGCCCGCGCCGTCTCGCGCAGGCCAACGCTTTCGGCCCCGCCCTTTTCAAGCTGGTGCAGGGCGGCTGTCACCAGCGCCCGGCGCAGATCGCCATGATGATAGTGGGAAGTTGACACCGTCTACATTCGCTCCTAGAAGAGAACGGTGTTAACATCCCCGCGCCGGGGTCGCAACCGGAGACCGAGATGACCGATCTGATCCTGGCCATTGCCCATCATCTGGCCGTGTTTGCCCTGGTGCTGCTTTTGGCCATTGAGTTCACTCTCGTTCGCCCCGGCCTTGCCGGGGCCAATCTCAGGCGCGTGGCGCGCATCGATGGCGCCTATGGGCTGGTGGCCGGGCTGGTGCTGGTCTTTGGCTTCCTGCGGGTGTTTTTCGGGGCCTCGGGCTCAGGCTATTATTTTGGCAACTGGGTGTTCTGGGCCAAGATCGCGCTGTTTGTTGCGGTGGGCCTCGCCTCCCTGCCGCCGACGATGCGCTTTATTGCCTGGTCACGGGCGCTGAAAGCCGATCCCGCCTTTGTTCCGCCCGATGCCGAGGTGATGGCGGTGCGTCGGCTGCTGCACATTGAACTGGTGCTGCTGTTCCTCATCCCCGCCTTTGCCGCCGCCATGGCACGCGGCTACGGGCTCTAGGCCCAGCCGGTCGAGAGGCTAGGAGGCGTCCTCGGCCAGCGTATGCGCCACAATGGCATTGGCATGGCCGTGGCCCATGCCGTGCTGGTCCTTGAGCATAGCCACCAGTTCCATGTGCCGGGCGGGCATGGCGGCCCGCACCAGGCTTTTCCAGTGGGCAATCGGCTGGCCGTATTTTTTCTCGATCGAGGGAAAGTAGGACGCCGGGCCCTTGATAGTGTCTTGGCTCATAAGGACATCCGATCACAACATCAGGGGGTCTTGTCAACCCGCACCGCTTGCCCGGGCAAAACGGTCTTGGGTTCAAACCGGCACCACTGGGCAATCTGGCAGCGATAGCATTCGGGCCGGCGGGCCTTGCACACATAACGTCCGTGCAGGATCAGCCAGTGATGCGCATGCAGCAGGAAGCGTTCCGGTACCGCCTTTTCGAGCTTGATCTCGACCGCCAGCGGCGTCTTGCCCGGCGCCAGCCCGGTGCGGTTGCCCACCCGGAACAGGTGGGTGTCAACCGCAATCGTGGGCTGCCTGAAAAAGATATTGAGCACCACATTGGCCGTCTTGCGCCCCACCCCGGGCAGGCTTTCAAGCGCCGCGCGGTTATCCGGCACCTGGCCGCCAAATTCGGCGATCAGCTTCTGGCTCAGCGCATGAACGTTCTTGGCCTTGTTGCGATAAAGCCCGATGGTCTTGATCAGGCCCTCGATCCGCTCCACCCCCAGCGCCACCATCTTTTCCGGGGTATCGGCCAGCGCAAACAGGCCCTTTGTGGCTTTGTTGACCCCGATATCGGTGGCCTGGGCCGACAGCACCACCGCCACCAGCAGCGTAAAGGCATTGGTATAGTCCAACTCGCCCCGGGGCTCGGGGTCGGCGGCCGAAAAGGCTGAAAACATGGCTTCGACATCGGCCTTCGGCAGGCTCTTGGGATTTCTGGCCATCTGATTCCCCGTTGATGCCCGCAGTGATGCAGGCGCGATCGGTGCAATGCAAGGCCCGTCAAATCCGGGTCGCCTCGATCAGCCTCGCCCGCTAGATTGGGCCCATCATGACCAAGCAACAGACCCTGACCCCACAATCCGACTATGAAACCGTGCGTGCGGCCATCGCCTATCTTAGCCGCACCGGCCCCGATGCGCTCGACCTGGCTGCCTTTGCCCGGGCGCTGGGGCTCAATGAGCGGCAATTGACCGACCTGTTCCGCCGCTGGTGCGGGCTCTCGCCAAAATCCTTTGCCCAGGCGGTGGCGCTCGATCACGCCAAGGCGCTGCTGGCCGACGAGGCGTCGGTGCTCGATACAACCTATGAGGTTGGCCTGTCCTCGACCTCGCGCCTGCACGATCTGTTCGTGACCTACGAGGCCATGCCGCCGGGCCAGTTCCGCGCTCGCGGCGCCGGGCTCGATATGGTCTGGGGCGCCGCTCCGTGTCCCTTTGGCACCGCCATTATCGCCACCACCGACTATGGCATTGCCGGCATCGGCTTTGCCGATGCCGAAACCAGTCTGGAAGCCGGGTTTGCCGATCTGGCCAATCGCTGGCCCAATGCCCGCTTCACCCGTAACGATGCCGCCGTGGCCCCGCTGGCGGCCCGGGTCTTCGATCCGGCGCGCTGGTCGGCCGACCAGCCGGTGCGGGTGGTGCTGATCGGCACCGATTTCGAAGTCAAGGTGTGGGAAACCCTGCTCGGCATTCCCTGTGGGCGGGCCACCACCTATGGCGAGATCGCCCAGAAGATCGGTCGCCCCAGCGCTGCTCGCGCCGTCGGGGCGGCGGTGGGCAAGAATCCGATTTCCTTCGTTGTCCCCTGCCATCGCGTCGTGGGGTCCACCGGGGCGCTCACCGGCTACCACTGGGGCGTGCCGCGCAAACGGGCGATCCTGGGGTGGGAATCAGGGGTCGTGTCGTCGCGGGTTTAGCCGCGGTTCACCCCCACCCCATCCCTCCCCGCAAGGGGACTGTTTATTTGGAGCGCGCGTACCCCCACCTTGATCCTCCCCCTGGAAGGGGGAGGAAACACGCAAGCCGTGAAATACGGGCTCCCTCCCTCTTGAGGGGGA
>JAYRZB010000005.1:0-315359 GCA_041916675.1 Devosia sp. | reverse complement strand
GAAAGCTCGCTCTCAACATCCTCCGCCAGCACCCCGACAAGGGATCAATCAAAGCAAAACTCAAACGGGCCGCATGGAACGACAACTTCCTAATCTCTCTAATCGCTCATATGCGATAGCCCTGCCCCTTACGGGGAGGGCTGGGGTGGAGGTGACGCAGCACACCCCAACGGCGCCGCATACCCCCCTAAACCGCTCCCACCATCTGCCATTGCTCACTGATCATGCCGTTGATCAGCCGGAACAGGTCGAACACCCGCACGGTTTCGCCCGCCGTTTCGGCAAGGCTGAGCACCAGCACGAAATCGCCGTCGCCCAGCGTCAGCTCCATTGCCCGGTAGTCAAGCGGCTCGACCCCATGCAGCGCCGCGTCCGGCCAGAAGAAACGATCGGCCACCTTGTCGGCCCCCGCTTCCGTCAGGGCTGCCAGATAGGCTCCAACAAAGGCCTTGTTCGCGCCCGTGTCGGCGGTCGCGTCGGGCACACCGGCACCACTCACCAGATCGTCGGCATACGGCACCGCTCCGCCCCAGTGCTCAATAATCTCGCCGTTCTCGTAGCGGAACACGTCGAACCCGGCCTTGGACCCATCGAGGTCAAACCGGCTCTGGGCAAACACATAGTCCCCGTCCTGGAAAATCTTGATAACCTCGGCGGAACCGGGCCTGCCCCTGCCCCAGTACGCTCGAAAATCTCCGGCGCCGCCGCGGATATCGGCGTGGTGGGAAACAAAGACGGAATCGTTGAGCACCGCAAAAGCCGAACTTTGCGAAATACCCATCGCTTCGACCAATTGAGAAACGCTAAGCTGCTCTAATTTAAGGATAATTTCGGAGCGAGCATAGCTCGACCCGGCCGAGAACGTGAACACAACGAGCGTTAACAGCGCAAGGAATTTAAATAGCATGAACGAACCGACGCATAAATTGAAAATACGAAAATAATTCAGCCTAAGTACTTGCCTCGTCTCGCGGATTAACGATCACGCGCCCCGCCACCTGCCCGGCCAGGATCCGCTCCGCCACCTCCGGCAGGTCCTCAAGCCGCACCTCTTCCACGCTCGGTTCGAACGCTGCGGGCACGAACAGGTCGACCAGCCGGTCCCAGGCCGCCACGCGCGATGCATAAGGCTGCATCACGCTGTCGATCCCGAACAGCGTCACCCCGCGCAGGATAAACGGGATGATGCTGCCATCAAAACCGAGCCCCCCGGCATTGCCCACGGCGGCCACGCCCCCGCCATAGCGGATTTTCTTGAGCACTTCCACGATCATCTGCCCGCCCACCGTGTCGATGGCCGCCGCATAGGTTTCAGGGTCCAGCCCCTTGCCGGAGGGCGCCAGCATCGCCTGCCGCTCGATCACCTGCGCGGCCCCAAGGCGCGTCAGGCTTTCGGCAAGTTCAGCCCGGCCGGTCACCGCCGCCACCTCATAGCTGAGCCGGGCCAGCAGTTGCACCGCAATCGAGCCCACCCCACCACCGGCCCCCGTCACCAGCACCGGCCCGCGCTCGGGCGTCAGCCCATCGCTTTTGAGCCGGTTGATGGCCAGCATCGCCGTCAGTCCGGCCGTGCCCAAAACCATGGCGGTGCGGGTTGAAAGCCTGTGCGGCAGCGGCACCAGCCAGTCCGCTTTCACCCGCGCCCGCTGCGCAAACCCGCCCCAGCGGTTCTCGCCCACCCGCCAGCCGGTCAGCACCACCGCCTGCCCTGGGTGATAGCGCCGGTCGCGACTCTCGATCACCCGCCCGGCAAAATCGATCCCGGCCACATGCGGATAGGTCCGCACCAGCCCACCCTTGCCGGTCAGGCACAACCCGTCCTTGTAGTTGAACCCGGCCCATTCGATGCCCACCAGCACCTCGCCCTCGGGCAGGCGCTCCTCATCGAGCATCTTGACCGCGCTCGCAATCGCCCCATCCGCACCGCGATCGGTAACAAGCGCTCGAAACACCATAACTGCCGCCTTCTTACTCTCAGCTCCAGACGCACCGCGCCCAAGGATAGGCGCTGGCTAGAACGCCTTTTCCAGCGCTGCCGCCGGCACGCCTGCCAGCAGCAGACCATCCCGGATCAGTTTGAGCAAGGACTGGTCGGAAATTCTATGCCCGAGCCGCGGCATGATCCCGGTCAGCCGGAAACGCTCGTTGCCCATCACCTTGGCCAGGCAATCGGCGACCACCGCCTCATTGCCCACACGCTTGGCGGCAATCAGCGAAATGATGTGCCCAAGCTCAATGTCACCCTCGGAAACTTTCAGCCCCGCCGCCAGCGCCTCCTCAAAACGGTAGCGCCGCAGCTTGTCGAACGCCTCCGGCAGGAAGTACCACGGCGGCGGCGCCTCCACCGCAGCCCGGGCTTCGGCAGCCTCTTCCAGCCCATAGTCATCGAACCCGGCCAGCGCCTCGATCAGCGCCCGTCCCGCCCGCGCATCCTGATTGGCCGGATTGAGTTCCATCGCGCGGTCAAAGCTGATGATCGCTGCCTGCCGCTCATGCTGGATGTCGTAGATCGTGCCCATCTGTTCGCGCACAAAGCTGCTCTCCGGCGCCTTGGCCACCGCTTCGAGCACCTGCCCCGCCAGTTCCGAAAGTTTTTCGACATGCGGCTCATCGGGCCGCGTCAACTGCGAGAGTGCCATGGCCTCCAGCGCGCCCTGTGCCGCCAGCGAGATAACATCCTGCCCGTCCCGGGCCAACTGCCGGTCAAGGCAGGTCAGCGCTGCCGCGATGTCGGCCGACCGGTTCATCGCGCGCGCCTCGCGAAACAGCAATTGGCACACATAGCCATTGACGTTCTCAAGGTCGGGATGGTTCGAAACATAGTCGCGCCCCTCCTTGTGCAGCGGTCCGAAATAGGCCGCCATCGGGCTCACGATATCCCCGGTTACCCCACCCAGCGCCGTCGCATATTCCGCGCCGACCAGCGGCGCCACCAGCGTTCTTGACCACACCACCGATCCTGAGCGCCCGGTCGGATTGGCGCGCTGGCGCGTCAGATAAGCCGATACCTGCAGGCCGGATTCAACACTCCGCACCGCGCCCCAGAGCAGAAATCCGGGCCCGGTGGCCGCCTCGTCGCCACCGGCGATAACCACCTCGACATCATCGAATTGTCCGAGTGCATCCAGCATCTGGCGCGGCAGCTCCGATACAGGCCTGTCTACCGCCGCAATGCCTGTTTCATTGAAGAACAGCCCGATTTCAACCCGCGGCCGCTCAGGCAGGTTTGAATAGGCAGGCGTTGCGCCATCGCGCGCACGGTTAACGTTGAGCGCCGCATAGACCAGCCCGCTCGCCAGCCCTATCAGAACCAACCCGGCCGCCAGCATCTTCCACAATGTCGGCCGTTGCCGGTGGGCGGGCGCTTGCACATCACTCAGCGCGGCAACAGTCGCCGGCGGCGGCACCCCCTCACCCTCCGACTCACCGCCGATCCATTCGAACACCGGCACATAGCGCCCCACCGGCAGCCGGATCGCAACGGGCCCCGTGGGGCGGCCCTCGGCGCGGAACTGGTCGAGCATGGCGCGCAGGCGTCGGGCCTGCACCCGCACAATCGGATCGGCTTGCGGATCAAAGCTCGGCGGCCGCCCGAACACATCCACGGCAATCGAATAGGCTTTGATCGCCCCATCTTCCCCGCTCAGCCGCTTCTCGACAATGTAGCTCAGGAACCTTGCCAGCTGTGGCGAACGCGCGATTTCCTGCCAGCCAAGGAGGTCCTCCAAGGCCCGGTGCACCTGCTCGGCGCTGGGTTCGCGTTCCGAAATGGCCGTTACTCCCCCTGGCAAGGCCTGAGTCAGACTGGCGAGTTTACATGTAAAACACAAGCCTATCTTACCCCCGCTTACCCCTTGTCCCCTTCCACCTGCTCGGGAACACCCGCATATGTCGGGCAACATGAGATGCACGGTGTCGCAATCGAGGCATAGCGCTGGATGAGGAACGTACGCCATTCGACGAATGCCCTACGTAATTCCTTGTGCTTGTCCGGCGCTGAGCCTGTTTTCCTCCGGCATCTGAACAACCAATACCTGCCTTCGTTTCACTGCGGGGGCGAAGGACCTGCAATGAACGCCCTCAATGACAACCGGCCCCTGCTGGCGCTGGTGGACGATGATTCGCATTCGGCCCGCCTGTTGCTGCGCCATCTGGGAGATGCTGGTGCCCCGCGTCTTCGCTGGCTCGGCGATGCCCGCCGCGCCTTGCGCATACTGATGACTCCGGCCCAAGGTGACGGTTCCACCTGGCCGGAAATGCTGATTGTCGACCTTAAGAGCCGCTCCAGCGCCACGCGCGATTTCATCGCTCACGTGCGCATGGCGGCCAACGAGGCGGGCACCATCATTGCGGCCTTTGCGCCCTCGCTCGATCGCGCCACGCGCGAATCGCTGATCGAGGCCGGAGCCGCTGCGGTTTTCGAACGGCACCCCGACCCCGCTGCCTATCGGCGCGAGGCGGAGAGCCTGATTGGTTTCTGGGCGCGCCATCAGCGCCTGGACAGGGTAGGCACGTAATTACTGCGTCCACAGATTACGTGCCCGGCGGGGCGGGATGTTTGCACGGAGGGAACCTCTGGTCTTTTTGTGCATTCCCAAACATCTCCCCCGCCACCACTTCCTCCCCTTGGCGGAACACTGTCCTGCACGGCGCTAAGCGGCCGGTGCCCGGAACGAAGCGGCGGACCTGACCATCTGGGCCCGCAGAGCCTGCCCGGCTTCTCCCAGTGGGCAGCGCTCGGAAAGCGGCGTCGGGGTTTATCCCGGGCGCCGCTTTCTTCATCCGCCGCGCCGTTGGCAAATCGGCCCCGGATTTGTTAAAACCAGCCTGCAACGCCGGCTGTCCAATATGCTCTTGACCTCTATTGCGCTTGAGGTTGTAGGCACACCCCGAGTTCCCGGCCTTTGAGTTGTCTCGGGGTAAACAAAAACAACAAGGACTTTGCCATGGCTCAAGCACAGAGCAGCTGGCTCGATTTGTTTCGCGGCGAAAACGGCCTGCGCGTCGCGGTTCTGAGCGGCGGCGTCGGTCTGCACGCCGTCAACGTCTTCATCGGCTCCACGCTCCTGCCCTCGGTCGTCGAGGATATCGGCGGGCTCGATCTGTTTGCCTGGAACACAACGCTCTTTATCGTGGCCTCCATCGTGGCCTCGATCTTTGCCGCCACCCGTCCGTTCGGCATTGGGCCACGGGCTTACTATGTTCTGGCCACCGTCGCCTTTGCCCTGGGCAGCCTGGCCTGTGGCGCTGCTCCAAACATGCCCGTCATGCTGGTCGGGCGCATGGTCCAGGGCTTTGGCGCCGGCATGCTGGTCGCCATGACCCATGCCATGATCCGCGTCGTCTTCGCCCCCGCGCTCTGGCCGCGTGCCATGGCACTGATTTCGGGCGTCTGGGGCGTGGCAACGCTCATCGGCCCGGCGGCAGGCGGTGTCTTTGCCGAATATGGGCTCTGGCGCTGGGCCTTCTGGGTGCTGGTGCCGTTTGCCGGTCTTCTGGGCCTGCTGGCCTTCCGCGTCATCCCCGCGCGCGGCGACGAAAAGGGCGCCGCCCGCGTGCCCGTCATCCAGATCGCCATGCTGATCAGCGCGGTGCTGCTGGCGTCGGTTGCAAGCTTTGCCGCCGTCACCAACCTTACCTTCGCCTTGCAGCTTGTGGGGCTGGCGATTGCGGCGTTTATCGCCCTTGCCGTTGCCGAAAAACGCTCGGGCAGGCACCTTCTGCCCACCGGCACATTCTCGTTGTCGTCGCGCCTCTCACCGCTGCTGGCGGCCATGCTGCTGATGCAGTTTGCGCTCACCGCCGATATTTTCGTGCCGCTGTTCCTGCAGCGCATTCATGGCCAGCCACCGCTGCTGGCCGGCTATCTGGTGGCGTTGATCGCCATGGGCTGGACCATTGCCTCGCTCATCACCTCGGGCTGGACCGGTGCCCGCGCCGAGCGGCTGCTTGGCCTCGCTCCGGCGGTCATGGGCCTCTCCATGATTGCCACGGGCCTTGCGCTCTCGCGTGTCAATCCCGGCGCCGACTGGCTGGTGCTCACACCCGTGGTGATCAGCCTCTTGTTCATCGGCTTTGGCATCGGCGCGGTCTGGCCGCACCTGATGACCCGCGTGCTCCATGCCGCCCCCGAGGGTGAAAAGGACCGCACGGCGGCCGCCATCACCATGGTGCAATTGTTCTCGAGCGGGTTCGGTGCCGCCATTGCCGGGGTGCTGGTCAATGTCCTTGGCGTGGTCACCGCCAAAGAGCCGGCCGAATTCGCTCCGGCGGCCCTCTGGCTCATGGTCATCTTCGGGGTCATTCCGCTGCTGGCCGCACCCTTCGCGGTAGTTGCCGGACGCCGCACGCCGGTCGCCCAGCCCGGCCTTGCAGAATGATCAGACGGTCTTGAGCATCCCGCCGTCGACAAAATAGGCCGAGCCGGTCGAATAGCTGGCCTTGTCGGAACACATGAAGACAAAAAAGTTCGCCATCTCCGCCGGGGTGGCGAACCGCTTGATGCTCGAAAGCTCGTCGGCCACCCCCTGCAGGTGCGCCTCATAGCCATCTTCGCCCGCCAATTGCTTGGCGGTCTTGACCCAGTCCGGCGTCAGCACCAGCCCGGGATTGATGGTGTTGACCCTGATATTGTCCCCGATCACCTCGGTCGCCAGCGTTTTCGAGAACATCATCAGCGCCGCCTTGGTGGTGTTGTAGATCGGCTCATACCAAAGCGGCTGCACTGCGCAGATCGAGGCATTGTGTAAGATCACCCCGCCGCCGCGCGCTTTCATGCCCGGCACCAGCCCGCGCGCCAGCCGCACCGCCGCCATCACATGCAGGTCCCAGTAATACTGCCACTTGGCATCGTCGGCTTCGGCAATGGTCTCGTTCGAACCGGTGCCTGCATTGTTGATCAGGATATCGCAGCCGCCAAACGCCTTGCCCACCCCTTTGATCACCGCCTCGCAGCCCTCGGCCGTCGCCACATCGGCGGCAATGGCATGGGTGATCACATTGTAGGTCTCGGCAATCCGCACCGCCTCGGCCTCGGCCCGATCCTTGCCACGCGCCGTGATCACGATATTGGCGCCCTCGGCCGCCAGGCCCTCTGCCACTGCCAGCCCGATCCCGACGCTGCCTCCGGTGATCACGGCAACCTTGTCGCGCAGTCCCAGATCCATCGTCGCTCTCCTAGTCGGCCAGTTTGATCTGCAGCTTCACATCCGTCGGCCGCCCCTCGGCGGCGCGCTCGAACGCGGCGATCGCATCCTCAAAGGCAAAGGTTTCCGAGATCAGCGGCTTGAGGTCCACCTTGCCCGAGCCGAACATGGCAATCGCCCGGTCATATTGATGGGCGTAACGGAACACGGTTTCAAACCGCAGTTCCTTGGTCGTGGCGCCCGAAACATCGAACGGCACCCGGTCCACCGGCAGTCCCACCAGCACCACGCAACCGCCCGGCCGCGGCAGGGCGTTGAGCGTCTCATAGGCGCGCGGCGAGCCCGAGCACTCGAATACCACATCGGCGCCCCAGCCCTCGGTCAGGCCGTTCACTGCGTCCACCAACGGCTGTTCGCGGATATTGACCGGAATGATCCCGGGATATTGCGCCGCAATCCTGAGCTTGTCCGGCATCATATCGGCCACGATCACCCGCGCGCAGCCCCCCGCCACTGCGGCAATCGCCACCATGATCCCGATTGGCCCGGCGCCGATCACCACCCCGGTATCGCCGGGGGCAATCTTTGCCTTGTGCGCCGCCTGCAGGCCCACCGCAAACGGCTCCACCATCGCCCCTTCGGCAAAGCTCACATTGTCGGGCAGCTTGAAGGTGTAGTTGGCCGGGTGCACCACATGGGGCGTCAGCACCCCATGAATCGGCGGCGTCGCCCAGAAAGTCACCGCCGGATCGATATTGTACATACCCAACCGGCTGGCGCGCGAATTGGCATCGGGAATGCCCGGCTCCATGCACACCCGGTCGCCCACCTTGAGATGGCTGACCCCGGCCCCGGTTTCCACCACCACCCCCGCTGCCTCATGGCCCAGAACCATCGGCTCGTTGACCACAAACCCGCCGATCCGGCCATGGGTGTAGTAGTGCACATCCGAACCGCACACGCCCACCGTGTGGATTTTGATCTTGACCATGCCCGGCCCCACCTCGAGCGGCAGGTCGATATCACGCAACGCCAGTTCGTGCTGACGTTCCAGAACGAGGGCGCGGACTTTGGTCATGGCTTGGATTTCCTGGTCATTCGTAGCTTAGCCGGGCAATCGCCCGGCTCCTGAGCATTTCTAGCCCACCCACTGCCCCGGGCGAAAGCGCAATCCGGCATGGCCGCATCGGCACCTCGATGAATGTGCGGCCACTCGCCCCGCCGAAGCCGGGCAGAATGGCCGCATCCATCCAGGCCCGGCCGCGACGCTATTGTGCCTGTGTCAGCTCCTCGCCGACCTGATAGTGATGCGCCGGCCCGCCCGCTTCCGGCGGCTTCATCGCCCCGGTCATGATCGCCACAGCGTCCGACATCGAATAATCCTTGGGCCGGATCACCGCGATCCGCTTGCCTAGCCGGTGAATGTGGATGCGGTCCGCCACCTCGAACACATGCGGCATGTTGTGCGAGATCAGAATGATCGGCAGGCCGCGCCGCTTGACGTCAAGGATCAGCTCCAGCACCCGGCGGCTTTCCTTCACCCCCAGCGCCGCCGTCGGCTCGTCCATGATCACAACTTTGGAACCGAACGCCGCCGCCCGCGCCACCGCTACGCCCTGCCGCTGCCCGCCCGAAAGCGTTTCCACCGACTGGTTGATGTTCTGGATGGTCAGGAGCCCCAGTTCAGTCAGCTTTTCGCGGGCCCGCTTCTGCATGGCGCTGCGGTCCAGCGCGCGGAAAACCCGGCCCATGAAACCCGGCTTGCGCAGTTCGCGCCCCAGAAACATGTTGTCGGCAATCGAAAGCGCCGGGGACAGCGCCAGGTTCTGATACACCGTTTCAATCCCCGCCATCCGCGCTTCAAGCGGCGAGCGGAACTGCACCGGCACCCCGTTGAGCTCCACCACCCCGCTATCGGGGATCACCGCCCCGCACAGCGCCTTGATCAGGGTCGATTTGCCCGCGCCATTGTCCCCGATCACCGCCAGGATTTCGCCCGGCATCAGTTCGAAGTCGGTGTCATCAAGCGCCACAACCTTGCCATAGCGCTTGCTGAGCCCGCGTGCCGCCAGAACCGGAACCTGTGACGATGCGGTCATGATGACACCTTTCTGATCCACTGGTCGATGGTGACGGCGAGGATGATCAGGATGCCGACGGTGAATTCCTGCCAGAGCACGTCGACCCCGGCCAGCGCCAGCCCGTTGCGGAAAATGCCCACGATCAGCGCTCCGAACAGCGTGCCCACAATCGATCCACGCCCCCCGAACAACGATGTTCCGCCAATCACCACGGCGGTGATCGCATCGAGATTGGCCGTCTGGCTGCCCAGCGGCGAAACCGCACCCACCCGCCCGATCAGCACCCAGCTGGCAATGGCACAGATCAGCCCGGCCAGCGCATAGACCCCGATCAGGGTGCGCGTGGTGTTGATACCGGCCAGCCGCGCCGCTTCGGGATCATCCCCCACCGCATAGACATGCCGCCCGAAGGCGGTGCGGTTGAGCATGTACCAGACAGCAACGGCCAGAAGGATCATCACGATCGATCCTGCCGTCAGCACCGCACCACCACCGATGGCAAATTTCGATCCCATCCATTGCAGCATCGGGGCAATCGCCGCGATATCTTGCGAGCGGATGGTTTCGGAACGCGAGATGAAAATCACCAGCGCCCCGTAGATGCTCCAGGTGCCCAGCGTCACAATGAACGGCGGCAGTCGCACCAGCGCCACCAGCACGCCATTGATCACCCCGCACAAAAGCCCGGTCAGCAGCCCAAGCACAAAACTGATCTCAACCGGCACCCCGGCCGTCACCGACAGCCTGCCCATCACGATCGAGGACAACACCATGATCGCGCCGACTGACAGGTCGATACCGGCGGTCAGGATGATCAGGGTCTGCGCAATGCCGAGCACGCCAATGATCGTCACCTGCTGCAAAACCAGCGACAGGTTGAACGGGGCAAAGAACTTACCCCCGGCCGCAACCGAGAAGATTAGGATGCCGGCAATCAGGACGATAAAGGGAATTGCGGTGGGAAATTCGTGCAGGAAATGCTGCAGGCGGCGGATCGCGGAAGGTCGGTCTTCGTCAAAACTGGCGACCGTCTGGCTGGCATTGGCCAGCCCTTTTTCGGCCACGGCCGAACCGGTAGCATCATCACTCATGGTTCCCCCTCCCAGGGCTTGTTTAGAAAGGGCCGTCGGAACGGCCCTTTCTGCGTCAGCTTAGCCCTCGCGGACTATGGTTAGAAGGGCATCAACCCCAGCAGAGTTCGGCGCCCTTGGTGGTGTCGATCGATTCAACGCCATCCACTGGCTTGTCGGTCACCAGCGTTGCACCGGTGTCGAAGAAGTCGAGGCCCTCAGTCACGGACGGCTTTTCGCCGGTGGCCGTAAACTTCTGGATCGCTTCCATGGCCATGGCAGCCATTTTGAGCGGATATTGCTGGCTGGTTGCACCAATCACACCAGATTTGACATTGGCAACGCCTGGGCAGCCGCCATCGACGGCCACGATCAGCACCGAGCCATCATCCTTGCCCACAGCCTTGAGCGCTTCATACCCACCGGCGGCAGCCGGTTCGTTGATGGCGTAGACCACGTTGATATCGGGGCACTTCTGCAGCAGGGTTTCCATGGCGGTACGCCCGCCCTCTTCCGAACCGGCGGTCATTTCATGGCCGCAGATGCGGGCATCGTCTTCATCGCCATAGCGGTTGGGATCCTTCACATCGATCCCGAAACCTTCCATGAAGCCCTGGTCGCGCAGGTAGTCGACGGTGGGCTGGTTGACGGCAAGATCGAGGAAAGCGATCTTGGCCGAAGCGGCCTTGTCGCCCAACGTTGCCTTGGCCCACTGGCCGATCAGCAGCCCCGCCTTGCGGTTATCGGTAGCAAACGTGGCATCGGCCGCGTCGATCGGATCGAGCGGGGTATCGAGCACGATCACCAGGAGGCCGGCATCACGCGCCGCCTGAATGGTGGGCACGATGGCCGAAGAATCCGAAGGCACAATCGCAAAGCCTTTGGCACCCGAGGCGATCAGATTTTCAATTGCTGCCACCTGGCTGTCATTGTCGCCGTCAAACTTGCCGGCTGCCGTGCGCAGGTCGAGCCCAAGCTCGGTTGCCTTGGCCTGGGCGCCTTCGCGCATCTTCACGAAGAAGGGGTTGCCTTCGGTCTTGGTGATCAGGCCCACGATATCGGCCGCCTGCGCCGCCGTCCCGGCCATCAGGCCGAGCATGAGCGCGCCGGTGATCGTCGCCTTGAACAGATTCAGTTTACCCATTGGTTCCTCCCGGGGTTGCGTTGCATGGCACCGGCTGTTGCCGTGTGCCCTGCAGGCGGAGCGGGGGCGCTGCTGCCCTTGCCGGGCCTCGACCCTCCCCTGCCGTGCGCCAACAAAAGCGGATCGCGACCGAGCTGTCAATAAATTAATCCAAGTGATTTATTAATTGACTCTAGGTTCCCCACTTGCCACTCTTGACGCAGGGAGGGGAGCCAATCCCCAAAAAATGCACCGATCGCCGGGGCCGGACGCTGATTTGCTTCGCGTTTCCGGCAACGGTTTGATATTGCGCAGACGGGCATGGAAGTATGAGGACGGGGGACTTGGCATCACGCGCCGCCAACAAGGCGAGGGCCGCAGGTGACGGCGCCGGCAGCCGTGGCACCAACCAGAGCGGTGTGCGGCTCTATAACGAACGCCTCGTGCTCTCCCTCATCCGCCGCCATGGCGGCCTGCCCAAGGCCGATATTGCCCGCATGACCGGCCTGTCGCCCCAGACCATCTCGATCATCATGAACGAGCTTGAAGCGGATGGCCTGCTCATCAAGCTCTCACCGCTGCGCGGCAAGGTCGGCCAGCCGCTGGTGCCGTTCGCCCTCAACCCCGGCGGCGCTTATTTCATCGGCCTCAAGATCGGCCGCCGTTCCAGCGACGTCGTCCTGCTCGATTTCCGCGGCACGGTTCTGGCCAACATCCACGAACCTCACCCCTACCCGACCCCCGCCAGCACCCTGGCGCTTGCCGTGCGCGGCATGGCCGAACTAACCGCCGGCCTCACCGATGCCCAGCGCGCCCGCATCTCGGGCTTCGGCATCGCCTCGCCATTCGAGCTCTGGAACTGGGAACCCCAGTTCGCCGCCCCGCAATCCGTGCTCGATGACTGGCGTCAGGCCGATATCCGCCGCGCCATTGCCGAGATCAGTCCATGGCCGGTCTATTTCCATAACGACGGCACCGCCGCATGCGCCGCCGAACTGGTGCTGGCCGAACCCCATCACAGCGAGGACTTCCTCTACATCTTCATCGGGTCCTTCCTTGGCGGCGGCGTGGTCATCGATGGCCACCTTTTCCCCGGCCGCCGTGGCTATGCCGGGGCTATCGGCGCCATGCCCGTGCCCGCCCCAGGCGGTGGCTTCCAGCAGATCCTGCGATCAGCATCGATCTATGTGCTGGCCGAAAAGCTCAAGGCTGCGGGTCAGGACCCGAGCGTCCTCTGGCGCGATCCCGATCACTGGGGCGAGATCGGCGGGCCCCTCGATGAATGGATTGCCGAATCCGCCCAAAGCCTTGCTGCGGGCATTGTGTCGGCCGTCTCCGTCATCGACTTCTCCCGCATCGTAATCGATGGCGCCTTCCCGGTTGCGGTGCGCGCCGCGCTGATCGAAGCCACGCGCGCTCGCATCGCCACCTTCGACCTGCAGGGTCTTGCCCCCTTCGAAGTGATCGAAGGCAAGATCGGCTCAGGGGCCCGCGAAATCGGCGGCGCCTGCCTGCCGCTGCTGGCCAATTTCTCCCGCGACCGGGAGGTCCTGTTCAAGGACGCGCCCTGACAATCCGATTGGTTCGGTTTTGGTAACCTGTCCCTAAGCTTAACCGGCTTAGGGTGTTGATATTCGACATTATTGGTTGCCTTTCATGGCTGAGCCTAACTCCATAATGCCTCGCGACCACTTCGCGACCAATGTGCTTTTGCCCATTGCCTTTGCCATGGCCGCGACACTTGTGGCCGTCATTGCCTTTGTCTTCTGGTCAACAACCAGCAGCGACGATCGCGCTCGGCAGCGCGAAACCCGGCTCGTAGAGCGCGTCATCTCCGAAACCCAGGACAACCTGCCCCACCAGCAGGAAAGCGTTACCGTCTGGGACGATGCCATGATCCATGTCGTCCAGTCCTTTGACCGGGTCTGGTACGACGGCAATATCGGCTATTGGATGTTCGACTATTTCGGCCACGACGAAACCATTCTGCTTGATCCCGACAACCGTCCGGTCGACATCGCGCGCCAGGGGATCAGCGCAGACCTTGCCGACTACGACCGTATCTTCAAGCCTGCCCTGACCCCGCTGATCGCCTCGCTGCGTGCCGAAATGGCCACCGTGCCGCCGTCGCAGGATTTCGAGGCCATCGCGCCACCCGTACGCACCGACATCATCACCTTCGACGGTGTCCCCGGCATCGTCGCGGTTGCACCGATGGTCAACAGTTCTGGCCGCTACCCTCAGCAGGCAGGCCGCGAATTCATCCTGATCAGCGTCATCTACCTCAACAACGCTTTTGCCGACGAATTCTCCAGCCGCCACCAACTCGACCAGGGGCGCTTCACCACCAACGCCACCCCGGCCGCAGGCATGGCCAGTCTTCCGATCTACAACAGAGCTGGCCGCTTCATCACCTTCTTTGAATGGATGCCTGACCGTCCCGGCACGCGCCTGCTCACCCAGACGGCCCCGGTCCTGATCGGTGCTTTCCTGCTCGCCGGTCTCACCATTGTTGTCCTTCTCGGCCGTCTGCGTCGCTATTCCGAAACCATCGAAGAAGGCCGTCGAGCCGCCCAGTATCAGGCCACGCACGATGCGCTGACCGGCCTGCCCAACCGCTACCTCTTCGAGCAGCGCCTCGCCGGCGCTTTGTCACTGGATCGGCCCCGCGATAAGCGGCTGGCGCTTCTCATGCTCGATCTCGATCGTTTCAAGCAGGTCAACGACACCCACGGGCACCAGGCCGGCGACCAGTTGATCAAGGATGTCGGCGACCGCCTGACCGCGCTTGTCGGCGCGCACGGTTCGATTGCCCGCCTTGGCGGCGACGAGTTCGGTATCCTGCTCCCCGATCTGATCGACATGCAGGAAGCGCTGGTCCTGGCCAATTCCATCGTCGAGGCCATTGGCAAGCCATTCGTCCTGTTCGGCAAGAAGGTCTATGTTGGCGCCAGCATCGGCATCAGCTTTGCTCCGCAGATTCTCACCGATGCCAGCGACGTCACGCGCATGGCCGATATCGCCCTTTACGAAGCCAAGGCGGCCGGCCGTAATCAGGCGGTGATCTTTCAGGATCACATGCGCAACGCCATTCAGAACCGCGCAGAGGTTGAAACCGAGCTGCGCGATGCCCTGCGCCGCAACGATCAGATCTCCATCGAATTCCAGCCGCTTTACGGCAAGGAACCCGGCGCCATCATCGGGGCTGAGGCGCTGGCCCGCTGGAAGCACCCGGTTCTCGGTCAGGTTCCGCCAACCAGCTTCATCCCGGTCGCCGAAAGCACCGGGCTGATCGAGGAACTGGGCGAGCTCATCCTGCGCCGCGCCTGCCTTGTGGGCGCGTTCTGGCCGGGCAAGACCATCGCCGTCAACATCTCCCCTGCCCAGCTGCGCAATCCCAGGTTCTTCGGCCGCGTCATGGATCTGCTTGCCGCCTCGCGCATGCGACCGTCCGACCTCGAGCTTGAAATCACCGAGGGCATTCTGCTCGCCGAGGACCAGGCCACCGCCGAAACCCTGCACCGCCTGCGCGCCGCTGGCATCCGCATTGCGCTCGATGATTTCGGCACCGGCTATTCCTCTCTCGGCTACCTGCGCCAATACGCTGTGGACCGGATCAAGATCGACCGCTCCTTCATCAGCGAAATCGTCCACGATGACGTCTCCCGCTCGGTCGTTCGCGCCATGATCGATCTGGCCCACGCCATGGGCGCCGAGGTCACCGCCGAAGGCGTCGAAACCGCCCAGCAGCATGATCTGCTCACCACCATGGGCTGCGATACTTTCCAGGGCTATCTGTTCTCGCCCCCGGTCAAGACCGATGTCATCGAAACCATGCTGCGCGATCAGGCCGAGGCTGTCGCCCGCACCGTCGCCTGAGGCAGGCTAAACTAGGCTGACCCTCTTGACCGCATCGGCGGCAAAGCGGACGGTGGCGCTTTAGCAGGAGCCTATCCGCCCAATGACGTCTGCCAATACCCTGATCGAGATGATCGAAGCCGGTTCCGGCAAGCGCCCGGCCGATCTGGTGATCAGCAATATTCGGCTGCTCGATGTCATCACCGGCGCCATCACCGAAACCGACATTGCCGTCGTCGCCGACCGCATCGTGGGCACCGGCGAACGCTATATCGGCAAAACCACCATCGATGGTCGCGGGCGCTTTGCCGTGCCCGGCTTCATCGACACGCACCTGCATATCGAATCCTCCCTCGTCACCCCCTTCGAGTTCGATCGCTGCGTGCTCCCGCATGGGGTCACCACCGTCATCTGCGATCCGCATGAAATCGCCAATGTGCTCGGCACAGAAGGCATCCGCTATTTCCTCGATTGTGCCGAGCGCACCATCATGGATATCCGCATCAACCTCTCCTCCTGCGTGCCCGCCACCGCCTTCGAAACCTCCGGCGCCGCACTCGAGATCGACGATCTGTTGCCTCTGCGCGCGCACCCCAAAGTCATCGGCCTGGCCGAAATGATGAACTTCCCCGGCGTGCTCAATGCCGATCCGGGGATCATCGCCAAGCTCCTGGCCTTTCAGGATGGGCATATCGATGGCCACGCGCCCCTGCTCTCGGGCTATGCGCTCAACGGCTATCTCGCCGCCGGCATCCGCACCGATCATGAGGCCACTTCCGCCCGCGAGGCGCGAGAAAAGCTCGCCCGCGGCATGGCCATCCTGATCCGCGAGGGTTCGGTCTCCAAGGATCTCAAGGCGCTCGCCGAAGTGCTCGACGAGAACACCTCAAGCTTTGTGGCGCTGTGCACCGATGATCGCAATCCGCTCGACATTGCCGAAGAGGGCCACCTCGATAGCTCCATCCGCCGCCTCATTGCCATGGGCCGCCCGCTGCACCACGTCTATCGCGCCGCCAGCCATTCAGCCGCCCGTATCTTTGGCCTGCGTGATCGCGGCCTGGTCGCACCGGGCTGGCGCGCTGATATCGTCCTGCTCGACAGTCTTGAGGAATGCATCGTTTCCGATGTCGTCACCGGTGGCCGCCTCGTCACCCCGGCCCTGTTTGCCGCCCGCCAGCCGGTCGAGCCGGTCGGCCTCACCTCGATGAAGGCCCGCCCCGTCACCGCCGAAAGTTTTTATTCCCCGCCCCGGCCGGGCCAGAACTCAACCCCGGTCATCGGCGTCAGGCCGGGCCTGATCCTGACCTTCCGCGAGGAGGCCAGCCTTCCCGTCACCGAAAAGGGTCTGCAGCCCGATACCGCTGCCGACGTCATCAAGGTCGCCGTCGTCGAGCGACACGGCAAGAACGGCAATATCGGCCACGGCTTCGTCACCGGCTTCGGCATCAAGCGCGGAGCCATCGCCTCCTCGGTCGGGCATGACAGCCACAACATCACCGTCGTCGGCGTTTCCGACGAAGACATGGCGCTGGCCGTCAACCGGCTGCGCGCACTCAGGGGCGGATTCGTCGTCACCGAAAGCGGCCGCATCACCGCCGAACTGGCCCTGCCCATCGCCGGGCTGATGAGCCTTAACCCCTTCGAAACCGTCGCCCGTGATCTCCATCATTTGCGCGATGCCGCCCTTGCGCTCGGTTGCGTTCTGCCCGAACCTTTCCTGCAGGTGGCCTTCCTCGCCCTGCCGGTCATTCCGCATTTGAAAATGACCGACAAAGGCCTGTTTGATGTCGATGCGTTTGATTTTGTGAGCTGACCTGATGAGCCCGGCACCATGAGCATCGGCAGCCTGTTTGTGGCGCGCATGTATCGGCTGCCCCGCCGCCGCAACCGCGTCCGCAAGACCGGCAATATCGATGTCGTCATGCCCGATGGCGTCAGGCTCGCCACCGAACACTACGCCCCGCTGGTCAAGGACAAGCGCCCGACCCTCCTCATGCGCCAGCCCTATGGGCTGCGCGGCTTTTCCACCGTTGCCGACGTCTATGCCGAGCGCGGCTTTCACGTCGTCCTTCAGGCCTGTCGCGGCACCGATCGGTCCGGCGGTGAGTTTGATCCGCTGACCAGCGAGCGCGCCGATGGCCTTGCAACCCTTGAATGGATCAAGCAGCAACCCTGGTTCGATGGCCGCCTGGGCGTCACCGGGCCGAGCTATCTCGGCTATGCTCAATGGGCCATTTCCGATGCGCTGCCCAAAATCTCGGCCATGTCCACCAAGGTCACCAGCGCCGAGTTCCAGTCCGTGGTCTTTCCCCACGGCGCCTTTCATCTCGGGCTCTGGCTGAGCTGGCTGCAGACCATCGAAGGCATCCGCAAAAACCCGGTCGGCTTTGCCAGCCGCATGGCCAGCGGCGAGATTGAAAAGCGCACTGCCGCTGCTGCCCTCCAACTGCCGCTGGTCGATGGCGACGTTCGTGTTCTCGGCCACCAGGTACCGTTCTGGCGTCGCTGGTTTGCCGAGTCGGTGGACAACCCCGCCTTCTGGGAACCGCTCGACCACACCCATCGGCTGGGCATCCGCACCCCGCCCAACCACTTCATTTCCGGCTGGTACGATTTCATGCTCGACCAGCTTTTGCGCGATTATGAAACCCTCGTGGAGGCGGGGCAAACGCCTTACCTCACCGTTGGTCCGTGGTTCCATGTCAGCAACGACATGCAGGGCGAGTCCATCAAACAAACCCTGATCTGGATGCGCGCCCAACTCATGAACGAGCGCGCCGACCTGCGCGAAAAGCCGGTGCGCATCCACATCACCGGCGAGAACCGCTGGCGCGAATTCGATGCCTACCCGCCCGAAGCGGCCAATGACCAGCTCTGGCATATCCACGAGGGCGGCGTGCTGTCGCAGCGCGCGGCCCATGTCACCGCACCCGACCGCTACCGCTACGATCCCGCCGATCCCACGCCCAATCTGGGCGGGGCCATCTTCGCCTTCACCGGTGCCGGTCCGGTCGACAATGCCCCGCTCGAAGCCCGACGGGATGTATTGACCTACACCTCCGAACCGCTGGTTTCACCGCTCACCATCATCGGCCACGTCAAGGCCACGCTGTTTGCCCGCGCCAGCCTCATCCATGCCGATTACTTCATGCGGCTCTGCGATGTCTCACCCGATGGCGTCTCGACCAATATCTGCGATGGCTTCGTCCGCATGGGCGCGTCCGATCCCGCCATGCCGGAGAATATCTGGAAGCTCAAGATCCGCCTCCACGCCACCGCTCACTGCTTCAACCGCGGCCACCGGTTGCGGTTGCAGATTTCTTCGGGCGCCCATCCGCGTTATGCCCGCAATACCGGCACCGGCGAACCCATCGGCACCGGCACCGGGCTCGAGGCCTCGGACATGGAAATCTTCCATGATCCTGAGCACCCCACCACCATCATCCTGCCCACCTATGAGTTCAGGGACTAGGTTCAGGCCGAGCGGGCCTTCACCTCAAGCCGCCGTGCATGCAGCAGCGGTTCGGTATAGCCCGAGGGCTGGCTTGCCCCTTCGAGCGCCAGCGACAGCGCCGCGCGGAATGCTGCGGAACGGAAGTTCGAGGCCATCGGCCGATAGATCGGGTCACCGGCATTCTGGGCATCGACCACCTCGGCCATGCGCTCGAAAACCCCGGTCACATCGTCCTTGCTCACCACACCGTGGCGCAGCCAGTTGGCCACTGCCTGGCTCGAAATCCGGCACGTGGCCCGGTCTTCCATCAACCCCACATTGTTGATGTCGGGCACCTTCGAACAGCCCACCCCCTGCTGCACCCAGCGCACAACATAGCCGAGAATGCCCTGCGCATTGTTCTCGAGCTCGCGGATAATCTCCTCCCGGCTCAGGGTCTTGGGGTCCAGCACCGGCATCGAGAACAGGTCTGCCAGTGGCGGCACCGGCTGGTTGTGGCGGCGCTTCTGGGCCTCGAACACATCGACCTGGTGATAGTGCAGCGCATGCAGCGTCGCCGCCGTCGGCGATGGCACCCACGCCGTATTGGCGCCCGCATTGGGGTGCCCGATCTTGGCCTTGAGCATTTCGGCCATGTCGTCGGGCCGCGCCCACATGCCCTTGCCGATCTGGGCCTTGCCGGCAAACCCGCAGGCCAGTCCGATCAGCACATTGCGGTCCTCATAGGCCCCGATCCAGCGCTCGGATTTGATCTGGTCCTTGCGCAGCACCGGCCCGGCTTCCATCGAGGTGTGAATCTCGTCGCCCGTGCGGTCGAGAAACCCGGTATTGATGAAGAACACCCGCTGGCGCGCCGCATAAATGCAGGCCTTCAGGTTCGCCGATGTGCGGCGCTCTTCGTCCATGATGCCGATCTTGATGGTGTTGGGCTTGAGCCCGAACAGCCTCTCGACCGCCCCGAAGATATCGCAGGCAAACTGCACTTCCTCGGGCCCATGCATCTTGGGCTTGACGATATAGATCGCCCCGGTGCGCGAGTTCACCTTGTCATGCAGTGCGCAGGCGACGGTCATCACCGCATCCATAATGCCTTCGCCGATCTGCCGACCCGAGGCATCCTGAATGGCCGGCGTCGTCATCAGGTGCCCTACGTTGCGCACCAACAGCAGCGCCCGGCCTTTCAGCACCAGGTCCTTGCCATCGGCGCCGGTGTAGCGCCTGTCGGCATTGAGCCGCCGCGTCACCAGCCGCCCGCCCTTTTCGAACGTATCCTCAAGCGTGCCGTCCATCAGCCCGAGCCAGTTGGCATAGACCTCGACCTTGTCGGCGGCATCGACCGCCGCCACCGAGTCTTCGCAGTCCTGGATGGTGGTCAGGGCGCTTTCGAGCAGCACATCGGCAAGCCCGGCCGCATGCGTGCCCCCGATCGGGCTGGTGCGGTCGAGCAGCAGTTCGGCATGCAGGCCGTTGTGCACGAGCAGGATCGCTACCTTGTCCCCGTCGCGACGATATCCGGCAAACTGGGCGGCATTGGCCAACCCGGTCACACCGCCTGCGGCGCGGATGGTCAGCACGGGCTTTCCATTGGCCTCGGTCACGTCATAAGCCGTCACCCCTGCATGGCTGCCGCTGGCGAGGGGAAAGCTCTCATCAAGGAACGCTGCAGCCCGTGCCACAACGGCGGCACCACGCTTGGGGTTGAAGCCCTTGCCCGGTGCCATGTCGCCATCTCTGGGCAGCGCATCGGTGCCATAGAGCGCATCATAAAGACTACCCCAGCGCGCATTGGCCGCGTTCAGCGCATAGCGCGCGTTCGACACCGGCACCACCAGCTGCGGCCCGCAGAGGCTCGCGATCTCGGGGTCGAGCCCGCTCGTCTCGATGGTGAAATCGGCGGGCTCATCGGCCAGATACCCAATGCGGCGCAGATAGGCTTCGTATCCGGCCGGGTCTTTGGCCACTGGCCCGTTCTGGCGGTGCCAGTCGTCGATCTGGTGCTGCAGCTCGTCGCGGCGCTTGAGCAGCGCCCGGTTCCGCGGCCCCATCTCCTCCACGATTCCGGCAAAACCGGCCCAAAACGCCTCGGGGCTGATGGCGAGCCCGGCCAGCGCCCGCTCCTCCACAAACCGCGCCAAAAGCGCATCAACCTTGAGCCCAGCCTTGTCGAGATATTCAGCCATTCAGTCCTCTAACGCACGCGCGCAAATCAACCCAAGCCATGGCATGGATTTGCCCGGCGGCCAATCCGTACTTGGTTTTAGAAGGCCGAGCCTGAGTGCAAGGCCCACCGGTCAGGCACTGCGGTACTGCGCGAGCTTGGCCGCAGCATTGCTTTCCCGCGCTGCCTTGGCCAATTCCAGCGACACCACGCGCCGCCCAACCGGCCACAGCGAAATCCCGGCCAGCTTGAAAGCCTGCAGCCCAAACGGAATGCCGATCAAAGTCAGGCAGTTGATCACCCCAGTAATGATATAGGCCAGGAACAGAATGATCCCAAAGCTCAGCGCCCAAACCACATTGGTGATGAAGCCGATCACCCCCAGAATGCCGGTCTTTGTGCTCAGCTTCTTGTTGTCGAGCTCGCGGATGTGCACCACGTCCTTGCCGAACGGAAAGGCCGAAATCTTGGCCATTTCAATGGCAGCACGGCTCAACGGCAGCCCGACAATAGTGATGGCAAACAGCACCGCCCCGATCAGCCAGATCAGCGCCGTGAGCGCGCCACCAAATACAAACCAGATCGCATTGCCAGCAAAACGCATGTGAAAAACCCCAAAATCAAATGTTGAAAAATGAACTAAAGAGCTGATTTCGCCGCCTGGCCAGCAACATAAACTTCCACCACTGCCCTGTCATCCCCACAGGTCTGGAGCAGGAACAGCTCTTCGACAAGGCTCGTCACCGTCTCCATGCGCAACGCCATCTGCGGGGTGGCGCGGGCATCGAGCACGGCAATATCGGCGTCCGCCCCCGGCTCTAGCGATCCGATCACCCCATCCAGCGACAGCGCCCGGGCATTGCCTAGCGTCGCCATGTAGAACGAGCGCAGCGGGTGCAGCCGCTGCCCGCGCAGTTGCAGCACCTTGTAGCCCTCGTCGAGCGTGCGCAGCATCGAATAACTCGTGCCCCCGCCCACATCGGTGGCAATGGCGATCCGGGCGCTGGCGGCGTGCAGCCGATCATGGTCGAACAACCCCGAGCCGATGAACATGTTCGAGGTCGGGCAGAACACCGCCACCGCCCCGGTCTCGCTCAACAGTCCCACCTCGCGATCCGACAGGTGGATGCAGTGGCCCAGCAGCGTCTTGGGCCCCAGCAACTGATACTTCTCATAAATGCCGGTATAATCGCCGAGGTTGGGATAGAGCTCCTTGGCGAATTCGATCTCCGCCAGGTTCTCCGACAGGTGCGTCTGGATGTGGCAATCGGGAAACTCCCGCGCCAGCGACTGCGCCATGTCCATCTGCTCGGGCGTCGAGGTAATGGCAAAGCGCGGCGTGATGGCATAATGCGCCCGGCCGCGTCCGTGCCATTTTTCGATCAGCGCCCTGGTGTCGTCATAGCCCTGCTGCGGGGTGTCGCGCAGCGCTTCGGGGGCGTTGCGATCCATCATCACTTTGCCCGCCACCATGCGCAGGTTGCGCTGCTCGGCCACGGTAAAGAACGCCTCCGCCGATGCCTTGTGTACCGAACAATAGGCCGCCGCCGTCGTCGTGCCGTGCCGGATCAACTCATCGAAAAACCGCCCGGCGATCCGGTCGGCGTGCGCGGGATCTGCAAACTTCTGTTCTTCGACAAACGTATAGGTGTTGAGCCATTCGAGCAGATTGGCCGCATAGGAACCGATCACCTGCATTTGCGGAAAGTGGATATGCGGGTCGATCAGCCCGGGCACAATCAGGTGCGGCCGGTGGTCGATCACGGTCACATCTGCCGCATTTGTCTCCTCGAACGGCCCAACTGAAACGATCCTGCCATCGGCAATCGCCACCGCCCCGTCTTCGATATAGCGGTAACTTTCCGTGTCATCGGCGCCCTGCGGCTCGCTGATGAAACTCAGCACCCGTCCACGCAGGATGGTCTTGCCCGCGTTCATGAGCGGCCACCCGTGGCATCACGATACCAGGCCACCAGCAGGGCCCTTTCTTCCTCGGTGATCTCGGTCACATTGCCCGGCGGCATGGCGTGCGAATAGCCTGCCTGCACGGCAATCTGCTGGGCATGGTTGGCAATGGCCGCATCGCTATCAAGATGCACCGCCTTGGGCGCCTGCAGGACACCCTCCCACACCGGCTCGGGCGCATGGCACATCGAACAGCGCCCCATCACCGTATCGCGCACCGCCGGGAAATGTACTGAGGCCAGGAACGGTTCGGCCGCCCGCGAGGCGATCTCTTCACGCCCTGTGTCGGTGCGCGGCACCGTCGAGAGCCAGCAGATCAGGATAAAGATCACCACCGCCACAAACCAGGTCCAGCTCGGGTGCCCCTTGCGGGCATGCTTGGTGTTGAAATAGTGCCGGATCACCACGCCCATCAAAAAGATCAGCGACGCGATCACCCAGTTATAGGGTGTGGCAAAGGCCAGCGGGTAATGGTTGGACAGCATGAAGAAAATGACGGGCAGCGTCAGGTAGTTATTGTGCAGGCTGCGCTGCTTGGCGATCTTGCCATATTTGGCGTCAGGCACCCCGCCCGCCTTGAGCGTCGCCACCACCTTGCGCTGGTTGGGCATGATGATGAAGAACACGTTCGCGCTCATGATGGTGGCGGTAAACGCCCCCATGTGCAGCAGCGCCGCGCGCCCGGTGAACACCTGCGTATAGGCCCAGGCCATCGCCGTCAGCAGCACGAACAGCAGCACCATCAGCCCGGTCGTGCTCTCGCCGATCTTCGATTGGCAGAGCGCGTTGTAGGCAATCCAGCCAAAGGCGATCGAACCCATCGAAATCAGGATGGCCACATAATTGGGCATGTCGAACACATGTCGGTCGATCAGGAAGAGATCGGCCCCGGCATAATAGACGATCACCAGCATCAAAAAGCCCGACAGCCAGGTCGAATAGCTTTCCCATTTGAACCAGGTCAGGTGCTCGGGCAGCGTCTCGGGCGCCACCAAATACTTTTCGACATGGTAGAATCCGCCGCCATGCACCTGCCACTCTTCGCCATGGGCCAGCTTGGGCAGGTTCGGCGTCCTGCGCAGGCCAAGGTCGAGCGCAATGAAATAGAACGACGACCCGATCCAGGCGATGGCCGTGATCACGTGCAGCCACCGCGCCGCAAACGCGCCCCATTCCCACAAAATCGCCAGATCCGTCACTCTCGTCCTCCTCCACCGGATGGCCCCGGCCTCTCCCGGCCCTCCAGCCGATCCCCTCCCCCTTGCGGCGAGGGATAGGATGGGGGGCAGGCCAGCGCACACCATGCCGCCCACCACCTCTACCCTTCGCCCCTCTGGGGAGAAGGTGGTCCGAAGGACCGGATGAGGGGCCACACCAACCCACGCAAAAAGAGGCGGACTCGCGCCCGCCTCCCAGTCAGCAAACGGGCCTGTGCTTAGGCTTCAACGCCTTCGACATACCAGTCCACGGCCCAGAACTCGCCGTCATCGATCACATCGCCCTCGGCAACGCGTTCGGCACCGGCATTGTCCTTGAGCGGGCCAGCAAACGGATGCAGCGTCCCAGCGGCAATCGCGGCCTTGACTTCCTCGGCCTTGGCGACGACCTCGCCCGGAATCTTGTCGTTGTACTTGCCAATTTCGACTTCGCCCGAAGCGATCCCGTCCCAGACCGAGCCTTCCGCCCAGGTGCCATCCAGCACCGACTGCACCGACTTGAGGTAGTGCGGGCCCCAGTTGTCGATGATCGCGGTCAGGTGCGAATTGGGCGCAAACGCGCTCATGTCCGCACCCTGGCCGAAGCCGCCAACGATGCCGCGTTCTTCGGCAACCTGCAGCGCCGCCGGTCCATCGGTATGCTGGGTGATCACGTCCACGCCCTGGTCGATCAGCGCCCGGGCCGCATCAGCTTCCTTGGCCGGGTCGAACCAGGAGTTCACATAAACGACCTTGAGCTTGAACTCGGGGTTCACCTTGCGCGCGGCAATGGCGAAGGCATTGATCCCCATGCGCACTTCCGGGATCGGGAACGAGCCGATATAGGCCCCGATATTGGTCTTGGTCATCATGCCCGCAATCGTGCCGATCACGGCGCGGCCTTCATGGAAGCGGGCGTTATAGAGCGACACATTCGGGGCGGTGGCATTGCCGGTTGCCCATTCGAACTTCACGTCAGGGAACTGCTTGGCGACCTTGTGCACATAGTCGCCAAAGCCAAACGAGGTTGCATAGATCAGCTTGTGGCCCTGCTGGGCCAGTTCACGGAACACGCGCTCGCTGTCCGGGCCCTCGGCGACATTGGTCACAACGGTGGTTTCCACCTTGTCGCCAAGGGTTTCGAGCATGAACTTGCGGCCCTGGTCATGGCCGAAGTTCCAGCCATTGTCATCGGGCGTGCCGATCAGCACGAAACCGACCTTGAGCTTTTCCTGGGCAAATGCGGCCTTGCCAAGCAGCGGCAGCGCCGCGGCGGCGCCACCGATCTTGAGCATGGTGCGACGGTTAAGAATGGTCATCTTTTTCTCCTGTTAGACGCCTAATTGCTTGGAATGAACGGCTTGCCAAGGCAGGCCGGAGCACTCGTATTGCCTTCGCGCCGGAGCGAAATCAGCACCAGCACTAGGATCGTTGCGAGATAGGGCAAAGAGGCCCACACCTCGGAAGGAATAATCCGCATCTGCCCGCCACCCGCCTGGGCGTAAAGCTCAATGGTGGCGATCAGGCCGAACAGATAAGCCCCGGCCAGCAGGCGGAACGGCTTCCAGGCCGCAAACACCACCAGCGCCAGCGCAATCCAGCCGCGCCCAGCTGTCAGCCGCTCGACCCATTGCGGGGTCAGGATCAGCGGAAAGCACGCCCCCGCGATCCCGGCCATCGCCCCGCCAAAGGCCACGGCCATATACCGCACTCCGATCACCGAATAGCCGATCGAATGGGCCGAAAGATCGCTCTCCCCCACCGCCCGCAGGATCAGCCCGGCCCGGGTTTTCTGCAAGAACCACCAGACCGCCACCACCATGATCAGCGAGAAATAGACCAGCGGCGAATAGCCGAAAATCACTTTCCAGAACGGGTGGGTGGCGAGCTCTGCCGGAAACACCGAGCGGAACAGTTCCAGCGGCTTGCCGGTATAGGGCTGGCCGAAGAGCGCCGAAAATCCGGTGCCGAAAATGGTCAGCGCCAACCCGGTCGCCACCTGGTTCGATGACAGCGACAGCGTCAGAAACCCAAAGATCAGCGAGGCCGCCGTGCCTGCAAACGCCGCCGCCAGCACCCCGATCCAGGGGTTGCCCGTCGAATAGCTCACCGCAAACCCAACCACGGCCCCGGTCAGCATCATTCCCTCGACGCCGAGGTTGAGCACGCCGCTCTTTTCCACCACCAGCTCGCCAAGCGCCGCCAGCAGGATCGGCGTCGCCGCCCCGATCAGGGTGATGATGATGGCAATGATCAGTTCAGCGCTCATGCCGCGCCTCCTGCCGCCATCGGCCGCACGCGGCGCAGTCTGTAGCGCACGAAAATATCCCCCGCCAGCAGCAGGAACAGCATCATGGCCTGAAATATCCCCACCGCCGCGTTGGGCAGCTGCATGGTGGTCTGGGCCACCTCGCCACCAACAAACGTAATCGCCAGCACACCCCCCGCCAGCAGAATGCCCAGCGGCTGCAACCGGCCGAGGAAGGCAACGATAATGGCGGTAAAGCCATAGTTGGTCGGAAACTGCGGCACCATGCGCCCGAATGGCCCGGCCACTTCCAGCGCACCGGCCAGGCCCGCCAGCCCCGCCGAGGCCAGCAGCGCCAGCCAGATGGTCTGGTTGGCCGAAAACCCGCCATAGCGCGCCGCGTGCGGGGCCGCGCCCACCGTCTTGACCTGAAACCCGAATACCGACCGCGACATCACGAACCAGGCCACCAGCGCCACGATGATGGCAATCGGCGCCCCCGCCTGCACGATGGTGCCGGCAATGATATAGGGCAGCGTCTGGTCAGCGGTGAACAGCACCGTCTGCGGCTGGCCCATACCCATCGGGTTCTTCCACGGTCCGAACACCAGATAGTTGAGCAGGTAGACCGACACATAGGTCAGCATCAGCGTGGTCAGGATTTCATTGACCTTGAGCCGGGTGCGCAGAAAGGCCGGGATCGCCACCCACGCCATGCCGCCCGCCATTCCCGCCAGCACCATCAGCGGCAGGATCCACCAGCCGGTCATGTCGTAGGTCAAGAGCGCCACCCCGGTCGCCGACAGCCCGCCCACCACATACTGCCCCTCGGCCCCGATATTCCACACATTGGCCCGATACCCGATGGAAAGCCCTACCGCGATGATGATCAGCGGCGCGGCCTTCACCGCCAGGTCCTGCCATTTATAGGGGTTGGTCAGCGGCGTGAGGAAAATCTCCCGCACCGCGCCAATCCCGTTATAGCCTAGCGCCGTGAACACGGCCGCCCCCAGCACCATGGTGATCAGCACCGCCAGCAACGGGGTCAGATAGAGCATCGCCCTGGATGGCTGCTGGCGCTTTTCAAGCCGGAACCGCACGCGCCGCCTCCCCGATGTCGAGCCCGTGAATGCCGCCCATCAGCAGCCCGATTTCCTCGATACTGGCCTCGCCAACCTTGAGCGGTTGGGAGAGCCTGCCCCCGTTGATCACCGCCAGCGTGTCGCAAAGGCTGAGCAACTCATCAAGGTCCTGGCTGATCACCACGATCGCCGACCCGCTGGCTGCCAGATCGACCAGCGCCTGATGGATCGCGGCCGCCGCCCCGGCATCGACGCCCCAGGTCGGCTGGCTCACCACCAAAACGCTGGGTTTCTGCATGATCTCCCGGCCCATGATATATTTCTGCAGGTTCCCGCCCGACAGCGATCCCGCCGTCGCCCCCGGCCCCTGCGCCTTCACCGCAAACGAGGCGATCACATCGCCGGTATAGGTCCTGGCCATGCCGGTGCGGATCAGCCCGCCCAGCACCATGCCCAACCGGTTGCGCGCCGTCAGAATGGTGTTTTCCGAGAGCGTGAAATCGCCGACCGCCCCATGCCCGTTGCGTTCCTCGGGCACGGAACCAAGTCCCTGCCGTCGCCGCGCCGAAGTACCCAGCGCCCCCACCGGCACACCGTCAATCTTCACCGCGTCCGCCAACCCGCCCACTTCGCCATCAAGGGCCAAAAGCAACTCGTTCTGCCCATTGCCCGCCACCCCGGCAATGCCGAAAATTTCGCCGGCCCGCACGGCAAAGCTGATCTCATGCAGCGCCGTGCCGAAATGCCCTTCCTTGGGCACGCTGAGATGGCTCACCTCAAACTTGACCGCCCCGAACGAGCGCCCTTCCGCCTTCACGATATCCTTGAGCCCGGCCCCGATCATCTTTTCGGCCATCGAGCGCGAGGTTTCGGCGCGTGGATCGCAGGTATCCACCACCTTGCCGCCGCGCAGGATAGTCGCGCTGTCACAGAGCGCTTTGATCTCGTGGAGCTTGTGCGAAATATAAAGAATCGAGCAGCCCTGGCTGGCCAGAAGCCGCAGCGTCTCGAACAGCGCGTCCACCTCCTGCGGCGTCAGCACCGATGTCGGCTCGTCCATGATCAACAGCTTGGGGTTGAGCAGCAGCGCCCGCACGATCTCGATCCGCTGCCGTTCCCCCACTGAAAGCGTCGACACCACCCGGTGCGGGTCGAGCGTCAGCCCATACTGGGTCATGACATCGCGGATTTTGGCTTCCAGCGCCCGGGCTGGAATTTTGGCGTCCATGCCGAGCGCGATGTTTTCGAGCACCGTCATCGCCTCGAACAGCGAGAAGTGCTGAAACACCATGCCGATGCCAAGCTTGCGCGCCGCGCGCGGATTGGCCACCGTCAGCGGCTGCCCATCCCAGCGGATCTCGCCGGCATCGGGCTGCATGATCCCGTAGATCATCTTGACCAGCGTCGATTTACCCGCGCCGTTTTCGCCCAAAAGCGCATGGATTTCGCCCGGGCGCACCGAAAAGCTCACATGGTCGTTGGCCAGCACACCTGGAAAACGCTTGGTAATGCCGGTCAGTGCCAATCGCATCGGCATGTCAGCGTTCATGAACTGCACCCCGTTCGTCCAGACTGGCAGACCGCGTGTGCACAAAGACTTCCCGACGGGCAATGTGAACCATAATTTCCGCCGCCGCCAGAGCCCCGATCACCGCAGGCCGCTTATCCCCAAGCCCCTGCTGCCCAATCGGCAATACCAGCCGCTCCAGCCGCTGCGTATCGCCACCTTCGCCCAGATACCAGCTGGCAAAGCGCGCCCGTTTGGTGCGCGATCCCACCATGCCGACATAGACAGTATCATCCCGCGCCAAAGCCTCGGCGGCGATCAGGAAATCGAGCGCGTGGTCATGGGTCAGAATCACAAAGGCGCTGCCGGCCGGGGCGGATCGCACCACTGCCTCCGGCATCGCCACCACCCGCCCGGCAACCCCCTTTGGCAGGCTGGCAATCTCTTCAACTCGTGTGTCGATCACTTCTGCCCGGACCGGTAGCAGCGCCAGTGCCTGCCCCAGCGCCCGCCCCACATGCCCGGCCCCGAAAATGTAAACCGGCGTCCGGCCCGCCTCTTCTGCGGCGAGCTCCGCGCGCAGCGCAGCAATCCCTGCCGCATCCAGCCATTTCAGGCTCACCCCGACCCGCCCGCCACAGCATTGCCCGATCTCGGGCCCCAGCGGCACATCCAGCGCCCCTTCGCCCTGCCCTTGGCGCAGCATCTGCCTTGCCTTGTCGATCACCATATATTCCAGCGCCCCGCCCCCGATGGTGCCGAAAAGGGCGTCCCTGGCCACCACCATGCTGGTGCCCTCAGCCCTTGGGCTCGACCCCTTCACGGAACTGAGCCGCGCCACCATCGCCCTGTCGTGGCTGGCGACAAACGCATCGAACGCGTTGAGGATTGAGGTCATCGGCTCACCCCCACCTTAATCCTCCCCCTGGAAGGGGGAGGAAACACGCAAGCCCTGAAACACGGGCTCCCTCCCTCTTGAGGGGGAGGGATGGGGTGGGGGTGAGGGGAGCAACCGGCAATCCAATGTGAACACTCACCCTTGCGGGGGTGAAGCGCGGCCCGTAGGGGCAAACCGCGCCAGTGGCGCGGTTTGAGCGATGAACGCCCTGAGCCCTGGCGAAGGGCCGGACAGGTCAGGAGTGGGGGTATCGAGAGCCCCAATCCCCTCATCCGCGCACCCTGCGCATGCGCTCCACCCCCATCAACACCCGCTCGGGAGTCACAGGCGTATCGAGCCTTGGGCATTCCTTGTAGTCGGCAACGCTGGCCACGGCCATCGACAGCGCCTCGACTACGGACAGTGCCAGCATCAGCGGCGGTTCGCCGACCGCCTTGGATTTACCCACCGTCTCCTCGCGATTGATCGACCATTCAGCCAGCCGCACGTTGAAAACCGGCGGCACGTCGGAAGCGAGGGGGATCTTGTAGGTCGAGGGCGCATGCGTGCGCAGGTTGCCCTTGGCATCCCACACCAGCTCTTCAGTGGTCAGCCAGCCCATACCCTGGATGAAGCCGCCTTCCACCTGCCCGATGTCGATTGCCGGGTTCAGCGAACGCCCCACATCATGCAGGATATTGACCCGGTCCACCTGGTATTCGCCGGTCAGGGTGTCGATGGAAACTTCGGAAACCGAAGCCCCATAGGCAAAATAATAAAACGGGCTGCCCCGCCCGTTGCCGCGGTCCCAGTGGATATTGGGTGTCTTGTAGAACCCCGCCGCCGAAAGCTGCACGCGGTTGAGATAGGCCGAGGCCACCAGTTCATCGAAGGCCACAAACTTGCCCGCTGCCTCGATGCCGCCCTCCACCCATTTGATATCGGTGACGTGGGTGCCATAGACCCGCGCCGCATGATCGGCCAGCCGGGTCTTGATCTGGCGCGCCGCGTCCACCGCCGCCATGCCATTGAGGTCCGAGCCCGATGATGCCGCGGTCGCCGAGGTATTGGGCACCTTGCCGGTCGTCGTTGCCATGATCTTGATGCGCTCGAGCCCGACGCCGAATTCGTGCGCCAGAACCTGCGCCACCTTGATATAGAGCCCCTGCCCCATCTCGGTGCCGCCATGGCTGAGATGGATCGAGCCATCCCGATACACATGCACCAGCGCCCCGGCCTGATTGTACCAGGTGGCCGTGAACGAGATGCCGAACTTCACCGGGGTCAGCGCAATGCCCTTGCGGATCACCGGCGAGGTCTTGTTGAAGGCAATAATCGCCTTGCGCCGCCCCTGATAGTCGGCGCTGTCTTCAAGCTCATCGACAATCCGGGCGATGATATTGTCGGTCACAGTCTGATAGTAGGGCGTCACGTTGCGCTCGTCCTGGCCATAGAAATTGGCCTTGCGCACCGCCAGCGGGTCGAGCCCGGTGGCATAGGCCACCTCCTCAATGATCCGCTCGCCGCCCATCATGCCCTGCGGGCCGCCAAAGCCGCGAAAAGCTGTGTTGGAAACCGTGTTGGTCTTGAGCGGTGCCGAGGCCAGCCGCACCGAAGGATAAAAATAGGCATTGTCGGCATGAAACAGCGCCCGGTCCGTCACCGGCCCCGACAGGTCCGAGGAAAACCCCGCCCGCGCCGCATAGACCGCATCCACCGCCTCGATCCGCCCATCGGGATGAAAGCCGACGTCATAGTCGACGCGGAAATCGTGCCGCTTGCCCGTCGCGATCATGTCGTCGTCGCGGTCGGGCCGGATTTTCACCGCCCGGTTCAGCTTCTTGGCTGCAATCGCCGCCACGGCGGCAAACAGGTTCCCCTGCGTTTCCTTGCCACCGAACCCCCCGCCCATGCGCCGGATATTCACCGTCACTGCATGCTGGGCGACGCCGAGCACCTGCGCCACCATCAACTGCACTTCGCTCGGGTGCTGGGTTGAGGCGTAAACAGTCACATCCTCGTCTTCGCCCGGAATGGCCAGGGCGATCTGGCCCTCGAGATAGAAGTGATCCTGCCCGCCGATATAGACCCTGCCCATCAGCCGCATCGGTGCGGCTGCCATGCCGGCGGCCACATCGCCGCGTTCAAGCTTGAGCGGATCGGTCACCAGCGTCCCGCCCGCCCGCTCGGCCGCATCGATATCGAGCGCTGCCGGCAGCTCTTCGTAGGTGATCCTCGCCAGCCGCGCCGCCCGGCGGGCCGCATCACGCGTCGTGCCCACTACAGCGAACATCGGCTGGCCGACGAACTGCACCAGCCCCGGCGCAAAGATCGGCTCATCATGCCGGTGCGAGGGGCTGACATCGTTCTCGCCCGGAATATCCTCAGCGGTCAGTACCGCAATCACTCCCGGTGCCACCGCCACCGCCGACAGGTCCATCGCCACTATGCGCGCATGCGCCCTTTCGGACAGTCCGAGATAGGCGTGCACCAGCCCCTCGGGCTCAACCATGTCATCAATATATTCTGCCCGCCCCGCGACATGCTTGGCGCTCGAATCATGGGCCCGGTTCTGGTGCATTCCTCCCTTGCTCACGCCACACCCCGCGCAAGCCGGTGGTTTTCACCCGTGGTTTCAAGCTGAAAGCGCCGCAACAGGTTCTGCGCCGCCAAAAGCCGGTACTCGGCCGAGGCCCGCATGTCGCTGATCGGCTGGAAATCATCGCCGAACGCCCCGAGCGCCAGTTCAACGCTGGCACTGCTCCACGGCTTGCCGATCAACGCCGCTTCCACCGCCCTGGCCCGCTTGGGGGTTGCCGCCATGCCGCCAAAGGCGATCCGCGCCATGCCCACAATGCCCGCGTCATTGACGAACACCCGGAACGCGCCGCACAGCGAGGAGATATCCTCGTCCCGGCGTTTCGAAATCTTATAGACACCCAGTTGCTCACCGCGCGGCAGCCCCGGCACGAACACTGATTCCACAAATTCACCCGCCGCCCGGTCCTGCTTGCCATAGGCGAGAAAAAAGTCTTCGAGCTTGATCTCGCGGCGCGCACTGCCTTTGCGCAACGTCACCCGCGCCCCCAGCGCGATCAGGGCGGGCGGGGTATCCCCGATCGGCGAGCCGTTGGCGATATTGCCCCCCACCGTGCCCATGTTGCGCACCTGTTCACCGGCAATCCGCGACCAGAGTTCGGCCAGCGCGGGAAAGCGCCTGACCAGCACCGGCCCGGCATCGGTATAGCTCACCCCCGCGCCTAGCCGCACGCCAGCATCGCTTTCCTCGATCTGCTGCAGGTCCGTCAGCGCCCCGATATAGACCATCGGCCCGATATCGCGCATGAACTTGGTCACCCACAGGCCCACATCCGTGGCCCCTGCCACCAGCGTGGCACCAGGATGCTCGGCATAGATTTCGGCCAGGTCGTCGGCGCTGGCCGGAACGATCAGCCGGTCCTTGCCCTCCCCGATATCGACCCGCGCACCATCGTGCAGCGCCGAAAGCCGCGCTGCCATCGCCTGACGCTCGGCCACCAGCGGATCGACGCCCGCCGTGCCATAGTCCGACATCACCTGCCCCGCCTTGATGATCGGGGCATAGCCGGTGCAGCGGCAGAGGTTCCCCTGCAGCACCATTTCAACCGCAGCGCGCGCCGGGCGCGGTTCGCGCATCCAGAGGCCATAGAGCGACATCACGATCCCCGGCGTGCAGAACCCGCACTGGCTGCCATGATGATCGACCATCGCCTGCTGCACCGGATGCAGCGCCCCATTGTCCTTGGAAAGATGTTCGACGCTCACCACATGTGCGCCATCGAGACTGCCCACAAAGCAGATGCAGGCATTCACGCTCTGATAGCGCAGCTGCCCGTCATGCAGCCGCCCCACCAGCACCGTGCAGGCCCCGCAATCGCCCTCAGCGCAGCCCTCCTTGGATCCCCGCAACCTGCGGTCAAGCCGCAGGAAATCCAGCAGCGTCCGCGTTGCCGACACTGTATCCAGCGTGATCGTCTCGTCGTTGAGGATAAAGCGCAACTGCCTGCGGACCGCCGTCATCGCCTCGCATCCTCGGGTCTTGCGCCACAACACCCCCACCCCTGCCCCCTCCCCGCAAGGGGGAGGGAGACACTCAGGCCGTGCAATTGCTCCTCCCTCCCCCTTGCGGGGAGGGATGGGGTGGGGGTGCAACCATGCGCAATCATCGCCACCTCAGCTCCCCCGATAGGTCGAATAGGCAAACGGGGAAACCAGCAGCGGCACGTGGTAATGCGAGATTTCCGAGATCACGAACCGGATCGGCACGATCTCAAGGAACGGCCTGTCGAGTTCAACCCCCAGCCGCTCGAAATACTGCCCCACATGGAAATGCAGTTCATAGGTCGCCAGGTGAAAATGCTCGCCTTCCAGCAGCGGCTTGTCCACCCTGCCATCGGCATTGGTGTAGCTTTCCAGCAGTTTATGCGTGTGGTCGCCATGCACCATATGCAGGTCCAGCGCCATACCGCGAGCGGGCTTGCCGTGCATTGTGTCCAGCACATGGGTCGTCAGGCGTCCAACTGCGTTCAAACGAGCCTCCCGGGTCGCACGTCAGGAGTAAACTCTTGCACCTTGCCCTTGCGCCCGGCAATTAAATTTTACCGTTTGGTCCAGTTTCGCGCCCGCGGCGCGGATCGCCTCACAGAAAAACCGCGCACATCGGCGTGGAAATGGCGATGTCATTGATATGACTGAGGCTTCCGTCAGTGCTGTCGATCAGGAAAACCGCTATCGTGTCGCTATTCTGGTTCGATACCAGAAGGTGCCCACCATCGGGCGACAGCGCCAGGTTTCTCGGGCACAGCCCCTGAGCCGACCAGCTTGCGGTAAAACTCAGGCTGCCGTCGGCCCCAACCGCAAACGCCGCAATCGAATCGTCCCCGCGGTTGGCGGCATAGACAAAGCGCCCATCGGCGCTCAGCTTCAGGTCCGAACTGGCATTGTCTCCGGCCGCGCCAGGGTGGCGGGCGCCGACCGTTCCCAGAATTGACAGCTGCCCATCGCCTTCGACCGCCAGCCAGGTCAAAGTGCTCGAAAGCTCATTGAGCAGATAGAGAACTCCGCTTTTGGGATGAGTGATCATGTGGCGGGGGCCGGAGCCAGCAGGCAGGGCACAGGATTTGAAATGCCCGGATTCCTCGCTGTTGCGCGCCTCAAGCGGAACCGTCACCAGCGCATCGCCACCCAGATCCGCAATTATCACGTGCCGGTTGTCGAGCGAGGAAATGATGCAATGGGCGTGCGATCTATTCTGTCGGCCGTCCACCGGTCCCTGTCCGCGTAGCCGGGCCAACACTCTGGCAGGCCCCAATGCGCCGCTGGCCTCAAGGGGAAACGCCACGGCCGAAACGCCATCAGCGTCACTGACGTCGTCAATCAGGTAGTTCGTCGCCAGCAGCAGTCCCCCCGCCCTGTCGATGCTGCAATAGGACGGGCAGTTCCCCAGCGTCGTCTGGCTGTTGAGCAAACGCAGGGCAAGGCTGGGCCTGTCGATCGCAACGGCCGAAATCGTACCCTCTCGCGAGGCGTGCATTTCCGATGTGCAATATACGGTGCGCCCCATGGCACCGAGTGCGAGAAAGGCCGGATTGTCGATATCCCCAATGGCGTCAGCCTGCTCAAAGGTTCCTCGTTCCGCATCGAACCAGCCCGAGACCAGTCCGAGCCCTTCGCAACGGGATTGAGGGAATAGCGGCAGTTTTCTGTTCAGCGTTCCAATGATCAGCGGAATGGATGTCGGCATCAAATTCTCCACGCCCCGCGCCTGTTCAAGGTGCGCTGACAGTCGCCCTTGCCTTTCGTACAACATCAATCGACTGCCTCACATCCGCCGCAACAGCCTCAAGCGGCCCCGAAAACATCCACGAGCCACCAATGCAGGCGACATTCTTGAGGCGCGCGAAGTCGGGCAAGGTGCTCAGCGAGATTTTGCCGGTGGGCATGAACGAGACGCCGGAAAAGATATTGCCATAGTCGGCCAGAACCGCCGCCCCGTTGGAAGGCACCGCGGGGTAGTATTTAAGAAGCGTGTAGCCCCTGTCGACTGCCCACATGACCTCGCTTGCCGTCAGCGCCCCGGGGATCATCGGGATCGGGTTGCGCCGGTGATAGTCTGCCAGTTCGGGCGTCAAACCGGGTGAAACAATCAGGTTTGCCCCTGCCTCCACCGCGCGATCGAACGCCGCTGGTCCCATTACCGTGCCCGCCGCCACGAGCAGGTCGGGAAAGGCTTGGCGGACGAGCCGGATCGCCTCGGTGGCCGGTTCTGTTCTCAGCACGATTTCGACAGCCCTGATGCCACCATCCACAAGCGCGCTCACCAGCTTGAGCGTTTCGTTCAGGTCCTTGACCGTCAGGATGGGAATAATCCCGGCCTCACGGAGCGCCGTGGCGACTGTATTTGCATGCATCATTCTGGAACCTCGCCTCGTCAGCACGTGTTTGTTTCACCGGAACTTTTCGGAACGCATCCGCAAAAACACCGAAAACCATCGGCAAGTTTGCCGATACAATCGATACAATATTTGCCCGTATCGTTCAGAAAATAACGAAAACGCTGCGTTTTTTCAATGTGTATTGAATCTTGCAATGTTTGTATTGACGCATTGATTTTTTGGTGCAAGCTTTCGATCGAATGCGGCGGCTGGCTTGGGAGGCGGCCTCCGAAGGGAACGACATCATCGACCTTCGGGGCGACAGTTAAGTCAGTCCGCAGCGAACTGCAGCTTGAAGGCAGGGCGGGGAATGTCCCGTCCCGATTGAGGGAGGAATATATGTTGAAAGATCAGCTTCCATTGACGAACCGGCGCAACCTGTTCAAGGGCGGTGCCAGCCTGGTTGCCGCCAGCGCGCTCGGCACCTTGCCGGCCGTAGCGGCCGACCCGGATGAGTATGTCGTTGCCGGTGCCCTGCTCGGCATTCCCTTCTGGGAAGACCCGATTGCCGGCATGAAGGCCGCCGAGGAAAAGCTCGGTGTCAAGGTAACGTTCATCGGCCCCGATGCGTGGGATGCAGCCCAGCAGGTCTCGCAGATCCAGCAGGTGCTGGTGCGTCGTCCCAAGGGTCTGGTGATCCTTCCGGTCGATGCCAAGGCCGTCGAGCCGCTTATCATCGAGGCCCACCAGCAGGGCATTCCCGTCGTCACCGCCGACACCGACGCCCCCGAAAGCCAGCGCCTGACCTACCTCGGCACAGATCGGTATCAGTCCGGTGTGCAGGCAGCCAACGCGCTGATCGAGGCGAGCAAGGGCGAAGGCCGGGTCGGCGTTGTGACCCTTGGTGGCTCGCAGGCGCTCGAAGAATCCCTCAAGGGCTTCCGCGAGCGGCTTGAAGCGGCAGCGCCCAATATCAAGATCGACCCCATTGTCGATGACCAGGGCGATCCGCAGCGGACCGTCGATGCCTTTGCCCAGATGATCCAGGGCATTCCCGATCTGACCGCGCTCTACGCAAACGGCACCCAGGAATCCTCGGCGGCCGCCACCGCAGTCCGCCAGGCCGACAAGGCCGGCAAGCTCATTGTCATCGGCAATGGCGCAACGCTGCGGACCACCGATGTCATGCAGGCCGTGGCGGATGGGGTGATCACCGCCTCGATCACCCAGCGTTCGTTCCAGGCGTTCTATTATGCGATCCAGTTCCTGGTCGATGTTGCCAACGGCAACAGCTCGTCACTGGGCATGACCTGGGCCGATACCGGCATCAGCCCATTGCCTTCTCGCGTCGATACCGGCACCATCGTGATCACGAAGGACAATGTCGGAGGCCTTCTCGAGAAGCTGACGAATGCCTGACGGCATCCCAATGCAGACCACGATCCAACAGAACCCCGGTCAAGCCGATTTGACCGGGGGCACCCTCCCCGCGCTGTCATTGCGCGGGGTTGGGAAGACTTATGGCGCCTCTATCGCCCTTAAGGATTTCAGCCTCGACCTGGCGCCCCGACGGATTCACGCGCTGCTGGGCCAGAACGGCGCGGGAAAATCCACCGCCGTCAAGATCATGACCGGTGCCGAACGCCCCGATGGCGGGCAGATCCTTCTGGCCGGGCAGCCCGTCCGCCTGCCGTCTCCCAGTGCCGCCCAAAACCTTGGCATCATCACCGTACATCAGGAACTTCAGGTTTTCCCTGACCTGTCGGTAGCCGAAAACATCTTTGTTGGCCGGATGGGTGAAGGCTCAAACTGGCGCGGCATAGACTGGAAGGCCAAGCATGCTGCCGCGCGGCGGGCGCTGGAGGCCTTCGATGTCGATATCGACGTGACAGCCACCATGCGCAGCCTCGATTCGAGCCTGCAGCAGATCGTCGAGATCGCCCGGGCCGTGGTCGGATCACCCCGCGTTCTCGTCCTTGATGAGCCCACCGCCCGCCTGTCCAAGACCGAGGCGGACCGCCTGTTCACCATCCTGCGCGACCTGCGCTCGCGCGACGTTGCGATCATGTTCATCGCCCACGATCTGGCGCAGGTCTTTGAATTGGCCGACGAGCTTACCGTGCTGCGCGATGGGCAGAAGGTCGCCTCCTGCAAGACTACCGAAACCGATCGCGCCGAGGTGATCCGCTGGATGGTCGGCCGCGACGAAGCACAGGCCGTACGTCCCTCCACCCTGCAGGCGCCGCCAAGAGAACCACTGCTCAAGGCCGAAGGCCTGACCTCTGACAAAATCACCACCCCGTGCAGCTTCACGCTGGGCAAGGGCGAGGTTCTGGGATTTGCCGGCCTGTTGGGCTCGGGCATCGAAGACCTCGGACGCCAGATTGCCGGCGTCAGCCCGCAGGGCTCCGGCAGCGTCTCTCTTCTGGGCAGGACCATCAGGTTCGCTTCGCCCGCGTCCGCCATTGCCGGCGGCGTGGTCTATATGCCAGCCGAGCGCAAGCATCTCGGCCTGTTCTTTAACATGACCGTGGCCGACAATGTGGTGGCATCGGTGCTGAACCGTTGCCTGTCTCACGGCATGCTCTCGGACCGGGCCATCGGCAGTCGTGCAGAGGAATCGATCAGGAACATGGGCGTTCGTCCGCCGGATCCCACACGTCTGGTCGGTGCGCTATCCGGTGGCAATCAGCAGAAAGTGCTGATCGGACGCGTGCTGCAGGTTGAACCAAAAGTCATCGTCCTCGAAAACCCCACCGTGGGCGTCGATGTGGCCGCACAGGCCGAAATCCACGCCGCCATCCGGCAGGTTGCGGCCACCGGCGTCGGTGTGATCGTCATCTCGACTGATTTTGCCGAACTGGCCAATGTCTGCGACCGCGTCCTGACAGCCCGCGCCGGCAGGGTCGTTGATGAACTATCCGGCGCCTCCCTTTCGGTCGACACCATCCTCTCCAGCGTTACGGCAGATATCTAGTCATGACAGCCCCCGACCTTCCCGCATCGACATCATCATCGCCGTTCCGCAAGCTCACTGGCTTCCTGCTCGGGCAAACCGAGGGTCGGCTGATCCTGCTCAACCTCGCCCTTTGCGCCTACCTCACCTGGTCCTCGCCCTATTTCCTCACGCTGGCCAATCTCAAGGTGGTGATGCAGGGCCTGGCTGAAGATGCCCTGCTCGTGGCCGGCATGACCATTCTCATCATCAGCGGCGTTTTCGATCTGTCAGTGGGTGCCATTCTCGGATTTGCCGGGGTGATTGCGGCCAAGCTCACGCTGGCAGGGTGGCCACCATTGGCTGCCTTTGGCGTCGCAATTCTGGCCGGCGGCGCAGTGGGGGTGGCCAATGGGCTGCTCATCACCGTGGGGCGCGTCAATGCGCTGATCGCCACCCTGGGCATGGCGTTTATCGTGCGCGGGCTGATCTATGTCATCACGCAGGGTTTCCCTGTCAGCGCCATGAACTCGGACTATTCGTTCTTTGGCCAGGGCGCATACCTCGGCATTCCCAATTCCATCGTCCTGATGATTGTGGTCCTGCTGATTGCCGATTTCCTGCTGCGCCGCTCGGCTCCGGGCCGCGCCATCTATTATCTTGGCGGCAATGAAATGGCCGCCCGCCTTGCCGGGTTCAATGTCACCCGCACCCGGGTGATCCTGTTTGCCATCATGGGTGGGCTGGCGGCTCTGGCCGGCGTTGTCGTCAGTTCGCGCCTCGCCTCGGCCGGTCCGTCCTTTGGTGTCGGTGCTGAATTGCGCGCGGTTGCCGCCGCGGTGATTGGCGGCGCCAGCCTGTTGGGCGGCAAGGGCACGATCAGGGGCGCATTCCTTGGCCTGTTGCTCATGGCCCTGATCACCAATGCCCTGATATTGACAGGTGTATCGATTTACCTCCAATCGCTGGTCACGGGCGCTTTGCTGATCCTGGCCATGTTGCTCGACAGTCTGCACAGCCGGTCGCGAAAGCGCTAACGGCGGCGTTTTGGCAACGGGGAAGGCATCTTTGAAACAGACCCGATCGATGGAAAGGGATTGCACGGCGAACCCCCGCCTGGCTTGCAGGCATGCCACTCATCGTCACACGCACAGCAAAGCAGTTTATCTTGACCCTTTCCCCCCACAACATCGCTGATGATTTGCGCAGGATGGTGGTCAGCATGCCTGCGGGCACCCGGCTGCCCACCGTCCGCAAGCTGATGAGCGATTATGGCGTCAGCCAGCACCTGGTCCAGAGCGCATTGAACCAGTTGCGCTCCGAAGGCGCGGTGGAAAGTCACGTGGGGCGTGGCACCTTCGTCCGGTTTCAGCCCGAACCATCGCCATCGTCTGCGGCGCGCAGCGTCCTCACCCTGGTTTACGACAGCCCCTATGAGCGCAGCGATGCCATTGCCTCTTCCGTTCACCGGGCCCTGATCCAGCGCAGCTACGATTCTATGACGCTGACTTATCACGACCCGCGGCAGGCGCTGGAAATGCTGCGCGGTGCCCGGCGCTACAATGCCTGCATCCTCCAGCCTCGCACCTCGAGCATCCACAGCTCCGTCCTCGCCCAGTTGCGCGAGATCAGCGACGCCGTGGTCATTGAAGGCCAGATGGCCGATGGTCTTGATGTTGACGCCATCGCCAACGATCCGGCGACCTGCGTCAAACTGGCCATTTCCCACCTGGCCGGTCTCGGTCACAAACGCATCGCCTGGGTCACCGAAGAAAGCGACCAGATCTTTTTCCGTCTGGCCGCGCGGTTCTTCGAGGTAGCACGCGATCTTCTGGGTGCCGATCCCGCAGCCATGCCGACAGTCTTTGCCCCCATGAGCGGCGCCCAGCGCAATTTCATGGATCTTGCAGGCGCACTGCGCCCCTTGTTCGAGGGCCCTGCCGCAAGCAGGCCGACCGCAGTGGTCATTTCCAGCTTTTCAGACGGGCCGTCGATTGTTTCGGCGTTCGACAAACTGGGCCTGAAGATTCCCGATGATGTCAGCGTCATCAAGATCGGCACGCCCGATGTGCCCAATGATCACATCGGACGCCTCGCCATCATCGGCCGCCCGGCGAGCCAGGTTACCGACACCGTGCTCAATCACCTCGAATGGCGTTGGAAAAACCGCAGCGCGGTCTATCACACAGTGTTTGACCAGCCGGTGTTTTCACCCGCAACCAGCACGGCCCCGCCCCGCCAGCGCTGAGCCCGGCAGGGTCGCACGCTAACCTCTCATGCCACGGCCTCAGCCATAACTGACTGAGACTTCCCCGATATGCTCGAACACGGCTTTGACTGAATCGCCCCGTGCGGCAAAGCAGTGACCCGTGCACGTGCCCGTGCTGACGGTTTCCCCGGCCGCCAGGATCATGCCGCGAGCGCTGAGCCAGTTGACCAGCCAGGTCAGCGACGTCACCGGGTGCCCCATCGCAGCTTCGCCATATCCGGACTTGATCCAGGTGCCTTCGAGGTAAAGGTCGATCCTGGTCCCCGCCAGATCGAGGTTCCGCCAGTTGCGGATCGGCGGACCCAGCACCAGTGCGGCCCCGCCGCCATTATCAAGGCTCGATCCAAGATAGCCGCTCACCCCGTACCAGTCCGGAAAAACCGTATCGCCAATCTCGATGGCAAGCGCCATATAGTCGATTGCCGCCGCCACCTCATCTTCGGTGTAGGGCGTCGGTCGGGGCGGCAGCTCACTCGCCATCCGGAAGGCAAATTCGCATTCATTATTGCGGTAGTTGATGAAGAGTTCCGGCGGCAGCACTGCCCCGCTCTCAAAGATGGAGCCTTCGTACAGTCGCCCCGGCGCCGGATAGGGCAGCCCCTCGGCGATACGAACCGTTTCACTGGCCGCGCCAATTTTCCAGCCCGTTGGCTTGAGCCCGCGCCGCACATCGAGATCGAGCACGATCTGGGTGATCGTATCCCAGTCGCGCGTGTGGAGCCTTTCGGGCAGTTCCAGCGTCTGGCGCTGCTCCCGCGCCTGGGCCACCAGTTCCACCACCTCGGCCCGTTCGCTGTCGCTCAGCGGCGTGCGCCGTGCACAGGGCGTTGCGCCCGCCGGTGGCGTGGGTCCGAAAATGGGGCGCCCCACAGATGTAAGGGCGGGGTTGGTCTTGCCTGGCGTGCCGGTGGTATTCATCGATTTGGCCCTAACATTATCTGGGTGAGCTGGTCCGCAAGGTCACGGAGTATCAATTGGCCCTTGCCCATCGCCGGCGGCGGGGACGCGGGTAAGTCGGCGTGCTTCGGCGAGTGCCCGGGTGCCCGATTGCACATGGCGCAGCATGTGCCCCCGTGCCTCCTCAGCATCGCGGGTCCGGATCGCCTCGAGAATCTGCCGGTGGTCGATAGCGGCAGACCGCACAGCGCTCTGCACCAGATCGGTCGCATGCCGGCCGCTGATCAGCAGGCTCGAGACGGCGTCGGTGATCTTGAGATAAATCGAATTGTGCGCCGCCACGGCCACCTGGCGATGGAACAGCACGTCGTGCAGGGCCACCGGTTCGTCCGCCGCCATGGCTTTTTCATACTGGTCAAGCGCATCGGCCATGCTGGCAATATCGTCGGGGGTTGCGCGCAACGCCGCATAGGCGGCGATCCCGGGCTCGACCACCGAGCGGAATTCATAAAGCTCTTCGAGCGTATTGGGCATCATGAGTGCCGACATCACCTCCGGCGGCAACACAGCGGCAGGCGAAGTCCGCACCACCCTTGTGCCACGGCCCGGCCTGACATCGACCACGCCCATCGAAACCATCGCCTGCATGGCCTCGCGAACCGTGTTCCGCCCGACGCCGAAATGCGTCATCAGTTCGCGCTCCGTGGGCAGCGCGGCGTCGGGCTCGTAACGCCCGTCCGCCAGCCACGAGAGCACTTCCTCGACAATCCCCTGGCTGAGGCTTTGGCGATTGAGGTGACCTGAACGAGGTAGGCTGGGAATGCTCATGCCGATTGGCCCTGTCCAACTCTTGCCAGCGCGAACGATGAAAGCGCCCGATAAGCGGCAAAGCGGCGGCTCGAAACGGCAATGTCCTGCTCGTCCGGCGTCACCCGCGCTGCCGCACGCGACACGTTCGCCACCTGCTCGGCAAGGCTGCCCCCCGCCGCTGCGGCCCCCAGCATTGCCGCTCCCACGGCCGATGCATTGTCCTCGTCATGCAAAACCATTGGGCGCCCGAGTGTTTTCAGCCGCGCCGCCGTCCAGCGGTCGATCGTGGCGCTCACCCCGGCAATGTGGATCGGCGTCTGTGCATCGGTTCCGGCCCGCTCAAGAATATCCCTTGCCGACAGGTTGATGCCCTGCAGCACGGCCTCAACCATGTCCCCGGCGCCGTGCTCAACCGATACATCCGAAAACCCTGCCCGCACCTCGGCGTTCCATATCGGTGCCCGCTCCCCTCGCAGATACGGGATAAAAACCGGAGGCGCATCGGGGCGGCCGGGCGTGAGCGTCATCAGGTCGGGCACTGTCCGCCCCAGCAGCCGCGCCAGCCACTCTACGGCATCCCCACTCGATTGCGTCGGCCCGAACGTAACTGGCAGGGGCGCGCATGAACTGGGGATTGTCATCAACCCATCAACCTTGGGCGCGCCATCGGCAAACGAGCGGCCCACAATGTCCGATGTCCCGGTCAGGATGAAAGCGGATGGCTCACTGAACGCCCCAACACGCAGCATGGCGGCCAGCGCATCACTCCATCCATGGGCGACAGGCGTGCCTTCCAGCACCCCAAAGCGCGCGGCGCCTTCCGCGCTCACCGAACCGCGGGCGTCCCAGGCTCGACCCAGCGGCGGGCAAACCTTCTCGCTCCAACCCAGGCTCTGGAGAAAATCCGATGCCGGTTCGCCGCTCAGCACATTGCACAGGCCCTTGGATGACCACGGATCGGAGCTTGGCACTCCCGTCAAGGCCATTCCCAGATAGTCCTTGGGCTGCAGCACCCATCGCGTCGCCCGCACCGTCTCCGGCTCGTGGCGCGCCAGCCACTGCAGTTTGGCGGGTATCGCGGTCGGCGACCACGCCAGCGGCGTGCCGAACAGGGTCCCTGCATCGGCGCCGGACGCCTCAAGAAACTTCGCTTCCTCGATCGCCCGGCTGTCCTGCCAGGTCATGGCAGGACGGACACAGCGCCTGGACGCATCGACGCAGACCGCCGTTGGCGTCTGGCCCGAGAGCCCTATTCCGGCAATGCGCCCGGCATCGATGCCAAGCTGGCCGATGGCATCGGCCGTCGCCCTCAAATAGTCGTCGGCATCCTGTTCGGCAAAACCGGGTGCCTTCTGCACGGTGGAATATGAGGCTCTGGCTGAGGCGATAACCTCGCCCTCCCCGCCCAGCGCCACCGCCTTGACCGACGAGGTGCCGATATCAAGTCCGAGCCAGATCGTCATCTCAGTCGGCGGCCGAATAGACCGCCTCCCGCAGACCCTTCATATATCCCAGCGCAAAGAGCCGACCCATCGTTTCGTAACCGGGGCGATTGTTCTCCTCGCCAAACAGGGTTTGCACGTGGTCTGGCCGCATTGGCCCGGCATATCCAACGTCCCTATAGGCCTTGATGCAGGCCGCCATGTCGGTCGGCCCATCGTCGTGGAACGTTTCATAGAAAGCTTCGGGCGTTCCTTTCACATCGCGGAAGTGCACAAACTTGATCCGCCCCGCCCCGCCGAACTCGCGGATCGCGGCCGGAATATCGTCGGTGAACAAGGCAAAGTTGCCCTGGCAGAATGCAATGCCGTTGGCCGGGCTGTCGCTCATCGACAGCAGGCGGCGGAACGCATCCATCGAGTTCATTATGCGCGGCACCCCGCGGATCGCCTTGACCGGCGGATCGTCCGGATGCAGCGCCAGAGAGACCCCCGCCGCCTCTGCAACGGGCATGATCGCGCGCACAAAATACTCAAGCCCGCTCCAGAGCTGGTCATGGGTATAGCGCCCGTCAGGGTTGAGATTGACCGTGCCTTCCATCGCCGAAAGATCGAAGGCCGTGCTCAATGCGCCGCCCCGCAAGGGCACGGCTACATCGGTGCGCGACCAGCTGGTGATCGCGGACCAGTTGTAGCAAAGCACCGGAATACCGAGCTCACCCATGGCCCTGATCTGGACCATCAGGTTTTCAATCTGCTCGTCCCGCCCGGGGAGCGCCAGGCGGACAAGATCGAGCGGGGGCGTATCTTCTATGCCTACCAGGTTCAGGCCATGATCCCGGTAGGATTGCTGCAGGGCCGAAAGCCGCGCCTTGCCCCAGGGCGCTTCCCCCTCAACCCGCCGCTCGAGCGCCGGTGGCCGTGCATCCTGCGACCCCTTGGACGACAGCCAGCGCGACTTCTGCTCGGCATCGTCGAACACGCAGATAACATCGGTCACACCAAGCTGTGGCATCAGCGACCACAGGCGGTTCGGAGTGGGATCGAGAAGTTCAACGATGTTGACCATCGCAGGAGTGCCTTTCCTTCCGCAGCAGCGTCCGGGGCGGCGGAACCCCGAATTCCGGTCACGCCGATGCCGGTTTTCAAACGTAGGATGATCCTACATTATACCCTGACCGGTCACAAGCGGCCCGGGGGGCCGCTCCCAAGGTTTTCTTGACGCCCATGTCCCGACCGCCCAAATCAAGGCGACGCTTGTCCGGCGTCGATTGCCCCGCCATATTTGGACGATCAGCACTTGTGAGGCCCCAATGCGCTACCCTCGGAACATGCATGGCTATGGCCAGACAACGCCCGACCCCAAATGGCCCGGCGGCGCAAAGATCGCGGTGCAGTTTGTCGTCAATTACGAAGAGGGCGGGGAGAACAATATCCTGCATGGCGATCACGCTTCGGAGGCCTTCCTGTCCGAAATCGTCGGCGCCCAGCCCTGGCCCAACCAGCGGCACTGGAACATGGAATCGATCTATGAATATGGCGCCCGCGCCGGCTTCTGGCGGCTCCATCGCCTGTTCACCAGCCGCAAGGTGCCGGTCACCGTCTATGGGGTGGCCACGGCTCTTGCCCGCTCACCCGCCCAGGTCCGCGCCATGCAGGAGGCCGATTGGGAAATCGCCTCGCATGGCCTGAAATGGATCGACTACAAGGACTTTTCGACCGAAAGGGAGCACGAGCACCTGCACGAGGCCATCCGCCTCCACACCGAGATTACCGGCGAACGGCCGCTCGGCTGGTATTGCGGGCGCACTTCGGTCAACACCGTCGACCTCGCCTCCGAAGAAGGCGGCTTTCTTTATATTTCCGATACCTACGACGACGATCTGCCCTATTGGCGCGAGCATTGGGGCCGGCCGCAGCTGATCATTCCCTATACGCTCGATGCCAATGACATGCGCTTTGCCACCCCGCAGGGCTTCAATTCCGGCGACCAGTTCTATACCTACCTCAAGGACACCTTCGATACCCTCTATGCCGAGGGTGAAGCCGGCGCGCCCAAAATGATGAGCATCGGGCTCCATTGCCGCCTCGTTGGTCGCCCGGGCCGCGCTGCCGCCCTGGCGCGCTTTGTCGATTATGTGCTGAGCCACAAGCATGTCTGGATGGCCCGGCGCATCGATATCGCCCGGCACTGGATCAGCCATCACCCCTATGCCGAACCGGCACTACAGCCCTCGAAAATGCCGATCGATGATTTCACCACTGTCTTTGGGTCGATCTTTGAGCATTCCGAATGGGTCGCCGATGGCGCCTTCCACCGCGAACTGGGTCCCGCCCACGACACCGCCACCGGCCTGCATTCGGCCATGTGTGCCGTCTTCCGCTCAGCCGATGAGGATCAGCGCCTTGCGGTGCTGCGCGCCCATCCTGACCTTGCCGGAAAGCTCGCCGCCGCCAGGCGCCTCACCGCCGCCTCCACCGCCGAACAGGCCGGTGCCGGGCTCGATGCGCTGACCGATGCCGAGCGCGACAAATTCACGTCGCTCAACGCTGCCTATGTCGAAAAGTTCGGCTTCCCCTTCATCATTGCAGTCAAGGGGCGCAGCAAAGATCAGATCCTGAAAGCCTTCGAAACCCGCATCGGCAATGATCGCGACACCGAGTTCGCTACTGCCTGCGCCCAGGTCGAACGCATCGCCCTGCTGCGGCTAAAGGATTTGCTGCCCGACTAGCTGTGGCGGCTCAGTCTGCGCCGCCACCATCGCTGTCAAAGTCGACGCCTTCGCCGTTGTCGCCGCCGCCATGCCCTTGGCGTACGCGCACCCAGTAGTAGATCCAGGCCAGCAGCACGCCCAGGACCAGTATCGGCCAGGTCTGGGCCAGAAACGCCAGGACCGGGGTACTCACAACGCGCTGGAATTCTTCGATCTGCTCGAACATGGAGCCGATCTTGCCACGGATCGGCTAAAAATCCGTCACCGCTACTTATAGGTGCCGTGCCGTATCTTCAGCCCGTGCTCCACCCACATCTTCATGGCAAACAGCATGCCGGTCCAGCCTTCGCAATTGCCATAGGATGCCTTGAGCCCCTTGGGCGTTTCGCGCCACCCTTCTTCAGTGATCGCCACCAGCGTGCGGCCGTCCTCAAGTCCCTCGAAGGTCATGGTCACCGTTGTGTCGTGTTCAGCGAACACCTCGCCCTCCGGTGCATCGTCGGCCGCGCCCCAGTGCAGCACTATGCGCGCGTTGGGTTCAACGCTGACCACCTTGACCGGAAACGCGCCGGGAAAATCGTGGAAATCCCAGGTGACCACCGATCCCGATTCCAGCCGCCCCTTGGCGCCCCCCGTGGTGAAGAACTGCGAGAGGTGATCGGGATTGACCACCGCCTCGAACACCTCAGCCACCGGCTTTGCAATCCGCACCGCCACCCGGAATTTCAGCTCCATTTCCTACTCCCCTCACTTGCTTTATGGCATCATATGTTATAGTTTTATAACATGTCAAATCGCGCAAAGAACGACAGGATTTTCAAAGCGCTCGGCCACTATCGCCGCCGCGAAATGCTCGATCTGCTGCGCGACAATCCCATGACCACCGGAGCCCTGTGCGATGCCTTTTCCGACATCGACCGCTGCACCGTCATGCAGCACCTCAAAGTGCTCGAATCCGCCGATCTGGTCCTTGTCACCCGCCAGGGCCGCGAGCGCTGGAACCACCTGAACCCCCTGCCCATCAAGGACATCCACGACCGCTGGCTCGGCCCCTTCGCCGTCCAGTCCGTCGACAAACTCGCCCACCTCAAATCCACCCTCGAGCGCTCGAAGTCCTAGTCTCGCTCTGCATTTTTCCAGGGCTGAGGGTCCCGAAAGAGGGGCCACGCTCTGCACCCAGAACCCACCCCCCCCAACAAAACTTATCCCCGCCTTCTCAATCTCCATCATCATTGCCCCGTCCCTCCGTTGCGGCGTGGTTGCAACGAACGATCAGCGGAGGGAAATGGGGAAGCCGGGGTCGCCTGGTTTCGCGCGAGGCTATAGCGACAGCTGCCGGTTAAGGTCCGTCACCTGGATCGCCCTCGTGAAAAATCCCATTGTCTGGGGCAAAGGACGCTTCGCACCAAACCATATACCCCACACTGAGGCCGACTTTGCCCCAGACCGCCGCACTAAAACCCCGCCCGGAAATCCGCGCGGGGCACAGTCACATGCACGTCCCGCCTTCCCGCTCCCGCGGCCATGCGCTATCGATAGCAAAACCGCTGCGAGTGACCATGACCCTTCCCAACGCCGACCTGCCAGATTTTGCCCGTAACAGCGTCAACCTGGCGTCTGCCGGGCTTGGTGCCAAAGCCATCAGCGTCACCGATGATTTCTTTGCCGAGGTCAACCGCATGCTGGCCGATGCCCCGGCCACCTTCGATCCGGACCTTTATGACGACAACGGCAAATACATGGATGGCTGGGAATCCATCCGCCGCCGCAATGGCGGGCACGATCATGCCGTCGTCCGCCTCGCCGTGCCCGGCGTCATCAGCGGCTTTGATATCGACACCTCCTGGTTCACCGGCAATTTCCCGCCCGGCGCCATGGTTGAAGCCTGCAACGTCAACGGCGACCCCGACGACAAGACCGTCTGGACCCAGATCCTGCCCATGTCGGCGCTCGGCGCCAGCGCCCATCACTATTTCCCATGCACCTCCGATCAGGTCTGGACCCATGTCCGCCTGCATATTTATCCCGACGGCGGGGTGGCCCGGCTGCGCGTCTTTGGCCAGCCGCATCTGGACCGCAAGCGCTTGGCAGGTCAGCGCATCGATCTGGTCTCCGCCCTCAATGGTGGCCGGGTCATTGGCTATTCCGATGCCCACTATGGTGCCTTCCAGCGCATGCTCTCACCGGGCCGCGGGCTCAACATGGGTGATGGCTGGGAAACCCGCCGCCGCCGCGTTCCGGGCAATGACTGGATCATCCTGGCGCTGGGCACGCGCGGCGTCATCGAGGCCGCCGAGGTCGATACCGCCTTTTACAAGGGCAACTACCCCGACAAGGTCTCCATCCAGGCGGCCGACCTTGGCGATATGGGCAATGGGCTCGATGCCGCCATTGTCACCTCGGCCATGTTCTGGCCCGAACTGATTGCACCGCAAAAACTCTCCCCCGACGCCATTCACAAATATGACAGCGTCAACGCCCTCGGCCCGGTCACCCATGTGCGGGTCAATATTTACCCCGATGGCGGCATTTCCCGCCTGCGCCTCTGGGGCAAGCTCGCCTGATGGCTGCCGGACGCACCATCATCATCGAACCCCTGAGCCGGGCGGCCTTCGAGCCCTTCGGCCAGGTCATCGAAACGGCTGGCGCGCACCACTATCCCATCAACAACGGCCATACCGAGCGCTATCACGATCTGGCCGAGATCGAGCTTGCCGGTGAAAATCCCCGGCCGCTGATCTCGATCTTTGTCGGCCAGCCCTATGCCCTGCCACTGACCCTGAGCCTGGTCGAGCGCCACCCGCTTGGCAGCCAGGCCTTCTATCCCCTCAGCCAACGACCATTCCTCGTCATCACCGCCCCCGATCTTGGCGGTGTGCCGGGCACGCCACGCGCCTTTCTCACCCGCCCCGGCCAGGGCGTGAACATTGCGATCAACACCTGGCATGGCGTGCTCACCGCCCTTGAGGCCGAAAGCGCTTTCCTCGTTGTCGACCGGGGCGGCGATGGCGCCAATCTCGAAGAGTTCAGCTTCCCCGATCCCTATACCGTCGCCCTGCCGGATTGAAATTTACCCTCGGCCCAAGCGGCCGTCGTATCTTGGTTGCAATTGGCTCATAGTAAGCCAGCCTGCAGCTGAAGGGAGACCACCATGGCCGCTATGCGCATCATTGCCGGGCTGATGTCGGTGCTTGCCGCATTCACCGTCTTACCCGCCCTTGCCACTCCCCTGACGCTGAGCGGTGAAGTCACTTATCGCGAGCGCATCGCCCTCCCGCCCAATGGGGTGCTCACCGTCCAACTGCTCGATCTCACCGATGCTGCCGCCAAAACCCCGGTCCGCGCCGAAGCCGCCATCACCGGCGAGGGCCAGGTGCCGCTCACGTTCACGCTGAATTTTGACGACAAGGTCCTGCTCGCTGGCCACGCCTATGCGCTCTCCGCCGAAATCTCTGCCGATGGTCAGGTGGTTTTCCGCAATGCCGAACCTTATCCGGTCGATCCGCGCGCCCCTGCCGGGCCCATCCTGATCCTCCTGCAGCGCGCCGCAGATCCGGTCGCCGCCCCTGTCGTGCCCGCAACACCGGCGCTTCTCGATATCGTCTGGCGGGCCGAAACGCTCAACGGCGCCCCCGTCATCGAATTTTCCGAACTGACCCTGTCTATCGCCGCCGACATGCGCGCCGGGGGCAAGGGGTCATGCAACAACTATTTCGCCCAGGCCCGGCTCGAAGACGAAAGCCTGCGCTTTTCCGCCGTCGCTGCCACCCGCATGGCCTGTGCCGAACCGGTCAGCGCTCAGGAAGCTGCCTTCTTTGCCGCGCTCGCCGCCACCGTGTCCTGGCGCATCGAGGGCGACCTGCTGCTCCTGCTCGACGCGCAAGGCACAATCCTCGCCAGCTTCAACAAAACCGCCGGTTGACCCCCATATCCCATCGCCTAGTCTGGCCTTTGTGCCAACCGGAGCCGACCTGCCATGGATACCGCCGCCCTGCTCTCCCGCCTGCTCGATGTGATCGAAGGCGATATCGCTCCCATGACCCGGCGTGAGGTGGCGCGCGGCAACAAGATTTTTGGCGCCGCCATCCTGCGCAAGTCCGACCTGTCCGTGGTCATCGCCGAAACCAATAACGAGATCGAAAACCCGCTTTGGCACGGGGAAATGCACGCCATCAAGAAGCTCTACGAGCGCGACCGCGCCAGCCTGCCCGCCCCCGCCGATTGCATCTTCCTGGCCACTCACGAGCCTTGCTCGCTCTGCCTGTCGGCCATCACCTGGGCGGGATACGACAACTTTTATTTCCTGTTCAGCCATGAAGACAGCCGCGACAGCTTCAACATTCCCCACGACCTGCGCATCCTCAAAGAGGTCTTCACCCTCGAACCCGGCGGCTACAACGCCTCCAATGCCTACTGGAAATCCCACGACATCGTGCGCACCCTCGCCAGCCTCGATCGCGGCAACCGCGAGGCCCTGACCGCGCGCGTCGAGGATATCGCCGCCCTTTATGCCGATCTGTCCGCCCTCTATCAGGCCAATAAGGGTACCGCCGGCATCCCCCTCCCCTGACAATTCTATTGACTTCCCCCTCTCCCCCGCCTACTTATGCCACATTGCAACACTTTCACGGCATTTGGCACAAATGGCTTCCCACACCGCAAAGCACTGGAAACAGCCAGACACGACCCCGGGCGAACTCCGTGATGTTGCCTTCGACACCGCGTTCGAACCGCCTCACATCATCGATCACCTCGATCTCGATATCGAATCTGCCCTGCCGGTGCTGCACAACCTGCAGGCAAGCCCCGCCGCGCTCGATGACCTGAGCGCGCTGGGCTTTGACAAGGCCGAGATCAATCGCCTCGTTGTACCCATGCGCACGCTGGCCCGCCGCTATCAGCAGGCCGAGCCGCTCACTGTCGAAGAAACCGACAAGGCCCTGCGCCTGCAGCGCGTCGGCAGCCTCGCTATGAGTGTCTTTGGCGATCGCGACAAGGCCGGGCGCTGGCTGCGCAAGCCCAAGGCCAGCCTGAACGGGGCCACTCCGCTGGATTTTCTGGCCAGCGAAGCGGGCGGGCGGCACGTCGAGGACATGCTCATCCACATCGATTCCGGCACCTTCGGCTGATCCGGCGTGCGGCTCTGGCGCATTTCGAACTACGCCGATCTCAGCGGCGAAGGCGGCAGGCGCGCGTCCGGCCGCTGGCATGAGCGCGGCACGCCCGCTGTTTATCTGGCCGAGCACGCGGCCCTGGCGCTGCTTGAAACACTTGTGCATCTCGAGGTCGATCCCGAGGACCTGCCCAGCGGCTACCAGTTGCTGGAAATTGACTTGCCTGACGATCTGCCCGTCATCAGCATCACCCGGCAGGACCTGATGGCCGAGCGGGCCGACTGGCCGCGTCACCCCGCCCTCACCCGCCGCTACGGCATGGCCTGGTTTGCCGCCCGCTCCAGCGCCGTGCTGAAAGTGCCGTCGGTCATCATGCCGGTCGGGTCAAACTACGTCCTCAATCCGGCCCACACCGACGCGTCCCGCATCACCATTGTTTCGGTGAGCAAGGCGCCATTCGACCAGCGATTGCTTGGATAGAACTAGACCAGCACCACGGTTGCCGCCGCAAACGTCAGCACCGCCATCACCAGCAGAAACAGCAGCACCAGCGTCAGTTGCATCGGCCTAGTAGACCGCTGCAGACGCCCCCGAACCGATCTGCGGCGGCGATGGCAAATAGGATGCAGCAACCGTCAGCGTTGCCATGGACATGACGAACAGGATGACCAGCGAGACTTTGAGCATTTTGACGTTCCCCCGGGGCCGGTCCGCGCCGGCTGCATTGGCGATTGCGTCATCTCTAGATCATCGCGTTTGAACCGCTCCCCACCGCTGCATTTATCTGCCGTTCATCTGGCATTACGGGTCAAAGTCAAACGGCACCGGCGGCTCGCAGATCCGGTAGGGTCTGGCCGACAACCCGCTGATCGCGGCCATTTCCTCCTCGCTCAGCGCAAAATCGAACACATCAATGTTCTCGGCAAGTCTTTGGGCATTGGTCGAACCTGGTATCGGGATCACCCCCTGCTGCACATGCCAGCGCAACACCACCTGCGCCGGGGTCTTGCCATGCGCCGCCCCTGCCGCCACCACCGCAGGTTCATCAAACAAGCTGCCCACCCGTCCGAGCGGGCAATGCGCCATCACCTGCACACCCAGGTGCCGACACGCCCCGATCAGCACATCCTGCTGCAGATAGGGATGAAACTCGATCTGGTTGACCACCAGCGGCGCTTCGCTTTCCGCCTGCGCCTCGGCCAGCATCCGGCTGGGGAAGTTCGACACCCCGATCGTGCGCGTCAGCCCGGTCGACCGCAACAGGTTCAGCGCCCCGATCGATTCACGCATTGGTATGTTCGGGTTGGGCCAGTGCAGCAAGAACAGGTCGACATAGGGCATGCCCAGTCGCGCAAGGCTTTCTTCGGCCGAGCGGATCATGTCGGCCGCGCCGAGCTTGTCCACCCATACCTTGGTGACCACAATCAGCTCCTCGCGCGCCACCCCCGAGGCCCGCACCGCTTCCCCCACCTCGCGCTCATTGCCATAAAGCGCTGCCGTATCGAGCAGCCTGTAACCGCCCCGGATCGCATCGGTCATCAGCCCGATCCCGGCCTCGCCATTCAAGGGCCCGGTCCCCAGCCCGATGGCAGGCAGTTCAAAGCGCGCGGTCATATGGGTCATCGGCAAGTCCTCCTTCCCCACTCTGCCCTGCCGCGCTCGGAAAATCACGCAGTTCCAAACAAAAAGGGCGGCCCGATCGGCCGCCCTACCTTCATTCAACCTCTGCCGATCAGCTCGCGGCGCGTTCGGTGCGCGGACGGTCGCCATCGGTCCGGCGGGCCCGGGCGCCGTCTTTCTGGTCCTTGTTCCAGCGCGGCTTCACCTTGCCCGCGGTGCCCTTGGGCGCGGCAGCGGCTGGCTTGGCATCCTTTTCCCACCAGGCTTTCTTGCCATCGCCACGCGCCGCATCCGAAGGACGTCCCTGGTGCGACCGGGCATTGGCATTGCCATTGTACGAGCGCTTCTGTTCGGGGCGCTTGGGCGCCGGCGATTTCGGACCGCGATCCGATGGGTTGGTTTCACCCGTCCACGGCAGCGTGCGGCGGATCAGACGCTCCACATCCCGCAGCTTGCTGCGTTCGGGACCGTCACACAGCGTGATCGCAATACCCGAAGCGCCGTTTCGGCCGGTGCGGCCAATCCGGTGCACATAGTTTTCCGGGTCATCAGGCAGTTCATAGTTGATGACATGGCTGATATTGGGCACGTCGATGCCACGCGCCGCAATGTCCGTTGCCACAAGGATGCGCACCTTGCCATCGGCGAAACCCTTCAGCGCCGCCTGTCGGGCATTCTGGCTCTTGTTGCCGTGAATGGCCGCCGCCGTATGCCCGTCGAGCGCCAGGTTCTTGGTCACGCGATCCGCCCCATGCTTGGTGCGGGCAAACACGATCACCTTGCCCATGGTCTCGTCGGCCAGGAGCTCATTGAGCTTGGCGCGCTTGCCCGCCGTGGCGGTAAAGATCACGCTCTGCTCGATAATGGCAACCGTGGTTGCGGGCGGCGTGGCTTCAACCCGCACCGGGTCCTTGAGCAGGCCGGCAGCAAGCTGGGCGATCTCGGGTGCCATGGTGGCCGAAAACAGCGCCGTCTGCCGGCGCGAACCGATGGCAGCAGCGATTTCCTTGACCGGCTTGATAAAGCCCATGTCGAGCATCCGGTCGGCTTCGTCGAGCACCAGCCACTTGGTGAAATCGAGCCGCAGCTTCTTGTCGTCGAGCAGGTCCTTGAGCCGTCCCGGCGTGGCGATGGTCACATCGACACCCTTGGCGAGCTTGAGCACCTGATTGTGCCGCGACACGCCACCGAGCACCAGTACGGTCGACAGGCGCATGGTTCCGGCAAACTTGCGGAACGATTCCTCGATCTGCACCGCCAGTTCGCGGGTCGGCGCCAGGATCAGTGCACGGGTCGAGCGCGGCTCGATCCGGCCCTCCATCTTTGCAAGGCCCGCCAGGATCGGCAGCGCAAACGCCGCAGTCTTGCCCGAGCCGGTCTGGGCAATGCCCAGAATATCCTTGCCGGCCAGCTGCGGCGGGATCGCCTTGTGCTGGATCGGGGTCGGGGTTTCGAATCCGGCCTTGGTGAGCGCTGCGATCAGGCTCTGCGACAGGCCGAGGTCTGTAAATGTGGTCAAAACGATATCTTTCATTGGCCCCTGCCCGACCAAGCAGCAGAAGCAGCGCCAGCCCTGCGCGGGCGGCGGACAAAACTTGCAACGGCATTGTGAAATGGCCGTGCGGTTGCGTTTCCACCCGGAACCACTGTACCGGGCCGACTTCGCCGCTCACCGCATTGGTCGATAAGAAGAGAAGTCCGTCACCTCAATTAAGGCGCGAGACACGGCAAAAGCCCGGCCGCACCAGTGACGATGCGCCCTATGTGAGGGCAGCGCGTCGAAATAGCAAGCAAATACTGGCTTTGCCCGCGCATGGCTGGGTTGCACCCGCTCAGATGCCGCCATACCAGTCATAGCCGCGGTCTTCCCAATAGCCGCCCTTGCCGCCCTGATACATGGCAAAGCTGTCCACCAGTTCGATGGTGTGGACATATTTGGGCTGCTTATAGCCGAGCGCCCGTTCGATGCGCACCCGCATCGGCGCCCCATTGGCCACCGGCAGCGCCGCGTCGTTCATGCCATAGGCAAGGATTGTCTGCGGATGCCGCGCATCGATCAGGTCGCAGCTTTCATAATAGGGCACTGCCCCGGAAAGCCCGCCACCGAGATTGTCATAGCAGTGGAACACCACGAATTTTGCCGTGGGCTTGACCTTGACCTGGTCCAGCACACCGGCCAGCGGCGTGCCCGTCCATTTGGCAATGCAGCTCCAGCCCTCCACGCAATCGTGACGGGTGATCTGGGTGCGCGAAGGCATGTTCTGCAATTGAGCCAGCGAGAAGCTGGTCGGCGTCTCCACCAGCCCGGTGACGAACAACTTGTACCCGGCAAAGTTGTTCTCCTTGAGCAGCAGATATTCTTCGGTATCCGGATTGGTCGAGCCGTTAGCCCTCTGCCCCTGGCGGATCTCGCTTTCTGAATATTCCCGCGCCAAAGTCTGCTGCCCCAGCAGCGCCCGCTGCACCCGGTAGGTCAGGTCATTGGCCTTTTCGAGCACATTGCGCACCTCATTGTCGCGCTGCCCCAGAAAGTCGAACTGGTCGCATCCGGCCAGCACCAGCGACGAGGCTGATACAGCCGAAAGCCCGAGGAAACGGCGGCGGCTCAGTGCCGGTTTGGTGGCTTTGTCAGTCATGGGCCTTGCCCCCTTTTTTCACATCCGGTTCAGTGCCGGGGCTGGCGCGATAATAGCCGGTGATCATCGAGCGCATTTCGTTGATCGGACCCGCCGCGAGCACCATCAGGATGTGGACGACGAAAAACAGCACCAGCAAAACCATCACCACGAAGTGGATCGTGCGCGCCGTCTGCCGCCCGCCGAAAATATCGAGCAGCCACGGCCAGGCCGCATCCATGCCCGGGCTCATGGTCAGCCCGGTCAGGATGATCAGAGGGAACAGGATGAAGAAAACCCCGCCATAGGCAATCTTTTGCAGCGGGTTATAGGTTCGCCCATGGTGGAAGCGAAACCGGATATGATCGATAATGTCCTTGGGAAGCGCCTTTATGTCGCGCGGCTTCAGGATCAGGTCACGCACGATATGCCCGTTGATCAACCCGGCCACCAGCCAGGTGGCCAGCGCCGCCACCAGCACCCAGGCAAAAAAGAAATGGATCACCCGCCCCGTCGCCAGGTCCTGGAACGAGGGGATTGTCGCCCAGCCCGGAAAGGCGCGGAACACGGGCCGTTCGGCCGTCCCGCTCACCCCAAGCACGCCTGTGGTGTCAAACGTCTGCCCGAACACCCGCGTCTGCCCCACCGGTCCGCCTTCGCGATTGACCGCAAAGATTTCGAACACGGCATTGTCATAGGCAAAGCCGGATTCCTGTCCGATGTAGAGATTGGGGTGGGCGTTGAAGATCTGCAGCCCCGTCAGCATCAGGAAGAACAGGCTGATCGCCCATACCCAATGGGTGATGCGGGTAAAGATCGACTGCCGATAGATCAGCGGTCCCTTTTGGGGCGGTGCGGCCGGTGCCACCTCGTGCTGTGCGTCTATGGCCATCGCGGCGCCCCCTCATGCCTGATTTGATGGTGGAGAAACGGCACCTTTTACGCGCAAGTTTCAAGTCAACTCTGCCACACGGCGCCGTTATCGCAACTAGGCGTCCCGTGCCGCCCAGTTGATCCCACGCCGCAGAATGGTGGCCATGTCGCGGTTCTCGAACTCGGTCGCCGCATGCCCAAGCGAGGAATAGAACACCCTCCCCCGCCCGTGCCGACGCTTCCACACCACCGGCATCACCACGCCCTCGATCCAGGGCGCGTGCTCGCCGGAAAATGTCGTGGTTGCCAGCACCTCGTTTGAGGGATCGACATGCATGTAATACTGCTCGGACCGGTAGGGAAAACTCTTGATCCCCTGCATGATCGGGTCGTCCGGCTTTGCCACATCCACCTGATAGTCGATGATATTGCCCGGATGCGCCACCCATTGCCCGCCCACCATGAACTGATAATCGACATTGTCGCGGAACGCATCGGCCATGCCGCCGTGATGCCCGGCCAGCCCCACCCCGTTCTCGACAGCCTTGCACAGGTTCTCCGCCTCGGCTTTTTCGATCTTGGACATGGTGTAGATCGGAATGATCAGCGACAGCTCGTGGATCGAAGGGTCGGCAAAGGCGCTGGTTTCGGTCGCCATGCGCACGGTAAATCCGTCTTCGTGCAGCCAGCGCCGATAGATGCCGGCGCAAATCTCGGGGTCGTGGCCTTCCCAGCCGCCGTAAACGATCAGCGCAGTCCGCATGCTTGCCTCCATCAGAATACCGGCGGACCATATCCCAAGCACCGCGCTTTGCCAGTCACCGCCGCTTTGGAAAGCTGCAAATGAGCACTGGACGGTTGCACTTTATCCACCCCTCGGTCCGCCCGACTTATCCTGCCCTTCCCAATCCGGGCCTGGTCATGTCTACTCGGCGCGTCACTGCAAACACTTCTAGGGGGCAAGACTGACTGCAATCAAACCGTTGCAGAGCAGTGAGAAAAGACCAGACGTTTGATCCAACAAAAAGGACAGGGATATGAAAACACTTCTGACGAGCGCCGTGGTGCTGCTGCTGGCAGCAGGCCTTGCAAGCCCGGCACAGGCCGAATTCTCCCTCAACATTTTGCACATCAACGATTTTCACGCCCGCTTCGAATCCATCACCGGCACAGACTCAACCTGCAACGCCGAAGGCGAAACCAAGGGTGAGTGCTTTGGCGGCATGGCCCGCCTGAAGACGGCCATCGACATGCGCCGCGAGGCCATCAAAGCCGCCGGCGAGAACGTCGTGCTGCTTTCGGCGGGCGACGAGTTCCAGGGCTCGCTTTTCTACACCACCTACAAGTCCAAGATCATTGCCGATTTCATGAACGAGCTTGGCTTCGATGCCGCCGCCACCGGCAATCATGAATTCGATGATGGTCCCGAAGAATTTGCCAAGTTCATCGACACCGCCAACTTCCCCATCATCGGGGGCAATTTCAACGTCGCCGCCGAACCGCTTCTAAAGGGTAAGATCAGCGGCGTATTGGTGCTCGATGTGGCAGGTGAAAAGGTCGGCATCGTCGGCGCGCTGGCCGAAGATACGCCCGAAATTTCCTCGAGTGGCCCCAATGTCGGCTTTGAAAGCGTCACCGCCTATGTGCGCGGCGCGGTCGAAGGGCTGGAAGCCGAGGGCGTGATCAAGATCATCCTGCTCTCCCACATCGGCTATACCATCGATCAGCAGATCGCGGCCGCAGTCCCCGGCATCGACGTTATCGTCGGCGGGCACTCGCACTCCCTGCTCTCATCTACTGACGAAAAGGCCGCCGGACCTTACCCGACCCTGGTTGCTAACCCCGATGGCATCGATGTGCCCATCGTGCAGGCCGGCCAGTACGGCAAGTATCTGGGCGACATCAAGGTCACCTGGGATGATAACGGCGTCGTCACCGCTGCCACCGGCGCACCCATGCTGCTCGATGCCTCCGTCACGCCCGATGCGGATTACGTCGCCCGCATTGCCGAACTGGGCAAGCCGATTGAAGAGCTCAAAGCCACCGTTATCGGCACTGCAACCGAGGCCATCGAAGGTTCGCGCGAGGTCTGCCGTGCCATGGAATGCACCATGGGCAATCTGGTCGCCGATGCCATGCTCGATCGCGTCGCCGATCAGGGCGTGACCATCGCCATTCAGAACGGTGGCGGCCTGCGCGCCTCGATCGATGCCGGCGAGATCACCATGGGCGAAGTCCTCACCGTCCTGCCCTTCTCCAATACCCTTGCCACGTTCCAGCTCAAGGGCGCAGATGTGGTGGCGGCTCTCGAGAACGGCGTCAGCCAGGTTGAAGATGGCGGCGGGCGCTTCCCGCAGGTTGCCGGTCTGAAATACACCTGGACCAAGGCCAAGGCTCCCGGCGAGGGCAGGATTATCAAGGTTGAAGTCATGGACGGCGGCGCCTGGGTGCCGATCGACCCGGACAAGACCTATGGCGTTGTCACCAACAACTTCATGCGCAATGGCGGCGATGGCTATGCCATGTTCGCTGGCGACGACAAGAACGCCTACGATTTCGGCCCGCCGCTCGAAGAAGTGCTCTCAGGCTTCATCGCCAAGCAGGGCGGCGAGTATAAACCCTATACCGATGGGCGCGTCGCTGAAGTCCAGTAGTCCGTATTTCTACGAATACGCGAAGGGCGCCTCACGGCGCCCTTTTTCTCAACTCCGCACCACCTGCCGCCAGAGCAGCAGGATTATGACCGCGCCGACAATGGCACCGAGAAACCCGGCATTGTCGCCCGGCCCATAGAGCCCCACCACCTGCCCGAGCCAGGTGCCGAACACGCCGCCGACAATGCCCAGCACCGTGGTCAGGATAAATCCGCGCGGTTCACGACTGCCGCCGGTCAAGAGCTTGGCGATCACACCGGCAAAGAACCCAACGATAATGCTCCACAGAATGCTCACCCGTGTGCTCCCCTGTTCAACCCGCCGAATATCCGGCGGAACAGAAATGGCCCCGGCACCGAAAGGTTCAAGACCTCGGCAAAAATACTTGCCCCAAATAAAAAGGGCGCCCCTTGGGGCGCCCGATCTGGATTGGAACGACCGGTTCACTCAGACCGCGAGTTCTTTGCGCTGGCTTTCTGAAACTGTGGCCAGGTCCAGCACCTTTTGCAGGTTTGCCGCATGGCGGAACGAGGGCTCCAGCCCCTTGCCCGCCCGCACAGCTTCCACAAAGCGGTCATAGTTGGTCGGCACCGGCGGCACCGCCATCTCGTCCCAGGTCCCGGACTCGACGTCTTCACCCAGGCATACCCGCAGCCTTGAACCGTCGTGGCGGTGCTGAACTTCCACCCCGCCCTTTTCGCCATAGACGCGCAGGCGTAGTTCGTTCATGTGCCCGGTCGCCCAGCGCGTGGCGTGGATCACGCCGAGCGCGCCGTTTTCGAAGTCCACCGACATGGTGAAGCTGTCATTGGCGTCCAGTTCGTATTCGCCGATCTTGTTGCCCTCGGCCTTCTCGAACGTCTTGAGACGGGCAAACACATGCTCGATCTCAAGCCCCGAGCCATAGGAGGCAAAGTCGAGGATGTGCACGCCGATGTCGCCGAGCACGCCGTTCGAGCCGTGCTTTTTCGACAGCCGCCACAGCCACTGGCTCTCGGTGCGCCAGTCGCCCCAGGCCTTAGAGACCAGCCAGCTCTGCAGATAGCTCGCCTCGACATGCTTGACGCTGCCGATCTGCCCCGAAGTCACGATCTCGCGGGCCCGCTGCAGTTCTGCCACGTTGCGATAAGTCAGGTTCACCATGGCCACCAGGCCCGAGGCCTCGGCGACTTCGGTCATTTCCATGGCCTTGGCGTAGTCGGTGGCCAACGGCTTTTCGCAGAACACGTGCTTGCCCGCCTTGAGGGCTGCAATCGAGGTCGGGTGATGGATGGCATCGGGGGTGACATTGGCCACCGCATCAAATCCACCCCATGCCAGGGCGGCATCGAGCGAGGCAAAGCCATTGGGAATGCCGTGTGTGGCGTTGAACGCCTCAACCCGCTTGGGATCGACATCCACACCGCCCACCAGTTCGACACCGTCGATCTTGGCAAAGTGCTTGGCATGGGTATTGGCCATGCCGCCAGTTCCGAGAATGAGAAGACGCATCTGTTTTCGTCCGCGCTTAGCGGAAGCCCTCTTCGCCAGCTTCATGCAGGCTGCCGCCGCGCGCGGTGATCTTTTCAAGCGCCTTTTCCACCGGCACATTGGGTGCATCGTGGATGGTGGTCACCCGGTTCGGGTTATAGGCCCAGTTCACCGCATTGCGCAGCACCAGCCCCACATTGGCGTCGTGATAAGTGGGGTAGGTTTCATGGCCGGGGCGGAAATAGAAGATATTGCCCGCGCCGCGCCGATAGGTCAGGCCCGAACGGAACACCTCACCGCCCTGGAACCAGGAGACCAGAACGGTTTCCAGCGGCTCGGGCACCGAGAAGGGCTCGCCATACATCTCTTCGGTTTCAAGCTCGAAATAGGCCGGCAGGCCCTTGGCAATCGGATGGCCGGGATTGACCACCCACAGCCGCTCGCGTTCGCCGGCTTCGCGCCACGACAGCGCGCAGGGCGAACCCATCAGGCGCTTGAAGATCTTGGAGAAGTGACCCGAGTGCAGGACAATCAGCCCCATGCCTTCCCAGACCCGCTTGGCAACGCGCTCAACGATTTCGTCGGCCACATCGCCGTGCGCCCGGTGGCCCCACCAGATCAGCACATCGGTCTCATCGAGCTTCTTTTCGGTCATCCCGTGCTCGGGGTCCTGCAGCACCACTGTGCTGGTGATCAGGTTGGCGTCGGATTTGAGCAGCGATGCGATCTGGGCATGCATGCCATTGGGATAAAGCTCGTGCACAGTCTTGTTGATGTGCTCGTGGACGTTTTCGCCCCATACCGTCACGCGGATGGCCATCGGGTTCCTCCTCTGAGATGGCGACAAAATAGCAGCCGGCTAACTTGCCGATGCCGTTTCCAAAGCGCTTTGGAAATTTGACGCCTTGAATGCACCCGGGCTGTAGAAAACGCAAGTAGCCCGCCCGCGCCTCCGCTGAAAAATCTTCAGGTGTTGAGGTCAAGCCGCCGCAGGTGATTGTCGAATGCCAGCGCCCGCCGCACCGGTTTCAAACCCGAACCGGCCAGCCCTGCCACATCGCCATCCCCGCCCGTCGCCACAAAACCCTGCGGCATGGCCGCAATCCCACAGCCATTGCGCAGCAGGCCTGAGGCAACCGGCGTTCCACCCTCAGCATCGATGGCCAGGATCATGTCGCCCTCCGGTGAGGTCACCCCGATCAGCCCGCCATCAGCCGAAGCGGCCACCGAGCCGATATAGTTGCGCAACCCATCGAGCGTGCTTTCCGGCAGCTTGATCAGCCTGATCTCACCATCGAGCGTGGCATAGCCGATCAGTTGCGGGCGTTCGGTACCCGCCCCGCGGAACTGGCAGCCGAACCACACCCGGCCGCGCTTGTCGATCGCCATATGGCGGATTGAAAGCTGATGTAGCCCGGCATCGAGCCGCAGCTGCCCAACCAGGGCGCCGCTGCCTCTTTCCACAAAGGCAATCGAGGGGTCCATGCTCTCGAGGTTAAGCTCGGCCCGGCCATAATCGGGATGGGTCTCGATCCCGCCATTGGCCACCACGAACGTCCTGCCGTCGGGCATGAGCAGCATCTCGTGCGGGCCGGTGCCATAAGTGTCGAGCTCACCGATCCGTCGATAGCCATCGGTGGCGTCAAACACCCCGATCACGCCGCGCGCATTCTCGAAGTCATTTTCGGTGGCATAGAGCAGCCGCCCATCCGGAGCAAACACACCGTGCCCGAAGAAGTGCCGCCCCTCGGCAGTGGTCAGCGTCACTGGCGCCTCGCGCCCGGCGGGGTCGAACACCAGCGCAAATGTGCCCGGCTGGCGCGCAAAAACCACGCCGCGCCCGGCCACAGGCGAATAGGTGATGTCATGGCCACGGTCAGGGAGGTCGATCACCGTCAGCGCCGCGCCGGTCTCAGTGACCAATGCCGCGCCATACTGCCCGGGGGCCGTTTGGATGGCGGTTGCAAACACCAGTTCGGAGCGCTCAAGCGCCAGCGCGGCGCGCGGCATCAGGCCGGCGGCAAAACCCGCCCCCGCCGCCTTGAGAAACGCCCGCCGCTGCCACATGGCCTAGTCTCCATCGAGCGAGGAGAATCCAACGCTCAGGCCCAATGCGGCCGGCAGGTTTTCTCCCAGCAGCGTTTCGAGCGACTGCGTGATCAGCACCAGATACTCATAGGCGTTCTTCTGCTGCGGGTCGGCCAGGCCCTCGATCACCGGGCTGGACAGCACCGCAAACGCCCGCTCGGCATTGCCGAATTCGAACACGATGCCGTTGTCCACCCACGCCGCGTCCTTGGTCAATCCGGTTCGAAAACCCGACCTGTCATAGAGTGTCGCGATGCCAAAAAACTGGGCATAGAGCAAACGCGTCGTCAGACCGGAGCGCCACAGCGGGGCCGATTTTGGCTTGGCCCCGGTCTCGCCGCGCCCAACAAATGGCAACAGGTAGGTATCGCGGATCGCCTCACTGCCGTGCGCCAGAACCGCCGCAATGGCCTCAACGGCTTCGGTGGGCGAACGGTAATCCGCATTGGCCGGATCGGGCTGGCTGAGCCGTTTTGAAATCCCCTCAGGGTCCTCCCAGGCAGCGCGCAGTTCGCTCGCGGTCTGTTCGATAGCCATCGCAACCGCATGGGCATAGCCGCAGCGCTCATGCCCGGCCACTGTGCCCAGCACATCCGAGCCTTCCCCGAACAGGATGTATTCGAGCGTTCCGATACCCTGCAGGGCAATGCTCTTTTCTCTGACATCGATTGTGCCGGTCAGCGGGGTCGCCAGCATGGCCTGCACCTGCTTGAGTGCAATGCCCTTGCGATCGGGCCAGAAATAGAGCCGCTCGGCCCGGTTCTCCTCCATCATCGGCCCAAGCCGGAACAAGGACACGCCGCCATAGGCCTGCACCAGGGTACCGAACGCATCACGGGCCTCGGCCATGGGCTCCGGCGCATCGGCAAGGCAGGCGCTCTCAAGAGTTGTCTCAAGGGTAGCGGCAACCTGATGCAGCCGGACGAAGCCGGGGCGGATCACCGCTTCCACCGCCCGCGCCGCCACGGCGTCGCGCGCAGCAACTTCTGCCATCGCCGGCGCTGTCAGCAGCAAACTCAGCCCTAGGGCGGCCAATATCTTTATCACAGCGACTCCAGGAACCTGATCAGATCGGCCCTATCCTCAGCGGACATAGCGACAAAATTATCACGGGCCTTCTGGCCTTCACCGCCGTGCCAGAGAATGGCTTCGGTCAGGTTGCGGGCCCGGCCGTCATGCAGGAAATAGGTGTGGCCCGAAACTGTCTGGGTCAGGCCAATGCCCCAGAGCGGCGGTGTGCGCCATTCATAGCCATCGGCCAGCCCTTCCGGCCGGTGATCGGCCAGCCCCTCGCCCATGTCATGGAGCAATAAGTCGGTGTAAGGCCAGATCAACTGGAACTGGTGCGCCTTGTTGGGCGCCTCGCGGCTGGTGACGAATTTGGGGGTATGGCATGCAATGCATCCCGCCCCATAAAAGCTCGCCTTGCCGCGCAACACGGCGGGGTCGTCTACGTCACGCCGCGCCGGCACGCCCAGCGTCTGCGAATAGCGTGTCACCAGTTCCAGCACCGGATCGGGGGCTTCCGAAACCCCCAGCCGCGCCTGCTCTCCGGTTGCTGCCTCAAGGCATGCCGTCTGGCTCTGCGTGCAATCACCGTGGGGCGTATTGTGCAGCGGCGTTGAAATCCCGATGTCGCCCGCAAAGGCATCGGCCGATTGCGCCATGATCGTCGGCGCCCCCGCCTTCCAGCCAAAGCGCCCCAGCATCACCTTGCCGCTCTTCGGATCGGTCGCATAATTGGCCCGCCCGGAGATTCCATCCCCGTTCCAGTCGCTGGCGTCCTGCCGGTTGGTGATATCGTCAGCCGCAATCGCCTCAAGCAGTCCCAGCCCGATCATCTGCGGGGTCACGCGGGGGGAAATCAGCACATCATCGGCCATCGGCCCATAGGCAGGATCGGCAATCGCGTAGCTTGGCGCACGCAGTTCCACCACCGTGCCATCGCCCAGCGTCACCGGCAGCGGGCTGTAGTTGATGACCATGCGCCCCTCGCCCGCCAGGCCTGGCACCGCCGATTCCTGCAATTGCCCGCCATAGACCGGCTCGGGATAGGTCTTGACCTCAGAACGTGCGATTGCCTCCTCGGCCAGGCCGTCCTGCGGCGGTACCGAAAGCCGCAGGAACATCGAGACCGAACTGCTCTCGCCGTTTTCAGGCGGATGGCCTCGGCCATCCTTGAGGTGGCAGCTCTGACAGGCCCGGGCATTGAATAGCGGCCCCAGTCCATCCGAAGCCTGTGTCGAAGATGGCGCCGAAACCCAAAGCTTGCGGAACAGGCCATTGCCGAGCTTGAAGGTTTCCTCATCGGCAAAGGTCAGGTTGGCCATGCTGTGCGAAAAGGCATCGGCGTTCACAATCTTGCGCGTCGTGCCCGCCCCGCCCTGCATCACTTCGAAGCTCTCGGGCTGGCTGAAGTCAACTGTTGGCCGCGTCACGGCCTCGACCCGCTTGATCTCCTCATCCGAATGAAAGCTCCGCTTGAGCGGGGCATCCTGGGCAATGCTGATTCCGGCGGTCAGGATCAGGGCGAGCAGCAGAGTGGCAGACTTGTACATTTGTGCTTCCGATAACGGGCGGCGCGCTGGGCCCCACCCGCCTCATGCAGGGTTACTGAAAGACAGCATCCGGGTTCGACAGGCTGTCACTGTCTTCAATCGTCACGCCGTCGAGCTTGAGCAAGGCGACGGCGCGTTCGATGCCGCGGGTCTGGGCAATCAGCCCATCGATCGCCGCCTGCACCACCGCGTTGCCCTCGGCATTGCCTTCACCGATCATCTGGTCATAGGCCTCGCCACCTTCGGCCCGCGCTTTGATCGCTTGCATCTTGGCCACTGTATCATCAAGCAGCGCGCGAATCTCGGTATCGAGTGCCGCATCCTTCTCGGCAATCAGTTCAGCCAGTGATGGCCCTTCGACCACGCTGCCATCCACCCGCTCATAGCGGCCGACATAGATATTGCGCACGCCCAGCGCATCGTAATAGTGGCTGTTGTGGGTGTTGTCCGAGAAGCAGTCATGCTCCTCTTCCGGATCGTGCAGCAACAAGCCAAGCTTCATGCGCTCGCCCGCCAGTTCACCGAATGACAGGGAACCCATGCCGGTCAGGATCGCGGGAATGCCCGCTTCGCCCAGCGCAACACGCGCTGCCCCGCCATCCACCCAGTTCGACACCATATAGTCAAGGTCGCTGACCAACAGGTCGGTAGCTGCAATGAGATAGGCAGCGCGGCGGTCACAATTGCCGTTGCTGCAGTTGGCCGGGTCAAAGTCGGTCGCCGGACGGTTGCCCGCGCCGGGCCCGGTTCCATTCAGGTCCTGCCCCCACAACAGAAACTCGATCGCGTGATAGCCGGTGGCCACATTGGCCTCGATCCCACCGGCTTCGCTCAGCGCATCCGCCAAGAGGGCGGGCGTGATCTGGCTGGCATCCACCGTGTTGCCATCAATCATCAGCGATGAATTGGCGATCACGTTGGCGGTGTAAAGACTGTTCTCATCGCTCTCGGTGCCATAGCGCGCATCGACATAGTCAATCAGCCCCTCATCGAGCGGCCAGGCATTCACCTTGCCTTCCCACTCATCGACAATGGGGTTGCCGAAACGGAACGCCTCGGTTTGCTGATAGGGCACGCGGGCCGCCACCCATGCCGCCCGGGCCGCCGCAAGCGTATCATCGGAGGGGCTGGTCACCAGCGCATTCACGGCCTCAGCCAGTGCCTTGGCCGTGTCGAGAGAATCTTTATACCCGGCCTCCGCGAGGTCGGCATAATTGTTGAGGACGGCGCTGGCGTCCGCCGCCTGAGCCGGCGCGAGCATCAGGAGTCCAAAGGCCGCACTGGTGCCTGCAAGAAGGATGTTTTTGAGGGCTGCCATCAATTTTCTCCGCGCTGCCAACTGGAAACATGACAAGCGGCCTAACAAAGTCGACATTTATAATCAACAAATAATCCCTCTTCTTAGAACGGCTCTAAAAGATAGTTCCCAACGCAGCCTCCGTGCCGCCGATTGTGACAATTCAAGTTCAACACAATCAATGCCGTGCACGAGTTTTATGACAGTGCTGGACGAAGCCGATCAAAAGTGACTTAATCTCGAAGTGGATGCAAAAGGCGCTTATCGCCGGGCATCGTGAGGGAAGTCGGGCACTTGGGTTTGGACTTGCAACATTTCACCCCTTTGGTAACCATTTCGGTCGCGGCGTCATGCCGCCGTCATGGAAAGACCTTAGGCGGTCGAGCCGTCTGACAGTGCTTCGGGCGAACTAAACAAAACCAATAAGAGAAACGACCACAGGAGACGGATATGAAACTAGCTAAGGCATTCGCCACTTCAGTATCGCTGCTTGCCATCGTGGCAACGGTGTCGCCGGTTTCGGCCCAGAGCATGGCCGAACTGGAAGCTGCCGCAACCGCAGAGGGCATGCTCAGCGTCATCGCCCTTCCCGATGACTGGTGCGGCTGGCGCGGTGTTATCGACGCATTCAAGGCCAAGTATCCCGGCATCACCGTCAACGAACTGAACCCCGATGCGGGCTCGGCCGACGAAATCGAAGCCATCAAGGCCAACAAGGGCAATACCGGCCCGCAGGCTCCCGACGTGATCGACGTCGGCCTGTCCTATGGCCCGTCGGCCACTGCCGAAGGCCTACTGATGCCCTATAAGGTTTCGGTCTTCGACAAGATGCTGCCCGAAGCCCGCGACCCAGATGGTCACTGGTATGGCGGCTACTACGGCGCGCTGTCGTTCATCGTCAACACCGACCTCGTCGCCAACGTGCCCACCGATTGGGCCGACCTGATGAAGCCCGAGTACAATGGCCAGGTCGCCCTGGCTGGTGATCCGCGCACCGCCAATCAGGCCATCCAGTCCATCTACGCTGCGGGCCTCTCGGCCACCGGCGGCGACAAGGCCAAGGCCGCCGAGGCCGGTCTGAAGTTCTTTGCTGATCTCAACGCAGCAGGCAACTTCGTCCCGGTTGAAGCCAAGGCAGCCCCGATCGCTCAGGGCACCACCCCGATTGCTGTCGCCTGGGACTATAATGCCCTGGCCTGGCAGAAGGGCTTTGCGGGCAACCCGGCAACCACCATCGTCGTCCCCAAGACCGGCGTTGTTGGCGGCCTCTACGCCCAGGCCATCTCGGCCTATGCGCCCCATCCGAATGCTGCCAAGCTGTGGATGGAGTATATCTATAGCGACGAAGGCCAGATCGGCCTGCTGCGCGGCTTCTGCCACCCGGCCCGATTCAACGAGCTGGTCGCCGATGGCAAGGTCCCGCAGGACCTTCTCGATGCACTTCCGCCGGCTGATGCCTATGCCAGCGCCGTGTTCCCCTCGCTCGACGAGCAGGCGGAATTCAAGAAGTACATCACCGAGAACTGGGACAGCGTCGTAGGGGCTGATGTCCAGTAATGATCCCGTGAGTTCTCTCACGTCCTCCACCAGCCCGGGTTCTCCCGGGCTGGCTACCCTCCCCGGAAAATCAGGTGGCTGGCGGTTGCCTCGCGTGCGGTTCGTGGAACTGCTCGGCGTTGGGCCGTTCATTGTTTTTGCCCTGATGTTCCTGATCCTTCCAACCCTTTACCTGATCATTCAGGCCTTTCAGGACCCGCAGGGCAATTTCACCCTGCAGAACATTCTGGACCTGCGCACCGAACAGATCGCCGACGCCTTCAATGCCTCGATCCGCCTGTCGGCGTTGACCGCGGTTCTGGGTGCCGGTTTCGGTTTGATCATCGCCCTCGCCATCATCCGTGGCCGCATGCCGCCCTTCCTGCGCAGCACGGTCATGACCTTTTCCGGCGTCGCATCCAACTTCGCCGGCGTGCCGCTGGCCTTTGCCTTCCTCGCAACGCTTGGGCGGCTCGGCATCGTCACCATCATCCTGAAGTCCTTCGGGCTCGATATCTATCGCGGTGGCTTCAACGTCATCAGCTTCTTTGGCCTCACCATCACCTATCTCTATTTCCAGATTCCGCTGATGGTGCTGATCATTGCCCCCGCCATTGACGGGCTCAAGAAGGAATGGTCCGAGGCCGCAGCCACCCTTGGCGCCTCGCCGTTCCAGTTCTGGCGCTATGTTGGCCTCCCTGTGCTCTGGCCGAACCTTCTGGGCACTCTGTCCCTGCTGTTCGCCAATGCCTTCGGCGCCATCGCAACCGCCTATTCGCTTACCGGGTCAGGCCTCAATATCGTGCCCATCCTGCTCTTCTCGCAGATCCGTGGCGACGTGCTGCACAATCCCGGTCTCGGTGCCGCACTGGCATTGGGCATGATCGTAATCACCGGCATTGCCAACATCATCTATCTTGTGGTGCGCGCCCGCGCCGAGCGGTGGCTCAAATGAAGAAATCCCGCTTCTGGTCGTGGATCATCGTGGCCATCGCGGCAGCCTATTTTCTGTTGCCGCTTCTGGCCACCTTCATCTTCTCGCTGCGCATGCGGCGCGATGCCCTGACCCTTGATTCCTACGCTGCTGTCTTCTCCGATCCGCGATTCCAGTCCACCCTGGGCTATTCGCTTGCCATCGGCGTTGTCACCATCATCGTGGGTGTGCTGATCGTGGTTCCGGCCGCCTATTTCGTGCGCCTGCGCATGCCCTGGCTGCGCCCGGTGCTCGAATTCCTGACCCTGCTGCCGCTGATCATCCCGCCGATCATTCTCGTCTTCGGCTATATCCGGATGTACAATACCTCGTCCTGGTTGCCGCTGACCAATTCGGCCACCGGCACGGATTTCCTCCTGACCTGCGCCTATGTCACGCTGGCCCTGCCCTATATGTACAGGGCCATCGATACGGGCCTGCGCACCATCGATGTGCAGACCCTGACGGAGGCGGCGACCATCCTTGGGGCTGGCACGGTGCGGATTATCGGCACCATCATCTTCCCCAATATCTTCGTGGCCGTCCTTTCGGGCGCCTTCCTGACTTTTGCCATCGTGATCGGCGAGTTCACCATTGCCAGCCTGCTCAGCCGGCCCGGCTTTGGTCCCTATCTGCAGCTGATCGGCGCCAACCGCGCCTTCGAACCATCAGCGCTTGCCATCATCTCTTTCGCCATCACCTGGGGTGCAATGGGCATGATTCAACTGCTTGCCCGCTTCCAGCCCAAAACCGCAGTACGCACGGACTGACATGGCCGACAATTTCCTTCAGCTCGAAAACCTCATCAAGACCTTCGGGGCCACAACTGTGGTCAAGGATGTCAGCCTGTCCTTCGGCAAGGGTGAATTTGTCACCCTGCTCGGCCCCTCCGGCTGCGGCAAGACCACCATCCTGCGCATGATCGCGGGGTTCGAACGTCCCACTTCGGGCCGCATCAAGGTCGATGGCAAGGACATCACCGACCTCAATCCCAACCAGCGCAAGATCGGCATGGTCTTCCAGGCCTATGCGCTGTTCCCCAATATGAACGTGGGCGATAACATCGCCTTCGGTCTCAGGATTGCTGGCATGGCCAAGGAGCCGATGCGGGCCCGGGTCGAAGAAATGCTCAAGCTGATCGGCCTGCCCGGCCGGGCCAAGAGTTTCCCCTTCGAGCTCTCCGGCGGCCAGCAGCAGCGTGTTGCCCTGGCTCGCGCCATTGCACCTAGCCCGCGCATGCTGCTGCTCGACGAGCCGCTCTCGGCGCTCGATGCCAAGATCCGCGTCTCGCTGCGCGAGGAAATCCGCGCCATCCAGCGCGAACTGGGCATCACCACCGTCTTTGTGACCCACGATCAGGAAGAAGCCCTTTCGATCTCGGACCGCATCGTGGTGATGAATGCGGGCAATGTCGAACAGGTCGGCTCGCCGGTTGAAATCTACAATCACCCGGCATCCCGCTTTGTGGCGACCTTTGTGGGGACGCTCAATACGCTTGAAGGCACCATCCAGGATGCGTCCGCCAATCTGGTGTCAATCGACGGGCAAACCTTGAAACTGCCCAGCATGCCAGCTGGTGCTGCCAACGGCGCGCCCATCGCCCTGACCATGCGCCCCGAAGCCATCTCGGTCGGTGCCCAAGCCAACAAGGACAATGTGCTTGAGGGCCGCGTCAGCGGCGTGCATTTCCTCGGCTCCGTGGTCCGCCTGCAGATCCACCTTGGCCACAACGAAATCAGCCTCGATACGTTCAACGACCTGCGCACCCCGCCTCCGGCGGTTGGCCAGACCATCAAGGTCGGCATCGACGGCACCGACATCCTCACGCTCTAGCGATCCGGCTGTCTTCCCTGCTATCTATTCGGCGGTGCTCCACTCGGTGCGCCGCCGACGTCTTTCAGCGAGGCCCCAATGTCGAAATGGTTCGTTTCCACCCAATGGCTGGCCGATCACCTCTCTGATCCGGATGTTCTGGTGGTCGATGCCAGCTGGCACATGCCACAGACCGGGCGCGATCCCAGGGCCGAATTCCTCGCTGGTCACATTCCGGGTGCGGTTTTCTTCGATATCGATGCCATCGCCGATCACGACACCGACCTGCCCCACATGCTGCCCACCCCCGATGCCTTTGCCAAGGCCGCCGGAGCCCTGGGCCTGTCCGCCGACAAAACCATCATCGTCTATGATGAAACCGGTTTCATGTCGGCCCCGCGCGTTTGGTGGACCCTGACCATCATGGGCGCGCATGGTGTGCGCGTACTCGATGGCGGCGGCCCGAAGTGGCGCGCCGAAGGTCGACCGCTCGCCGTCGGGCCCGCAGCACCGAAACCAGCGACTTTCGATGTCACCTTCCACCCCGAGCGGGTCGTCGGGCGCGAAACCGTCGCGGCCCATTCCCGCGCCCGCTCCATACAGATCGCCGATGCCCGCTCATTTGGCCGCTTCACCGGCGAGGAGCCCGAGCCCCGGCCCGGTCTGCGCTCCGGGCATATCCCAGGTAGTGTCAGCACCCCCATCGGCACGCTGCATCGCAACGGACTGATCAAGTCTGCGGACGAGTTGCGGGCCCAGTTTGAGGCGACCGGCCTCGATCTGACCAAGCCGATCATCACCAGTTGCGGCTCTGGCATCACCGCCTGCGCTGTCTCGTTGGCGCTGCAGGTTGCAGGGGCCAGAGACGTTGCCGTCTACGATGGTTCCTGGACCGAATGGGGCGGTCGTCCGGATACCGAGATCGCGACCGGGTCCGCCTGACGGGGCGGAAATCCCTCAAATTCCCTTGCAGCCCGGGCCCCATTCAAGGATTATCCGGCGCATTCTGATGACACTCGGACCAGCGGCGGTCCTGCGGGGGAATATAGCAGCATGGCGCCAAGGCAAGACGGCTCCGCCACAAGGCTCGACGATGCCGCCCGCGCCGGCTGGCTCTATTATGTCGCCGGCAATACGCAGGAAGAGATTGCCAGCAAGCTTGGTATTTCCCGCCAGTCAGCCCAGCGCCTTGTGTCGCTCTCGGTGGCCGAGGGCCTGATCAAGGTCCGGCTCGACCACCCAATCGGGCGCTGCATGGAATTGGCCGCCCAGCTCAAGGCCCGCTACGCGCTCGATCTGGTCGAAGTCGTTCCGTCCGACCCCTCCAGCCCGTCCACAACCATGGGCATTGCCCAGGCCGCCGCTGCCGAAATAGAGCGTCGGCTCAGCTCCGCCGAACCGGTCGTCATGGCGCTGGGCACCGGCCGCACGCTGAAGGCCGCCATCGAACAGCTCACACCGATGGATTGCCCGCAGCACAAGATTGTGTCGCTGACCGGCTCCATCGCGCCCGACGGCTCGGCCGCCGTCTACAACGTGATCTTTTCCATCGCCGACAAGGTCAAGGCGCGCAGTTTCCCCATGCCGGTGCCGGTGATCGCATCGAGCGCCGCGGAGCGCGAAATCCTGCATCGGCAAGCCACCATCCGCGATACCATCACTCTTGCCAGCCATGCCCACATCACCTTCGTCGGCATTGGTGATCTCGGTCCGCAAGCCCCGCTCTATCTCGATGGCTTCGTCAGCGAACCTGAGCTCAAAGCGCTACAGAAAGCCGGCGCAGTCGGCGAAATCTGCGGCTGGACCTACGATACCGAGGGCCGCCTGATCGAGGGGTTGACCAACGAGCGCGTGGTCAGCGCGCCGCTGCCCTCACGCGAAACCTCCCTTGTGGTGGCGCTGGCCAAGGGCGAGCGCAAACTGCCCGGCATTCGCGGTGCGCTCAATCGCCGCCTCGTCAATGGGCTGATCACCGACGAACAGACCGCCGAAGCCATTCTGGCCGGCTGAGATCCCATCGGCTTGACTCACCCATAGCTGATTGGCTATGGATAAATTCATAGCCATTTGGGTATGATTTTATGACCACCACGCAGGATGTTCTCTTCAGGTCGCTCGCCGACCCCACAAGGAGGGCCATTTTCGAGCAGCTCTGCCGGGAGGGCGAAAAGACCGTCGGGGCTCTGACGGCGGGCGCCGGCGTATCCCAGCCGGTGGTTTCGAAACATCTTGGCGTCCTCAGGCAGGCTGGGCTGGTGATTGATCGCCCGGAAGGGCGCCAGACCCACTACAGCGCCCGCCCCGAAGCCCTGCGCCCACTCGCCGACTGGGCCGGGCAGATGACGGCGTTCTGGCAGCATCGATTTGATGATCTTGAAGACCTTCTTAAGAGGATGGACCAATGACCGATACGGCAACCCGCACCGCCATTGTCGAGCGGCAGATTCCCTACCCGCCCGAAAAGATCTGGCGCGCCCTCACCCAGCCGCACCTGCTTGCCGACTGGTTGATGAAGAGCGATTTCGCGCCCGTGGTCGGGCATGAGTTCAGATTTACCGCCGATTGGGGCGCCGTCGATTGCAAGGTCCTGGCCATCGATCCTCCCACCTCGCTGTCCTACACCTGGTCAGCCTATGGGCTCGATAGTGTGGTCACCTTCACCCTCACCCCGCAGCATACCGGCACGCATCTGCGCATGGAACAGTCCGGCTTCCGCAAGGATCAGGCCCAGGCCTATGGCGGCGCCAAGGCCGGTTGGGCCCAGTTCCTCGCCAATCTCGAACAGGTCGTCGCCCGCGAGGGGTGAGCTGAAAAACACAGGAGTTATTGATGAACCTTGGTAGATGGATCAGGCAGAGCCACCGCTGGATCTCGATCTTTTTCACCCTCACCGTCGCGGCCAACTTCGTTGCCCTTGGGTTCGGGCAACAAATTATGGTGCTGACCTACCTGCCCCTGCTGCCGCTTTTCCTGTTGATGGCCAGCGGGCTCTACATGTTCTTCCAGCCCTATATGGCCCGGCGGCGCAGCAACTAAGCGGAACGGCCCCGCCCCCGGGCGGGGCCGCGGGCCTCAACCGTGGTTGATCATCACGTGGCGGACGGCGGTATAGTCCTCAAGCGCATAGACGCTCATGTCCTTGCCATAGCCCGATTGTTTGAGCCCGCCATGCGGCATCTCGTTGACCAGCATGAAGTGGGTGTTGATCCAGGTGCAGCCATATTGCAGCCGCGCTGCGGTATTCATCGCCTTGGAAATATCCCTGGTCCAAACCGATGATGCCAGCCCATAGTCGCTGTCATTGGCCCACGCCACTGCATCATCGGGATCGGTGAACCGGGTCACCGACACCACCGGCCCAAACACTTCCCGCCGCACGATTTCGTCGTCCTGCCGCGCGCCTGCAATCACGGTCGGCTCATAGAAAAAGCCCTTCTCACCCGACATGTTGCCGCCGGTGGTGATCTGGATATGCGGCATTTCCGATGCCCGCTCGACAAAGCTTGCCACCCGGTCACGCTGGCGTTTCGAAATCAGCGGCCCGATCTCGTTCTGGGTGTCGTCCTGCTGGTTGAAGCGGATCGTGGAAACCGCCGCGGTCAGTTCAGCCACCAGATTGTCGTGAATCTTGGGCCCGGCATAAATCCGACAGGCGGCGGTGCAATCCTGCCCGGCATTGTAGAAGCCGAAGGCCCGCAGCCCGTTCACCACCGCCTCGACATCGGCATCGTCGAACACGATCACCGGCGCCTTGCCGCCCAGTTCGAGATGCGTGCGCTTGACCGATTTGGCCGCCGCCTGCAGCACCTTCTTGCCGGTCGCCACATCGCCCGTGATCGAAATCATGTTGATCTTGGGGTGGTTGATCAGCGCATTGCCCACGCTTTCCCCACGCCCCAGCACTACGTTCACCACGCCTTCGGGCAGGATATCGGCCATCACCTTGGCCATTTTCAGCGCTGTCAGTGGGGTCTGTTCCGATGGCTTGAACACCACCGTATTGCCGCCTGCAATCGCCGGGGCCAGTTTCCAGGCCATCATCATCAATGGGTAGTTCCAGGGCGCAATCGAACCAACGATGCCGATCGGGTCGCGCCGGATCATCGAGGTATGGCCCGGCAAATATTCACCGGCCACCGTGCCATGCATCGATCGCACCGCCCCGGCAAAGAAGCGCCAGCAGTCCACAATCGCAGGGATTTCATCGTTGAGCACCGCATTGATCGGCTTGCCGCAGTTGAGCGCTTCAAGCGCGGCAAAGCCCGCAGCATCCGCCTCAATCGCTGCCGCGATCTGCAAGAGGTAGTTCGAGCGCTGGCCCGGCGTCGTGCGCGACCAGCTTTTGAACGCGCCCTCGGCGGCATCGACAGCCGCATCGATCTGCCCCAGCGAGGCCTCGGGCAGCCCAAGGATCAGCTCGCCGTTCTTGGGGTTGAGTATCTGCTCCTCGGTCTCGGTACCCGCCTCGAAGCGCGATCCGATCAGCATTGCAGTGTCCATTTGCCTACTCCCGATAGTCGTTCGTGTTGTTCAGGCCATAGCCTATTTGCCCGCACCGGCAACCTGGTCGCCGTCCCGGGTGAGATAGAATGCGAGGAGGATGGGAATGAAGGTGACGATCACCACCACCATGGCCACCACATTGGTCACCGGGCGCTGGCGCGGCCGCACCAGTTCCTCGAGCATCCAGATCGGCAGTGTCTGCTGCTGGCCCGAGGTGAAGGTCGTCACGATCACTTCGTCAAACGACAGCGCAAAGGCCAGCATGCCGCCCGCCAGCAGCGCCGTACCCAGATTGGGCAGGATCACATATCGGAACGTCTGGAAGCTGTTGGCCCCGAGGTCCATGGAGGCTTCGATCAGGGAGCCATGCAACCGCCGGAACCGGGCCACGGCGTTGTTATAAACCACCACCACGCAGAACGTGGCGTGCCCCAGAACGATCGTCCAGAACGAGAACGGGATTTCAGCCAACGAGAACGCCGAGCGCAAGGCAATGCCGGTAATGATCCCCGGCAGGGCAATCGGCAGGATCACCAGCAGCGAAATGCTCTCGCGCCCGAAGAACTTCCCGCCCGAAACCGCGGCCGCGCACAGTGTTCCGAGAACCAGCGCAATCACCGTCGAGATTGCCGCCACCTGCACCGATAGCGTCAGGGCCTGCCACACATCGGGCCGGTTCCATGCCGCCTCGAACCATTTCAGCGTCAGCCCCGGCGGCGGCCATTGATAGGTGCGCTCCTCGGTTGAGAACGCATAAAGAAAGATCAGGGCCAGTGGCGCCAGCATGAACAGCATGCCCGCCCCGGCGGCGATCTTGAGTGGCCATGGCGTGCGTGGAGCATCAGAGCGCATCGAACGCCCCCTGCTTCTTGGCCATCCACAGATAGACCCCCATGATCACGATGGGCACAACGGTGAAGGCCGCCGCCAACGGAATATTGCCCGCCGTGCCCTGGTGCGAATAGACCGCCTGCCCGATGAAGAACCGCGACGAGCCAATGATCTGGGGAATGATGTAGTCCCCCAGCGTCAGCGAGAAAGTGAAGATCGATCCGGCAATGATCCCCGGCAGCGCCAGCGGAAAGATCACGTGCCTGAACGTCTTGGCCGGGCTCGCTCCGAGGTCTGACGAAGCATCGATCAGGTTGACCGGCACCCGCTCGATCGCCGCCTGGATCGGCAGGATCATGTAGGGCATCCACACATAGACAAAGACGATGAAGGTGCCGGTATAGCTGATCGACAGCGAATTGCCCCCTATCACCGGAATGGCCAGATAGGCTTCCAGCAGCCAGGTCAGGTGCGCCTGCTCGAACAGCCAATTGAAGATCCCCTCCTTGGCCAGGATCAGCTTCCACGCATAGATCTTTACCAAGTAGCTCGACCACAGCGGCAGCATCACCCCCAGATAGAACAGCGCCTTCCACTTCCCCCGCGCATAGCGCGCCGCAACATAGGCAATGGGAAAGGCAATAACCGCCGAAGCCAGCGTCACCAGCGTCGCCATCACCACCGTGCGCACAATGATGTCGACATTCTGCGGCTGGAACAGCTCGCCATAAGTCTTGAGGGTGAACTGGCTGCGATCGACCAGCCCGGAGAATTCATCGATGGCGTAGAAACTCTGCACCAGCAGCGCCAGCAGCGACCCGATATAGACCACGCCAAGCCAGATCAGCGGCGGGGCCAGCATCACGGCAATCAGCAGTCCCGGCCGACGCCAGAAGAAATCCGACAGATGACCGATCACCCCGCCCCGTTGCGGCAGGATGGCGCCCGATTGCTGGGTGTCGGCGCTCACTCGCCAGCCTCCATCAGGTGGATGGCATCACGTGCAAACCCGATGGCAACCGCATCACCCTCGCGCGGCACGCTGTCGTCGGAGGGCACGACCGCATGGATCACCGAACCCTTGATCGCCACGGTTAGCCGCGTTGTCGCCCCCATATAGCTGCGCGCGGTCACCGTACCGGTCAGCGACGAGGCGCCCTGTCCAGCCGGCACCACATGCACCGCCTCAGGCCGCAGGCTGGCCCAGCGCTTTTCACCGATCATGCCCTGCACGAAGTCGGGCGGCAAAACGTTCGATGAGCCGACGAAGTCAGCCACGAACCGTGTGTTCGGTCGGCGGTAGATATCCTCGGGCGCCCCGACCTGCATCACCTTGCCATCGCTGAACACGGCGACCCGGTCAGCCATGGAAAGCGCCTCGCCCTGGTCGTGCGTTACAAAAATGAACGTGATGCCCAGCGTGCGCTGCAGGCTCTTGAGTTCCTCCTGCATGCTCTCGCGCAGCTTGAGGTCCAGCGCACCCAGCGGCTCATCAAGCAGCAGCACCTTTGGCTTGTTCACCAGCGCCCGGGCCAGCGCCACGCGCTGCCTTTGGCCACCCGAAAGCTGCCCCGGCTTGCGCAGGCCATATCCAGAAAGCTTGACCAGTTCGAGCGCTGCTTCCGCCTCGCGCTGCCGTTCGGCCTTTGGCACTTTGCGCAGCATCAGCGAATAGGCAACGTTGTCGAGCACGTTCAGGTGCGGAAACAGCGCATAGTCCTGGAACACCGTATTCACATTGCGCCGATAGGGCGGCACGCCCTCGGCGGTTTCGCCGAAAATCTCGAGATGCCCGGAGGTCGGTTGTTCAAACCCGGCGATCACCCGCAGGCATGTGGTCTTGCCGGAGCCCGAAGGGCCGAGCATGGCAAAAAACTCGCCCGGAGCGATCTCAAGGTCTACCTCGTCCATAGCGCGCACCGCGCCAAAATGCCGGGAAACCTTCTGGAGTGAAACGGCCGCTGTCATGGCATCGCCTTAACGCTGGAACCGCGCGGGCGGAACTCTGGAAATCAATCGAAAAGGCGGGCGCTCGCAGCGCCCGCCTTATGGACTTAGCGGCCGCCGATCACGCCCACATAGTCCGAAACCCAGCGGTAATAGGGCACGCATTCGCCCGAGCCGCACTGGCTTACCGGCGTACGCCAGAACGCGATCTTGTCGAAGTTGTCATAGCCATTGGCCGAACAGCCTTCGTCGGTCAGCAGTTCGTTGCCTTTACAGGCTGCCGGAACCGACGGCACGGTGCCGAACCAGGCCGAGACGTCGCCCTGCACCTTGGCCGAAAGCGAGTGCTCCATCCACATATAGGCGCAGTTGGGGTTCTTGGATTCGGCATGCAGCATGGTCGTGTCGGCCCAACCGGTAATGCCTTCCTCCGGGAACACCGACGCCACTGGCGCGCCTTCTGCCTTGAGCACATTCACCATGAACGGCCACGAGCCTGATGCCACCACGCCTTCATTCTTGAAGTCATCCATCTGGATAAAGGCGTCGTGCCAGTAACGGCCCACCAGCGTGCGCTGGGTGCGCAGCAGGTCGAGGGCTGCCTTGTACTGATCTTCGTTCAGCGCATAGGGGTCGGTAATGCCAAGCTCGGGCTTGTGCTTCATCAGATAAAGCGCCGCGTCGGCCACATAGATCGGGCCGTCATAGGCCTGCACGCGCCCTTCGTTGGACTTGCCGTCGGGCAGGTCCATCTTCTCGAACACCACATTCCAGCTGGTCGGCGGCGTGTCGCCAAACACTTCGGTATTATACATCAGAACATTGGCGCCCCAGACATAGGGGGTGCCATAGTGCACGCCGTCAACCGTGTGCCAGGCGGCATTCTGCAGGCGCTCATCGATCGTCGACCACGACGGGATCAGCGCGGTGTTGATTGGCTGCACGCGCTTGCCCGCGATCAGGCGCAGCGAAGCATCGCCCGATGCCGTCACCAGATCGAATCCGCCTTCGTTCATCAGCGCCACCATTTCATCCGAGGTGGCAGCAGTCTTGACCGAGACCTTGCAGCCGGTATCGGCTTCGAACTTGGTCACCCAGTCATAGTTCGGATCGGTTTCGCCGCGTTCGATGTAGCCGGCCCAGGCGACGATGCTCACCTGGCCTTCGCCCGCCCCGAGGGACTGCAGCATTTCCTGGGCCATCACCTGGCCGCTGAACACGGTGGCAAGTCCAAGCGCCACGGAAGTTCTCAGAATGGATTTCATTGCGTGTCTCCCTTTCGGAGATGCCGGCACCCTCGCACGGCCTTCCCCTTGTTGACGACCTTAACCGGGCCCACAACATTCGCAATTTCATTGTGGAGAATGGTAATATCGGAAATTCCGATATCAACGCTGGCGGCCGCCATGCTGGGCCTGCGCAATGCCGATAAAATCCCGTGCTGCCTGCGGCAGCTTCGAGCCCTTGCGCCACACCATGCCCACCTGCACCACCGGCAGCGCACCCGAAATATCGCGGCTTTCGATCCGGTCGCCTTCCAGTGACCATGGGCGGTAGACAAGGTCGGGCAACAGCGCGATACCAGCCCCCGTCGCCACCAGCGAGCGCACCGCCTCGACCGAGCGGGTCCGGAACGCCACATGCGGCTTGGCACCCAACGCCGACAGCAGCTTGCCGGTATTCTCCTCGGTTTCATCGACTGTCAGCATGATCAGCGGCTCCGGCACGATGTCGGAGATATCGATGATATCGGCACCGGCCAGCCGATGCCCGAGCGGCAACCACAACCGATAGGGCGAGGTTTCAAAAATCTCGGCCTGCAGCGCCACCCGGTCGCGCAGGTTCGAAATCACCATCACCGCCACGTCGAGCTCGCCTCCGATCAACAGGTGTTCGAGATAGTCCCCATTGTCTTCGATCGCTGAAACCTCGACCCCCGGATTGGCCCGCCGATAGCGCGCCAGCAGGTCCGAGAGCACATAACCGGCCACCAGTGACGTCACGCCCAGATGCAGCACCCCGGCGTCCTCGGCCCGGTCATCACCAAGGCTGCGCCGTGCATCCGATACGCTGGCCAGGATCCGCGTGGCGTGACGGAAGAACTGGTGGCCTTTGTGGGTGATCAGCAGCCCGCGCCGGTGCCGCTCGAACAACTGCACGCCAAGGTCGCTTTCCAGCTCCTTGATTGCTTCGGTTACGGCCGACTGCGAGATCGACAGGCTCTGCGCGGCGCCCGATACCGTGCCCTCTTCGGCCACGGCGATAAAATACTGCAGCTGTCGGATCGTGAAGGCCATGGCCGGACTTAAGCATGGCAGCCCTGCGCAACAAAGCCCCGGTTTCGCCCTAGCCCCGACCCTCCACAGAAGCTAAGGTTCGAGCGGGAAGTCTTTGTTGGCATAAAAAGAGCGTCGCATCGTATGTCGATCAAGGCCGCCGTCTATCACCTGACGCACTACAACTACGACCGCCCGGTCGTGCTGCAGCCCCAGATCATCCGCCTCCAGCCGGCCCCGCATTCCAAGACCAGGGTGCTTAGCCATTCGCTCAAGGTCTCGCCGTCCAATCACTTTGTGAACGTGCAGCAGGACCCATACGGCAATTATCTTGCGCGCTTCGTCTTCCCCGAACCGGTGACCGAGCTCAAGATAGAGGTCGATCTCGTCGCCGACATGACGGTCTACAATCCCTTCGATTTTTTCGTCGAGGAGCGCGCCGAAACCTGGCCCTTCGAATACCCCGAAGAACTGCGCGACGACCTTTCCATCTACCGCCGGGCCGAACCTGCGGGTCCGCTGCTCAGCGCCTTTATTGCCTCCATCGATCGCACGCCAGTCAACACCGTCAATTTCCTTGTCGCCCTTAACGCGCGTATCCAGACCGAAATCGGCTATATCATCCGCATGGAAGCCGGTGTCCTCGAACCCGAGGAAACGCTGGGCCGCCGTCAGGGCAGCTGCCGGGACTCGAGCTGGCTTCTGGTGCAGGTGCTCCGCCATCTCGGCTTTGCCGCCCGCTTTGTCTCGGGCTACCTGATCCAGCTCAAGCCCGATCTCGTCGCCCTTGATGGTCCCGCCGGCACCACGCAGGATTTCACCGACCTGCACGCCTGGTGCGAAGTTTACCTGCCCGGCGCCGGATGGATTGGTTTTGACCCCACTTCGGGCCTGCTCACGGGAGAAAGCCACGTCCCGTTGGCGGCAACCCCGCACTATCGCAACGCGGCGCCCATTTCCGGCTTTGCCAGTTTCGCCAATGTCGAATTCGGCTTCGACATGCAGGTCTCCCGCATTGCCGAGCACCCGCGCATCACCAAGCCGTTTTCCGATGAAAGCTGGCAGCGCCTCGATGCCGTTGGCCACAAGGTCGACGCCATGCTCAAAGACATGGACGTGCGCCTCACCATGGGCGGCGAACCCACTTTCGTGTCCATCGACGATTTCGAGGCTGGTGAGTGGAACGCCGATGCCGTCGGCCCCACCAAGCGCGCGCTGGCCGACACCTTGATCCGCAGGCTGCGCGACCGCATCGCACCGAATGGCATGCTGCACTATGGCCAGGGCAAGTGGTATCCGGGCGAAACCCTGCCGCGTTGGACCTTCTCGCTCTACTGGCGCGCCGACGGCAAGTCGGTCTGGCAGGACGATAAACTCATCGCCCGCGAGGGGCAGCAGACCGCTGCCAGGACCGAAGACGCCCAGTCGCTACTCCTACACATCGCGCAGAACCTGGGGCTGACCGGCGAAACCGTCGATGCCGCCTTCGAGGACCCCGGCGAATGGCTCCTCAAGGAATCCAAGCTTCCCGAAAATGTTGATCCTGCCAATTCAGAGCTCGAGGACGCCGAGGCACGGGCCCGGATGGCTCGTGTGTTTGAACGCGGCCTGACCCGCCCCACCGGCTACGTACTTCCGGTGCAACGCTGGAACGCCCTCCCCGATCGCGCCCATTGGCAGACCGAACGCTGGAAGACCCGACGCGGAAAACTGTTTCTTGCCGCCGGCGACTCCCCGGTCGGCTATCGCCTGCCGCTCGGTGCGCTCAGGCACCTCAAACCCACCGCCTATCCCCATGTCGTTCCAACCGACCCCATGGCGCCGCGCGGCCCGCTGCCCGAGCCGGACAACTTCCTCGCCCACACGCCCGAGGCCGCCAATCCCGGACACAAGATCGACCCGCGCGCCCAGTCCTCGACCTTCACCGCCGATACCACCGACAATCAGGTGCGTAACGAGCAGGAGATCTCCGAGATCGATGGCGTCGTGCGCACCGCCATCACCGCCGAGGTCCGCGATGGGCACCTCTGCGTCTTCCTGCCGCCGGTTGCAGCGCTCGAAGACTATCTCGAACTCATCGCCGCCGCTGAAGCCGCAGCGCGTGCCGTCGACCTGCCCGTCCACATTGAAGGCTACGCACCGCCTGCCGATCCGCGCCTCAATGTCATTCGCGTCGCCCCCGATCCGGGCGTCATCGAAGTCAACATTCACCCCGCCGCCTCTTGGGATGAATGTGTCAGCACGACAACGGCAGTCTACGAGGAAGCGCGGCAAAGCCGGCTCGGCGCCGACAAGTTCATGATCGATGGCCGCCACACCGGCACCGGCGGCGGCAATCATGTGGTTGTCGGCGGCATGACGCCCGCCGACAGCCCCTTCCTGCGCCGCCCGGACCTCCTGAAATCGCTGGTCCTGTATTGGCAGCGCCACCCGTCGCTGTCCTATCTGTTCTCGGGCATGTTCATAGGCCCCACCAGCCAGGCGCCGCGCATGGACGAGGCCCGCCACGACAGCCTTTACGAACTTGAAATCGCGCTCGCCCAGGTCCCCCACCCCGGCGGAGGCGATGCGCCCCTGCCCTGGCTGGTCGACCGGCTCTTCCGCAACATTCTGGTCGATGTCACCGGCAACACCCACCGCGCCGAAATCTGCATCGATAAGCTGTTCTCGCCCGATGGCCCCACCGGACGGCTGGGGCTGGTGGAGTTCCGTGGCTTTGAAATGCCGCCCAATGCGCGGATGAATCTTGCCCAGCAACTGTTGGTCCGCGCCCTGATCGCCCGCTTCTGGAAGGACCCGGCAGAAGGCACCTTCACGCGCTGGGGCACAACGCTCCACGACAGGTTCATGCTGCCCCACCACGTCTGGCAGGATTTTCTGGATGTTCTGGCCGACCTCTCGCGCCATGGCATCGATCTTGAACCCGAGTGGTTCGCCGCCCAGCTCGAATTCCGCTTCCCCTTCTGCGGTGAAGTCACCTACGAGGGCATGACGCTTGAGCTGCGCCAGGCTCTCGAGCCCTGGCACGTCATGGGCGAAATGGGCGCCATCGGCGGCACCGTGCGCTTTGTCGATTCCTCGGTCGAGCGCTTGCAGGTCAAGCTCTCCGGTCTCAATCCATCGCGCTACAAGGTCGCCTGCAACGGCCGGCCCGTGCCGCTGGCCATGACCGAGCAGGCCGGCACCGCCGTCGCCGGGGTCCGCTTCAAGGCATGGCAACCTGCCTCGGGCATGCATCCGCGCCTGCCGGTCAATTCTCCGCTGGTCTTTGATATCTACGACACCTGGTCGGGGCGTTCGATCGGCGGCTGCGTGTACCACACGGCCCACCCCGGTGGCCGCAACTATGAGACCTTTCCGGTCAACGGCAATGAAGCCGAAGCGCGGCGTCTCGCCCGGTTTCTGCCCGCCGGCCATACCGCGGGGGCCTTTACACTGGAAAATGAGGTAGCTTCTAAAGAATTTCCTGCCACGCTTGACCTCCGGCGGCCACCAAGCAAGTCATAGCCCATGGAAAAGCGGAATCAGGAGACCCGGACGAATACACCGGGTCGCACCAGTGTCATCGATGGCTACCGGCTCATTCCCGGCATTCCCGACGAAATGCTCGACGCGGATGGCCGCGTGCGCCCGGCCTGGTCCATACTGCTCGCCGGCTTTGATTCCCTTGGTCAAGACGAACTCAACGCCCGCTTCGAGCGCGCCGACCAGTATCTGCGCGATGCTGGCGTTTTCTACCGCAAATATGATGGTGCCGAGGGCAAGGAGCGCGCCTGGCCGTTGGCTCACGTGCCCCTCATCCTCGATGAAACCGAGTGGGAGCGCATCACCACTGGTTTAACGCAGCGCGCTGAACTGCTTGAACGGGTCGTGGCCGACATCTATGGTGAGAACACCCTTGTCACCAAGGGCCTGCTGCCGCCCGAACTGATCGCGCGCAACAGCGAATTCCTGCGCCCGCTCGTCGGGGTCAAGCCGCGCAGCGGGCATTTCCTGCACTTTTGCGCCTTCGAACTTGGCCGCGGGCCAGATGGCGCCTGGTGGGTTCTGGGCGATCGTACGCAGGCTCCTTCAGGCGCAGGCTTTGCGCTCGAAAACCGCGTCGCCACCACCCGCGCCCTCTCCGATATCTACGCCAGGATGAACGTCCATCGGCTGGCCGCCTTCTTCCGTTCATTCCGCGACACGCTCAATGCGGATGCGCGCGATGGCGCGGGTCGGGTTGCCATCCTCACCCCCGGCCAGCATAACGAAACCTATTTCGAGCACGCCTATATTGCCCGCTATCTTGGCTTCATGCTGCTTGAGGGCGAAGATCTGGTGGTCGAAGACGGCAAGGTCATGGTGCGCACTGTTGCCGGCCTCAAACCCGTCAGCGTCCTCTGGCGCCGCATGGATGCCGCCTTCGCCGATCCGCTCGAACTGCGTTACGACAGCCGCATCGGCACTCCGGGCATGACCGAAGCGCTGCGCCAGGGCTCGATCTCGATGATCAACGCGCTCGGCTCAGGCATTCTCGAAACTCGAGCACTGGCTGCCTTCATGCCGCGCCTGTCGCGGGCCATCCTCGGCGAACCTTTGCGCTTGCCCGGCATTGCCACCTGGTGGTGCGGCCAGGATGCCGAGCGCGCTCATGTCAGCACCAATTTCGATGCCATGATGATCGGCCCGGCCTTTTCCACCAGCCTTGCCATCGATGACCATCCCTCCACAGTCCTCGGTGGCACCCTCGATCCGGCCCGCAAACAGGCGCTGCTGGCGCAACTTGCCGGCGATGGCAGCAATTTCGTCGGCCAGGAGCCGGTCAGGCTGTCCACCGCCCCCGTGCATATCAATGGTCGGCTCGAACCGCGCCCGGTCAGTTTGCGGGTCTATGCCGCCCGCACTGAAAAAGGCTGGACCATCATGCCAGGCGGCTTTGCCCGCGTTGGGTCAACGCTCGATACCGCCGCCATCGCCATGCAGCGCGGCGGCCAGGCAGCCGACGTCTGGGTGGTCAGTTCCAAACCGGTCGAACATGTCTCGCTGTTACCCAGGCACGGCGAAAAGCTCACCCGCAATCCTCCCGGCAGCCTGCCGAGCCGGGCCGCCGACAACCTGATCTGGCTCGGCCGCTATGCCGAACGCTGCGAAGCCACCGTCCGCATTCTGCGCTCCTACAATGCCCGGCTGGCGGAGGTCTCCAACCCCGACCTGGCCATCCTTGCAGACACGCGCGAATACCTTGAAAAGATTGGCGTCGACGCCACCATTGCGTTGCCGCCCGGGCTGATGGCGGCCATCGAAAGCGCCGCCCGCAGCGCCGGACAGATCCGCGATCGCTTCTCCCCCGATGGCTGGCTGGCGCTTGCCGATCTCTCCAAGACCGCGCGCCGCTTCGCTGCAACTATCACGCCCGGCGACGACGCGACGCGCGCCATGACCGTGCTCTTGCGCAAGCTCGCCGGTTTTTCGGGTCTTGTGCACGAAAACATGTACCGCTTTGCAGGTTGGCGCTTCCTTGAAATCGGCCGTCGGCTCGAACGCGCCATCCAGCTTGCCGGCATCACAGCCTGGCTCACCCGCCAGGATGCGCCCGAAGGCGCCCTCGAAATGCTGCTTGAGATCGGCGACAGCGTCATGTCGCACCGCCGTCGTTATTCGGTCAGTGCCGGCACGCACAGCGCCATCGATCTTCTGGTGCTCGATCCGCTCAATCCACGCTCAGTGCTGTTCCAGGTCGCCGAACTGCTCGAACAGGTTAAGCGCCTGCCCGGCGGCGTGCAGGATGGGCAGCTTTCACCCACGGCGAAAGCCGTGCTGCAATTGCACACCGAACTTGTCATCGCCGAGCCCGAGGATATGACCGAGGAACGCCTTTCTGCGCTCGCAAGCGATATCGGTGCGCTCTCCGGTCCCCTCGCTGCGGCCTATTTCGCCTGAGGGGAAGCGGACATGCTCTATGATGTGCACCTGCTGCTCCACTACTCCTACGAAGGCATGGTCCGCGCCGACCGGCATCTGATCCGGGTCGCGCCGATCTCCATTCCCGGCGTGCAACGTGTCGTGGCTTCGGCGCTGTCCTTCGACCCGCCGCCCGAGCATCGCAACACCTTCTCTGATTTTTTCGGCAACAGTGTCACAACCATCGCCTTCACCGGCAGTCACGACCACCTCGACGTCAAGCTCTCGGCGCGCGTCCAGGTCGAGGATATCGACAAGCCCGCCGATCTATCCCCCGCCATCGAAGGCCTGCAGCGCGAGATTGCTGGCCTGCATTCCATGGGTCCGGATTCCCCGCACCATTTCCTTGGGCCATCGCCACGCATTGCGCTTGACCCGCTCATCACTGCCTATGCCCGGCAAAGCCTTGCCGCCACCACTTCGGTACAGGCGGCCGTGATGGACCTCTGCCTGCGCATCCACGCCGATTTCGCCTATGATCGCAAGGCGACCCGGGTCGATACCTCCCCGCTCGAAGCCTTTGAACTGAAGAAAGGCGTCTGTCAGGATTTCTCGCAGGTCATGATCGCCGGGCTACGCGGCATCGGCATACCTGCCGGTTATGTCTCGGGCTTTCTGCGCACCATACCGCCGAAGGGCAAACCGCGCCTCGAAGGCGCCGATGCCATGCATGCCTGGGTGCGCGCCTGGTGCGGGCAGCATGCGGGCTGGATCGAATTTGACCCCACAAATGCCATGATCGCCGGACCCGACCACATCACCATCGGTCATGGCCGCGACTATGCCGATATTTCCCCCATCGTCGGGGTCTTGCGCACCAGCGGTAAGCACAAGACCAAGCAATCGGTCGACGTCGTCCGCCTCGATTGAGCCATTCCCGCCACAATCTGGCCGGAACCAAATCGCCTCACCGCCGTTAATGGGCGAGCGCCGCTGCGCGTAACCCACGGGCTTAGCGCCCGACCGTGAGGTGTCCGATGACCCGCTCTGAAATCTCAACCATCGAGAATGCAGGCCGCGCCGCCATGGGTTGGGTGCCTGACCGTTACGACGAGCCGTCGCGGCCTTCGCTGCTGATGATGGCGCTCGTGCCCGCAGCCGCAATTCTGGTCGCTGTTGCCAGTCTGCTGCTGACCTTTTCCTGATCAAGTTTTCGCCCCTCGGGGCTAGCGTCAAAGGAGCCTTCCCATGACTTTGGGTACCATTCTGATCATCATTCTGATCCTCTTGCTGATCGGCGCCCTGCCGAGCTGGGGATATTCGCGGTCCTGGGGACCTTTCCCGTCGGGCATTCTGGGCACGGTGCTGGTCATCGTTCTGATCCTGGTCCTGCTCGGTCGAATCTGACCCCGTCGTCCTGGCGCCCCGTCCGGAAACGGATTGGGGCGTCCTTTTCATTCAAAGATGGAGGCTTTCTGCGCGCATCTCGCGCGCGCCCTCCTCCAGCCGCAAGGAACATATCATGGCTACCAACGAAGTTGCCGCCACCGCCGCACGGGCCTCTGACCGCGCTCGCGCCGGCCGCTCGGTCAAATCCTCGCCACAGGATCTTGAAGCGCAAATCGCCCGCCTTCAGGACGACATCAAGGCCATTGGCGAAAGCCTTGCGCGCCTCAGCGGCGACAAAGTCTCCGAAGTGCGCGATACCGCGCGCAAGGAATATAAGCATGCTCTGCGCGCCGGCCAACATGTTGTCGATGATGTGGTCGATCAGGCAGGCGCTGTCGAAAAACAGCTCAAGGACACCATCCGTGAGAAGCCTTTGACCGCCGTGGCCAGCGCCATCGGCATCGGCTTTGTCATTGCCCTGCTGACACGGTAGGCGTCATGCAGTTCCTGATCCCGCTGGCGGGCCTGCTGGGGCTTGAGATCGATGATCTCAAGCAACGCCTGCGTTCAAGCGCGGCGGTCTACCTGACTGTGGGGCTCTTTGCCCTGATCAGCCTCGGCTTTGCGCTCGTTGCACTCAATGCCTGGCTGAGCGGCCTGTTCGGCCCCATCGTTGGGCCATTGATCATCTCGCTGGGCGGTCTGTTGCTGGCACTTGCTGCCTATGGCATTTCGCGCCTGCGCGACAATCGCCGCCTGCGCCGCCAGGCCGAACACAAGCGCTCGGCCGATACCACGGCGTTTCTCACCACGGCGGCACTCACCGCGCTGCCCGCAATCCTCAGCAATCCGACCGCCCGCAAAGTCGGCCTGCCACTCGGGGCTCTGGCCGCTTTCCTGCTCATCGGGTCCAATCGCGATCGCGAATAGCGCTGGCGGGCGGCTGAATGTCACCCGCTCAGGAGTCTGCGCTCAATGGCAGCAGGATCTCGGTTTCCACGCCATCTTCCGCTAGATTCAGGGTCACTTTGCTGCCCAGCACCTTGTCGAGACTGCGCTCGATCAGTCGCGTGCCAAATCCGGTTTCCACCGGCTGGGCGACCTTGGGGCCGTTGCTCTCTTTCCAGACCATCCGCAACAACCTCGGATCCCCTGCCTCTTCCTGCCAGCGCAACGACACCCGTCCTTCGGGCACCGACAGGGCGCCGTGCCGCACCGCATTCGATGTCAATTCGTGCAGGATCAGCCCCAGCCCCAGCGCATGGTCAGGCGGAAGGAAGGCATCTTCTCCCTCAAGCTGAACCTGCGCCGGATCGAACCGCACCATCGATACAACCTGCGAGCGTATGGTTTCGGTGAGCGCTATCCCCGACCAGTCGCGATCAGCAAGGAGCGCGTGCGCTTCCGACAAAGTTCGCAGTCGGCCCGAAAAGGCGTCCATGAACAATTTCGGATCGGGATTTTGCCGCATCGTCTGCCGGGCCAGTGACTGGATCATGGCGAGTGTGTTTTTGACCCGATGGTTCAGTTCGCGCAGCAAAAGCCGCGTCTGGTCCGCCGATTCACGGGCATCGGTTACATCAAGATTCACGCCCATCAGCAAAAGCGGCTTGCCCTCACTGTCGCGCTGATAGACGCGCCCCCGCCCGGTCAGCCACCGTTTGGTATTGCGGATGCGGAATTCCGCCACATAGTCGACACCCTGGTCAAATGTCAGTTGCAGCGCGGCGTCGAGCGCGGCCCTGTCTTCAGGCAGAATCTGGTCATAGACTTTGTCAAAAATCACTTTTTCATTGGGCGTCAGGTCGAACATGCGCCGAAAGATATCGTTGGCCACGATCTCGCCAGTTCGCAGGTCCCACACCCAGCTCCCGACCTTGCCCGCCTCAAGCGTTAGAGCATGGCGCCACTCTTCCTTGATCAGCTCGGCCGCCATGCGGGCGCGGGTCCGTGCCTCGTCCTTAAGTTCGAACAGCGAACCGGCAATGCCCGCCAGTTCGACCAGCTGTTCCAGCTTTTGCGGATCGGTGTTCCGGGCCGGCGCCTTTGAGAGCACGCAAAGGGTCCCCAGTCGCTCACCCCGCACCGTAATCGGCGCACCGGCGTAAAACCTTACGAACGGCTCGCCGGTTACCAGAGGGTTGGTGGCAAATCGGGCATCCTCAAGCATATCCTCGATCAAAAGATACGGCTTTTCACGCTCGGCAATGGCATGAGCGCAAAAGGACGTGTCCGTCCTGGTTTCCTGCATTTCGGTGCCGTGGTGGGACTTGAACCACTGGCGCTCGGCATCGACAATCGTCACCAGTCCAATCGGCACGCCAAACAGCGCCGACGCCATGCGGGACAGCCGGTCAAAATCGGGATCGGGCGCAGAATCCAGCACAGAAAGCGCCGCGATGACCTCGCGGCGCGCCGGATCCACTACACTCGCCCAAACCTCGTCAGGGAGCGAATTGGGTTTAGTCGTCAAGTCGATCCTGCCACTCCACCACGGTCACGATGCACACTCAATATGGCGCGCAATTTCAAGAACGCAGCGCAACCAAAATGGTTCCCGCCCGTTTGTAGCCTGCGCCTCTGCGATGCTGATCATCAAAAAGGGGCGGAAACACCCTTCCTTGAAAGAGGATATCATGCCCAATATCAAGCGACAGATCGTTACCCTGCTTCAGGATGAAACGCTGGACAAGCCCAGCAAGATCGAAAGGCTGCGCCAGCTCGAACTCGATGCGCGCGCCAAGGAACGCGCCGCCACGGAAGGTCTGACCCCGGTCGATGGCGACGATGGCGAAGACCTCAAGACCATCGAACAGGCCCTTGCTCGCCTGGGAGAAAATACCCTGGATCCCGGCGCGGCGACGCTCTGACCGAGCTACTCCATCAGTTTTGGCGCCACGATCTTGAGGGCTCCGGGGTGGATATGAATGTCCACCTCGTCCTCAAGATTGATCAATTCGCCGTCTATCACCGCTTGCGTCGAGGCCTTGTTGCGCGGAAATGACAGGTTTACCCGCCGCGTCTCCCGGTCCGAAATCTCGGCGAAGCCTTTCCAGCGCCCCAGGATCACGGCAACCAGCAGCATGCCGAGCGCCCACGGCGACATCGGCTTGACCACATAGAGCCCGAGCACGCCCTGATCGAGCCCGTCCGCATAGGGCACATGCCCCTCGGCAAGCGGATTGTTGGAGACCGCCAAGCCGGAGCACCGCACGCGCTCTGATCCGCCGGGGGTTTCGATATCAACATGGAACCGCAGTGGTTTAACGACCGCTGCAACCACTGCCCGCACGGAGGCCAGCATCTTCCCGATCCGGCTTGAATAAATCATGCCATCGCGGATGCGGACGAGGCGCGCGTGAATGCCAACGCCAAACTGATGTACGAACGGCTGCCCATTCGCCGTCGCAATATCCACCGCCTCGATATGCCCCGCCGCCAGCGCCTGCAGCGCCTGGTCGAGATCGAGTGGCACGCCGATGGCTCGGGCGAACAGGTTCATCGTGCCTCCCGGCACCACAGCCAGTGGCATCTTGCGGCGAAAGGCGATTTCAGCGGCGGCGGAAATGGTGCCGTCCCCACCCCCTGCCAGCAGGGCTTCGCAGCCTGGATCGGTTGCCGCCCGTTCCAGTTCGGCAAGCAATTCGCGCCCGGCCACCACCCGGCATTCCAATGTATGACCATGGGCGGCGAATACCGTTGTGGCCCGCTCGCAGAACGCAGCCATGTCGAGGGTTTTGAACGTGCCACCGTCGCGGTTGAGCACACCGATAAAACGCACCGACAGGTCTCCTAGGATGCAGCAGGTGGCACGGCCAGCGAGGGCATGGCCACCCGCACCACCGTGCCGCCACCGAGCCGGGGTGAATAGGTCGGCGTTCCGCCAAACTGCGTCGCCAATTGCCGGATAATTAACGTGCCGAGCCCCGCGTCCTCCGCGCTCGGCTCTTTGCTCAATCCCAGCCCGTCGTCCTCAACACTGAGCACAGCCCCGTCGTCCCCTTCAATCTTGAGCCGCGCCCTCACAGTTCCCGTACGGTCCCCGGAAAACGCGTGCTTAACCGCATTGGTCACCAGTTCGCCGAGAACTATGCCCACTGTGGTCGCGTCACGGGCCATGATCACCACCGGATCGAACTCGCCCTCGATGGCAATCCGCCCCGATCCAACCTGCCCAAGCTTGAGGTCCTCAATCACCGCCTCGAGAAACTCATCAGCTCTCGTGGTCTCAAGGTCAGCACCCAGCCGCAACCGCCGGTGGCCCGAGGCGATGGCATGCACGCGGCCGCGCGCTGCCTCAAGCGCCTGCCTGACCTCGTCCGATCGGGTCCTATTCACTTGAAGCCCGAGCAGCGAGGAGACGGTGGCCAGCGAATTGCCGATCCGGTGATTGGTGTCCTGCAACAGCGCTTCAACCCGTTCGCGCTCACGTTCGGCATGCGCTCTTGCGTCCTCAAGCTCGGCGGTGCGCTCTCGCACCCGCATCTCCAGCTCTTCATTGTGCACGCGCAACGCGCTTTGGCTCCGTGCCAGCTTCGTCACCTGGCTCTGCGTCCGATTGAACAGCACATAAGCCAGCGTCGCAGCGCCGCCCAACGCCGCCAGAATCGCCGTGATCAGCGCGGTGCGATACCCTTCAATCTCCCGGTTCCGCGCCTCAAGCGTGGTGTTTTCAGTGGTGATGAAATCACTGATCGAGGCGCGCAGGCCTTCCATCACCACCCGGCCCTCATCGGATCGCAGGATAGCGAGGGCCTCCTCCAGCTGCCCATTGGACGCCAGTTCAATGGTCCGGGCCATTTCATCGCGCTTTTGCGTTATCGCTGTCTGGATGCCTTCGATCCGCGACATCTGTCCGGGGCTGTCCCCGATCTGGGCCATCAGCCCCGAATAGGTCTCATCAAGCCCGCGGATCGCCTCTTCATAGGGCTCAAGGTACAGCGGATCGACCGTCAGCAAATATCCGCGTTGTCCTGTTTCCGCATCCGTCAACCGCTGCAGCACCTGCCGGGCCAAGCTGCGTACTTCAAACGTCTGGGCGATATCGCGCAATTGCCCTTCGACACCCCGCACCAGAAACAACGAGGCTGCTGCGGCGGCGAGGATGAGGGAGAGGGAAACGATTATGGTGAGGCGCCGACGCGAAACCTGCGGCCGTGCCTGCGGAATATTCATGGCTGTCGTCGCCTCGGTCATCATTCCCGCCCGCCCATTCCAGGTCCGCCACCCTTCAGTGACAAATCACAGCCCTATCCGGGTCGCATGGCCAAACTGCGGCCCAGCAATCTGTTTCAAATCAACGGCCTGATCCGTTCACCCAGCCCCTGCCAGCCCGCCGCCTCCTGCAATCCAGCAGGGTCGAGGACCTCGCAGGCCCGGTCATGCCAGCGGATCAGCTTGCTCTCCATCAGTTTGCGCAAGGTCTTGTTGGTATGCACGATTGAAAGCCCCAGCGTATCGGCAACATGTTGTTGCGTAATCGGAATGAGCAGCGGCTTGCCATCGGTCAGCCCGATCGCTACCGCGCGCTGATAGATGACGGCCAGAAGATAGGCCGCCCTTTCGAGCGCGCTCCTGCGCCCGACACTGAGCAGGTTTTCATCCAGCATCCGCTCCTCGCGCGATGCCAGCCAGGTAATATCGAAGGCAAGGCCGGGATGGTTCTTGAACAATTCAGGCAACTGATCGCGCTGAAACACGCAGAGCACCATGGTGCTCAGAGCCTCGACCGAATGCTGCATTTCCCCGATCACCGAGCCCTGCAGCCCAATCAGGTCGCCGGGCAGCAGATAGTTCAGGATCTGCCGCCGCCCATCCTCAAGCGTCTTGTAGCGGAAGGCCCAGCCGGACAGGAGCGTGTAAAGATGCGCACTATGCGACCCTTCGGTCAGGATCGCCGAGCCAGCCTCGGCAACCAGTTCGCCGCGCTTGAAACCGCTGATGAACTTGAGTTCCTGCGGGGTAAATGCCCGGAAGTGCCGCAGGCCCCGCAGCGGGCACTGTTCGCATGAAACACGTCGCGCCGCTGCAGGCATATTCATGCTCGTTCCTGACCCGGTCTGCCACTATAAGTCTGACTAATGCTCGACCGGTCAATCGGTTTCATTTCTGTCGCATATGTCATAGTTAAATGACATGCTGCTGGTTCGGGCCCAGTTTCCAGCCTCATTAAGGACCGGACCATGTTTTCAGGAAAACGCATCCTCATCGTCGAGACCGAGTTTCTGATTGCTCTCGATACCCAGCGCATTCTTGAGGGCGCGGAGGCCAACGGCATCGTCTTTGCCCGCACGCCAAGCGAGGCAGCCCGGCTCGAATCGCGCTGGACCGAATTTGACCTGGCAGTCTGCGAGGTGCCGCTTGGCAAGGCCGACGAGCAGGCGCTGTTCCACACCATCCGCAGCCACGGCGTCGGCCTGGTGTTGACAACAGTCGATGTCGGGCTGCGCCACGGCCTTCCGGGTCTCGATGGCGTCCCCGTGCTGGTCAAACCCTTTTCAGAGCAGGATTTGCTCGCTGCCTGCCTTGCCGCTCTCCGGCCTACGGAACAGGTTTCTCAGGTCAAATGCGGCTGATTGGTCACCTGCGTTGAAACAGCGTCAGGGCCATAGTCCACGTCACCGGCAACCTTGAGCAGGTCCTGCAACCGGCTGCGGGCCCGGCTAACCCGGCTCTTCATCGTACCCACCGCGCACGAACAGATTTCGGCGGCTTCTTCATAGGAAAAGCCCGAAGCCCCAATGAGCACCACCGCCTCACGCTGATCATCAGGCAGTTCGGCCAAAGCCTTTTTGAAGTCGGCAAGATCCATGTGTCCATGCTGGGCCGCATGCACTGAGAGCCGCTCGGTAAAAAAGCCATCGCTGTCCTGCACCTCACGCCCGCGCTTGCGCATCTGGCTGTAGAATTCGTTGCGCAGGATCGTGAACAGCCAGGCCTTGATGTTGGTGCCCATCTCAAAGCTGCTCTGTTTGGCCCAGGCTTTCATGATGGTGTCCTGCACCAGATCATCGGCCTTGTCGTGCCGACCCGAAAGCGAAAACGCAAACGCGCGCAGGCTCGGCAATGTCGCCAACATTTCCCGTTTGAACGAGGGGGCTTCTTGCGCCATGCCTCAGTCCCCCTTGCCGGTCTGCTTTGCCTGCAGTTCGGCAGCGTCCAGTTTTTCGAGAAGATCAAGAAACTTGTCGGGAATGCCCTCGTCCTGCACGGCGCCATAAAGCGCGCGCAAGCGAACGCCTATGTCTGAAGTCGGTCCCAGCCCGTCCTCGTCACGCTGCAATCTCGCGCTTGAATTCTGCTGCATATTGGTTTTGTCTTTCATCACTCGCCCCAGCCGACCGCGTCAGCCCAACCTAATTGATTAGGCACAATGCGGGCGAACAAAAATAGTTCCCGGTCGATGGAACTAAATTTAGAGCCGCCCGTTCATCGGTTACCGCACTGCGGTTTTGACTGAAATGCGTCAGGGAGTAAGTTATGTCACTTTCCATGCGGATTGCTCCGCATTTGCCGTATCTGCGCCGGTTCTCGCGCGCATCCACAGGCTCGCAAACCTCCGGAGATGCCTATGTGGCGGCCACCCTCGAGGCGCTGATCGCCGATGTGTCGATCTTCCCGCAGGCATCCAGCGACCGGGTTGCACTTTACAAGATTTTCTCAAAGCTCTTCACCTCGTCAGCCGTGCACGTGCCCGAGCCGAGCTCGAATTTTGCCTGGGAACAGCGGGCCGCACACAATCTCTCCTCGCTGGCCGAGCGGCCGCGCCAGGCCTTCCTGCTGATTGCGGTTGAGGGCTTCAGCCGCGAGCAGGCGGCGGAAATTCTTGATGTCAGTGCCGCCGAGTTTTCCGAGCTTCTGAACGAAGCTTCGGCGGAAATCTCGCGTCAGGTCGCCACCGACATCATGATCATCGAAGATGAACCGCTCATCGCCATGGATATCGAACAGTTGGTGCAAAGCCTTGGCCACAACGTCGTCTCGGTGGCCCGCACCCATAAGGAAGCCGTGGCCATGTTCGAGCGCTCGCGCCCCAAGATGATCCTGGCCGACATTCAGCTCGCCGATGGTTCCTCGGGCATTGACGCGGTCAACGACATCCTGACCACCCAGACGGTGCCGGTCATCTTCATCACCGCTTTCCCCGAGCGCCTTTTGACCGGCGAGCGGCCCGAGCCGACCTTCCTTGTCACCAAGCCGTTCAATCCCGATATGGTCAAAGCGCTCATCAGCCAGGCTTTGTTTTTTGACGAAGGCTCCCGCGCCGCAGCCTGAAGGACCTCACGAACACTTGTTTACCAAAGCCGGAGCAATGCTCCGGCTTTTCGCATTGGGAGGGAACGCAAGGTCCTTTGGCGTCGTTATCGGGTCGAAACAGGCTTCAGCGCTAACGAAAGGGAGATGCCCTTGGTCTACTTCATCATTGCCCTCCTCGTCCTGGCGCTTACTGGCACGCTCGCCGCCTTTCTCGGTTTCGGCGCAACCATCGCCGGCCTCGCCCAGCTTGGCCTGTTCCTGTTTCTGGCCTTTCTCGTCATCTCTCTGATCATCGGCATGAACCGGCGCATCTGAGCGCAAATCTGAAACAGCACTTCATCGCCGGTTCAGGGGCCGGCCCTAAAACTTCTTGGAAAGAGACACCTGATGCGACCCAATGCAAACACCGAGCGCGAGCAGATGCGCCTGAGGTCCCTGACCTCGGCGCTTGGGCTTGCGCAGGTGGCGGTCCTCCACCAGGGTCTCGACCTCACCTACGATCTGGCAGAGAACCTGCCCGAAACATGGCCGGTCACCGATCTGGTCGGGCGCACCGATGTCGAATGCCTGCCACCAACCATCGCACCGCGCATCGTTGCCGCCCGCACCACCGCACTTTCAGAGCGCCGTGCGGTCACCGTGCAGGTCGAGCTGCGCCGCGAACTGGTCCGTCACGTTTTTGAGTTCCGCATTGCCCCCGACACCGACGGCGATGGCGTTATTCGGGGCCTGATCACGACCATGATAGACGTCACCGACCGGCGCGAACGCGAACTGGCAACCGAAAGCCTGTTGCGCGAAGTCAGCCACCGCTCCAAAAACCTGCTCGCCATCGTCCAGAGCGTGGCCATGCAGACCGCGCGCTACAACACCGGCATCGCCGACTTCCTTGAAAAGTTCCGCGGTCGTCTCCACGCCCTCTCGACCACGCAGGACCTGGTGACCGAGAGCAACTGGCGCGGCACGCGTTTCCAGTCATTGGCCCTGGCGCAACTGTCTCGCGTCGGCCAGCGGGCGCTCGAACAGGTCAAGGTCTCCGGCGATAACCCGCTCCTGCGTCCCAATGCTGCCCTGCACATTGGGCTCGCTGTCCACGAACTGGCAGCCAATGCCCAGCTCTACGGGCACGAGGACAGCATCGTCGAATTGCAGGTCAAATTGGAAACCAATGGCGAGGAGCCCGCCTTCTTGACCCTCGATTGGGTTGAGACCGGCAAGCATCTCATCGATGCATCGCCCACGGCCCACTTCGGCACCATGGTTCTGGAGCGTATCGTGCCGCTTTCGGTCGGCGGCACCGCCAGTTTCGGCATAGATCAGGACGCCGTGCGCTATCGCCTGATCGTACCGGCAAGCGAGTTCGAGGCCTGATCGGGCAGATTTCCACACTCGAACCGGACGGGCGCCTTTCAAAAGGCTTGCTATCTTCGTCCGGTCTGGTTTGTTGTGGGGATGATCTTCATCGCGCCTTTCAGACTTTTTAGCATTGCCGACGGCATCGGATCGGGCAGCCCGCAAACCGGTACTACCGGAGCCCCGATTGTCGAAATCAACGACCTGCACAAATCGTTCGGCGAACTTGAGGTTCTCAAGGGAATATCCCTGACCGCTCGCGAGGGCGAGGTCATCTCCATCATCGGCTCCTCGGGTTCGGGCAAATCAACGCTGCTGCGTTGCATCAACATGCTCGAAATCCCCAACAGCGGCACCGTCGCCATCGCCGGCGAGGTGATCAGGCTCAAGGGCGAACCATCCAACCGCCAGATCGCTGATGAGAACCAGATCCGGCGCATCCGGTCCGAGCTTGGCATGGTCTTTCAGTCGTTCAACCTCTGGGCCCATATGTCGGTGCTCGAAAACGTCATGGCCGCCCCCCTGCGCGTCCAGAAGCGCGATCGTGCCGAGGTCGAGACAGAGGCGCGCGCCATGCTCGAAAAGGTCGGCATTGCCGCCAAGGCCGATGCATACCCGGCCATGCTTTCCGGCGGTCAGCAGCAGCGGGCGGCCATTGCCCGGGCCCTCTGCGTCAATCCCAAGGTCATGCTTTTTGACGAACCCACCTCCGCGCTCGACCCCGAGCTCGAAGTCGAGGTACTGCGCGTCATCAAGCTCCTGGCCGACGAAGGGCGCACCATGATCCTGGTCACCCACGACATGAACTTCGCCCGCGAAGTTTCAGACCGGGTCATCTTCCTGCACCAAGGCCTGATAGAGGAACAAGGAACCAGCGCCGAGGTCTTCGGCGCCACGAAATCCGATCGGTTGCGGCAGTTCCTGAACGCCGCCAACCACGGGTAATGACACCGCGCATCCCCCAACCATCCCTGCGCGGGGTCATTTTGAGCAACGACCAACAAGAGTTCGGATGCGTTAAATCCGGACACAGGAGAGACGAATGAAAACACTGATTATTGCAGTATCTGCATTGGCGATCATGGCAACCGCGGCCTCGGCGGCTCCGGTTCGTATTGCGACCGAAGGGGCCTATGCGCCCTGGAATTTCATCAACGATGCCGGAAAGCCCGACGGCTATGAAGTCGAGCTGGCCGCCGAGCTGTGCAAGCGCGCCGCGCTTGAATGCGAGGTTGTGGTCAACGAGTGGGACAGCATCATCCCCAACCTGGTGGCCGGTAACTATGATGCCATCATGGCTGGCATGTCGGTGACCGACGAGCGCAAGCAGACCATCGATTTCTCGGAAAACTACATGCCCCCCGAGCCCTCGACCTACATGGCCCGCACCGGCACCGAGCTGGATTTCAACGCCATCTCCGGCAAGAACATCGGCGTGCAGGGCGCAACCATCCAGGCCGCTTACGCCACCGAGACCTTTGGCGCCAACAACACGGTCAAGGCCTTCGAAACGGCTGACCAGGCGCTGGCTGACCTCAATGCCGGCAATGTCGATTTCATCCTTGCCGACGGCTCATACATCACTGAAATCGTCGCCGGTTCCGGCGGCGCTCTGGAAAAGGTTGGCCCTGATGTCGCCATCGGCGGCGGTGTTGCCATCGGCCTGCGCAAGGCCGACGATGAACTCGAGACCAAGTTCAACGAAGCCCTGGCCGCGGCCAAGGCGGATGGCACGCTCGACACCATCATCATCAAGTGGTTCCCCGATAAGGCCCCCGGCCCAATCTTCAAGACCAACTGATCCTGATCCAGTTTCGGGGCGGGCTCTGCCCGTCCCGATCCATTTGCGTGGAACCCCATGTCAGAACCCCTGCCGCTCTGGCTCACCAACCTTGTCGGCTCCGACATTGCCTTCTGGCTTGCCTTTCTCGTCAACGGCAAGCACCTGGCCTGGTATTCAAGCGTGCAGTTCACGCTGGGCGCTGCTGTGTTCGGCGGCCTGCTGGCCCTGATCTTTGGGCTGGGCGGCGCGGCCCTGCGCAATTCGCGCATTCCGCCTTTGCGCTGGTTTGGCCTGATCTACACCAACATGGTGCGCGGCATTCCCGACGTGCTGTTCTTCCTGTTCTTCCCGCTCGCGTTCGAGCAACTGGTCGAGCTCATCCGCTCCCAGTCGGTCTGCACGCCTGAAAGTCTTGCCGCCAATGCCGGGCAATGGCCGCCGTGCGACGCGGCGAACTGGTTCCTGGGCACCCCCGAATATTTCATCCTTGCCTGCATTTCGCTCGGCATTGTCTATGGCGCCTCGACCGCCAATGTCATTCACGGCGCCATGCGCGCTGTCCCGCCTGGCCAGCTCGAGGCCGCCCGTGCCTTTGGCTATTCGCGCGCCCAGGTCACCTGGAATTTCCAGGTTCGCCAGATGTGGATCTATGCCCTGCCCGGCCTCTCCAACATCTGGATGCTGCTGATCAAGGCGACCTCACTGCTCTCGCTGCTGCAGATCGCCGATATCGTGCAATGGGCCAATCGGCTCGGCTCACCCAATTTCACCCGCTCGGCCGGCATGATCCATCCCGATTGGCGCTGGCGCTACTATCTGGTGGTCTTCCTGTTCTTCATCCTGCTCACATTCCTGTCCGAAAAGGTCTTTGCCGCCCTCACCCGGCGCGCGGCCCGCGGCATGGCCATCGGGAATACCACACCATGAGCTGGCTCGATCTCATCGTCACCGATATCGTGCTCATGGCCCGTCCGGTGCTGTTCAACCTCTATTTTGCGTTCGCCTCGATCCCGGTCGGCTTCGCCTTTGCCATTCTTCTGGCGCTTGGCAAGGAGTCGAGGAACAAGTGGATCGCCAGGTTCTGCGGCGGCTACATCTATGCCTTCCGTGGCTCGCCCTTCTTCATCCAGCTCTTCATGTTCTATTCGTTTGCGCTGGCCCTGAACCTGCCCCTGTTTAAGCCGGCCGGGATTGATTGGCTGATCCTGCACCCCTTGTTCCTCGGCCCCTTCATCCTGACCCTGAACACAGCCGCTTACACCGCCGCCATCCTCAACGGCGCCCTGCGCACCATTCCGCGCGGCGAGCTGGAAGCGGCCCGCGCCTTCGGCATGAGTGCCACCCAGCAGTTCCGCGCCGTCATCTGGCCCAACATGCTGCGGCTGGCCTGGCCGGCCTATACCAACGAGGTGGTCTACCTGTTCCACACCACCGCCCTGATCTATTTCACCCTCCCCGTCATCGGGGACCAGAAAGACATCATGAACATGGCGGGCGAACTGTTCGAACGCGACTATCAGGCCGTGCTGCATTTTTCCGTCGCCGCCCTTTATTTCCTCGCCGTTTCGCTGGTCATCTTCACCATTTTCGGCCTGATTTACCGCCGTCTGATGCGGCATATGCCCCAAGCCCCGCGCCTGCGCTTCGCCCCGCGCTGGATGAGCTGAGAAAGCCCCGCCATGACCTTTGCCCGCGTGCAAACCCACCTGCCCGGCGACGTGCCGGGTGTCAGCTTCGAGTTCACCTATTTCACCGCCGGCCCGGCCGATGCGCCGCGCAAGGTCTATCTGCAGGCGGCCCTGCATGCCGATGAGCAGCCCGGCACCATGGTCCTGCACCACCTGCTGCCCCTAATCGAGGCCGCCGATGCCAATGGCCAGCTCGCGGCCCGCTTCGTCATCGTGCCCATGGCCAATCCCCTGGGCATGGCCAACATGTCATTCCGCCATCACGCCGGGCGCTACGACCCCAATTCGGGCGTCAATTACAACCGTAAGTGGCCAGACCTGTTCCGGGCAGTTGGTCAGGAGTTGGCCGCCACGCTCACCGCCGACGCAACGGCCAACCTGCGCCGTGCCCGCGCCGCCATGGCCGGCTGGATCGCCAACCAGGTCCCGCGCACCGCCGCCGAGCGCCTGCGCCTCAAGGTCATGGAACTGGCCCACGATGCCGATATCGTCCTCGACCTCCATTGCGACGACGATTCCCTGATCCACATCTTCACCTCGCCCGAAATGATGCCGGGCCTGCAGGATCTGGCCGACTGGATGGGTTCCGCCGCCACCCTCACTGCCGCCGACAGCGGTGGTGCATCCTTCGATGAGGTATTGCCGGTCTTTTACCGCCAGTTGGCGCAAGCCAATCCTGCCGCGTCCCTGCCCATGCCAGTCGAAACCGCAACGCTCGAATACCGTGGCCTGGCCGATGTCTTTGATGCCATGGGGCAGGACGATGCCCGGCGCCTGTTCGGCTTTCTTTGCGGCCGTGGCCTGATCAAGGCCGATCCGGGCCCGAAGCCCGCGCCCATGCCCGGCGCGACCCCGCTCGATGCCACCGAGGTGCTGCGCGTTCCGGCACCCGGCATGCTGGCTTATAAAGTCGAACTCGGCGATCGGGTGCGCAAGGGCCAGACCGTGGCCGAACTGATTGCGCTCGATGGCCCCGATGCCTTTACGGCCCGCACCCCGATCGTGGCCGGCACCGATGGGTTCATCCTGTCCCGGGTCAGCGCCAAGTACCGCACAACCGGCGCCAATATCGCCAAGATCGTTGGCACCGAGCCTTTGGCCGGACGCAAGGGCGGGTACTTGCTGGAAGACTAGCTCGCCAGCCGACCGATAATGGCCTTCTGCGCTTCTGCCTTCACCTCATCAACCCGGTGCTGCACCTGGTTGAGCAGGTAGTGTGGCATGTCCACCGCATCGAGCGGGCGGGCAAAATAGAAGCCCTGCAACTGGTGACAGGCAATCTCGCTCAGGAACTCGGCCTGTTCGCGCGTCTCGACGCCTTCGGCAGTAATCTTGAGCTTCAGCGTCTTGCCCAGCGCTGCAATGGCGCGCAGCGTATCGCGCGCCACCGGATCGCTGCCCGAAGCCTCGACGAACGACTTGTCGATCTTGATCTTATCGAAGGGGAAGCGCAGCAGGTGGTTGATCGATGAGAACCCGGTGCCGAAATCGTCGAGCACCACCGTCACGCCCAGCGCCTTGACCTCGCCGAGCTTGGCAAACACCTGTTCGGAGTTTTCCAGCAGCAGTCCTTCGGTCACTTCAAGCTCGAGCCGGTGCGGCGACAGACCGGACAGCTTAAGCGCCCGCTCCACCACCGATGCGGTATCGGACAGGCGGAAATGCTTGGCCGACAGGTTCACCGCCACCGTCAGGTTCTCCGGCCAGTCGGCCGCATCAAGGCACGCCCGCTCCAGCGTCCAGTCGCCGATATCGACAATCAGGCTCGATTGCTCGGCAATCGGCATGAAATCGGCTGGCGAAATCTGCCCGCGTTCAGGATGGTCCCAGCGGATCAGCGCCTCAAAGCCCATCAGCTGCTTGTCATCGGCATTGACCACCGGTTGGTAGTGCAGCGCCAGCTGGCCATTCGAGATCGCGTCACGCAACTCGCCTTCCAGCACCCGGCGCTCGCGCACCTCAGTATCCATGGCGCTCTCAAAGAAGCGGAAGATCGAGCGGCCATCGTTCTTGGCCCGATAGAGTGCCATGTCGGCATTGCGCAAAATCTGGTCGGCCTTGGTGCCATTGGCGGGGGCCTGCGCAATCCCGATGCTCACCCCGATCGAAAGCGTTTCCCCCTCGATCTCATAGGGCTGGCGCACTGCCTCGATCATGCGCCCCGCCAGCATCGCGCAGTGGTCGGGTGAGCAGTCATTGGTCAGAAGGATGGCAAATTCATCGCCGCCGAGCCGGGCGACGAAATCGGTCTCGCGCACCACGCCCTGGATGCGCTTGGCCACCTGCACCAGCACCTTGTCGCCCGCCATATGCCCGGAACGATCATTGATCAGCTTGAAGTTGTCGAGATCAAGATAGAGCACCGAAAACGGCGAGCCATAGCGCTCAAGCCGCAACACGCACTGGTTGAGCTGTTCGGTGAACCGGCTGCGGTTGAGCAGCCCCGTCAGCGGGTCCGAATGGGCCAGCTTGGTAATGCGCTTTTCGGCCCGCTTCTGTTCAGACACGTCCGATGCCGTACCGATATAGCCCGAATACTCGCCGATTTCGTTGTACGACGGCTTGCCCGTCAGCCGCCACCAGCACTCCACTCCGCCCGAGCGCACGCAGATTTCGCTGTCGTTGAAGGTCTCGCGCCGCTCGATGGCCTGTTCGAGCTGGGCCATCAGCGGGTCGCCCGGCGGGGTGATGCATTGCAGGAAATGCAGGAAATCTGCACCGATCAGGTCTTCCTGCGGCACCCCGGTGGCCTGGGTAAAGCCGCGCGAGGCCTGGTCGATCCGGCCGCTGGCATCCATGCCCCAGATCCAGTCCTGCGCGCTGTCCTCGAATTCCTTGAGCAGCAGGCCAATGATCTCGCGCTTTTCATGCACCATGGATTCAGAGTTGTGCTGGCGCACAAAATTGCGGGCCTGCCGCACGCTCAGCATGCCCAAAACACCCACCATCCCGAGGATCAGAAGACTCTGCGCCGTCAGGTCGGCACTGCTTTCCAGCCCGGCAACCGCAACGATGCAGCCGATGGCCATCGGCACCACAAAGGCAATCGCGGCCTGAGGAAAGCTGACCAGTGAAAAGATCGAGGCCCCCAGCATGCTGCACGAGGCAATCGTTACCGCATTGCGGATCGTCGGGTCATCCAGCGGCACGAGGTTGGGCATAATGCCCCAGAGCACGCCCAGCGCCATATTGCCAAAGATCGAGGCAGCGGCAGTTGGCCCCGCCCATTGCAGCGCGGCCACCCGGCGCGACATCCGCACGTTGTAGATCACTCCGGCCACATAGATCCCCACTGTCGGCAAGGCCCAGATCAGCAAAGGCGTGAAGGCGGGCCGTCCAAACTCCAGGCTCAGCAGCGTGACCAGCACCAGAACCGCCGCACAAAGCAGCGCGCCCGATGCCGCTGAAGCAGACCGGGTCTGTTCGCGCAACAGCATGCGGCGGACATATGGCTTGAGCTGGTCCGCGCCGATAACGCGATCCACGGACGTGTCCAGGAATTTGGCGAGCCGGAAAAAAGCGGCCAAGACACTTTCGATCATGCGGCGATCATGACGCGCAGCACTTAATTTTAAGTGTTCGTACGCACGCCGATGCAAACCGATCCCAAGCTGGGCCTTGCAGGGGTGATTGACTCATTTCCGGGCCGCCTGCACCATCCCGTCATTGTTGATTAATAATTTGTACACCATGCTCAAACGCGCCGGTCCGTAATGGTCCGGATGCCGACAGGGCCCGAATCGGAGACCAAAATGGCATTGCCCGACAAAGACGATCCAGTGCCTGAAGCCGCACTTAAGGGCAGCCTGCGCGACTTCCGCGCCCCCGAGGGCACCGACCTGATCGCGCGCGTGGGCGGCTTTTTCAAATGGCAGGACCTGCGGCGCCAACATGGGGTCTGGCCCTATGCCCGCTCCACCACCAGCGCCCCGCAGTCCCACACCGAAGCGCGCACCGATTCCGGCATCAGCTTTAACGGCATCAATTTCGCCAGCCAGGACTATCTCAGCCTCTCCTCGCATCCCACGGTCAAATGGGCGGCGGTCGATGCCATCGAATCCTACGGCGTCCACAGCGCCGGTTCGGCTGCCCTGCTTGGCAACACCTCCAATTCGCTGCTGCTGGAGCAGGCGCTGTCCGATTTCCTCGAAGGCCGCCAGATCGTCCTCTACCCCACCGGCTGGGCTGCCGGCTTTGGTTCGGTGCAAGGGCTGGTGCGCTCAAACGACCATGTGGTGCTCGATATTCTCGCCCACTCCTGCCTGCAGGAAGGCGCCAAAGCGGCCACGCAGAACATCCATCACCACGGCCACCTCAATCTCGACGCCATCACCCGCAAGCTCGAGCGCATTCGCGCCACCGACACCGAGAACGGCATCCTGGTGGTCACCGAGAGCCTGTTTTCCATGCACTCCGATACACCCGACATCGGGGCCATGCGCCGCCTCTGCGATGCCTATGGGGCCACGCTTCTGGTGGATTGCGCGCACGATCTGGGCAGCATGGGCGACGATGGCCTCGGCTTCATGGGCCTGCAGGGCCAGCTCGAAGCCGCCGATGTCATCATCGGCTCGTTCTCAAAAACCTTTGCCTCCAACGGCGGCTTTATCGCCGTCAAGGATCGCGCCACCGCCGAATACCTCAAGTATTACAGCGCCAGTCACACCTTCTCCAACGCCCTCTCCCCGGTTCAGGCCGCAACGGTCCTGGCCGCCATCGACATTATTCGCTCCGAGGAGGGCCGACTGCTGCGCCGCAAGCTGATGGGCAATGTGCTCTACCTGCGCTCCGAGATGGCCCGCGCCGGGCTCGAAGTGCTGGGCGATCCCTCACCCATCGTCCCAGTCCGCATCGGGCTCGAAAGCGTGGGGCGCATCGCCTCGCGCCAGCTTGCGGCCCGCGGCGGGATTGCCAACCTGGTCGAATATCCAGCCGTGCCCCAGGGCGGAGCGCGCTTTCGCTTCCAGGTCATGGCATCCCACACCCGCACCGACATCGATGAGGTCGTGCGGGTGCTTGCCGATGCCATGAAGGCGGCCGACCTTGAATACCGGCAGTCCCACGAAGGGCTCGTTCGCGCGCCGGGCGTACCCAGCCCGGTCTAGACTACCGCTCTGGGTGCGCTGCTCGCCAATGCTGCTTCCATCTTGCCGAGCAGCCGCGCCAGATCGACTGGCTTGGTGTCAAAGTCGATGCAACCGGCAGCAAGCGCCTTCTGCCGGTCGGTCTCGAACGCGCTCGCCGTCAGGGCAATCACCGGGATATGCGCGGTCCTGGGGTCGACCTTGATCTGGCGGGTGGCTTCCCCGCCATCCATTTCACCGAGCCCCATATCCATCAGGATCACGTCCGGCATCAGCACACCGGCGGCGATCACCCCGCTCGGGCCATCTTCGGCAAAGCGAATCGCATACCCGCGCCGTTCGAGCCTGCGGCCCAGCACATCGCGATTGATCGGATTGTCTTCAATGATCAGAACCAGCGTCACTTCTGCCTCCGGAACGCTCTAGCCGTTAGCGACCCGCCGCTCGGGGCGCGCCACCTTGGCCGATTGCAGCGCGGCCACCGCCGCCCGCACTTTCGAAGAATCGAGCGGCTTGGGCACCACGCCGTCGGCGCCGGCCTGAATGGCCCGGGCCCGCTCATCGAGAATGGAAATCATCAGCACCGGAATGTGCGAGGTTGCCGGGTCCATCTTCAGCGCCGCCAGCACGTCCCAGCCATCAAAGCCGGGCATCATGATGTCGAGAAAGATCGCCGCCGGCTGCATGGTGCGGGCCAGTTGCAGCGCTGATTGCGGCGCATCGGTCACGATCGGATCATAGCCTTCCTTGCGGAACAGCCGCTCGGCCAGTTCAAGAAACGCCCGGTCATCATCCACGATCAGGAAGCGCCTGCGCGGCGCTTCGCCCCTGGCATGCACCACCGGATGGGCCACCACGGTGCGCCTCGCCGGGGTCAGCTGCAGCGTCGGCTGCGCGGCGGGCGCCGGGGCTTCCATCACCGCGTCTTCCGGCATGGGCAGGCGAATGGCAAAACGCGATCCGTGGCCAAGTTCGCTTTCAAGCGAGATGCTGCCGCCCATCAGCTTGCAGATGTTCTGGCTCAGCGCCAATCCCAGGCCAGTGCCGCCGTAGGTGGCCGCGATTTTCGAGTTGGCCTGGGTGAAATTGGAGAACAGCGCCTGCTGCTGCTCTTTGGAAATACCGATCCCGGTATCGCTGATGGCGATTTCCACCCAGTTCTGGTTGGCAATGCGCAGCTTGCGCGTCGACATGGTGATGCGGCCATTGTGCGTAAACTTGGCCGCGTTCGAAATCAGGTTGAACACCGCCTGCCGCAACTTGGTCGCATCCGCCTCGATCAGCCCCAGCGTTTCGGGACTGTCGATGATGAAGCTGTTGGCGTTCTTGGCTGCCAGCGGCCGGGCCGTCGCATCAACTTCAGCGATCAGCGCATCGAGATCGACCGGTTCGATGTTGAGCGTCATCTTGCCCGCCTCGATCTTGGAAATATCGAGGATGTCGTTGACCATGGCCAACAGGTGCTTGCCCGCCGCCGAAATCTTTTGCAGGTCGGCAATCTGTTCGCCGCGTCCATCAAGCTCGGCGTCTTCGAGCAGGATTTCGGAATAGCCCAGCACGGCATTGAGCGGGGTCCGCAGTTCGTGGCTCATCTTGGCCAGGAAATCTGACTTGGCGCCATTGGCGCGCTCGGCCTCGTCCTTGGCATCGGTGAGCATTTTCAGCGTGTCCTGGTGCCGGGTGATTTCCTTGACCAGTTCAGATTGGTTGTCCACCACATTGGCATAATAGACTGCCATCACGAACACATAGGTCGTGGTGCCGAGCGCGGAAAGCACCCCGGCCACCACCATGTCCTCGACCGGGATGTGCACCGGAAAGCTCGAAAGCAGGTAAAAGCCGTAAAACGCCCCGATGCCGAGCACGATCTGCGCGCCAACGAACAGGCGGGTGCTCCAGTTCGAGCCGAAATACATGAAGGCCAGAAGCGGCGTCAGCACGAACCACATCAGGAACGGCGAGCTGGTGCCCCCGTAGTTGAACGAGCCCCAGAGCACTGCAAAGGTCAGGTTCAGCACCGAAACCAGCGCCATCGGCACATAGGCGCGCGGAAACATCTTGAGCAGCGGCAGGAACAGCCAGAACCCGAAGATCGACGCCGCCAGGATCGGCACATGCGGCACCGGATTGGGGTCGGCAAAACTGAGAAAGATCGGGATCGGCGCGGCAATAAACGGCCCGAACAGATGGCTGATCACAAACATCTGCACGCGCTTGCGGGTGTGCAGATCGCCCTTGAGATGATCAGGGGTCAGCCAGTCGGTCAGCGATTGCAGCCTTGCCACGAGGTTCATACACAGCGCCTTCGAGCCTGCACACACCCCTCAACCTAGGCGCAAACCCTTTTAGGCTTGGTAAACCTGCACCGCGCAATACCAATTGGCCCGGTAACCCTTTGGTCTCAGCCAAGGTCCTTGTCGTAGACAAAGCGCGGCATTTCGAGCTTGTTCACGATTGCCACCACGCGCAGCGCAAACCCGATCACCATCGCCCCGATCCCCATCCACGCCGGATCGAACCCAGTCTGCAATCCCAAAAGATAGGCCCCGCCCGTCACGATCGAAACCGTGGCATAGAGTTCACCCCGGAACAGCAACGGCACATCATTGCACAAGACATCGCGCAGCACGCCGCCCACGCATCCGGTAATCATGCCGAAAACAATCACGATCAGCGGCGCATGCCCCATGGCCAGCGCCACGTTGCAGCCGATCACCGTGAACACCACCAGCCCGATGGCATCGAGCAGCAGAAAGATCATGCGCAGCCGGTCGATCACGCGCGCCAGGGCAATCGTCAGTGCTGCGGCTCCGATGCTGACAAGGAGATAGTACGGATTGGCCACCCAGGCCAGCGGATAGTGGCCGAGCATGATGTCCCGCAGCGTGCCGCCACCAAGCGCGGTCACGCATCCGAGGATGCAGACGCCAAACCAGTCCATCTTGCGTCGACCGGCCAACAGGGCCGCGGTCATCGACTGGGCGGCAATGGCCACCAGCGAAATCAGTTCAAGCAGCATGCCCGCCCCCGGCTGGAAAGCCCGACTATGCGGGGATCAGGCGCCCCCGTCCACCACCTGGAATCCGGCCCAGAAGGGATCGCGCTCGTCGACGAAGATGGTATTGAGCCCGGTCACCCGCGCCCAGCCCTCGATCGAGGGAATAATCGCCGGCCTGCCGCCCACGGTGGTCGTTCCCGCCACCCGACCGTTGAAGGTCGAACCGATGATACTTTCATGCACGAAGACCTCGCCTTCCTTCAGGCGTCCCGTGGCATGCAACTGCGCCATGCGCGCCGAAGTGCCGGTGCCGCATGGCGAGCGGTCGATAGCCTTGTCGCCATAGAACACCGCATTGCGGGCGCTCGACCCGGCATTCTTGGGCACCCCGGTCCAGAGCACATGGGTCAGCCTGTTGAGCGCCGGATTTTCCGGATGCACGATCTGGTGGCGGGCATTGAAGGCGCTGCGCAACTTGGGAGACAGGCGCACAATGTCGGACGGTTCGAGGTCCGAAAGGTCGGCATAATTGGCCTGCGGCTCGACAATGGCATAAAAATTCCCGCCATAAGCTACATCAACGCTGAGCGTACCGATGCCCTCCACATCCACTTCATATCCCTGCCCGAGCAGGAATGAAGGAACATTCTTGAGGGTCACGCTCTCCACATAAGGCCCGTTCTGCACATAGCGCGCCTCGACCACCCCGGCCGGGGTATCGAGCATCAACAGCCCCGGCACCCTGGGCGTCACCAGCCCATGTTCGATGATGAACGTCACCGTGCCAATGGTGCCGTGCCCGCACATTGGCAGGCAGCCGGAGGTTTCGATGAACAGGATCGCCACGTCGCAATCCGGCCGCGTCGGCGGGTAAAGGATCGACCCGCTCATCATGTCATGGCCGCGCGGTTCAAAGCACAGCGATTTGCGGATCCAGTCGAACTCGGCCAGAAAATGCTGGCGCCGGTCGAACATGGTTTCGCCCTTCAGCACCGGGATCGAGCCCCCGGTGACCACACGCACCGGATTACCGCAGGTATGTCCGTCGATACAGAAAAACGAAGTGCGCGCCATGCTCAGAACCGTTGTGCCGAATAGGGTTGAATGTCGATAGACGTCCGCCGCCCCGCCACCAGGGCAGCAATGATGTCGGCGGTCGCCGCCGCCTGAGTCAAGCCGTAGTGCCCGTGCCCGAAGGCATAGAGCACCCGATCGGTCGCCCGCGATGCCCCGATCACCGGCAGCGAATCCGGCAGCGAAGGGCGGAACCCCATCCAGCGCGGTCCCTCGGTTGGCCCCATGTCGGGCAGGAAACTGCGCAGGCGCGCCAGCATGGCGTCCACCCGTTTGTAGTTCGGGCGTGCTGTCAGCCCGGCAAACTCAACGCTGCCCCCGATCCGGTCACCGCTATCGAGCGGTGTGGTCACAAAGCCGTGGCCCTCGAACATCACCGGGCGTGACACGCCCATCGTGCCCGGCGGCAGGGTTATGTTATAGCCGCGCTCGGTGTCGAGCGGAATGGCGTCACCCAGCCCCTTGGCAAGCTGCTTGGACCACGCCCCCAGCGCCAGCACCGCCCGGTCATAGCGGCGCTCCGCCAGCCCTGAGAAACGGATTTCAACCCCGTCACCAACCGGACGCATGCCAGTCACCGCCGCCTTGACCAGCGTTGCACCGCGCGCCAGCGCCTTCTCACCCAGTTCCACCGTCAGGTCCTTCGGGTCGGCCACATGCAGCCCGGCCGGATGCAGCGCCCCGCCCGCAACCGCTGGCCCAAAGGCCGGCTCCAGCCGCCGCACCGCCGCTGCATCGAGCAGGTCGGCGGCAATGCCAAATCCGGCCTGACGCTTTGCCACCGCGGCCACCGCCTCATGCATTTTCGGGTCGGACCAAACGGTCAGTATGCCCCGCGGCCGCAGAAACCGGTTCGAAAACCCGAGCGCTGCCAGCCGCTGTTCCCAGCTGGGCAGCGCCTGCAAATTCAGCTGCGCCAGAGCAACCGTGCCGCGCTCCACCTGTTCGGACTGGCTGGCGGCCACAAAGCGCAGAAACCACGGCAGCAGTTGCGGCAAATAGCTGGGGCGGATGGCAAGCGGCCCCATCGGGTCGGTGAGCCAGCGCGGCATATAGCGCCAGGCCTTTGGCGAGGCCAGCGGCATGATGTCGGTATGGGCAATCCATCCCGCATTGCCACGCGATGCCCCCGCCGCAATGCCCTCGCGGTCGATCAGCTCAACCGTATGGCCCTCATCGAGCAGGGCATGGGCAATCGCCAGCCCCACAATCCCCGCACCGGCAATCGCTATGCGCATCATGTTCCTTGGGCAGTCGAGTTTTGCCAGCGCACCCCTTTTCGGGTCAGGCGGCCTTGGGCAGGCCCACTTCGGGCAGCTTGGGCAGATTGGCCATCGCCGTCTTCATGATTGCATCGAGCTCGGCGATTTCACCCGCATCGAGCGGCAGGCGCGGCGGCCGGGTGCGGTCCGTGCCGCGCCCGAGATAGCTCTCGCAATACTTGATCGCCTGTACCAGGTCCGGCCGCGCATCCAGATGCAGGATCGGCATGAACCACTGATAAAGCGGCATGGCTTCGGCAAACCGACCGGCAGCCAGCAGCCGGAACAGGGTTTCGCCTTCCCGTGGGAACACGTTCGACATGCCCGACACCCAGCCCACGCAGCCCAGTGCAATGGATTCAAACACGACGTCATCGAGCCCGCAGAACGGGATGAAGCGATCCCCGGTCATGTTGCGCACATCGATGATACGCGCCGTATTGCCCGATGAATCCTTGAACGCCACAATGGTATCGACATCGGCCACCGAGGCCATGATGGCCGGGGTCACATCGGTGCGATAGGACGGTGGGTTGTTGTAGATCATGATCGGCAGGTCAGTCGCCTTGGCGATCGTGACCAGGTGATCGCGGGTTTCGCGCGGCTTGGCGGGATAGACCATGGCCGGCATCACCATCAGCCCGTCAATGCCGACACGCGCGGCTTCCTTGGCATACTCCACCCCGAACGCCGAGGTATATTCGGCCACGCCCGAAATCACCGGCACCCGACCCTTGGCGGCATCCTTGGCCACTTCGAGCAGACCAACCTTTTCCTGCCGCGTCAGCGAACAGTTCTCGCCCACGGTACCCGCGATGATCAGCCCTGATACGCCATCGCGCACCAGCGCTTCGATCACCTTGCCGGTCGCCTCAAAATCAACCGAGAAGTCCGCGCGCAACTGGGTAGTCACTGCGGGAAACACGCCTTTCCAGGTCTTCCTGGGGTCGCTCATGGCACTATCCTCGTGAAGCGTTCAACATTGTGTACAGCTTGTATCCAATGTGTGCGGCAACTGACAAGCCCCCCGCTCGAAAATTTCTGGAGAGGGCCGCGTTGCGGCAAAATCTTCTGCCAATCCCGATTGTCGACAGAGTGCATTGCGCAGATATATGGTGCCAATTCCGACCCCTCAGGTGGACAAATGGCAGGCAGGGCAGTGGACAAGCGGCGCACACGCAATGTTGAGAGCGAAAGACCTTCGCACCAGCGCGGCTTTGGGGTGTCCAATGTCTATCAGGCGCTCAAGCGCGATATCCTGGATATGACCATTGCACCGGGCGAGCAGCTGGATGAAACCGGCCTGTCGCTGCGGTTCGGCTTGTCGCGCACCCCGGTCCGCGAAGCGTTGGTTAAACTGGTGGCCGAGGGTCTGGCCACAACCCTCCCCAACCGCAACACCATTGTCTCGACCATCGATTTTGCCGGCCTGCCGGCCTATCTCGACGCCCTGACACTGATGTACCGGGTCACCACACGGCTGGCTGCCGAACGGCGCAAGCCTTCCGACATGGTCAAATTGCGCGCGGCACAGGCCCAGTTCGCCGCCGCCATGGCGCGTGCCGATGCCGTCGCCATGATCGAGACCAACCTGCTCTTTCACCTCGCCATCGGTGAGGCGGGCTATAACAAATACTATCTCGAACTGTTTGCCCGGTTGCTCAACGAAGGCACGCGGCTGCTGCGCCTCTATTATCGCACCTTCGAAGACCACCTGCCCGAGCAGTACAACCAGGAGCACGAGGCCATCATTGCCGCCATCGAAACCCGGGACCTTGATGGTGCCGACGCGATTGCGGCCCAGCATGCCGGCCAGATCGTCAACCAGCTCAAACGCTTCATGTCACCGACCGTGGGCAGCGACATCACGCTCGTTCCGGCCTAACCGCCAAGCATCGCCTTGTAGTTGGGGTTGAACCGCGCCATGTGCAGGCTGTGGGCATATTTGCCGTCCTTGAACAGGTCGAACCGCGTCACGCCTTCACGCTCAAAGCCGAACTTTTCATAAAGCGCGATCGCAGGCGCATTGTCGGAGAACACGGCCAGTTCGAGCCGCACGATATTGAGCCAGTTGTCGCAAAGGTGGATCATCTCGGCCATCAGCGCCTTGCCCACCCCCTGCCCCTGATAGGCCACGTTCACGCCAACGCCAAAGGTCGCCACATGGCGGCGCCGGAAGGCGGTGTTGGTCAGAATTCCGAGATGCCCAACCACCTTGCCATCAACCACGCCGACCAATTCGGTGCCATTGGCGTCGCGAACGGCGTAGAATTTCTGCCAGAACTCGCTGCCGCGATGCGGCACCTGCGCGGTCTGCTTGATCACATCTTCGCTGGCAAATATTGCGGCAATATCAGCCGCATCGCCCGCTTCTGCCCGGCGCACAATCACACCCATGCTTACCCCCTCAAATAGCCAATCTAAAATTTTTTAGATGCTACAAAATTTTCTATTGGCAGGCAAGCGCACCAAAAGAAAACCCCTCCCGTGCGGGAGGGGGGAGGAAAGTTGGGAGATGGATTAGCGTCCGGCTGGTTTGCCGGCCGCGTCGAACAGGTGGATCTTGCCGCCCTGGGGCCGCAGATGCACCACATCGCCCACCTGGTGCACGCTGGTGCCGTCTTCACGAACCGTCAGCGGCTCGGCGCCGCCAATGTCGATGTATGAATAGGTATCCGACCCGAGATTTTCAGAATGCATCACCGGCCCCGACCAGACCCCATCCGAGGTGACGATGTCGATGTCCTCGGCACGGATGCCCACGGTATGGGCGCCGTAAGGTTCAGCGAGCTTACCTTCGAGGAAGTTCATCTGCGGCGAGCCGATAAACCCGGCCACGAATTTCGATGCCGGCTTTTCATAGAGTTCAAGCGGGGTGCCCACCTGCTCCACCAGCCCATCGCGCAAAACGCAGATGCGGTCGGCCAGCGTCATGGCTTCCACCTGGTCGTGCGTCACATAGATCATGGTGACGTTGTTCATCGAGTGGTGCAGCTTGGCGATTTCAAGCCGGGTGGCCACGCGCAGCGCTGCATCGAGGTTGGAAAGCGGTTCGTCGAACAGAAACACTTTCGGGTCGCGCACGATGGCGCGGCCAATGGCCACGCGCTGGCGCTGCCCGCCCGAAAGCTGCTTGGGCAGGCGCTCAAGCAGGTGCGAAAGCTGCAGCATTTCGGCTGCCTTGAGCACCCGCTCGTGGATCTGCTCCTTGCTGGCCTTGGCCAGTTGCATGCCGAACGCCATGTTGTTGTAGACGTTCATATGCGGGTAGAGCGCGTAGGACTGGAAGACCATCGCAATCCCGCGCTTGGCCGGCGGCAGGCCATTGACCACTTTGCCGTCGAATTCGAGCGTGCCCGACGTGATGTCTTCGAGCCCGGCGATCAGGCGCAGCAGGGTTGATTTTCCGCAGCCCGAGGGGCCGACGAATACCATGAACTCGCCCGAACGGATTTCAAGATCGACGCCCTTGATAACCTCGACGGCGCCGAAGGACTTCTTGAGGTTTTTCAGCTGGAGTTGAGCCATTTTCTATCCTTTGACGCCACCGGCGGTCAGGCCGGAAATGATTTTGCGCTGGAAGATGAGCACCAGCACCACAAGGGGCACGGTCACGATCACCGACGCGGCCATGATGTTTCCCCATGGGATTTCGAACTGCGAACCGCCCGAAAGCAATGCGATGGCCACCGGCACCGTGCGCGTTGCGTTCGACGAGGTGAACGTCAGGGCAAACAGGAACTCATTCCAGGCCGCAATGAACGCCAGAAGGCCCGTGGTCACCAGGGCCGGCCACATCAGCGGCATGAACACCTTGGTGATGATCACCCAGGGCGATGCTCCATCAACAATGGCCGCCTCTTCGATCTCGATCGGCAGATCCCGCATGAACGTCGTCAGCACCCACACCGTAAACGGCAGGGTAAAGATGGTATAGGAGAAGATCAGCGCCCAGATGGTGTTGAACATTCCGAAGGCGCGGACGAGTTCGAACAGGCCCGCCAGCACCGCAATCTGCGGGAACATCGACACCGACAGGATGGTGAACAGCAACAGCGAACGCCCGCGGAACCGCACGCGCGACAGTGCGTAGGCGGCGGTCACGGCCACCAGCAGCGCCAAGGCCACCGTCAGGGCCGCAATCAGTACCGAATTGCCCAGGTTCTGCACGAAGCTGCCGGTCGTCAGCACCGATATGTAGTTATCGAAGCTGACATTTTGCGGCCAATAGTCGACCCGGAACAGGGCCGTGCCGGTTTTGAAGCTGGTCAGGATGGCGTAGTAAAATGGAAAGACCGACACCACCACGATCAGCAGAACGGCGAAGTAGAAGGCGGCGCGTTTGAACAGGGTCCAGGCCATCAGCGGTCTCCCCCGGCAAGATTAACCCGCCCAAGCCAGATGTAGAGTATGGTCACAATCGCGATCAGCAGGAACAGCAGCGTCGACATGGCCGAGCCATAAGCGAACTTGTCGAAGTCGATCAGGTTCTCGCGGGCGATCACCGACATGGTCTTGGTGCCCTTCGAATTGGGCGTCAGCACATAGATCAGGTCAAAGATGCGCATCGCATCGAGCAGGCGGAAGATAACCGCCACCATAATGGCCGGCCGCACCAGCGGCAGGGTAATGCGGAAAAACTGCTTGATCGGGTGCACGCCGTCGATTTCGGCGGCCTCATAGATATCCTTGGGCACCATCTGCAGGCCAGCCAGGATCAGCAGGGCCATGAACGGCGTCGTCTTCCAGATATCAACCAGCAGCACCGCGATCATGGCGGTGTCGACGCTGGCGGTCCAGGCGATCTTGGTGCTGATCAGCCCCAGGTTCAGCAGGATGTCGTTGATGATGCCGAACTGGTCGTTCAGCATCCAGCCCCACATACGGGCCGAAACGATGGTGGGAATGGCCCACGGGATCAGGATGGCGGCGCGCACGATGCCGCGCCCCTTGAATTCGGCATTGAGCACCAGGGCCACCAGCATGCCGAGCACGGTTTCAAGCGTCACTGACACTGCGGCGAAACGCACCGTGTTCCAGACGGCATTCCACCAGGCCGGGTCGGCCAGCACGCCGCTGCAGATCGTGCGACCGCTCGCCAGCGTTGTGCAGGAATAGTAGTTTTTGAACCCCACCCACTGCGCGCCATAAAGGTTGGTCAGCGAAGCATCGGTGAAGGAAAAATAGATCGATCGGGCCAGGGGCCACCCCGCCACCACGGCAAGGGCGATGATCATGGGAATCAGGAAGATCATGGCGGCGCGTACGCGCTGCGCCAGCAGTTCGGACTTTATCGGCTTTTGGCCTGCCGCCGGGCTGTCGGTTGTCATGGTCTCCCCCAAGCCATTTTCGATGAGCTTAACGAGGCGGGCGGCCGATGGGAATGGCCGCCCGCACCGCTCAGGCGAAGGGTGCTGTTACCAGCCCGCGCCCTTGAGCTCGGTCAGCTTGACTTCGAGCAGTTCAAGATTCTCTGCGGCCGTACCATTGCCCGAGAGCGTGTCGTGGACAGCGCTCCAGAACAGCGAGGACACTTCGTTGTACTTGACCTTGGTCGGAGCCGACGGACGCGGCACGGCGTTCAGGAACACGTCCTTCCAGCGCGGGATGATCGGTGCGGCAGCAGCCACATCGGCGTCATCATAGATCGCCATACGGGTCGGCAGGTTGGTCTGCTCGATGGCGCGGATCTTCTGTTCTTCAGCCGAGGACAGGAACTTGACCAGTTCGATGGCCGCTTCCTGTTCGTCCGAATACTTCGAAACGGCCAGGTTCCAGCCGCCCAGCGTTGCCGCCGAGGTGTCGCCTTCGGCGCCGACCGGCAGGGTGGTCACGTCGAACTTGCCCTTGACGGCAGAGTCGTCGCTGTTGCCCAGCTGATAGGCATAGGGCCAGTTGCGCATGAACACCGCATTGCCGACCTGCCAGACACCACGGCTTTCTTCTTCGCCATAGGCCAGCACGCCTTCCGGCGCGATCGTGCCGATCCAGCCCTTGACGCGATCGAGCGCGGCAGCAGCCTTTTCGTTGTTAATCGAGATCGAACCGTCGGCTTCCACGATCTGGCCGCCGCCCGAGGACTTAACCCATTCCAGAGCATCGCAGGTCAGGCCTTCATAGGCGTTGGCCTGGAACACGAAGCCCCACATGTCGGCATTGCCGGCAGCGCGCTCGCCGTCCTGGATTTCCTTGGCAGTTGCGGCCAGTTCGTCCCAGGTCTTGGGAACCGACTTGCCATACTTATCAAGCAGGTCCTTGCGGTAGTAGAGCGCCGGAGCGTCGGTGAACGAGGGCAGCGCTACAAGCTTGCCGTTCACGGTCTGGCTTTCGATGATGGCGGGGAAATAGTCGCCAACGATATCCTTGGTCGCTTCGGTCAGGTCGACGAACTGGTCGGCGAGCTGCGGGGCCCAGATCACGTCGGTGGTGTAGACGTCGATGTCGGTGTTCCCGGCAGCCAGCCAGAGCTTGTACTGGCCAAACTGGTCGGTCGTGGACGAGGGCATCGGCACGATGGTGACCTTGTGGCCCGTCGCTGCCTGGAACCGGTCCACCTGCGACTGCAGGAAGGTCAGGCCCGAACCGGTGTCACCCAGCACGATAGACAGCTCAGCGGCCGAAACCGAGGTCGCCATCAGGGCGACGCCAGCGAGCAAACCGGCAACCATAGATTTGTACTTCATTAAATCCTCCCAAGTGGAATGGCTGGGAGGCGGGCAGGCAGAAGCGCGCGCCGAAAGGGCGTCACGATCTTTCCTGAGGCAGTCCTCCCATCAAAAACACCCCGGATGACGGATTTGTCCACCGCCATTTCCAAAGCGCTTTGAACGGAAAATTGCAGAGGCGGGGGACACTGTCAAGCACTCTGGCCCGCAAAACTACGGCGGAAAATCGGTCATTCTGAATCATTGTAACGTTTCAGATACTTACCTAACCGGGAATCTGCCATTTCCAGCGCGCAGCATGCACGGTGCACAAAGCCGGGGCTCGCACACTTGCGCCCGCGATTGAAACCGCTTTGAATGCGACCGGAAACGTGGTGCCGGTTCCGGGTTTGCCTGCCGGGTTCCAGAGCACGGCGTGCCTTTGGGCCAGACCAGCACCGCGTCCGGGGGGAGACTATGAAACTCAAGGAACTGGCAGACCAGCTTGGCCTGTCGCAGACCACAGTCAGCCGCGCGCTCAATGGCTATCCTGAAGTCAGCGAGGAAACGCGCACCCGGGTGGCCGATACGGCGGCGCGCCTCGGCTATCGGGCCAATGCCAGCGCCCGGCGCCTCGCCACCGGCCGGGTCGGCGCCATTGGCATCGTGCTCCCCGGCGAAAACAGCCAGCTCTTTGGCCCGCACACCAGTGAGTATCTCTCCGGTGTCGCCAGCCGCCTGGCCCGCGACGAGGTCGACATTCTGGTCACCCCGCTCGAAAAGGGCGACGAAATCCCTGCCTATCGCCGCCTGATTGCGTCCAAGCGCGTTGATGCCCTGATCGTCGGCTCGCCCACCCTTGCCGACGAGCGCGTGCGCATCCTCTCGGACATGAAATTTCCGTTCGTCCTGCACGGCCGCACCACCATCGACCGGCCCCATGCCTGGCTCGATATTGACAACCAGGGTGGCTTCCAGCGCGCCACCAGCCACCTGATCGACCTGGGGCACCGCCGCATTGCGCTGATCGATGGTCCCGGAGGCATGACCTTTTCCGAACACCGCGAAATCGGCTTCCGGGAAGCGCTGGTGGCCCGCGGCATCACGCCCGATCCGCGCCTGATCGCCCACGACCGCTTCGCCGACGAAACCGGCTTCCGCTACGCCCAGGCCTTCCTCGATCTCGATCAGCCGCCCACTGCCATCGTGGCCGGCTCGATGATGACCGCCCTCGGTGTCTTTCGCGCTATCCGCTCGGCTGGCCTGGTGCTGGGCAAGGATGTCTCGATGATTGCCCACGACGACGTCTTCCCCTTTCTCAATGCCGACAACATGGTGCCGTCGGTTTCAACCACCCGCTCCTCGATCCGCGCCGCTGGCGTCCGCATCGCCGAGCTCATCCTGCAGATTCTCGCGGGCAAACCGATCGAAACCATCCACGAGCTCTGGCCGGTCGAACTGGTGTTGCGCGAGTCGACCGGCCCTGCGCCCATCCGCTAGTTACCAGCAAATCGTCATCGAACTGCCGGTTCGGGGTTCCCTCGTCCGCCCGGCCTGTTTATGAGAGCGCTCCCCGCGCCCGGCGCGCCCGTCCTGTTTCCGGTAGCCTTTTATGACGTCTCCTGTTTGCGGCCTTGATTTCGGCACCTCCAATTCCACGGTCAGCGTGCTTGATGCCCAGGGCATCCCCCGCCTTTTGCCGCTCGAGGACGGCAGGCCGACCATTCCAAGCGTTCTGTTCTTCAATTTCGAGGAAGACGCCATCCGCTTCGGCCGCCATGCCGTGCGCGAATATGTTTCGGGCGTCGATGGCCGCATGATGCGCTCGCTCAAGAGCATCCTGGGCACCGACCTTTTTGACGACCGCACCCGCATCAAGTCTCACAATATTGCTTTCACCGAAATCCTTGGCACCTTCATTGCCCATCTGCGCCAGCAGGCTGAGTTGACCCTTGGCCGTGGCATCGAGAGCGTCGTCGTCGGTCGTCCGGTGCGCTTTGTCGATGATGATGACCAGGCCGATGCCGAAGCCCAGCGCCAGCTTGAAGGTGCCATCCGTGCCGAAGGCTTCAGGCACATCGCCTTCCAGTTCGAGCCCATCGCCGCCGCGCTCGATTACGAGCAGCAGGTCATCACCGAGGAACTGGCGCTGATCGTCGATATCGGCGGCGGCACCTCGGATTTTTCGGTCATCCGCCTCTCGCCCGAGCGCGCCCGGTCCACCGATCGCGCCGCCGATATCCTGGCCACCGCCGGGGTGCATATCGGGGGCACCGATTTCGACCGCCTCTTGTCGCTGGCCAAGGCCATGCCCGAACTCGGCTACCAGACCCCCACTGCCGACAACAAGCGCGTCCTGCCCTCGGCCCCGTTCTATGACCTCGCCACCTGGCACCGCATCAACCGCCTCTACAATGCCAAAACCATCGCCGAACTGCGCCAGACCCGTAACGAGGCCCGTTATCCCGAACGTGTCGATGGCATGCTCGCCATCGTCCAGAACCGGCTCGGCCACGCCCTGGCCGGTGCTGTCGAAGAGGCCAAGATTGCCCTCACCGACAGCCAGACCAGCCTGCTCTCCTTTGACAGCGCCGAAACCGAATTGACTGTTGTCATCTCGCGCAACGAACTGGCCGATGCCATTGCCCGCGCCGTCGGCCGCATCGATGATGCCATCACCACCACCCTTAACGCCGCCGGCATTCCGGCCACCGCCATCCAGACCCTGATGATGACCGGCGGTTCGACCCAGATCCCGGCGATCATGGAGCGCCTGCGCGCCCGCTTTCCGCATGCCCGCTTCGCCGCCACCGATGCCTTTGGCTCGGTGGGCCTGGGGCTGGCGCTCGATGGAAAGCACAAGTTCTAAAAGTGGTATTCTTGACAAGTCCGCCCGGCCGCTGGCTTCTGGCCTGAACCAGCGCAACCGGGCAAAGCATGATCCATTGCCTCGACATCGGCGGCTCCGCCATCAAGGCCGGCTTTGCTCCCTCCCCCGGCGCCGTCAGCGCGCTGGGGCGCGTGCCGACGCCACTCGATGATTTCGAAGCCTTTGTAGGTGCCATTGCCACCGCCCTTGCCGATGCCCCCGGCGGCGCGCATGTGCCGCTCTCAATCGCTATTACCGGCGTTGCCGATCCCGATAGCGGTCGCCTCACCTGCGCCAACATCCCCTGCATCAACGGCCGCGCCCTCGCTGCCGACCTCAGCGCCCGCCTCTCCCGCCCCGTCCATGTCGCCAATGATGCCGATTGCTTCGTCCTGGCCGAAGCCGGGGCCGGTGCCGGGCGCGGCCATCGCATCGTCTTTGGTGCCATCCTCGGCACCGGCGTCGGCGGTGGGCTGGTCATCGACGGGCGACTGATCGTTGGCGCCGGTGGCCTCACCGGCGAATGGGGCCACGGCCCCGCCGCTGCCACCAGCGCCGGCACGCCCAAAGCCGCCATTCCGCAATTTGCCTGCGGCTGCGGCCAATCGGGCTGTGTCGATACCATCGGTGGCGCGCGCGGCATCGAGCGGCTGCATCAGCACCTGCATGGCCTTGCCCTGCCCAGCACCGAAATCATTGCCGCCTGGCAGGCGGGCGAACCCCGGGCCAGCCGCACCATCGACTGCCACACCGATCTGGTGGCCTCGCCGCTGGCGCTGGTCATCAACATCACCGGCGCATCCATCGTTCCGGTCGGCGGCGGGCTCGCCAATGTCCCGGCCCTGATCGCCCGCATCGATACCCTCGTGCGCCAGCGCATTCTCCGCCGCCTCGAACGCCCCATCGTGGTGCCGGGCACCTGCACCGTCGAACCCGGGCTGATCGGCGCCTCCATTCTCGGGTTTTCCGCATGAACCCAGTCACCCTCGAAATCTGCGTCGATGACGCCGAAGGCCTTGCCGCCGCCATCGCAGGCGGCGCGGGGCGCATCGAGCTCTGCTCGGCCCTTTCGACCGGCGGCCTAACCCCCAGCGCCGGGCTCATGCACCTTGCCGCCACCGCGCCCATCCCGGTCTATGCCCTCATCCGCCCGCGCCCCGGCGATTTCTGCTTTTCGCCCGCCGATATCGCCACCATGACCGGCGATATCGCCACCGCCCGCGCCGCCGGGCTCACCGGCGTCGTTCTCGGCGCCAGCCTTGCCGACGGGCGCCTCGATGCCACAACCCTTGAGGCCCTGATCGGTGCTGCCAGCGGCCTGCGCCTGGCGCTGCACCGCGCCTTCGATCTGGTGCCCGATATCGAAAGCGCCATCGAAACCGCCGTGGACCTTGGCTTTGAACGCATCCTCACCTCCGGCGGCGCCCCATCGGCCCTTGCGGGGCTCGCAGGGTTGCGCGCCGCCCACGCCGCCGCGCGCGGCCGCATTGCCATCATGCCCGGCGCCGGCATCCATGCGGGCAATGTCAGCGACATTCTCTCGGCCGTGCCAGTCAGCGACATTCACGCCTCCTGCTCCGCCCCGGCCCCCGCTGCCGATCCGCGGGCCGAGGCCTTCGGCTTTGCCAGCCCCGCTGCGCGCCGCACCAGCGCCGCGCTTGTTCGCGCCCTGAGCAATGCCCTGCCCGGCTGATCCCAACCGAACGAATTTGCCCGCACCGGACTTGGCCATGGCGGCGCATTTGCTGTACTAAGGGCGACCCTGCATTCATTCCAAACTGCCCGGAAAGTCGGTCCCATGCCTGAATACCGCTCGCGTACCACCACCCACGGCCGCAACATGGCAGGCGCCCGCGGCCTCTGGCGCGCCACCGGCATGAAGGATGGCGATTTCGGCAAGCCCATCATTGCCGTGGTCAATTCCTTCACCCAGTTCGTGCCCGGCCACGTGCACCTGAAAGACCTCGGCCAGCTGGTCGCCCGCGAGATCGAAGCGGCAGGCGGCGTTGCCAAGGAATTCAACACCATCGCCATCGACGATGGCATCGCCATGGGCCACGATGGTATGCTCTATTCGCTGCCGAGCCGCGAAGTCATCGCCGATGCCGTTGAGTACATGGTCAATGGCCATTGCGCCGATGCCATGGTCTGCATTTCCAACTGCGACAAGATCACGCCCGGCATGCTCATGGCCGCCATGCGGCTCAACATTCCGGCGGTCTTTGTGTCCGGCGGCCCGATGGAAGCGGGCAAGGTCAAGCTGTCCGATGGCAAGATCCACGCCCTCGATCTGGTCGATGCCATGGTTGCAGCGGCCGATGACAAGATCTCGGATGCCGATGTTCAGGCCATCGAACAGAATGCCTGCCCCACCTGCGGCTCGTGCTCGGGCATGTTCACCGCCAATTCGATGAACTGCCTCACCGAAGCGCTTGGCCTGTCGCTCCCCGGCAACGGCTCGACGCTGGCCACCCATGCCGATCGCAAGCGCCTGTTCCAGGAAGCGGGCCACCTGATCGTTGACATCACCCGGCGCTACTATGAGCAGGGCGACGAAAGCGTTCTGCCCCGTTCGGTCGCCAACAAGGAAGCCTTCGAGAACGCCATGGCGCTCGATATCGCCATGGGCGGCTCGACCAATACCGTGCTGCACATCCTTGCTGCCGCCTATGAAGGTGGCGTCGATTTCACCATGGACGATATCGATGCGCTTTCGCGCAAGGTGCCCGTGCTCTGCAAGGTCGCGCCCGCCAAGCAGGATGTGCACATCGAAGACGTGCACCGCGCCGGCGGCATCATGTCGATCCTGGGTCAGCTCGATCGCGGCGGCCTGATCAAGCGCCATTCCCCCACCATCCACTCCGCCACCATCGGCGATGCGCTCGACAAGTGGGATATCTCGCGCACCAATTCCGATAGCGTGCGCCAGTTCTTCCTCGCCGCCCCCGGCGGCGTGCGCACCACCGAGGCGTTCTCGACCAGCAACCGCTGGAAAGAGCTCGATCTCGACCGCGCCAACGGCGTCATCCGCGACGTGCAGCACCCCTTCTCCAAGGATGGTGGGCTGGCCGTGCTCAAGGGCAATATCGCGCTCGATGGCTGCATCGTCAAAACCGCCGGTGTCGATGAATCGATCCTGAAGTTCCGCGGCCCCGCCCGGGTCTTTGAAAGCCAGGATGCGACCGTCAAGGCGATCCTCTCCAACCAGATCAAGGAAGGCGATGTCGTCGTCATCCGCTACGAGGGCCCGCGCGGCGGCCCCGGCATGCAGGAAATGCTCTATCCCACGAGCTATCTCAAGTCCAAGGGCCTGGGCAAAGCCTGCGCGCTGCTCACCGACGGGCGCTTTTCCGGCGGCACGTCCGGGCTTTCCATCGGCCACGTTTCGCCTGAAGCGGCCGAAGGCGGCGCCATCGGTCTGGTGCGTGAGGGCGATATCATCGACATCGATATCCCCGGCCGCACCATCGAACTGCTGATCAGCCCCAAAGAACTCGAAGCCCGCCGCGACGAGCAGGACAAACTGGGCTGGAAGCCCGCCGCCCCGCGCAAGCGCAAGATCACCACCGCCCTCCGCGCCTACGCCGCCTTCGCCACCAGCGCCGCCCGCGGCGCCGTCCGCGTCGTGCCTGAAGAAGACTGACCTGCCGCGCAGTGTAGGTGGGGTGAGCCGCGCCCCACCCTCTCACCCGTCATCCCGGCGCAGGCCGGGATCCAGTACCCTCCGCGCTCGGGAACGGCCCGAGCCGGGCGTGGGCAAAGTCACCGGCCCAAGCTGGCCCTTGGGCTTACTGGATACCGGCCTTCGCCGGTATGACGCCGGACAGGGTGATGCCCCATCGGCCCAAGCGTGAGCTTGCCCAACCTAAGCGCTGCGCCCAGTCGCTCTCCACTCCCACGCCCCGCTCCCCCGTCATCCCGGCGCAGGCCGGGATCCAGTACCCTCCGCGCCCGGGAACGGCCCGAGCCGGGCGTGGCCAAACTCACCGGCCCAAACTGCCCCTTGGGCTTACTGGATACCGGCCTTCGCCGGTATGCGCCGGACAGGGTGATGCCCCCTCGGCCTGAACGTGAGCTTGCCCAACCTAAGCGCCGCGCCCAGCCGCTCCCCACTCCCACCCTCCCAGTGGTCATCCCGGCGCAGGCGGGACTGTTTATTTGGAGCGGGCACCCCCACCCTGACCCTCCTCCTGAAGGGGAAGGAGACACGCAGGCCGTGCCGTATGGCCTCCCTCCCTCTCGAGGGGGAGGGATGGGGTGGGGGTGAGGGGAGCCACCGACGGTCCAAGGTGAACACTCCCGCGCAGGCCGGGATCCAGTACCCACCGCGCTCGGGAACGGCCCGCGCCGGGCGTGGGCAAAGTCACCGGCCCAAACTGCCCCTGAAACTTTGCAGAACGCCCCACCCCACTGAGCCAAACACCCCTCTCGCGCGTTCCTCTCCCACCACAACACGCCCTGCTCTTGCGAGTGACTTGCAATTGCACAATTTCTCCGGCATGTTCTGCGAACCGTTCGCAACTAGGATGATCCGATGCCCCTTTCCCTGCCCCGCCGCGCCGTGCTGACCGGAGCGCTGTCGGCTGCGCTGGCGCTTGGCCTTCTGGCCCCGGCCCTCGCCCAGGACAAGTTCAAGGCCGTAACTACCTTCACCATCATTGCCGACATGGCGCGCAATGTCGCCGGGGACGCCGCCGTGGTGGAATCGATCACCCGCCCGGGCGCCGAAATCCACAACTACCAGCCCACTCCGCGCGATCTCGTCAGCGCCCAGGGCGCCGACCTGATCCTGTGGAACGGGCTCAATCTCGAGCTCTGGTTCGAACCCTTCTTTGCCAATCTCAGCGGCGTGCCCTCGGCAGTTGTCACCGATGGCATTGAGCCCATCGGCATCGGCGAGGGCCCCTACTCTGGCAAGCCCAATCCCCATGCCTGGATGTCGCCTGACAACGCGCTGATCTATGTCGAAAACATCCGCAAGGCCTTCGCCGAGCACGACCCGGCCAATGCTGCAGTCTACAATGCCAATGCCGCCGCCTATGCCGAACGCATCCGCGCCGAGATCGAGCCGATCCGCTCAGCCATCGCCGCCATACCCGCCGAACGCCGCTGGCTCGCCACCAGCGAGGGGGCCTTCTCCTACCTCGCGCGCGATTTCGGCCTGTCCGAGCTTTACATCTGGCCAATCAATGCCGATCAGCAGGGCACGCCGCAGCAGGTGCGCCGGGTCATCGATGCCATCCGCACCAATGCCGTGCCCGCCGTCTTCTCCGAAAGCACCGTCTCCGCCGCCCCCGCCGAACAGGTTGCCCGCGAAACCGGCATCCGCTATGGCGGGGTGCTCTATGTGGATTCGCTCAGCGAAGCCGATGGCCCGGTGCCCACCTATCTCGACCTGCTCAAGGTCACCGCCTCAACCGTTGCCGCAGGCCTTGCACCATGACCGGAACAGCAGCCGACGGCCTGAGGGTGGACGATGTCACCATCACCTATCGCAACGGCCACACCGCGCTCAACCATGCCAGCTTCACCACGCCGCGCGGGACCATCACCGCGCTGGTCGGCGTCAATGGCAGCGGCAAGTCGACCCTCTTCAAGGCCCTGATGGATTTCGTGCCGCTCGCCCGGGGCAGTGTCTCCATCCTTGGCATGCCAGTGCGCGAGGCGCTTAAACGCAACCTCGTGGCCTATGTGCCGCAGAGCGAGGATGTCGACTGGAACTTCCCCGTTCTCGTCGAAGACGTCGTCATGATGGGGCGCTATGGCCACATGGGCCTGCTGCGCATTGCCAGGCAGCGCGATCGCGACATGGTCACCGATGCCCTCAACCGTGTCGGCATGCTCGATTATCGCAAGCGCCAGATCGGCGAACTGTCCGGCGGGCAGAAGAAGCGCGTCTTCCTCGCCCGCGCCCTGGCGCAGGAAGGGCAGGTGATCCTCCTCGATGAACCCTTCACCGGTGTCGATGTGACCACCGAGGATGCCATCATTGCCCTGTTGCGCGACCTGCGCGACGAAGGCCGCGTCATGCTGGTTTCCACCCACAATCTCGGCTCGGTGCCCGAATTCTGTGATCGCACGGTCCTGATCAAGGGCACCGTGCTGGCTTATGGCCCCACCGCCGAGGTTTTCACCCGCGACAATCTCGAAAAAACCTTCGGGGGCGTCCTGCGCCATTTCGTCCTCGGCGGCGCCGGCCTGCACGATGACGATGATCCGCGCCAGGTCTCGGTACTCTCCGATGACGAGCGCCCGCTGGTGCTTTACGGCACCGATGAGGGCCGCAAACCATGATTGCGGCCCTGCTCGAACCCTTTTCCTACGGCTACATGGTCAACGCCATCTGGGTCAGCGCGCTGGTGGGCGGGGTCTGCGCGTTCTTGTCGGCCTATCTCATGCTCAAGGGCTGGTCGCTGATCGGGGATGCCCTGTCCCATGCCATCGTCCCCGGCGTCGCCGGCGCCTATATGCTTGGCCTGCCCTTTGCGCTCGGCGCCTTCATTGCCGGCGGGCTGGCGGCCGGGGCCATGCTGTTTCTCAACCAGCGCACCAAGCTCAAGCAGGATGCGATCATCGGGCTGATCTTCACTTCGTTTTTCGGCCTCGGGCTGTTCATGGTCTCGCTCTCGCCCACCGCCGTCAACATCCAGACCATCGTGCTCGGCAATATCCTCGCCATCACGCCCTATGACACCATTCAGCTTGCCATCATCGGCGGCATTTCGCTCATCGTCCTGCTTGTGCTCTGGAAGGACCTGATGGTCACCTTCTTTGACGAGAACCACGCCCGTTCCATCGGCCTCAATCCCGGGCTGCTGAAGGCGATCTTTTTCACCCTCCTGTCCGCCTCCACCGTTGCCGCGTTGCAGACCGTGGGCGCCTTCCTCGTCATTGCCATGGTGGTCACGCCCGGCGCCACCGCCTATCTTTTAACCGACCGTTTCCCTCGCCTGATCCTGATCAGCGTCAGCATCGGCGTCATCACCAGCCTGGTTGGGGCCTATCTCAGCTTCTTTCTCGATGGGGCAACCGGGGGCATCATCGTCGTCAGCCAGACCGCACTGTTCCTTTTGGCCTTCCTGTTTGCTCCGCGGCATGGCCTCCTCGCGGCCCGCCGCCGCGCCGCCGCCGCGCTCAACGAGGGCGCGCCATGAGCCTGATTGATACCCTTTTGTTGCCGTTCCAGTTTCCGTTCATGCAGCAGGCGTTCATCATCGCCCTGCTGGTGGCGGTGCCTACGGCCCTTTTGTCCTCGTTTCTGGTGCTCAAGGGCTGGTCTTTGATGGGCGATGCCATCTCCCATGCCGTGCTGCCCGGCGTTGTCATCGCCTATAAGGTGGGCCTGCCGTTTTCGGTCGGCGCCTTTGCCGCCGGCATGTTCACGGCCATCGCCACCGGCTTTCTCAAGGAAAACTCCCGCATCAAGGAAGATACCGTCATGGGCGTGGTATTTTCCGGCATGTTTGCGCTTGGGCTCGTGCTCTACACCAAGGTGCAGTCCGATGTGCACCTCGACCACATCCTGTTCGGCAACATGCTCGGCGTCACCTGGTCCGATATTCTCGAAACCGGCATAATTGCCACCCTCGTTGTCATAGCCATTATCATCAAGGGGCGCGATCTGCTGCTGTTCAGCTTCGATCCGCAGCATGCCGTCGCCATCGGCCTGCCGGTCAGATGGCTCCATTATGGGCTTTTGATCGTTTTATCGCTCACAATCGTGTCGGCGCTACAGGCGGTCGGCATAATTCTCGTTATTGCTCAATTGGTTGCGCCCGGCGCCACCGCATTTCTACTGACACGTAAATTTTCAATAATGACAACACTAGCGACGATCATTTCAATAAGTTGCTCATTAACAGGCGTTTATCTGAGCTTTTTCGTAAATAGCGCCCCCGCCCCCACCATCGTGCTGCTGATGAGCCTGCTGTTCATCCTCGCTTTCCTGCGTTCAACGCTCTGGCACGGCGCGCCTGGCCGCGCTATCTGAAACGGCAACTCATTTTCGAATCCACGGAGCTTTCATGACCGCGCCCATCGATACCACCAAGCTTGAAAAGCTCGCCCAGGTTGCCATCAAGGTCGGCCTGCACCTCGAGCCGGGTCAGGATCTGCTGCTTACCGCTCCCATTGCCGCCCTGCCGCTGGTGCGCCTGATCACCGCCGAGGCCTACAAGGCCGGTGCGGGCCTCGTCACCACCATCTATTCCGACGAGGAAGCAACCCTTGCCCGCTATCGCCACGCCCCCGATCTCAGCTTTGATCGCGCCGAGGCTTGGCTCTATGAAGGCATGGCCAAGGCCTATGGCGCCAACACCGCCCGCATGGCCATCGTTGGCGAAGACCCCATGCTGCTCGCCGGGCAGGATACCGAAAAGGTGTCCCGCGCCAACCGCGCCCGCTCGATCGCCTATCGCCCGGCGCTCGAAAAGATCACCAGCTTCGAGATCAACTGGTCCATCGTTTCCTATCCCACCGCCTCCTGGGCCGCCCGCGTCTTCCCCGGCGATGCCCCCGATATTGCGGTGCGCAAGCTTGCCGATGCCATTTTTGCCGCCAGCCGCGTCGACGTCGAAGACCCCATCGCGGCCTGGGACGAGCACAACGTCGTGCTCAAGCGCCACACCAAATCGCTGAACGAGCGCCGCTTCTCGGCCCTGCGCTACACCGGCCCGGGCACGGCGCTGACCGTCGGCCTCGCCGATGGCCACGAGTGGCATGGCGGTTCCTCAGTCGCCAAGAACGGCATCGTCTGCGATGCCAATATTCCCACCGAAGAAGTCTTCACCACCCCGCACCGCCTGCGGGTCGATGGCCATGTGTCGAGCACCAAGCCGCTTTCGCATAACGGCACGCTGATCGACGACATCCAGGTTCGCTTCGAGGCCGGCCGCATCGTCGAGGCCAAGGCCAGCAAGGGCGAATCCGTACTCAACAAACTGCTCGATACCGACGAGGGCGCCCGCCGTCTCGGCGAAGTTGCGCTGGTACCGCATTCGTCCCCGATCTCGAAAAGCGGGCTGTTGTTCTTCAACACCTTGTTCGATGAGAACGCCTCGAGCCACATTGCGCTGGGCCAGTGCTATCATTCCTGCTTTGTGGGCGGCGATACCATCACCCCCGAACAGGTTGCAGCCCAGGGCGGCAATTCAAGCCTGATCCATATCGACTGGATGATCGGCTCGGGCCAGATCGATATCGATGGCATCAATGCCGATGGCTCGGCCACCCCCGTCATGCGCAAAGGTGAATGGGCCTGAAGGGCGGCATCCCCAAAAGGACGAACTGACCTGAGCCCCGGTCCCGCGGGCGCTCAGGATGGGTCCGCGTGCCCGCGCATCCGGCGCTGTAGCGCCCACTTCAGCGCCCGCAGGCGTGGCCAGACATTGGTCTTGCGCAGCCGCTCGAGCACGCGATTGCGCCACAACATCGCCCAGCCCCGAAAGGTCAGCGCCTGTTGCAGGCGCTGCAGCGCCACGTGCGTGTCGCAGTGTTCAAGCTTCCAGCTTTCATCACCCACGCCATGGTCGAGATAGGTGAAGCCATGCTCCTTGATCCAGGCCATTTGCATCAGATTGAGGATCCGGCCCGGCGAATACTTGGCCCAATCCCCTCCTTCATGCCCGATCATGATTTCATAAACGGTCCGCCCCAGCACTAGGCTCCAGGTCGTCGCCAGAATCTGCCCGTCGAGCTCAAGCGCACACAGCTGCAGCCGACCGATTGCACCAAACCGTTCTGTCGCGGTCACAAAGTAGCTGAGTTTTTCCGGGTCGCGATCAAAGCCGGCAATGCGGGTTTGCTCGAACCGGCGTTGCTTCTGCTCCAGCGCCCGCGCCAGAACCCGCTCAATGTCCTGCTGTCCCTCAGCCACGTGAAAACGTAGTGCGCCCAGCGCTTCGAGCTTGCGCCACTTTCGCTTGATGCTCTTAAGCTCGGCTTGTTTGGCCTCGATCTCGGCCCAGCTGGGTTGCAGATTCCGGCCATGCGCCGATTCCGGATGGGCAGTATCGGTAACGAAATGGAATGGATTGACCTGCCCCCCGATCTCGGCAGGCACTTTCTCAAGTTCAACCAGATCAACCGGCGGCAGCGCCGCAAGGATTGCCTTCCACAGCCTTTTGGCTCGCGCCTCGGTCCAGTTCACCCCGGTGGGGTAGATGACCGCCCCATTGTAATCGGCAATACCGTCATCAATAAACGTGAGCACACGCCCCCCGCCCCTGCTCTGGATGCAGAATCCGGCGAGCGTCAGAACTTGCCCTTTTGCGTCCTGCACGGTCACAAAATAGGGCTTTCGCCGCGCGCTGGCCCCATAGCTGGCCTGCCAGACCTCAATGAACTCGCGGCTCTGGAACACATGCAGCACCGCCCCGGCAGGGTCTGCCGCCGACGGCCAGATCGCGGGCATGGCCGTATCCACGCTGATATGCAGTTCCGGCTCGGCCTCAACTGACGCACTGGCCTCGCGCATCGGCTTTGCCGCCGGACGATCTGCAACAGCACCCCGACTAATCCCCGCCACCGCAAGCGATGGTAAAACAGGTGCTGCCCCACCCGGCAAACGGTCGACATTTTTTTGGGTAATCAGGGACACTACGTACAAGCTTTCCTCAAAAGGCACCGCGATGCGTGCGGGGCGAGAACACCGTCAGCACGATGATCCACAGGTCGAGCAGCAGCGACCAGTTTTCGGCGTAGTACAGATCATAGAAGGCCCGGGCCTCGATCTGCTCCATGCTCACGGTTTCCCCGCGCTGGCCGTTCACCTGTGCCCAGCCGGTAATGCCGGGCAGGATGCGGTTGCGATAGGCGAAGTCATCGAGCTTGCCGATGAGTTCGGCATCGTGCGACACCGCATGCGGGCGCGGGCCGACAAGGCTCATATTGCCGATGATGACATTGAACAGCTGCGGCAACTCATCAATGCTGGTTGCACGGATCAGGCGCCCCACTCGGGTGATCCGCAGGTCGCCGCGCCGGGCCTGAGCCACCGCATCGCCGTTCTCGAGCACGCTCATGGAGCGGAACTTCCATATCCGGAAGGTCGAGCCATTGAACCCGCGACGCTCCTGCCTGAAGAACACCGGTCCGGGCGTTTCAAGCTTTATGGCGAGGGCGACGATCGCCAGCAGCGGCGAGAGCGCGATCAGTCCGGCACCAGCGGCGGTGACATCAAAGACCCGCTTGATGAACAGCGCCCGCCCATCGAGCGGCCTGCGGGCAATCCGCAGCGCTGTTGTCGCCCCAATGCGGATGACATCGAGAAAGCGGAACTGCGACAGCTCGACCGGCACATAGTCGATATTGATCGATACCCGGCGCAAGAGATCAATGATGCCGCGATTGACCGTCGCGCTTGCCTGGTCGGCAACAAAGATCACGCTCTCGACATTCTTGCCCAGCGCATCGCTCACAAAGGCCCGCACGGCATCAAGATCAACCGCACCGTCAGTTCCACCCACATCGTCGAGATAGAGCGCGGCCGATAGCTTGCGTCCGTGCTGCCAGATGTTGGACTTGAGCAGATAGTTGACCACCAGTTCACGCCGCCCGACGATGGCAACCTTCTGGAAGTGCAGGCTGCCATCGGATGCACGCCGCGCCAGCGACCGCGCTAGGCGCATGCGCAGCAGCAGCGCCAGCGGCAGGCCCAGAACAAACGCCGAGACAATCGAAACGCGCGACAGGTCGCCCACCACCCCAACGACGAAGGCGAGCAGCAGCGCCACCCCGAAGGTTGCCAGCCAGCCATAGAGCGTCTTGGCCATGGTCACGTGCGGGGAATCCTGCCGCTCAAGCAGGCTGGCATAAACGCTGAACGACAACGTCGCATAAGCCATGCCCAGCACCGCGGCGAAGCCGAAAAACAACAGCAACTGCCCCGCATCCACGCCGCTCAGGATCACGAAATGATGGTAAAACAGCGCTGTGACCAGAAACGACCCACCGGCCATGGTGCCGTCGATAATCGCCAGCAGCACACACAGGATTTCCATCGCCACCACCTGCGGGCGTGGCGCCGGGCGCGTCGGGGATTTCGATAGTGGCAGGCCGACATCAACCACGGATCAGGACCTTAGTTTCATTTCCAACCAATTAGTAGTGGTCGGTTCGGCCGCGACAAAGCGCATGCTTAACTAAGGGTTAATGGCGGCGGCCTGCGCGCGGTGCACCTGCGCGAAATGCAGCAATACCACCCAGGCGATGACCACTGTCGTGATCTCAATCAGGTAGTAAGCCGCGAAGGTTCCGTTAGCCGCAAACCACCAGGTTGCAAGCGCGACCACGCCGGCGCCAACCAGGTTCGTACTGTTCAGGATCGCCGCGCGTGCACCCTGCAGCCCCGATGCCCCCAGCGCTTCGAGCGCCACCGCGTAGATCGCAGTTGGAATGACCGCCCAGCACAGGATGCGGGTAAAGCCGACCAAAGACACATATTCTTCCCCGAACAGCCAGGGCAGGAGCGGCGCCAGCACAAAGATCGCCGTCGCACTGGCTGTTGCAATGGCAAAGGCCGCCACCAGCACCTTTTTGGTGCGCTCAAGCGCACCGTGCACTCCGTTGACCGCCGCAGAGGCGGAACCCGGATAAATCAGCCGGTTGAGCGCCTCAACTGACGTATAGGAACTGTCGAGGATCCGCCGCGCCAGCGAATAGCTGCCCAGCACCTCGGCCCCCGTCACCGCGCTCAGCACCAGCATGTCGGCATTCTGCCGCAGTGCCCGAAAGATGAACTGGGTGCTGAACAGAACCCCTATGCGGATCTCACTGCGCACCAGCTCAAACCGTGGCCGCCCCAGACCGCGGATTGAAAACATCGCTACCCCGGCCACCACCGCATGCACGCCAAAGTGCCAGTAGGCCCATTGCGCGGTTGTCGACACACCAAACACAAAGCAGGCCAGAACGGCGGCCGCCGTCCGGGATAGCGCATAAAACACATCGATCTTGTTGGCCGAGGCAAAGTCCGAATGCGCCAGGAACGCCTGGGTCGGCAGGGAAATGGCCTTGAGCACCATGATATTGGTGACCAGGATCAGCGCTGCCGTTTCGATATTGATCAGAACATCGTTCGACACATGGAACATGACCGGCAGGACCAGCAGACCGATCAGCACGAGAACGATCCCGCTTCCGGCGCTGAGGAGGGTGGCGTGTCCCAGCATCACCGGATACATGGTCCGATCCTGCGCCACCCGCCGGATCAGCGATTCCTGCGCGCCCAGGCCGCACATCTGCACACCCACATTGGTCAGGGCGGTCATGGCGGCATAGAGCCCGAACTGCTCGACGCCGAGAAAGCGGGCCAGCACGGCAAAGGTGATCAATTGCGCTGCAACCGACGCCAGAAGGCTCCCGCCCGATCCCATGTATGACAGGGCAAGCGGTAGTAACCGGCGAGATTTTTCAGAAAATTGTAACGGCAACTGCCGTCTCCGCGGTCCACGACTAGCAAATTTGTGCGCAACCGGCGTGCCGGGTTTCACACTTCCTGTTTGTCACATTCGGGGAAGCTCGGCTTTACTTTCTGTTAATCGCGGTTAACCACCGCCAGTCTTAACCAGTTTTGGCAATTGCATCCTTCGTTACTGATCGCTCGTCTATAACAGCCGCTTGAAAAGCTTGTTCGAGCTGGGAATGGTGAGCCAATGTACGAAACGTTCGATCGCAGTCCGAAGGGCGCCCTGCCCAATCCGGCCCGGCGTTACGCCCGTCTCGACGCCAGCACGGTTAACCATCCGGCACCCGCCAAGTCAGGGCGCCCTGCCCAATCTGTGCCAGAATGGGACGCCGTTGGCTCGGTCGACCTGCCCCAGATTCTGGCTTGGCTCCGCCGCGGACTCCCCGCAATTATCGCCCTCGGCGTCCTTGGTGCCGCAGGGGGCCTGGGCTTTGGCACCTTCGCGAAGGCGCGCTACACCACCTACGCCGATATCCTGATCGATCCGGTCAGCCTGCAGGTTGTCTCCGATGACCTGTTCGGGCAGAACCCGCAGCGCGACTCCCAGTTGCTCACCGTCGAAAGCAAGATGCGGGTCTTGACCTCCGGCAACCTGCTTACCCGCGTTGTCAACGTGCTCGAACTCGACAAGGACCCAGAATTCGTCGGCGGCGAGCCCTTGCTTTCCCTGCCTTTTCTGAATTCGTCGCCCAATGCGCCTGAAGGCGACAAGACGCTCGCCGCGGTTCGCAGCCTGTCCAAACGCATCGAAGCCATGCGCGAAGAACGCTCATTCGTGGTCAGCCTTTCGGTCTGGGCCGAAGACCCCAACAAGGCAGTGCTCATCTCCAACACGATGGTCACGGCCTTCCAGGCCGAATTAGCGCAGGCGGAAAGCGACGGCGCCGGGCGCACGGCGGCCATTCTGAGCCAGCGGGTCGAAGAACTGCGCGCGTCCGTCGCCGCCGCCGAGCAGCGCGTTGAAGACTTCCGCCGCGAGAACGGACTGCAGTCGAGTGCTGGCGAACTGATCAGCTCCCAATCGCTGACCCAGATCAACCTGCAAGTCGTCGAGGCCCAGGGGCGGGTGATCGCAGCGCAGGCCCGCTATGATGATCTGGTTCTGGCCCAGGCCCGTGGCCTCGAAGGAGCGTCAGGCGTCACCTCGGAAACCGTCGCGGCGCTGCGGGCCCAGTATGCCACCATCAAGCAGGAAATAGACTCCCAGGCCGTCGTTTTCGGCCCGCGCCATCCCCGCATCACCGCGCTTCAGCCTCAGCTTGACAGCATTGCCAACGAGATCAAACTCGAGCTTGACCGGCTGACTGCCGCCGCCCGCAGCGAGCTCGACCAGGCCAGGGCCGTGCTGGACCAGCTCAATCAGGAAGCAGGGGACATCCGTTCAAGCGTTTCCGCTGACGGCGCGGCCATGGTCAAGCTGCGCGAGCTTGAGCGCGATGCCGAGGCGCAGGCGAACGTCTATCAATCCTTCCTCGTGCGGGCCGGGCAGGTCGCCGAGCGCGAACAGATCGACACCACCAACGTGCGCGTCATCTCATCGGCCTTCCCGCCCGAGGCACGCAGCTGGCCGCCTCGGACCATGCTGCTGATGATGGTGGGCACTGCCCTTGGTATTGGCGGCGGCGCGGCGCTTGCCTGCCTCTTCGGGTTTCTGGCCCTGCTCAAGGCCCGCAGGCAGGAATGAGCCTGACGAACATCAGCCTTGGCCGGTGGGATGGGGACGCGGCAGCACCCCGGGGGACCACTGCCGCCCGCAGTGCTGGCGCATCGGCCCTGTTCGTTTTCATCTTCCTCTTCTCTACGATGTCGGCCGTGCCCTTCGAAAGCCTTGCCGAGACCGGTGGCTTTGCCAATGCGCTCAATCAGGTGGTTGCCGCCGCCATGATGCTGGGCGTGATTGCCTATTTCGCGCGCCTTCCCAACCGGTCAATGATGCTGCAGCCCCGGCTCCTCATCCTGGGCCTGCTCGGCTGGATGGCCATCGCATCCATGCTTGGCCCGGATGCCGGCGCGGCACTGCGGCGGTTGTTCATCAGCCTCACAATCTGCATCGGGGCAGGCGCCTTGCTGCTGCTTCCCCGCAACCAGTCCCATTTCGCCGGTCTGCTGGCTGCCTCGGTCCTGACCATCCTTGGGCTGAGCTACATCGGCGTCCTGCTGCTGCCCGACAGGGCCATTCACCAGGCCACCGATCTGGTCGAGCCAACACTGGCCGGCGATTGGCGCGGCGTCTTCAACCACAAGAATTTCGCCGCCCCTGCCATGGTCGTCATCATCTTCTGCGGCCTCTACCTCAAGGACGCCTGGTCGCGCCGGGGCGGCTGGCTGATCGTGGCGCTGGCCGCCGTCTTTCTCTGGCAGACTGGCGGCAAAACTGCCGCTGCCATGCTCCCGGTCGTTCTCGGTTTTGTCTTCCTCATCGAGCGCAGGCCGGGTGCAGCACCGTGGCTCGTGCTGGGCGGCCTGGTCTTGATGAACACTCTCACCGTCGGCGCGGCGGTGTCAGAGCCCATCCGGGCCTTCGTCGCCTCGTTAGGGATCGACCCCACGTTTACGGCCCGCGCCGATATCTGGAACCTCTCGCTCAATGCTGTTCTCGACCAGCCATTGACCGGCTTTGGCTTCCAGTCGTTCTGGCAGACCGGACTGTCCGTCGACGCCGGCGGTGACTATGCCAGTTGGGCCGTCACTGCCAGCCACGCGCACAACGCTTACATCGAAACGCTGCTCAATGCCGGAATTCCCGGCTTTGTGCTGACCATCATCTGGCTGATCCTGCTTCCGCTGCGCGATTTCCGGCGCGCAGCAGGCGGGAACAATAACGCCACTCTCACCCGGCTGTTCACCCGTATCTGGGTTTTCGCCATTCTGACTGCCTGTCTCGAAAGCATATTCTTCACCGGCATCGGACCGATCTGGTTCAGTGCTCTTTTCGCCGTCTTCGGCCTGCGCCTTCAGGGTCGGGCACACCTCGTTTCAAATCCTGACCTGACTACGGGGGGACAGATTGCCTAATCGAGTCGGCGGCGTCATTGACCGGATCGCCAATAGTGTTGTCAGGCTCGCACCTTCACCGCGCCACGATATCGCCCCGCCTCGACCTATCGTGTCATTCACGTTCGATGATGTTCCGGCATCGGCCCTGCATGAAGGGGCGGCGGTGCTTGAGGCGCGCGGGGTCCGAGGCACCTACTATCTTGCTGGCAGCATAGTGGATAGCGCGGGCGCAGATTGGATGCCCATTTCCCATCGGGGCTGTGAGGAACTCGCCCTTCGCGGCCACGAGTTGGCCTGCCACACGTTCGGGCACCAGCGCCTGCGTGATCTCAGCCAACGCGACCTGGAACAGGATCTCGACCGCAACCGGGCATTTCTTGACAGCATCACCACCGGTGATGGACCAAGAAGCTTTGCCACGCCCTACACCATGATGTGGCCCCCCGCCCAACCTTCCATGCGCAGGCGGTACAGCAGTGCCCGCGGGGGCACGCCCGGTATCAATCGGCTCGGCACCGACTTGCACAACCTGCGCGCCGTCGAAATCCGCAATCACTCAGAATGCAATGGCGGCCTGCGGCGCTGGATCGACGCGGCCGCATCCAACCCGGGTTGGCTGATCTTTTTCACCCACGAAGTCACCAGCCGTCCGGGGCTCTATGGCTGCACGCCAGAAGAGCTCGATGGATTGGTCGCCTATGCCCAAATGCGCAAATGCGACGTTCTGACCGTGGGCGCGGCGCTCAAGTCACTGGGGTTCGACTAGGGTCGGCCACGCGGCAGTATCCTGCCCAAATGCACGTCGAGTAATTGCCGAAACGCCTTGCGATAGCGCTTGGCGCGCGCCTTTTCGCGCAGCGCGCTGGTCCAGTCCACCATGCTGGCATTGACGTCGTAATCGCCGCGCTGTCCGTCTGGAATATCATCGGCCTCAATGCGGGCGATCAGGCCGGGCAGCGCAGCATAGAACTCGGCCGACCGATAAGGGGGATGCAACGAGAACGCACCCTCGCCGCTTCCCAGCATGTCAATGCGGAACAGTCCCCTTGCCCTCATGTTGGCCGAGAGCACTTCCTCGGCTGGCATGGACACCGGCTGGTGGCCAAACACCCGCGAGCGCAGCCGTCGGCGCCAATCGGGACGCGTGAGCGCCAGTGGCGCCGCTTCCGCATCGAAACGTGCCATATCGATCATGAAGATGCGGGTACTGACGCCGTCAAATCGATAGGCCGGCGATCCGAGTTCAAGCCTTTGTGGGGCACTGGGCGCCACCAGCCCCGGAAACCCCATGTGCAGCGCCGGGTCCAGCGTACCGTCGGCGCGTGGCGGTCCGGGGAACGGGCAAATGGCCAGCGCCTGCGGATTGGCTTCCAGCGCAGCGATGGCCTCGGCAATCCAGGTCGTGCTGCCACCGCCAAACAGCATGTCACTGTCCATGTGTAAGACGTAGCGGCAGTTGGCGCGCATCAGCCCAAAGAAATAGACATAGAAGGGCCCACCATCGAAGGCCTTTTCGGGCATCAGGCCGGGCGTCCCGAAAAACCGCCGTTCAACGGCTTCGCGGACGGTACCCTGATAGACCACCGGATCGATCACCAGCTCGGGAATCTCCGCCGCCAGGCTTTCAAGATAGCTGAGCAGCCTGTCGCGATTTTCCTCATAGTCCGCCGCGCGGTAGCGGCCCGAGGCGGATTGGCGCATGTCGATGGTCAGCACAATGCGGTCAACCTGATTGCGCCACTGTCGCAACTGATGCGGCAGGGTCTGCGTGACATGGCGCACATCGTGCGGATGCATGTTGATCTGCAGGGCCACGCGCATCGGCGGGGTCAGGTCATGCGCCATCACGTGGTCTTTTTCAGAAAGTGGTCGATCACGACCTTGAACGGTTTAGGTTCGAAATCCCAGTCCAGCGGCAATGGCCGGTTGTGCGTGCCATCGGTCCGCGGATAGGCCCAGCGCACCCAGCTGTACTGGTCCGAAATGCCCCAGGTCGTCAGCGATTCCAGCGGCCCTGAATCCGTCACGGCCTCGAGAAAATCATAGACCTGCCTGGCGATCAGGTTGTCACGCTCTGCTTCCGGCCCTGGCAGGTCCTGGTCCTGCACGTCAAGCTCCGTCACCAGAACCTTGAGCCCCAGGTCGCGCATCTCGGCAACAAAGGCCGCCAGTTCGTCTTTGGCAATCGGCCAGCCACCCCGCAGGTGGCCCTGCAACCCAATGGCCCCAATCGGCGCGCCTTCATCAAGCAGGTCCAGCACCAGCCTCCGGAAGGCGGCGCGCTTGGCCGGAGACCGGTCAACGGCAAATTCAATATCGTACTCGTTGAGCACCAGCAGGGCTTGCGGCGCTGCTGCATGGGCCAGCCTGAAGGCCGTACCGACATAGGATTTGCCCATACGGTTGAGCCAGAAGCCATCGCGCAGCGTCGTTTCATCGGGGGCTGCGTCAGGAATAGGTTCGTTCACAACGTCCCAGCTTGCGATCGTACCGGCATAGTGCGCGGCAACCGTCTCGATATGCTCGGCCATGAGCCGTTCACCGCCCTGATGCCCGTCATAGGCACGCACCCAGTCGGGCATGTCCGCATACCAGATCAGCGTATGGCCATGCATGGCCAGCTTGTTGGTCCGGGCGAAATCAGCGATGGCGTCGCCAGAGGCGAAATCAAACACGCCATCGCTTGGCCGCAACGTATTCCATTTCAGTTCGCTGACCGGCGACACACGATTGCAGTGCTCAATAATAGCCCGCCCGACCCGCACATCGGCGGTCAGGTCGGGCAGATAGAGCGCTGCCCCATAGGGTACGCGCCCACCCTGCGCCCCGAGCGCGGGCAAAGTCCCGAAGGCGGAGGCCGCCGCGGCCCCGAGGGCCTTCTCAATCAGTTCGCGGCGCGTCAGCGGCATGGTGTATCCATTGGGTTCACCCCATTGTATCCAAGCCTCTGGCGGCGCTGAACGTGAGGCTAAAGAAAGGGTTAACTGCCCCGTCTTTCGTTAACCAAGGGTTGACGCATCACATGCGCTTTGTCCCCGCTGCGACTATAGGTTGTGCCAGCAGGAGACCCCCATGCCCGCCATCTCCATCGTCATTCCAGTGCGCAACGGGGCCGCATTCATTGCCGAAGCCATCAATAGCGCCTTGGCCCAGGGCGACCTCGTCGCCCAAGTTCTGGTTGTCGATGACGGATCAACCGACAAAACCTGCAATATCGTCTCTTCCATTGCCGATCCGCGCGTCAGACTACTGTCCCGCCCGTTAATGTCACCCGGTGGTGTCTCGGTGGTGCGCAACACCGGCCTTGCCGCAGCGACCGGCGAGTGGGTGATGTTTCTTGATGCCGATGACCGCCTGCGCCCCGGCGCCCTCGCCGCCCTGATCGCGCAGGCAGGCGACGCGATCGCCGTTTATGGCGACTACGAGCGCATCGGGGTCAGCGGCAAACCCATCGGGCATCGCAACCTGATCCGTAAGAGAGCAAAACCCTCAGGCGATATCCTGCCCCGGCTGCTGGCCGGCAATTTCATCGTCAATGGCGGCGTGATGCTTATCCGCACTGCCCCCTTCAGGGACCTGGGCGGGTTTGATGCGGGCCTGCGCTATTGCGAAGACTGGTATGCCTGGTGCCGCTTGGCGGCCACCGGGCCGATAGTTTATCGGCCCGGCCTGCACGTCCTCGACTATCGCGTGCACGACCAAAGCGCCATGATGGGCGCAACGGTCACCCTCGAAGACTACCGGCCGGCGATCGAGGCCATCTTTGCCGATGCAATGCTGATGAGCCATGTCAGCCCGGAACAGCGCACCAGTCTGATGCGGCGTGCCGAGGCCCATCTCGGCGGCTATCTCGTTACCCAGTCGATCCGAGCGCGGCGCTACGGGCGCGCCCTTCCGGCACTCGCCCGGATGCTTGTTCGCCACCCTACCCAGACCCCACGCCTGCTGCTCATGTCAGGGGCAGCCCTGGCCGGTATTTGAGGCCACAATGCCCGATCCAACCATCAAGGCTGTCGTCTGCATCCCCACCTTCCGGCGCCCGGAATGGCTCGGGCGCACCCTTGCCTCACTCGACCAACAGACCGCCGACTTCGGCTTTGCGATTGTTGTCGTCGACAATGATGTCAGTAACCCACTTGGCGCTGAGGTCGCGCGGACCTTTCTTGCGCAAACCGGGCGTCCCGGTCTTGTGGCGGTTGAGGCCGAGCAGGGCAATTGCCACGCCATCAACCGCGCCTTCCGCGCCGCCCGCGAAACCTTCCCCTCCGCCGAATACTTTGCCATGATCGATGACGACGAAACCGCTGATCCTGATTGGCTGAAATCAATCGTCGAAACCGCCGACCGTTTTGGGGCCGATATTGTTGGCGGCCCTGTAGACAGGACGTTCGAAGTCGAAGCCTCCGAAGCCATTCGCCAGCATCCGCTGTTTGGCTCAATTCCGGCCGCGACCGGCCCGGTTGATATCATTCACGGCTCAGGCAATTGCCTCATCCGGCGCCGTGTTTTTGATGGCCTCTCACGCCCCGACTTTGATATCCGGTTCAATTTCCTTGGCGGCGGGGACATGGATTTCTTTACCCGTTGCCGCACCGCCGGCTTCCGATTCGCTTGGTGCGCCGAGGCTCGCATCCTAGAATTCGTACCATCTGACCGCGTCTCGGCCCGCTGGCTGATGGCCCGTTCACTGCGAACCGGCTCGATCAACTACACCATTGATCGCCTTCGCGCCGGTTCACCTTTCGGCGTCGCGAAAGTCCTGGCCAAGAACGTTGGCAGCCTTGGGTTGTCGGTGCTGCGGTCAGTCATCATGCTGGCCCGCACCCGCAAACTACTGCCCGCGAGCCATCCACTGCTGATGTCGATTGGCCGCACCTTGGCCAGCCTCGGGTTCTCGCCAGTGCCATACAAGGCACCGCCTGCGCCTTAGCTTGAGCGCCGCACCATCTGGTAGATAGCCACCGGATTGGTCACAGCATAGCGCCAGAACAAGCGTCGCGGCTCCATCATCACCCGCCAGGCCCATTCAAGACCTGCCGCCTGCATCCAGCCCGGTGCCCGCCTGTTGGCACCCGAGAGGAAATTGAACAGGCCGCCTGAGGTCTTGATCATGCCCACTTCCGTCAACTGGTCGGCATAGCGTGCCACGAACTCCTGCTCGCGCGGCACGCCCATGGCCAGCCACAACACATCGGGCCTCGCCGCGTTGATCTCATTGACCCTGGCGTCCAGCGCCTCTCCTGTGAGAAAACCATGACAGTGTCCAGCGATCCGCAGGTTGGGATAGGTACGGCGCACGGCCTGCACGGCCTTCTGGTTTTCGGCCTCTGTTGCCCCGAACATATAAAAGCTCAGACCCAACCGCTCGGCCCGCCGGGCCACGTCGTGGAACAGATCGGTGGTGGCGACCCGCTCAGGCAAAGGGCGGCGACAGAACCGACGCGAGGCCATCACCATAGGCTGCCCATCGGCGACGATCTGATCAGCCTGGTCAAAGAGGCTTGCGACCCGGCCATCGCTGTTGACCCGAGCAATCACCTCGCCATTGGCGGATGTCAGATAGAGCGGCCGCTGGCCGCGGGGACGTTCGATTGCAGCGCGCACCATCAGGTCGGCTGTTTCGGCCCGGCTGAGAACGGCAATCTGCAACCCACCGATAGTGACGATTTCAAAGGCCGATCTGAACGATGCTGTATTCACGGCGACACCCGGGTTTTCACGCCCCAGAGGTATCGCAGTTGCCGCCATGGCCTAAGCGCAGGCTTAAGAAAGGGTTAACTCGAATCTGGTCCCGACGGCGTCGCGATGGCTACCCTGGCACTGGCAACTGCATCGGCGATACCGGGAGCGAATTCGACCAATGGCGGCCGAACACCATGCGCCAGCAGTTCCCGCCGCACTCCGGCCGAAGCGCCGGAAATATAGACCAGCACATTCTGCCGCCCGGCCTTGCGCGCTGCGCTTGCCATCGTGTTCGCCGCCGTTGAATCGATAAACGGCACTGCCGAAAAATCGATGACAAAGGCCTTGTGCTCATCCGCAATGCGGTCGAGCACGCTGCCAACTGTTGATGCTGCGCCGAAAAAGAATGCGCCGGTGATGCGATAGATCACCACCTCACGATCGGAAGCGGCCGAGGAATCGTAGGGCGCCCGATCATCGCCCCGATCATCCGCCTGATCCTCCGCCACATGCGGCACCTGCGCCTGCACGTCGGCAGTCTGCGCCATGCGATTGATGAAAATCAGTGCCCCCAGCGCAAAACCGACCAGAATCGCCTCAGTCAGGTCGCGGAACACAGTCAGCCCGAACGTTGCCAGCAGCACAAGTGCGTCGCCCCGCGAGGCACGGATCAGCGCCGTAAACTCGTGCTTCTCGGCCATGTTCCAGGCCACCACCGCCAGCACACCCGCAAGCGAGGCCAGCGGAATAAAGCTCGCCAGCGGCGCTGCCACCAGCATGAACAGCAGAATGAACAGTGCATGCAGCATCCCCGCCACCGGCGTACGCCCACCCGCCCGCACATTGGTTGCGGTACGCGCAATCGTTCCAGTGGCGCAGATGCCACCGAACAGCGCCGACCCGATATTGGCCACACCCTGGCCAACCAGTTCCATGTTCGAGCGATGCCGCCGCCCGGTCATGCCATCGGCCACCACGGCCGAGAGCAGCGATTCAATTGCCCCCAGCAGCGCAAACGAAATGGCACTTGGTAACACCGATTGCGCCTTCTCCAGCGAGAAAGCCGGCAGGGCCGGCAAAGGCAAGGAGTTCGGAATGCCCCCGAAGCGGGTGCCAATGGTCTCGATCGGCAGGTGCATCAACCCCGTCGCCAGCGCCCCAACCGCCACTGCAAACAGCATTCCCGGCCAATGCGGGCGCAGCGTCTTGAGCACGGCAATAGTCCCAATGGTCGCCGCCGCCACTGCAACCGCGGCATAATTGATCGTCCCCAGCGATGCCCACAGCATTTCAATCTTGGCGATAAACTCACCCGGCTCCTTGCCAGGCAGGGTCAAGCCGAACAGATCCTTGATCTGGCTGGCAAAGATGATGACCGCGATCCCCGCCGTGAACCCCACCGTGACGGGATAGGGAATGAACTTGATGTAAGTCCCAAGGCGCAGGAACCCCATCAGCAACAGTAAGACGCCCGCCATCAACGTGGCCAGCAAGAGCCCATCCATGCCGTGTCGACTGACCGTGGCCGACACCAGGACGATAAACGCCCCTGCAGGCCCACCGATCTGGAAGCGACTGCCCCCAAGCGCGGAGATCAGGAATCCGCCAACGATGGCAGTGAACAAGCCCTGCGCTGGCGAGGCACCGGATGCTATCGCAATCGCCATCGATAGGGGCAGCGCGACAATCGCCACCGTCAGTCCGGCAATAGCGTCCGCCCGCAGGTCCTTAAGGCCGTACCCCTCTCGCAAGACAGTGATCAGTTTAGGCGTAAAAAGCTCGCCAAAGCTGGGTTTGTCGCGTGGTGCGTCGGGGGTCGTCATGGTTTGCTGCCTTCTGGCTATTCTGCCCGGATGCTGACCGGGTCGCGCAGGCGAACGCCGCGCCCGGCCCCCTGACTTGGCGCATTGTCCGCGATCAGTTCGATCCCGGCGGCATGGAGCGCCTCGACCACTTTGGTCAGGGTATCAATGTTGCCGCGCACCGTGCCGTCCGAAGCCTCCATGCGCTGGATGGTTGGCAGGGATGTTCCCGAAAGCTGCGCCAGGGTCTTCTGGTCGATGCCCAACAGCGCCCGTGCAGCCTTCATTTGCGGTGAGGTAATCATACTTTTCCAACGCCAACAGATGTTGGCCACAACGCTAAACCTCGAATTATGAGGTTTCAAGCATCACTATTACACATTTGGCTATTAGAACTGATAGTCCATAACTTGTGCAGAAAAATGTTGTACCTACCACTTGAAGTACCACACCGAGCCGCTAAGCTGCGCGAACTTTGGGAGGATCACCGATTGCAGCATGAGGACGCCCAGCGGGCGCGCAAGCGTAAAGGTCCAACCGAGCCATTGCACCCCGATACGCCAGAGACAATTGACGCAAAACGTCTCTGCGCGAAGCATGGCAACGACCCCGCCAACCTCATTTCCGTCCTGCATGATGTGCAGGCCCATTTCGGCTTTGTCCCCGAAGAGGTGCTGCCCGCGATTGCTTCGGCCATTAACCGGTCGCGCGCCGAGGTTTATGGGGTGGTCAGTTTCTATCATGACTTCCGCCTGGCCCCTCTGCCAGGCCCCGATGTTCAGGTCTGCCTCGGCGAAGCATGCCGGGCGATGGGCGCATCTGATTTGTTCGATGATGTTCAGGCCGCCTGCGGCGGCCATGCCCGCGCCGTCTATTGCCTTGGCAACTGTGCCCTTTCCCCCGCCGCCACAGTTGCTGGCAAGCTGATTGGGCGGGCAACTGCAGAGCGGATCATCAAGATCGTCGAGAAGGCGGGGACATCAGCATGATCCGCATTTTCGTGCCCCAGGACTCCGCCGCCGTTTCGGTTGGCGCCGACGATGTGGCAGAGGCGATTGCCGCCAGCGCGACCCGCCTCGGCCGCAGCGTTGAAATCATCCGCAACGGCTCCCGAGGTCTTTTCTGGCTTGAACCGCTGGTCGAAATTGAAATCAACGGCATCCGCCACGCCTTCGGCCCGGTGGCGGCGGATGATGTGCCGGGACTTTTTGCAGCAGGGTTCGAAACCGGCGGCACCCACCCTCTGTGTTTGGGCCCAACTGATGAAATTCCCTATCTTGCCGCTCAGGATCGGCTGACCTTTGCCCGCGCTGGAATTGCCGATCCGCTTGATCTGGCTGCCTATCAGGCGCTTGAGGGGCTCGATGGCCTGAAGAAAGCGTTGACTCTCGACGCTGCGGCAATCATCGCCGAGGTCGAAACGTCGGGCCTACGCGGCCGCGGCGGCGCGGCCTTCCCCGCAGCATTAAAGTGGCGCACCGTTGCCCAGCAAACAGCGGCCGAAAAGTACGTCTGCTGCAATGCCGACGAAGGCGACAGCGGCACCTTTGCCGACCGGCTCCTGATCGAGGCCGACCCCTTCTGCCTGATCGAGGGCATGATCATTGCCGGTCTCGCCACTGCCGCGAGCCACGGCTACGTCTACATTCGCTCCGAGTACCCGGCCGCCGAAGCCAAGCTGATTGCCGGTATCGAGACAATGCTCAGCGCCGGTTGGCTCGGTGACAATATTGGAGGATCGGGCAAAGCCTTCCACCTGCATGTCAGGCGCGGTGCCGGCGCCTATATCTGCGGCGAAGAATCCGCCATGCTTGAAAGCCTGGAAGGCAAGCGCGGCGTTGTGCGGGCCAAGCCGCCTATTCCTGCAATTGCCGGGCTGTTTGGCAAGCCGACGCTGGTGCATAACGTGCTTTCGCTGGCCGCGGTCCCCTACATCCTCTCGAAAGGTGGTGCCGCCTATCGTGATTTCGGCATGGGCCGCTCGCGCGGCACTCAGGCTTTTCAGCTTGGCGGCAATATCCGTCGGGGCGGACTGGTCGAAAAAGCTTTCGGCGTAACCGTCGGGGACTTGATCAACACCTTTGGCGGCGGCACCCTCTCCGGGCGCCCATTCCGCACCGCCCAGATCGGCGGGCCGCTCGGGGCATATATCGATCACTCTCACTTGAACCTGCCCATGGATTACGAGACGCTGGCGCAGAATGGTGCCATGCTGGGCCATGGCGGCATCGTTGTGTTCGATGACAGTGTGGATATGGCCGAAATGGCACGGCTTGCTTTCGATTTTTGCGCCCACGAAAGCTGCGGCAAGTGCACACCCTGCCGCATCGGGTCCGTTCGCGGCGCTGAAACCATCGCCGAAATTCAAGCCGGGCGCGATGTTGAGAAAAACCTCGCTCTGGTCGAAGACCTTTGCGAAGTGATGACCGATGGCTCACTCTGCGCCATGGGGGGACTAACCCCCATGCCCGTGCGTTCGGCCATCCGGCTGTTCGGCGAGGATTTCGCACCCCGCCCGGTCCCTGGTTCATAGGAGGCGGAAATGGCCCTGCTGCACGAACTCGATCACGGCACACCCGCCCGCCTCAGCGCGACGATGGTCACTCTGGAAATCGATGGCGTTCCCGTCACTGTGCCCGAGGGCACTTCGGTGATGCGCGCCGCAAGCCTGGTTGACCGACAGATCCCCAAGCTCTGCGCCACCGACAGTCTTGAACCGTTCGGCTCGTGCCGACTGTGCCTCGTTGAAATCGAAGGGGTCAAAGGCACGCCGGCCTCGTGTACGACTCCCGTGCGGGACGGGATGAAAGTTGCCACCGAAACCCAGCGCCTGCAAAAGCTGCGCAAGGGGGTGATGGAACTTTACATCTCCGACCATCCGCTCGATTGCCTGACCTGCTCGGCCAACGGCGACTGCGAACTGCAGGATGCGGCGGGCCAGGTGGGTCTGCGCGATGTGCGCTATCCCAAAACGGGCGACAATCACTTTGCCGCCGACGACCGCGATCCGGTTGATATTTCAAATCCCTATTTCCAGTTCGATCCCTCCAAGTGCATCGTCTGCTCGCGTTGCGTCCGCGCCTGTGACGAAGTGCAGGGCACGCTGGCGCTCACCATTTCGGGCCAGGGATTTGGTTCAAAAGTTTCGGCCGGCATGCTGTCCGATGACTTTTTCTCCTCCGAATGCGTCTCCTGCGGGGCTTGTGTCGCCGCCTGCCCCACGGCAACGCTTGAGGAAAAAGCCATCGTGGTTCACGGGGTGCCCAATCGCACCGTTGAAACGACGTGCGCCTATTGCGGCGTAGGCTGCTCGTTCAAGGCCGAACTCAAGGGCGATACGCTTGTGCGCATGGTCCCTTCGAAAACCGGCGGCGCCAACGAAGGGCACTCCTGCGTCAAGGGCCGCTTTGCCTTCGGCTATGCCGAGCACGAAGACCGCATCACCACACCCATGGTGCGTGAGCGCATCACCGACCCTTGGCGCGTTGTCGGCTGGGACGAAGCCATCAGCTTTGCGGCAGACAAGCTCAAGGGCATTCAGGCTCGCTACGGCACCGGCGCCATCGGCGGCATCAGCTCCTCGCGCTGCACCAACGAAGAAGTCTATGTGGTCCAGAAAATGGTCCGCGCGGCCTTCGGCAATAACAACATCGATACCTGCGCCCGCGTCTGCCATTCTCCCACCGGCTATGGGCTGAAACAGACCTTTGGCACTTCTGCGGGCACGCAGGATTTCCGCTCGGTCGCCAAGGCTGACGTTATCCTCGTCATCGGCGCCAACCCCACCGATGGCCACCCGGTCTTTGCCTCGCGCATGAAGCGCCGGCTGCGCCAGGGTGCCAAGCTGATCGTAGCAGATCCGCGCCGTATCGATCTGGTGCGCTCACCTCATGTCGAGGCTGATTTCCACCTGCCGCTGCGCCCCGGCACCAATGTGGCGCTGATGAACGCCATCGCTCATGTCATCGTCACTGAAGGCCTTGTCGATGAAGCCTATGTGGCCGAGCGCTGCGATACCGCCGAATTCGCCCGCTGGCGCGCCTTCATCGCCCGCCCGGAACATGCGCCGGAAGCACTGGCCGACACAATCGGCGTTGAAGCGGAGGCCATCCGTGGCGCCGCCCGGCTCTATGGCAAGGCAAATAACGCCGCAATCTACTACGGCCTCGGTGTCACCGAGCACTCGCAGGGTTCCACCATGGTTATGGCCATGGCCAACCTTGCCATGGCCACCGGCAATGTGGGGCGCGAGGGCGTCGGTATTAATCCACTGCGCGGGCAGAACAACGTGCAAGGCTCGTGCGACATGGGCTCTTTCCCGCACGAACTGCCGGGCTATCGCCACGTTTCCGACGGCGTCACCCGTGGCGCCTTCGAGGCCGAGTGGGGCGTCAGCCTTGATGCCGAACCGGGCCTGCGCATTCCCAATATGTTCAGTTCTGCGCTGGATGGCAGCTATCGCGGCCTGTTCGTTCAGGGCGAAGACATTGCCCAGTCCGATCCGAACACCCGCCATGTCGAGGCCGCCCTGTCGGCGATGGACTGCGTCATTGTTCAGGACCTGTTCCTGAACGAAACCGCTGCCTTCGCCCACGTTTTCCTGCCCGGGACCTCGTTCCTCGAAAAGGACGGAACATTCACCAATGCCGAGCGCCGCATCAATCGCGTCCGCAAGGCGTTTAGGGAAAAGACCGGCATGGCCGAATGGGAAGTGGTCAGCAGGCTTGCCACCGCCATGGGCTATCCGATGCACTACAACTCGTCCGCAGAAATCATGGATGAGATCGCCCGCCTCACCCCGACCTTTGCCGGCGTCAGTCACGCCCGTCTCGACGCCGAAGGCTCGATGCAGTGGCCCGTCACCGACGCAGCCCCACATGGCACGCCGACCATGCACATCGGCCAATTCGTGCGTGGCAAAGGCCGCTTCATGATCACCGAATTCGTCGCCACCAGCGAGCGCGCCTCGCGGGCCTTTCCGCTGCTGCTCACCACCGGGCGCATCCTCTCCCAATACAATGTGGGCGCCCAGACCAGGCGCACCGCCAATACGCTCTGGCACACCGAGGACAGGCTGGAAATTCACCCCTTCGATGCCGAGGAGCGGGGCATCGCGGACGGCAGTTTCGTTTCGATCGCCAGCCGCGTCGGCGCCACCACCTTGCGCGCCCAGATTTCGGATCGCATGCCGCAGGGCGTTGTCTACACGACCTTCCACTATCCACTTTCTGGCGCCAATGTGATCACCACCGACAATTCGGATTGGGCGACCAACTGCCCCGAATACAAGGTCACCGCCGTTCAGGTTACAGCATCGAACCTGCCGGCCAGTGCTGATCCTGTGCTCGATCACGCCCTGCGCGAACCGGCCGAATAGTGATGGATGTCCAGTATCTTGACCCTGCTCCGCCCAACGCCGACCTAGGCGTTGCCGGAACGCGGATAAGTCCATCCGGCTCTGCACCGGTCAAATGGCACCTGGCCGAGGAAGCAGCAATCGGCTTTCTCATCAATGGCCAGACCTTCGCGGTGATGATGGCAACCCCATCAGATCTTGAAGACTTCGCGCTGGGCTTCCTCTTTACCGAAAAGATTATCACACACCCAGCAGACCTGACCGGCCTGCGCATCATGCAGCTCGACGACGGCGTCTCCATCAACTGTATTGTCCCGGGCGTGACTGGCGAGGCGATGGAAAAACGGCGACGAACCCTCACCGGGCGATCCGGCTGCGGCATTTGCGGTGCCGAAACTCTGGGAGCCGCCCTGCCCCGCCTGCCTTCAGTCACTGGATCGCATCCGAATTCAGGAGCCATTCTCGCGGCCCTGAACAGCCTGCCGACTCTGCAACCGCTCAACGCGCGCAATCACTCAACACACGCCGCCGGTTTCTTTGGTCACGATGGCACCCCGATTCTCGTCCGCGAAGACGTCGGGCGCCACAACGCACTCGACAAACTCATTGGCGCATTGCTGCGATCCGACACCAGGCCTGGGTCGGGCTTTATTGTGATTTCCAGTCGAATGAGTGTCGAAATGGTGCAGAAAGCAGCCACATTCGGCGTTGCTTTCCTGGCCTCGGTCTCCGCTCCTACCAGTCTTGCCCTGCTCACGGCGCGCGCCGTCGGTCTCGGTGTTGCGGCGCAGGCTGGCGATGGTGTTATGGTTTTTGGAGACTGTCCCGATGAGTGATATGCGAGAGCTGGTCAGCATGGTCAACCAGATCGCCACGTTCTTCTCGGCCTATCCTGAAGATGAGGCCGTCAACGGCATAGCCACCCATGTCCGCGATTTCTGGGACAAGCGCATGCGCGATGCGCTCATCCAATACGTTGCCAATGGAGCAGAGGACTTGAATCCATTGGCTCAGCGCGCGGCCCTGATGCTCGCTGCAGCAGAGCGGGCGAGAGGCTAGTGGAGTAACCGCGCCGGGTCCAGGATCGCTACCAACTGGTCCGATTGCTCGACAAGGCTTGAGACTTTGCCGTCGAGCCCAGCGATATATCCAACTGACGGCACCGCTCTAAAGTCTTCAGGCTGGGCAAATATGATGTCTGATACAGCCTCGACCTGCAGTCCGATATTTTCTTTGCCCAGGGAAATGACCAGCACCACGTTGCCACTCTCGATTGCGGTGGCCCGGCCGCCCAAGAGCTGCGACAGGTCGAAGACCTCGATTACACTGCCCCTGATTTCCAGTATGCCCCGCGAAAAGGCACGTTTGCCGGGCAGTGGTGTGGTTGGCGACCATGAGCGAATTTCCCGCACACTCATGATGTCGATGCCATAAGGCTGGCCACCGGAGGTGAAGGTAACGAACTGGCTCATAGCAGTGATGACTTCGTCGGCCACCGAGCTTTCCATCGGCTTGACCTCAATCGCTGCACCAGCCATCAGAATTCACTCCAATCCTGGGATAGCGCCGCATTGCCCTGAGTGCGGAGGGGCCGAATTGAGCCATGTGCGCGAGGGGGAAGCTGGATCACCATTTCGCCTGCCGAGCTGGCATGGGGCGTCTGGGGCCGATGCGTAGCATTCGCAATCTTGAAGACATCGATCATGGCGTCAAGATCATTGGCCTGCGCTTCCGTCTGCTCGATGGCTGCATTGGTTTCCTCGACCAATGCGGCGTTGTGCTGGGTCAATTCATCCATCTGGCGCACGGCCGTCGAGATCTCCGCGATGGCTGACGCCTGATTGCGACTTGCCTGAGATATGGTGTCCATCATCGCGGCATTCTCTCGAACCGAAGACAGAACCGCAGCGAGTTTGACAGCGGCCTCCGCCACCAGCCTTGAACCGCCACTGACCTCTCCCGAGCTCTGTTCAACGAGGACTTTGACCTCTTTGGAGGCTTCGGCTGCCGACTGCGCGAGCCTGCGAACCTCGACGGCAACAACAGCAAATCCTTTCCCTGCCTCCCCCGCACGCGCGGCCTCGACCGAGGCGTTGAGCGCCAGAAGATTGGTCTGAAAGGCGATGTCGTCTATCATGCCAATCACATTGAATATCTTGGACGAAGACATTGTGATCCGTTCCATGGCTTCGGTTGCCTTGCCCATGACCAGACCACCTTCTTCGGCCACACGGGACACCGCAACCGCCTGGTGGCTGGCCTCCTCCGCAGTTTTGGCGTTACTGCTCACCGTGGCTGCCAACTGCTCCATGGCCGCAGAAGTTTCCTCGATGGTGGCAGCCTGCCGGGTCGTACGCTCAGAAAGGTCGTTGGCGCCCGCCAGAATTTCACCCGTTGCAATCTTGAGGGCCTGCGATGTGCCCCTTAGTTGCACGATCACGCTACCAAGCTTTTCTCCAAGAGCATTGGTGTCGTGTGCCAACCGGGCGAAGGCCCCCTGGTAGCTGCCGTTCATGCGCTTGGTGAGATCGGTGTTGGCCAAAGCCGATAGCACGCTGCCTGTCTCCATAAGACCGCGATCGACGGTTTCGACGAGTGTATTGACGCCCTCGGCAAGAGTGTTGAGTTCAGCATCGGCGAAATCGGCAGGAACGCGCCCACTGAAGTCCCCGGCAATTGAGGCCCGAACAACCGAACCAAATGCGTTCTGCAGTTTTGTCATCATTTCTGCGCGCGCCCTCTGGGCTGCAGCGCTGGCCTCGGCCTCGGATCGCGTGAGTTCCACGACCTTGAGTCCATTGCGCCGAAATACCTCGGCCGCTTTGGCCATCTTGCCAATCTCGTCATTGCGTCCAGCAAAGGGAATTTCTGCAAGAAGATCACCTGCCGCCACTGCCTCGAGCGCAGCCTGCATCCCGCCCAGTCGCAGCGCCACGCTACGCACGATCACGTAGCTGGCATAGCCTATTGCAACGGCGCTTAAGGCGGCCAATGCCATCATGGCAACATTGATCAGCCGACGCATATCTTCAGACGTAGCAAAATCGGCCATGGCCACCTCCACCTGCAAGTCGACCAGGCTTGAAACAGCCCCGCTGATGGGATCGACCGCCGGATAGAGGTCATTGTCCGCAAAACGGGCTAACCCTTCTCGGTCCTCTGCAATAAGGATTGTCCTGAGGCGTTCTAACGCGGGCTTTGCATTCACCATCGCGGCTTCGGTTTCCCGGGCGAGAGCCTGCTCTTCGTCGGTCATCTTGGTTGTTGAATAGGCCGTCCATCTCTCATCGATGTGGGCCTGGGCATCTGCCATGATGACAATTCCATCCGAAAAGCTGACTTTTCCGGCACGAACCTTGTGGACGTTGTCCACCATCGCAACAGCATAGGCATCAGCGACCTGCTTGAGGTCATCAAGCGGCACCACACGGTCGGCAACTATGGATCGAGTGACCTCGCTCATGCTGGACTGCGTGACGAGCGCGGCGCAGATAAGAGCGACAATGACAGTCGACAGAATCGATAAAGAGGCGATCAGCCTTAGTTTGAGAGACATCGCGGCATCCTTAGCCGCATCCTGAAAGACTCCGGCGATGCGGCCCGCGACCGGATGTCAAACGATTTGCCTCCGCAGTTCTCATTAGATTGGTGAACGTGACTTGATTCAAGTCGACGGCGGCGTCATAGCCCAATGTGACATAAATACATTCTCTTGCGGTATTTAACTTTGGATTACTTTTCGTCTAGTTTTATTGAAGTCGTCGAGATTTCGATAACGATCGTGAAACCTGGCATAGCGGGTCGTGACCGCCCCATCGGCAGGCTGCTGCGCCACGACAGCTCATGTCCCGCAGCGGTGTCTATGCCAACATTTTCCGTGCGATGACAGCAGTGCGTGCTGGAAGGCTACGGATAGTAGAGCGCGACCTGCCGAGCGTTTCGCACCCTCTATCTGACGATGGCACCCAGGATGGCGCAGAATAGCCACCCTCACCCACACGCCTGTGCCACCCTGGCGTCACAGCTCGCACATTCGACGGAAACCCCGGACACCCGGGTTCTGTCGGCACGAGGACCCACCAGCAAAGTGCCAGCCTTGTCGCATGCTCCGCGCGCACACCTTGATTGCTAGATGCGCCTGCCGTTCGTCCGATCAAACGTGTGCAGCGCAGCAACCGGCAGATAGAAATTGAGCGCCGACCCTGGCTCCGCTTGGTGAATGCCCTGGGTACGCACTACCACATCCTTGCTCAGGCCCGTTGGTCGCCCATAGACGAGGCTTTCAGAACCGACCAGTTCGATCGCGTCGAGTGTTCCCGGCAGTTCAATGGCATCGCCAGATGGCTTTTCAAGCATGATATCCTCCGGGCGAATGCCCAGCGTGCCGGTGGCCGATGGAATAGCATCCGGAACCTTTCCGCCCGCTGCCCTCACCTCGTCGACGGCAATCAGGTTCATGCCTGGAGAGCCCATAAAGGCTGCGACAAAAACCGACGCTGGATTGGCGTAAATTTCGAGCGGCTTACCCTGCTGTTCAATCACCCCGCCATTCATCACCACCAACCGGTCGGCGAGCGTCATCGCTTCAAGCTGATCGTGAGTGACATAAACCGAAGTCGTGCCAAGCGCCCGCTGCAGGCGGCGAATTTCAACGCGCATCTGCCCGCGCAGCTTGGCATCGAGATTGGAGAGCGGTTCGTCGAACAGGAACGCCTTGGGCTTGCGCACAATCGCCCGACCCATGGCAACACGCTGCCGCTGCCCACCGGAAAGGGCCCTGGGCTTGCGGTCGAGGAACGGGGTGATTTCGAGAATGCGCGCGGCCTCGGCAATACGCGTTTCGATTTCCGATTTCGGCGTGCCGCGGTTCTTGAGGCCATATTCCAGGTTTCCGCGCACCGTCATATGGGGATAAAGCGCGTAGTTCTGGAACACCATGGCAATATCGCGCTCGGACGGTTCGAGCTTGTTGACCACCTTGTCGCCGATGGAAATCGTGCCGCCGGTGATTGTTTCGAGCCCGGCAATCATGCGCAAGAGCGTTGACTTGCCGCACCCCGATGGACCCACGAGCACCGCGAGCTCACCATCGGCGATGGACAGGTCAAGATTTTGGATCGCGGTCACGTTGCCCGCATAGACCTTCTTGACCCCTGAGATTTCGATATTTGCCATGGTTATTTCTCGGTTTCGACCAGGCCCTTGACGAACAGGCGCTGCATGAAAATGACGACAAGGATGGGGGGCAGCATGGCCAGGATCACGGCGGCCATAACCAGATTCCACAACGGATCTGCATCGGCCGCCGCGGCCAGACGCTTGATCCCCATCACGATGGTGTAATAGCGGCTGTCTGTGGTCACCAGCAGCGGCCAGAGATACTGCACCCAGCCATAGATGAAGAGGATGACAAACAGCGCCGCGATGTTGGTCCTGCTGAGGGGAAGCAGGATGTCGCGGAAAAATTTCAGCGCGCCGGCGCCATCGACCCGGGCGGCTTCCATCAACTCATCAGGCACCGTCAGGAAAAACTGCCGGAACAGGAACGTTGCCGTAGCCGAAGCCACGAGCGGGATGATCAATCCCGCGTAGGAATTGAGCATGCCGAGCCCGGCCACAACCTTAAAGGTGGGCATGATGCGCACTTCAACCGGCAGCATAAGGGTGATGAAGATCATCCAGAACGCCAACAGCCGGAACGGGAACTTGAAATAGACAATCGCATAGGCCGAGAGGATCGAAATGCAGATCTTGCCGACCGCGATGACCAGCGCCATGACAATGGAGTTGGTCAGCATCAGCCACACTGGAGGAGCGCCAGCGGTCGTCAGGCCGGTGCTCCACATGGCCGAATAGTTTTCGATCATATGCGGGCCCGGCAACAGCGGCACGACGCCGCGCAGGAACGCGCCCGCGTCATGGGTCGATGCAATGAAGGCCAGGTAAACCGGGAAAACAATGGTCACCACACCCAGGATCAGCACCAGATGCGAAAGAATGGTCAGAATGGGCCGGCGTTCAACCAAAGCGGCCTCCTAGTATTGTACGCGCCGCTCGACCCAGCGGAACTGGATCACGGTAAGCACGATGACGATAAGCATGAGCAGCACCGATTGTGCTGAAGACGAGCCGATGTTCAGGCCGAGGAAACCATCGGCGAACACTTTATAGACCAGCGTATTGGTGGCCCCGGCCGGGCCGCCCATGGTTGTGCCATCGATAATACCGAAGGTATCGAACATGGCGTAATTGATGTTGATGATCATCAGGAAGAACGTCGTCGGCGAGAGCAGCGGAAACACAATGGTCCAGAAGCGTCGCGTCGGACCGGCGCCATCAATGGCCGCCGCCTCGGTCAGCGATTGTGGAACCGATTGCAGCCCTGCCACGAAGAAAAGGAAGTTGTAGGAGATTTGCTTCCAGCTTGCCGCCAGCACCACCAGCAGCATGGCATTGCCGCCATCGACGCGATGGTTCCACTCAATACCCAGTTGACCAAGCAGATACGGCAGGATGCCGATCGTTGGGTTGAACATGAACCACCACAGAATGCCCGCTACAACCGGCGCAACGGCATAAGGCCAGACCAGCATTGTGGTGTAGAACCGGTTGGCTCGGATCAACCGGCTCACAGCCATCGCCATGAACAGCGAAACAGTCATCGAAATCAGCGCCACACTCACTGCAAACAGCAAAGAGCGTCCGAGCGCGTTAATATATTCAGGATCTGAAAAGAGCTTCGAGTAGTTCTGGAACCAGACAAATGTCGTCTTGAACCCGAACGGATCTTCGCGCTCGAACGACGATTTGACGGCCTGCGCCGCTGGCCAAAGGAAAAAAGCTATTGTGATGGCCAGCTGCGGTGCCAGCAGCAGGTAAGGCAGAAGCCTGTTGGGAAAAGTCGTCCGCTTGGTTTGCATTGCCTGCTCCGGCTCGCTTCACGGCCTTCCCGCCCACCACCCGACGAGAGGGTAGCAAGTGTTGGATAGGCCAAGGCCCAGGCTTGTGGCCCGGGCCCTGAAGATCGTGATTACTGGTTGGCGGCTTCGAATTCGCGCAGAATGACGTTGCCGCGTTCAACGACCGCATCAAGCGCTTCCTGAGCCGACTTCTGCCCACCAAGGAGTGCTTCGAACTCACTGTCGATCACGTCACGGACCTGCGTGAGATTGCCAAAACGGATGCCCTTCGAATTCACGCTCGGCGTGCCGCGGGTGATCTGCTTGATGCCTTCATCCGAACCGGGATTGGCAGCATAATAGCCCTGCTGCTGGCCCAGTTCATAGGCAGCGTTGGTGATCGGCAGGTAGCCGGTACCCTGGTGCCAGTCGGCCTGCACTTCCGGGCTCGACAGATAGGTGAAGAACTTTGCGACACCCTTGTAAGTTTCCGGAGACTTGCCGTTAAGCACCCACAAGGTCGCCCCACCGATGATGGAGTTCTTGGGATCCTGCGTGACATCGTCGTAGTAGGGGAGCGGCGCAAAGCCAACCTTGAAGTCCTTGGCGTTGGCAACCACACCCGAACGCGAGCCTGAAGAGTTCATGTAGATTGCGCATTCCTGCGCATAGAACTTGGGCGGAGCATCGTTGCCGCCCACCGGGCCACCATACTGGAACAAGCCTTCATCGGCCCATTTCTTGAGGTTTTCCCAGTGCTTGACCTGCACCGGTCCATTCAAGGTGAATTCAGCGCCAAGGCCACCAAAGCCATTGTCCAGCGTGCTGTAGGGCTGGTCGTGAATGGCAGACAGGTTTTCAAGCTGAATCCAGGAAATCCAGGCACTGGTCAGGCCGCACTTGGCCGCGCCTGATTCCACGATCTTGCGCGAGAACGCTTCAACCTCGGCCCATGTCTTGGGCGCCACTTCCGGGTCAAGTCCGGCTTTCTCGAACACGTCCTTGTTGTAGTACATGATCGGGGTCGAGGAATTGAACGGCATCGACAGGATGTTGCCATCGGTGTCCGAGTAGTAGCCAACCACAGGTGCCAGGAACCCAGACGGATCCCACGGTTCGCCATTGTCCGCCATCAACTGGTGCACCGGATAGACTGCACCCTTGGCAGCCATCATCGTGCCGGTGCCAACTTCAAAAACCTGCACAATGGCCGGCTGCTCGTTGGCGCGGAACGCAGCAATCGCGGCGGTCAGCGTTTCAGGATAAGTCCCTTTGTAGACCGGCACAATTTTGTAGTCAGACTGGGTTTCGTTGAACCCCTGTGCAATCGCTTCCAGCTTCTGACCGAGCTCGGCACCCATGGCATGCCACCATTGGATCTCAGTCTGCGCGAAGGCGGGGGTAGCAGCAGTCAGCGCGGCAAGCGCGGTGGCTACGTAGAGGGCGTGCTTGATCATGGTTTCTCCTCCCTTGATCGATTGGAATGCCCGATTGGCCGTCGTTGCGGCCTCTCATGGCCAAACGCTAGCAAACGAACTTTCGCTTCGCAAGAGACCTTTCGTATGAAACAGCGGAATCGCAACCGCAAGCGGGGAAAAACGCCAGCGGATTGGCACTACTAACCTGAAATATATGATATTTTTGTGACGTAAGTTTTTACGCTACTTTTGTAGTTTGACTGCAATTTTCGAATTTGCCTCATTTTGAGCAAAAACGAAAATAATCACGCAGGTTTCGAACTTGGCGGAATCTCGGCAATCCGCGCGCAACTCTTTTACGAAAGTGGTCAGAACGTTCAAGAACATCAGCAGTTATTGAAAACAAACAACGGTCGGTGAAAAGACTTACAGGGTTTGCATTCCAGTTTCATGACGGCACTGTCCGAACAAACCTGGCGGGCCAACGCCACCGGAATCGTGCTTTCGAGACAGTTGCAATGCTGTGCAAATTCGAACTCCGGGCGCGCGTGTTGGGCCACTGCGAAAGCGCCTCGGCGGCGGCCCCGCACCTGCAACTTGCAGAATCTATGCACCGCCCCTTGCACCGATGCGCTGTGATCCCCATCTGCCGAGCGTGATCCGGGCCCCTCTGACGCATCGAACAGGTGCGTGATGTCGGTTCACTGAACGCGGGGCCCGAAGGATATCCGCGTCGCTGCAATGGCTCGCGCCTGCCGTGACGCATCTGCCGGCCCCATCGAGCCTGTGAGCGAGGAGACGGCAAAGGCATCACAATCCCATCTCCAAGACCACGCAGCGTCGGGCCCCTCTGGTGGATGAACCCGGCTCGTCCACGATGTCGACGCTGCATCATTCCCCCGCGCCGGGCGGTACAAACCCATGGATTTTCTTTTCATCGAACTGCTGTCCAAGCCGCTGTGGATGTGGCTTGGCTTCTTTGGACTGGTGGTTGCCCTGCTCGCCTTCGATCTGGGCGTCCTGCACCGCGATCAACATGAGATCGGCGTACGCGAAAGCCTGCTGTTATCGGCGTTCTATATTGCCCTCGGCCTCGGCTTCGGCGGATTTGTCTGGTACAGCCTCGGCCAGCAATCGGGCGTCGAATACCTGACCGGCTTTGTGGTCGAAAAAACCCTGGCGATGGACAATGTCTTCGTCATCGCCCTGATCTTTTCCACCCTGGCCATCCCCCGCCAGTATCAGCACCGGGTGCTGTTCTGGGGCATTCTGGGGGTAATCCTGCTGCGCGCCATCATGATCGGCTTTGGCGCAACGCTCGTCAGCCAGTTCGGCTGGCTGCTCTATGTGTTTGCCGCCTTCCTCGTGCTGACCGGCATCAAGATGCTCTTTACCGGCCATGACGAGCCCGATCTTGCCAACAATCGCCTGCTCAAGTTCATGCGCAAGCGCTTCCGCATCACCGATGAGCTGCATGGTCAACGCTTCTTTGTCGATCAGCCCGACCCCAAGACCGGAAAGATCGCGCGGTTCATGACCCCGCTGTTCCTGGCGCTGGTCATGATCGAGATCGCCGACGTGATCTTTGCCGTCGATTCGGTGCCGGCCATCTTCAACATCACGACCGACCCCTATCTGGTTTATACCTCGAACATCTTCGCCATCCTGGGCCTGCGGGCGCTCTATTTTGCCCTGTCGGCGGTGATCCACCGCTTTGCCTATCTCAAGCAGGCGCTGGCGGTGCTGCTGGTGTTCATCGGGTCCAAAGTCTTCGTGGCCGACTGGCTGGGGCTGGGCAAGTTCCCTGCCGAATGGTCGCTGGGCGTCACCTTTGCCATTCTTGCCTCCGGCATCGGCTACTCGCTCTGGCGCACCCGCAACCCAAAGCCCGCTGAGGCCTGAGGTTAAAAAAAAGCCCCCGGATTTGCGTCCGGGGGCAGTCGAGAGACTTCCAGGGAGGAAGGTCTTAGTCCTTGAGCACGCCGGATTTCTTGGCAGCAACCGTTGCCAGGTAGTCCATCAGGGGCGGGTTCAGGCAATCATAGGGTTCGAGCTTGAGTTCGCGCAGGCGGGCCCGGATCCCGTCCATGGCAGCGGGCTTGACGCCCCCTTCGATGACCGAGGACACGAATGCGGCAAAGCCCGGCGCAGCCGAACCCGGCTTGTCGAACAATTCGGGGTGAATGAAATCGAGGCCCTTGAAGGCGTGATCGCGCTCGACCGGCCCGTACATATGAACGCCGCAACCGGTGCAGGCATGGCGCTGGATCAACGCGGACGGATCGACAACCTTGAGCTTGTCGCCATTGGCGACAACCTTGACATTCTCGTGCGGCACAACGGCCACAACCGAGAAAATGGCGCCTTCGGGCTTCCAGCACTTGGTGCAGCCACAGGCGTGATTGTGGGCGACGTCGCCCTTGATCTCGACCTTGACCGGGTTGGTGGCGCACTTGCACACCAGCGTACCGCCGCTGAAGCTGCCGCTGCCTGCCTTGACCCCACCATCAACGCTGGGGTGAATTGCTACGCTTGCCATTGTGTCTCCTCCTCAGGGACTCTTATGAACGTGCAGTCGGCCATGGGCCGCCTGCTACCCGTCAGCTCTGGTTCCAGCCTTGCCAGCTAGTAGAGAACCACGCTGCGAATGCTTTCGCCCGAATGCATCATCTCAAACCCCTTGTTGATGTCCTCAAGGCGCAGGGTGTGGGTGATCATCGGATCGATCTCGATCTTGCCCGACATGTACCAGTCGACAATCTTTGGCACGTCGGTGCGGCCGCGGGCGCCGCCAAAGGCGGTGCCCATCCAGGTGCGGCCGGTTACCAGCTGGAACGGGCGGGTGGAAATTTCCTGCCCGGCACCTGCCACCCCGATCACCACCGACTTGCCCCAGCCGCGATGACTGGCTTCGAGCGCCTGGCGCATTACCTTGGTATTGCCCGTACAATCAAAGGTATAATCGGCGCCCCCGATCAGGTCGTTGCCACGCTTGGTCAGGTTCACGAGGTAGGGAACGATATCGCCATCGATTTCGGTGGGGTTGACGAAGTGCGTCATGCCGAAGCGCTCGCCCCAGACCTTCTTGGCGTTATTGAGGTCAACACCAATGATCATATCGGCGCCGGCGAGCCGCAGGCCCTGGATGACGTTGAGGCCGATGCCACCGAGGCCAAACACAACCGCAGTTGCGCCCGCTTCCACCTTGGCGGTATTGATTACGGCACCAACGCCGGTGGTAACGCCGCAGCCGATGTAGCAGACCTTGTCGAACGGGGCATTGGCATCGATCTTGGCCACTGCGATTTCTGGCAGCACGGTGTGGTTGGCAAAGGTCGAACAGCCCATGTAGTGGAAAATCGGCTGGCCCTTATAGGAGAAGCGCGACGTGCCATCGGGCATCAGGCCCTGCCCCTGCGTGGAGCGGATGGCCGTGCACAGGTTAGTCTTGCGCGACAGGCAGGACGGGCACTGACGGCATTCGGGCGTATAGAGCGGAATGACATGGTCGCCCTTTTTGACGCTGGTCACGCCCGGGCCGACGTCGATGACGACACCAGCACCTTCATGGCCGAGGATCGAGGGAAACAGGCCCTCGGGATCGGCGCCAGACAAGGTGAAATCGTCAGTGTGGCAAATGCCGGTAGCCTTGATCTCAACGAGCACTTCGCCGGCCTTGGGGCCCTCGAGGTCGACTTCGACGATTTCCAAAGGTTTTCCGGCGGCAAAGGCAACCGCAGCACGGGTCTTCATTCAGGCATCTCCCCCTTGGTCAATAACGGGCGGTGCGGCATCTGCCGTATCCGCTCCGCAACACTATTGGACGCGCCATTCTCTATGGCTGCGCCGCCAGTGTCACGCACTCACCGCTCCTCCACCCGTTTCATCGCACCAGAAGGCGACAATTCGGGCCTGAAATCTCCATTCGGCCACCACATAGTGGCATATTTCGACTGTTACGTAACTCGAAATGCCCATTCGGTCAAAAACTATTGGAGCGCTCCAGTAGAAATTTCACCTATTTCGCTACCTCCTTCCACCGCGACCGTGTCCACCAGGCGTGCCGCCATCTAACTTTTGACCGATATCGCCGAGCCAATCTCGTTCGACAACAGCATGGTTTGCCCTTGCGAGGCGGCACATCACGCCCGGTGAGGCAGAGCAGCCTCCTGGCCAAGAGGCCCGCGGGGCGTCGGGTACATTTTTCCCCTGCCCCGAAAATGCCTCCGACCTCAGTCGCTCCTGGCCATCCTGCACAAAAATGATATTGACTTCAATTTCATTTATGCTTCTCTTGACGGGTTCCAGCCAAGTCGGATTTGATGCCGACAAGGGCGATTGCCATGCTGAGGGGCATGGCAGACGCGCTACGGCGGGAGCCGCTTTTACCGTTTATGAGGGGCACGGTACCGCATGCGACAGGCGACCAAATCCAGATCAGTTGCGGATTTCGATCCCACCCTGCTTGCCGTTCTTTCCAGCCGGTTTGAATCAATCATCCGCGAAATGACCAACACGGTCATGAAGGCCTCGCGATCGAGCGTGATCAAGAATGCGCGCGACATGTCCTGCGGCATCCTGACATACGACCATCGGCTGGTCTCGGTGGAGGAAGCCCTGCCAATCCACGTCAACGCGCTGGAATTGACCACCAAGCCGATCACCGAACTGTTTGACGATGTGAAGGAAGGCGACGCTTTTCTCAACAACAGCCCGTTCTATGGCGTGACCCACCATGCCGACCTGACCTTGTGCGTGCCGGTGTTTTTTGACGGCGTGCCCCTGTTCTGGACCCTGTCTCGCTCACACCATGCCGATATCGGAGCACCGGAACCATCGACCTACCTGCCGTTTGCCAGCACGATCTATGAGGAAGGGGTGCATTTCCCCTGCGTGCGTGTGCAGGAGAATTTCACCGACAAGGCCGATATCATCCGCATCGGGCTGCAGAAAATCCGTGTTTCCAATATCTGGCACGGCGACTATCGCGCCCAGGTCGGCGCCTGCCGCACCGGCGAGCGACGCCTGAAGGAACTGGTGGCCAAATACGGCATCGACACCATTCGCGACTTCATCGAAGCCTGGATGGATTATGGCGAGCGCCGGGCAATTGCCGCCATCCGCAAACTGCCTGCCGGCACCTTCAGCTATACCGTCAAGCACGATCCCGTCGCCGGGGTTGCCGACGAGGGCATCGAGATTACCGCCAAAGTCACGGTGGACCCCAAGAAGGGCCTGATCACCGTCGATGTGCGTGACAACCCCGATTGCGTGCCCGGCGGGCTGAACCTGACCGAAGCCTGCGCGGTCGCCTCTTGCCGGATCGGGGTGTTTTACAATCTCGATGCCGGAGTGCCGCACAACGAGGGCAGTTCGAGCCGCATTGTGCCGCTGTTGCGCGACAATTGCGTGGTTGGCCGGCCCAGCCACCCCATCGGCACCTCCTGCGCCACATCCAACGTCAATGAACGGCTGGCCAATGCGGTGCAATGCGCCTTCTCGCAGATGGGCGAACCCTATGGCATGGCAGAAGGCGGCGGCAATTTCTCGGCGGCGCTGGGCGTGGTTTCTGGCATCGACAAGCGCCGCGCAGAACATGTGCCCTATATCACGCAACTGATGATGGCCCTGTCGGGTGGCCCGGCCAACCATGGCCATGATGGCTGGTTGACCTATGAGTGCTCGGTGGGCAACGGCATCATGGTGACCGACTCCATCGAAGTGGACGAGGCGACCTATCCCATTCTCGTCGAAGAACGCCGCATCAGCCAGGACAGCATTGGCTTTGGCCAGTGGAACGGCGCGCCGGCAGTCGAGGGCGCCTATCGCTCATTGACCGGCGACATGACGCTTTATGTGTGCGGCGACGGCGGGGTGTTTCCGGCCGGCGGCGTGCTCGGCGGCAAGGCCGGGGCCAATTCGGGCACCTGGAAGCGCGACGCCAAGGGCAAGGTGGAACGGGTCAGCGATTTCTTTTCCGGCACCTATTACGACGGCGAAGCAGTGCTGTATCGTTCCTGTGCCGGGGGCGGTTACGGCCAGCCGCAAAAGCGCGACCCGCAGCGGGTGGCAGACGATGTCAACCGCAAGTGGCTGCGCCCTGAACTGGCAAAGGAGATCTTTGGCGTGGCGCTCACCCTGGGTGAAAACGGCGTCGACTATGCGGTCGATCAGGCCGCCACGCAAAGCCTGCGTAACGAGGTGCATTCCTGAACAACTGAACTGGCCGGCTCAAAAATACAGAGGGAACGTCAATGACTAAGCTTAATTGTATGACCTTGAGTATGGGTGCAGTGATCCTGGCGGCGGGCCTTGCGGCCACCACCACGGCCATGGCACAGGAAAAGATCATCATCGGTGCGGCCATCGCCCAGTCGGGCGCCATTGCGCCTTATGACGAAGGCCCGGCCAAGGCCATGGAAATCCGCATTGAGGAAATCAATGCCGAAGGCGGGCTGCTGGGCAAGCAGCTCGAGCTCATCTACTCGGACACCAAGTCAGACATCGCCTATGGCGCAACGGCAGCGCAGGATGTCATCGACAAGGGCGCGCAGATGGTCGTGGTGACCTGCGACTACGATTATGGCGGGGCCGCAGCCTCGGTGGCGGACGCAGCCGCGCTGATTACCTTCTCGACCTGTGCGGGCGACCCCAAATTCGGACCGATCGGCATTGGCCCGAACGCCTTCACCATGGCCACCGGCGCGCCCGGACAGGCCGTGGCCCTCGCCGAATGGGCCTATAACGAACAGGGCTGGCGCAAGCCCTATCTGCTGCTCGATACCACTATTGCCTTTGACGCCAGCTTCGCCGACGCCTTCGAGCGCCGCTGGGCCGAACTGTCCGGGCCGCTGCTGGGCAAGGATACGTTTGGCGGCGAAGACCCGCAGATCGCCAGCCAGATCACCCGCATCAAGGCCCTGGCCGACCAGCCGGACTTCGTGGTGCTGGCCTCGTTCCCGCCCGGCGGCTCCAGCGCCCTGCGTCAGCTCCGCGCAGCGGGCGTGAACCAGCCCGTGCTGGGTTCGGAATCCTGGGATGGCGACTATTGGCTTGAAGCGGTCCCCAACCTGTCGGACTTCTACCTCGTCACCTACGCCTCGATCTTTGGCAATGACACAAGGCCCGACGTGGCCCAGTTCATGGAAAAGTTCAAGGCCAAGTTCGGCGCTCCGCCCACCACCTCGCACGCGGTCACCGGATACTCGGTGATCCAGGCCTGGAGCTATGCGGTTGAACAGGCCGGAACGCTCGATGCCGAAGCCGTGCGCCCAATCCTTGAAAGCTTCGTGGATGTGCCCCTGCTGGCCGGACCGACGAGCTTTACGGCCGAAAACCACATCAACATGCAGCGCGACCTGATCCTTCTCAAGGTTCAGGATGGCAAGCCGGGCAATGTGGTCGGCATCGTCCGAGCCGCCCAGATGCCTCAGTAGTCCGGACCACCTAGCAGAAAATGTTTGCGCAGTTGATCAATCAGGTACAGGCGTCAACGGCGCAACTGGAAGTCGACGATATCGTCGTCGACTTCCAGGGCCTGCGGGCGGTCGAGGCGGTCAGCCTCACCCTCGGGCCCCGCGAAATCCTCGGGCTGATCGGGCCCAACGGGGCGGGCAAGACCACGCTCATCAATGTCCTGACCGGTTTCCAGGCCGTCACCCGCGGCAGCGTCAGGCTCGGCGGCATCGATATTGCCGGCTGGAAGCCGCACGAACGCAGCCAGCGCGGTCTGGTCCGCACCTTCCAGAGCGTTTTGCCTTTCGCTGGGTTGACGGCGCTGGAAAATGTCGAGGCCGGGGGCGTCGCCATCGGCCTGACCCGCCGCGAGGCGCGTGACGAGGCGGTCCGCATCCTGACGGAAATGGGTCTTGCCCAGCAGCTCGACCGGCCCGCGGGCACCCTGCCCTTTGGTCAGGAGCGACGGGTTGGCATTGCGCGGGCCGTTGCCATGCGGCCCAAGTTCCTGCTGATGGATGAACCGGCGGCCGGGCTCAACGACAATGAATGCGCCGAACTGGCCCAGATCGTGCGCGACATCAGCCATAAACTCGATTGCGGAATCCTGTTTATCGAGCATCGCATGTCGCTGGTGTTCGAACTCTGCCACCGCATCCACGTGCTCCAGCTCGGCCGTACGCTGGCCGAGGGCACGACAGCCGAAATCCGCACCGATCCGAAAGTGCGCGCCGCCTATTTTGGCGAGGAGAACTAGCCCTTGCTCAAGGTAGAGGACCTGCAGGTCAAGTACGGCAATGTCACCGCCCTGCGCGGCATCTCGCTCGAGGTTGCCGAGGGCGAGATCGTGGCCGTGATCGGCCCCAACGGAGCCGGCAAGTCCACCCTGCTGCTTTCGATTGCCGGCGTCGTCAAACCAAAGGCCGGACGCGTCTTGCTCATGGGCAGGGCGATCACCGGCATGCAGCCCGAGGTTCTGGTCTCGTCGGGCGTCTCACTGGTCCCGGAAGGCCGCCATATCTTCGGTTCTCTCAGCGTTGCCGAGAACCTCTCGCTTGGCGCCACCCCGCGCCGCGACCGGCACGCGGTCGCTGGCGATATCGAGCAGGTGCTTTCGATGTTCCCGGTGCTCAAGGACCGGTTCCATCAGCGCGCCAACAAACTCTCGGGCGGCGAGCAGCAGATGCTGGCCATCGGCCGCGCCATGCTGGCCCGCCCCAAGCTGCTGCTGCTTGATGAACCCTCGCTTGGCCTGGCGCCGCTGGTGGTCAACCAGGTCTATCAGGCTGTGCTCGATCTGCGGAAATCCGGGGTCACGGTCCTGATCGTTGAACAGAACGTCAACCGCGCGCTGGCGGCCGCTGACCGCACCTATGTGCTCAACACCGGCGCCATCGCCATGTCGGGCAAGTCGAGCGAACTGGGCGGCAGCGCGGCTTTCGATGCCGCCTATTTCGGCGTAGCCAGCGGGGCGGGCAAACCATGATCTTTCTGCAGAACGCCATCGATGCCATCAGCCTTGGTGCCATCTACGCGCTGGCCGCACTGGGGATTGGCCTGATCTTTTCGATCATGCGACTGATCAACTTCGCCCATGGCGAACTGATCATGGTGGGTGGCTTTTCGCTGTTCACCCTCTCCGGCCAGCCGCTGCTGGTCATGATGCTGGGCGCCATCATGGTGGTCACCCTGCTTGCACTCGGCATGGAGCGAGTCGCCTTTCGCCCGCTGCGCAAGGCCAGCCCGTCGACGCTGCTGATCTCCTCGTTCGCTGTGTCCTACTTTGTTCAGCATATCGTGCTCCTGGTCTTCGGCTCGCGCGCCATCGGGGTATCGTTCCTCTCCGAACTGGGCACAGCCATCGAGTTCGGCGGCCTGCGCATTCCGCTGCTGCAGATCGTCACCATCATTGTCACCCTGCTGCTCATGGGCGGGCTGGTGGCCTTCTTTAAATTCTCGCGCATCGGCCTGCAGATGCGGGCCGCCGCCGAAGATTTCACCATGGCCCGGCTGGTCGGGGTGCGCGCCAACCGCGTCATCGCCTTTGCCTTTGCCATCTCGGGCGTGCTGGCCACCATGGTCTCGATTTACCTGGTGGCCCAGACCGGCAGCGTTTCCTACAAAATGGGCGTCTCGATCGTCCTGATCGCCTTTGTCGCCTCGGTGATCGGGGGCATGGGCTCGGTCGCCGGTGCAGCGCTTGGCGGCTTCCTTGTCGGGGTCGTCTCCGTCTCGCTTCAGGCCTATCTGCCGGTTGAGCTGCGCCCCTATCGCGATGCCTTCGTCTTCCTGATCTTTATTCTGTTCCTGCTCTGGCGGCCTGATGGGCTGCTGATGAGCAAAGCCAACCGGGAGCGCGTGTGACCATGGCAGATTCCGCCCTGCGCCCCCTGCAGACCGCGGCGATCCTGATCGCCACCCTGCTGGTGATTTCTCTTGTCGCCACCACTGTGCCCCCTGCCCTGCAGCGCACGGTGATCGAGGCCATGATCAAGCTGGTCGTGGTGGTCGGGCTGTTCATCTTTGTGGGCAATTCCGGCATCTTCTCGTTTGGCCATGTCGCCTTCATGTCGCTTGGCGCCTACAGCTCGGCCATTCTCACCCTCGCCCCGGCCCGCAAGGGCGCCCTGCTCGACCTGCCCGGCATGGTCGAGGCCATTCAATTGCCCTGGCCGATGGCCATGGTGATCGTGCTGATCGGGGTTGGCGTGGTGGCGTTTCTGGTCGGCTGGCCGCTTGCCCGCCTGCGCGGCATTGCCCCCTCCATGGCCACCTTTGCCCTTTTGATCATTGTCTATGTCGTGGCATCGAACTGGCAGCAGGTGACCGGGGGCCGTCAGGCGCTGGTCGGCCTGCCGCGCTACACCAACCTCTGGGTGGCGTTCGGGGGTGCCTCGCTGGCCATTCTGGTGGCAGCCATCTATGGGCTGACCCGGCATTCGCTGCTGGCGCGCTGCGCGCGCGAAAACGAGGTCGCGGCGGCCGCAACCGGCATCGATATCAGCCGCGAACGCCTGATCGCCTTTGTCATCAGCGCCATGGTGGTGGCGATGGGTGGCATGCTGTTCTCGCACTTTATCGGCACCATCACCGCCAATACTTTCTATCTCGATCTCACCTTTGTCACCCTGACCATGCTGGTTGTGGGCGGCATGCGCAGCCTGACCGGGGCATTTGTCGGCGTGGTGCTGGTCTCGACCGTCTCGGAACTGCTGCGCACGGTTGAACGCGGAATCGAGCTTGGTGGCATGGCCATTTCCGCCCCGCCCGGGCTGCAGGAAATTGTTCTCGCCGCCCTGCTGCTCATCATCCTGGTGCTGCGCCCGTCGGGCCTTTTGGGCGACACTGAAATCGGCTGGCCGCGCAAGCGCCAGCCGACCGCCGCACCTGCCAAGTCATAGGAGAAACTGATGTTTGTCGCCTGCATCGATATTGGCGGGACGTTTACGGACCTGGTGCTGCACCGCGATGGTGCCGACCTTGAAATCCACAAGTCGCCGACAACGCCGGGCCATTTCGAGCGCGGCTTTATCGACGTGCTTGATGTGGCCGCCAGGGCGCACGGCATGGACCTCAAGACCTTCCTCGATAACACCGACATGATCGTGCACGGCACGACGGTTTCGACCAATGCGCTGGTCGAGGGCAAGGTGGCACCGACCGGGCTGATCTGCAATTTCGGCCACCCCGATATCCTGACCCTGCGCGAATCCCCGCGCAAACGGGCCTTCAACATCAAGATCGATTTTCCCCCACCCTATATCCACCGCAACCGCACCTTCGAAGTGCATGGGCGCATCGATGCCATGGGCAACGAGATCGAGCCGCTCAACGAAGCCGATGTACGGGCTGCTGCGGCGCATTTCCGCGCCGTCAAGGTCGAGGCCATCGCCGTGTGCCTGTTGTGGTCGATCGTCAACCCCAGCCACGAGCGGCGGGTGCGCGAGATCCTGGCGGAAGAGCTGCCGGGCATTCCGGTGACATTGAGCCATGAGCTCAACCCCATTCCGCGCGAATACCGCCGCACCATTTCCACCGCGATCAACGCTTCGCTCTACCCCATCGTCAGCGAATATGTCGGCAAGCTGACCGAAGCGCTCAAAGATGCGGGCTATGCAGGCGAACTGCTGATTGCCAATTGCGTCGGCGGCATGATGCCGCCCGAAGCCATTGTCGAGCGCCCGATCTATTCGGTGATGTCGGGACCAACGCTGGCTCCCATCGCCGCCATCAACCTGACCACTGCCAGCGATGTGATCGTGGTGGATATGGGCGGCACGACCTTTGACGTTTCCGCGCTGCGCAACCGGCATCTGGTGGTCACCCCTGAGGCCACCTTCGGCATGGAAATGCTCGGCATTCCCAAGATCGATGTGCGCTCGGTCGGCGCCGGGGGCGGCTCGATTGCCTGGGTCGATGCCGGTGGCCTGTTGCGGGTGGGCCCGCACAGCGCCAGCGCCGTGCCCGGCCCGGCCTGCTACAGCCGCGGCGGCACCGAACCCACGGTGACCGATGCCAATGTGGTGCTCGGCATCATCGACCCGGACTATTTCCTCGGCGGCCGCATCAAGCTTGACCGCGCCAAGGCGGAAGCGGCCATCGGCAAGATCGCCAAACAGCTCAAGATCAGCGTGCCGGAAGCGGCCTATGCGATCTATACCACCACCAATCACTCCATGATCGGGGCGATTGAAGACATCACGGTCAACGAAGGCATCGATCCGCGCGAAAGCTATGTCGTCTCCGGCGGCGGCGCCACGGCCTGCCATATCGGCGACATGGCCCGCATCCTGGGCATCAAAAGCCTGATGGTGCCGCGCTTTGCCGCCGGGCTCAGCGCCTATGGTGGGTTGATTTCAGACGTGCGCTGGGAAGAGACCGGCACGCTCAACACCACCGATCGGCATTTCGACCTCGAAGGCGTCAACGCTCTGTTGGCATCTCTGAAGGCGCGCGGCGCAGCGTTCCTCAAGCGCTCCGGCATTGCCGGGAAAGACCAGCGCTTCGAGTTCGCCTTCCAGGGCCGCTATCTCTACCAGTCCTGGGATATCGAGGTGCCCATTGATGGCGCAACCGGCAAGCTGGGCAAGGGCGCACTCAAGGAGCTGGTGGCCGCCTTCCACGCCCAGCATGAGCGCATCTATACCATCAAGGACGAAGCCGACACGGTTGAGTTCACCACCTGGAAGGTGCGCGCCATTGGCGACACCGGCGGGGCGGAACGGCGCGGGGCGGCCATTGCCAGGCACAAGGGCAAGATCACGCCCAAGGGGTCACGCCCGGTCTACCTGGGCAAGGGATTCAAGGATGTGCCGATCTATGACGCAGGCCTGATCGGGGCCGGCGGCAAGGTCAAGGGTCCGGCGGTACTGGAATTGCCCACCACCACCGTCCTGCTGCTGGAAAAGCAGGAGATGGAAGTCGACAGCCACGGCAACCTGCTGATCGAACTGGTCGACTAAGGAATCGAGCCGCCGGTCACCCGGCTGGCGGCTCAGGGTTCTGCGATGGTCAGGTCGTAGCGGATATAGTCCATCCGCCTGGCCACCTTATCATAGACGCGCTGGGCTGGCGCATTGTCGTGCTGGGTCATCCAGAAAATCTTGAACCAGCCTTCGGCCTCGCCGATCGATTTCAGGTGGGCGATCAACTGCTGGGCAATGCCGTTGCCCCGGCTTTCCCCGCGCACATAGATATCCTGCAAATAGCAGACATTGCCGGTGCTCCAGGTAAAGGGAAACGCCAGATAGAGCGTAAAGCCATGGGCCCGCCCCGCCGCATCGACCGCCAGGATGCATTCGAGCGGATGGGTCGGATTAATGATGCGCTCCCAGTTGAGCGCGCCCATCGTGTGGTTGCCCGGCTCACCGGGGATCATGGCGACGAAATCGGCCCACATTTCCAGAAAGCCATCGCGGTCGCCGGGCGCCGCCTGGCGGATGGTGGTTTGAATGGCCGGCATGGCTAACGCGTCTCCCCTATACGAACCGTCGCGGTGGCGGTGAGCACCACATCGCTGTCACCACGCACCAGTTCGAGCACCAGGTGCGATCCTTCCGGATTGCTGACCATGGACAGGCAACGCGCCGTCAGCACGTCGCCGGGCCAGACCGGGCTCCTGAAACGCGTCTTGAACCGCAATACGCTGCCCGGGCCAAACCAGCGGGTCAGGGCCGAGGCCAGAAGCCCGGCCGACAGCATGCCGTGCCCCATCACGTCCTTGAGCCCGCCAGCAGCGGCAAAACGGGCATCGTGATGCAGCGGGTTGAAGTCTCCGGACGCCCCGGCATAACGCACGAGGTCGGTGCGGGTGAGGGCCGGGAAGGTGATCGGCTGCACCGGCTCCCTGGTCATGCCGGCACCGCGGCGGTTTCAATCGACCTCGTCACATCCCGGCAGATCAGCGTGCCTGTCTGCGCCGAGACATATTCAATCTCGGTGGTCACAATCCGCATCCGCCCACCGCGCTTGCCGGTCTTGGTTTCGTCCCCGGTCAGGCGCGCCGTGCAATGCAGTTTATCACCAACCCTGATCGGCTCAAAATACTCGTATTCCTGCTCGCCATGCACGGTGCGGGTGCGGTCGAGCCCGAGAATTTCGGTAACCAGCCTTTCGACGAATTCGGCCGAGGCGACGACGGGAAAGGTCGGCGGAGCAATCTTGGTCTTTCCGGCATGGATGTCATGCACCGCCCGGCCGAATTCGGCCACTTTGCCGGCCTCGACCTGATAGTCCCACTCGCCAAGGATGTCGCCGATCTTCATATCCATGTTCCCGATTCCCGATCCCAGGCGCCTTGGCGCAGATCGGATTTCTCCTTGAGCAGGGCCTGCTTTTGAACGCGCATCGAGGGCGTCCGTTCAAAGTCAGTGTCGCGAAACTCAAGGAAACGCGGAATTTTGAACGCGGCCAGCCTGGCCCTGCAGAAATCAATCACCGCCTCGGGTGCCAGCGCTTCTCCGGGCCGGAACTGGATATAGGCTTTCACCTCTTCACCACGCAACTGGTCCGGAACCGGGATCACCGCAGCCTCGACGACTGCTGGATGTGAGCGCAGGACGGATTCAACCTCGGCCGCCGAAATATTCTCGCCCGAGCGACGGATGATCTCTTTCTTGCGGCCCACGAAATAGAGCAGGCCCCGCTCATCGCGCCGGGCGATATCGCCGGAATGATACCAGCCGCCGCGATTGGCCTCGGCGGTGACTTCGGGGCGGTTCAGGTACCCGGCATAAAGGTCCGGCCCGCCGATCAGGCATTCGCCGGGCTCGCCCACGGACACGTCGTTGTCGTTCTCATCGACCAGCCGCACCGTCACCCCCGGGGGTTCAACGCCCATAGTGCCGGTGCCCACCAGGTCATCGGCCAGGTGCAACGGCACCCGGCTCATCATTCCGCCCTCGGTGCTGCCATATTGATTGAGCCAGTGAAAGCCATAGCGGTCGAGCAGTTCCTGATGCAGTTCCTTGGGCAGGCCCGCATGGATGGCCAGCCGCACGCTGTGATCGCGCTCGGCCGGGCCGGGTACGCCTTTGAGCAGCAGCGCCGGGATCGAGGCAATCGAGAGGATTTCGGTGGCATCATAGCGCGTCACCACCTCCCAGAAGCGCGAGACCGAAAAGCGCCGCATCGCCACCATGGTGCCGCGCGACGCCAGCGATGTCAGCAGTTGCAGCGCCGGGTCGGCATAATAGAACGGCAGGCAGCACAGCTGCCGGTCCTGCCAGCCGCGCCGGAACAGGCGCAGGTCGAGATCGATGATGCGCATCCACCAGCCGTGATGCAGCATGCAGCCCTTCGGCGCGCCGGTAGTGCCCGAGGTGTAGTAGACCGCAACAATGTCCTCACGCTCGCAGGCCACGGCGCCAAAATCGAGCGCGGGCGCGTCCTGATAGGGGGCGAGCCCATTCGGCTCATCACCCTCGACCACGATCATGTGCTCAAGAAACGGCGCGTCGGGCAGCACTGTGTCGAGCACCTGCCTTTGCGCGGCCCCCACGATCGCCGCCACAGGACGGGCATCCTTGACGATGTGGCCGGCGTCGAACGCCATGGCGGTGGGCGGAATCGAAACCAAGGTGCCGCGATTGGCGATGATGGCGAAGAGCGCCACCATGAACTCAATCCGATTGTCTAGCATCACCACCACCCGGTCGCCGGGTTTGATGCGGGTGCTGAGATAGCCGGCAAAGCGCTGGCACTGGTCGAGCAACTCGCGCCGCGTCATTACCGGGCCGCCATCGATGATGATGGCCGGGCGCTCGGGGTCCTCGAGGCAGCCCTTGTGCACGATCTCGATCAGGTGCGCCTGCGGCAGCGCACTCCAGTCCGGCGCAATGTTTTCGTGTCGTACCCAATCGGCAGGACGTTCGGGCGCCCCGGTCAGGCCGAGTTGCTGGCGGGCCGGATGGGTGTTCATGCCGAAACCTCCGCGTAACCGTTCCTGATCACGGCGTTTCCGTCCCGGTCGATGGCCTCAAAGCCCACTGTCCCGTCCGGCCCGGCCCAGTGCGACACGGTCAGTGTCTGGCCGGGCAACAAGAAAAGAGGGTGGGCAAAGCGCGCGCCGAGCCGCTTGAGCCGCGGCGTCAGCCCGCCGCAATGCGCGTCGACAATGGCCCGCGCCGCGAAGGCCAGCGTGCACATGCCATGGACAATCGGGGCCGGGAAACCGTGCTGGGCCGCCACTGCCGGATCGATGGTATAGGGCGAATAGTCCCGCGCCGCATCGGCATAGCGCCGCGTCTGGTCACTAGTGAGCGCATAGCGCACCTCGGCAGCACCGGCGCGTTCGGGCTTTGGGCGAGCGGGCGGAAAGGTGCCGACGGCAATATCGGACGCGGTTCCACGCTCGAGGCAGGTGCTGAACTGGCTTGAGACCAGCGCGCCATCCGCGGTGCGGATATCGGACTGGATGATGAAGGAAAGGCCCGCCTTGATGCCGCGCACGCCCACCAGACTTGAAGTGGTGAAGAGCCGCATGCCGGGCACCATCGGGTGGGCAAAGACGAAGTCGTGCTCGCCATGCATGACAAAGCCCTGCGTCAGCCTGCCGATCACCCCCATCATCGATTGCATGACCGGAATGTGGTGGAACACCGGCGGCGCATACTGACCGGTCAAATGCGCGGGGTTGGTGTCATCCACGGCCCGGGCGAAATCGGCAAGCCGATGGCTGTTGGTGCGGAACTCCTCGGAGTCCTGAATAATTCCGATCAGGCTGGCCGGTCCGGCGCTCACGGCAATCCCTCAACAAAGGTGCCAAGAGTGGGCAGGGCCGGAAGCTTGCCGGTCAATGCCGCATCAAGGGCATCAAGCGTCCAGCGGCCGCTGGTGCGCAGGTCCACGGCGATGGCGCTGGGCGCCAGCACTTCCACCCGGTCGCCATAAGCCTGGAACACCTGCCCGCTGGCGGGACAATCGGCATGGGCCAGCCAGCAAATCAACGGCGCCACATTTTCAGGAGCGAATACATCGAACACACCTTCCGGTGGCGGCTCCAGCGAGCCTTCGATGCGCGTTCGCGCCGAAGGCGATACGGCATTGGAGCGCACGCCATACTTGACGCCTTCAAGCGCCAGCGTGCGCGATAACCCGATCACGGCGGCCTTGGCTGCCGCATAATTGGCCTGCCCGAAATTGCCCACCAGCCCTGCCAGCGACGTGGTGTGCACAATCGATCCGGCCACCGCCCGCCCGGCCTTGCCCTCGGCCCGCCAGTATTCCATGGCATGCCGCGCCGGTGCGGCATGGCCTTTGAGGTGCACGCGGATCACCGCATCCCACTCTTCTTCGCTCATATTGGCAAACAGCCGGTCGCGCAGGATGCCGGCATTGTTGACCAGCACGTCGAGCCGCCCGAAGCGCTCAATGGCAAGGCCCACCATGGCCCTGGCATCGGCCCAGTCGGCCACATCGTGCCCGCTGACCACTGCCTTGCCCCCTGCCGCCTCGATTTCTGCGACCACCGATTGCGCAGGGGTGGCATCGCGCCCGGCCCCATGCAGGTCTCCGCCCAGATCGTTGACCACGACCGATGCGCCATGGGCGGCCAGTGCCAGCGCATAACCGCGCCCCAGCCCGCGCCCGCCGCCGGTAACGATGGCCACGCGGCCCTTGAGATCAAGACCGGCCATCAGCAAACGCTCCGAGCAAAAAGGGAAAATCACGGGCCAAATCGAGTGCATCCAAGCAGTAACGCACAGGTCCTCACACGCCGCCAGCTGGTTTGTTCCGCCTGCCCAACGGGGTCGTCAAAGGCCGTGGCGATGGCCTCAGGCGAGCCAGATCGAGCGTGACTGGTTTGACAGCAGTAATGAAAATGAATATGAAGTCAATATCATTTCTGACCAAACACCTTTGTTCTCATTGCCCCGGCAAAGCCCCGGGGCCAGCAGCAGGGAGCCTTCCTGATGGCGCCGAAACCAGCATTCGCGCGGTGGCTCTCGCAAAGCAACACCATCACCCAGCAGTTCCTCAAAATCGGCGGCCAGGCCGATTTCATTTCTATGGCGGGCGGCCTGCCCGCCTCTGAATTCTACCCCACCGATGCCATTGCGGAAGCCTCGACCGCGGCGCTGAACCGCTGGGGCGCCGCAGCGCTGGAATACGGCCCGGTCGAAGGATTCCCCGCCCTGCGCCAGCATATTGCCGAGCGCATCAGCCGCGAAACCGGCCGCCATTTCGGTGTTGAAAATGTGCTGCTGACCGTCGGGGCCATGCAGGGGCTCGATCTGATCGGCAAGGTACTGCTCGACCCCGAAGACAAGGTTGTGGCCCAGTTCCCCACCTATGTCGGCGCCCTCGATGCCTGGCGGCCGCGCCAGCCTGCTTATGTGCCGCTCGACTGGGCGACACAGGGCCTGAGCGATCCGGCAACGCTGGCCAGCGCCAAGTTCGTTTACACCGTGCCCAACTATTCCAACCCCACCGGCGCGCTGGTGCCGACCCAAGCCCGGCAGGCCCTGCTCGAAAAGGTCATCGCCGCCGGGACATGGCTGGTCGAAGACGATCCTTATCTGCCCCTGCAGCTCGATGGCAGCGCCGGTCCCTCGATCCTGGCGCTTCACGGTCGCATGCAGCCCGAGGGCGTCTATCAGGGACCGGTGATCTACCTGGGCACGCTGTCAAAATCGATCGTGCCGGGCCTGCGCGTCGGCTGGACCATCGCCGCCCCCGAAATCATTCAGGCCATGGTGGTGGCCAAGCAGTCCTCGGACCTTTCAAGCTCGATGCTCACTCAGGCCGTGGCGCTCGAACTGCTCGAAAGCGGCCGCGAGGCCGCGCACATTCCCGAGATCGTTGCCCAGTATCGGGCCCGCCGCGATGCCCTGTGTTCGGCCGCCAGCGCCGAGCTTGCCAATTGGTTTGAATGGGAAAACCCGCCAGGTGGCATGTTCGTCTGGATGCGCACCCGCGATCCGCGCATCGATACCGACGCGCTCTATCAGTTCGCGCTCGAAGAAAAAGTCGCCTTCGTGCCCGGCAGTGTTTTTGACCCGGAGGCCAGACTGCGTTCGGCCATGCGGGTCAATTTTTCGCGCAATACACCCGAAAAGCTGCGCGAGGGCGTGCGGCGCCTCGCCATCGCCACCCGCCGCTACATGGCCTCGCTCGATTAAGCGCCGCCGCTGAGCGGGGGAGTGTTCACATTGGACTGTCGGTGGCTCCCCTCACCCCCACCCCATCCCTACCCCTCAAGAGGGAGGGAGGCCGCGTTTCACGGCTTGCGTATTTCCTCCCCCTTCCAGGGGGAGGATCAAGGTGGGGGTGCGCGCGCTCAAAATAAACTGTCCCCGCTGAGCGGAGGATCCTTGCAGTAGACGGCGCGATACCAGACGGTGGCCAGCATCAGCGCCAGTTCGTCGGCATCGGCAGGCTCCTGCCCGTCAAACAGGGTGTCACTGCTCACGATCACCGAATAAAGGTGATGGAACACCATGCCTTCGAGCGCCCGGGCCACCGCAACCGTGGTGCCGGGCATATCCTCGCCATAGTTGCCGCGCTTGGCGATGGAGCGCCCGAGGGCTTCGATCCACTTAATATGCTTGGCCCGGAACACTTCGCGATATTCAGAGAGCTGGCTTTCGAGCTGCACATGGCACTTCATCAACCCGGCATTGGCGCTATAGGCGGCAATGAAGAAGCGGTTGGTCGAGACAATGGCATCGAACTCGGATTTGCCGCGCCCGGCCTCGCGCGCCAGCTCATAAAGATGCTCGACAAAATCGAGCACCACTTCCATGGCGATCTCGTTCTTGTCCTTGTAGTAGACATAGAATGTGCCCAGCGCCACTTCGGCCTGCACGCAGATATCGCCCACCTTGATATCCTGGTAGCCGATGCGTTCGAGCGCCTGCGCCGCTGCCACCTTCAGCCGATAGCGCGTGCGATCGCCTTTTGAGGCGAAGGACTGGGTCGCCAGTCGGTCCAGAAGATAGTCACCATATTTCATCGGGCCGGGCTGTTCGGCCACCGGGGCCGAAGGCAATCGACTTTGTGCTTCCAATGTGCCGTCCTCCGATGCCCGATATTGCACCGCCACGCGTCCCGATCAACCGCGCCGGCACAACCGTGCACATGTCAGACACAGAATTGATATTGACTTCATATTCATATAATACATGTTCTATCCCATTGGCAGCAAGCGCCGTTATGCGCCCGAAATCGAGTGGACCCCTCATGCCACATGCCCTGAGTGCGTCACCGGTCTACATTGTTGGCGCGGCGGAAACGGCACTGGGCAAGGTCACCGACCAGAGCGAATTTTCCATGGCCGCCATCGCCGCACGCGAAGCGCTGGCGGAAGCCGGTCTTGGTTTCCGCGATGTGGATGCGCTTTTCACCAACTATATGGGCGAAGAAGGCTCGGTTCAGCTTGGCGAATATCTTGGCCTGCGCCCGCGCTATGCCGAATCCTCGGATATGGGTGGGGCATCGTTCGAATTCTTCGTGCACCATGCCATGGTCGCCATTGCCACCGGCCGCGCCGATGTGGCGCTGATCGCCTATGCCTCGCGCCAGCGCAGCCGACGCAACCGCAAGAAGGTTTCGGCCGCCCTCGATGGTTCGTTGGCCGCCCAGTTCGAAACCCCTTTTGGCATCCACTTTCCCATTGGCCACTATGCGCTGAGCGCCGCCCGCTACATGCACCAGTATGGCGCACGCCCCGAGCACCTTGCGGAAATCGCCGTGGCGGCGCGCCAGTGGGCCGGACTTAACCCCAAGGCCTGGGTGCGCACGCCGCTGAGCATTGATGATGTCATGGCCTCGCCATTGCTGAGCGATCCGCTGCGCAAGCTCGATTGCTGCCTTGTCACCGATGGCGGCGGCGCCATTGTGATTGCCCGCAAGGACCGGGCCCGCGACGCGGCAAAAAAACCCATCCGCATTCTTGGCGCAGGCGAAAGCCACCACCAGTGGCACGTCGCCCAGTGCGCCGACCTGACCATTACCCCCGGCGTGGCCTCGGGCAAGGCTGCCTTCGGCATGGCCGGCATCACCGCTGCCGATGTCGATGTGTTCGAACCCTATGACAATTTCACCCATGCCGTGCTGCTTTATCTCGAAGACCTCGGGTTCTGCGGCAAGGGCGAAGCGGCGGCGTTCGTGTCTGAAGGCCGGTTGCGGCCCGGCGGCAGCCTGCCCTCCATGACCTCCGGCGGCGGCCTCTCTTATTGCCATCCCGGCGCGCTCGGTATTTTGTTGCTGATCGAGGCGGTGCGGCAGTTGCGCGGCGAAGCCGGCGACCGCCAGGTGCCGGGTGCTGAAATTGCGGTTGCCCATGGCACGGGTGGCCTGGCCTTTTCGACTGCCTCAACCGTGGTGCTGGCCCGTGAGTGACCCTCTGTCGTTTTCCGATCTCGGCGCCGCCGACCCCACCACCGAGGCCTTCTGGCAGGCCTGCGCCGACCATCGGCTGACCGTGCAGCATTGCCGGGCCTGCGGCGGCCACCAGTTCTATCCGCGCCCGTTCTGCCTGGCTTGCGAAAGCACAGACCTCGAGTGGGTGCCCGCCAGCGGCAAGGGCACCATCTATTCGCTGACCACCATGCACATGCCCGTGGTGCCTGAACTGACCCCGCCCTACCTGCTGGCGCTGGTGGATCTCGACGAGGGCCCAAGGCTGCTGACCAATATTGTGGCCGAAACCGCCCGCATCGGCGACCGGGTGAGCGTGGCCTGGCGCACGCGCGAGGGCCTGCCGCCCCTGCCCGTGTTCACCCCGGCCTGACCCGATGGCAAAGCCGCTGACAACGCTGGAAGGCGCGGTGCGCATGATCGGCGAACTGATCGCCCTGCCCACCGTGTCGCGCGACCCCAACCGCGATTTTCTCGCCTTTGTGGAAACCTACCTATCCCTGCACGGGGTGCGGTCCGAAATCATCTGGAATGCCGAAGGCACCAAGGGCAACCTTTGGGCCACCATCGGGCCCGCCGACCGCCCGGGCGTCATCCTGTCGGGTCATTCCGATGTGGTGCCGGTGGATGGACAGGCCTGGACCAGCGACCCCTTCACCGTCCGCCGCGCCGATGACCGGCTCTATGGCCGCGGCACCTGCGACATGAAGGGTTTTATCGGCATTGTTCTGGCCGCCGTGCCCGAACTGGTGCGGCGCGAGCTCAAGGTGCCGATCCATATCGCCATTTCCTATGACGAGGAATTCGGCTGCACCGGCGTGCGCAGCCTTGTGGACAGGGTGGCGGGCCTTACGGTCAAGCCCGGCCTCTGCATCGTGGGCGAACCCACCAGCATGCAGGTGGTGATCGGCCACAAGGGCGGCGGCCTCTACAAGGCCACCCTGACCGGGCGCAGCGCCCATTCGAGCCTGGCCCCGCATGCGGTCAATGCCATTGAATATGGCGCCGAGCTCATCGCCTTCATCAAATCGCTGTCGGCAGAGCATCGCCACCACGGCCCGCACGATCACGACTATGACGTGTCGCATTCCACCCTGTCGGTGACCACCATAACCGGTGGCACGGCGATCAATATCATCCCGGACCGCTGCGAAATCGGCTTTGATATCCGCTCACTGCCCGAAGTGGATGCGCCAGCGCTGATCGCCCGCATCCAGGGTTTTGCCGACACCGAACTGCTGCCGCGCATGCGGGCCATAGCGCCCGAGGCCGAAATCGTCATCGCCCCCAGCGCCGAATTTGTCGGGCTTGGCACCGATGCCGCCCATCCGGCGGTCAGTTTCATCAAGGCCCTGCTCGGGCGCAATGGCCACACCAAGGTTGCCTATGGCACCGAGGCGGGGCTGTTCAGCGTCATCGCCGGGGTGCCCTCGGTCGTCTGCGGCCCGGGCTCGATCGAACAGGCCCACAAGCCCGACGAATTCCTGGCGCTGAGCGAAATTGTCCTCTGCCAGGGCTTTCTCGACCGCCTGGCCGAAACACTCGAACGCTCCAGCCTCGGCTGGACCTGACCGCAATTTCCGCGCACTGGAGGGGACCCATGCCGACCAAGCTGTTGAGCCAGACATTCAAACGCCTCAAGCCCGCAACGCTTGCCGCCTGGGCCCAGATCCCGGTGACCATTCTGTCCGATATCACCGCCGGGCGCCTGATTGCCGATCCGCGCCTGACCCCGCTGCGCCCCCTGCCGCTGGGCCAGCGCCTCGTGGGGCAGGCCGTCACCGCCTGGTGCGAACGCTCCGATTTCGGCGCCATGCTGCATGCCATCGATCTGGCACAGAAAGGCGATGTGGTGCTGGTCGATGCCGGGGGCTGCGTGCAGACCGCCTATATGGGCGAAATCCTTGCCGGGCACGCCCGCGCCAAGGGCATTGCCGGCTTTGCCGTCAACGGGGCGGTGCGCGATATCGATACCATTGCCAGCTGGCCCGACCTGCCGGTCTATGCGCTCGGCCACACCGCCCGCGGCCCGCTGAGCAAGGAACGTGGCGCGGTCAATGGCCCCATCGTCTTCGGTAGCGCCCGGGCCGAACCCGGCGATATCGTGCTCGGCGATAATGACGGCATCGCCATCATCCCCTTCGCCGAATCCACCACCCTGCTGCCGCTCGCCGAAGAACGGGTGCGCATGGAAAAGGCCTGGATCGAAACCCTCGCCACCGGCCGCACGCTGGTGGACGTGTTCTCGGTGCCCGAGGCGATATAGGCACCACGATTACCTGACAGGTAAGTAATTGAAATATATATGAATTCTCCTTGAACACTGCGACCGGAACAGGTTCAGACGGGCCATGTCATACCCATGGACATAGACCTCAAACCTGATTGGAGAATTCACATGTTTTCGATTGCTCGCCTCGCCGCTGCCGCCCTGACCACGGCCGCCATTGCCCTTTGCGCAGTTCAACCCGCCTCGGCCGCCGGCCTGTCATCGGCCCTTAACGGCGCCGGACCGATGGGGGAAAACTGCCTGTCTGAATCGGCGCGCCAGGGGCAGATCGCCGCCAATCTCAAGCTCTATCAGTACTATCAGTACTACCAGTTCCGCCTGTTCGAAAACGGCACCAAGGTGCACGGCTTCGGCACCAAGATCGGGCCCTACGGCTATCGCTACTACACCTTCGTCATCGACCTGTGCGACGGCGAATTCATCGCTGAAGACGAACTCAAGAACGGCAAGCCCGGCTTCGCCCCCGAATAAGACCCCGCTGCCCTGCACCATCCGGGCCCGGCCCATGGCCGGGCTCAACTTCTGTAACAAAATTCAATCGTTACGATTGTAAATAACACCTCTCCCGTGCCAGATTTGCTCCGGGGACTATCAGAGCAAAGCGCCAAGCGCACAAAGAGGGAATAGATGAAGCACTCTGCAATTCTGGCCGCCACGGCAACGCTGGCCGTGGCAACCATTCTGGCAACCGTAGCGCCGTCACTGGCGCTCGATCGCCGCGTCGAGATCGTCAACAATACCGGCTATGTCATGGAACAGTTCTATGCCTCCTCGGTGGGCCAGAAATCCTGGGAGGAAGACATTCTGGGCAAAAGCGTCTTGCCCTCCGGCCATTCGGTTGTGATCAACATCGATGATGGCACCGGCTACTGCAAATACGACTTCCGCGCCGTGTTCGACGATGGCGACGTTGTCGAAAAAGCCGATGTCAACGTCTGCGAAATCGGCACCTTCACCTTCAACTAACCCGATGCCCGCCCCGCGCGGGCATCGCTGTTCTTGGGGGTAGGTGACCAGTCCGGCGCGATTTGCTAAACTTCTCGGCATTGCCAATAGAGCCCTTGCCCATGTTGCCGAGCGGCGCCATTTATTCACCGAGCTATCTTGCAAAAGACGACCAGTCGGCCCTGCTCGCTCTGATTGAGGCACAACCCTGGCGCAATGATCTCAAACGCCGGGTGCAGCACTATGGCTATCTCTACGATTACAGAGCCCGGCGCCTGAACCGGGACAGCTATATCGGCGCACTACCCGACTGGCTCACCCGCCACGCCGAAAGGCTGGCAACTGAGGGCCATTTTGGCTCCATTCCCGACCAGGTCATCATCAACGAATATTTGCCAGGGCAGGGCATTGCCGCTCATATCGATTGCGAGCCGTGCTTCGGTGGAACCGTTGCATCGCTCAGCCTAGGCTCACAATGCATCATGGATTTTGCCCACACCGGCAGCAAAGACATGGCCGGGCAAATCCTGGAGCCCGGCAGTCTCTTGGTTCTCAGCGGCGAGGCACGCTTCACCTGGACCCATAGCATCGCCGCCCGCCGCTTCGACGTCATTCACGGCACCCGCACAGCCCGAACCCGCCGAGTTTCCCTGACTTTCAGGACCGTTTTGCTCGAATAGGACGTACGGGGGAGGCCGGAAATCCAAAGACCCGAGCGGATCGTTGCGAGGAGTTCATTGGAAGAAATTCTGGTAGCGGAGATCCAATGCAGCCAATAACCCCCACGGAGCGGGCGGAGATTTCTATTCTGGTGGGAGTGCCCCAAAGCACCGGATTGCCTGATGTTCTCGTCGTTCGAAATGTAAACCGTCACTTGACGTTTGACGGGCAGAATTCGGGTCTGCTATGCTTTACGGAGCTTGGAGGACGGGTTGACAACCGTACAAAACATAACGGCGGCGCCTGTTCACCCGGGCGCTTTCGTTCGCGCAGAAATCATCGAGGCACATGGGCTGACGGTGACAGAGGCGGCCAAGGTGCTTGGTGTGACCCGACCGGGACTGTCCGCATTCCTGAATGAGCACACGCACTTATCCGCTGACATGGCGCTGCGGATTGAGAAGGCATTTGGGTTTTCCCTCGAAACGCTCATGCGCATGCAGAACAGCTACGACATTGCCCAGGCCCGTAAACGCGCCGCCAAAATCAAGGTCGAGCGGTTTCTTGGGTTTGCGACCATCTCGAAACAGCGTGCGGGGCGAGGCACATGACCCGCGCCGCTGTAAGCCCCGCAATGATGACATGGGCGCGAGAGCGCGCAAGGATGGAGCCTGCGGAGCTTGAGGCGCGCTTTCCCAAGCTGGGGGAATGGGAAGCTGGCGACAAGCTGCCGACGCTCAAACAATTGGACGACTTTGCGCGGGCTGTGCGCGTCCCGATCGGCTATCTTTTTTTGCCTGAACCGCCAGACGAGCCCTTGCCTATTCCCGACTTCCGAACAGTGGACGGGAGGGGCGTACGACGTGCCAGCCCCGATTTGCTGGACATGCTCTATGCGTGCCAGGAGCGACAGGGATGGTATCGGGAGTTTGCCCAGACAACACGCCAACGGGAGCTGGAGTTTGTTGGCAGCGTCACGCTTGCGGAAGCGCCCGAGACAGTTGCCGGGAGAATGGCGGCAACGCTAGGGTTCGATACCAACGCACGCGCAGCATCCCTTACTTGGGAAGAAGCGCTCCGGATGTTCATTGGGCAAGCCGACCGAATTGGCGTGCTGGTCATGGTCAGCGGCGTTGTCCTCAGCAACAACCGGCGCAGGCTGGATGTTGATGAGTTTCGTGGCTTCGCGCTCGCGGACAGCCGCGCGCCGCTGGTCTTTATCAATGGGACAGATACGAAGTCCGGCCAGATGTTTACGCTGGCCCACGAGCTTGCTCATCTGTGGCTTGGAAGCTCGGCGGTGTCGAATGCCAGTGCCGCGCCACTCAACGGCTACAGGCGAGAAGAAGTCTGGTGCAACGCAGTGGCGGCGGAATTGCTGGTGCCGCTTGCACGGTTGCGGCCAGAGCTGCGAGAGAACGAGGCGCTGACCTTCGCGCTGCCCAGACTGGCGCGCGTGTTCAAGGTGAGCACCCTTGTCATTCTTCGCCGGCTTCTGGATGCGCGCTGGCTCGACCGCGCGGCGTTCGATGCTGCGTGGGCGATGGAGAGGGCGCGACTTCGGGAGGCCGCCGAAGGGGATGCAGGCGGCGGCGATTTTTACCGGACGACGCTTTCGCGGGTGAGCCGAAGGTTTGCGCGGGCTCTTGTTGAGAGCACGCTGGAGGGCCAGACGCTGTATCGCGATGCATTCCGAATGCTTGGCGTCGCCAAGACCGAAACCTTCAACAATATCGGCAGGGAAGTCGGAGTCTTGCTATGACGCGCTACCTGCTCGATACCAACATTTTCATCCAGGCCAAGAACCTGCACTATGGGTTCGATTTCTGTCCCGCATTCTGGGATTGGCTGGTGCAGCAGAACGGTGCGGGGACGGTTGCGAGCATCGACAAGGTTGGCGACGAATTGCAGGCGGGGGGCGATGACCTGTCCGTCTGGGCCACGGCGCGGGGAGCTGGATTCTTTCTGCCCCCCGACGACCCTGTTCTGCCAGCTCTGACGCGCGTGAGCACGTGGGCCACGAGCCAAAATTATGAACCGGCGGCAATTGCGACGTTCCTGCAAGTCGCTGACTACTGGCTGGTGTCGCACGCCCTGGCCCATAACTTCACGGTGGTCACTCACGAGGTTCCTGCCGAGACGGTTCGGAAGATCAAGATTCCGAATGCCTGTATTGGCCTCACCGTGCCCTGCATCAGTCCGTATGAAATGTTGCGGCGAGAGCGCGCCCGTTTCGTCCTCGGCGCAACAGCTTGACCTCCACTGATTTGCCCGGTGCTTTCCCTTGTCGCTAGGCAGTCTACGGGCCATCTGCGAGCCGCCTGCTAAAGTTTCGGGACGGACGTTATGAGCCCTCGCAAGACAACATCATCGTCCACCGTCACCTTGCACACCGCCTCAAATCGCTCGCCGGGCATGTTGCGATCCTGCAAAAAGCGGGCGACTTCTGGCGCTTCTTCATCCGTGGGCGGATGACAAAGCGACCACGCGTCCTTGACGTAGAACGGAACATCCTGGGGGAAGCCGAAGTAGCGCCGAGTTTCTTGTTCGTTGGGGACATCGATGAGGATGGCCCGCAGACCATTCTTGTATGAAATCGAGAATGCGCCTTCCGGCATCTCCGGTCTCGTGTGAAAGCCTGCCATGAAATAATCGTAGGCAGCATATCCGCCGCCTGCGACCAGCACGACAACGACAATGCGCGTCAACCACTTCCACATTTCCATATGCCCCCGCAGTCCGCTAAGCGCTCGCCGCCATTGGCTCCACTCCATCGCGCGTAATGGAGCGCCGATGTTGAGTAAAGGCCCTAAACACGCCATCCATACACTGCAGCGCCCAGCATTTCAGTGAAACCAGCCCCCTCCCCCCGGATAGCCTGTATCCTGAATCCTTCTGTGACGCTCGCGTCGCACCTGGCTTTCTGCCGGTCGCGGGCCATTTTTCGCGGTGATGGCGCAGAAACAGCGGGACGAGCAAGCTGCGGAATGATCAAACCCGCGTTTGCTGCAAACGAACCCGAGTTCATGCGACATCTACACGCATAAATCACATGCACCCGCAAATTTGAGGGGAAATGGAAAATTTGGTAGCGGAGGAGGGATTTGAACCCCCGACACACGGATTATGATTCCGCTGCTCTAACCAACTGAGCTACTCCGCCCCGAAGGGCTGGGCCATGGGCCGCCGTGGCGCTGGGATGCGCCGGTGCTTATTAGGTTTGCCCGTTGGCAGTGTCAAGCAGAACGCGCGCCCCTTGCGCTTGAAAACCGGAGGGCCGGAGCGCTGGCTCCGGCCCTTGTGTTCGCTTACTCGGGCAGCGCGGCGCCGGCCGGGTCGAACGCCTGATCGGGGCTGATGCTGGCGGCCGAGTTGATCAGCTGGATGAACTCGGCGCGATAGCCGCTTTCATCGCTGCCGCGTGCGCCCTGCGCCAGATCGCGGATCTGGTCCCAGGTCATGGTGCCGCCGTAGTTCGAGCCCTTGAGCTTTTGCGAAAAGGCCGCAACCGCGGTGGCCCAGCGGGCATCGTCGGATGCCCTGGCGATGTCGGCCAAAGCACTGTCGGCGGCAATCGGCATCTCGATGAGTTTGGACACATCGCCCTCGGGCGCTTTATAGCGCAGCTTGAGGAACGCCAGTTCACCGCCCACAGGGGCCACCGTGCCATCGGCCGCCGTGTCGCTGCCATAGCGCAGGGGATCGACCAGTTCGGCACCCGAGCCGACCGGGGTGATTTCATAGAGCGCGGTCACGGTATGCCCGGCCCCGATTTCACCGGCATCGACCTTGTCGTTGTTGAAATCTTCGCGGTTGAGCGCCCGGGTTTCATACCCGATCAGACGATATTCGGAGACAAAGGCCGGGTTGAACTCGACCTGGATCTTCACATCCTTGGCAATGGTCTGCAGGTTCGCTCCGCCCTGTTCAACCAGCACCTTCTGCGCCTCGCGGAAGGTGTCGATATAGGCGGCGTTGCCGTTCCCGTTCTGGGCCAGGGCCTGCATGGTGGCATCGTCGAGATTGCCGCGGCCAAAGCCGAGCACCGACAGGAACACCCCGCCATCGCGCTTGGTCTTGATGAAATCGACCAGGTCTTCGGGATCATCGATGCCGACGTTGAAATCGCCATCGGTGGCCAGGATCACCCGGTTCACCCCATCGGCAACCTTGTTCTGCTCGGCCAGCTGATAGGCCAGCGTGATCCCTTCGGCACCTGCGGTCGAACCGCCTGCGGCAAGGTTATCGAGCGCTGCCAGAATCTGCGCCTTGTCCTTGGCCTTGGTCGGGTTCAGCACCGTGCCGGCCGAACCGGCATAGGCAACGATCGAAACCGTGTCATTGGCCGAAAGCGTATCGACCAGCAGCCCGAACGAGCGCTTGAGCAGGGGCAGCTTGTCCGGCTCATCCATCGAGCCCGACGTATCGATGAGAAAAACCAGGTTGGCCGGCTTGCGCTCGGCAGCGGGCGGCACATAGCCCTTGATGCCGATCTGGATGATCTGGGTTTTCGGGTTCCAGGGCGTGGGGAAGACAGTCACGTTCTGCGAGAACGGGGTCTCGGCGCTGTCGGGCGCCTGATAATCATAGGAGAAATAATTGATCATCTCCTCGATGCGCACCGCGTCGGCATCGGGCAGATAGCCATCGACCAGCGAGCGCCGCACATAGGAATAAGACGCGGTATCCACATCGATCGAGAAGGTGGAAACCGGCTCCTCTTTGACCACCTTGAGCGGGGATTCGACAAATTCGGTGAATTCATCGCCGCTCGGGTCGGGGGTGACAATCATGCCGCCCGCATCCGGGGCAATGATCATACCGCCCTCCCCGGAGCCCACCATCGTGCGCGCCTGGGTCTGCGGGGCGGCCATGGTCATGGGCGCCATCGGCTCCATATCGCCATTCACAATGGCAGGCTGGTCCACGGTGCCCACCGCCAGCGCCATCGACTGGGCTTCCACCGGCGCGCTTTCCTCGGCCATCACCATGGTCCCGGCCGCACCATCGGGCTTTTCAACCCCATCAATCAGGTTGGGGTCAAAGCGGGGCTGCAGCATCTGGATTTCGGTGTCTTTCTCGTCCACCACCGCTTCCGATTTTGCCGCATCGACCGGTGGCACCGGCTGGTTCTCCGTCACAACGGTCAGTTCGTTGGTTCCAGTGCTCACCGGCGTAATCGCGGTGGAACTATAGAGCTGATAGCCGAGCGGCAGCAGCAGCAGGGCAACGGCGGCAGTGCCGAGAGGAATACGCATGTCCATGGTCCAGATCCCTTCCTTGGGGTTGATCATGGACTTGAGACGGTTGAGCCAGCCCGATCCTTGGGCCGGGGACAAAGTTTTTTTCGCATCCGCGTTCTGTGCGGCATCAAACGCCACAAGGCTCGCGGCCAGCGCCCGCTCGCGCGCGCTGGGGGAGGCGGGTGGCACGGGGGCCGATTTCAGGCGGCTCAGCGGATCATTCTGCATGTCATTGCTCATAAAAGTCCCCTCAGGGTCTTTTTTGCTTCGTGAATGTGCCAGGAGACGGTGGTTTCCTTGCACCCCATGATGTCGGCGGCCGCGGCGTGGTTGAGGTCCTCGACATAAATCAGCAGCACCGCATCGCGCTGCTTTTCGGGCAGGGCGCGCACGGCAGCCCAGAGTTCGCGGGCCGCGGTCGCATCCTCCTGGTCGGGCGGATAGTCTTCCGGGCTCACCTGGGCCAGCGCATCCACATGCCTGCCGCGCCGCGTGCGCGCCCTTTGCATGTCGCGCACCGCATTCAGCGTGATGCGGTAGAGCCAGCTCGAAAACGCCGAGCGGTTGTCAAACGATCCCAGAACGCTGCCCAGTTTGACGCAGACATCCTGGGCAATGTCTTCGGCATCGCTGCGGTTGCCCGACCATTTATAGGCCGTGCGGTAGATCAGGTCGTAGTGCTGGCCGATCAGTTCGGCAAACGCTGCCCTGTCCCCGCGCTGGGCGAGCAGCACCAGGCTTTCGGGCGCCACCCCACTCTCATCAACAAAGGCTTGCGGCATGGCGCGGATCAGACCACCTCGACAGACTCAGGGCCGTCACTAAAGCTTGGACGCTGCTGCCGATGCAATCCTTGGGTGAGATTCGCAGAAAATTTGCTCCGGTGACAGCACCGGCCCTTCGGCGTACATCAACTCCATTGCCGGAGACCGCCATGACCGAGGAAAAACTGAGCCCCTTCAAGCTGACGCGCTCGCGCCTGCTGCTGTTGTTTTTCATCCTTCTGGCGCTGGCGACAATATTCGCCTCGATCTTTGGCGGCCTCAGCGGCTATCAGGCCGTCAAGGAAGTGGCGCGCCCCACCGATGGCACGGCTGCACCAGTCAGCCCTTAAGCCACCAGCGCCGTCGGCACCGCTTCGGCGATAAATCCGCCACCAAGCACTTCCGAGGTCGGGCTGTCATCGGCGTAGAACACGCAGGCCTGCCCGGGTGAAATGCCATATTCCCCGTCAAACAGGGTCACCAGCACCTGCCCGTCAACCATGGCAATCGCGGCCTGCTGCGGGGCGCGGGTCGAACGCACCTTGACCTCGAGCGCCATGCCATTGCCCCCGGCCAGCGCCTCGAGCTTTTCTGCGCCCAGCCAGTTGACGTCGCGCAGGCGCACCGTGCGCGTCATCAGCGCCTCGCGCGGCCCCACAATCACCCGCCCGGTCTTGTGGTCGAGCTTGATCACATAAAGCGGCTCGGCCGAAGCGATCCCCAATCCACGGCGCTGCCCGACGGTATAGTTGACGATGCCATCATGGTGGCCCAGCACCCTTCCATCGAGATGCACAATCTGCCCGCCGGCCATGGCCTCGGGATACATCTTGCGGATCACATCGGCATATTTGCCCTGCGGCACAAAGCAGATGTCCTGGCTGTCGTGCTTTTCGGCAATCTCGAGCCCCATGGAGCGCGCGTGCTCGCGCACTTCGTCCTTGCTCATGCCCCCGAGCGGAAAACGCAGGAAATCGAGCTGTTCTTCGGTGGTGGCAAACAGGAAATAGGTCTGGTCGCGATTGGAATCGACCGGGCGGTAGAGACGGCGCCGCCCATCTTCGAGCCGCGACTGCACATAGTGCCCGGTGGCCAGCACATCGGCGCCCAGGTCGCGGGCCACCTCCATCAGGTCGACAAACTTCACGCTCTGGTTGCAGGCAATGCACGGCACCGGCGTTTCACCCTGCTGATAGGCATTGGCGAACGGGCGCATCACCGCGTTCTTGAAGCGCTCTTCGTAGTCGAGCACATAGTGCGGAATGTTGAGCGCTGCCGCCACGCGGCGGGCATCGTGGATGTCCTGACCAGCGCAGCACGCGCCTTTGCGGTGGGTGGCCTCGCCGTGGTCGTAAAGCTGCAGGGTTACCCCCACAACATCATAGCCTTCGCGGGCCAGCAGCCCGGCAACAACCGAGGAATCAACGCCCCCAGACATCGCGACAACAACGCGCGTGTCTTCGGGGCGCTTGGCGATATCAAGCGAGTTCAGGTCCATCTTTGTGTCCGGTTGGGTTCAAGGGCCAGCGGAAGGCGCCGATTTACGCCTTTTCCGCTCCTGCGGCAAGCCGGGCTGCACCCGGCAGCTTTTGCCGGTCGGCGGCGCTTTCTGCCCCGCGCTTTGGAACTGTTGCCGGACGAGTAACCTCGAATGAATCCGCCAAACCCTTGCCAATCCTAACGTTTCTGTCGCCCCCGCAGTTGGCACCGAGATTGCATTGCTGGGGATGGATTATTGTATTCAGTAAAGGCCGTTCCGCCCGTGAGCTCAAACTTTACCGCCATCAGCCCGCAAGCCATGCCCGCCCCCATCGTGCCGGGCAGCCAGCCGGGCGCGGACCAGTCGACCGGCGACGCCTTTGCTACTCTGATGGGCTTTGCCGCCAATGCCGGCGCACCCGAGGGTATGGTGCTGAAATCGGCCTTTGCTGCCGAACCTGCACCCCAATTTGCCGTCGGTGAAGCACAAACCGATCTCGCGGCTTATCAGGCCATGCTCGGTCAACTGGCAGGCCTTGTGCCCGGCACGACGGACGCAAGCGCCGAAAACTTTGCCGAAAACCCGGGCGACCTGACCCTTGCCGCCCTGCCCGCCTTTGAAACCGAAACCACCGATGCCGTGGAGGCTGATGGGGACAAGACCGATCCGGCAGATCTGCTCGCTGGCATCATCGACGCCCTCAGCGCGCTGCAGCAGGTTCTGGCGCGGGGCGAAACGCCCGATCCCGCCCTCACCCAACAGGTCAATGACGGTCTCGAGGCCCTGGCCCAACTCATGGGCATGCCGGTCAACAGCTTTGGCCCCGAGGGCGGCGATGGCGCCGAGCTCAGCGCCCGGCTGGCAGCGCTCCTCGGCACAGCCCCAGCCGGCAGCGGCGGCGATGCGGCCGCGGCCGCCCCGCCCGCCAATGAACTCGATGCCCTGACCCAGAAGCTGGCCGACCTGGCCAAGGCGCTTGGCGCCAGCGAAACGGAACTGTCGGCCCGCCTCAAGACCCTTGCCGAAAACCTGCAGGCCGCGCGGGCCAACGCCGAGGTGTTGACCAAGCTCGGCTTCGATGCCGCCCTGAACCTGACATCGGGCGACGCCGACGCTGCCCTGACAACACTCCTAGCCGGCAAGGCGCCCGATAAGCCGGTGGCCCCGGCTCAGCCCTTTGCAGCGCCAACGCTTGATACGCCCGAGGTGATTGCGCCGGTCAAGGCTGAGGCAAAGCCCGACGAGCCGGTGCTCGAAGAGCCCGAAATCGTGCTGCGCGCCACTCCGGCCACCGCCCGGCCCGAAACCGACAAGCCGGCCGCCGAGCCCATGCGCCAGCGCGCCGACACCGCAGCCCCCACGCTGGCCCAGGCCGATGCCGCCGCCGACCCGGCTCCGACTGCGCCACAGGCCAATACCGGAATCGTGCCCGCCGCCAGGACCGAGCTCGCCCCCGGCCTGCGTGCCGTGCAGGCTGCTTATCAGAGCCCGCATACGCAGGTGAACATTCCCCAGATGGCGTTCGAGATCGTGCGCCACGTCACCGACGGTCACAACCGCTTCCAGATCCGCCTCGACCCGGCCGAGCTTGGCCGCATCGACGTGCGCATGGAAATCGACCACAAGGGCACCCTGAACGCCCGTCTGACGGTGGAGCGCGCCGAAACCCTCGATCTCTTGCAGCGCGATCAGCGCGCGCTCGAAAAGGCCCTGTCTCAGGCCGGGCTGGATTCTTCCAAGACCAATCTTGAATTCTCGCTCAAGCAGAACCCCTTCGCCCGCCAGGATCAGGGGAGCCGGAACGAGCCCGGTTTTGATTTTGGCGGCCCGGGGTCGAGCGACAGCGGCGAGGATGAGCCGGTTTCCACCATTGCCACATCGCTTTATCGCGGCAGCGCGAGCGCGAGTGGCGTCAATCTGTTTGTGTAGGAGCGTATCATGGCCGTCAGCGGCGTTTCGGGAACTTCCAGTGCCACATCGAGCCAGGCCTCGACACGGCAGACCATTGCGGACAACTTCGACACCTTCCTGTCCTTGCTGACCACCCAGCTCAAGTACCAGAACCCGCTTGATCCGCTCGACACCAACCAGTTCACCCAGCAACTGGTGCAGTTCACCGGCGTTGAGCAGCAGCTTAAGACCAATGACTTCCTCGAAGCCATGATGCAGACCACCCAGAACGCCAGCAACGTTCAGGCGGTCTCCTATATCGGCAAGGAAGTGACATCCTCGGGCAAGGTCGCCGACCTGACATCCGAGGGCGCCACCTGGGCCTTCAACCTCAAGGACACCGCCGACTCCATCACTGTGACCGTCAAGGATGACAAGGGCAACGTGGTGTTCCAGGAAACCGCGCCGGGGCTTGAGGCCGGGCCGCGCGCCTATAACTGGAACGGCATCGGCAGCGACGGCAACCCCAAGCCGAACGGCAAGTATTCCATTGAAATCCAGGCCCGCGATGCCGAGAACAACCTGATCCCGGTGACCACCGAGGCGGTCGGCAAGGTGACCAGCGTCGACCTCTCCGGCAAGGAACCCGTGCTGCTGGTGGGCAAAACCCGCATTCCGCTGGCCAATGTGCTTTCGGTGCGTGAATACACGCCCCCGGCCAGCGATGACGACGACGCCTGATCGGCCTAAGCGCTTCCACGCATGGCACAAACTGCATTCGATAAGCCCTTGGTCGTGCCAAGGGCTTACAATTTCAGGCAAACTTCTTAACCTCCTGTAAGTTTCCCCTTAGCCAAATTTTAAGCGAGACCGGTTACTCTCAACTCATGGTCAGGTTGAGTATGAGAGTAAAATGGCCGTACAAATGCGCCCACGCGTAAAGTACGTTATCGGTCCGGACGGAAGTCCGCTCACGATTGCGGATCTGCCGCCCAAGAATACAAGGCGGTGGGTCATCAGACGAAAAGCTGAAGTCGTCGCTGCCGTGCGCGGCGGGCTGCTAAGCCTTGAAGAAGCCTGCGACCGCTACACGTTGAGCGTCGATGAGTTTCTGAACTGGCAGGCGGCCATCGACAAGCATGGCCTTGCCGGGTTGCGCACCACCTGGATACAGCACTACCGCGAAGGCTGACCCGTCTGCCTTTGGCCTGAAGAATTCGTAGAGCCCGCAACCGGCATTCCGGTTGCGGGTTCTCGTTTTATGGCGCGGCGGCATCGAGCCAGTTCAGCGCCGCCGGGCGGGCCCTGAGCCGTTCATAGTAGGCCGCCACCGCGGGCAGGTCAGGCCGCTCAATAGGGCACCCGAACCAGCGGTGCACCGAAAGCCCCAGCGCCATATCGGCAATCGAAAACCCCTGCCCGGCAGCATAGGCCCCAGTGCGGTCCAACTGGCCCTCAAGGATCGCCATCTTGGCAGCCCATGCCCGGGCGCAGGCCGCGATCCGCTCCGGATCGTCATGGCCCGGCATCTTGCGGATCAGCGCCCGCACCGCATAGCCCCACGATGGGTTGAGTTCGCTCACCTGCCAGCTCAGCCACTGGTGCACCAGCCCGCGCTCGCGCAGGTCTTCGGGCAAGAGATCGCCCCCATATTCTTCGGCCAGATAGATCAGGATGGCATTGGACTCCCAGAGCACATAGCCATCGTCGATCAGCACCGGCACCTGTCCGTTGGGGTTGAGCCTGAGAAATTCCGGCGCTTTTGGATCGGCGAACCCGGCGCCCCAGTCCTCGCGCTCGACCGCAAGCCCCAGCTCGCTGCACGCCCACATCACCTTGCGCACATTGATCGAACTGACCCGTCCAAGAACCTTCAGCATGGCTGTTCCTTTAACATTGGTTGACCTCAAATCCGGTTTTATGCGGCAGAAATTGCCGTTTGTTGCATTGTGCAATTGGCAGGTTAACGGTCGTTAAGCCCCGCCGTTCCTGCTTTGCGGCGGTTTTCCGGGCTTTGATAGGGCCCATCAGGCACACAATTCGTCAAAGCGTTAAGGAGAATTAAGACAATGTTTACCATCAGCTAGGTAATTTTTGCCTAGAGGTGTGCGTCGCAATGCGCCACCGGGGGCAAATGAGTCGGGTGTGGCGTTGGACGGCTTGATACAGTTTCTCAATCGGCTCGGCATGGCGCGGGTTGCCGCCATGGGCGTGGTTGCGGTTCTTATGCTCGGCTTCTTCGCCTTCTTGATGATGCGAGCATCCGCACCGCAGATGGCCCCGCTCTATACCGGTCTCTCGTTTGAAGACGCCTCGGCCATTTCGAGCGAACTGCAGACCATGAATGTGCCCTACGAGCTGCGTGGGGAAGGCGACACCATCCTCGTGCCGCGCGACCAGATCACCACCCTGCGCATGTCACTGGCCGAAAACGGCCTGCCCACCCGCGGCCAGGTCGGTTACGAAATCTTCGATCAGCAGAACACGCTGGGCGCAACCTCGTTCGTCCAGAACATCAACAATGTGCGCGCGCTCGAAGGCGAGCTGGCCCGCACCATCACCTCGCTGGCCCGCATCAAGACCGCCCGCGTGCACCTGGTGCTGCCCGAGCGCGAGCTGTTCCGCCGCGAGCGCAAGGATCCTACCGCCTCGATCGTGCTTTCGGTGCGCGGCGAGCTTTCTGCTGGCGAAATCCGCGCCATCCAGCATCTGGTCGCCTCCGCCATCGAGGGCCTGACGCCCAATAAGGTCTCGATCGTTGACGATACCGGCCGCCTGCTGGCTTCGGGCGCCGGCAATGACGAAGGCGACATCATTGCCGGCGAAATGGCCGAGCGCGCCGTGTCCATCGAAACCCGCCTGCAGAGCCGGGTCGAGGATATTCTGGCCAATGTCGTGGGCGCCGGACGCGCCCGCGTGCAGGTTTCCGCCGAGCTTGAACTCAACCGGTCCACCACCACGTCCGAAACCTTCGATCCCAATGGCCAGGTCGTCCGCTCGACCCAGAACAGCGAGAACGCCAACTCCGCCACCGGGCCTTCGGACGCTGCCGTTTCGGTGGCCAATGAGCTCCCGGGCGCCAGCGCCAATTCCGGTGGTGCCGGTGGCGTGCAGGAACAGGGCTCGACCACCCAGGAAACCGTCAACTACGAAATTTCCAAGACCACCCAGACCGCCGTCGCCGAAGCCGGTGGCATCAAGCGCCTGTCGGTGGCGGTGGTGGTCGACGGCATTTATGCCGACGATGGCAATGGCGGCGTTACCTACACCCCGCGCACGCCGGAGGAGCTGACCCAGCTGACCGCGCTGGTGCGCACCGCCGTCGGCTTTGATGAAGCCCGCGGCGATCAGGTCGAAGTGCTAAACCTGCAGTTCGCCGATGGCCCGGCCCAGACCGCGCTCGGCACCGATGGTCCGGGCCTGTTCGATTTCACCCGCGACGACCTGATCAACTGGGCCCAGATGGGCGTCACCCTGCTGATCGCCCTGGCGCTGGTGTTCTTCGTCATGCGGCCGCTGGTGCGCAAGGTGCTGACCCCCGAACCGACGCCGCTCGCCCTGCCCAACGCTTTGCCCCCCGGCGCAACGGGCACTGAGATGCAGATGAGCGGGCCCCACATCGATCCCGAAACCGGCGCGCCAACCTCCCCAACCGCGCATGAAGCGGCCTGGATGGCCAATGCCAAATCCATGGGCGAGGCGCAGATGCAGACCCTGCGCACCGTAGGCGGGCTGGTGCAGGAAAACCCTAAGCAGGCCGCGCTGATCGTGCGCGACTGGCTCAACAATGCAGCGTGATTGAACGATGGCCTCGGTACCCCAGGATATATCCGGTCAGCTTGTCGTCGGCACCCAGGCGTCGCAGCGCATTCTCAAGGGCGATGAGAAGGCCGCCGTGCTTCTGCTCGCGCTCGGCCCCGATTTTGGCAAGCCCATCTTTGAGGAACTCGATGAGCTCGAGGTCAAGGCGCTCTCGCGCGCCATGGTCAAGCTTGGGCCTATCACCCAGAGCATGCTCGATGACCTGTTGATCGAGTTCGTGACCGGCGTTTCCTCGACCGGCCAGATCTCGGGCAATACCGACACCACCGAGCGGCTGCTGCTCTCGTTCCTGCCACCCGAGCGGGTGGATTCGATCATGGAAGAAATCCGCGGCCCGGCCGGCCGCAACATGTGGGAAAAGCTCTCGAACGTGCAGGAAGACGTTCTGGCCAACTATCTCAAGAACGAATATCCCCAGACCATCGCCGTTGTGCTCTCCAAGATCGCCACCGACCACGCCTCCAAAGTGCTGGCCATCCTGCCCGAAGAGCTGGCCATGGACGTCGTCCAGCGCATGCTCGGGCTTGATCCGGTGCAGAAGGAAATCCTCGAAAAGATCGAGACCACCCTTCGCACCGAGTTCATGTCGACGCTTTCGCACACCAAGCGTCGCGACAGCCATGAGCAGATGGCGGAAATCTTCAACTCCTTCGACCGCCAGACCGAGTCGCGTTTCATCACCCAGCTTGAAGAGAACAACCGCGACGCCGCCGAGCGCATCAAGGCGCTCATGTTCACCTTCGAAGACCTCTCCAAGCTCGATTCCTCGGCCGTGCAGACCCTCTTGCAGAAGATGGACAAGAAGGAACTCGGCCTCGCGCTCAAGGGCGCCAACGAGCCGACGCGCGAACTGTTCTTTGGCAATATGTCGGCCCGCGCCGCCAAGCTGCTCAAGGACGACATGGAAGCCATGGGGCCGGTGCGCCTCAAGGATGTCGACGAGGCGCAGAGCCGCATGGTGGCGCTGGCCAAGGACATGGCGGCCCGCGGCGAAATCGTCATCATCAAGAACAAGTCCAACGAAGAGATGATCCTTTAACCCATGAGCCAGGCCCCCGCCCGCTTCAAGTTCGATCTGGATCTCGGCGGCAAGTCCGACCGGGCCAGCATGGGCTTGCCGGTCAGCGCCGTCTCCGACCTGGTGGCCAATGCCCGCCAGGAAGGCCGCGCCTCGGGTTATGCGGAAGGCTTTGCCGAGGGCGAGCGCAGTGTCACCGCCCAGTCGGCCCAGCGCCTCGCCACTGCCGCCGAGCATCTGGCCGACCGCACCTCGGGGCTTTTGGCAGCTCTCGACGACACCCGCCTTTCCCTGCAGCAGGAAGCCATCGGGCTTGCCGCCTCGATTGCCCGCAAGCTTGCCAGCCAGCTTCTGGCCACCCAGCCCTCCGCCGAGATTGAGGCGCTGCTCGCCGAATGCATGGCAACGCTCGAAGCGGTGCCGCACCTGGTGATCCGCTGCCATCCCGATCTGGCCGAGAAGGTGCGCGAAATCGCCACCAGCCGCGCCACCCTCGCCGGGTTCACCGGGCGCCTGATCGTGATGGGCGACCCCGACCAGGCCATGACCGATGGGCGCATTGAATGGGCCGATGGCGGCCTTGTGCGCGATAGCCAGGCTATCTCGGACCAGATTGACGAAAAGATTGCAGCCTATGTGGCCGCGCGAGGCGCCCGCCGCCATCAGGAGAGTGAACAATGAGCAGCGAAACCGGCATGAGCCTTGAAGAAATGGCTGCCCCGGGGCGCGATGGCACCCCCGCCAGCGGCGACAAGACCGCCGCCGATCTTGAAGCGGTATTCGATGTTCCTGTCCGCATCTCGGTAGTGCTTGGACGCACCAAGATGCCGGTGGCCCAGCTCTTGCGCATGGATGCCGGCACCGTGGTCGAACTCGACCGGCAGGTCGGCGAAGCCGTCGAAATCTTCGTCAACAGCCGTCTGGTTGCGCGCGGCGAAATCGTGCTGGTCGAGAACCGGCTTGGCGTCACCATGACTGAAATCATCAAGGCATCGTAGGGAGCCCGCCATGAGACTTTTGATCGTCGGAGCCCTTGAAGGCCAGCTCAGCGAAGCCACCAAACTGGCCATGGATGGCGGGGCCAAGGTTGCCCATGCCCCATCCATCGAAATCGCCATGGCCACCCTGCGCGCCGGGCGCGGCGCCGACCTGCTGCTGGTCGATGTCATGGTCGATATCCCCGGCCTGATCGCCGCCCTTGAGGCTGAGCGTATTCACATTCCGGTCGTCGCCTGCGGCACCGAAACCAATGCCGCCGCTGCGGTCAACGCCATTCGCGCCGGAGCCAAGGAATATATCCCCCTACCCCCCGACGCCGAGCTTATCGCCGCGGTCATCGCTGCCGTGGCGCGGGAATCGAGCGATTTCCTGTTCCGCGACCCGGCCATGGCCCGCGTGGTGCAGTTCGCCGATCAGATTGCCGGGTCCGACGCCTCGGTGCTGATCACCGGCGAAAGCGGCACCGGCAAGGAAGTGATGGCCAAATACCTGCACGCCCGCTCCAAGCGGTCGGCGCGCCCGTTCATTTCCATCAACTGCGCCGCTATTCCCGAGCAACTACTCGAAAGCGAACTGTTCGGGCATGAGAAGGGCGCTTTCACCGGCGCTATTGGCCGCCGCATCGGCAAGTTCGAGGAAGCGACCGGCGGCACCCTGCTGCTCGATGAAATTTCCGAAATGGATATTCGCCTGCAGGCCAAGCTGCTGCGCGCCATCCAGGAGCGCCTGATCGACCGCGTCGGCGGCACCAAGCCGGTTCCCGTCGATATCCGCATCATCGCCACCTCCAACCGCAACCTGGCCGATGCCGTGCGCGAGGGCCGGTTCCGCGAAGACCTGTGGTTCCGCCTCAACGTGGTCAACCTCAAGCTGCCCGCCCTGCGCGAGCGGCCCGGCGATATCGTGGCCCTGTCCGAATTCTTCGTGGCCAAATATGCCAAGGCCAATGGCCTCAGCCATCGCGTGCTCTCCCCCGAGGCCCGCGACGAACTGCTCAAGGCGCCATGGCCGGGCAATGTGCGTGAGCTGGAAAACACCCTGCACCGCGCCGTGCTGCTCTCGGCGGGCGAGGTCATCGGGCCCGAAGCCATCTCGATGCCCGATGGCACCGGGCTGTCGGAAGCCGTACGGGCTCATTCGCTGGCCGGGCAGGCAGCCCAGGCCGCCGAAAGCGTTTCACGCACGCTGGTTGGCCGCACCGTGGCCGATGTCGAGCGCGACCTGATCCTCGATACCCTCGATCACGTGCTCGGCAATCGCACCCATGCCGCCAATATTCTGGGCATATCGATCCGCACGCTGCGCAACAAGCTCAACCAGTATGCCGACGAGGGCACCTATGTGCCCGGCCCCGGCGAACAGCGCTCTTCTGCGGCATGAACCTTAGGTCCTGTTGATGACGGATATACCGAGCCAGCGCCCCGGCAACTTCAAGATGCCGACCTTCCAGTCGATCAGCGCCATGCTGCGCTCGACCGACATTGCGCTGGCCATGGGGGTGATGGGGATCATCGTTGTCCTCATCCTGCCCATGCCGCCGCTGCTGCTCGACGTGCTGCTGGCGATCTCGATCGTGTTCTCGGTCCTGATCCTGATGACGGCCCTTTTTATCCAGACACCGTTGGAATTTTCCTCGTTTCCCACGGTTCTTCTGATTGCCGCCATGATGCGGCTGGCGCTCAACCTGGCCACCACCCGCCTGATCCTGTCGGACGGGCACAATGGCACCGATGCGGCCGGTCACGTCATCGAGGCCTTCGGCACCTTCATCATGCAGGGCAACTTCGTCATCGGCGTGGTTGTCTTCTTCATCCTGATCATCGTCAACTTCATCGTCATCACCAAAGGTTCGGGCCGTATCGCAGAAGTTGCGGCGCGCTTTAACCTCGATGCCATGCCCGGCAAGCAGATGGCCATCGATGCCGACCTGTCGGCAGGCCTGATCGATGAGAACGAAGCTCGCAAGCGCCGCTCCAACCTCGAAGCCGAGAGCGCCTTTTTCGGCAACATGGATGGCGCGTCCAAGTTCGTGCGCGGCGACGCCATTGCCGGGCTTTTGATCACCTTCATCAACATCATTGCCGGCATGATCATCGGCATGATGCAGGAGGGCCTGTCCTTCCAGGAAGCGGGCAACAACTACACCCTGCTCACCATCGGCGATGGCCTCGTCTCACAGATCCCCTCGCTGATAGTTTCGACCGCCGCGGGCCTTCTGGTCTCCAAGTCCGGCGTGCTCGGCAGCGCAGACAAGGCGCTGGTGGCCCAGTTCACCGGCTATCCCAAGGCGCTCGGCATGTCCGCGGGCGTCATGGGGCTGCTGGCCTTCATCCCCGGCATGCCCTTCCTGCCCTTCATGGCGCTGGCCGGGGGCGTGGGGTATCTGGCCTATACCTCGAACCGCAAGAACATCAACAAAGCCGTCGACGTCGCCGAGGCGGCGGCGCTGCAGAAGATTGCCGAGCATGGTCCGGTTTCCGAAGAAGCCCCGATCACCGACAGCCTCAAGATCGACGAACTCAAGCTCGAACTTGGCTATGGGCTGCTGCAGCTGGTCAAGGAAGACGAGAACGGCAATGACCGGCTCACCGACCAGATCAAGGCGCTGCGCCGCCAGCTTGCCTCCGAGCTCGGCTTCATCATGCCTCCGGTGCGCATTCTCGATAACATGCAGCTCGAGCCCAATGTCTACCGGGTCAAGATCAAGGAAGTCGACGCGGGCCAGGGCACCATCTTTGCCAACCAGCTCATGATCATGGACCCCATGGGCAAGGAAATCACCCTGCCCGGCTACCATACCATGGAGCCCACGTTCGGCCTGCCCGCCACCTGGATCGAACCGGCCCTGCGCGACGAAGCCGAACTGCGCGGCTATTCGATCATCGACCCCTCGACCGTGATTTCGACCCACCTGACCGAAGTGCTCAAGGCGAATGTGGCCGACCTTTTGAGCTATGCCAATGTCCAGTCGCTGCTGGCGGGCCTCTCCAAGGAACAGCAGAAACTCGTCGAGGATATCGTGCCCGGCCAGATTTCGGTTTCCGGCATCCAGCGTGTGCTGCAGGCGCTGCTGACTGAACGCATCTCTATCCGCGACCTGCCCACCATTCTCGAAGGCATTGCCGAAATCGCCGGCACCGGCCGTTCTGCCCAGACCATTGCCGAACACGTGCGCTCGCGGCTGGCCCGCCAGCTCTGCGCCGCCAATCTCGGGCCCGATGGCAACCTGCCGCTGCTCACCCTTTCCCCGCAATGGGAGCGTGATTTCGCCGAGGCCATGGTCGGCGAGGGCGAACAGCGGCACCTGGCCATGGCGCCCTCACGGCTCCAGCAGTTCATCATTTCGGTGCAGCAGGGCTTTGAGCAGGCGGCCCAGCAGGGCGAGTTGCCGGTGCTGATCACCTCCCCCGGCATCCGCCCGCATGTGCGCGCCATCATCGAGCGCTTCCGCCCCCAGACCGTGGTGATGAGCCAGAACGAAGTCCATCCTCGAGTCCGCCTCAAGACGATCGGGGCCATCTAGGCTCGGGGCGGACAGGATTTCGATGCCATTTTGTCCGTTTGGCGCTGGTTTTTGTCAGAACGGCGCAAGCGCGTTCAAGGGCGGGTCAATAGATACCTTTGCGTCTAAGTTACCCAACGCAAGAGGAACCCATCGTGTTTATTGCTATCGTTGATTTCACCGTCGCTCCCGAAAACCGCCCCGTCGCCCTGGCGGCCTTGGCCGAAGATGCGCCCGTTGCCCGCTCGCTGCCGGGCAATGTCAGCTTCCGCACCTTCTCCAACACCGGCGATGACACCCATCTGGGCATTTTCCAGGAATGGGAAACCGTGGCCGATTTCGAGCGCTATGTGGCCAGCCCGGGCTTTGCCAAGGCCGGTCAGGCCCTGCGCCCGCTCATGACCTCGGCCCCCGTCAGCCGCCGCTTCGAAGCCAAGCTCTTCGAGGAAGTGCGCGCCTGATGAGCGACCCCGCCCCCCTGCCGCAAGCCTACGCAGTCTATCAGGATTTCGCGCCCGCCCCGGCGAGCCCGTTTCTGAACGATCGCCACTATCTGCTCTATGCAGCCAGCGGCACCATGCGTCTTGAGGCAGAGGGGCGGAGCTGGACCCTGCCCCCGGCCCGCGCCGCCCTGATCGCGGCCGGCAAGGAGATCACCGTGGCCCTGCTCACCCCGGTGCGGGCCTGTTCGGTGCTGTTCGATCCCGGCTTTGTGCCACCGCCGCCAACCGTGCTGTCGGTCTTTGAGATGACCCCGCTGGCCCGCGAGCTGGTGCTCGAATGCGGCCAATGGGGGCGAGATGCAGCGCCGCTGTCACCTTATGCAACGCAGATGTTTGCCGCGCTCGGCCAGGCGGCGTGGAAACTGGCCACCACCCCCAGCAGCGCCTCCATGCCCCTGGGCAAATCCGATGCGGTGCGCAAGGCGGTCAGCCTGACCGAGACCCAGCTAGCCGGCGAACCCAGTTTTGATGCCATCGCCGCCGCCGTCGCCATGTCGCCACGCTCGCTGGCCCGGCACTTTTCGCAGGAACTGGGCATGACCTGGAGCCAGGCGCTGCGCCGTCAGCGCATGATCCGCGCCATCGAGGCCCTTGCCTCCACGCCCGAGCCGGTGACCCAGATTGCCTTTTCGGTCGGCTATTCGTCGGTCAGCGCCTTCAACGCCGCCTTCCGCGATTTCACCGGCCTCGCCCCCACCGACTATCGCCGCTCATTCCTGCCGGGGAACTGAACCGGGTCTGAACGCTCCGCTCGCCGCCGGTTCAGGCACCTCACGCCAATATGCGTCCATTCTAATCTTCAAAGATTTCAAAGGACCTATTGCCATGACCACCAAGACTGTTTTTGCCGCCCTTCTGCTCGTCACCCTCGCCATTTCTGGCGCAAAGGCTGGATCCGCCATCCCGCAAAACATCACCCCGGCCACCTGCCAGGCCTACGCTGCCGGCGAAGCGCCCGCCGTCTGCGCCCGCTTCATGGGCAACCTCATCAAGCGCGCCGCCTCGTCCGGCTCTGTTCGTATCCAGCCAAAGTAAGCGCCATCAGCATTCGGGCAGCGACACGCTGAGGCCGCCGAGCGAGGTTTCCTTGTAGCGCTCATCCATGTCGCGCCCGGTCTGACGCATGGTTTCGATGCAGGCATCGAGCGGCACGATGTGCTGGCCGTCCCCGTGCACGGCCAGCGATGCCGCCGCCACCGCCTTGACCGCCCCCATGCCATTGCGCTCGATGCACGGCACCTGCACCAGCCCCCGGATTGGGTCGCAGGTCATGCCCAGATGGTGTTCGAGCGCAATTTCAGCGGCGTTCTCGATCTGGGCATTGTTGCCCCCGAACGCACAGCACAGCGCCGCCGCGGCCATGGCCGAGGCCGAACCAACCTCGCCCTGGCACCCCACCTCGGCGCCCGAAATCGAGGCATTGGCCTTGATCAGGCCGCCAATGGCAGCCGCCGTCAGCAGCATGTCGGGCACATGCTCGCGCAGCGCTCCGGGCACATGGTCGAGATAGTACCGGATCACCGCCGGGATCACCCCGGCCGCCCCATTGGTGGGCGAGGTCACCACCTGCCCACCCGCCGCGTTTTCTTCGTTCACCGCCATGGCATAGGCCGAGAGCCAGTCGATGGCCGAGTGCAGCGGCACGCTGTTCGACCCGCTGACCGCCTTGAGCTTTTGCGAAATGCCCTTGGCTCGGCGCTTGACGTTCAGCCCGCCCGGCAGCGTGCCTTCCCCGACCAGTCCCCGGTCGATGCAGCGATCCATCACATCCCAGATCGCCAGTACTTTCTGGTCGAGGTCCTGCTCCGGGCGATAGGCCAATTCGTTGGCGCGCTTCATCTGCGCAATCGAAAGGCCGGAAGCCGCTCCCATGGCCAGCATTTCCACCGCCGTCTCGAACCCGAAGGGCACCTCGGCCTGCGCCACCGCGCCCGGCCCGGCATTGAGTTCGGCCTCGGTGGCCACAAACCCGCCACCCACGGAATAGTAGTTTTCCTCAAACACCACCGTGCCACCGGCATCGACCAGGCAGAAGGTCATGCCATTGGGGTGCAGCGGCAGCCGCTTGCCGCGCTCGGGCACCACCGCAATTGCGGGATCAAGGATCACGCCCCTGCCGCGCCCCAGATCGACATGCCGGTGCAGGGCGAGGTCGGCCAGTTCCCGGTCCGCAGCGCCAAGGTCATAGGTTTCCGGCGAAAACCCGATCAGGCCCACCAGCACCGCCCGGAAGGTGCCATGCCCCTCCCCGGTATAGGCCAACGACCCATAAAGATGGCAGCGAACCGACAGCGGACCCTCATGAGCCATGGCCGGAGCGCGCGCCGCCTCGATGAACCGGCGGGCAGCGATCATCGGCCCCATCGTGTGCGACGAAGACGGTCCCACACTGATCTTGAAAATGTCGAAAACGCTTAAAAACATCGTGCCTCCCCACAAAGCGCATGCACCATCGTCTCGAAGGCTGTAACGGTCAAGGCCGTCGGCGGGCGTTCGGAGAGGCGAAAATGGATACCATTATCGTGGTGCAGGTACCGGTGTTTTCCACCCTGTGCAATGCCGCCTTTGGTCTACGACGCGAGGTGTTCGTGATCGAGCAGAACGTGCCCCAGGAGATCGAGCTTGATGCCGATGACCTGACCGCCACCCACATGGTGGCCATTGCCGATGGCGAGGTGGTGGGCACCCTGCGTATGATCGCAAAACCCGAACATCTCAAGATCGGCCGCGTGGCGGTGCGCCGCGATTACAGGGGCGGGGCGTTGCGCGCCAGCTGATGGATTTTGCCATGGCCTCGGCCCGGGCCAGCGGCACCACCCGGTTCTATCTTACCGCCCAGTCCGACAAGCTCGGGCTTTATGAGCGCTTCGGCTTTACCGCCTTCGGCGAGGAGTTCATGGATGCGGGCATGCCGCACCGCGAAATGAAGACCTACTAGGGCCCTGTCCCGCAACTCTTTTTTAACCCGTTAACCCGGCAGGCCGGGCGCGGCCCTCAAACTTGCACTATGGTGGTCGACATCAGGGCTCCCCTGCGCCGCCATGCCAGCAAAATGGCCCCGGCAAGGGGGATATTCGGGTTCAGGACCCGCCCCAATCAATACCGCTGGGAGGCGGAAGGCCGGTTCGCAGGAGCCGGCCTTTTCAATTCGCCCCACAGTTTTTTCGGAACATCTCAGGCTTTTCAACGTTGCCCTGATGAACCGGGCCGCGCCTGGCTGACCCTTGCAGCGGCCCAGTCAATGACAGGGCGAACCGGATTGAACGGCAGTGTCTGCCGCCGGATTCGCCTGCAACAGGCTGGAGAAAACAATGCTTCGCAAACTGCTTACCACCACCGCAATCGCCGCCCTGCTCGCCACCGGCGCCGTGGCTCAGGATGCCCCTGCCGCCAGCACCGAAACCACCATGGCTGCCCCGGGCTCTGCCCTGCTCTCAAGCGGCTATGTCAGCGTCGATACCGACAATCTCGCCACCAAAATCATCGGCATGCCGGTCTATTCATCCACGGCCGCCGACGCTGATAATTTCGGCGAAATCAACGACCTCGTCGTCAATGCCGATGGCACCATCGCCGCCGTGATCATTGGAGTGGGTGGATTTCTGGGCCTTGGGGAAAAGGGCGTCGCCATCTCCTATGCCGAGCTCGAATGGACGGTGGCCGAAGACCAGACTGAACGCTTCGTGCTCAACACCACCCGCGAAGCGCTGGAGGCCGCACCTGCCTTTGAATGGCGCGATGATGATATGGCGGCCGACAATGCCATGGCCCCTGCCGACCCGCAGGGCACGGCGGCCGAACCCGTCACCAATCCCGACGGGACGACAATGGACCGCTCGGCCATGACCGATTTCGACGAGCTTTCGGTCACCGCTGAAGATCTCAAGGGCACGCCGGTCTATGGGGTGAACGACGAAGAGATCGGCACTGTCAGCGACTTCGTGCTCGGCGAAGACGGCAAGACCGTCGACGCGCTGATCCTTGATGTCGGTGGTTTCCTCGGCCTTGGCCAGAAGCCGGTTGCCGTTGGGTTCGAGAACCTCGACTTCTCGGTAGACGCCAACAACAAACGCTACCTGTTCATCAATCTGACCAGGGAGCAGCTGGAGGCCCAGCCCGCCTTCAACCGCGACACCTACCTTGGCGAACGCGACGCCCAGCGCATCGTGGTCACGCCATAAGCCACTGGGCGCTTTTCCCGCCCAACGCAAATCGCCCCGCCCGAATGCTTTCGCGGCGGGGTTTTTCTTTTCCGGCCAGATTATCGCCGATGGCGCAGGCGGGCGATCTCGTCATAGTCGGATTGCTCGAGCTTATCCTGCTCGGCGGCCTCGCGCTGATGCTCGCGCTGGTCCAGCAATTCGATCTTTTTGAGATCTTCGATCGCCTCTGCCAGCGCGTCCTGCGCACCCTCAAGCTTGCCGCGCATATCGTTGGCCGAGGCCAGCAGGTTGTCGCGGCGGGCCAGCGCGGCTTTGGCAAAGGTTGAATAGGCAAAATGGGCGACATCGGAAATGCCGGTCTTTTGCTGCTCGATTTCGATCTGCTGGTCCAGTTCCCCGGCCATGCGCTCGAAATCGGCGACCATCATCTCGATTTGCGCAACCTGCCGGCGCTTTTCGTCGACATGAAACTTCTTGAGTCTGATCAGACTCTCGCTGCGCGACTTCATGACTTGTACTCCTTACCCCATCAAGTCAGTCTAGGTGGCCTCGGCGCCTGCTTTGTCCATGATCGCCTCCAGCATTTGATAGCCGTCGGCAATCGATGTCCGCTCTTCCCGCTGCTGGCTCAAAAACGCCTCCAGCGCCGGGTTGATTGCAATCGCACGATCCACTTTCGGATCTGATCCTTTCCGGTATGCCCCCAGCCGGATCAGTTCCTCCATGTCGGAATAGATCGACATGAGCTCCCGCGCCCTTGCCAGCACCGGCCGGAAACTCACCGGCACGCATCCAGGCATGGTTCGCGAGATGGACCTCAGCACGTTCACCGCCGGGTAACGCCCCCGCTCGGCAATGCCGCGCTCCATCACGATGTGTCCATCGAGAATACCGCGCACGGCATCCGCAATGGGCTCATTGTGATCATCACCTTCAACCAAAACGGTAAATAGACCGGTAACAGAGCCCGAATTCACCAGTCCCGGACCCGCTCTTTCCAGCAATCTGGGCAATTCTGTGAAAACCGTCGGTGGATAACCCTTGGCCGTAGGGGGTTCTCCGGTGGCCAGCCCGATTTCGCGCTGCGCCATGGCAAAGCGGGTCAGGCTGTCCATCATGCACAGCACCCGTCGCCCCTGATCGCGGAAGTATTCGGAGAGCGCCATGGTCATATAGGCGGCCTGCCGCCGCATCAGGGCCGCTTCATCCGATGTTGCCACCACCACCACCGCACGCTTGAGCCCGCTTTCACCCAGATACTCGGTGATGAATTCCTGCACTTCGCGCCCGCGCTCGCCAATCAGCCCGATCACGGCCACATCGACCGAGGCATTGCGCGCAAGCATCGACATCAGCACCGACTTGCCCACGCCCGACCCGGCAAAAATGCCCATGCGCTGGCCTTCGCACATGGTGGTGAAGGTATTGAGCGTGCGCACGCCCATGTCGAGCGGTTCGCCCACCCGCGCCCGGTCATGGGCCGCCAGCGGCGTCTGCCGCAGCGGAAAGGCCGTGGCCCCACGCGCAATCGGGCCTTTGCCATCGATGGGTTCGCCGTCGGCATTGATCACCCGACCGAGCCAGGCGTCGGAGGGATAGGCCGCCCCATCGTGGCGCTGGAACACCGCCTTGCAGCCCAGCCGCACGCCCGAAAGCGCCCCGAACGGCAGGCAGAGCGCGTGCCCGTCGCGAAAGCCGATGATTTCAGCGGCAAGGTTCCCCTCGCCCGTGGTTTCGATCATCACCCGGCCGCCCACGCGCAACTCGCGCACCGGGCCGACGATTTCGATCAGCAGGCCCTGCACGGTCTTGACCCGGCCGAAAACCTCGACCTCGTCTATCCCATCAATGGCGCTGATCAGCGATTTCACCGCATGTGTCCTCGAATCGGGCTATTGGACGGTAACCGAACGTTAAGCAAAAAGCGCTAACTGATGCTTTCATGGCGTTATTGTCCGGCCGCGCTGCGCTGCCCGTCAAACGCCCGATTTTCCCCTAATCGATGAGTCCGGAGAGTCTCTTGGAAGGCTTTCTTAATCCATTTTCTTAAGAAAATTTCGCATCATTAACCCATATTTTTCAATGACTTAACCTATTTGATCCTTACCATCGATTGCATATTGCGGATCAGAATTAAACTTTGTTAACTAGTTGCGCTTAGGTTTGAGTCATATCCAGTAGGGATCGGTAAAGGGTGTTGGCAATTCGTGCTGCCCGCACCCAGTTCCAGATAGGAACGTAAGATTAAGGGGAATGGCATGCGTGTACTCTTGATTGAGGACGACAGCGCGACAGCGCAGAGCATTGAGTTGATGCTCAAATCGGAAAGTTTCAATGTGTACACCACCGACCTCGGTGAGGAAGGTGTCGATCTCGGCAAGCTCTATGATTACGACATCATCCTGCTTGACCTGAACCTGCCCGACATGAGCGGCTATGAAGTGCTGCGCACCCTGCGCGTGGCCAAGGTGCAGACCCCGATCCTGATCCTGTCCGGTCTTGCCGGCATCGAAGACAAGGTGCGCGGCCTCGGCTTTGGTGCCGACGACTACATGACCAAGCCCTTCCACAAGGATGAACTGGTTGCTCGCATCCACGCCATCGTTCGCCGTTCCAAGGGCCATGCCCAGTCGGTGATCCAGACCGGCGACCTGACCGTGAACCTCGACACCAAGACCGTCGAAGCCACCGGCGCCCGCGTCCATCTGACGGGCAAGGAATACCAGATGCTCGAGCTGCTTTCCCTGCGCAAGGGCACCACGCTCACCAAGGAAATGTTCCTCAACCACCTCTATGGCGGCATGGACGAACCCGAACTCAAGATCATCGACGTGTTCATCTGCAAGCTGCGCAAGAAGCTGTCGGTGGCCACTGGTGGCAAGAACTATATCGAAACCGTCTGGGGCCGCGGCTATGTGCTGCGCGAGCCCGACGAGAACGACGTTTATTCCGAAAGCGTTGCCTGAGATTACCGGCGGACCTAAGCACTTCGCCTTCCCCGAACCCCGCGCCTCGTGCGCGGGGTTTTTGTTGCCCAAGACACAAGAGCAGCGCGGCCTGCCGCACCGGCATTGTTCAGCCTGAAAGGAAGTTGGGTCTAGCCGGTCGCAGCCAGCAGAGTGTCACTGGTGACGAATTTGGATTCGAGCAGCGGCCGGTCGAACGGCTTCATCATGTACTCATTGGCCCCGGCCTTAAGCGCCAGCGCAATCTGCCCCACGTCGTGCTCGGTGGTGCAGAATACCACGCGCGGCTTCTCGCCCCCGACATAGGCCCGCAGCAGTTTCAGGAATTCGATACCGCCCATGATGGGCATGTTCCAGTCGAGCAGGATCGCGTCGGGCATTTCCTGGCGGCATTTATCGAATGCCTCCTGCCCGTCCTCGGCCTCCTGGACGATATAGTCCATGTCCTCAAGAATTCGGCGCGCCACTTTGCGCACCACACTTGAGTCATCAACGATCAGACAGGATTTCATCGGTATCTACCCAGCCAGAAGCGTTGCCCGTCCGCTGTTCCGTCATACAACGGGCAGCAAGGGCTTAGTAGGGACTATCACCCATACTTGCCTAAGATTGGTTAGCAAAGTCCAACCGCTGGGCGCGATTTCACGCAGTCGGTTGATTTTCTGGATTGTTTTCTGCAACCGGGATCGTTGTTTCACTGACGTCCGGTGCCACATCGGCCGCCGGCGCCACCTCCGCTTCGGCCTTGATCGGCGTTGCGGTCAGAACGAATTCTTCGTCCACGATCCCGATGCTGATCGCCATATTGGTCATGCGCGCCAGGATCCCGGTGTAAAACGGCTGGATGCCGCGCGCGTCCACGCCCTCTTCGGGCGCACCCGAGAGCAGTCCTTCCGAACCCGAGGGGATCAGCGTCTTGGGGCCCTTGGACACAAAGCGGAACGTCTCCTCGCCCGCCGGACCTTCCACGGTCACCGTCACCGTGCCGCCGCGCGGCACCGAACCGGCCGCGATCAGCAGCATGTTCATGAGCAGCTTGGCCTTGTGCTTGGGCAGAAGGATCAGCGGCACATTCCAGACGAGGTCGGCCTTCTCGATGCCGAACAGCAGCTTGGCCACCCGCTCGCATTCGCGCGTATCGAAATCCGTCCCCGCCGTCGAGGAGGCCCCATAGGCGAGCCGGGCGAATTCGAGCTTGGTGCGGGCCTGGTTGGCCGCATTCGAGATCAGGTCGCGGGCAAACGGCGCCATTTCGGCCTGCGCCGGGTCGGCCAGCACTTCGAGGCCGTTGCCGATGGCCCCGACGGGGTTGATCAGGTCGTGGCAGACGCGCGAGCAGAGCATGGCGGCAAGATCTGTGGCTTTGAGTTCGATGAGGTCGGCCATGGGGATCTCCGGATGCTGGCGCGGGCGAGAATCAATTCGGCCACTTTACCGGCATTCCTGCCTTGGGCAACAAACCGGTGCTATTGGGTGGAAAGCGTCTTGGACAATTCAACCCAGGCCTTGGCCGCCTTGGATGCAGCACTGTCCGGCTCGAGCAGAAAACTCTCCCGGTTACCGGCCGAGTAAAACAGATAGAGCCGCTGGCGGTGCAGCACATAGTAAGTGGGGTTGCCATCCGAGAGGTATCCGCGCGCCATGCTCATGCCGCAGTGGCCGCCGAACTGCGGCGAGTAGATTTCGGGATTGCGGATAAACACATCACGATTGGCGGGACTGGAAAAATACCACGACACGCCCTGCCAGACATATTCGTTCTCCGGACTGCCCTTTTGCGGCTCTGGATCAGCGAAATAACTCACCGGGTCCCAGCCATCGATGGCAATCCCGGTCAGGGGGTCTGACACGATGATGGTCGAAATCGCCGCCGCCATGCCCTGCCCGGCCGGCAACAGCGCCAGCACCAGCAAAAATGCCCGTATCCCGGCCCGCATGGTTAAGATTTGTTTACAGATTTGCCGCATCATCGCCGTGATGACCGCCTAGTTTGAGAAAGGCGCTGAGGCAGAGCTTACCGGCAATGCGTGAGCCCTTCGTAAAGAACCGGGCGAAGCCTGCGGGCACCCTAACCGACCAGGAGTACTATCGAGATGTTGAGACGATTGGCTTTGAGCCTGACCCTGCTTCTCGGTCTGGTTGCTGCCCCCCAGCTGGCCCTCGCCCAGAGCGGCGGTTCGCTGTCCGATACCTATTCGGGCGAAGAACTGGTGGAGACCGGCAGTCAGTTCTTCGGATCGGTAGCCCAGGGGCTGGCCTCGCTGGTTGAGCGCGCCGTGTCCCAGTTCGGCCTGCCCAACGGCTATATCCTCGGCGAAGAAGGCTCCGGTGCCTTCATTGCCGGCGCCCGCTACGGCCAGGGCACGCTCTATACCCGCAATGCCGGCGAGCTGCCGGTCTATTGGCAGGGCCCCTCGATCGGGCTCGACATGGGTGGCGACGGCTCCAAGGTCATGATGCTGGTCTATAACCTGTCCAGCCTGGAATCGGTGATGGGACGTTTTCCCGGCGTCGATGGCTCGGCCTATGTGGTGGGCGGGCTGGGCATGACGGTGATCAAGCGCAAAGAAATTGTCATGGTCCCCATCCGCTCGGGGCTCGGCGCGCGGCTGGGCATCAATGTGGGCTACCTCAAGTTCACCGACCAGCCGACCTGGAATCCCTTCTGACCTGATCCGTTCAGTCCCCATTCACCTCAAATGGCCGCTCATGAGCGGCCATTTTCTTGTTTGGTGACCAGACGCCCGACATTGGGTAAGGTTAACCATTGGCAAACATGGTGCGGCAGCGCCATTGCTGTCATTTTATTTGCGGCGTATCGCACCCTCACAGTATCGAGGGCGCTTGCGGAGTAAGGCTATGGTCGAATCCATCATGTATTTTGCCCTGGGCGCCCTGGCCGCCGGGCTTATTGCTCTGGTGATCATGCCCGCCATCTGGCAGCGCGCCGTGCGCCTGACCACCAAGCGCATCGAGGCCGCAACCCCGGTGACCATGGCCGAATTCCGAGCCGACAAGGACCAGTTGCGGGCCGAATTTGCGCTGTCCACCCGCCGCCTTGAAATGAATGTCGAAGCGCTGCGCAAGCGCCTTGCCGACCAGATGAACGACATCGGTCGCAAGAAGAACGACCTGACCATGCTCAAATCCGATCGCGACCAGCATCTGGCCATCGTGCAGGAACTTGAGGAGCGGGAGGCTGCCTCGCGCCGCCGCATTCTCGAGCTTGAGAAGGAGCAGGCCGACCTTGCCCAGCGGCTGCGCATGCGCGACATGGATTTTGCCGCCAAGGCCAAGGAGCTCGATACCGCCCGCAATGCCATCCGCTCCAGCCTTCCGCCCTCCATCCGCGCCGATGGTGCCGCCCTTTCAGGCGATTATGACCGCGACATCGATGACCTGCTGACCGCGCTGGCCGTCGAGCGCAAGCGCGCCGCCTTCCTCGAGGAACAGGGCCGCAACCTGATTGCAACGCTTGAATCCTCGGACCGGCGCTCGTTCGAGGCCAGCCAGGCCGCCGCAGAACTGCGCAAGGCGCTGGCCAGCCAGGACGATGCGGCTACCCGCGCCAGCGCCGAACTGGTGGTGGCGGAGGCCCGCATCGCCAACGCCGAAAACCAGCTCAATGCCCTGCTCGAACAGACCGAACAGATCGTTGAGGGCGGCGAACAGCGCCATGGCCAGTTGCTGGCCGAAAAGCTCTCGCTTGAGGCCGAAGTCGAAGCCCTGCGCACCAAGGTGCTGGGGGTGGAAAGCCAGATCATGGCCGACTGGGACAGCGAGCGGATTTCGCAGGCCCATATGCGCGAACGCCTCAACGATATCGCCGCCGATGTCAGCCGACTGGTTTATGCGCTCGAAGAGGGGCCATCGGACACCACCGAAAGCCTGTTTGACCGTGTGCAGCGCTTTGCCGACGATGGCGCGCTCATCGATGGCCTGCCCCTGCGCCAGCCCCCCGCCAATGACGGGGTGCCAAAAGGCGTGGTGTCGGATCGACTGGCGGCCCTGCGCGAATTGCAGAACCGCTGAGCCTTATTCAAAGCTGATCGGAATATCCTGCAGCACCTGGCCGGTCTTGCCATCATAGATGCGCACGCTGGTGATCGCCCCGCTCATATAGGTCACGCTCACCAGCCCCTCGCCAGCCGAAGCCGAAAGGATCTGCGCATCCGCCGGGATTTTGAGTTCCGGAGCCGCATAAGCATCGCCCGGTTGTTCGATCACCACCGGGGCAATGGCCTCAACCGGTTCGGCGGGCGGTGTATCGCGCGAACTGCGATAGACAAGTGCGATGCCAATAGCGATAAAGCCCAGCAACAAGACACCCATCGAAACCAGGAACGCGCGACGGGCACGGCCGATGATGGCCCGGGCTTCAGGCGTGAGTTCATTGGTTTGCGGTTCGGCGGAAGGATTAGGAGCGCTCATGCAGGAATTATCCGGTGAGGAAGTGGAATGGCAGGTTGTGGTCACGGCGGCCGATGCCGGTGATCGCCTCGATGGCGTTCTGGCGCGGGGTCTTTCAGCCTTCAGCCGCTCCCGCGTCAAGGACCTGATAGTCGCAGGCGCGGTTTCGATCAATGGCCAAACCGTTGTCGAGCCCAAGTACAAGGTCAAGCTTGATGAAGTGATAACGCTGCTGGCGCCCCCGCCCGAAGAGGCTGAGCCCGTCGCTGAAAATATTCCGCTCGATATTCTGTTCGAAGATAAACACCTTATTGTGATCAACAAGCCGGTCGGCATGGTGGTCCATCCCGCTGTCGGCAATCTGACTGGCACGCTGGTCAATGCGCTGCTCTATCACTGTGGCGATAGTCTGGTTGGCATTGGCGGGGTCAAGCGCCCGGGCATTGTGCATCGGCTCGATAAGGATACCTCCGGCGTCATGGTGGCCGCCAAGACCGATCAGGCCCACCAGCACCTGTCGGCACAGTTCGCCGATCATGGCCGCACCGGTCCGCTGCACCGCGCCTATCTCGCCTATGTCTGGGGCATGACCGAAAGCGCCCGCGGCTCGATCGATGCCCCGCTGGGGCGCGACGCCAATTCGCGCCTGAAACAGGCAGTGCGCAAGGATGGGCGCGAGGCCATCACCCACTATGGCGTTGAAGCCCGCTTTGGCGGCGAGGGCTGGGGTATCACCAAGGTGGTCTGCCAGCTCGAAACCGGCCGCACCCACCAGATCCGCGTGCACATGGCCCATATCGGCCATCCGCTGGTGGCCGATTCCGTCTATGCCTCGGGCTATGCCACCAAGAGCCGCCGCCTGCCCCACGAGCTGCGCGCCATCGTCGACGGGCTTGGCCGGCAGGCTCTCCACGCCGCCGAACTCGGCTTCGAGCACCCCAAATCCGGCAAGGAAATGTTCTTTGAGGCCCCGCTGCCGCCCGACCTTGCAGCGCTCGAAGCCGCGCTCGAACCCTACAACCAGGCTTTTGCGCGCTAGACATCTATAGGGTTCCATCACGCCCGATCACGGCGCTACCCCAAAAAATTGCGCGGGGCGTGGTCTTATCAACGCCTGATTTCCACCTATATTATTTCCCAATCCCGCTGTGTGCCGCATTGGACACGGGGAACGGGATGGCCCGTTGTGGCCGGAAAAGGGGTGCATTCATGGCCCAGACCAATCTGCCCGTATTGAGCGCCGAGGGCGGCCTCAATCGCTATCTGCAAGAAATCCGCAAGTTCCCCATGCTGGAACCGGATGAAGAATTCATGCTGGCCAAGCGCTACAAGGAGCATGCCGATCCCGGCGCGGCCCAGAAACTCATCACCTCCCACCTGCGGCTCGTGGCCAAGATCGCCATGGGTTATCGCGGCTATGGCCTGCCGATTGCCGAAGTGATCTCGGAAGGCAATGTGGGGCTGATGCATGCCGTCAAGCGCTTCGAGCCCGACAAGGGTTTCAGGCTGGCCACTTACGCCATGTGGTGGATCCGCGCCGCGATCCAGGAATACGTCCTGCGGTCCTGGTCGCTGGTCAAGATCGGCACCACGGCCGCCCAGAAGCGGCTGTTCTTTAACCTCCGCAAGATCAAGGGCCAGATCGCCGCGCTTGAGGATGGGAACCTGCATCCCGATCAGATCAAGCACATCGCCACCACGCTTTCGGTCACCGAAGACGAAGTGGTGTCGATGAACCAGCGGCTTTCCGGCGACGCCTCGCTCAATGCGCCGATGAAGGCCGACGAGGGGACGTCCGAGTGGCAGGACTGGCTGGTCGACGACACCCCGGATCAGGAAACCACCCTTGGCAATTCCGAGGAATATCAGGAACGCATGGCGCTCCTGTCCTCGGCCATGGATGACCTGAACGACCGCGAAAAGGCCATTTTCCAGGCCCGCCGCCTGCAGGAAACCCCGGCCACGCTCGAAGAGCTGGCACAGGAATACAACGTCTCGCGCGAGCGCATCCGCCAGATCGAGGTCCGCGCCTTCGAAAAGGTTCAGGAAGCCGTTCAACTCGCCGCCCGCGCCGCTCACCCCGACGCCTAGCATCTGCCCCCTTCCCTCCTCCCCCTCCCAGGGGGAGTGTTCACATTGGACTGTGGGTGGCTTCCCTCACCCCCACCCCATCCCTCCCCCTCGAGTGGGAGGGAGCCCGTGTTTCAATGCTTGCGTGTTTCCTCCCCCTGCCAGGGGGAGGATCAAGGTGGGGGTGCGGCGCGCTCCAATTAAACAGTCCCCTCCCAGGGGGTGGAGCCGGAGGTGGGGGTGAGCAGCGAACACCCACGCAAAAACTTATCCCCGCCCTCTCAATCTCCATCATCATTGCCCCGTCCCTCCGTTGCGGCGTGGTTGCAACGAACGATCAGCGGTAAGGGAAATGGGGAAGCCGGGGTCGCCTGGTTTCGCGCGAGGCTATAGCGACAGCTGCCGGTTAAGGTCCGTCACCTGGATCGCCCTCGTGAAAAAGCCCATTGTCTGGGGCAAAGGACGCTTCGCACCACACTATCTACCCCATACTGAGGCCGACTTTGCCCCAGACCGCCGCACCAAAACCCGCTCGGAAATCCGCGCGGGGCACAGCCGCGTGCTAGCCACGCAACCGCGCGATCAGGTCGAACAGATAGCGCCCGGGCACAATCAGCAGCCATGGCACATCCTGCGATGCTGCATCGGGTTCAATACTGAAATGGCCCGAGGCCGCATTCGAGGTGCCGATCAGCCCGCCCGGCGCAAGCCGCAGCCCATCGAGCGGATAGACCAGCCCCTCCGACCGCGCGAACCCGATCGGTGCCAGCGGGTGGATCGACACCCGGTCGCCCGGTGCGACGGCGAACGAAAAGGCTCCCGTCACCGCCAGCGCAATATCGTGCTCATCGACCAGAATGATCCGGCGTGCGTCGGCATATTCCGTCACCGCGCTCAGTGCCGCCAGCGTGTGATCGAGCCGCTTGCCCGTCATCCCCAGCGCCACCGTCACCGGCGCCGTGGTCAGCCGCAGCACTTTCTGAAAGTCGGTGGTCACCTGCTCGGCAACCCGGATCACCCGCGTCCTGGCGTCCCAGCCATCCGGATCGGCCAGCGAATCAAGGTCACCAATGATGGCATCGGGCACAAGACCGGCGGCTGCAATCGCATCGCCTCCGCCATCTGCGCCCACAAGGCCAGCACCGATGTCTGCCAGTGCCCGCAGGATGGCGGGATCGAACGTCCCCCCGCCCACCACGGCCAATACGCCGCCAAAGGCCAGCAGCGGCTCGTCGCCGTTCGAGGGCGGCAGGTCTTGCATGGTGTGAAAACTCTCGCTACTTGTCTTGTGTCTCGCTGGGGTGTTCCGGGGTTCCGGAACTGAGAGTTACCCATTGAACCTGAACCAGGTCATGCTGGCGGAGGAAGTTCGAGATGGCAAGGGCGCATCGCGCCCGGCACCATTGACACATCCCTTCTCCCATGACCGCAACGCTTGAAGGGATTTGACCCATGGTCAACCTCACCCGCTTCGCGCTTGCGGTCCTCGCAGGGTTGGCGTTCGCGCCTGTCCATGCCGATGAACCGCCAGTCCTTGGCATTCTCACCTACGATGGCTTTGCCGCCGACTGGGGCCCCGGCCCCGGCCTCACTGCCGAATTCGTCAAGGATTGCGGCTGCGACATCAAATTCATCGCCGCCGATTCCTCCATCGGCGCCCTGCGCAAGGTGCAGCTCGACCCGCTTAACCTCGGCATCGATATCGTGCTTGGCCTCGACAGCGCCATTGCCGGGGAAGCGCGTGCAACCGGTCTCTTCATCGAGCATGGGGTCGACACATCGGCCCTCGCCCTGCCCACGCCATGGACCGATACCACTTTCGTGCCCTTCGACTGGGGCTATTTCGCCTATGTCTACAACACCGCGAAACTGACGACACCGCCCAAATCCTTCAAGGATCTCATCGCCCTGCCCGATGATTTCAAGATCGCCATCCAGGACCCGCGCTCGGCCACCCCCGGCCTGGGGCACCTGCTCTGGATCAAGGCTGCCTATGGCGATGAGGCGCCCGCCATCTGGCAGGGCCTGAAGCCGCACATCCTGACCATGACCCGCGAATGGTCCGAATCCTATGCGCTGTTCCTCGATGGCGAAGTGGATATGGTGCTTTCCTACACCACCTCCCCGGCCTATCACGCCATTGCCGATGGCAATCCCAATTTCGCCTTTGCCGAATTCAGCGAGGGCCACCTGCCGCAAGTCGAAGTGGCCGGAATCCTGAAATCATCCGCCAAGCCGGAACTGGCGAGAAAGTTTCTGAACTTCCTGATCTCGAAGCGGGCGCAGGCCATTATCCCCACCACCAACTGGATGTATCCGGTCATCGACATGCCCGATCTGCCACCGGCCTTCTCGGCGCAGCCCCGGCCCGCCAGGGTGCTCGCCATCGATGAGGCCGAGATCACCAGCCAGTCGGGCCAATGGATCGACGAGGCGCTGGCTGCGATCCAGTGATGGCATCGGTCCTGCCCCACCGCCCGGCCCGGCTTGTCGCCGGGGCGGGCCTCGCCCTTGCCATCGCCGCTCTCGTGGCGCTGGTGCTCTGGTCGATTCTGTCGGCCGAAACCGCCGGTCCGTCGGGCTCCGCCTCCACCCCCGATGTGCCGCACCTTGTGCGCATGACTTTGCTGCAGGCAGGGCTGACCACAATCCTGTCCCTCACCATCGGCACTGCCCTGGCCTGGGCGCTCAATCGGCTCGATTTCCCCGGCAAGCCGCTGGTGGTGGCGCTCTTTGCGTCGGCCATCGTCACCCCCGGCATGGTCGTGGCTTTCGGGCTCATCGCCGTCTGGGGCCGCAGCGGCTGGGTCACCAGCCTTACCGGGCTTGAAGTGCCGATCTTCGGGCTTGGCGGGATTCTGGCCGCCCACATCATCCTCGATGCCGCCTTTGCCGCGCGCATCCTGCTGGCCCGGCTCGATGCCATCCCGCTGGCCCGTCTCAGGACCGGGCAGAGCCTTGGCCTCTCGGCCTGGCGGCGCTTTGCGCTGATCGACTGGCCCGCCCTGCGCGGCACCATGCCGGGGCTGGCCTCGATCATCTTCCTGCTTGCCTTTACCAGCTTCCCCATCGTGCTGCTGCTCGGCGGCGGCCCGGCCAACCAGACGCTGGAAGTGGCGATCTACACTGCCGTCCGGCTCGATTTCAACCTGCCCGGCGCTGTGCAACTGGCCATGCTGCAGATGGCAATCTGCTCGCTGATCATTCTTGCCGCCTCCGCCGCCGCGCCCATTCCATCGAGCCTCGGGCCTGCCGGACACCAGACCTGGCGCGACCGTCCGGGTCCGCGGCTGGTTCAGGCCATCATCCTCCTGACAGCCGTCACCGGCTTTGCCATGCCGCTGCTCGCCGTCCTTGTCGATGGCATCGGCCCGGGCCTTGCCCCCCTGCTCGCCCGGCCCGCGCTCTGGCAGGCCCTTGGCACCAGCCTCGTGATCGGCTCAGCCTCGGCCATGCTCACCCTCGCTCTGGCGCTTGGCCTTACCACCAGCCGCGCCGCGTCCGCCGCCGCGGGCCTGCGCCTCGGCATCGGCCTGCCCGCCTATGTCTATCTGGCTATTCCGGCGGTCGTGCTGGCGCTCGGCTTCTTCCTTCTGGCCCGCCGCCTTGGTGCCAGCCCCGAAGCGGTCGCCCCTGCGGTCGTCATCCTCGGCAACAGCCTTCTGGCCCTGCCCTTTGCTATGGCAACGCTTAGCCCCCCGCTCGATGCCATCGCCAGGGGCCAGGGGCGACTGATCCGCGCCCTCGGCCTTTCTGGTCGCGCCCAGTTCCTCCTGGTCGAATGGCCGCTGATCGGGCGCGATATCGGGGTGGTGCTGGCCCTGTCCTTCTGCTTTTCGCTCGGCGACCTCGGCGTCATCTCACTCTTCGGCACCCAGGATTTCACCACCCTGCCGCTCCTGATGCAGCGCTCGCTTTCGTCCTACCGCACCAACGATGCCGGCTCTATCGCCGCCATCATGCTCATCCTCACCGTCCTCGCCTTCGCCCTCCTGCCGCCGCTTTTCAAAAGGCTCGCCGATGCTCGTGCTTGATGCCGTTACCTTCGCCCATCCCGGCCAATCGTCGGCCTATAGCTTTGATCTCGTCGCCCGGCCCGGCGAGATCACCGCCGTCAGCGGCGCCAGCGGTTCGGGTAAATCGACCCTGCTCGACCTGATCGCCGGTTTCGTCACCCCGTCCGGGGGCACGATCCGTCTGGATGGCACCGATCTCGTGCCGCTGCCGCCCGAGCAAAGGCCGGTCTCGCTCCTGTTCCAGTCCGAAAGCCTGTTCGAACACCTCAGCGCCGGGCGCAACGTTGCGCTCGGCCTGCCCGAAAACACGCCGCGACAGGTGGTTGCAGCAAGAGTGGCCGAAGCACTGGCCGAAGTTGGCCTGCCCGGCATCGAGGCACAGAAGGCATCAACGCTGTCAGGTGGGCAGAAGCAGCGCGTTGCCCTGGCCCGTACCCTGCTAAGGGCCCGGCCGGTGCTGCTGCTCGATGAACCGTTTTCGGCCCTTGATGACGAGACCCGGGCCACAACCCGTGCGCTGGTCAAATCACTCACGGCCTCGCACGGCTGGATCACCGTGCTCGTCAGCCATCATCAGGATGATATCGCGGCCGTCGCGGCCCGCGCCTACAAGATCAGCAACGGCTGCTTAGCCGTTGCCTGAACCGCCGCCCCAGGCCGCGAACACCTCAGTGAACATGGCGTCGGCCTTCTCGTCTTTTTCCAGCGTGATGATGGCGCGCTTGCCGGTGCCATAGATCAGGGCAAAATCGATCCACTTGCGGCTGGTCAAAAGTTCCTGGTTGGCCGCTGCATCGCCCGGCGAGGCGCTGAGCGCAAACAGGAACGAGTTGCCCACCACCCGGGCCGAAGCCCCGACCAGCGGCTGGCCCTGCACCAGTTCTTCGTTCTTGAGCAGCACGCCCGGCAACTGCGTGATCGAGCCACCCACGAAGGTCTCGGTGACGTTGAAGTTGATTTCCATCAGATGGCTGGCGGGCAGGCTGGGGTCGGAATTCTTGCGGATCAGCACATCCACCGACAGGTTGCGCGCCGGGATATTGGCCTTGCCGATCAGGGTCGGCTGGCCCACTTCGTCGGTGCCGCGTGACCATTCAACCGTGCCCGAGAACGGCACTGCGCCGGTCGTGCCATCAGTCGAGGCTTCAAGCAGCAGCGATTGGCTGCCTGCAATCTGGGCCGGGTCAACGCTGGGCGTTGCCGCCGCATCGGCTCCCGTGGCCGCCGTCAGGCGTTCCTCGGTCTTGTTCTCTTCGCCGGTCGGCTGCAGGGCAAGCGGCTCAACCGCAGCCGTTGCCGGGTCCTCGGTCAATTGCTCTTCAGGCACCAGCCGGTCATTGCCGGGCACGGCGGCGTCTGTTGCCGGGGTCACCGCATTGTCTGGCACAGCCAGCTGTTCGGCGGCCTGCACGGCCGGTTCGGTCACTGGCGCCACCGGGCTGGTGGTTTCAGCGGGCACGCCGGCCGGTGTCGTCGCCGTCTGGGTTTCTTCCGGCGCCGGGGCCTTGGAAGCGAACATAGCCTCCAAGTTGATATAGCCCTCGCGCCAGGCCCAGAAGCCAGCGCCACCCGCACCGAGCAGCAGCACCACAAAAACGATCAGGAAAATGGTCAGCGCATTGCCGCCTCCGGCACTGCGTTCGCGCACCGCCTTGGGGCGGGCGAACGCCGGGCCATCGAGGGCCGACGGCACTTCGCGGAATGCGGTTTCGGTTTTCTTGCGCTTGCCCGGCATCGAGAACATCGGCTGGCGCGAACGCTCATCTTCGAAGGGCTGGATCGTGCTGGTCGGCTCGGCCACAACCGGCGTCGCCTCGCCGCGGGCTTCGCGATCGAGCGTTGCAATGGCGCGGTCGATCGCGGTTTGCGGATCACCGGACTGAACATCCTCGACCTCGACTTCGCGAACACTCGACATCGCCGTGGCAACACCGGGCTGCCCGGCCATGGCCAGGGGGCCAGAAACCTGCGGGCGCACGCTGAGCTTGGGCATCACCACCGGGTCCATGCGCGGCGCCGCCTGGGCAGCGCTGGCCGTCTGGCGACTTTCGCGGCGCGGCTCGAGCGTCGGGCCCTTCATCTGTTTTTCGTAAGGCTTGCCGGTCGGAATGCCAAAGGCCAGCGTGCCATTCTTGGCCGCCTCGGCGCGAGCAACAATCGATGGCACCGGCTTGCTCTCGGGCGCCGGGGCGCCCTCGTCTGCGGCAGGCTCGGGGACGCTCTCGACCGCACGCAGCATCGGCTTGGTTTCGGCCGGGCGGGCAGGCTTGGCGGGAACCACCTCTTCTTCGGCTTCCGAGGCCGCAATCAGTTCCTCGATCGAACCGCCCTCGGCCTTGTCCTTGCGGTCAAAGGTCAGGGGCGCAGCGGCCTTGGTTTCCACCGGCTTGGGGGCCGGTTTGGGCGCAGGCGGCGGTGGCGGGGTCGGACGGGCTTCTTCGTATTGCTGGCTGAGGCCGGCGATCACCGCTTCGCTGGCTTCCTGTTCAACCTGGCGGATGCAGTCTTCCAGTTGCAGGCGATGCTGGGTGATGTCGCGGGCCGGCAAAGGCGGATTGATGGCGCGCAACTGCCCCACAAGGGCCGAGCGCGCCTTCTCATAGACCGCACGTCGTGCGGCGCCGTTGTTTTCAGGCAAGGCGGCTATCGCCCTGCGTAACAGCTCTTTGTAATCCGCCATTGCCTACGTAACGCTCATAATTTGCCGAAGTGTTTTAGCAAAAAAACTCAATCTTGGAATGGGTCATGGACAAGTATGGTATCCAGGCGTTCCGGAGAAGTGGACAACATGGCGACCGGGGCTCCGATGAGTTCTTCAATTCTGCGTACATACTTGATCGCCTGCGCTGGCAGCTGGGCCCAGCTGCGCGCTCCGGCCGTCGTTTCCGACCAGCCTTCCAGCGTCTCATAGATCGGCCTAACACGGGCTTGTGCCCCCATTGAGGCAGGCAAATGATCTATTTGTGATCCGTCAAGCTCGTAGCCGACACAGACCTTGATCTCTTTGAGCCCGTCGAGCACGTCGAGCTTGGTCAGCGCAATGCCGGTGATGCCTGAGGTTTTCACCGTCTGGCGCACCAGCACCGCATCAAACCATCCGCAGCGGCGCGGCCGCCCGGTATTGACCCCGACCTCGCGCCCGACGCTTGAAAGGTGCTTGCCGATCGCATCGTTAAGTTCGCACGGGAACGGGCCTTCGCCCACCCGTGTCGTATAGGCCTTGGTGATGCCCAGCACATAGCCAATGGCCGTCGGCCCAAGGCCCGAACCGGCAGCGGCCTGGCCAGAGACGGTGTTGGACGAGGTAACGAACGGATAGGTACCGTGATCATTATCGAGCAGGGCGCCCTGCGCGCCTTCAAACAGGATGCGCGCCCCAGACCGGCGCTTGTCATCGAGCACTTCCCAGACCCGATCCATGAACGGCAGGATTTCGGCGGCCACCGAAGTCAGCTCGGCATAAATGGTCCCCGCGTCGATCTCTACCAGCCCCATGCCGCGACGCAGGACATTGTGGTGGCTCAGCAGCCGCTCGATCTTGGGCATCAGCGTATCGGGTTCGCTGAGGTCGACCAGGCGGATGGCACGGCGCCCAACCTTGTCTTCATAGGCCGGGCCGATGCCGCGCTTGGTGGTGCCGATCTTGAGCCCGCTGTTAGAATCCTCGCGAATGGCATCGAGTTCGCGGTGCAACGACAGGATCAGCGGCGCGTTGTCGGCAATGCGCAGGATTTCGGGAGTGATCTTGACCCCCTGCCCCCGCAGCTTGGCCATTTCCTCGACGAAGTGGTGCGGGTCCACGACCACGCCATTGCCGATCACCGAAAACTTGCCCTGCACCAGGCCAGACGGCAGCAAAGCCAGCTTGTAGCTCACACCGTCGATCACCAGGGTATGGCCGGCATTGTGCCCGCCATGGAAGCGCACCACCACATCGGCGCGTTCGCTCAGCCAGTCAACGATCTTGCCTTTGCCCTCGTCGCCCCATTGTGAGCCGACGACCACCACATTCGCCATTCAGTTTGTCCCCATTCGACGTGATCGATGCTCCGGCAGCCCGCCGAATTCACCGTCTGCTTTGGTCATGATGCGCCCTCGTCGCGCCTTGCGCGGTTTGCCAACGGGCGGATTGCTGATAAGTGCGTTGTCTCAATACATCACATGCGGCCCAATGACAAAGCCGCAGTCTGAGCCGCAGTCAGGCAGGTCCCCTTGTTTAACGCCATTTTCGCCCGCCCCTACCTGATCCTGGTGCTCACGCCATTGTTTTGGGGCGGCAATATGGTGGCCGGCAAGCTCGCGCTCGGCCATGTCGACCCCTATACCCTGATCGTGACGCGCTGGACCGGCGGGCTATTGATGATTCTCCCCTTCGCCATCGGCCCGATCAAGCGCGACTGGCCCGCCATCCGCAAGGCCTGGCCGATGCTGGCGCTTTATGGCGCCCTCGGCTTTTCCACCTTCAATGTGCTCATGTATGTGGCGGTCTATTTTACCAGCGGGGTCAATGCCTCGATCGAGCAGGCCCTGATCCCCGCCCTCGTCATGCTGGGCAATTTCATGATTTTCGGCGTTCGCGCCCGGCCGTTGCAGATCATTGGGGTGGCGCTGACGTTCCTTGGCGTGGCCATCACCGCCGTGCATGGCGATTTCGGCCGCATCGCCAGCTTCACTGTCAATTTTGGCGACGGGCTGGTCGTGCTCGCCTGCCTCGCCTACGCTGCCTACTCACTCACTCTGCGCTTCCGGCCCGCCGTGCACTGGATGAGCTTTCTCGCCGTCACGTTCGTGTCTGCAATCGCCGCGGGCATCGTGTTCCAGTCAGTGATGGAAGGCGGGCCGATGGCGGTTGTCGATGGCATCGCCCGCACCACCGGCTTTGGCTGGCTGATCATTGCCTATGTGATCGTCTTTCCCTCGATCCTGGCCCAACTGTTTTACGCCCGCGGCGTCGAACTGATCGGGGCCAACCGGGCCAGCCTCTTTATCAACCTGATCCCGGTCTTCGGCACCATCCTGGCGCTGATCATCCTGGGCGAACCCTTCGAGACCTATCACATGGTCACCGCCGTGCTGGTCGTCATCGGCATTGTGCTGGCCGAGTTCGCCGCTCGGGCAAAACAAAAGGCGGCCTGAGCCGCCTTTCGACTTCCAGCTTTTCAGCAGAGTTTAGAACTTGAGCGCCTTGGCCTGCTTGACGCCGGGGAGCGCCGCGATCCGGGCCAGCTGCGCATCGGTCAGCGACCCATCGATGGAAACCAGCGCAATCGCGTCGGACCCCACATCGACACGCCCGAGGTTGAAGTTGGCGATGTTGATGCCCAGTTCGCCCAGAAGCGTGCCCAGCCGCCCGATATGGCCCGGCTTGTCCTCGTTGGTCACATAGAGCATCGAGGGGGTCAGTTCGGCTTCCATGTTGATGCCCTTGACCTGGATGATGCGCGGCTTGCCATTGGCAAACACCGTGCCGGCAACGCCCCGCTCCTGGGTTTCGGTGACCAGCGTCAGGCGGATATAGTTTTCATAGGCCCCCTGCTGCTCGCGGGTGATCACTTCAACCCCGATCCCGCGATCCTTGGCGATCTGGGGCGCCGAAACCATGTTCACGTCCTGCAAGAGCGGCTTGAGCACACCATTGATCGCTGCTGCCGTCATCGGGCGGGTATTGAGGTTGGCAACCGCCCCTTCATATTCGATGCGGATGGCCTTGATCGAGGTTTCGGTCAACTGCCCGGCAAACGAGCCCAGGGCCTCGGCCAGCCGCACGAACGGGGTCAGCTTGGGCGCTTCTTCAGCCGAGATCGAGGGGAAGTTGAGCGCATTGGTGATTTCGCCGGTCATCAGATAGGCGGAGATCTGCTCGGCCACCTGCAGCGCCACGTTCTCCTGCGCTTCAGTGGTCGAGGCACCCAGATGCGGGGTGCAGATCACATTGGGCAACTCGAACAGCGGATTGTTCACCGCCGGTTCTTCAAGGAACACATCGAGCGCGGCTCCAGCCACCTTGCCCGCCTTGAGCGCCTCATAAAGCGCAGCCTCGTCAATCAACCCGCCACGGGCGCAATTGATGATCCGCACGCCGGTCTTGACCTTGGCCAGAGCCTCCGCCGACAGCACATTGCGGGTCTGCTCGGTCAGCGGGGTATGCAGCGTGATAAAATCGGCACGGGAGAGAAGCTCGTCGAGTTCGACCTTTTCCACGCCCATGTCGAGCGCCCGCTCCGGGGTCAGGAAGGGGTCATAGGCGACAACCTTCATTTTGAGCCCCTGCGCCCGGTCGGCCACGATCGAGCCGATATTGCCCGCCCCGATGATGCCGAGCGTCTTGTTGGTCACCTCCACGCCCATGAAGCGGTTCTTTTCCCACTTGCTGGCACGGGTCGAGGCATCCGCCTCCGGGATCTGCCGGGCCAGCGACAGCATCAGCGAAATGGCATGCTCGGCTGTGGTGATGGAATTGCCGAAGGGCGTGTTCATCACAATGATGCCCTTCTTGGTCGCTGCCGGAATATCGACATTGTCGACACCGATGCCGGCGCGGCCGATCACCTTGAGGTTAGTCGCTGCGGCGATGATCTTTTCGGTGACCTTGGTGGCCGAGCGGATGGCCAGGCCATCATACTGTCCGATGACCTCCAAGAGCTTGTCCTTGTCCTTGCCGAGATCGGGCAGGTAATCGACCTCGACGCCCTGGTCCTTGAAAATCTGCACGGCGGTTTTGGAAAGCTTGTCGGAAACGAGAACCTTGGGCATGGCGCCCTCCTGATAGGTGAATGGGTTGATCGCCGCCTGCGCCGGGTGCTGCGCAAAGTGGCAGTGCCGAAATATCTCCCTCCCCCTTGCGGGGAGGGGTCAGGGGTGGGGGTCAGGCCGCTTGCGCCAGCGCCGCTTTTTCAGCCGCAAAGGCATAGTCGAGCCAGGGCAGCAGGGCCACAAGGTCCGCCGTCTCCACCGTCGAGCCGGCCCAGATGCGCAACCCTGAGGGAGCATCCTTGTAAGCCCCGATATCATAGGCGGCCCCAGCCTTGTCGAGCCGCGCAACGATCGCCTTGGCAAAGGCCGCCTGCCGGTCGGCATCGAGCGCGGTCACCGCAGGATCGATGATCGAGAAACAGACCGAGGTGTTCGAGCGCGTTGCCGCATCCTTGGCAAGGAAATCGACCCAGTCGGTTTTGGCCACCCAATCGTTGAGCACCTTGAAATTGGCATCGGCGCGGGCCTGCAGGGCCTTGAGCCCGCCGAGCTTGACGCCCCATTCCATGGCATCGACGGCATCTTCAATGCACAGCATCGAGGGGGTGTTGATGGTGGCCGCCTCGAAGATTTCCCCGATCAGCTTGCCGCCCTTGGTCAGGCGAAAGATCTTGGGCAGCGGACGGTCGGGCTTGAAGCTTTCGAGCCGCTCGACGGCGCGTGGCGACAGGATCAGCACGCCATGCGCGCCCTCCCCGCCCAGCGCCTTCTGCCAGGAGAAGGTCACCACGTCGAGCTTGGCAAAATCGAGGTTCTGCGCAAATGCCGCCGAGGTGGCATCGCAAATCGTCAGGCCCTGCCGGTCAGCCGGAATCCAGTCCGCATTGGGCACGCGAACACCCGACGTGGTGCCATTCCAGGTAAAGACCACATCGCGATTGCAATCGACCTGGCTCAGGTCGGGCAGCTCGCCATAGGGTGCCTTGATGACGCGCACATCCTCAAGCTTGAGCTGCTTGGCGACGTCGGTCACCCAGCCTTCCCCGAACGATTCCCAGGCCAGCATGTCGACGCCGCGTGCACCCAGCATCGACCACATGGCCATTTCCACCGCGCCGGTATCCGAGGCCGGCACAATGCCGATCAGGTAGTCAGCGGGGACTTGCAGCAGTTCGCGGGTCAGGTCGATGGCGCGCTGAATGCGGGCCTTGCCGGGCTTGGAGCGGTGCGAGCGCCCGACCAAAGCGTTGGCCAGCACATCAACCGTCCAACCAGGACGTTTTGCGCAGGGACCAGATGAAAAATTGGGATTGGCCGGTTTGACCGCCGGTGCGGTAAGAGACGTCGTCATCAAGCAACCCTTCCAGGTCTATGGCCTTGCGTTAGGGCAAGGTGTCCTGCGAACCGGGATATCCGAACCCGCATGAGCGCGCAAGCAGATTTGCCTGCGCCTTTCGCCGCACGCTGATCGATGGCAAACGGACTGGATATTCACTCCTGCAACCATCGTGTTAGTCTGAAGGGCGGATCAGGATAACAAAATGCTCGACGCACCAGTTCAGGGTGGCACTAACGTCTCGTTCTTTCTCTCCCGCCAGCGCGCGCTGTTCGGGTCGTTCCTTGATGCCCTTTTGGCACAGGGTCCGGTCGAGCACCTTTATGCCGTGGTGGCCGACGAACAGTCTGGCACTGCCATGAAGGCAGCGGCGCGGCGGCGCAGCAAATCCATCACCGTCGAGTTCAAGGTTTTTGCCGATCTGGCGTTTCTCGATGTCCCGATCTCATTCCGCGAAGTCTCCCGGCGCCTCGCAGACTGGCTCGCCCAAACACCTCCCGGCAGTCACCGCGCGCTCGCGGTGGATATGAGCTGGAGCCTGCAGACCAATTCCACCGCCGCCAATTTCGAGGGCTGGATGCATGTGGCCGGCCAGGTGGCAGCGGGAACGGGGGTCACCGTAGCCTCGCTCTATAATCGCAGCCTGCTGATCGATGAGCACCTGCATGTGGCGCTGCGCGGTCACCCGCTTGTGCTGACCGCCGAAGGCGCCATGCCCAATCCCTATTGGCTGCCGCCGGACCTGTTGACCAATGGTACCCTGCGCCAGCAGGTCGATCACTGGCTTGGGGCCATTTCGCCGCAATTGCAGCGCGACGGCTCCGGCAGTGCTGCCCACGCGGCCGAAGGAGCTGATCCGCTCTGGCTGCTGCGCCGCGCCGCCGAAGACAAAGGGACCGCGCGCCGCACCCATCACGAGCGCTGGAAGATCCGTTGCTTTGGCCGTTTGCGCATCTATCGGCTCGACGGCAGTCAGGTGAACTGGGAACTGCCCGGCGGCGCAACGCGCAAGACCAAGACGCTTTTCGCCTATCTGCTGCAAAAGGGCGGCCAGGGCGCAACCACCGAGGAATTGTCAGACCTGCTCTGGCCCGACATGGATTCGCTCGAGGCGGCCCGCAACCGGCTCTATCATACCGTGCGTTCGCTGCGGCAGGTGCTGGGCGAGAACCCCAAGGACGATTCCGGGGCCCAATACGTCCGGCGCGATGGGTCGCGCTATATCCTGACCCCGCCTGAACGCAGCTGGATCGATATTTCCACCTTCGAGCAGCTCTGCCGTCAGTCCCAGACCCACATCAAGGCCGGGGCCAGCGACGAGGCCCTGATCTGCCTGCAGGCCGCCGACCGGCTCTATACCGGCGATTTGTTCGAGGACATTCCGGTCCAGTATGCCGACGATACGGATCGCGACTGGTGCTGGTCCAAGCGCTACTGGCTCAGGGACATGTATTTCAAGGTGCAGCGCGACGCTGCCCGCATCTATCGCGAGCGTCAGGATTATTCGGCGGCCCTGACCAACTGCCATAAGGCGCTGGCCATCGACCCCTTGTGCGAAATTGCCCATGAGGAAGCCATGCACGTGCTTTTCGCGCAGGGACGGCGCGAGGCCATGGAACGACAGTACCGGCTATACGTTGAATCCCTTAAGCATTTCGACAACCGTCCACCGAGCGGCACCCTGCGCGAGACATACTTTCGCTTGCTGCGCCAAATGGGATAGTTGCAAACGTATTTGTGAATATTAATAAGCACTTAACTACCAAAGAAAAACCAAAGATGGCTCGCTATTCTGCTTGCTAAGAGAAGCACTCACGAAAGTGCTCCTGGGTGGAGAATAGATATGATGCAGGCTTCGGCAGCGGCACGCTGCCCGTTTTCCAATGCGTCTGAAGATTTCGATCCGTTCGATCTCAGCGACCCCTTTCCGTTCTACGAATGGGCGCGGGCCGAGGCTCCGGTTTTCCATTCGGCGGAACTCAATTACTTTGTCGTCGCACGCCACGCCGATGTGAAGGCGGTCTTTGAAGACTGGCAGACCTTCTCGTCCGAGAACGCCCAGGCGCCGCTGCGGCCAATGGGCGACGCCGGCAAAACGATCATGCGGGAAGGCGGCTTTACCGCCTATTCGGGGCTGTCCGCACGTATTCCCCCAGACCACACACGCATCCGCAAGATTGTGCAGGGCTGCTTCGGTCCGCGCCGCTTCCGCGCCATCGAGCCAAAAATCCACGAGATTGTTGATACCGCCATCGATGCCTTCATTGCCCGCGGTCACTGCGACTTCTTCAAGGAGTTTGCCTATGACGTGCCCGCGCTGGTGCTGTTCAAGCTGGTCGGCATTCCCGACAGCGACGTGCCGCGCGTCAAGTCATGGGCCGTCAGCAGAGCGTTGCTGACCTGGGGTAACCTGACCGACGAAGAGCAGGTGCCGCACGCCCGCAACATGGTGGAATACTGGAATTACTGCCGCCAGATCGTGGCCCGGCGCCACCAGGAGGCCAGCGACGACCTGCCGGGCGACCTGGTACGCCTGCAGCTTGAAGGCGCGGAAATCACCGATGATGAAATCGCCGGTGTGCTCTATTCGGTGCTGTTTGCCGGACATGAAACCACCACGACCCTGATGGCCAATGGCATGCGCGAACTGCTGCTGCATCCGGAAAGCTGGCAGGCGCTGTTAGCCGACCGCAGCCTGATCGCCAACGCCGTCGATGAGTCCCTGCGCTTCAGCCCCTCAATCGTTGCCTGGCGCCGCCGGGCGCTGAGGGATGCAGAAGTCGGCGGGGTCAGCATACCGGCCGGTTCGAACCTGTTGCTTCTGCTTGGCTCGGCCAACCGCGACGAAACCGTTTTCGAGCACCCCGACAAGTTCGACATCACCCGCAAGGATGCCCGCAACTTGATGTCGTTCGGCTATGGCATTCACTTCTGCCTTGGCCAGCAACTGGCCAAGCTCGAGTTCAACATCGCACTCAGTCACCTGGCTGACCGCATCCCGACCGCCCGGCTCAAGGCCGATCAACGCTTTGAGTTTTCACCCAACACCTCGTTCCGCGTGCCGACCGCGCTCCATATCGAATGGGACGTTGCCTGACCTGAACGGACCACACCAAGCATGACGGCCGGAGCCAACCGCCGCTTCTAACCAGAAAGAGGGGACTGGATGAGAGAGCAGGACAAGAATCTGTTCATCATACCTTTTGACCAGGCAACCGAGGCCGACTACCCGCGTATGGGTGGCAAGTGCTCGAGCCTGGCACGGATGACAGCGGCAGGGGTCAGCGTACCGCCCGGCTTTGCCGTAACCACCAATGCCTATGCCAGCCACGTTGCCAACAGCGGCATCGGGGCGCGCATCAAGGCCATTCTCAAGGATATCGACGTCGAGGACGTCAATGCCGAAGAGGCTTTCTCGCACACCATCCGCGACATGGTGGTGCACGATGCCATGCCCGCCGATGTGGAAGCGGCCATTCGCACCGCCTATGCCGCACTGTCGCCCGGCCAGGACCTGCCTGTGGCCGTGCGCTCATCGGCGACGGCCGAGGACATGCCCGATGCCAGCTTTGCCGGGCAGCAGGACACCTATCTCTGGGTGGTCGGAGCCGACCAGGTGATCGAAAAGGTCAAGGCATGCTGGGCGAGCCTGTTCAACGCCCGCGCCATTTCCTACCGGGTCAAGAACGGGCTCGGCGACACCGATGTTGAAATGTCGGTGGCCGTGCAGAAGATGGTCGATGCCGCTGCCGCTGGCGTGGCCATGACCCTTGATCCGATCAACGGGGACCGCACCAAGATCGTCATCGACAGCGCCTTCGGGCTCGGTGAACTGGTCGTCTCGGGCGAGATCACGCCGGACAATTTCGTGGTCGAAAAAGTACTGCTCGAAATCACCAAGCGGCGCATTGTCGAAAAGGATCACGAGCTTGTCGCCGACCGCGCTGCCCGTTGCACCATCGACCGTGTTGTCGAGAGCGCGCGCCGCTCCCAGCCATCGCTTACCGACGCCCAGGTTCTGGCTGTGGCGCGGCTGGCCAAGGCGCTCGAAAAGCAGATGGGCTGCCCACAGGATGTGGAATGGGCCATCGATCGCGATCTGCCCGACGGGCAGAACCTGATGGCTCTCCAGAGCCGGCCGGAAACCGTCTGGAGCCGCAAGACCAAAGACGTTTCAACCAAGACATATGCCATGGGGATTGAAGGGGTGATCGGCACGCTGCTCTCGCCCCTCAAGGTCAAGCAATAGCGCGCCGCTCAACGGCCGCAACGGAGGACTGGATGAGTAAAGAATTGAAATTTCCAAGCCCATACGACCTTTCGGCGCCAGCGGGTGCCGAAGGCTGGCAGGGCCTTTATCCTTACTACCTGCGATTTCAGGATAACCTGAAGGATGTCGAGGAAGCCAAGTTCTGGTTCTGCGACAGCCAGCACTGGCCCAGCCCGTTCAAGCCATTTGACGCGGTGACAGTTGAGTTTGCCGTCAAGTGCCTGGGGCAATACAACACCCGCCACTACCTGGTGCCGCCCGCCAACGGCGTCGATTACCGCATCCACAATGGCTATGTGTATATGAGCCCGGTGGCTGTTGCGCCCGACCAGATCGGCGCCCGCGTCCCCCATTTTATGGAGCGCGCCGGCCACTACTTCCAGAACTGGACCCCGCTGCTCGAGAACTGGCACAAGAAGGTCAAGGCCAATATCGACGACATGGAAGCGATCTCATTCGAGACGTTGCCCGAAGTGGTGCCGCTCGACTGGGTCACCGGCGGGGTCGGCCTCGACAATACCTATGCCATGATGGAGTCCTATGACCGGCTGATCCAGCTGCTCTACAAGACCTGGCAGTATCACTTCGAGTTCCTCAACCTCGGCTATGCCGCCTATCTCGACTTCTTCGGTTTCCTCAAGGGCCAGCTCCCCACCATCCCCGATCAGGCCATCGCCAAGATGGTGCAGGGCATCGATGTGGACCTGTTCCGCCCCGATGATGAACTCAAAAAGCTTTCCAAGCTCGCGGTCTCGCTCGGTCTCGCCAATGCCCTGCGCACCGGCTCGGTTGACGATGCGCTGGCAGCGGTGGGCCGTGCCCATCAGGGGCAGGAATGGCTTGCCGCCTGGAAGGCCACGCAGGACCCCTGGTTCAACTTCACCTCGGGCAACGGCTTCTACTCAGACGACAAATACTGGATCGAGAACCTCGACATCCCGCTCGGCTATATCCGCGATTACATCGCCCGGCTCGAAAAGGGCGAGACCATCGACCGCCCCACCGCAGCGATCGCCGCCGAACGCGAACGCATCACGGCCGAATATGCCGAACTGCTCGATGCCGATGCCCGCGCGGCCTTTGATGGCAAGCTTGGGCTCGCCCGGCTGGTATTCCCTTACGTCGAAAACCACAACTTCTACATCGAGCATTGGTCGATGGGCGTGTTCTGGCGCAAGATGCGCGAGCTGAGCCGCATTCTTCATAATGCCGGTTTCTGGGCCGAGCCCAACGACATCTTCTACCTCACCCGCCAGGAAGTGCGCGATGCGTTGTTCGACTACGGCAATTCATGGGCCGTGGGCACCAATGCCATCGGCCCCACCTACTGGCCAAGCGAGATCGCCAAGCGCAAGAAGATCATCACCGCGCTCGGCACCCGCCCGCCGCAGCCGGCGCTGAACAACCCGCCCGAAGTGATCACCGAGCCCTTCACCATCATGCTCTGGGGCATCACCTCCGAAAGCGTCAACCGCTGGCTCGATGGGGCGTCTGACAAATCCAAGCTCGTGGGGCTCGCAGCCTCACCCGGCGCGGTCGAAGGCCGGGCACGCGTTGTCCGGTCCGCCAGCGAACTGGGCAGTATCGAGCAGGGTGAAATCCTGGTCACGCCGGTCACCGCGCCCAGCTGGGCCCCGGTGTTCGGCAAGATCAAGGCCACAGTCACCGATATTGGTGGGATGATGTCGCACGCCGCCATCGTCTGCCGTGAGTACGGTCTGCCCGCCGTCACCGGCACTGGCAACGCCAGTTCCACCATCAAGACCGGCCAGATGCTGCGGGTCGATGGCACGACCGGCGAAGTCACCATCATCGGCTAGGCGCAAAGAGGCGGACCGGACCGGCCGGTCCGCCTTCACACAGGAACAACCTTATGTTGACCCGACCCGGAACTGTCAGCCGCTACGACGATGTCTGGCGGATAGCGGAGCCATATATGCGCGCCCGCAAGAACGATGTGCATATCCCGCTCTCGTTCGCCTGCGCCCGCGAACTGCTCGGCCTCTATCCCGAGGCCGACGAGGATATTGTCTCGCTCGCCATCCTGCTGCACGACATTGGCTGGTGGTCGATCGACATGAAGGACATCATCGAAAAAGGCTTCGGCCCCAACATGATGCAGTCCGACGTCCGCTTCCTGCACGAGCAGGAAGGTGTGCGGCTCGGCCGCGAAGTGCTCGAGAAAACCGGCTGGGACGAAACCGTGATCAGGGCCGTCTGCGACATCATCGACGGGCACGACACCCGGCCCGAACCGCGTTCGCTCAACGACCGGCTGGTGCGCGATGCCGACAAGCTCTGGCGTTTTTCCGTCACCGGCGTATCTGTCGCCTGCGACTGGTTCAAGATGAACCCGCACCAGTATGCCGATCGGCTGGAAAAGCAGGTCGGCACACTTGAAACCGAAGCTGGGCGCGAAATGGCAGCCCGGGAACTGGCCCAGACCCGCCGCATCCTGTTGCTGCACCTGATTTAGGGACGACCCGCATGGACATGTTCATCGACGGCGCCTTCACCCCGGCCCTGGGCGGGGCCCGGCAGAACGTCACCAACCCGGCCACTGGCGCCATCATCGATACCGTCCCCACCGGCAAGGCCGAAGACGCCGATCGCGCCATCCGCGCCGCCGACCGCGCCTTCCAGCTCTGGAAGAAGACCCCGGTGGCCGAGCGCGCCCGACTGCAGAAGGCCGCCGCTGCCCTGATGCGCCAGCGCGCAGCCGAGATCGGCCGCGTGCTGACCACTGAGCTTGGCCGCCCGCTTGCCGCTGCCATCACCGAGATCGAGCGCTCCGCCGATCTGCTCGACGTCTATGCCGAAGAGGGCCTGCGGCTCGTTGCCGAAATGCCGATCACCGGCGCGACGGGCGAAAAAATCATCGTCACCCGTGAACCTGTCGGCGTGGTCATTGCCATCGCCCCGTTCAACTACCCGATCACGCTTTTGACCTTCAAGCTCGGCGCCGCCCTGATCGCGGGCTGCACCGTGGTGGCCAAGCCGGCCGAAGACACCCCGCTTTCCACCCTGATGCTGGCCCAGCTGTTTGCCGATGCCGGCTATCCGCCCGGGTGCTTTAATGTCGTCACCGGCAAGGGCCGCGATATTGGCATGCAGATGATTGAGCACCCCATTCCGCGCAAGGTCGCCTTCACCGGCGGCACAGAGGCCGGCAAGGCCATCGCCGCCGCAGCCGCCGGCACCATGAAGCGCGTCACCCTCGAACTGGGGGGCCAGAGCCCGGCCATCGTCTGTTCCGACGCCGATCTCGGCGTTGCCACCGCCGCCATCGCCCGCCACGCGTTCTCGAATTCGGGCCAGTTCTGCTACCGCGTCAATCGCGTCTATGTCGAACGCCCGGTCTATGAAGCCTTCATCGCCGGGCTCTTGCCGCATGTGCAAAAGCTCGATGTCGGCGATGGCCTGGTCTCGAACTGCGCACTCGGGCCGCTGGTCAACGAAAAGATCTACCGCAACTCCGAAAAGCAGGTGGCCGATGCCCGCGCCCGCGGCGCCCGCATCGTTGCCGGCGGCGACCGGCTGACCGGCGGCCTCTACGACAATGGCTGGTTCATGCCCGCCACCGTGATTGCCGATGCCGATCACTCCATGCTGGTCATGACCGAGGAAACCTTTGGCCCCGTGCTCGGCATCATGCCGTTCGACGACCGCCGCGAAGCTCTCCGGCTCGCCAACGAGACCCGCTACGGCCTTGCCGGCTTTGTGTTCTCGCAGAACCTGGCCACCGCGCTCACCATGGCCGAGCACATCGAAGCCGGTTCGATCTGGGTCAACAACATTCACCGCTCCAACCACAACGTGCCCTTTGGCGGCATGAAGGAAAGCGGCGTCGGCCGCGAAAAGGGCCGCTACGGCGTCGAGGCCTATCTCGAATACAAAACCATCTACCTCACCTATGACGGGGCGCTGTCGTGACCGCCTATCTCGACCCGCGCGATATCCCGATCTGGCTGGCGGCCCGGCCATGGCTCGACGTGCGCTCGAACGACGTGCATACCCTGATTTCGTACCGTCTGGGCCAGGCCCTGCTCCGGCTCGACCCCGAGGCCGATGCCGCCGTGGTGTTGCCTGCCATCGTCCTGCATGATGTCGGCTGGAAGATGTTCCCGCCCGAAAAGCTCGCCGCTGCCGTTGGCCCCAACGCCAGATATCCAGAACTTCAGCGCGATCACGAAATCGAGGGCGTGCGCATTGCGCGCGATATCCTCTCCCGTCTCGCCATTCCCGGCCTCGCCACCGAAACCATTCTCGCCATCATCGATGGTCACGACACGCGCAAGGCCGCCATCTCACGCGAAGACGCCATCATGAAGGATGCCGACAAGCTCTGGCGCTTTACCCCGCACGGGGTGTCGACCATCGGGGGCTGGTTCAACTCACCCCGCTCTGAAACGCTCTCGATGCTTGAAAGCTTTGTATTGCCCACTCTTTTGACCCCCGTCGGTCGTGCCATGGCCGAGGCACTGCTTGCTTCCGCCGTCGCCGACAATCAGGCCCCGATGATCATGGACCTCAAGGACATTTCAGCATGAGCACTGCCAGCCTTGCCGGCAAACGCGTCATCGTCACAGGCGCCGCCGGCGGCCTTGGCCGGGCTTTCGCCCAGGCCTTCGCTACGGCGGGTGCCACCGTTGTGGCCGCCGATATCAACCTCGCCGGGGCTCGGGAAACCGAGGCATTGATCGCCACTGCGGGCGGCATCGCCCGCTCCGAAACCGTCGATGTCACCTCTGCCGCTTCAACTGCAGCCCTCGCCGAATTCGCCCGTGCCGCCATGGGCGGGGTCGATGTGCTGGTCAACAACGCCGCCATTTATGGCGGGCTCAAACGCTCACGCTTCGAGGATATTCCCGAAGCCGAGTGGGACAAGGTGATGTCAGTCAACGTCAAGGGCGTCTGGACCATGACCAAGGCCGTCACCCCGCTGCTGCGCGCCGCAGGCGGTGGGGCAATCATCAACGTTTCGTCGGCCACCGTCATGAGCGGCTCCCCGCTCTGGCTGCACTATGTCACCTCCAAGGGCGCCATCATCGCCATGACCCGGGCCCTCGCCCGCGAACTCGGCGATGACAGGATTACGGTCAACGCCCTGGCGCCCGGCTTTACCCTGACCGAGGCGAGCCTTGGGCTGATTGAAAACGCTGCCGAATACGGCGTGCAGCGCGGTGCTATCAAGCGTTCCGCCGATGCCAGCGACATGGTGGGCGGCGCGCTTTTCCTCGCCTCGCCCGCCGCTTCCTACATCTCCGGCCAGACCCTCGTCATCGACGGCGGCCGGCAGTTTATCTGACCAGGACCAGTCTATGCCCAAGATCACCTTTATTGAGCCTTCGGGCGCGCGCCGCGAAATCGACGCGATTGCCGGTGAAACCGGTATGCAGGCCGCCACCCGTAATGGTGTGGACGGCATCATCGGGGAATGCGGCGGCTCTTGCATGTGTGCCACCTGTCACTGCTATACCGATCCGGCAACGGCGCACCTTCTCGTGCCGCCCGCTGACATGGAAGCCGACACCCTCGAATTCGTGGCCCACGACGTGCGCCCCGAAAGCCGGCTCTCATGCCAGATCAAGCTGACGGACGCGCATGAGGGCCTGGTCCTGCATGTGGTGGGAGGACACGGATAATGACTGACGGCATCATCATCATTGGCGCAGGCCATGGTGGCAGCCAGGCCGCCATCAGCCTGCGGCAGGAGGGCTATGAGGGCCCGATCACCCTGATCTCCGATGAAGCCGATGTGCCCTATCACCGCCCCCCGCTCTCAAAGACCTTCATCAAGTCCGAAGATCAGACGCTGCTGCCGCTGCGCCCCGAGCGCGTCTATGCCGAGGGCGGAATTGCGCTACGCCTTGCAACCAGCGTTGCCACCATCAATACCGGCACCCACACGGTATCGCTCACCGACGGCGAAGTGCTGCGCTACTCAAAGCTGCTGATTGCCACCGGCGCCCGGGCAAGGCGATTGACCGTCCCCGGCCACGATCTGGCAGGCATTCACTACATGCGTACCGCAAGTGATGCCCGGCACCTGCGCGATGCCATCGCCAGCGCCCGCAACATCGCTGTGGTCGGTGGCGGCTTCATCGGGCTCGAAACCGCCTGCACGCTTGCCGGGCTCGGCAAGTCCGTCACCGTGCTCGAAGCCGCGCCGGGGTTGCTCGGGCGCGTCATTGCCCCGGTCCTGGCCAAACACATCGCTGCCCTTATCGATGGTCTCGGCATCAAGGTGCAGACCAGCACCACCATCGACCGCATCGAAGGTGTCAACGGGGCGGCAACTGCCGTCGTCACGACTCATGCCGAACAGATCGAGGCCGATCTCGTCCTTGCCGGCATCGGGGCCGAACCCAATACTGAACTGGCCGCCCATGCCGGGCTGACCTGCGCCAATGGCATCGTCGTCGATCCGTCCCTGCGCACCAGTGATCCCGATGTCTTTGCCATCGGCGATTGCGCCGCTTACGTGCACCCCGCACTCGGTCGCCAGGTCCGGCTGGAATCGGTTCAGAACGCCACCGACCATGCCCGGCTGGTGGCGCGCTCGATGCTTGGGCAGCCCACTGCCTACAATGAGGTGCCGTGGTTCTGGTCCGACATGGGGCCCAACAAACTCCAGATCGCCGGATTGTCCCACGATGCCGACCGGCATGTGATCAGCGGTGATCCAGCGAGCAACGCATTTTCCATCTACCACTTCCTCAATGGCACGCTGGTCTGCGTCGAATCGCTCAACCGGGCCGGCGAGCACATGTTGGCCCGCAAGATGCTCAGCGTTGGCTTCACCCCCAGCGACGAACAGATGGCGGCGGGCACCGATGCCATCAAGGCCGCCTTGATCGCCGCCGCCTGAACCGGCTTTCCACTTGCGCGCATGATCGGACTGACCGATTCTCAGCCCGTCATGGCGTAAGTTCGAGGTTGTCGTGCAGGCCTTTGTCTACCAAGCCGTTTCGCAGCGGATCGTATTTGCTGCGGGCGCGATCGCGACGCTGGGTGAGGAAATCGACCGCCTGGGCGCCCGGCGGGCGCTCATCCTGTCAACGCCCGGCCAAACCCCAGCCGCCGATGCCCTACGGTCGATCCACAGCGGACGGATCGTCGCAAGCTTCGGCGAGGCCAGGCCTCACACGCCCATCCCGGTCACCGAGAGGGCTCTGGCTGTATGCGAAACCGCACAGGCCGATCTGCTGATCACCTATGGTGGGGGTTCAGCGACCGGGCTTGGCAAGGCGCTCGCGGCCCGCACCGGCCTGGCCCTGCTGGCTATCCCGACATCCTATGCCGGATCGGAGGCGACCCCCATTCTGGGCGAAACCGGCGACAGCGCCAAACTCACTCGCCGCTTACCCGAAGTTCTGCCACGCACCGTGCTCTACGATCCCGAGCTCACCTTCGGCCTGCCCCCTGCTGTTACGGCTGCCTCGGGCCTGAATGCCCTCGCCCACGCCATCGAGGCGCTTTATGCGCCTGATGCCAGCCCGCCGGTATCGACCTTGGCTCTCTCAGGCATTGAATTGATGATCCGCGCCCTTCCCATCGCCTTCGAACGTCCAGAGAATCTTGCCGCACGGTCGGACGCACTTTATGCGGCCTGGGCCTGCGGAACCTGCCTCGGCACCGTTAGCATGGGGCTGCACCACAAGATCTGTCACGTGCTCGGTGGCCAGTTCAATCTGCCGCACGACCTCATGCACAGTGTAGTCCTGCCATATGTGTTGGACTTCAATCGTGAGGCCGCCGCCGCGCAACTCGCCCCGATTGCGCAGCGGCTGGGCAGCGATGACCTCGCAGCCCTGATCTGGGACCTTGCCCGATCCCTCGGCCTTCCTGCATCCCTTGCAGACATCGGCATGCCGGTCGAGGGGCTGGAGCCGGTGATCGGGGAGTTGCTGGCCAGGCCCTATGCCAATCCCCGCCCGCTGGACCACGAAAACCTCAGCGCCCTGCTCCGGGCCGCATTTGCCGGAACAAGGCCCGAGCAGATCAGCTAGTATCCATGCCTCTGGCCGAAAGCAGGCTCTCCTGCTATAGGCCGGGCAACACAGAGCCGAGGCAAATGTGCACGCCGATCAAGACCGCGCCCCTGGCCTTATCCACGGCCTGACTGCCAGCCTGCCCGTCGTCATCGGCTATTTCCCCATTGCCTTTTCCTTCGGCGTCACTGCCTCCAAGGCCGGATTCTCGGCCATGGAGGCAACCTTTCTTTCCATGGTCATTTTCGCCGGTGCCAGCCAATTCTTTGCCCTGGCCCTCCTGACCGGCGGTGCTGCCGTCTGGCTTTCGGCCATCACGCTGTTGGCCATGAACCTGCGCCATGTGTTTTATGGTCCCGCCCTGCTTGATCGCGCCGGTCCGCAAGCCCGGATCAAGGTCGCCTGGGCCTGGGCGTTCACCCTCACTGACGAAGTGTTCGGCGCCAGCATGGGGCAATTGGCAACCCGCCCCGGCCACTGGAGCGAACGCTTCATGATCGGGCTTGGCTTTGCAGCCTATGCCGCCTGGATCGCCGGCACCCTGACCGGGGCGCTGCTCGGCGGTGGCGCGCTCGATGCCTACCCCGCGCTCGATGCCGCGCTCGGCTTCATGCTGCCCGCCCTGTTCCTGGCACTGCTGCTGTCCATCCTTGAACGCCGTCAGGTCCCGGTCATCATCACGGCGGGCCTTGGCTGTGCGCTCGTTACATTCACCGTTTCGGGTACGGCTGGCATTCTGGCCGGCATGGTCGCAGGCGCACTGGCCGGAGCGCTCGATCTCACCCGCCGCCTGAGGGCCTTGTGATGCGCACCGACCTTATCATTCTTGCCGTCATCGTCGGTATCGGCACCTATCTGTTCAGGCTGCTGCCAACCCGCTTTGGCGCTCGCATGCCCGGGAGCAATGGTATCTGGTCCCGCTTTATCGGCGCCACGGGCCCCGCCGCCATTGCCACCCTGTTCATCGCCTCCATCCTGCCGCTGGTGCAGGCGCAAACACTCACGCTGGTCTGCACGCTCATTGGCTCGGCCATGGTGCTGGCGGTCTATTTCTGGCGCCGCAACGTGGTGCTGGCAACGCTGACCGGTGCCGTTGCCTATGGCCTGACCTACCAGGTGCCGATGGGGCCGCTGGGCGCGCCGTGAGCGAATCGGGTTAAGTCGCGCCATGACATCGCTTGCCCTCTCCCAACGCACCGCCCGCCGTCTCTGGCTTCATGCCCAAAGACTTGATGTTGCCGCCCCGTTCGGCGCAGGCCCGGAAGCAACACGCGCCGCCGTGGAGCACCTGGGCTATGTGCAGATCGACACCATCAATGTCATCGAGCGCTGTCACCACCACATTCTTTACTCCCGAATTCCCGACTACCACCGCAATGACCTACGTCACGCCCAATCGGTGGACAAATCGGTGTTCGAATACTGGACGCACGCGCTCGCCTATATGCCGACCCGCGATTTGCCCATCGCGCTCGCCGAAATGCGTGCCTACGAGCAAAAGCCGAGCAGCTGGTTCGATGGCGTCGATCCCAAAGACCTCAAGCGCCTGATCAGGCGCATCCGCAACGAGGGCGCGCTGTCTATCCGGGACATCACCGACGATGAGCCGGTGGAAAAAGATCACCCCTGGGGCAGTCGCAAGCCATCCAAACGGGCTCTCGAGCTCGCCTTCTTCATCGGCGCGCTGACCATCAGCGAACGGCAGGGCATCGTGAAATCCTACGAGCTGCCCGAGCGGCATTTCGCCTGGGAGAAGCGCCCCCGACCGGCCACCGAAAAGCAGGTCTGCACCTATATGCTCGATCGCGCGCTACGCGCCCAAGGGCTGGTGAGCCTTGATTCCATCTGCCACCTCGATGCCCCACGCAAAGCGGGAGTGCGCGAACTGATCGAGGCCCGCGTTAAACGCAGGCAGCTGCGCCAGGTGCACATCGAAGGCTTCGAAAAGGTGCAACACTGGATGGCGCCGGACGCCATAGACGCGCTGCCGACAACCGACCCTGCCCTGACACACATCCTCTCCCCATTCGATCCGCTGGTCATCCTGCGTAAGCGCACCGGCATGATCTTCGGCTACGATCATGTCTTCGAGGCGTATATCCCAAAGGACAAGCGGCGCTTTGGTTATTTCGCCCTGCCGGTGCTGGTGGGCGATGAGATCGTTGCTGCCATCGACCTCAAGACCGACCGGCAGGCCCAAAAGCTGTTGGTGCAAAACTGGACCTGGGTCGGGCATGGCGGCCCCGCAGCGCATCAGGCGGCCATCGAGGCCGAACTGGGCCGATTTGAGCGCTTCCAGCTCGCCCCCTGAACGCAAAACGGCGCCCGAGGGCGCCGTTCGCTGCGTTGACTGGTGTCGAAACCCGCTTAGTTGAAGCGGTAGCGGACCGAGCCGCGGACTTCGTGAATGAAGTTGTGATCGACGTTGTAGTAGTAGTCGGGATCAGCCGTCGGGGCATTGTTGATCTGGTTGATGTAGACACCGCGATAGCCGACATCGGCCACCCAGGTGCCCATGTCGAAGCCGACACCGGCCATAAGGGCTGCCGCAGCGCTGACATTGCCGCCCGAAGGCACCGCATTGCCGACCGGGGCATTGGTCTCCACGTGGTTCCAGGCCACACCGGCGCCAGCGCCGACATAACCGAACGCACCGCTGCCAGAATAGGAGAAGCTGTCGCCGCCAAGGCCGAAGTCATAATAGACGTTGGCCAGCGCCAGGGTTGAGCGCAGCATCATGGTGTACTTGCCGTCGGCGGTCGGATCGACCATGCCAGACTTGGTGATGCTGAGGCCGGTGGTTTCGAGCTGATCGATCGTGGCGTCAACACGCAGGCCGGTGCCGGTTTCATAACCGAAGCCGCCACCCACGCTATAGCCATAGCCGTAGGTGTCGATCGGCCAGATCTGGAAACCCGGCGCCGCATTGGGGTGCACGGCTTCCTTGGCCCAGTGCAGGTTCAGCGCCGCGCTGCCGCGCAGGTAGAACGAGCCACCCAGTTCGACATCGACGTCTGGCACTTCAATGACCGGCGGGTAATAGGGCATGTCAGCAGCCTGCACGGCGCCGACGGCGAGGGTGGAGATGCCCACCATGGCCAGAGCAATCAGATTACGCATTTCACACTTCCTTCGTAATTGCCTCGACACCAGTCGATTGATTTCAAGTATCGCTCGACTTTCTTAAATCTCACTTAACCTAAACGTTTAACCCTAATGAGCAGATAATGTAGTCGTTCCGGCCCTTAACAACTTCCGAACACTAATAAACTCTTACTTTCGCCCAAAGTACTGCCGGGCAAGTTGAGGCAATCACACACGACAAAGCAAACGGCGCGTCCCTGAGGACACGCCGCTCGAATTTTCCTGCAATGTCAGGTTATGCCGTCAGGCCACGTTGCGGATCGCAGCCGTAATATCGCTGACCACGGCCGCCACCAGCCCGGCATCATCGCTCTCAGCCATGACCCGGATTACCGGCTCGGTGCCCGATTCCCTGATCACCAGCCTGCCCCCATCGCCCAGTCGCACGCGGCTTTCAGCAATGATTTCAACCACCGATTTATGATCAAGTGGCCTGCCGGTCTTGAACCGCACGCTCTGCAGCAATTGCGGCACCTTTTCGAAGCGCTTGCAGATTTCCGATACCGGCTTGCCGCTTTGTTTGACCACCCCCAGCAGCTGCAGCGCCGCCACCAGCCCATCACCCGTGGTGGTATAGTCCGATAGAATGATGTGGCCCGATTGCTCGCCGCCAACATTGTACCCTTTGGCCCGCATGGCCTCGAGCACATAGCGATCGCCCACCTGCGTGCGCTCCAGGGTTAGCCCGATGGAATCAAGATAGCGTTCGAGCCCAAGATTGGACATCACGGTCGCGACCAACCCACCGCCCTTGAGTTCGCCCCGGTCGAGCCAGGACTGGGCAATCACCGCCATGAACTGGTCGCCATCGACCACATTGCCTTTTTCATCGACAATGATCACCCGGTCGGCATCGCCATCGAGCGCAATCCCGATATCGGCGCGCACCTCGCGCACCTTCTCGGCCACCGCCTCCGGCGCAGTCGAGCCCACCTTGTCGTTGATATTAAAACCGTCCGGCGTCACGCCAATGGGGAAAACCTCAGCGCCCAGTTCCCACAAGGCGACAGGCGCCACTTTGTATGCAGCCCCATTCGCACAGTCGAGCACGACCCGCAGACCGGCCAGATCGGTGTTCCGCGGCATGGTACGCTTGGCATATTCGATATAGCGGGTGCGCGCTTCTTCATCGCGATGGGCCCGGCCGATATCACGCCCCTTGGCGAGGCGCGGCGTCAGGTCCGAGCCGATGAGCTTTTCGATTTCAGCCTCAACCGAATCCGAGAGTTTGAACCCATCCGGCTGGAACAGTTTGATTCCATTGTCATCATATGGATTGTGTGAGGCCGATATCATCACGCCCAGATCGGCCCGCAGCGAGCGCGTGAGCATAGCTACCGCCGGTGTCGGCATCGGCCCGAGCAGGAACACATCCATGCCCACCGCCGTAAAACCGGCCGTCAATGCGTTCTCGATCATATAGCCCGAGCGCCGCGTGTCCTTGCCGATGACCACCCTGTGGCGATAAGCGCCGCGCTGGAAGGCCAGGCCCGTGGCCATGCCCACCTTCAGCGCCAGTTCCGGGGTGAGCTTGTCCCCGTTTGCCAGCCCGCGAATGCCATCGGTGCCAAAGTAGGTACGTGCCATCTCAAAGTCCCGTATTGATCGGTCTGCTTTCTATATCCCCCGCAAGCGCAGGTGAGAATCCAATAGCGCCGTCTCGTTAAAATTCCCGCCACCAACGCAAAGGGCCGCCCGGTGGGGCGGCCCTTGATCGCAGGCAACCAGGTCAGGATTCAGGCTGGGGTTCCAGCCCGCCCTCATCGGGCGTCGAACGCTTTTTGGGCGTCTTGCCGGCGCTGGGTACGGCTGAGGACTTTGGTGCCGCATTGGCTCCATCCTCGGGACGCACCGGCGGCTTGCCGTTCATCAGGTCGCGCAATTCGTCACCGGTCAGGGTTTCAAATTCGAGCAGGGCCTGTGCAATCGCCTCGAACTGTTCGACGTTACCGGTAATGATTTCCCGAGCCGCCCGCTCACCACCCTCGACAAGCTCACGTACTTCCTCATCGATCAGCTTGGCCGTTTCATCCGACACATTATTCGACTGCGTCACCGAATGACCGAGGAACAGTTCCTGTTCGTTGGCGCGATAGCGGACGCGGCCGAGCTTTTCGCTCATGCCCCATTCCATCACCATGGCACGAGCCAGGTTGGTCGCCATCTGGATATCGCTCGATGCTCCGCTCGTCACCTTGTCGGGGCCGAACTTGTAGATTTCGGCTTCGCGGCCGCCGAACGCCAGGGCCAAACGGGCCAAGGCCTTTTCACGACTGAACGAATAGCTGTCGCTTTCGGGCAGGGTCATCACCATGCCCAGCGCACGGCCGCGCGGGATGATGGTGGCCTTGTGGATCGGATCGATCCCCGCAACCTTGAGCGCGATAATGGCATGGCCTGCTTCATGATAGGCGGTCAGGCGCTTTTCATCCTCGGACATGGCCATGGTGCGGCGCTCGGCGCCCATCATGATCTTGTCCTTGGCATCCTCGAACTCAGCGTGGGTGACAAAGCGCTTATTGCGCCGTGCCGCCAGAAGCGCTGCTTCGTTAACTAGGTTCATCAAGTCTGCGCCCGAAAAGCCGGGAGTTCCGCGGGCCAACACCTTGAGGTCCACATCGGGGGCCAGCGGCACCTTGCGCACATGCACCTTGAGAACCTTTTCGCGGCCCGAAACGTCGGGGTTCGGCACCACGACTTGCCGGTCGAAGCGGCCCGGACGCAGCAGCGCCGGATCGAGCACGTCGGGGCGGTTGGTCGCCGCGATCAGGATGATGCCTTCATTGGCCTCAAACCCGTCCATTTCCACCAGCAGCTGGTTCAGTGTCTGCTCGCGTTCGTCATTGCCGCCACCGAGCCCGGCGCCGCGCTGGCGGCCGACGGCATCGATTTCGTCAATGAAGATGATGCAGGGGGCGTTCTTTTTGGCCTGTTCGAACATGTCGCGAACGCGCGAGGCGCCCACGCCAACGAACATTTCAACGAAGTCCGAACCCGAGATCGTAAAGAACGGCACGTTCGCTTCACCGGCCACCGAACGGGCCAGCAGGGTCTTACCGGTACCCGGAGGGCCCACCAGCAGGACGCCGCGCGGAATGCGGCCACCCAGGCGCTGGAACTTGCCCGGGTCGCGCAGGAATTCAACGATTTCCTCGAGATCCTGCTTGGCCTCATCCACGCCAGCAACATCCTCGAACGTCACCTTGCCCTGGGTCTCGGTCAGCAGCTTGGCGCGCGACTTTCCAAAGCCCATCGCGCCGCCCCGGCCACCGCCCTGCATCTGGCGGATAAAGAAGAACCACACCCCGATGATCACGATGAACGGCAGCCAGCTTGAAAGCAGGATCTGCCAGAACGGGCTTGAGTCGGGCTGGCGTGCCGTGATCTGCACATTGGCCGCTTCCAACCGGCTGACGATATCGGCGCCATTGGGGACAGTGGTTTCAAATCGGGTGCCGTCGCGCAGCGCACCCGAGACCACATCATTGGTGATGGTCACAGCGGTCACGCTGCCCGCATCCACATCCTTGACGAACTGGCTATAGCTTTTATCGGCCACCGAGACCGAACGCGTTGATGACTGGAAGACCTGAAACAGGCCCATCAGCATAAAAAGAATGACCAGCCAGATGGCAAAATTTCGGAAGTTACCGTTCATTAATCCTGTCCCGGATGACCGGCGCAATGCATTGCCCGGCAGAGTTGACCGAATGTAAGCCCGCCACCGGGGCGTTACAAGGGCAAGTGGTGCGACCGCTTGCCCGGTTTTGCCAACGAGGTTACCGCTTTCGAGTTAACGCGCTCATGCCTTGGGCCGATCAATCCTGTCCCACATCGGCCTGATCACAAGCTGGTCATTAAAGGCCACCGTGCCCAGCGCAAGCACGGAACCATCCGTCCCGAAAACCAGTGGGGCGCCCCCAATGGCCTCGGCCGGTGCATCCAGCCCGCATCCCAGCAACCCCTCCGCCCCGGCGCGGGTCAGCCCCGCAGCAGGGGCAACCACAACCGGGGCCTCGAGGCCATTGGTGATATCGAACCGACCGTCCCAGTTCGCAACCGCTTGCGGCGCGATGGTCACTGATGATGGCACGTCCCGTCCCGGTTCGCGCAATAGCCAGACCCGATCATGCCGAAGCCGGATCAGGCACCCGTGTCCGGTATCGTGGCCGGGCTCCTCGCCGCAGATGGTCCGATGCATTTTCTCAACGGTCCCCAGCCCATGGGGCCGCCGGCTGCCACCGGCCCGGCTCAGGCCTTCGGCCAGAACCCGCTGGGCCACCGCAGTCGGCAGCGCCCGGTACCAATCCCATCCAAAATGCAGAGCGCCAAGCCTGTCAACAGCAAGGCCCTCTGCCACCGCTTTCGCCGCATAAAACGTTATCGCCGCATCCGCCTCGGCCGCCCGGCGAGCCAAACCGGCAAGATCTGCCGTGTCCAGCCCCAGGGCCGCCAGCCCTGGCAGTGCCTGCCGCCAGCGCACGCGCTCATACTGGGTGTCGAGATTGCTCGGGTCTACAACGGGCGTCATGCCCTCCGTCTCGACAACAGCCCTGAGGTCGGCCGGGTCGATGTCTAACAACGGCCGGAACAAGGTCACCCCGTCGACTTGCGCAAAGTCAGTCATGCCCTTGAGCCCTGTCAGGCCGCTGCCATGGGCAAGCCGCATCAGCACTGTCTCGGCCTGGTCGGTGCGATGGTGCGCGGTCAGCAACATCCGCACACCATCCTCCGCCATCGCCTTGCCCATCAATTGGTAGCGTGCATGCCGAGCTGCCGCCTGCACCCCGGCGGAGGGTTTTTTTCCGGTCCAGGCCAGCGCGCGGGCGGGGATGCCGAGTTTTGCCGCCTCGGCCAGCACCATTGCCACCTCCGCCGCCGCTTCGGGCCGCAGGCGGTGGTCCACCGAGTAGACAAACAATCGAGGCGAGGTCGGCTGCCCGCTCGCCCATCGATGGGCCAGCACCATGAGCGCCAAACTGTCGGCGCCACCGGAAACGGCGAGACCCAGGGCGGGTTCGGCTGCAACCGGAGAAAAAAGCGCCGCGAGCTCTGCGGCGCTTCCAGTCAGGCGCATTTGGCCTTGGCGCGTTCCTCACCCAGCCGCATCACAAAGGCGGCAGGCTGGGCCGGAAAGCGCTTGGCCACTTCGTCAAACGTCCGGCACGCGGTTTCCTGTTCGCCAGCACCATAGAGCGCCATGCCAAGCTTAAGCAGCAGGTCAGGCGCTGCCGCTGAGCTCGGATAGTTCTGGAACCCGGTCAGCAACACATCGGCGGCCTCATCATAGGCGGCACGGTGGATCAGCGCCTCACCGAGCCAGTTGGCGGCATCGGGCGCCTGCTGGTCGGTGGGGTAGAGCGCCATGAACTGGCGGAACTGATCTTCGGCGAACGCATAGTCGCCGCGCACGATTGCCTCGTAACCCGCCTGATATTGCGCTTGGGCGTCAGCATTGGGCTGGCTGGAAAGGTCGAGCGTCAGTGCGCCTTCCGGCAAGGTGCCAAGAGTACCTTCCTCGCCGATACCAACCCCGAGCAGCGGATCGGCGGAATCACCGAGATTGTCCATTGGCAGCTCGGCGCCGGCCGTCGCCGGATCACCGCCCTCTGTCGTTCCATCGGCTGCAACGGCAGGCAGCGCCGTGTCGGCGGGGGCGGCAGTATTGGGGGCGGCAGCGGCTTCGGGAGCCTGCGGCAACACCTCGGACGGCGTCGCGCCGTCAGATTGGGTTGCCGCCTCAGGTTTTTTTCCGGCACCGCCTTCCAGCGCCTGGAAGCGGAACTCGTTGTCCTCGATCAGGCGCTCGATCTGGGTCTGCATCTGCGTGACCTGGAATTGCAGGCCTTCGACCTGACCGGTCAGGTTGCGCACCTGCTCTTCAAGCTGCTGGATGCGAACATTGAGTTGCGCCTCGCCCTGGCTCTGGGCCACGCGGATCACTTCGCTGCCGCCCACCTCGGCCTTGGGCAGAATGGGAGCGAAACCGGTCAGCGCCGTACTGTTATCCAGTACCGCAGCGCCATTGGCTGTCACCAGCGTCGGCGCAATCAGGCCCGCAACGAGGACTGCGGCATAGCCGATCGTCCTTCTGGGTCGCCCGTGAGAAGATCTTCCGAACAATTGGGTCTCCGTTTCAGTGGGCACGCAGGTACCCCGGTGTGATTATTCAACCTAGGCGATAACCATAGATTTTGGTCAAAAAAAAGCGCCGGGTGCCAATTACGCGGCCCCCGGCGCTATGCCTCCAGTTTTCCTGGATTATGTCGCTGGCAGGTTGCCCTGCCCGATCGGCTTACTGAACCACGGTCACGGCGCGGCGGTTCTGGCTCCAGCACGAAATGTCGTTGCAGATCGCAACCGGACGTTCCTTGCCGAAAGACTTCGAGACGATGCGCTGCGCGTTGACGCCGCGGCTGACCAGATAGTTCACCACCACCGAGGCGCGGCGGGCGCCAAGGGCGATGTTGTATTCACGCGTGCCGCGTTCGTCGGCATGGCCTTCGAGCAGGATGCGATAGTTCGAATACTGGTTCAGCCAGGCCGCCTGCTTATCCAGCGTCGCCATAGCTTCGGCTGTCAGGCTCGAGGAATCGGTTTCAAAGAACACGCGGTCGCCCACCGAAACCAGGAATTCCTGCTGGCTGCCGGGTGCGCCGCCACCCGGGCCAAGATTGCCCACACCAGTCGCCGGTGTACGCGAACATGCCGCGACTGCGACGACGAGAGCCACCAGCGCAAACATGCGCAAGTAGCTGATTGTGGGTGCCAAAGTGTGCATCCGGATTGCTCCTGAAAGGGACGATTTGTTCGCCGCTATTTACTGCGCGTTATCTTAATACCGCGTGTTCAAACAGGGTTAACCCAAGGTTTCTGGCCGGATTAAGGCCGGAAATCCCGGATTTCCCATCTGTGATATTTATGCCCGCAGTGGCGACCAGGCCGGGTCCGAGGCAAATGTCTCGGTCTGGATCGGAAGGTTATTGCGGCCCCAGATATCGACTGTGTAAAGCTGCGGTCCGGCATCCCCACCCTGATCGGAGAAATACATGATCACCCGCCCGTTCGGCGCCCAGGTGGGACCTTCGGCATGGAAGCTGGAAGCAAGAATGCGTTCGCCCGACCCATCGGGCTTCATGATCCCGATATGGAATTGCCCGCCGGATTGTTTGGTAAAGGCAATCAGATCGCCCTTGGGCGACCAGACCGGGGTCGAATACCGGCCATCGCCATAAGAAATGCGGTTGCCGCCTCCGCCGCCAGCGCCCATCACATAGATTTGTGGCGTGCCCCCGCGGTCGCTTTCAAACGCAATCGAGCCGCCATCGGGCGAATAGGACGGGCTGGTATCGATCGCCGCTCCGCTGGTGAGCTGGGTGGGCTGTCCGGCACCGATCTGCATCGAATAGATATTGGTCGCCCCATTGTTTTCAATGGAGAAAGCCAGGCTGCCCCCATCCGGCGAAAAGCGCGGCGAGAACGTCATCTGCCCGAACGATCCCAGCCGCTGCTGGCTGCCACTGGCCAGGTCCAGCAGATAGACCTGCGGATTGCCATCCTCGAAATTCATATAAGTCAGCATCTGCCGGTTTGGCGAAAAGCGCGGCGTCACCGACAGTGCATCGCCAGCCGTGATGTACTGCACATTGGCCCCGTCCTGATCCATGATGGCCAGCCGTTTGGTACGGTTGGCCTTGGGCCCGCTCTCAGCCACATAAACGACCTGGGTATCAAAATAGCCCGATCCGCCCGAGAGCGATTCATAGATCGCGTCCGAAATGATGTGTGCCACACGCCGCCAGCTCTGCGCGTCGGTAGCGTAGGACTTGCCAACCACCTGCGCGGCCTGCTGGGTGTCCCACACGCGCACTGAAGACTGGATCTGCCCGCCGCGCTCCACCGCACCCATCACCAGCGCGTCGACGCTGATGCCGCGCCAGGCGGCAAAGTCGGGGGTATTGTTCACATCGCCCACGCCCACCGGCAGGCTCGCCGGATCGAGCGGCGCGAACAGGCCCGAACGGCGCAGGTTGGCGCGCACGATATCGGCAATGTCGCGCCCGAACTGCGGATCGGACGATGCAAAATCCGGAATGGCGATGGGCAGCGGCTGGAAGTTGGCGCCCGACACCACCACCTGCACCAGCGCCGAAGCCGGATGGGTGGCCGCCAGGGCCGCCGTGCCGGCGAGGCCAAGCTTGAGCGCATTGCGGCGCGTGAACAGGGTCATAAACGTCTCCATCGATTACGGCTGCAGAACCATGTCGATCTGCTGCCACTCATCATACTTAGCTGCATCGAGCCGATAAGGCCCGCAATTCATCACCGCCCGTTGCGCCGCGCGCGCAATCGAGCCGCCCGCCGCCGAGTTGTCTTGTTCAGTCACCTGCGGCACGCCATTGACCGAACCATCGCGGTTCAGGCTCACCAGCAACCGCACACTCAATCCAGAATCGATCTCACTGGGCAAAAGGTTCCAGCAGGATTTGACCTGCGACACCAGCCCATCGAGTTCGGACTGGCTCAACCGCGCCGCCGTGCCCGTCGGTTTGCCCACCGTGGGCGTGCCGCCTTCGCCGGTCGTTGCGCCGCGCGAGTCTTCTGAATTGATTATGGCAGAAATATCGTCGGCTTCGCGCGCATCGTCCTGCTGTTGCTGGGCTGCCTCAGCCACGCGCTTGGCTTCCTCTTCCTTCCGGCGCTGCTCTTCTTCTTTTTTCTTCTGCTCGTCGGCTTTGCGCTTGGCCTCTTCCTGACGCTTCTTGAACTCGGCGCGCTTCTGGTCCAGCGCCGCCGTCCGTGCCACCGGCTGCGGCGAAACCTCGGCCGGCGCCTCAGGCGTCGGATCCACGGCCAACTCGGGGGTTGGCGCAACCGGCTCTGGGGTTGGCTCGGGCGCGGGTTCCGGCTCGGGGGCGGGCTCAGGCTGAGGGGCAGGTTCTGGCACGGGTTCGGGTTCTGGTGCCGGTTCCGGCTCAGGTCGCGCCACCGGTTCGGGAGCCGGCTCCGGCACCGGCTCGGGCGCGGTATTCGTCGTGGGTGCAGGCGTTGCCTCAGCATTGTCGTCCGGCACCGGCTGATCTTGCTCGGTATTGCCGGTCGGCTGGGCCAGTTCGGGCGGGGTGTCGTCCTCAACCCGCGATGGGGTCTGGGTCTCGATTACGTCGCTATCGAGCGTTCCAGCGCGGATATTGGCCACATCCTCGATCGGCACCAGGTCCACCGCGATCGATTCCACCGTTACCGGCTCGAACGGCTGCGCCGCGCCAAATCCAACAAGGACCAGGACGAGGAGAACACCGTGCGTTGCTGCGGAAACGGCGAGGCCCGTGCGCATGAGCTACTGCGGCACCTGCTGGGCGGGCGCCTGTTCGGTCACAAGGCCGATCTTGGCATAGCCGGCCGCCGAGAGCACGCCCATCACCTTCATTACCGCCCCGTAATTGGCGGTCGTGTCGCCACGCAGATAGATGCGCTGGTTGGCAGGATCGGGTGCATCCACCGCGATCCGGGCCACCAGTTGGTCGAGCGGCACCGGCTCGTCGCCGAGATAGGTCGCCCCGTCGGGGGTCACCACCACGGTTACAGGCTTGCTGTCGGTATTGAGTTCCTTGGCCTGGGTCTGGGGCAGGTCGATCGGCACGCCAACCGTCATCAGGGGCGCCGCCACCATGAAAACGATCAGCAGCACCAGCATCACGTCCACCATCGGCGTGACGTTGATGTCGCTCATCGGGCGGTTGCCACCGCGCCGCCCTCTGCGTCCGCCCTTACGGCCTCCGCCGCCACCCACCGCCATGCCCATGGTCAGCGGCCCCGGGCTTCGAGCTGGCGCGACAGGATGGTGGAGAACTCGTCGGCAAAGCCTTCGAGGCGCGAGACCATCTTGCCCGCATCGCTTGAAAGCTTGTTGTAGGCGATAACGGCCGGGATCGCCGCCACGAGGCCAATAGCGGTGGCGAACAGGGCTTCCGCGATCGGGCCGGCGACCACGGCCAGATTGGTGCTCGAAGATGCGGCGATCGCGGTAAAGGCGTTCATGATCCCCCATACCGTGCCAAAAAGGCCAACGAATGGCGCGGATGAACCAACGGTGGCCAGGAACCCGAGATTTTTCTCCAGCCCCTCGCTTTCGCGCGAAATGGCGAGGTCCAGCACCCGGTCAAGCCGTGCCTGCATCCCGATGAAAGAGGCCGCATTCTGCTCGTGACTGCGCTTCCATTCCTTCATGGCCGCGACAAAGACCGAACCCAACCCCACGGCCGGGCGCTCCGACATCGCCTGATAGAGCTCCTCCAGCGACTGCCCCGACCAGAAGATCTTTTCGAACCGGTTCATCTCGCGCGAGACCCGGCTATAGAGCATGGTCTTGTCCACGATGATCGCCCAGGTCCACACCGAGGCTGCCAGCAATCCCAGCATCACCGCTTTAACGACAAGATCGGCCTGCATGAACAGGCCGAAAATCGAAAAGTCGGTGTGCGGCGCGGCCTGCGCAACAGCGTCCATCGCTTCCATGGTGTGATCCTTTCGGTTCGCCCTCGGCGGGCGCACGATTATTCAGGGTCCGGATGGAGTTCAAATTTGTCAAATTTAAGAGAAATGCCCCGGATTTCCGGACGTTTGCCGGGCCATCGCCTGCTTAAGCGACCTTTGCCCCATTTATGGTCAAGCATTGGTTAAAAAAGCGAGTCTGCGCCGCTCACGGCTTGGCAAAGCGGGCGAGCAACGCCTTGGGCAGGCGCGTTGGTCCACCATCGATGCGGATGGCCGCCACTTCCACCCGTGCGCGCGTCAGTTCATCGCTCCCGCGGCGGATCGCCTGCTTCAAAGTCAGCCGTGCACCCGAAATCGCCTCGACCCCGGTCTCGACTGTGAGCAGGTCATCGATCCGGGCGGGTGACGCAAACTCAATCTCCATTTTGCGCACCGCGAAGGCCACTCCATCACGAACCAGTTCGGAATGGTGGATACCCTCGGCCCGCAAAAACTCCGTCCGCCCGCGCTCAAAGAACTTGAGATAACTGGCGTGATAGACATTGCCGGAGAAGTCGGTGTCCTCGTAGTAGACGCGAACTTCGAAGGGATGAAGCAAAGTCATTGGGTTTGGGTCAGTTGGGTTAGACCCCAAATGTCTGCAATTTCCAAGGATATCTCCTCAGCAGTCTTGCGCCCTCGCGACAGCGCTTGCTTTGCTCCCTGAAATCCTACCGAATCTTCACCCATGCGAATTGCGATGCAAGGGACTTCCCGCGCAAGGGCATATCCAACTTCCTGTTGGCACCAGAAACTCGAAAGAAACCCCGGTGTGTGCAGAGATATGAAGCAGTCCATTGATCTCAGCGCACGTAGAATTTCCCGCTGCCATTCCAAGGTGGGATGAATGTCCTCGTGTGCAACAAAGAGATTGATTCCGTACGGCTGAAGACACAGCTTCAGTCTCGCAGCGTTCTCCTTGGACTTAGACAGATGGCTCAGAAACACCTTGCGGTCAGGAATCCCTATCCAGTTTTTCGGAAGGAGGTGTAAGTTGTCTACGTCTAACTTTGGCACCAGATGCAAGTCAGCGGCGATTTGCATCAATACTCTCTCATCGCAGTATTGGAGGGCGTGCTTCGCATACACCCGCTTGCTACCTCGATAGGTGTTAGGCTCGGAAGCAATTCCAAAGGCCGAAAGGTACATATCAACATCATCAAATGTGTACCGAGCTTGAAGCTCCTTCCCAATGCTTTCGATTAGCTCGAGTCGTTCGGACGGCCTCACTCCTCGGCCTCCGGCTCCTCAAACAGGTTCGCCTGTAGACCCAGAAACCCCTGCGGCACAGTCAACCCCATATGCTGGAATGCCAGCGCCGTCATCATGCGCCCGCGCGGCGTGCGCTGGATGAAGCCCTGCTGGATCAGATAGGGCTCAACGATTTCCTCAAGCGCATCGCGCGGCTCGGAAAGCGCGGCAGCCAGCGTTTCGATGCCCACAGGACCTCCGCCATAGAACTTGGCCATAGTATCAAGATAGCGCCGGTCGAGCTGGTCGAGACCGCGCGCATCCACATCGAGCCGCAGCAGCGCCTTGTCGGCCACGGAGCGAGTGATTTCCTCGGCACCCGCCACCTGCGCGAAATCGGTGACCCGGCGCAACAGCCGCCCGGCAATACGCGGCGTGCCGCGCGAACGCCGGGCAATTTCCATGGCCCCGTCCTCGCTCATGGCCATACCCAGCAGCCTCGCCCCGCGCTTGACGATCAGCACAAGCTCCTCGGGCGTATAGAAATTGAGCCGCACCGGAATGCCGAACCGGTCGCGCAGCGGCGTGGTCAGAAGGCCCGCTCTGGTGGTCGCCCCAACAAGGGTGAATTTGGCCAGATCAATCCGCACCGAACGCGCCGCCGGCCCTTCACCGATGATTAGATCGAGCTGGAAGTCTTCCATCGCTGGATAGAGCACTTCCTCGATCGCAGGGTTAAGCCGGTGGATCTCGTCGATGAACAGCACATCGCGGTCTTCGAGATTGGTCAAAAGCGCCGCCAGGTCCCCGGCCTTGGCGATCACCGGACCCGATGTGGCACGGAACCCCACGCCAAGCTCCCGCGCCACAATCTGGGCCAGCGTCGTCTTGCCCAACCCCGGCGGGCCAACAAACAGCACATGGTCAAGTGCCGCCCCGCGCCGCTTGGCCGCCTCGATGAAGACCTCAAGGTTGGCCCGCGCGGCCGCCTGCCCCACGAATTCGGAAAAGCCGGTCGGGCGCAGCGACACGTCCAGGTCGCCGTCTCGTTCGGCAATGGGAGAGGTCAGGGAGGTCACGCGAGCAATTCCATTCCCGGCACGCGTCTGGCGGCCCGTTTGTCGAAGGTGAACGTCCGGCTGCAGCCCTCATCACGGGCAATGGTCGAAATCAGCAGGTCGGCAAGGTCGGCCTGCTCCGCTGCCGCAAGCTCCGCGGCTGCCGCTACGAGATCCTGCCGCTCAACTATGACGCCGGCCCCACCCATGAGCACGCCAAGCATTTCATTGATGTAGGCCTGCGGCACTTCATAAAATTTCTGCAGCACCCAGACCAGTTCTGCAACCACAAGCACGCTGACAAATGCCGGATCAGTTTCGTTTCGCTGCGCCAAAAGCTCCCGGGCCTTGTCTGCCTGCGCCGGGTCATCACCAACGAAGAACCGCACCAGAATGTTGGTATCCACCCCGATCATGATGGGGCCTTGCGCTGGAAGCGGGCTGCAACTGCCTCGCCCACGGCCTGGTTCAGGTCCTCAATACTGGCCTTGCGGCCATTCGAAACCGGCCCGAGAAACCCTGCAAAGTCCGCGATATTTACGCTTTTTGCGGTCACCTTGAGCACACCGTCCTCCAGCACCCAGCACAATTGTGTGCCGTCCTTGATGCCGAGCGCATCCCGCACCGGCTTCGGGATCGTCGTTTGCCCTTTGCTGGTGGCTTTAGAGGTCAGCGCCAGTCTTGCATGTTCGTTCATCTCCGCCTCCAATCAAATTCCTTACTTCCTAAAATAGTAAGGATTGCGATCCAGAACAAGGATCAACTGCTCAATTCCCGCAGCCCAAGCCGGATCAGTTTTTCGGTCGGCGTATCCTCGCCTTCCCTCGCCACCACCCGTGCCACTGCCGCCGAGGCTTGCGCGCTGGCATAGCCTAGATTGGTCAGCGCTGAGACGGCATCGGCGACGGTGGAGCGGGCCACGCCCTCGCCCAGCGCCGTCTGCAAACCCAGGACCCCGGCATCGATGGCCCCGCCCGCCGGGCCCTTACCCTTGAGCTCGGTAATCACCCGCACGGCAAGCTTGGGCCCAACGCCGTTGGCGCGTCCGATCATTGCCTTGTCCTGCAGCGCAATCGCGCTCGAAAGCTCTGATGGGGTCAGCGTCGACAGGATACCCAGCGCCACCCGCGCGCCCACCCCCTGCACGCTCATCAGAATATTAAACCAGGCCTTCTCAAGCTCGCTGCCAAAGCCATAAAGCCGGATCATGTCTTCACGCACGATCATTTCGATGAACAGCACGGCCCCATGCCCCACCTGCGGCAGGGCGGAAAGCGTTTTCGCAGAGCAGTAGGCCTGATAGCAGACCCCACCGACATCGATCAGCACGAAATCGTCGCCAAAGGCCTCCACCAGCCCTTTGAGTTTTCCGATCATGAAAGGCTCGCCTTGAACTTGAGTGAGGTCCTGTGGTGCGCATGACAGATGGCGATCGCCAGCGCATCGGCCGCATCGGCACCCTTGAAGTCGGCCGAGGGCATCAGCGTCTTGACCATGAGCTGGATCTGCGCCTTGTCCGCATGCCCCGACCCGACCACCGATTTCTTCACCAGGTTGGCCGCATATTCTCCGACCGGCAGCCCCAGCGATGCCGGCGTCATCAGGGCAATCCCGCGCGCCTGTCCCAGTTGCAGGGCCGAGCGCGCGCCCGCCGAGACAAAGGTCTCTTCCACCGCCGCTTCGTCGGGCCGGTAGGTGCGGATCAGGTCGCTTAGTCCCTCGAACAGCAACACCAGCCGGCGCGGCAGATCGAGATCAACCGCCGGCGTCACCGTGCCAGAGGCGATGTAAGATAAACGATTACCTGTCGATTCAATCACCCCCCAGCCGCAGCGGCGCAGGCCCGGATCAATACCGATGATTCGCACAGTTCCGATCATGAAACACTCTTAATAGACCCGCCCCAGCCCACCAAGCACTATGTGAACAAAACCGAAACAATTCGGCGTGCACCACCCCGAGCCACGCACGCTCCGGTGTCGATAAAATTGCAACCATGCGTGGAACCTCACCTTCAGACCGACAGGCATAGAAGACGCCGGACGCAGAAGAGGACTTCACCGTGAACCGTTGGGCCTTCGAGTTGCCAAATCATGCCTGGCGCGCCGTCTGGCGCTGGTCGGCGCTGATCACCATGGTCTCGATCCTGGCTTCACTGGGGCTGACAGGCGTCATCATGCACACCCTGTCCCATGGCATGAGCACGGCCGGCTGGGTGGTCTCGGCCACCATGCCTGCACTCGTCGGCGGGCCACTGAGCTTTTTTATGGTACTGCGCGAACAGCAATTGCGCCATGCCAACCAGCAATTGCGCATTCTGGCCTCAACCGATGGCCTGACCGCCTGCCTCAATCGCCGCGCCTTCACCCATTCGGTCACCAATCATTTGACCTGGTCAGGCGGCGATCCCGCGCAGGGAGCGTTTCTGGTCATCGATGCCGACGATTTCAAATCGATTAATGATCATTTCGGCCATGATCAAGGCGATCAGGCGCTGCGGTCCATTGCTGACGCCATCAGGGCCAGTGTGCGTCCGCACGATCTGGTGGGGCGCATCGGCGGTGAAGAGTTTGGCGTGTTCCTGCTCGGCGTTTCGGGCAGCCATGCGCTGGTCATTGCCGAACGCATCCGCACCAGCATCAGCCAGCTCGCCTTTGCACCAGAAGGCGATGCGTGCCGGCTTTCGGTCAGCATCGGCGGCGCGGTGTTCGACCGCCCCGCCCCCTTCGCCGCGCTCTATCGTAAGGCCGATGAGCTGCTTTACAAAGCCAAGCAATCCGGTCGCGACCGGGTATTTCTGGACGGCCCGGATATGCTCCAGACCGCCTGATCCCGCAACCTAGACGTCGAGCTTGGCCATATCCTCGTCGCTCATCTCGAAGTTGGCATAAACGTTCTGCACGTCATCGTCTTCTTCGAGAATGCCGATCATCTTCAGAAGCGTTGCACCCTTTTCGGCATCAACCGGCACATTGTTGTGCGGGCGCCACACCGCCTTGACCGATTCCGCCTCGCCCAGCGACTTTTCCAGCGCCGCCGAAACATCGTTCATCGCTTCAAAGGCGCAATAGATGGTGTGGCCTTCTTCGTCGCTTTCAACATCGTCGGCGCCGGCTTCAATGGCCGCTTCCATCACCTTGTCGGCATCGCCCGCCTTGGCCTCATAATAGACCTCGCCCACGCGATCGAACATGAAGGCCACCGAATTGGTCTCCCCCAGCGCCCCGCCATTCTTGGAGAAGGTCGAACGCACATTCGATGCGGTGCGGTTGCGGTTGTCGGTCAGGGTTTCGACAATCACCGCCACGCCGCCGGGGCCATAACCTTCATAGCGGATCTCATCATAGTTCTCGCCTTCTGACCCGCTGGCCTTCTTGATGGCCCGCTCGATATTGTCCTTGGGCATCGATTGGGCGCGCGCATTGGCCACCGCCAGGCGCAGGCGCGCATTCATCGAAGGGTCGGGCACGCCCATCTTGGCAGCGACGGTGATTTCGCGCGCCAGTTTGGAAAACACTTTGGAGCGAATGGCATCGCTCTTGCCCTTGCGGTGCATGATATTTTTGGCATGCGAATGGCCGGCCATCGGTCAGTCCTCGTCGTCAGCGTTCGAAATGTGGTGGCGCGTTATAGGCGGGCCGGGTGCGATTGTGAAGCCGGGGTCAGAACACCGGCAAAGCCTGCGCCAGTGTCCCGCCGATCCTGACCGGCGAAAGCGATGTGACCAGTCCGGTGAGCGCGTCGGTTTCAAAGGCCACTCCACAGAGCGTGGCTTCGCCTTCGGCCGGAGTGAAGCGCCCCTGGGGAATGCCGGTCAGAAAACGGTTGAGCGGTTCGTCGGCTTCGACCCCGATGATTGAATCAAAATCCCCGCACATGCCCGCATCCGCCATCAGGCCGGTGCCACCCTTGAGCACGCGATGGTCGGAGGTGGGGATATGGGTGTGCGTACCCACCACCAGCGACACCTTGCCATCAAGAAAGAACCCCATGGCCTGGATTTCCGAGGTCGCCTCGGTGTGAAAATCCACCACGATCGCATCGGCCTGCTCGGCCAGCGGGCAGGCCGCAACTGCTGCCTCTACGGCGCGGAACGGGTCATCGACCGGCCCCATGAACACCCGCCCCAGCGCGTTGATCACCAGTACCCGGTGCCCGTTGCGACCCTCGATCAGGTTGGCCCCGCGCCCCGGTGTGCCCGGCGCCATGTTGAGCGGGCGGATCAGTGTCGGCTCACGGTTGATATAGCCAATGGTGTCGCGCTGGTCGAAGGCATGGTCTCCCAGCGTCACAGCATCGGCGCCCGCCATGCGCAATTCATTGAAATGCGGCTCGGTCAGTCCCTTGCCATGGCTGGCATTTTCGCCATTGATCACCACAAAATCAAAACCGTAGTCCCGGATCAGTCCGGGCAGGCGGGCGGTGATCGCGTCCCGGCCAGACCGGCCGACCACGTCACCGAGAAACAAGACCTTCATAAATCGGCGTCCTTGCGCGAAAACTGCCGCACGCCCTTTTCGGTGACGATGGCATCTAGCGGAATGTCATGGGGCTCGCGCGGCACAAAGTCCAGTTCCTGGGCGGCAAAGGCAAAACCCACCAGTCGGGGTGTGTTCCTGAGCGATGCCAGCGTGCGGTCATAATAGCCACCGCCATAACCGAGCCTTGTGCCCTTGCGGTCAAAACCAAGTAGCGGCATCAGGATAATATCGGGTTCAACCACCGGGGCCGAATCCTCGGGGGCCATCGTGCCGAAGCCGGATGGATAAAGCGGCGTCCCCTGCTCCCACAGGCGCAGTTCGAGTGGCACATCCTCGCCCATCACCACCGGCAGGCACACCGGCTGGAAGCGGTCCATCAGCGTGGTCAGAACCAGCTTGCAGTCGATCTCATCACGGATCGGCCAATAGGCGGCCACGATATCGGTGGGGGAAAGTGGAAAGTGGGTGAGAAAATGCTCAGCTGCTGCCTTGGCCGCCTCGGCCCGCAGGCTTTGCGCAAACGCAGCACGCTGGGCGTGCGCCTTGATGCGCAATGCCGCCTTGGCTTCTTCGATCCTGGCGTCGGCCATGCGCGCCCCTTACCGCTTGTCTCGCGGGCCGCCAGGCCTGCCGGTTCAATTCAGGTGCCGCCCTGGCCGTGGGACATTCGATCCCGGGAACCTACTTACGTAGGTGGGCGCCGTGTGTCCAAGCCCACGGGCTCAGTCAGGGACAGCTCCCTTTAGGATCGATAAGGCCCCGGGGATACTGACGTCCAACACGCACCGGGCAGCTCACCAGATATAGTGCGACCTGTCAGCGAGTGCAAACGGCGATCGTCAGATGTGCTCTGGCAAATCCTGCCGCCCGTGCAGGATGCGGATGATCTGGATGTCCACCCGTACGATCCGATAAACGATGACGTGCGATCGAAAAGGGTGCATGCGAATACCGGGCCCGTACTCAATCCGTTCCCTTGCAATTAGTGGACGTTCAGCCAAAGCGTTCAAAGTACCAACAATGCCATCGTAGTATAGGTCGGCCTGCAGGCGCCCAAATTGTACCAGCGAAGCCGTGAAAAGACGCTTTAGGTCACGATCAGCAGCTTTGGAGAGCCTATAAGTCATCGTCGAAGATGCCCGCTTCGAACTCCTGCAGTGCCTCGCGGCGGATCTCGTCAACGGTCCGCTCACTAAACCCGCTGTTCAGCCCCTCGTCGATCAGCGCCTGCATCTGGCGGATGTGCGCGGCGCGCTCCTGGTCGCGGCGGATCAGGTCGCGCACATAGTCGCTGGCATTGCTGAACCGGCCGCTTTCCGCCTGCTGTTCAACCCAGTCTTTCATCTTGTCGGGCAGGGAAACATTCATTGTGGCCATGGGTCACCTCCATGCGCCAATATTAGCAACTTTGCCAATCTTTGTCAAAAATCAAGCATTGCCGCCCGGAGCGCCGGTTTCGTCGATCGCTGTAGCCACCGCCTCGATCTTGCGCGCCGCCTCGGCCATCCGTTTGGCAAACCGCTGTTCAAGCTGACTGGTCTCGGCGGCCATGGCCTGCCCGGCTTCGGTCAGGTTCGCGACGTCCTGTTTGAGCTGGGCAATACGCTTTTCGGCTTCCAGCAGGTCATCGAGAACGGCAATACCGGCCATCACCGTCAACCGGTTGTCCCCGATTTCGCCGAACGCCCCTTTCAGCCCTTCAATCGAACGGTTGAACCGTTCCGCCAGCATCAGCAGGTGGTTTTCCTGTCCTTCTTCGCAGGCCATGCGATATTTGCGGCCATTGATCTCGACATTGACCTCGGGCATCACGCTTCCTTACTTGGCCAGCACCTGGCGGACAGTTTCCATGGCATCGACCAGCCGGCGCGACACTTCGTGAGCGCTGTCATCGAGCCGCTTGGCCTTGGCGCTGGCCTTTTCGAGATCGGCAGCAAACCTGGCGCGTTCAGCGAGCAGCTTTTGCGTATCGGCTTCAATCCGGTTGTGGGCCCGCACGCGGCTGTTAAGGCCACGGACGCTGGCTTCAAGCCGTCCAAGCGCCCGGTCGAGGCGCGCCGAGGCGCCCTCGTAGCCATCTTCAGAACTATTGTCCGCCAATTGCGCCCACCCCGGCCACCGATTCCGCATCTATAGTTAGACCAGCCCGGAAAACCAATGCAATCGACACCGGCCGACCCTGCACCGATTGATTAGGGTGTTCCACTGATAAGACTGATCCTGTCGGCGTCAATTCTGGCAAAGTGTTGACGGCTCAGCCGCCTTGCGGAGAGTGGGAGCATTACACTTTGGTCCGAGCCCGCCGCGATTGACTAAAGGGCGGAAACTGGTATGGCTCGAACCCGCTTGGAAGCTGGTGCCTCCGGCCGCATTTCCACCCTGATTGCAGACCCAAGAAACGAGCTGTCCGATGACCAACACCGCCCAACAGAACGCCATGGCCAATGCTATCCGCTCGCTTGCCATGGATGCGGTCGAGAAAGCCAATTCCGGTCATCCGGGCCTGCCCATGGGCTGTGCCGATATCGCAACGGTCCTGTTCACCAAGGTCATGAAGTTCGATCCCGCAGCGCCCAAATGGGCTGATCGCGACCGCTTCGTGCTTTCCGCGGGTCATGGCTCGATGCTGCTCTACGCTTCGCTCTACCTGCTAGGCTACACAGACATGACCATGGATGAGGTCAAGAATTTCCGCCAGCTCCATGCCAAGACCGCCGGCCACCCTGAATATGGCTATGCTGAAGGCATCGAAACCACCACCGGCCCGCTCGGCCAGGGCGTAGGCAATGCCGTCGGCATGGCGATTGCCGAAGCCAAGCTGGCCGCCGAATTCGGCGCCGATCTCGTCGATCATTGTACCTATGTGCTCGCCGGCGATGGCTGCCTGATGGAAGGCATCTCCCAGGAAGCCATCGGCCTTGCCGGGCACTTAAAGCTCAATAAGCTCATCGTCATCTGGGACAACAACGGCATCACCATCGACGGCAAGGTGTCAAACGCGGACTCCACCGATCAGATCGCCCGCTTCAAAGCCTCGGGCTGGAACACTGTCGAAGTGGATGGCCACGATCAGGACGCGCTCGAGAAAGCCCTGCTCGCTGCCAAGGGCTCGGCCCTGCCCACCCTGATTGCGGCCAGGACCACAATCGGCTTTGGCGCACCCAAAAAGGCTGGCACCGCCGGCGTCCACGGCTCGCCGCTTGGCGCCGAGGAGCTGGCGGGCGCCAAGGCCGCGCTCGGCATCACCTACCCCGCTTTTGAGGTGCCCGCCGACATCATCTCCGCCTGGCGCCAGGCCGGCGCCCGTTCTGCAGGGGCCCGCAAGGCCTGGACCGAACGCCTCGCCATTTCCGCCCACAAGGCCGAATTCGAGCGCCGCATCTCGGGCGCCCTGCCTGCGGCCTACGCAACAACCGTTGATGCCTATAAGCGCAAGCTTGCCGAGGACAAGCCCAAGGTTGCTACCCGTAAGTCGAGCCAGATGGCGCTCGAAGTGCTCAACGGCGTTCTGCCTGAAACGCTCGGCGGGTCGGCCGACCTCACCGGTTCGAACCTGACCAACACCACCCAGACTCAACCCTTCACCGACGCCGACCGTCTCGGCCGCTACATGCGCTACGGCATCCGCGAACACGCCATGGCCGCAGCCATGAACGGGATTGCCCTGCATGGCGGTTTCCTGCCCTATGGCGGCACGTTCCTGGTCTTCACCGATTACGCTCGCCCCTCTATCCGGCTCTCCGCGCTCATGCACCAGCGCGTGGTTTACGTCATGACGCACGATTCCATCGGGCTGGGCGAAGACGGCCCCACGCACCAGCCGGTCGAGCATCTGGCAGCCCTGCGCGCCATTCCCAACCTGCTCGTCCTGCGCCCCGCCGATGCCACCGAAGCGCTCGAATGCTGGCAGATTGCGGTTGAATCGAACGCCACGCCCTCGATCCTGGCGCTCTCGCGCCAGAACCTGCCGGCCCTGCGCACCGAGTATGTAGCCGAAAACCTCTCCCGCCGCGGCGCCTATACGCTGTCTGGTCCCACCGATGCCAAGGTCGTCATCTTCGCCACAGGCTCGGAAGTCGCCATTGCTTTGGATGGCAAGAAAGCGCTTGAGGACAAGGGCATTTCCGCCCGCGTCGTCTCGGTCCCAAGCCTTGAACTGTTCGACAAGCAGCCCGATGCCTACAAGGCCGAAGTTTTCGGCAAGGCCGTGGCGCGTGTTGCCGTCGAGGCCGGCATTGGCCTCTCTTGGGGTAAACTCCTCGGCGATCGTGGCCGCTTTGTCGGTATGAGCGGTTTTGGTGCCTCGGGCCCGGCCGAGCAGCTTTACGAATACTTCGGCATCACTGCCCAAGGGATTGTTGAAGCCGCAACCGCTCAGTTGTAAGAGACACCCGCCCTCCCCCTCTTTTGCCCCAGGAGTTACTCATGGCAGTCCGCGTCGCCATCAATGGATTTGGCCGTATCGGCCGCAATATTCTGCGCGCCATCATTGAATCGGGCCGCACCGATATCGAAGTCGTGGCCATCAACGATCTCGGCCCGGTGGAAACCAACGCCCACCTGATCCGCTTCGACAGCGTGCATGGCCGCTTCCCGGGCACGGTTACCGTTGCCGGCGACACCATCGATGTGGGCCGTGGCCCGATCAAGGTCACTGCCGTCAAGAACCCTGCCGAGCTGCCGCATGCCGCCATGGGCGTTGATATCGTGCTCGAATGCACCGGCATCTTCACCGCCAAGGACAAGGCCCTGGCCCATATCCAGGCCGGCGCCAAGAAGGTGATCGTCTCGGCCCCTTCCGATGGTGCCGATCTTACCGTGGTTTACGGCATCAACCACGACAAGCTTTCGAAAGATCACGTGGTGATCTCGAACGCCTCATGCACCACCAATTGCCTGGCCCCGCTCGCCTCGATCCTGCACGACACCGTCGGTATCGAAAAAGGCATGATGACCACCATTCACTCCTATACCGGTGATCAGCCAACCCTCGACACCATGCACAAGGATCTCTATCGCGGTCGCGCGGCCGCCCTGAGCCAGATCCCGACCTCGACCGGTGCTGCCAAGGCCATCGGCCTGGTCCTGCCCGATCTCAAGGGCAAGCTCGATGGCGTCTCCATCCGCGTGCCGACGCCCAATGTGTCGGTGGTCGATTTCAAGTTCATCGCCAAGCGCAAGACCACCGTTGAAGAGATCAACAATGCCGTGATCGCCGCCTCCGATGGCAAGCTCAAGGGCATCATGGGCTATACCCGCCACCCCAATGTCTCGATCGACTTTAATCACGACTCGCACTCGTCAACCATGGCCCTCGACCAGACCAAGGTGATGGATGGCGATTTCGTCTCGGTCCTGTCCTGGTATGATAACGAGTGGGGCTTCTCGAACCGCATGTGCGACACCGCCGTCGCCTTCGGCAAGCTGCTCTGATCGCGCAAGACCTGGCGCCGGAACGGATTTCCCTGTCCGGCGCCGAGGATATGGCGATGGCCCAATTGCCGCGCGAAGCGCTGACCAGAGCAGAACCCCTGTTACATCAATGCCGCTATTGAGCTTTTTCGGGCAATCGTGTCTGACAGGGCCTTTACTTCCGGCGATGTATGCAGGAGATTGAATGTAATCATTCTGCCTGCTCTTTGGCTCGGGGATTTCATGAAGTCATTTGCCAGTGTGCCCTTGGCACTCGGCCTGCTGGCCCTTTCAAGCGCTGCCGTCCTGGCTGATCCATCCGGTTTTGTGCAGGCGGGCAGCGGTGTGCTTGTCGGGTCTGATTCGGAAGATGCGCTCGATACCGTCTTCACGCCCCATTGGCGCGGCAGCGGTGTGATCGATCTGGGCTCAGGTTTGGGCCTGCAGGGCGACATCGCCTATCAAAGCTACCGGTTCAACACGGATCTTCCTGCGACACACAATTTTTCCGATCTCACCGGCGCGCTGCACCTGTTCTATCGCGATCCCGAGGCCTATCTGTTTGGCGGCTTTGTGCAGGTCACGCACCAGGGCCGGTACTATTCGGCCGACGGAAACGACCCCTTTGGTGTGAGCACCCGTTCGATAGTCGGCGCCGAGGGGCAGTTCTACCTGGATAACCTCACGCTCTATGGCCAGGCCGGGCTGATGCACGAGGATCTCGGGAACGACAGCTACACCCAGACCGGTGCTTTCCTGACCGGTCAGGCCCGCTACTTCCTCACCCCCGATTTCAAGCTTGACCTGCATGGCATGGCCGCGCGCCTCACGGGCTCGCCGTTGCCGGGCAATTCCGATTTCACCAAGCTCGGCGTCGGCATCGGGGCAGAATTCAAGCTGCCTGAGTCCCCGCTCAGCACCTTTGCGGCGCTCGATTACAACCGGATCAGTTCCTACTACTATGACCACGACGAGACGCGTTTGTCCGTTGGGCTGAAAGTCAATTTCGGCACAGGGTCGCTGCTCGATCAGGATCGGTCCGGCGCTTCGCTCAATCCGGTCGCCGCCATCCCCTTCCGCTACGTGATTGTTCCCTAGTCATTCCCGATCGCATCCACGTCAAACTGAATTCCAAACCCAAGGCCTGCCCCATGCGCCAGTTCACCCGCCTCACCCTCGCAACCGCCGCCCTTCTCTCAACAGCAGCCGGTCCCGCCCTCGCTGATCCCTCGGGTTTTGTCGGCGGCCAGGTCGGGCGCGGCACGATGACCGTGGATTCGATCGGGCAGTCCGCCAGCTATGGCGACCTTCGCGGCACGCTCGGCATGGAGTTGACGCCGGCGTTTACCCTGCAGGGGGACCTGATCTATACCTATACCGGGCTGCAGGGTAGCGATACCCACGCAGTCGGGGGCGCGCTACACCTCTCACATCGCCTCGAAAACGGCCTGCTGCTTGGCGGCATTGTTCAGTACGACCACTATGTCGAGTACGAAAAGGGTAGCTACGAAACTAGCCGCGCCCTGGCCGGGCTCGAGGCCCAGTATGCGCTCGACCGCATCACGCTCTATGGCCAGGCCGGTGGGTTGGCCCATCTCGACGCCAATGATAGTGCCTACAATCACTATGGCCTGTTTGCCACCGCCCAGGTTCGCTATTTCCTCACCGATGACCTGCGCATCGATCTGCGCGCCGCGGCGATCCACACCGAGCTGTCCGACGATCCCAACTACGGCACCGGCACTCTGGCTGCCGGGATCGGGGTTGAGTACCGCATCAATGAGAGCCCGATCAGCCTGACGGCCAATGCCGACTACTATCGCTTCACCGCCGAGACTAGCGGTTATGTACGTGAGGATGCCCGTTTCACCATTGGCCTGCGCTTCAACTTCGGCGATCAGACCCTGATTGAGCGCGACCGGTCCGGCCCCTCGCTCGACCCGGTGGCCCACTACCCGTTCGTTTTCAACGCCGCCCCTTAAATATTGTTAGGTTAAACCACGCCGCATCCGGCTCGTGATGATGGCCCCGCCTTTAGAGAGGCGGGGCCAATTTCATTGGCATGGCTGCCCGTGCCGACAACACGACGGCAGGCACCGCCAGGCCGTTCTTCTGGCACAACAATTCTCCAGACGTAATTATATATCTAACTACGTGAGTAATAGTTATTATTACTCACTATTTGTTCATTTATACTTCTTTTTTACGCTGATCACTGTATTATGTCGGCATTCTTAATGTGATTGCCTCATTGGACACAAATGCGCCTCACGCTTTTCCCAACTACCATCGCACTCCTGCTTGCCACCCTGTCGGCCTCCGCAGCATCCGACGCCTTTTTGTCGGGCGGCATCGGCATCCACCGCTTTGGCATCGATGAATTTCAGGATGGCGCGGCCCTGTCGGCCGCTGCCGGTGTGTCCGGAGTGCTCACACCTGTCCTTGACGGTCAGGCCGAGGTGAGCCTCGCTTATATCCGTACCGACTTCGATACCTCCATCGACACACGGCTTGAGTTCGATGGCGCATTGCATGTGTTCAAGCGCGAACCCGGCGCCTATCTCCTGGGCGGCCTCGTACAGCTTGGCCTGCGCAATGAAACCATTGAAATCGAGGACGAAACAGAGAGCGCTTCAGCTACGACGGCCTGGGCCGGCCTTGAGGGACAGGCCTATCTTGATGGCGTCACGCTCTATGGTCAGTTCGGCGTCATGAAAGCCGCCTATGAGAGAGATGATCCCTTCACCTTCACTGGCCTTTTCGCTTCCGCCGAAGTGCGATACTTCCTCACCGACAATTTCCGGGTGGATGTGCACGGCCTTGCCGTATCCATGCGCTCCGATCAGTACGATGGTGGCCAGACCACCTGGGGCGCCGGTATCGGTGCTGAATATCGCCTCGCCGACACCCCGGTCAGCGTCTTTGGCACGGCCGACCTGTTCCGGAGCGCCGCGGGCCTGCAGGAGTTCGGTGACGCCCGCATCATGGTTGGGTTGAAGTTCAATATTGGAAGTGAGACCTTGCTCGAGCGCGACCGCAATGGTGCCAGCCTCAAGCCCGCTCCCCAGATCCCGCTCTATGGACTGGCACTATTGCCGTAGCGCCGCCTTATAAACGCCAGTTATCCCCGCCCAACTTCGACGTTCTAGTTTTGCGCTGTCCGCCCCGCATTGGCGGAGTTGCAACGAACGACTGCGGGGCGATTGCCGGGAGGGTGGGAGTCTTTCCGCCCTGAGCCGGGTGGCCGGAGAGCGGGTAAAAGCGTAACGAGCCAAAGGCCAGAAAACCCGGTGTCCCGGGGGCGCTGTTGCGCCACCACACTATTCCCAATCAGGCCAATTGCGTCCCCGGGGCCCGTCTGTTGCCAAACCGGCGCGAATTGCTGCGCAGCCGGTGATTTGGCGCATCCCCTGTTTGATTGCACGGCTGAACTTGCTATAGCAGCAGCGCTTTATGCAGGGTGGATAGACCAATGGCCAATTTCAAGAAACTTTCTGATCTCGACCTTTCGGGCAAGCGCGTGCTGCTCCGCGCGGACCTCAATGTCCCCGTCGCCGATGGAAAAGTCACCGATGCCACTCGCATCGAACGGCTCGTGCCCACCATCCGCGAAATTGTCAAGGTCGATGGCAAGGCCATCCTGCTATCCCATTTCGGCCGCCCCAAGGGCAAGCCAAACCGCGACATGAGCCTCGAACAGGTTTGCCCCGCCATTGCCGAACTCACCGGTCATCCGGTTGGCTTTGTCGCCACCGACTGGACCGACGTGAGTGCAGCGAAGGCGGCCATCGACAGCGCCCCGGCGGGTTCAGTCCTCGTTCTCGAAAACACCCGCTTCCATCCCGGCGAGGAAGCCAACGACCTTGATCTGGCAAAGCGCATGGCCGAACTCGGCGATGCCTATGTCAACGATGCCTTCTCTGCCGCCCACCGCGCCCATGCCTCCACCGAGGCCCTGGCCCACCTGCTGCCCGCCGCCGCCGGGCTGGCCATGCAGGCCGAACTTGTCGCGCTCGAAGCCGGGCTCGGCGCGCCCAAAAAGCCGGTCATCGCGCTGGTCGGCGGGGCCAAGGTGTCGTCCAAGATCGACCTGCTCGAAAACCTCGTCACCCGCGTCGACGCCCTCGTCATCGGCGGCGGCATGGCCAACACCTTCCTCCATGCCCTCGGCCTGCAGGTCGGTCAGTCGCTATGCGAAAAAGATCTTGCCGAAACCGCCAATCGCATCATGGAAAAGGCCGAGCATTCCGGCTGCGCCATCATCCTGCCCGTCGATGGCACCGTGGCCTGGAAATTCGAAGCCAACGCGCCCCACCGCACCTACGGCATGGATGCCATGGACCCAACCGGCATGATTCTCGATGTCGGGCCGCAGTCGGTCGACCGCATCAACTCCGCTATCGATGAGGCCTCAACCCTGGTCTGGAACGGCCCGCTCGGCGCGTTTGAACTCAATCCCTTCGATGCCGGCACCGTGGCGGTTGCCAGGCATGCCGCCGCCCGCACCAAGGCCGGCAAGCTGGTTTCCGTCGCTGGCGGTGGCGATACCGTCTCCGCCCTGGCCCATGCCGGGGTGAAGGACACGTTCACCTACGTCTCCACAGCCGGCGGGGCGTTCCTCGAATGGATGGAAGGCAAGGCTCTGCCCGGCGTCGAGGCCCTACTCATCCGCTGAGAGGTCCCGGCGCACCATCCGGCGCGGCGCTCACGACGGGCAAAATGTTGTGAGTCCAACATCAAATACAACAAACGTCTAATCGACGCCCGGCACGGGCGGCCCTATGGTCCGCCCATTCCTTCCCCGCCCGGAGCGCCCAATGACGTCCCTTAATGCAATTGCACAAAAACTCGTTCAGCCCGGCAAGGGCATTCTGGCCGCCGATGAATCCGAGGGCACCATTGCCAAGCGCTTCGCCGTCATCGGCCTGCCGGTTACGCTCGAAAGCCGCCGCGACTATCGCGAAATGCTTTTCCGCGCTCAGGACGCCATGACCAATTACATCTCCGGCGTCATCCTGACCGAAGAGACCCTGAAGCAGTCCGCCGCCGACGGCACCCCGTTCCGCGAACTGTTCAAGCAAACCGATGTCATCCCCGGCATCAAGGTCGACCGCGGCGCCTTCCCCATGCCCGGTTCGCCCGATGAAAAGATCACTGAAGGGCTTGATGGCCTGCGCCAACGCCTCGCCCACTATGCCGAACTTGGCGTCGGTTTTGCCAAGTGGCGCGGCGTCATCGCCATCACTGGTGCAGCCCCCACCCGCAACGGCATCCGGGCCAATGCCCACGTTCTGGCTCGCTATGCCATGCACTGCCAGGAAGCCGGCATCGTGCCGGTCGTCGAACCTGAAGTGCTGGCCGATGGCGAGCCCGGCGATCATTCCATCGAACGCTGCGAAGAAGTCACGGCCGAAACGCTGGAAGCTGTTTTCAAGGAACTGCGGTTGGCCGGCGTTGATCTGTCCGGCATGCTCCTGAAACCCAACATGGTGCTGGCCGGCGTCCGCTCCAAGGATCGTCCTTCCATCGCCGACGTCGCCCGCCGCACGGTCAACACCCTGCTTGCCCAGGTTCCGGCCGCGGTCCCCGGCATTGCCTTCCTCTCGGGCGGCCAGAGTGATGAAGAAGCCACCGCTCATCTCTCCGCCATGAACCAGCTTGGCCCCCTGCCCTGGAAACTCACCTTCTCCTATGGCCGCGCCCTGCAATCAGCGGCGCTTCTGGCCTGGAACGGCGATCCGGCCAATGTTGCCAAGGCTCAAGCCGCCTTTGCCCACCGGGCTCACATGAATTCCCTTGCGGCTCTCGGCCAGTGGAAGGTCGAGCTCGACAGGGCTGCCTGATTTCAATCCTGACGGTTGTCGTGGTCCATCCCGGCATCCTCCTGAGCGCTCCTGACGGGGCGCTCTTTTTTTGCTGACTTGTCCCCGTGAGCCGCAAACACACCATACTGCACGCCTGCCCTTTGCGCCGTGGCGAGGTGAAGCTATAAGACCGCACCATGACCGCACCCACCACCTCCGCCCAGATCTTCCTGATCGCACCTGCCGATGCAGACCCGGCCGGTTTTGCCACCGCTCTCGCTCCGGTTCTGGCCGCAGCTGAGGTTTCAGCCCTCCTGCTGCCGCGCGGCGCGCAGGCCGAAAACGCCTATAAGACGCTGGTCAAATCGGTCGTGCCCGTCGCCCAGGCGCGCAACTGCGCTGTCCTGATCGAAGGCGAACCGGGCTGGGTGCGGCTATTGGGGGCCGATGGCCTGCACGTTGCCGGTCCGCTTGCCGCGGTCAAGCAGGCCGTCGCCACCCTCAAGCCGCAGATGATCGTCGGGGCCACCGCCGACGCCAGCCGGCATGACGCCATGACCAAGGGCGAACTCGACGTCGACTACATCTTTTTTGGGCCGCTTTCGGGTTCTATGAGTGCCGACATGCGCGACATGGCGCAGTGGTGGGCCGAAACCATGCAGATCCCAGCCGTCATCAGTGATCCCGAAACCCTCTCGCCCCAATCCGAGGGCTGTGAATTCGTCGCTCTCGGCGCTCAGGTCTGGGCTGCCCCGCAGGGCCCCGCAGCGGCGCTTTCAACCATTGCCGGAGCCGTTCGCTGAATGCGGCGTCTGCTTATCATTCTTTCGATTTGCCTTGTGCCATTGCGCGCATTGGCGCAGGCCGAAACCTCGCTTGAGGACGCTCTCTCCCTCACAGGCACCGAGGCCTTCGACAACGCGCCCGGCGCCGATGCCAGCGCCATCAGTGCGGAAGTCTTTGGCCCGCGACTACAGGTCGACGACGCCTTTGGCGCTTTTCAGCGCGGCTATTTCCTGTCGGCTCTCGAGCTTGCCTTGCCCCGCGCCGAGAAAGGCGATGCTGCGGCTCAAACACTGATCGGCGAAATCTACTCCAAGGGCCTTGGCGTCGCCGAAAATCCCGGACGCGCCGCGGGCTGGTATGAGCTGGCCAGCAAGAACGGCGATGTTCTGGCCACTTTCGAGCTTGCCCTGCTCTATCAACAGGGCGTCGGCGTTGAAAAGGACCGCAAGAAGTCGGCAGATCTGTTCAAGAAGGCGGCCGACGCCGGTTACATCCCGGCCAAGTACAACCTCGCACTGCTCCATATCGAAGGCATCTATGTCGAGCCCAACCTGACCCGGGCTGCATCCTTACTCAAGGAGGCTGCCGAGGCCGACCTCGCCGATGCACGTTACGACTACGGCACAATGCTGCTTGAAGGCGCAGGAGTTGCGCCCAATCCGGTTGAGGGCGCTGCCCAGATCAAGCTCGCTGCCGAAGCCGGTAACGTCAGCGCGCAGGTAGACTACGCAACACTCTGCTACCAGGGCCGAGGGGTGGAAAAATCCCTGCCTGAGGCGATCCGCTGGTATCGGCAGGCCGCCGAGGCCGGCAATCCCGTTGCCCAAAACCGGCTGGCCAAACTGCTCGCTGTCGGTGAGGGGCTGCCGCTTGATCTTGAAGAGGCAGCCATGTGGCGCTCGCTCGCCCGCCGCCAGGGCCTGAGCGATGATGTGCTCGACAAGCTGCTGGTCTCCATCCTGCCCGAAGACCTGGCGCGCGCCGAAGAGCGGGCCCGCTTCTGGCCATCCGCTCCACCCACGGCAGTTGCCGCGCTTACCGATCCAGCCGCCGCCCCATAGCGCAAAAGCCTTGAACCCAAGCCGGTTCTGGGGCAAGAAGCGCCAACTTTGCCGGTCCGCGCCCGTTCCGGACCCGCCCACCCGAGAAACAAGAGCCCATGCCCAAGATCAACGGCAACGAAATCCGCGTCGGCGACGTCATCATGCACCAGGATAAGCTCTGGGTCGCGGTCAAGACCGATCACGTCAAGCCAGGCAAGGGTGGCGCCTACGCCCAGGTTGAACTCAAGGCGATTGTCGAAGGCACCAAGCTCAACGAACGCTTCCGCTCTGCTGAAACCGTCGAGCGGGTAGAACTCGAAAAGCGCGATTTCTCCTATCTTTACGAGCAGGGCGACGTACTTTTGTTCATGGATCAGGAAACCTATGAACAGATCGAACTGCCCAAGGAATTTGTCGGCGAACGCGCCGCATTTCTGCAGGATGGCATGAAGGTAACGCTCGAAATGCACGAGGAACGCGCCCTCGGCATCCGTATGCCGCAGCACGTCGTGCTCGAAATCATTGAGGCTGACCCCGTGGTCAAGGGCCAGACGGCCGCCAATTCTTTCAAGCCTGCAAAGCTTGCCAATGGGATCAAAGTCATGGTGCCGCCGTTTATCGCCGTGGGCGAAAAGATTCTGGTCGACACCAACGATGTCACCTACCTCCGGCGTGCGGACTGACCATGCGCTCAGCTCTCCTTCACGTCATGGTCCAGGCCGCCATCAAGGCCGGGCGGTCTCTCACCAAGGATTTTGGCGAGGTTGAGAACCTGCAGGTTTCGCGCAAGGGGCCAGCTGATTTTGTCTCCAACGCCGACAAGCGCGCCGAACAGATCGTGTTCGATGAATTGCGCAAGGCTCGCCCCACCTATGCCTTCCTGATGGAAGAAGGCGGCGAGATTGCCGGCACCGATGGTCAGCATCGCTGGATCGTCGACCCGCTCGATGGAACCACCAATTTCCTGCACTCCATCCCGATGTTCGCCGTCGCCATTGCGCTGGAGCGCAATCAGGAAATCGTCGCCTCCGTCATCTACAACCCGGTGATGGACGAAATGTTCACCGCCGAAAAGGGTGGTGGCGCCTGGCTCAACGATCGCAAGCGTCTGCGCGTTGCCGGTCGGCGACATCTGGCCGATTCGGTTGTCTCAACCGGCATCAAGGTCACCGGCACCAGCGATGATGCCCTCACCCTGCGCCAGTTGGCCGCCATTTCGCCGGCCGTCGCTGGCATCCGTCGCACCGGCAGTGCATCAACCGATCTGGCGTGGCTTGCCGCTGGGCGCTTCGATGCCTTCTGGGAAGCCCGTCTGGCCCCCTGGGACGTTGCACCGGGCCAACTCATGGTCCGCGAAGCAGGTGGAACAATGTCAGATTATGCCGGGGCAACCGGCAGCGTCTGGAACGGCCAGGTGGTTGCCGGCAACGAGACCGTGCAGAGCCAATTGCTCAAGGTTATCCGCTCCATCGCCTGATCTGCTAGCATCAGCCATTGTCACGCCGTTTTGGTGTGTCTAAGCTTGTGTTGTATTTGATCGAAACGGGGCAATGGCCGTGTCGCAGACTTACGACCCCTACCACCTGGCGAGCCCCTTTATCTATCTGGTCAAGATCATCATTTTCCTGGTCATCGTCGGCCTGGTCGGGTTGATCCTCGCCAATACAATCGTCACCTTCTTCTGGGCCAATCCGTTCATCAACAGCCTGATCGCGTTGACGCTGATCATCGGTATTGCACTCAGTTTCCGGCAGGTCATCCGCCTGTTCCCTGAGATCAAGTGGGTCAACTCGCTTCAGGACGGGCAGATGCCGCCCACCCAACCTGTTCTGCTGGCCCCTGTCGCCGGGCTGCTGCGCGACCGGCTGGGCGAAGCGGTGATCACGCCGTCCTCTATGCGATCGATCCTTGATTCGGTCGGCAACCGGCTCGACGAGGCCAAGGATACCTCGCGCTATCTCACGGGCCTTCTGGTGTTCCTGGGGCTGCTCGGTACGTTCTACGGCCTGCTCGAAACCGTCACAGCGGTGGGCTCGGCCATTAGCGCGCTCGATGCCACGCAAAGCGATGCAGCAAGCATGTTCGCCAATCTCAAGGATGGCCTCACCGCCCCGCTTGCGGGGATGGGCACGGCCTTCTCATCGTCCCTGTTCGGCCTTTCCGGATCGCTGGTTCTTGGGTTTCTCGACCTGCAGTCGAGCCAGGCGCAGAATGCCTTCTACACCGACCTTGAGGACTGGATGACCTCAATGACCGAGCTCGATCACCCGGTCACTGCCATGCAGGCTTCGGGCCTGGGTCTCTCCGGCGGCGAAATGCAGGCGATGTTCGATCAGCTCGGCTCGACCATGCAGAACACCAATTCCTCGCAGAACGCCATCCGCGCCATGGCCGAACTGGCACGGGGCATCGATGGCTTGGTCAAGCACATCCGGGCCGAGCAGGACGATCTGCGCAAACACATCATCGAACAGGGTGAAACCAACCGGCGCCTGCGCGACCTGATGGAAGCCATGCTGCGCGATGGCGAAAACGACAGGCGGAACTAGCCCATGCCGGGTTCGCGTTCCCGCCGCAGTCAGGTCACCAACTACTGGCCGGGGTTCGTTGATGCTCTCTCGAGCCTTCTGCTTGTCATCATCTTCCTGTTGTCGCTGTTCATGCTCACCCAGTTCTTTCTTGGTCAGGAGCTGCAGGGCAAGGACACGGTTCTGACCCGCCTCAACTCCCAGATCGCTGAACTCACCGAACTGCTGCAGCTTGAGCGCGCCAACTCGTCCGATCTTCAATCCACCATTGCGACCTTGACGGCAACATTGGCCAGCACCACTCAGGACCGCGATGCCCTGAGCGCCCAGCTTCAGGGCATCGGTCTGGGGACCGGCGAGAAGGACGCCCAGATTGCCGGATTGACCTCGGAACTGCTCAACGAGAAAGAACTTTCGCGCGAAGCCAATGCGCAGGTCGCTCTGCTCAACCAGCAATTGGCTGCTCTGCGCACCCAGATCGCTGCGCTCGAACAGGCGCTTGAAGCCTCGGAGGCTCGCGACACCGAAAGTCGCACCGCCATTGCCGACCTTGGCCGCCGCCTCAACCTGGCGCTCGCTCAGCGTGTTCAGGATCTGTCGCGCTACCGCTCCGATTTCTTCGGGCGCCTACGCCAGATCCTTGAAGGCCGCGCCGACGTCCGCGTCGTCGGCGACCGCTTCGTCTTCCAGTCCGAAGTGCTGTTCTCAGCTGGCCAGGCCGACCTCAGCGGCAATGAAGGCACGGCCGAGCTGACTTCCCTGGCTCAGGCGATACTCCAGCTCGAAAAGGAAATCCCCCCCGAGATCAACTGGGTGCTCCGGATCGATGGGCACACCGACAAGCGTCCCATCTCCAACGCGCAATTCCCTTCCAATTGGGAACTCTCTGCAGCGCGCGCCATCTCGGTGGCCAAATTCCTCACCGATCAGGGCGTGAACCCCAAACGGCTGGTCCCCGCCGGTTTTGGCGAATTTTCGCCTATCGATTCTGGCGATACCGAAGAAGCATACCGCCGCAACCGGCGCATCGAGTTCAAGCTTACCGAAGGTTGATCAGCTCGCCGCTGCTGCCGGTTCGGCGAGGCGGAACTGCAACTTGGCCAGCTCTGCATATCGGCCGCCCTTGCGCACCAGTTCATCATGCGTGCCCTGGTCGATCAGCTTGCCGTGATCGAGAACGAGGATGCGATCCGCATCGCGGATCGTGGCCAGCCGGTGCGCGATCACCAGCGTCGTGCGGCCTTCCATCAACCGCTCAAGCGCCATTTGCACAAGTTGCTCGGACTGAGCATCGAGCGCGCTGGTGGCCTCATCAAGCAGCAGGATCGGTGCGTCCTTGAGAAGGGCACGGGCAATCGCCAGGCGCTGCTTCTGCCCACCCGAGAGCATCACCCCACGTTCCCCGACGAGCGCGTTATACCCGTCCTCGAGTTCCATGACAAAATCATGCACCAGGGCAGCTTTCGATGCGGCTTCAATCTGCTCCATGCTGGCCTGCGGCCGGCCAAAGCGGATGTTGTCGGCAATGGTGCCGGCAAAAATGGTGGGTTCCTGTTCCACATAGGCCATGCGCTGGCGCAACTCGGGAGAATTGACATCCCTGACATCAACCCCATCGACCTCGATAGAGCCGAAACTCGCATCATAAAAGCGCTGCAGCAGGGCAAACACCGTCGACTTGCCCGCGCCCGAAGGGCCAACGAGCGCTACGGTCTCGCCTTTGCTCACCGCAAAGCTCACGCCCTCGAGCACGTTCTCATTGTCCCGAATGCCATAGGCGAAATCGACATTCTTGAATGCAACTGTGCCCAGGGGCGGCTCCGGCATCGGTTTGGGATGTGCTGGCTGCGGCAGCGCCGATTCCGTGTCGAGGATTTCAACCAGTCGCTCGGTTGCACCAGAAACCGTCTGCAGCGTGCCCCAGATTTCCGAAAGGGAAGATAGCGCATTGGACGCCATCAACGCGTAGATCATGAACTGCGCCAGCTGCCCAGCGGTCACTGTGCCATCAAACACCGCCTTGGAGCCCCACCAGACCAGCACAACCAGTGCCGAGGTCGCAAGAAACATCACCAGCGCCACCAGCCCGGCCCGTGCAAGCAGGCGGGTCACTTCGGCGGTATAGCTTTCTTCGGCCCGTTCACCGAACAGCCTGGACTGCTCCGGTTCCTGGACAAAGGACTTGATCGTCTTGGTTGCCCCGAGAGTCTCAGTCGCCATCGCCGACATGTCTGCCAGCGCATCCTGCGTTCGGCGCGACATCTTGCGCAGGCGCCGACCCAGCATGATCATCGGAATGATCAGCGCAGGACCAACGATCACCACGCCCAGCGCCAGATAGGGACTGGTCAGAAACATCAGAATGACTGCGCCGGTGATCGTCACCACGCCGCGCAGCATCATCGACAGGCTCGATCCCACCGCGCCGCGGATGGTTGCCACGTCGCCATTGAGCCTCGATGTCAGCTCACCGACCCGGTGCGTATCAAAGAACGCGGCATCGAGGGTCAGCAGGTGATCGAATACCGAGCGGCGCAGGTCCGTCAGCACCCGCTCGCCCAGAATCGAAACGAAATAGAAGCGGGCGCCGCTGGCGATCGCCATCACGGCCGATATCCCCACGATCAACCAGCCATAGCTGGAGACCATATCGAGGTTCTGCTGCGTAAATCCCTGGTCGATCAGGCCGCCGGCAAGTGCGGGAATTGCCAGCGATGAAATCGCGGCGACCAGCAAGAACAAAAGAGTCAGCCCCAGGCGCCACGGATAGCGCAGGAGGAATGGCAGCAGGCGCTTGATCGGAGACAGCGAGCGGCGAACCTTGGGCTGGCTGACATCGTTGGCGGCGTCGGATAGACCAGCGCCACGCTTTGCCGGTTTGGCCATACTCATAAAACCTATCATGAAAGCGCACCTTAAATAGGGTCTGCTCCGGCCTGCTGCAACTCAATTTGCCAACAAGGCGCGCTTTGCCGCAACGCCCCTTGCGGAACGGCGCGTCTTTGTATAGAAACCGGCCAACTTCAGAAACATCGGCTCTCCGGGCGCCTTGGCGCCCGTTTGATTTGACGGGTTGCCCAATGAAAAAAGAAATCCATCCGGACTATCACACCATTACCGTGGTGATGACCGACGGCACCAAGTACGAAACCCGCTCCACCTATGGCAGCGAGGGCGCCGTGCTTCAGCTTGATATCGATCCGAACACCCACCCCGCCTGGACCGGCGGCACGGGCCAGCTTATGGATCGTGGCGGCCGCGTGTCCCGCTTCAAGGAAAAGTTCAAGGGCTTCCTGGGCTAATACCCGGTTGCACCACAGAGTTGAAAACCCGGCCAGGCGCCGGGTTTTTTATTGGTTGAGCCGGCTGAACGCAGCTTTGAGCCGAGAGAGCTGATCGGCAATCCCGTTCTCACCACCTGTGCTGTATTCGGGCAGGTTGCCGCGCTCAAGCTTGTCGAACTGCATTACCCGTTCGAAAAGCCGGTCACCTTTCACGACAAAGTCCCGCAGCGTTTCCGGCAGGTCGGCAAATCCGGGACCACCACGCTCCGAGGGCGTTGCAGAGAACTTGACCTTCTCCTTTTCCGCCCGCGCATTTTCGGCTGTCAGTTCACCCTCGTTCACCGCGCGCTGCAGCAGCAGCCATGATGCCAGCTGCATCAACCGGGTCGTCAGCCGCATCGATTCCGTCGCATAAAGAAACGAAGCCTCTCGCGGCAACGCTTTGGACTGATCCCGCCCCGGACCATCCAGATAACTCGCCACATCCTCGATTAGCAGCATGCCCTCGCGATAAAGCAAGTCAAAACCACCTGACGCAACGATGCGTGGACCGATGGCAACCGCCGCTGATTTCTGTTCTTTTTCGTTCATGGGCCTGCCTGACTGGCGTGAGGGCGCAATCCCAGGCCGAAAGCCGGGCGCCGTCACCTTTCTAATCCCCCACCCTTGCAGGAGCTTTAATATCGGCCGGGCAGAAAAAAGAGCCGTCGAAACGGCTCTCGAAAGTTAACAGGGAGGCGTCAAACAGAGGGAGAAACCACTCTGCAAAATCCAGAAGACTGGATGAACAAAGGTTACCGCAAAGGTCTTAATTGCCGGTTAACGGGTCAGGTTTCCTTAACCCTGCCCCTTGAGCCCTCGTAAACCGTTTGCAATCAAGCATTTTTCGCCGTCAGAACTTGAACAGGGCATCCGCAGTGTTGCGCGACGCCTTACGCGCAACGATTGCCGCCTCAAGCCGTGTGATCTCGTCCTTGAGAATTTCGATTCGGTTGCTGAGTTCCTCGACTGACATCTCATCAAGCACCATGCCCACCTCATGGGCCTTGCGCACCTTGACCGGTTCGTCATCCATGTCTGCTCTCCTTTGGCCCAATTCTAACGCGCCGCGCTTGCAGAACAAGCTCTGGAGCGCCAAGGTATCGTCCATGACTGTTCCAACCGACATGACCGCCGTCACCATCAGCGCTCCCGGTGCTCCCGAAGTTCTGGTTCCTGCACAGCTGCCCGTTCCCGTCCTTGGCCCCGGTGACATTCTGATCAAGGTTGCAGCAGCCGGGATCAACGCCCCTGACCTGGCACAGCGGCGCGGCACCTACGATCCTCCTGCGGGCCATTCTGCCCTGCCCGGCCTTGAAGTCTCCGGTATCGTCGCTGCGATTGGCGACCAAGCCCATGGCTTTGCACCCGGCGACCCGATCATTGCCCTCTGCAATGGCGGCGGCTATGCCGAATACGTGGCCGTGCCGGCCGGTCAGGCCTTGCCACCGCCCCGTAACTGGTCGCTCATTGAGGCGGCTGCTCTCCCCGAAACCTGGTTCACGCTGACCCAGACATTGCTGATGCGCGCCGGGCTCGAGCCGGGCATGACCGTGCTGGTCCACGGCGGAGCGGGCGGCATCGGCGGCGTCGCCATCCAGATGGCCTCGCTCAAAGGTGCCCATCCTATCGCCGTGGTTTCGTCGGCCGAAAAGGCGGCTTACGCAATCAGTCTTGGTGCCAGCGACACCATCAACCACACATCAGAAGACTTCGTCGCCCGCACCCTTGAGTTGACCGGCGGCCGCGGCGCCGACCGCATCATTGACATGATGGGCGGCACAGTCACAGCGCGCAATATCGATGCGGCAGCGCGCGGCGGTCATATCATCATCCTCGCCACCCTGACCGGCGGCCGCTCAGAACTGGCGCTCAACAAGCTGCTGGTCAAGCAGTTGACAGTATCGGGCTCAACGCTTCGCCCGCAATCGAGCGCCAATAAAGCCGCCATTGCCCAGACGCTGCAGTCTGAATTCTGGCAGGCGCTCAGTACACCCACTTTCAAACGCCCGGTCATCCACACCCTCAAACTGGCCCAAGCAGCGCGAGGGCATGCTCTGCTCGAAGATCGCAATACCTTTGGCAAGATCGTGCTGGTGACCCCATTCGGTGAGACGCTGCGCTAACGCTCCGCGTCCGCTCAACTCCTCTTGGGTAAACGCCGGGACAATTCCATTGCGAAAATGCAGTCACGCTCGTATATTGTACGAACACCCCCTCAGCATGAAGCAAAGAGGCGGGGCGGACCGGAAGCTCCCGGGCCGCGCCTGAGAGAGAGATTTGTTATGGCCACGCCCCTGTTGATGCCCAAGGCAACCGCTGTCTGGCTCGTTGATAACACCGCGCTGTCGTTTGAACAGATCGCTGCCTTCTGCACCCTGCATCCGCTCGAAGTACAGGGCATTGCCGATGGCGACGTGGCCGGCGGAATCATGGGCGTAAACCCAATCCAGAATGGTCAACTGACCCGCGAGGAAATCGTAAAGGCCGAAGCTGATCCGAACTATCGCCTCAAGGTCTCCGAACCCAAGGTGCGTGTTGCTGCGGCCAAGCGCAAGGGCCCGCGCTACACCCCCATCTCACGCCGCAACGAGCGCCCCAATGCCATCAAGTGGCTCCTGCGCAGCCATCCCGAACTCAAGGATGCGCAGATCATGCGCCTGGTCGGCACCACCAAATCGACCATCGAATCGGTTCGCGAGGGCAGTCACTGGAATTCGGCGAACCTCGCCGCAATGGATCCTGTGACCCTCGGCCTTTGCAGCCAGATCGATCTCGACCTCGAGGTCAAGCGCGCGTCCAAGGGCGGCAACACCCCTGACGAAGCCGATACCGGCACTATGCTGCTCACCGCCGAAGAAGCGCTGGCCAGCGCCGGCGGCCGTTCAGGCTCCAACCAGGCCGCCCCCGCGGAGCAAACCGAACCCAACGAGCGCCCGACCCGCGACGATGATTTCGACGCTGACTCCGTGTTCTCCAAGCTCAAGTCGCTCAAGGGCCTGCATGACGACGATGATTGATCGCCCCTGACCGCGCGGTTTGCGAGGGCCGGCCCGAAAGGGTCGGCCCTTTTGATTGGTCTCAGGGCTTGCGCCCCGCCCGTGATATCGACAAGCATTGGTTTGATGGGTCTGCCCATTCTTGCCTTGAGGGCCTTGATGGAAAACAACTTCCTGCTCGCGATCTTCGTCCTCCTGGCCGCCACAGTTGCTCTAGTCCCGCTGGCCAAAGCGGCTGGCCTCGGCACTGTGCTCGGATACCTCGCCGCCGGGGTTCTGATCGGTCCTTATGGGCTCAAGCTCGTCTCCGACAGCGATACCATCCGGCACGTATCTGAATTCGGCGTTGTCATGATGCTGTTCTTGATCGGGCTGGAATTGCAGCCAAGCGAGCTCTGGCGCATGCGCAAGTCAATCCTCGGGCTCGGACTGACCCAGTTGCTTGGCACCACCATCCTGATCGGCGGTTGCGTCGTGCTTCTAGGTTTTGGCTGGCGCGCTGGAATTATCATCGGGTTGACGCTGGCTATGTCCTCGACCGCGATCGCCATGCAAACCGTCGCGCAGCGATCCATTACCAAAAGCCCCACCGGCCGAGGCACCCTCGCCGTACTCTTGGTGCAGGACGTCGCCGTGATCCCGATCCTGGCCGCCATTCCCCTGCTCGCCGTCGGCATGCCCGGCATCGATGCGGCAGCTCAGGAAGCTGCAGAAGCGCTGGCCAACCCCATAGATTGGGGCACAACGCTTGCACTGGTCGCCGCCTTCATCGCTACCCTTCTTGCCGGGCGCTACCTCATCCGGCCCGTAATGCGCTTTGTTGCCGAAACGGGCGTGCGCGAGGCCTTCACGGCGCTTGGGCTGGCTCTGGTCATCGGCGCTTCGCTGCTGGTGCAGTCGGTTGGCCTGTCACCAGCCCTCGGAGCCTTCTTGGGCGGCATGTTGCTGGCCGACAGCGAATACCGTCACGAACTCGAAAGCGACCTTGAACCGTTCAAGGGTCTCCTGCTCGGCCTGTTCTTCATCTCCGTGGGCATGTCGATTGCCTTTTCGGTGCTCACCCAGCAGCCCATGATCGTGATCGGGATGGTGCTGGCGCTGGTCGCCGTCAAGGCAGTTGTGTTGTTCGGCATAACCAGTTTCTTCCGTATGGAGATGGCCGACCGGTTGATGGTATCCCTGCTCCTCAGCCAGGCCGGCGAGTTCGCCTTTGTCATCCTGCAGTTCTCAGGGACAACCGGAGGGCTTGATGCCAACATCGTCGAAATACTCACCGTTGTGGTTGCCCTGTCGATGGCTGTGACGCCGCTCCTGGTGTTTCTATTCGACCGCTGGATGGCCCCGCGCCTCAATGCCCTGGGAAGCGGCCACCCAGATGAGATCACCAGCCGTCACAAGGTCATCGTCCTCGGCTATGGCCGCTTCGGCCAGATTGTCACCCGCATGCTGCGAGCGCAGGGTTTTGAAATGACCCTGATCGATGATGATCCCACCCAGATTGCCCTGGTCAAACGCTTCGGAGTTAAAGTGTTCTATGGCGACGGTGGGCGCCTCGACATCCTGCGCGCTGCTGGTGCAGATCAGGCGGAGATGGTCGTTATAGCCGTAGCGGGACGGGAACGCATCCTGGCGATCGCTGAGATGATCCGGCGGCATTTCCCCCATATCATAATTGCCGCGCGCGCGGTGGATCGCTCACACGCCCATGACCTGATGGCCGCCGGGGTTGAAGTGTTTGAGCGCGAGACCTTCCGGTCCGCGGTTGCCCTTGGAGCCAAGGCGCTAGTGGCCTTGGGGCAATCAGAAACACGCGCTGCCCACGTATCAGCCGCCTTTGAGAGGCATGACATCGACCTGCTCAACGAATCCTTTCATCTGCGCCACGACCAGGACGCCTATGTCGGTTTCATCCGGCGCTCTTCGGAACTGCTGGACCAGGTGATGCAAGCTGACAGGTTGCGGGCCGATACGCTTGAGCAGGCGAGCTGGCTTGGCGAGATCGACACCACCGAGACCGCCCATGGGTCGGCCCTAGCTGGAGAAAAGAGCTCACCTTAGCTGAAAAGAAAAAAGGCCCACGCAAGTGCGATGGGCCTTCCACGTTGCAATGATTGGCTGGCCTCAATGAGCCATAACACTCACTTTTCTGCTGAGTTCGTCTTTGACTTCGAGCTTCTTTCGCTTGAGCGCTGCAATCAGAAGGTCGTCCCGGGTGAGATGAGCTAGCTCGGTCTCAATCTGGCGTTCAAGTTCCCGATGGCGCCGCTCGAGTGCAGCGATGTGGCCTTCAGTCGTCATGACAACTCCTTTCAAGCTTTGGAGTCGCGTTCGCAAAGGTGGCAATCCGGCTTTGCGCCGAGAACTCCTCAAATGGTGCTGAAACTCTCCTTGACCGAACCGGTTTCCACTTCACTGGTCACGTCCCAGCGACTCGGATCGTCACAAATATTTCATGCTTTGTCGACCTCGCATTCGTGTCCGAGAGGGAATCAGATGCAAAAGCGCTAGCGATCGATTAACCAGTTGATGTCCAGATTGAACCAATTGGCTCTAAACCTTGGGTGCCACCAAACCACCATGCTGCCACTCACCAAGGAACAAGAAGCAGGCCTCGGCCTCGAACTGGCTGCAAAGCGCCAGGAGCATGCCGACCTTGATGCCGCTATCCAGACCCTTTCGGCATCCGGCGTTGCCGACCAAATGCTGATCCAGCGTCTTAAGAAGCGGAAGCTCGCGCTCAAAGACCGGATTGTGCAGCTCGAAAATATCCTCCTTCCCGACATTATCGCTTAACCTGACCCAAGGGCTTGCTTGAACCGGCCCGGGTTTCGGGCTAAACGCGCTTTTTGCAGCGCTCAGGGGGAACGGGCATGCTCCAATCACCGCCGATTGCCATCGTGATGGGCAGCCAGTCGGATTGGCCTACAATGCGCCATGCTGCCGAGATACTCGACACACTCAAGATCGATTATGAGGCGCGCATTGTTTCTGCGCATCGCACTCCAGCCAGGCTCTATGATTTTGCCACCGGCGCGAAATCCGATGGGTTCAAGGTGATCATTGCAGGGGCCGGCGGCGCTGCCCACTTGCCGGGGATGATAGCGTCGATGACCAATCTGCCCGTCTTCGGCGTCCCGGTGCGCTCCAAGGCGCTATCCGGGCAGGATAGCCTTCTCTCAATCGTTCAGATGCCGGCCGGTATTCCGGTGGGCACGCTGGCAATCGGCGAAAGTGGCGCCACCAACGCTGCTCTGCTCGCCGCTTCCGTTTTGGCACTTTGCGATGCCGAACTTGACCGTCGGCTTGGTGAGTGGCGCCGCGCCCAGACCGATGCTGTCGCACTTTTTCCGGTAGATGATGACCAGCACTGAAACCGCACTCCCACCCGGATCAACCATTGGCATTCTCGGGGGCGGCCAATTGGGTCGCATGCTGGCTCTGGCAGCAGCAAGGCTTGGGCTGCGCAGCCACATCTATTGCCCGGATCCGGCAAGCCCGGCTTTTGACGTGACACCTTACAAGACCGTGGCTGCCTATGATGATCAGGCGGCGCTGGCTGGGTTCGCCAGCCAGGTTGATGTGATCACCTACGAGTTTGAAAACGTTCCTGCTGCAACAGCGGAGTTCCTGGCAGCGCTCAAGCCACTCCGCCCCGGAGCAAATGCCCTGGCCATTTCCCAGGACCGGCTGGCGGAAAAGACCTTCCTTCAGGCGCGCAACATTGCGGTTGCACCGTTCGCGCCAGTGCATTCGCAAGCTGACCTTGACGCTGCCCTGGTCAGGCTCGGCACTCCTGCCGTGCTTAAGACCACGCGCATGGGCTATGATGGAAAGGGCCAGCGCGTCATCCGCAGCCTTGAGGAGGCAGCATCCGCCTTCGAAGCCCTGAACCCTAAGCCTTTGGTCCTCGAGGCTTTTATTCCGTTCGAAAGGGAAATCTCGGTCGTCGTCGCGCGCGGTCTGTCAGGAGAAGTTCGCGACTTCGATGCTGCGGAAAATATCCATCGCAACCACATTCTCAAGACCAGCACCGTACCGGCGGGCATCGGGCAGGCGCTCGCCATGCATGCCAGCCGCGCTGCGAAGGCAATTGTAATTGCGCTCAACTATGTTGGCGTACTTGGCGTGGAGTTTTTTGTGGTCAATCAGGGTGGCCGCATGAGCCTTCTGGTGAACGAGATCGCCCCGCGCGTCCATAATTCCGGTCATTGGACGGAAGCCGTGTGCGTGACCGACCAGTTTGAGCAACACATTCGTGCAGTGGCCGGCTGGCCGCTCGGCGATGCAACCCGGCTGGCGGATGTGGTCATGGAGAACCTGATCGGTGACGAAGCTGAGGTTGGACCCACTCCGCTAGGTGCCGGAGCACAGTTGCATCTTTACGGAAAAACCGAAGCCCGCGCAGGCCGCAAAATGGGGCATGTCAACCGCGTCGGCGCAAAAACCGGCACAAATCCGGCATTTGATGCTTTGCTTGGTGTGGACAAGGCATAAGGCTTCTGCTATTCACCCCCTCCAACGGTGACTGGCTCGGCCGGTCGACGTTTGGGTTTTATGGCCCAGGCGTTTCACTCCAAAACATCAGATGTTTCAGAAGGGCGGTTTTCGCGTGCAAGTAGTCGTTCGTGACAACAATGTTGATCAGGCTCTGCGAGCTCTCAAGAAGAAGCTGCAGCGCGAAGGCGTGTTCCGCGAGATGAAACTGCGCAACTACTACGAGAAGCCCTCGGAGAAGAAGGCGCGTCAGAAGGCCGAAGCTGTTCGTCGCGCCCGCAAGCTGGCTCGTAAACGCGCCCAGCGTGAAAGCGGTGTGCCGGCCCCTGTGGTCGCACGCCCCGCCCGCGCGTAGGCGCAACGGATTGAAATTTAAAACGCCGTCCCTCGGGGCGGCGTTTTTCTTTGCCCGCCGATTATATTTGAGAGCGGAGTGACCATCTTGCCATTCGGCCACAATCGTGAACAAGTTGCCGACCAAATAACTAGCGTCCAAAAGGGAGAAACCCATGAAGCGCCTTGCATTGGCTGCACTTGCAGCTGTTCTGATGACTGCCGGTATTACTCAGGCTGCCGAAACGCGTGTTCAGGTCGGTCGGTTATCTTGCGATGTGGAAGGCGGGATCGGCCTTCTGATTGGTTCGACCAAGGAAATGACCTGCCGCTTCATCCGCAAGGACAAGAAGACCGAAGTCTACCAGGGTACAATCAACAAGCTTGGCCTCGATATCGGCATCACGGAGCGCACCCGCATCGAGTGGCTGGTCTTTGCCGCCTCAAGCACGCCGGTTAAGACACGCGCGCTTGCGGGCAACTATATTGGCGGTTCAGGCGAAGCAACGCTGGGCGTGGGCCTTGGCGCCAATTGGCTGATCGGTGGCTCGCGCCGCGGTTTTGCCCTCCAGCCCTTGAGCGTGCAAGCGCAGACCGGCCTGAACGTTTCTCTCGCTCTCGCAGGTCTCAACCTGCGCTAGGCGCTTCCGGAGCGGCCTGCAGGCCGCTCCGCACCTTGTGGGGCTGTTAAGGTGCCAGTTGCGCCAGAAACGCCTGGACCCGGTCCCATATTCCCCTTTTCCAGAGATCGGAATGCCCGGCACCTGGCTCGATCCAGAGCGCCCCGGGGTTTGGCGCTAAGGCATAAACAGCCTGCCCATGATGTACAGCTATTGTCCGATCCTCATTGCCATGCCCGACAAATACCGGCTCATCGACATCGAGTATCCACTGCTTGAGCGGAAACTGATCGTGCATGAGCAGGCTCACTGGCATGTACCAATAGCGCTCGGCCGCCACGTCCACCGTTGATGTATAAGGCGTCTCGAGGATCAGTGCCCGAGCTTCACGCTGGCTTGCCACAAAGGTCGCCGGGCCTGAACCAAGCGAGCGGCCCCAGATCACGACGTCGGGCGACCGCGCTGACAGCCAATCGAAGGCACTCAAAGCATCGTTCAGGATTGTTTCCTGACTTATCTCGCCGGGCGAGGCCGGAAAGCCGCGATAGTCGAAGGCCAGGAACCCATACCCCTCTGACACCCATCGTTCAAAGCGCTCGTGCTCTTCACCGAAACTCTTCGAGTTCCCCTTGTAGAACAGGATTGTTGGCTTGCCAGTCGCTGGCGCCTTGAACCAGCCATTCACCACATAAGAATCGGCCGTCGGAATGGCAACCGCCTCCGCGCCGCTCAAAGCGGTATCGGTCAACGACCAGACCTTGCCAATCGGTTCATACTGAAAGTCACGCTGCTTGAAATACAGCACGCCCAGGGCCACTGCGTAGAGCAGGACGAGCAATGTGGCGAGCGATAGCAGGACACGTTTAAGCATAGGGCCTCCCTAGTGAAGGAAACCTCATCACCTACCAGCAATCAAGCCCGAAGCTGAATTAGCGCTGCGCCGCCTTCAGCTTGGCTGGATCAAGCGCCATCTCAAACGCTTGCGCGAAAACCGCAAGCGGTTGGCCGCCCGAAAAGGCGACCGCGTTATTGAAAATGAAGAATGGCACTCCGTTGATCCCCTGCCGGGAGGCAGCGATTGCCAACTCACGGGTTTCGGCAAGTTCATCAGGATCCGTCGCCAGCCTGATCGCCTCGGCCCGTTCAATTCCAAAGTTGGCAGCAATGTCGGCTAACACCTCAGCGTCCGAGGTGTTCTTGCCTTCAAGGAAATAAGCATCGGCAATTGCGTTGGCGAATGCATGCTGCATATCTGGTGCCGCATGCCGGACCAGCGTGTGTGGCGCAGCGGTGTTATAGGCCTTTGGCTGAACCTCCATATGCAGATCAACACCTGCATCGCGAGCCTGCTCCTCCACCCGCACCCACATGTCACGGGGGTCTCGCCCATACTTTTCACGCAGCATGTCCGCCACAACGACGCCTTCCTGCGGCGCATCCGGATCGAGCATGAAAGGGTGCCGCACAACCTGGACATCCACATCATCACGCAACTGGGCTATGGCGGCATCGAGCCGTGCCGTGCCGATCAGGCACCATGGGCAGGATACATCGGTAAAAAGGTCAATGCGCAGCGATTTGGACATGGCAACTTTCTGTTGGGGCACGGCGTCAAAAATGGCGATGCTGGTCCTTTGGCGCAAGAAGGCACTTGCCAGAAGCCTAGTTCCCATTTTGGTACCGCCGCTGAGCAACAAGTGTGGTGTGGCCCGAAACGATCTTCCAGCCATCGGGCTCCCAGGCCAACACGACGGTGGTCCGAGCGCCCGCCTCATTGTTTGGGCCTGACTGCATGAGAGAAACGATGCTGACATCGGGCCGGATATGGTTGACCGCTTCGACTACTATCGAAATGGGCCCCATTCCCTTGGCGCGCGCCGTTACCTCAGTAAGGCCAACCTGTCTTTGGCCGTCTGGGCCGGTCCATTGGACATTTTCCGACATGAGCAGCATAAGGCCTTCGGGCTCCTGCGCATTAGTCGCAGCGGCAAATGCACTCATAAGCTCTTCCACCGCAAGATCACGCCCAGAATGACCGGCAGATCGGCTTACCGACTGGTACATGTTTCCTCGATTGCAGCTGACATCGGCGACTTGCTACAACCTCAACCATAATTGAGGTCAAGAGGAGTCGTACAGTGGCGCGCGAAATGAGCGTCGGCGAGGTGGCGGCCCGCAGCGGGATAGCCGTATCGGCGTTGCACTTCTATGAAAGCAAGGGCCTGATCCGCTCCCGCCGGACCGGTGGAAACCAGCGGCGCTATGAGCCCGATGTTCTGCGGCGGGTGGCAGTCATCCGGGTGGCCCAGGAAATTGGGATTTCGCTCGCCGAGATCGCCAAAGCGCTGAGCGCTCTCCCCGATGGTCGCACACCCAATCGTCAGGACTGGGAGGCGATGAGCCAAAGCTGGGCCGCCGAACTCGATCGCCGTATCCTGCAGATGCAAAAGCTCAGGTCCGGCCTCGCCGACTGCATTGGCTGCGGTTGCCTCTCCATCGACCGATGCAAGATCTACAACCGTGGTGACACCCTGGCTGCCGGCGGAAATGGCCCCCGCCGGCTTCTGGCCGAAACCTAGCGGAACGCCAGTAGGGCCGAGAGAATAATGAAGAGCAGGATCAATCGCATCATCATGCCGGCGATCTTGGGATTGAGCTTTTCGCGCGGTACCACGCTGGTCACGATCATCATGACCACCAGGGCGACAACGGCTGCCATTTTGGCCCAAAACCACGGGCTGGCCCCTTCAACACCATTATAGCGCACAACCATCATAGCAATGCCGGTGAGTATGAGCACGGTGACGGCGCCCCGCGAGTTCATCGTCAGCCGCTTGGTCACTCCGCCGATCTCGGCCCGCGCTTCAGGCGCAAGCCTGGGCATAATTGCGCCGAGCAGAGGCATGACGACGTTGGTAGCGGTCCCAACAACCAGAGCAACGATGTGCAGAAACAGCAAAACCAGAAAGACGATATCCACGGCAGAACTCCTTGAGGACTTGCGGTGAGCGCCTGATACGACCTCAACGCTGCTCGAGGTCAAGCCGTTACCTGGTTGGCGAAATGAAAAGGCCCGCCGAAGCGGGCCTTATTGTGCCGCCTAGTGGCCGAGAGCTTTTACGATGTCTTCGGTGACTTTCTTGGCGTCACCGAACAACATCATTGTGTTGTCGCGGAAGAACAGTTCGTTCTGGACCCCCGCATAGCCTGCCGCCATGCCGCGCTTGATGAAGAGCACAGTCCCCGCATCTTCGACATTGAGCACCGGCATCCCGTAAATCGGCGATGACTTGTCAGTCTTTGCCGACGGGTTGGTTACGTCATTGGCTCCGATGACAAAGGCAATATCGGACTGCGCAAACTCGGAGTTGATGTCTTCAAGTTCGAACACTTCATCATATGGCACATTGGCCTCGGCCAGCAGCACGTTCATATGCCCGGGCATGCGGCCCGCGACCGGATGAATGGCATACTTGACAGTGACACCCTCGGCCTTGAGTAAGTCCGCCATCTCCCGCAGCGCGTGCTGGGCCTGGGCCACGGCCATGCCATAGCCGGGGACGATGATGACCTTGCCCGCATTCTTCATCATGAAGGCAGCGTCATCAGACGAGCCCTGCTTGACCGGGCGGGTTTCTTCTTCCGCAGCACCAGCAGACGCAGCATCCCCACCAAATCCTCCCAGGATCACCGAGATGAAACTGCGGTTCATGGCCTTGCACATGATGTAGGAGAGGATGGCGCCCGACGAACCAACCAGAGCGCCGGTAATGATCAGGGCGGTGTTACCCAGCGTGAAACCGATGCCCGCAGCAGCCCAGCCCGAGTATGAGTTGAGCATCGAAACAACCACCGGCATATCCGCGCCACCGATGGGGATGATCATCAGGCCGCCCAGCACCAGCGCCACAAAAGTAATGGCCCAGAACAACCACGGATTGGCCGTCAGGTAGAACTGCCAGACCAGAACCACCAGCACCACCGCCAGCGCAATGTGGATGGTATGCCGCATCGGCAAGATGATCGGCTTGCCAGACATACGCCCGTCGAGCTTGGCAAAGGCGATCACAGAACCGGTGAAGGTGAATGCGCCGATGGCAACACCAAGGCTCATTTCAATCAGGCTGGCAGCGTGGATATGCCCGGGCTCGCCAATACCGAAGGCCTCAGGCGCATAGAGCGCCGCAGCGGCTGCAAAGACGGCGGCCAGACCAACCAACGAGTGGAACGCAGCCACAAGCTGGGGCATGTCCGTCATCTTGACGGTGCGGGCCATATAAGCCCCGATGCCGCCACCAATGCCGAGGCCGGCAATGATCAAGACCCAGGAGAGAACATCGGTTGGCCCGGAGACTGCCAGCGTGGTCAGCACGGCGATAGCCATACCGGCCATGCCGAAATTGTTGCCCTGCCGCGCGGAGGCCGGGCTTGAAAGCCCTCGCAACGCCAGGATGAAGAAGACGCCTGACACCAGATAGAGCAGTGCGGCGATGTTGGCTGAGATCATTTGGCGTTGTCCCTTTAGCGAGCAGCCACCGCTTCAATTTCCACCAGGAAATCGGGCGAGACCAACGATTTGACTATGACAGTTGTCGCGGCCGGATTGACGTGCCCAAGCCACTTCAGCCGAGCGGCTCGGTTTGCGAGCACCTGGCTGGCATCGGTGAGGAAGATGCGCACCAGCACGACATCATCGAGGCTCATGCCGCCCTCTTCGAGAACACCCTTGATGTTCTCGTAGGTCTGGTCGAGCTGGACTTCAATGCCCTCGGCAACCGACCCGTCCGGCCGCGAGCCGACCAGGCCCGAGGTATGGATGATCTGCTTCACATCGCTGTTGAGCACGCCGTGGCTATAGGCGACACCGGCTTTACCAAGCGTGGAGGGAACGAGATTGGTGCGCGTCATTTGCCGCCCTTCTTTTTGTACATGGCGAGCATGCGCTGCGTAACGAGGAAGCCGCCGAAAATATTGACACTGGCCAGGATCAGGGCGAAAAACCCGAAAACCTTGGCACTCCAATTGCTGTCGCCCACCATGTGGGCGCCCACAGCCAGCAAAGCACCGACCACGATCACCGATGAAATGGCATTGGTCACACTCATCAGCGGGGTGTGGAGCGCCGGTGTAACCGACCACACCACGAAGTAGCCGACAAAAATCGCCAACACGAAAATGGCCAGCTGAAAGATAAACGGATCAATCATTTCTTTGCTCCGGTCTTGGGCGCGGCTTTCGACGCGGTGGCCTTAGGTGCGGCTTGCTTAGATGGTGCCTTCTTGGTCGCTGCTTTGTCAGCAGCGGCTGGCGCGGCTTCCGTAGCAGGCGCCTTGGCGGCCACCTTCTTGGCAGGCGCCTTCTTCGGCGCAGGCGCGGGATTGGTCGCTACGGCGACTTCCTTGGCTGCCGCTGACTTGGCGGACGGCGCCTTATCGGCAGCAACGGATGTGGCGGCCTTTTTCGCGGCGGGTTTCTTTGCCGGTGCATCAGGCTTTGCAACGAAGGCGGGCTTATCCGTCGCGCCAACAAAATTGGGATGAACGATAAGGCCATCGCGAGTTAGAACGGTCGCCTTGACCAGTTCATCGTCCCAGTTGATGGCAAGCTTCTTTTCCTTCTTGTCGATCAGCGTCTCGAGAAAAGCCAGGAGGTTACGGGCGTAGAGCTGGCTGGCAGATGTTGCAAGGCGCCCCGGCACATTGGCATAACCGACCAGGGTCACGCCCTTGTGCTCAATGACCTTGCCGGGCTGGGTCAGCTCGACATTGCCACCGCGCTCTGCGGCAAGGTCAACGATCACCGATCCGGCAGCCATGGATTCAACCATTGCCTTGGTGATCAGCTTGGGAGCGGGCCGCCCTGGGATCAGGGCAGTCGTGATTACGATATCCTGCTTGGCAATGTGGCTGGCAGTCAGTGCTGCCTGCTTTGCCTGATATTCGGCCGACATCTGCTTGGCGTAGCCGCCTGCCGTCTCCGCCTGCTTGAATTCCTCGTCCTCGACAGCGATGAATTTACCACCAAGGCTCTCCACCTGCTCCTTGGCCGCCGGGCGCACGTCCGTGGCAGAAACCACCGCACCCAGCCGCTTGGCCGTCGCAATGGCCTGCAGGCCGGCGACACCGGCCCCCATCACAAAAACCTTTGCAGGCCGCACTGTGCCTGCGGCGGTCATCATCATTGGGAATGCGCGGTCAAAGGCAACCGCGGCATCGATCACGGCCTGGTACCCGGCGAGATTGGCCTGGCTCGAAAGGATATCCATCACCTGCGCGCGCGTAATGCGTGGCATGAATTCCATAGCAACGGCGGTCACCCCGGCCTTGGCAAGCAAGCCGACGTCGGCTTCGTTGCCATAGGGGTCCATGGTGCCGATCACCAGAGCACCCGCACCAACCCCAGCAAGTTGCGAGGCCGAGGGACGGCGAACCGTCAAGACGACATCAGCGCCCTTGATGGCCGCCGCGGCGCTGGCTTCAAGCGTCGCGCCCGCCGCTTTGTAGTCGGCGTCAATAAACCTCGCCACCGCTCCGGCGCCAGCTTCAATACTCACTGTTGCGCCCAGCGCTACCAGTTTGCCGACGGTCTCAGGGGTCGCGGCGACGCGCGTTTCCCCATCGGCGCGTTCGCGCACAATTGCAATTTTCATCTCTATCTCCTGCACGGCAAGGCGCGCCGCCTCGGCGCGCAGAGGTCCGGGTAGTGCCGGTGCGTAGCGCGACTAGGGTCGGATCAGAATGTAGAGCAGCACCACCAGTATCGCGAGGCTGATAATGCCCCACTTGGTCATGCTCATCACCCGGCCATAGGTGCCCTCATGTTCGGCATAGTCCATGGCATTGACCGTTGGGTCGGTGCTTTCGATGTGGGTTTTTTCGGCCATCTGGTCCTCGGCAAAGTATGGGAATGTCAAAAGCGGATCAGGCTTTGGTCTTGCTTGGATCGGTTGCCTCGAGTTCGTCAATGAGTCTTTCGATCATTGAGAGCCCCAGCGACCAAAATCCCGGGTCGCGTGCGTCCAGCCCAAAAGGCTTTAGCAATTCGGAATGGTGTTTGGAGCCCCCTGCCCGCAACAGCTCGAAATAACGCTCGGCAAAGCCTTCGCTGGATTTCTCATACTGCGCGTATAGCGAGTTCACAAGACAATCTCCGAATGCATACGAGTAGACATAGAACGGAGAGTGGATGAAGTGCGGAATGTATGACCAGAGGATCTCGTAGCCATCATTGAGTTTGATCGCCGGCCCGAGGCTGTCGGCCGACACTTCGAGCCAGATTTTATTGAGCTCTTCGTTGCGCAGTTCACCGGTCCGGCGCGCTTCGTGAACGCGCCGTTCGAAAGTGTAGAATGATATCTGCCGCACAACAGTGTTGAGCATGGACTCAACTTTGGACGCCAGAAGCGAGAAGCGCTGCTTGGGGTCGGTGGTCTTTTCAAGCAGCGAACGGAACGTCAGCATTTCGCCGAACACACTGGCGGTTTCTGCCAGGGTCAATGGCGTTGGAGCCATCATCGCACCTTGCACGGCGGCCAGCCTTTGATGAACCCCATGACCCAGCTCGTGGGCCAGAACCATCACATCGCTCGGTTTGCCCAGGTAATTGAGCATCAGGTAAGGGTGTGCGCTGGGAACGGTGGGATGCGCAAACGCCCCGGCGGCCTTGCCTTCGCGAACCGGCCCATCAATCCAGCCGCCGTCAAAGAAGGGCTGGGCGATCTCGGCAAGCTTTGGCGAGAATTTGCCATAGGCCTCCATCACGATGCTCTGGGCCGATTTCCAGTCGTAAATCTGTTCTTCGGCCTTGGGGAGCGGTGCATTCCGATCCCAGGCATTGAGCTGGTCTTTGCCAAACCACTTTGCCTTCATTGCATAGTAACGGTGGGAAAGCCGCGGATGGGCCTGCTGAACCGCACCCTGGAGCGCATCAACAACCTCGCGCTCAACCGAATTCTCCAGGTGCCGACTGTCGGCTATATCCTTGAACCCGCGCCAGCGGTCCGAGATTTCCTTATCCTTGGCAAGGACGTTGGTGATGTGGGTGAAAAGCCGCCCGTTCTCGGCCAGCGTCTTGGAAAGTGCCTTGAAACCCGCCTCGCGCTTGGTCTCGTCTCGATCAGAGAGAAGATTGAGAACGCCCTCAATTGAAAGTATCTCCCCTGATGCATCGAACTTGAGGCTGGCAATCGTCTCATCAAAAAGACGATTCCATGCTGCAGCACCGGTGGACGACTTTTCGTGGAAAAGCTCTTCAACCCGGTCTTCAAGCTGATAGGGCTTTGATTTGCGCAGTTCCTCAAACCACGGACGATAGCGTCCAAGCCCAGCCTCGCCAGCCAATGCAGCGTCAAGCACGGCATCTTCGATGCGATTGAGTTCGAGGCTGAAAAAGATAAGTCCGGTCGAAATCTGGGTCAGCGTTTCGCTGGTATCGCCGAGGAACTTGGCTCGATCTGGGTCGGTAGTCGATTGCGCGTATTGAAGATAGGCAAACGAGGAGAGCTTGCCGGTCAGGTCCCAAAGCGCCTCCATGCGCTTAACTGCGGCGAGCAGCCCACCGGATTTGGCGAGATTTTCCAGCTTGCCTTTGTAGTCTGCTTCAAAGCTCTTGGCCTCGGCCTGCGCCTTGGCCATGTCGGCCTTGAACTCAGCCGAATCGCGCCCCGGATAGAGGTCAGACAGGTCCCATTCGGGAAGAACACCAAACTGGTTATGGCCTTTTTGGCCCGCGCCGGTTGCGGAACTGGCAGCGTTCGAGGGGACTGTCATGAAAATGTCTTTCAATGCAAGGTTTCCAAGGCGACGCGACCATACAAACAGGCTTTCGCACTGCCAAGGGCCAAGCCTGCGCAATGCCTTGCCTTTCATGCTTAAAGCGCTGTTAACGCACAAGGGCTAGCCTGCTTCAAAACGGCACAGCACGATTCGATGCCTGCGCCGGAACGAGTGCGAGCCCAAGGTCCAATGACGCGTGTTCTGATTGTTGACGATGATCCGGTACAGTTGCGACTGACCGCAGAAGTTGCCTCCAAGGCCGGCTTTTCAACCATGCTTGCCAGCAGCGGCCGCGAAGCACTGGATCGCCTTCGGGGCGAATCCAATATCGGGGCCATGGTCCTCGACCTGATCATGCCCGACCTTGATGGCATGGCGGTACTGGAGATCATGGCGCGCGAAGGCATCAAGACCCCGGTGATTGTCCAGACCGCGAGTTCATCACCGGAAACCATTGTGACCGCGATGCGCCAGGGCGCGGCGGATTTTTTCGTCAAGCCGGTCGCTCCCGAACGACTGATCGTTTCGCTGCAGAACGCCCTCAAGCTTGAAACCCTGGAAACCCTCGTTCGCACTGATCGCGCCCGTCGGGCCGGTACTCTCAGTCTCTCCGATATCGTCACGCGCTCCCCGGCAATGGATCGCGTCCTGTCGCTGGTGGCAAAAGCGGCCAAGAGCCAGATTCCTGTGCTGATCGAAGGCGAAACCGGCGTCGGCAAGGAACTGGTTGCCAGGGTTATCCAGGGTTCCAGCGATCGTTCGGGCCGCCCCTTTGTGACCGTCAACTGCGGAGCGCTTCCCGCCAACCTCGTGGAATCCACCCTTTTTGGGCACAAGAAGGGCGCTTTCACGGGTGCCGTTAGCGATCATGCCGGGAAATTTCAGGAAGCCCATGGCGGGACCCTGTTCCTTGACGAGGTCGGTGAACTGCCGCTGGAAACCCAGGTTAAGTTGCTGCGCGCCATTCAGTTCGGTGAAATCGAGCCGGTAGGCGGCGGGCGGGTTGAAAAGGTCAATGTACGGCTGATCTCCGCCACCAATCAGCGGCTACTGAACCTGGCCAAAACCGGCGCCTTTCGCGAAGACCTTTACTATCGGCTCAACGTCTTTCCCATTTATGTCCCGCCACTACGGGAGCGGCCCGAGGATGTCGGCACGCTGGTCCAGCACTTCATCGCCCGCCTTGCGGCTGAAGCTGGTCGACGGATTGCCGGCATTGACCCTGAGGCCCTTGCGCTGCTCCAACGCTACAATTGGCCCGGCAATATCCGGCAGCTTGAGAATGCGATCTATCGGGCTGTGGTGCTCAGTGAAGGCGCCTATCTGCAGACGGTCGACTTCCCGCAGATTGTTGGCCAGTTGTCGGGACGCCAGGATGCGATAAAAGCAGCGCAATCCCTGCCCTCGCCGACCGCTCCAGTGCACATCGATCTGGCTGCGGCCCGGCGGCGCGATACTGTGCCCACCGAACCTGTCCCCGACCGGTTCATCGCTGAAGATGGCGAAGTGCGCGCGCTCGAAGACATGGAGCGCGAACTGATTGCGTTTGCCCTCAAACACTATGCTGGACACATGTCTCGCGTCGCCCGGTCGCTCAAGATCGGCCGCTCGACGCTCTATCGCAAGTTGCGGGAGTATGGCCTCGACGAAGGACTAGAATCCGATGCTGCATGAACGGGAGATAAACGCCCTATTCAGCGTGCTGCCAGTTCAGAAACGCTAGTGTGATTGAAGGGTCGACCGGGCGGGTTCGACGCTTCTTCAGTTGCAGACAAGACACATGTCCCGCTCACAAAATCGCGAGCAATTGCTCAAGTTAACGATTGTGGAGTAAGCCAGATCGTAACCGGAAAATGGCTGGGCAGGGAACTATGGCCGCGCACCTTTCCGAACTGGCGGCAGATGGAGCTGAAATGAATAAGCTGGTGGCCTGTGTTCTTGCAGGAGTGGTCGTCTTCAGCGCTCCGGCGGCCGGTTGGGCCCAGGATGCAGCCGCCCTTGGCGACGGCGTACCGACCCGCGTCATCATCGCCCCCCCCCAGACCGCGCTTGCGCGCATCATTAAGACTGCGCTGGCCGACAGCTACAATGCGGCAGCCAAGGATACGCGCGCCTACGAAGCCGCTCAGAAACTCTATTATTTCTATGGCGAGCGTCATTTCGAGCCACTGTGGCTGACGCAGAAGGATGGGAAAGTTGCATTCTCGGCCTCTGCACAGAAAATCCTGACTGTATTCGAAGATGCAGAAAACGAAGGCTTTCGCCCGACCGACTATCTGACACCCGATCTCGATGTGGCAGCAGCCGGTACAGACCCAGCCAAGCTGGCGGCGCTCGAAACGGCCTTTTCCAGCGCGGCCTTGAAATATGCTCAGGACGCATTCGGCGGTCGGATCAAGCCGACTGCGGTGTCCTCGCTGATTACGGTCAAGCCCGGCCGCATAAACGAAGCCGAGATGCTCATCAAACTGGCAGGGAGTGATGATCCGGACAAGATCCTGCTTGGCCTGCACCCAACCCATCCCGAGTTCGTGAAGCTCAGGGAGGCTTTGGCCAAATTCAGTGACGCCAGCGTTGAACAACCAGTTTCTATCGCAGACGGTGCTCTGCTCAAGCCAGGCAAGTCCGATCCGCGCGTGCCCGATTTGCGCAAGCGTCTTGATGTGGTGGCCGACGACGCCACGAGCCTCGTCTATGACGAAGCGCTGGTGACGGCCGTTAAAGGATTTCAGGAGAGCCTGGGGCTGACAACCGACGGCGTGATCGGCCCGGCCACTGTTGCTGCCTTGAACGGCGGCACCGCGGCAACCCGTGACGACATCGTCGCCAATATGGAACGCTGGCGCTGGATGCCGCGCGACCTCGGTGACTTCAATGTTTTCGTCAATATTCCCGAGTTCCGGCTGGCCGTGATGAAGGGGCAGGACGTTACCTATACGACGCGCGTTGTGGTCGGAAAGACTGCGAACCAAACGCCGGTGTTCTCAGACATGATCCGGCACATCGTCGTAAATCCGTACTGGAACGTTCCCTCCTCCATTGCGCGCAATGAGATTGGCCCGCGCCTCGCCTCCAATCCGGGCTACCTGGCGAGCCAGAATATGGAACTGCTCTATGGCGGCAAGGTTGTGAACGCTGCTGCGGTGGATTGGTCATCAACCAGCGTCAACCAGTTCTCCATCCGACAGCGCCCCGGCGCAGGCAATGCCTTGGGCAAGGTCAAGTTCCTGTTCCCCAATCAGCATGACGTCTATCTGCATGACACGCCGTCGAAGTCGCTTTTCCAGCGCTCCTATCGCGCTTACAGCCACGGCTGCGTGCGCGTTCAGAACCCGATGGAGTTTGCCGACGCCTTACTCAAACTCGAGCCTGAACTGAATGCGGCGTCGCTAGAGGCCATGTATGGCCCCAAGGAGCGTTGGGTGAACCTCAAGACCCTGGTGCCCGTGCACATTGCATACTTCACCTTGCGCGTCGATGCGGACGGCACGATTCGGTCCTACGGCGATGTTTATGGACACAACAAGCGCCTGATCGAACTGCTGAACAAATAGCCGCACTTTTGCGGGGGACGGCGGCAATCGATGCGCTTGTCCAATCACTTGGCCTCTGGCATTGATGTGCCGGAGGCCTTTGCATTTACGCCTGTTTAACGAATTCGCCTTGGTTCGGGCCTATTTCGTGCCTACATACCTAGTATGAAAGAGGACCTTCGGTTCCAAGGTTCGATAGCGTTAACCGACTCTCATAGAGTTTGAGTTATATTAGCCGTGACATAGACCGTGTATTGAGTAGGCTCTGGGCGTGGTGGGGAAACCGAATTTGATCTGGACGCAGGTTGTGCGGCTAGCAATGGCCGCCATCATGGCAATCACAGTCATGGTCCCGCAGACCACGACTGTGGCCATTGCTGCCTCAGGCGACCGCACACTCTATCTCTACTACACCCACACCAAGGAAACCGGGCGCTTCACGTTTAAGCGTAACGGTGTCTACGACAAAAAAGTTCTTCGCGAACTCAATTATTTCCTGCGCGACTGGCGGCGGAATGAACCGGCGACCATGGATCCGCGCCTGTTCGATCTGATCTGGTCGGTTTACCAAAAGGTTGGGGCAACCCAGCCGATCCATATCGTATCGGCATATCGCTCACCGGCCACCAATGAAATGTTGCGCGCCAAGTCCTCCGGCGTTGCCAAGGACAGCCAGCATACCAAGGGCCACGCGATGGATTTCTTCATCCCGGGTATCTCGTTGGTCAAGCTGCGCCAGGCAGGCATGCAGCAACAGGTCGGCGGTGTCGGATATTATCCAACTTCAGGAAGCCCGTTCGTGCACCTTGATGTCGGCAGCGTTCGCGCTTGGCCGCGGATGACGCGCGCGCAACTCAAGGAAATCTTCCCTGACGGGCGCACCCTGCACTTGCCCACCGACGGGAAGCCGCTTTCCAACGAAGGTCGCATGTACGCACAGGCGGAATGGCAGAAGTGCCACCAGGTCCCCTGCAAGGGCGGTTCGGTTGCGACGACACAGGTTGCCGACAATGCCAGCGGAAACGGCAAGAAGACGCTGGTGGACATGTTCTTTGGTGGCGACGAAGACGAAGGCGAGACTTTGGCTGTCGCAGATGCCGGCCCATCGGCGCGCAGCGTAGAGACCGTCGCTGTTGCAGCCCCGATTCCGATGCCGCGCCCCACTACTCTGGCAGCTGCCGACGCGCCAACCCTGCCTTTCCCCACGCAAGGCAGCGCGCCGCTTGATATTGCCGAACTCGCTGGAGACTCTGACGCGCCAGTGCCAGCGGAAAAGTCACCACGTTTGATGATGGCAACCCGCCAAATCCAGCCCGGCGAACAGACGGCGGTTTTGGCTATCGCTTCCCTCGAAGCACCAGTGCCCGCGCCGCGCGTGCTGATGACCCCCAAGACCGTGCCAAACGATCTTGTGACCGCTTACGCCCCAATGCAGCCGGACCCTGAAGCGCAACGTGCGCTTGACCTGCTCATTGAGCGCGAGACCACCGCCTCCCTGCCCAAACCCGTCGCACCCAAACCTCAAATTTCCCTGGCATCGATCCAAACGGCCTCCCTTGGCGGCACGACGGGCCTGAAGGGGATGTTTGACATGACTTTTAACGCTCTGGAAAACAATACGACACCGACGCCCGTGGGTGCCGCGATCCAGTCCCATGCTGATCAGTTGGCGCCCCTCGCCGACATTGAAGCCCGCGACGTTGCTCTTATTGCTCCTGATATCGAGCATGTGGATGAGACCATGGTGCATCCCGTTTTGATGAGCAGTGGGCACTTTGCGGTGATGTTTGAGCATGACGAAGCCGACTTTGACCCGGCCACACAACTGGGTGCACTCACGCAGCGCCTCGGTTTCAGCGCTGAACAGCAAATGCTCAGCGCTGACCGTTTTACTGCCAGCGCCCCCCTGCTTGTTGCATCGCGCCAGTAAGCAAGCGTTGCAAAGCTAAAATCCGGCCTCTAAAGTTTCTCAATTGGCTTGTACGCCGATGGAATGGATGACAAATCCATTTCACGCGCCTGCGCGTAGAAGTCCGATTGGAACCAGGCGGTTCGGAAAAGGGTACCGTGACGGATAAGCCGAACACTCCATTGCTCGACACCATTGCATCCCCCAAGGACCTGAAGGGCCTTGGCCGAGAGCAGCTACGGCAAGTCGCTGACGAACTGCGCGCCGAAATGATCGATGCAGTGTCGGTCACGGGCGGGCACTTGGGTGCAGGGCTAGGTGTGGTCGAACTCACCGTCGCCTTGCATACCGTTTTCGACACCCCGAACGACCGCCTGATCTGGGATGTCGGCCATCAGGCATATCCGCACAAGATACTCACCGGCCGCCGCGACCGCATTCGTACCTTGCGCCAGAAGGATGGGCTTTCCGGTTTTACCCGGCGAGCCGAAAGTGAATATGACCCATTCGGCGCGGGCCATTCGTCAACCTCGATTTCTGCCGGTCTGGGCATGGCAGTCGGCTCTGACATGCAGGGACAGAAACGGCACGTTGTAGCCGTCATCGGCGATGGCGCAATGTCGGCTGGCATGGCTTATGAAGCGATGAATAATGCCGGCGCCATCGACGCGCGGCTGATCGTTGTGCTCAACGACAACGACATGTCCATCGCCCCACCGACGGGCGCGATGAGTGCCTATCTGGCCCGGCTGGTATCGAGCCCCGCCTATCACGGACTGCGCAATACGGCTAAGCACATCGCGGGCGTCCTGCCGCCGTTCCTCAAGGAAAAGGCTCGCCAGACCGAAGAGTTTGCCCGAGGCATTCTGACCGGGGGAACGCTCTTTGAGGAGCTGGGATTCTTCTACGTCGGCCCGATAGACGGGCACAATCTCGATCACCTCCTTCCCGTTTTGACCAATGTGCGTGATGCCGAAAACGGCCCGATCCTGGTGCATGTCGTCACCAAGAAGGGCAAAGGTTACGAACCTGCCGAGGCCGCAGCAGATAAGTACCACGGTGTCTCCAAGTTCAACGTGATCACCGGCGCGCAGGCCAAAGCACCCTCGAACGCTCCATCCTATACCGGCGTCTTTGCCGAAAGCCTGATCGCCGAAGCAAAGGACGACGAGCGGGTAGTGGCGGTGACCGCAGCCATGCCCTCAGGCACGGGGCTCGATAAATTCGCCGAACTCTTTCCCAACCGCATCTTTGACGTGGGTATAGCCGAACAGCATGCCGTGACCTTCGCCGCGGGCCTTGCCACTGAAGGCATGAAGCCGTTCTGCGCGATCTATTCCACCTTCCTGCAGCGCGCCTATGACCAACTGGTGCATGACGTGGCAGTTCAGGGCCTACCGGTTCGGTTTGCCATCGATCGTGCCGGCTATGTCGGCGCCGATGGTCCAACCCATGCGGGCAACTATGACAACGCCTATCTCGGAGCCGTTCCGGGTCTGGTGATCATGGCCGCAGGTGATGAGGCCGAGCTGCGGCATATGGTGGCGACGGCGACCGCTTTTGACGACGGCCCTATCGCATTCCGCTATCCGCGCGGCGATGGACTTGGCGTTGAATTGCCGGCTCGCGGCCAAGTGCTGGAGATCGGCAAAGGGCGCATCCTGCGCGAGGGCGGCTCGATTGCCCTACTTTCGTTCGGCACCAGGCTGGGCGAAGTGCTGGCCGCCGGTGAAAAGCTGGCGGCGCTGGGTCTGGCGCCCACCATCGTCGATGCACGGTTTCTCAAGCCACTTGACGAGCGGCTGATTGCCAGGCTGGCCCGCGAGCATGAAGTGCTGATCACTGTCGAAGAGGCGGGTATCGGCGGCTTTGGCAGCCATGTGGCAACATTTCTGGCGCGCAATGGCCTGCTCGACGGCAAGGTCAAGTTCCGTCCACTCATGATGCCGGATGTCTTTACAGAACAGGCAACGCAGAACGATATGTATGCCGCCGCCGGTCTCGATCGCGTGGGTATCGTCAAAACCGCCCTAGATGCGCTTGGCAACGGTTCCAGTCAGGCGCTTGCGGCAGCGCTTTCGGGTGAGAAGCCGGTCTAAGCACTGGCCCGTCGGGCAGTAGAATCGAGCTCTGCCTGTGCAATCGCCTGCCAGAAGTCGTCTCGTGAGGTTTCTTCACCAGAGGATTCCGGTGTCTCCACCACAGTGGGCAGCGTCGTCTCGAGGGCAAGTTTGGTCGCCTGCACGGTCTGAACAAGCAGCGCAAGATCGAGGCCATTGGCCTGCGCCAGACGCCCCCTGAGCGATTGGGCCGCATGGCCAACCGCCCCAAATCCAAGGGTGTTGGCGGCCCCCTTGAGTGTGTGAAGGGCATGGTCGCACGTCTGCCAGTCCTGCGCATCCATGCCGGCAGCCACCTCCGAAGTCAGAGAATGAGCATCGGCCCAGAACTCCTCGGTCAAAGTTGCCAGCAAATCTTCTCCAAGATCAGCTTTCAGCGCGTCTCGTTGACTGATCTCGATAAACGCCGTCACCGGGTTAGACGCGACTTTGGGCTCTGCGGATTGATCATGGGAGGTTGTTTCCAGCCACTGCACAAGGACCGCCTCGAACTTGGCCCGGTTGATCGGCTTGGTCACAAAATCGTTCATGCCGGCAGCCAGGCATGCCTCGCGGTCTGAGGTGAATGCGTTGGCGGTAAGGCCGACGATGGGCAAGGAAGCACCAGATTCGCGGATGGCGCGGGTCGCCGTCAGGCCATCCATGATCGGCATCTGCATGTCCATGAACACCAGATCAAACGGTTCGTGGGCCACCGCTGCGCAGGCCTGCACGCCGTTGCTTGCTAAAGTCACGTCGAAACCCATGCGATTGAGCAGGCCTTGGGCCACCTGCTGATTCACTTCGTTGTCTTCAACTAGAAGTATGCGCTGACCCAGCCGCCAGCGCGGACGCTCGGGCTTAAACGTCTCGGTCCGCGACTCTTCCTCGGCCTGACGCAGCCCGGGGGCAGGGAGCGTGAACCAGAAACAGCTCCCCTCACCTTCCCGGCTTTCGACCCCGATCTCGCCGCCCATTGCCGTCACCAACTTCTTGCATATCGCAAGACCCAATCCGCTGCCGCCAAACCGGCGATTGATCGAGCCGTCGACCTGACTGAATTCCTTGAACAGTTTTTCGGTCGCGGCGGCGGATATGCCGATGCCGGTGTCGCGGACTCCAAATCGCAGAAATGGCCGTCCGCCAGGTCCATCAAACTGCTCGGCAGCCACTGTGACCGAACCGCGAGCTGTGAACTTGATGGCATTGCCAACCAGGTTGATCAGCACCTGCTTGAGCCGCGTCTGATCGCCTCGCACAATCACCGCCGGGCAATCGAACTGCAGCGCAATATCCTTGCGCTGCGCACGATCCGAAACCATCTGCCGGACGCCTTCAAAAACGTCGCTTACAGAATACTCAGTGCTTTCGAGATCGATATCTCCTGACTCAAGCTTGGAGAAATCCAGGATGTCATTGATGACTTCAAGCAGGATGTCGCCAGACTGCCGGACAATTGACAGCTTTGCCCGCTGGTCGTCATCGAGGCGATCATGCTCCAGCAGATCGACCATCCCGATAATGCCATTGAGCGGGGTGCGGATTTCATGGCTCATTGTGGCAAGGAATGCCGACTTGGCACGGTTGCCGGCCTCGGCGGCCGACGCTGCCTCCGCATAGCGCTCATTGACAATCTCAAGTTCCCGGCCTGCGCGAGCGATCTGACGCAACTGGACCAGCAGAAGCACGATAATCATCCCAACCGCCACCAGTAGAGCAGCCACGCCAATCGCGAGCCGGAACGAGGTCGTCTCGACTTGCTCGCGTCCATCAACACGCAACTGATTGACAGCCGTGTTGGTCCTGATCAGCAGATATTCGCTCTTGACTTCAATCTGCGATGCACGAGCCTCTATGTCATTAAGGACTTCGGCAGGAACCCCGGTCTGCCCGGCCACTGCATCCACAACCGGCGCCAGAGCCATGATGCTGCCATTGACTTGGGTAGCGAGGTTCTTGATGCTCAGGTCGCCATTGAACTTGACTGCATATTGCCCCTGAACAAGGAACGAAGCACGGCTGTAGAGCACATCGTAACGGGTGACGACGGCCTTGAAGGGCACCGCTGCGGGGTTGCTGCGGTGCTCAGAAATCGTCATCAGTAATTGATCTGCTTCGCGGTTAAGCTGATAAGCCGCCCAGATGGCGTCTTCCCGGACACTGTCGCGCTCGGCGCGCCCCCGCTCGCTGAGGCTCCCGAAGAGAAATACGATAGCCACGAACAGAACTACCGTGATCAGCGTCAACACGATCAGACCGACGCCGACGCGCCGGTTGATCAGTTTCTGGCGGGGAGCGGGCGTGGCATGCATCGATCAATAAACGTCGATCGCGACAACCTGCCAGACCGACTTACCGAAGTAGGCTTCGTTGTAGAGGTCGGGATTGAGATCAAACGGATAGATGACGAAAACCGGCCCCTTGTCTCGGATGGACATGGTTTCCCCGTTCAGGGTGGTGGCAAAGATCACCGGGTTGTCTTGGAAATCCTGTATCGGAATCTCGGCCGAATAATCATTGATGGCGGTTACTTTGACCATGGTGCCCTTGGCGCCCACCAGGTCCAACAAGGCGGTTCCGAGCGGACCCTTGAAGGTTTGTGGCGTATCGTACCAAGGGGTGGCTGTTGTGGTCTCGCGGCTGGCAAGCGCATCAAGCATGGCCAGGTCCAATTCGGCCTTGCCATCGGCGTTGGTGTTTTCGATCGCACCAGTAACGGTGAGCAGCACCTCGCCAGTCGGCTTAGGCAGGTCATTTGCGGAAGCGGGTAAGACGGCGGCCAAAAGGGCCAAACCAATAAGCGGCAGAATACGCATCAGATAACTCCAGGCAAGAGGCCGCCTAGGCGGCCTGAGTGGCTCTCGGGTTCATGACTTGCGCTATCTCACGCCAGCGCAGTTTGAAGGCTTCGATGCAGGCAGGATCAAAGTGCGTCCCGCTGCCGCGAATGATTTCCTGATAGGCGGCCTCAATGGGCCAGGCGGGCTTGTAGGGCCGTTCGGAACACAGCGCATCGAACACGTCGGCAACCGCCGATATACGCCCCTCAATAGGGATTTCGGTCCCTTTCAGGCCTGCCGGATAGCCGGTCCCATCCCATTTTTCGTGATGTGTTGCAGCAATAGTGGCGGCCACACGGATCAGATCGGAGGAGCCATCCTCAAGGATGCGCGCGCCAATATTGACGTGCTCGCGCATCGCCGACATCTCGTCGGGTGTCAACTTGCCGGGCTTGCTCAGAATAGCATCGGCGATGCCAATCTTGCCCACGTCGTGTAGTGGCGAAGCCAGATAAATGTTGCGGCTGGTCTCCCGCGATAGGCCAAGGCCCTCCGCGATCAGCCGCGAAATCCGGGCGACGCGCGAAATATGCTCTCCAGTGCCACCGTCACGATACTCAATGGCACGGGCGAGGCGCCAGATGACCTCCTCCTCGCGATCGGCAAGATGCTGGGTGGCCGCCGCCACTTCGCGCGCCAGCCAATCGGCATGATCTGCCATATCCAGCTGTGCTTGTCGCAGCGCCAAAAGGTTCTTGACCCGAGCGCGCAATTCAATCGAATCGACCGGCTTGTTCAGGAAGTCGGTCGCTCCGGCCGCGATCGCATCGAGCCTGATCTTGCGGTCATCGTCGGCCGTCACCATCACCACCGGCACGAGCTTGTAGGCGCTCATTGCGCGTAGCTGCGTGATGAATTCGATGCCATTCATTTGCGGCATCATGAAATCAATCAGGACCAGATCGTAACGCCCTGCCCTGACCTTCTCCATGGCCTCGAGCGGATTGGCATAGCCTTCGACGTCGCAACCCTCAATCTTGCTGACAATGCTGATGAGCACGGCCAGGTTGGTGCGGTTGTCTTCAACAATCAGGATACGCACGTCGTCACTCCGCCGGACTAGCCGATGAAGGATCGTAATACGTTCTAATGTGGAAGGTAATTGGAAGCTCTGATGATGGCTTCGCGAGTCTTAATTCTGGGCCGCAAATGCTACAACGGAGCCAGTTTTAGACGAAACGATCTGTAGAAGCACCTAATTCGGACCGACAGCAGCGCATTAACTTCCAGATTAAATTTTAATCTGCCTCCGGCACATGATCCCAGTCGCGTGAGAAATAGGCGCGATAGATCGGCAGCAACGCGGCGCCCCGGGCCGGCGCCTGACCGCCAAGACGCCCTGAAATAATCGTTGGGCGGTCGGCGGTCAGAACTGGTAGTTCGAGGCTGTAATGGCGAATTCTTTCGATCAGCCGATCAACGACAGCCCTTGGCATAACGCCATCGACAATGGCTGTACCGAATTCGATCACCGCTGAGGTATTGGCAATGGCCTTGGCAATGGCTGGACTTGCCTCATCGATCCACTCACTCACATGCGGCTCGAGGCTTTCCCAATCCCAGTCGCGCGGATTCCCGGCTGGAACTGCAACACCGGCTGCAAAAAGTTTGGTCTCAAGCGCCATGATCGAGGCAATCAGGTGCACGAAGTTCTGATTTCCCAGCCGATCCGTGACAATTATCGAACCAAGATTGGCCGAGTTGCCGGTCGGGCCCTCCCAGAGACGCCCCTCGGCGATAATCCCCGCACCAACGAATGTGCTAACAAGGATATAGGCGAGGTTGTTCGGGCGCGGCGGTGGAACAGCGGCCAGTTCCGCCCAGCAGGCGGCATTGCCATCGTTGTAGAAGAATACCTTGAGGCCCGTCGCTTCTTCGGCTTTGGCAACAATATCAAGATCAAGCCAGGCTTCAGCGTCTTTGGGGCTGCCGCCCAAAAGATCGATATTGCGGAAAATTCCGCCGGGCATGGCAAGACCGACGCCCAGCAACCGGTTGCGGAAGGCCTCGGGTATCAATCCAGTCAACAATCGGCTCACCGACCCCAGTTCCTGAAACACCACAGTGGCATCCGGGAAAGTATAGTCGCGCCGGTGATGCCCGAGGATTTCTCCACCCATGTTGCGCAGAATGATCTCAATGTGCCGCCACCCGATCTCGCAGCCGATGGTGTAGACGCCATTGGGATCAAGATAGATGGGTGTGGCTGGCTGGCCGCGTTGGCCACGCCGCACCTCGCCGCGCATGACCAGACCTTGCATTTCCAGATCGCTCAGGATGCGTGAGACGGTTTGCGGGCCAAGCCCGGTCTCGCGGGCGATCTCCGCGCTCGATGAACCAGGCGTCAAGCCAACCGCAGTCAACACCGCCCGCTCGTTGTTGATCCTGATGCCGCTTCCCGACATTCGCTTGGAACCCGGCTCGAAGTGGTCGTTGTCCAGGGACTTTTTCATGTTCGCGGCACTTCGCTGGATGGGGCTGAATCAGAATCGTGCGGGGAAACTGCGGCGACTATACATAATTTCCCTGCCGGATCTAAGAGACGGTTATGCGTCAGGTCATGCCGATGGCCTGCATATATAGGTCCAGAATGGCCTCAGCCTCCTGCCGCTCCTGGGCATCCTGGGCCCGCAGCCGCACGATCGTCCGCATGGCTTTGGTGTCGAATCCGCGCCCTTTGGCTTCAGCGAAAATTTCCTTGATGTCGGCAGCAATGGCCCGCTTTTCTTCTTCCATGCGCTCAATGCGCTCGATGAACTGACGCAGTTCATCGGCGGCAACACCTGTGCTGGCGATATCTTCCATTTCCGTCTCCTTGAATAAGCAATTCTGCCGGCGCGCCGCCGGGTCGTTGTGGCTGGTGCGGGCATAGCCGAACCGTCCGGACAAAATCCTGCGGGCCTGATAGCACAAACTCTGGCAAAGGGCTGGTTTGTTAAGGCCTGACTGAAGCTGGCGGCACCGTGCGGCCTCACCCAGCCTGTTGGTTCAACATGAGCGCAGCGTCGCGTTCAAGCCTAAACCACATCAATCCACACGCATGCCCACCCGCCGGAGATCAATGGCCCCGCATTTCCGCCAAAAGGCTGCTTTAGCGGTTGACACGCTATGCCCCCTTGCGCACAAACAGGACTTCACTGTCATGGTTTCCGGCACAAATTTGAACAAACTCCGCCTCGGTACCGTCCTGGTCGGTGTGCTGTTTTCCAGCATGCTTGTATCGATTGCGCCAGCGCGGGCTGACCTGCGCGTCTGCAACGAGACCAGCAATCCAGTTTCAATCGCGCTTGGCTATCGGGCCGAGCGCGGCTGGCAATCCGAAGGCTGGTGGGTGGCCCAGGCCACGCAATGCGCAACGGTTTACCAGGGCAAGCTCGACTCACGCTTCTTCTACCTCTATGTGGCAGACGATATCGGCGGCGGCGCATGGGACGGCACGGTATTTATGTGCACCCGCGACGAGACCTTCACCATTTTCGGCGTTGAAGATTGCCTGGCGCGCGGCTACGAGCGTACCGGATTTTTTGAAGTGGACACGCAGAACCAGCCCGACTGGACGCTGCAATTGACCGACCCAAGCGTGACGCCGCCCGAAGCCGGTGCGGCCGGAGATGATTCGGTGCCTCTGGACGATGTTGAGGCGCCACAACAGAACAACCAGCCGCCGGGCGATGCCCCTGAAGCTACACCCAACCCTGCCGAGGCAGCCCCCGCCCCGGCGCCGAACTGAGAGCATTTGCCCCCATGAGACGGATGAGACGCGTAAAGATCCTAGCCACCCTTGGTCCGGCTTCACAGGACGTCAAGACCATCGAGGACCTGGCGCGCGCCGGCGCGGACGTGTTCCGCATCAACATGAGCCACGCCAGCCACGAGCTTCTGGCCCAGACCGTCGAACGCATCCGCGTGGTTGAAAAGATCCTGCACCACCCGCTGGGCATTCTGGTTGACCTTCAGGGCCCGAAGCTGCGCGTGGGCAAGTTCGAGGGCGGTTCTGTCCAGCTGACAGCGGGCGAGAGCTTTACCCTCGACGGCAACGAAACGCTGGGCAATTCCAGGCGCGTATACCTGCCCCACCCCGAAATTCTCGAGGCGGTCGGGGTTGGCGACCGGTTGCTGCTCGATGATGGCAAACTCGAACTGCGTGCCACCCGCGTTGGCGGCGGCATGATCGAGACCACTGTTGTCCATTCCGGCAAGCTTTCGGACAAAAAGGGTGTCAGCCTGCCCGATACCCTGCTGCCCATGGGCGCGCTCACCGAGAAAGACCACGCCGACCTGCTCAAGGCGCTTGAATGCGATGCTGACTGGATTGCGCTGTCCTTTGTGCAGCGCCCTGAAGACATCATCGACGTCCGCAAGATCGTGCAGGGCCGGGCCGGGGTGATGGCCAAGATCGAGAAGCCGCAGGCCATCGAGCGGCTCGAAGAGATCATCAAGCTCTGCGATGCCTTCATGATCGCCCGTGGCGACCTCGGCGTTGAATTGCCGCTCGAAACCGTTCCGGGACTGCAGAAGCGCATGATCCGTATCGCGCGCCGGTTCGGCAAACCGGTGGTGGTCGCCACCCAGATGCTGGAATCAATGATTTCATCGCCGGTGCCCACCCGCGCTGAAGTCTCCGACGTTTCGATCGCCGTGTTCGAAGGTGCCGACGCCATCATGCTGTCGGCGGAAAGCGCCTCGGGCCAGTATCCGGTCGAGGCGGTGGCCACCATGAACAAGGTGGCCGTGGCGGTGGAGAACGACGTTAATTATCGCGGCATCATCCGCGCCCAGGCCACCGAACCGGAAGCAACGGCGGCCGATGCCATTTCTGCAGCCACGCGCCAGGTGGCCGAAACGCTCGACCTTGCCGCCATCGTGACCTTCACCTCCTCGGGATCGACGGCCATCCGCGCCGCACGCGAGCGGCCGTCCAAACCGATCTTGGCCCTGTCGCCGAACCAGCGCACCATCCGTCGGCTCTCCATCGTCTGGGGCGTGCACTGCGTGGAAACACAGGATGCAGTCAGCCTCGAAGACATGGTGGATCGGGCCTGCATCATTGCCTATCAAGAGGGCCTGGCGCGTCCGGGAGACCGCATTGCGATTACCGCCGGTATTCCGCTCGGCACCCCCGGCGCCACCAACATGCTGCGCATTGCGTTTGTTCGGCAGGATGGCGCTGGCTCCTCCTGATCTGGTTTTTCGGCTTCAAGCATCAAGCCCCGCTCCTCTCCGAGGTGCGGGGCTTTTTATAGCGCCTCGAGCAGGCTCTTCAGGCCCCAAAGATCAGACTCTATCCACTCCATGGTGGAAGCGAGCTGTTCGTCGCTCATCCCGGGGCGCTTGAAAAAGGTATAGATCAGGTCCGTTCCGTCTCCATTGGCCACCACCCGCAAGGGCATGAACATGGGCACTTCGCCTGGCTTGTAGATTGCGTGGTCGAGCACGCCAAATCGGTTGTGGGGCACAAACTCGATCAGGCGTTCGCCCATCACCGTGTCGGCCAGCCAGACCAGGCCGTGCTGATGCTCAAATCGAGGGCTGGCGAGCACGGCCCATTTGGGAAAATTGGCTGGCTCGGCGCAGAAGGCATAGACCTTCTCCACCGGCTGTTCGATATGCAGGGTAATAGTACGCGATTGTGGCATGCCGCCATCAATAAGAATTTTCAAGCCCTTGGGCAAGAATCCGGCGCAAAACAAAAGCCCGCCGACAAGGCGGGCCTTTCAAAGTCAAACCCGGTTCGACGAACCGGAGCGATCAGCCCTGGCGGGCTTTGAAGCGCTTGTCGACCTTGTTGATGATATAGACGCGGCCACGGCGGCGCACCAGCTTGTTGGCGCGGTGACGACCCAGCAACGACTTGAGCGAATTGGCGACTTTCATCGTGGAACCTCGAATGCAACAAAAAAGAGGCGCCACGCGCCCTTTGAATTCGGCCGGAAACTAGTGGGAAAACACCGGCATGTCAACGCACGTAGAGCAAGGTTTTCCGGGGGTTTCGCGCACCGGTTCCCGCTAGATGTAAAATGACGGATTCACCTCGGGTTTACGGGACCGTGCTAGACCGGATTGAGCGGATGGACACGGGATTGCCATGGATCGCCAGACATTTGCCCGGTACTCGGTGCTTATAGCTGACCCATCGAGCTTCATGACCACACTGATTGCCTCCATGCTGCGCGGTCTGGGTGTGCAGGACATTGTTGAGTTCAATGACAGCACCAATACGCTTCTGGCCCTGGGCCGAAAGGCGTTTGATATCATCGTGCTCGAGGAAGGGCTCGCTCCGATTGATGGTGTGACACTCACGCGCCAGCTGCGCGCCACCGAAGATGCGCCGAACCGGCAGACGGCGGTGATCATGACTTTTGCGGTTGCCGAACTGCGGCGCATCGAGGAAGCGCGCGATGCCGGTGTGACTGAGTTTCTGCGCAAGCCGCTCAGCGCCAGTATCCTGAAGTCGCGGATTGAGGCTGCTTTTGCCAATCCCCGGCCCTTTATTGAGGCCGAAATCTATGCCGGGCCGGACCGCCGCCGCCGACGCGCACCCATTGGCGGGCAGGAGCGGCGCAAGAAAACCGCCGCTCCCAAATAACAGCTAGGCGCCAGCCGGCAGATCAAGCTCGCGCCATCGGTGGCACGCCACATCCCGCCCGGCAGATGGATGTTCGATAACCGGCCTTTGCGCCGCACACTGATTTTCAGCGAACTTGCAGCGTGTGCGGAAAGTGCAACCTGATGGAGGTTTGATGGGTGAAGGGATTTCGCCGAGGAGACCGTCGATGGAGCGTTGGCGGGCCTT